>DAOMOK010000026.1:0-86460 GCA_035444285.1 Chloroflexota bacterium
TTAACCAGATTTCTTGATTATTTCCTCATTTACACAAAATCCGTTAGAACCAGGAGCATTTGCCTCCAATTCTAAAGCGAAAATGGGCGCTTAGAATTTCGGCTTGGAGTTGAGATTGCCTGTGTTATAATCGCCTGCTGATTTTCGTCCGATTGTCGCAAGCGATTTATCGCCGTTGCCACGAAGGGCGATAAATCGCCTACTACAAACTTTTTAAGGGCGATAAATCGTTTACTACAAACTTTTTTAGGAGAAGGTTGGCTGGAGCCAACCTTTTATGTGTAATGAAGTTATCCGTTATTATTTGCTGCTACAACGAAGCAGCCACGATTCAACAGGTCATTCAAAAAACGCAAGCTGTCAATCTTGGCCCTGGGTGGGAGCGAGAAATCATTGTCGTAGATAATTTTTCTACCGATGGCACCCGTGACATTTTGCAGAAGATAGATGACCCTGACATTCATGTCATTTTTCACCAACGGAATATGGGCAAAGGCATGTCTATTCGCACCGGAATTGCCCACATGACCGGCGACTACATGATTATTCAGGATGCTGACAAAGAGTATGATCCAGCGGAGCATCCTAAATTCTGCCGCAAAGTGGAGGAGACAGGCGCGGCTGCCGTTTATGGTTCTCGCATCCTGGGTGGGCATGTGAAATACGAATACAAACACGCTTACCTGGGCGTGCGGGTCTGGACATTTGCTACCAATTTATTATTTGGCAGCCACTTAACTGATGTAGGCACCGGCACTAAAATGGTACGCGGCGATATTGTGAAATCGCTAAATCTGACACTCACCGGCTTTAACCTGGAATTTGAACTAACCGACAAAGTCCTGCTGGCCGGTTATAAGATTGAAGAAGTGGATATAGATTATGACCCCCGCACCTATGCCGAAGGCAAAAAAATCACGGTCAAGGATGGCCTGACCATTCTTTTTACCATGCTGCGCGACCGTCTGGGGCTGACGCCGGTGTTGAAACCGGGCACTGCCGTGAAAACCAAAGAAGCCATACAAAACCCCTGAGGAGAAACAGTATTGTCAATTGACAGTTATCAATTGACAATTGACCATTAAAATGAAAATCGTCATCACCGGTTCCATTGCTTTTGATTATCTGATGCATTTTCCAGGGCGGTTTACCGACTCGCTGCTGGCCGACCAGTTACACAACGTCAGCCTGAGCTTTTTGGTGGACACACTCAAGCGGCAGCGGGGGGGCACCGCGCCAAACATTGCCTATACCATGGGGCTGCTGGGTGGACGGCCGTTGGTCATGGCCACCGCCGGGCACGATTTTGGCGACTATCGCGGCTGGCTGGAACAGCACGGCGTAGACGCCTCCGCCATCATCGAAATCCCAGACGTATTTACCGCTTCCTTCTTCGTCAACACCGACCAGGAACAAAACCAGATCGCCAGCTTTTTTATCGGGGCGATGGCCCATGCCGCCACCCTCTCCTTCAAACAATACGCTCCTACCGCCGACCTGTCCATCATCTCGCCCAACGCTCCCGACGCCATGAGCAAATATGCCGATGAATGCCGCGAATTGGGCATCCCGTTCATCTACGACCCCAGTCAACAAGCCGCCCGCTTCAATGGTGAACAGCTTTTACATGGGTTAGAAGGGTGCGCCATGCTCTGCGTTAACGAATATGAGTACCAGTTGATTCAGGAAAAGACCGGGCTGAAGGAAACGCAAATTATGGATCGTATTGGAGCGCTGTTGGTGACAAAAGCGAAAGATGGGGCGCGGCTGGTGGCCGATGGCGCAGAGTATCACATTCCCAGTGTGCCCCCCGCCCAAATTGTAGACCCCACCGGGGCCGGCGACGCTTTCCGCGCCGGGCTGATGCGCAGTATGGAACTGGGGTTGTCCTGGAATGTGGCCGGCCGTGTCGGTGCATTGGCCGCCACCTATGTTTTAGAAAATCTGGGCACACAGGCCCATTTTTACACCCCCACCCAATTTGTGGCCCGTTACCGGCAGCATTTTGATGATGAGGGGGCGCTAGATATTTTACTTTCCTGAGATTAGAGCTTAGAGATTAGAGATTTAACCCGATCTCCAATCTCCAATCTCCAATCTCCAATTACTTTTATCAGGAGATTTTTAACATGGAATACGACATTAAAAATGTAGACCTGGCCCCTGGCGGGCGGCACCGCATTGAGTGGGCCAGCCAGGAAATGCCGGTGTTGAAAGGGATTTATGATGAGTTCAAGGGGGCACGGCCGTTTGCCGGGCTGCGTGTGGGTGGCTGTATGCACGTCACCACCGAGACCGCCAATCTGATGGTGGCGCTGCAAGCGGGTGGCGCCGATGTCGTCCTGTGCGCCAGCAATCCGCTCAGCACCCAGGATGACGTAGCTGCCTCGCTCGTCTCCCACTTTGAGATTCCCGTTTTTGCCATCAAAGGCGAAGACAATCCCACCTACCACCGGCATATCCAGGCGATCATTGACCACAAGCCGCATATCATCATGGATGACGGCTCGGACGTAACCAGCACCATCCACAAAGACCGCCGCGACGTGATGAGCCACATCATCGGCGGCACGGAAGAGACCACCACCGGCATCATCCGCCTGCGAGCCATGGCCAAAGATGGCGCGCTGGAATTTCCTATGATCGCTGTCAATGACGCGCTGACCAAGCATATGTTTGATAACCGCTACGGCACGGGCCAATCCACCATGGACGGCATTATACGGGCCACCAACTACCTGATTGCTGGCAAAAACGTGGTGGTAGCCGGGTATGGCTGGTGCAGCCGGGGTATTGCCATGCGGGCGCGTGGGTTGGGCGGCATTGTTATCGTCACCGAGGTAGACCCATTGAAGGCGCTGGAAGCGGTGATGGATGGCTTCCAGGTGATGCCCATGACCCAGGCTGCAGCCGTTGGCGACATCTTCGTCAGCGCCACCGGCAACATCAACGTCTTTGACCGCCACCATTTTGAGGTGATGAAGGATGGGGCGCTGTTGGCCAATTCCGGCCATTTTGACGTGGAAGTGAACAAGGTGGCGCTGCGAGAACTGAGTGTGGATGATCCCAAGCGGGTACGGCCGTTTGTGGAACAATATACACTGACGGACGGCCGTAAACTGAACCTGCTCGGTGAAGGCCGCCTGATCAACCTGGCTGCCGCCGAAGGCCACCCCGCCTCTGTCATGGACATGAGCTTTGCGGGGCAGGCATTGGCCGCCAAATATCTGGTTGACAACAAAGACACACTGGAAAACAAGGTCTACACCATCCCCGAAGAAGTGGACCAACAAATCGCCCGCATAAAGTTGCACGCCATGGGCATCAACATAGACACCCTCACGCCGCGCCAGGTGCAATACCTGAATAGCTGGCAAGAAGGAACCTGATTCAGATGAGCAGGTGAGGGGGTGAAGGGGTGAGCAGGTGAACAGGCCATCACCACTTACCTGCTCACCTGCTCACCTGCTTACCTGCTCACCTGCTCATGCACACCCCCCGCGACTTTCACAAGGACGATCACACCGGGCGCGTGAAGGCGGCGCGGTTGTTCTCCAACATTGTCAGCCCGCCGGTGATGTTTGCGGTCATAGGGCTGGCTTTTTCCCTGACGGAAGAACCCAACCTGACGGGGCTGGCCTGGGCCGTGTTTTATGGGCTGCTGGTGTCGCTGGCGCCCATTTTAGTGGTGTTGTATCTGCTGCGCACCGGGCGGATTACAGAACTACACATGAGCAATACGGGGGAGCGGCATATTCCGTATGTGACGGCCGTAGCCTCTGCCTTCCTCGCCTTCCTCGTCATCACCTGGCTGGACGGCCCCGAACTGCTGCGCTGTCTGGCCTTGCTGAACACCATTAATCTGACCGCATTGGGCCTGATCAACATCCGTTACCTCATCAGCATTCACGCCACCGGCATCATGGCTACCTTTTTGCTGACCGGTCTGGTATATAGTTGGACGTTGGCCTGGGTGTTGGTTTTTCCACTGTTGGTAGGCGTTTGTTATGTGCGGCTTTACCTCAAGCGCCATACCTGGACGCAGGTTATCGCCGGACTGTTGTTGGGGCTGGTCACTGTCTGGCTGATGCAGACAGTATTTGCTTGTTTTGTGTAAACACAACTGTTCGTAGTAGATGATTTATCGCCTGTCAACGGCGGCAAATCGCCTACTACGAACGATGAAGGGAACCATGGACGAAAAGACAATCCGCGAAAAATTACGCACGTTTATTACCCACGAACTGATCCGCGACCCCCATTATGATTTGCAGGACGACGAAGGGATTATCACCAACGGATTGATGGACAGCTTCTCCCTGGCCGAGTTTGGCGTTTACGTGGAGCAAGAGTTCAACGTTTACATCCCCGACGCTGACCTGACGGTAAACAACATGGACACCTTGAACCAGATGGTGGCTCGCGTGATGCGTGATTTGTAAATAGGGCAGGTCTGAGGCTCGCCCCATTTACAAATTGAACTTGATGTTGATGATGTCGCCGTCCTGGACGATGTAGGTTTTACCTTCCTGACGCATTTTGCCGGCGGCGCGTACTTGGTGCATACCACCCAGGGCGAGCAGGTCGTCGTAATGCACGGTTTCGGCGCGGATGAATCCTTTGGCCAGGTCGGTATGGATGGCAGCGGCGGCGTCTACGGCCGTAGCCTCCCGCCCAATCGTCCATGCCCGCACCTCATCTTCCCCCACCGTAAAGAAAGATTGCACCCCCATCAGGTCATAACTCAGGCGGATAATTTTGTCCAGGCTGAGTTCGGTGACGCCATACTCTTCCATGAACATGGTCAACGACTCTTCATCCCCGGCGGCGCTCAGTTGCGCCAGTTCCATTTCTAGCTTACCGCGCAAATTGGTAACAACCGTCTGGGGATAATCATAGGGCAGCGTCACTTCGTCCTGGTCATCGCCAATGTTAAAGATGAGGACGATGGGTTTGAGCGTCAGCAGGCCGTAGCCACGCAGGGATTTAATTTGTTCGTCGGTGAGGGGGAGGGATCGCAACGGCCGTTCCGCCGTCAGTGTCTCATTCATCTGCTGGAATAGTTCCAGTTCTGCCTCCGCTTCCGCCCTGTTCTTAAACGCCCCCCGCTGCAAGCCGCCTTCCAGCTTTTCCAGCCGCCGCTCCACAGCGCCCAAATCATTGAGGATAAATTCTGTATCCAGCGCCGCCAGATCGCGGGTGGCATCTACACTGCCATCGGGGTGTGGATGCAGGTCGCTCTCAAAAGCGCGCACCACATGCACAAAACCGTCCAACCCTGCCAGATGGTTGAGCAGTTCACCGGGCAGGCCACCGCCTTCGGTAGCCCCCTTTTTCAGCCCGGCCACATCGGTATAGGTGATGCGGGCATAAGTAGTCTTTTTGGGATTAAACATGCGGCTGAGAACGTCTACCCGCGCATCATGCACATCTACAACGGCCGTCAGCACATCAAACCGCCCGCCCATACTCTGACCCACCGGAGCATTCCCTTTCGTCAGCGCATTAAAAATTGTCGTTTTGCCCGCCCCCGGCAGGCCAATGATGCCTAATTTCATACGTAATCCTTCTTACTTATCAGTAGATCGAAGCGGAGTTCGCATCCTCAGATGCCGACTCCTCTCATTTTGATCTACTGATTATAACTACTACCACTCTGGCCGGTTTCCCAACCACGCCAGGCAAGGTGGCACGGTCTGGAGAGCATCCCTTCGGGCTGAGAGGTGGCCGCAACCAGAGGTGATGAGGTATCAGGTATCACCCCATCACCCCATCACCCCATCAACCCATCACCTGCTCACCTCATCACCCCCCGACGCGCTCCAACTTCCAATCGTCAAAAAACCAACCATTGTTCATCAGCCCATAGCGCGCCCGGATGCCAATGCCCAGCCGCACGCTCGCCGGATCATTGAGCGTGAAGGTGAAGGGGATGTCATTCCAGGCGCCAAAGGTGGGGGCCAGCCAGGCCGTGCCCCCGCCGGGGCCAATAATGCGGACTTCGCCGGCGTAGGGATCGTTGGCGAAAACTTTGGAGTTGCCATTGTAGGCCATCACCAGGTCAGGATAAGCCCGGATGTTTAATCTGTAGGTACCGGCGGGCAGGTTCACATCCTGATACAGGCGAAAACTGATAGGGCCATTGCCCTTAAAAATTTTGATGGTGTAGTTACCGTCCTTGATAAAAAGGCCACGTTCATGTTCCGGCAGTTGCGAAGATGGCAGCACGCGCGTTTCCGGGCGATACCATTGATCCCAGGCATTGGAGCCATAGCCGGTGGGGCCTTCATCCCATTCAAAGGCCCAGCCGTTCGGCAGTTGTAATTCTGACAACCCCCACATGTTATACCAGCCGTCTTCAAAGGAGCCGTTGGGCAGAAATTGGCCGCCAAAAACGGGGTTAGGGGGCAGGGTGGCGGTAGCCGGCGGCCTGGTGGGCGGCGGCGCGCCCGGGGTGTTGGTGGGCGGCGGGATGGGGGTATCGGTGGCTACGGCCGTCGGTGTATCCGTTGGCGGCGGCAGTGGTGTATCGGTGGGCACGGCCGTGTTGGTGGGCGGCGGCGTGGGTGTGTCCACAGGGGTAGGTGTTTCCAAAATGACCACCGGTAACGGCGTGGAAGTAGGCAGGTCGGCTGTAGGTGTGGCTTCTACCACATCCGGCGCGGCTACCGTCAGGGCAACGGCCGTGTTCACCACACTCTGAGCAATCATCGTCCCGGCAATACCAGCATCTACGGTGGCCTGCACATCAACCTCGATCAGGCGGGGTTCATCCTGACAAGCCACTGTCAGACCCAAAAATGTTAATAAAAGAAATTGTCTCAACTGTTTGTTCCTGGTAATCATAAGACGTGAACCTGGTATGAGAATGGTGGCTGGCCCCAGCCACTATTTTCCCATTGTTGTGATGGGCAATTGCCCATGCTGAACTCTCAAGTACAGACAAATCCGGCGCATTGTATGCCCGTCTCAGAGCAGCGGCAAATCCGTTCGGCCAATTATTGGAGTTTCATCAATTCCACCAGAATAAACGTGAACAGGCTTAACACCAGGCCGGTCAGGAAAGAAATATACGCAATGCGAATGAACCGGTACTTTTTAACCCCCAGATAAATCCCCATTTCATAAATATCCCGCAGCATCGCTTCATATGCCCGATTGGGGTCGTGTAAGATGGGATCAAGTTCGGCCACCCACTCGCTATAATCCAAATTGGTAAACGTGCCAAAAAAGAGCAGATTGGTGTGAGGATTTTTCAGGTCAGGTTTAGTATTCAGATTTAACTTGGGCATTACCGCATAAGCTGCCGAAATAATCGTTACCAGCGAACCGGCAATGAGCACCAATACCGGCCAACGCAAGAATGGGTCTTCCAGGTAACGGATGGAAATGGTGACGATGACCGACGCCAGCGTAAACATCATGCTGGCTTTCACGTCAGCCATCTGGCTCAACTGGGCGTGGTATGCTCGCGTCTGCCGAAACATCTGATCTAGATGCCCGGAAGGTTGGAGCGGCTCTAACCCCCTATTCTGGTCTATTTGTACCTGCACGGCCCCATTATCTTTTACCTCTGTCATTTCAACCTCCGATACTAAATTGTACTGTCAAACAGCATCATCGGCTGGCAGATTGTCAGTGCTGATTGCTGAAAACAGTCGCTACCTATTGCCTGCCACACCACCCTGTTTTCTACCACAAAACAGAAAAAAGGATAAACTTGGGTTTATGATCCACCCTGAATTTGCCACCACACAGCGCGGTCTAAACCGGCAGCTTCCGGCCATGCGTTTGTATGAAAAAGCCAAACGATTGGGTATTTGGAATCCGTCTGATATTGATTTGAGCCAGGATGCCCGCGAATGGTTGGCCCTGCAGCCAGAAGAACAGGATTTACTGCTGCGACTCACGTCCATGTTCCAGGCCGGGGAAGAGGCGGTGACGCTGGATTTGCTGCCTTTGATCATGACAGTGGCCCGCGACGGCCGTATCGAGGAAGAAATGTACCTCACCACCTTCCTTTTTGAAGAGGCCAAACACACTGACTTTTTCAACCGGTTTCTGGATGAGGTTGCCCATCAACACCCAAACGGCGCGCCGGCCGACCTCGACCGTTTCCACACAGAAAGTTACCGCCACATCTTTTACCGCACTCTCCCCCAAACATTACAGGCATTGCAAAATGACCCATCTCCGGCGGCTCTCATTCGCGCTTCTGTCACCTACAACATGGTGGTGGAAGGGGTGTTGGCTGAAACCGGGTATCACGGCTACTTCACCGTATTGGACCAGGAGAAGCTGTTACCGGGCATGCGACGAGGCATCACCCTGCTTAAACAAGATGAGTCCCGCCATATCGCCTACGGCGTTTTCCTCATTTCCCGGCTGCTGGCGACCGATGACGGCCTGTGGGCTACCGTGGAAGAGACAATGAACGAACTGCTGCCCTATGCGCTGGACACCATTGGGGAGACTTTTGCCGGTTATGACCCGATCCCGTTTGGGTTAGACCCGGCCATTTTCACCGATTTTGCCCTGAATCAGTTCCAAAAACGCATGGAGCGAATCGAACGGGCGCGGGGCGCTTCATTGGCCGAAATTGAACAGGTGACCCATCAAATTATTGAAGAAAATGATGGGTAGAACGGGTAACCCGTGATTCGTGACCCGTAATTCGTGAACCGATTACGGGTCACGAATCACGAGAACCAATAGCTGGAAAAAGATGAAACTTGTACTGCGTTTCTTGACGGTGGCGGTGGCCTGGTTGGCGTTTTTGACAAATGTGCGGCTGCCCGACGGCCGTCTCCTCCCCCTCCTGGCCATCCCCAAAGGTTTCGCCGGGCCGCTGTCACCATTTCTGGCGCTTATCGGTCTGAAAGGGGTCCTGCTGGCCTTCTGGCGGCGTGACTGGTTGGCTCTGGCTGCCGGATTGAGCGGCGTTTTCTTTGCCACGCAGCACATCAAAAAAGTGACCGCTCCCCATGATGAATTTGCTTTCGTCTTTGGCGCCGACTGGCAGCAGCGCATCCCCCCCCACCTGCAATGGCGGCTGCGCTCAAAGCGGTATGAGGTACGGCCGTTAACCTCCCCCCTGGCAACCATCTCCGAAAATGTGATCATTGGCTGCCACCAGGAAACAGGTGAACCGCTGCTGGCCGATGTGTGGCAGCCGCCAGCCGGCATCCCCCACACCGGCATCGGCATCATCTACCTGCATGGCAGCGGCTGGCACTACATGGACAAAGATTTTCAGGGAACGACACGGCCGTTGTTTCACTATCTGGCCAATCAGGGCCATGTTATCGCCGATGTCGCTTATACCCTGGCCCCCAAAGCTACCATCATCCCCATGGTCGCCGATGTCAAACGGGCCATTGCCTGGATGAAAACAAACGCAGTTGACCTGGGCATCAACCCGGAGCGCATCGTCCTGATGGGCGGTTCGGCCGGGGCGCATCTGGCGCTGCTGGCGGCCTATTCGCCCAACCATCCCATTTTGGACCCGGCAGATGTGAGCGGTCTGGACACGGCCGTGCATGGCGTCATCTCCTACTACGGCATCAGCGACGCCGTTAGCGGGCATGAACGGTTGACCCACATTCCGCCGACGCCGACTGTTCTGTCGCCCTGGGTCGAGCGTCTGTTGAAACGGGGGGGAATGCTGCTGGGTGACGGCCGTTATGTGGAAGCCCGCCATATGATCCCCCTCACGTTGGGCGGCCTGCCCCATGAAGAACCCGACATGTACCAGCTTGCCTCACCGCTCACCCATGTTGGCCCCCATTGCCCACCCACATTACTCATCAACGGCACGCACGATATTGGCCCAGATATAAACCAACATCGCCAGCTACATGCCGCCCTGTACCGCCAGGGCGTCCCCTGCGTCCATGTAGAAATAGAGTGTGCTGACCATGCATTTGACCTTATCGCCCCGCGTTGGTCTCCAGCCGCGCAAGCAGCCCTGTATGATGTAGAACGGTTTCTGGGGCTGCTTGTCTAAAAAAGCCGCCCTCAATTTTGTTCAAACTGTTGACAAACCTTTTCGGCTTTGTTATATTTTTGGCACTTCGTGGGAGCGCTCCCACGAAGGGTTGAGGAGAAGAACCACTAAGCCGACAGCGATGTCCAAATCCCTACCGTGCTTTTCATTGATCTGAAAAGCTTTTTTAAGGGTGTATTTGGGAGCGCTTCCACAAACCCGGATTCCCTCTCCTTCTCCGCACTTATCCTTAGCAACTTCACTTTCTGTTCTGGCTTGTATCACTGTAAGCTTATGAGTCGGTTAACCCTGGAAACAATAGCGGAACTGGCAGGCGTCTCACGTTCTACCGTGTCACGGGTGGTAAACAACCACGTCAGCGTGCGCCCCGAGGTACGGGAACGGGTATTGTCTGTGATTGAACAGACCGGTTACCAACCAGACCCCGCCGCCCGCCGACTGGCCGGCCAACGCGCCAACATCATCGGCCTAGTTATTGCCGAACCCGCACAAGCGTTGTTTGCCGACCCCTACTTCCCCCGCCTGATCCAGGGCATTACCCAGGCCTGTAACCCACTTGAATTAACACTTTCCCTCATTTTATTCCACACCAAAGAAGAAGAAGCCAGCTTATACCCCAAAATTATTCGCAACAATCTGTTTGATGGGCTGATTACGGCAGGCAACCATGTGGACGACCCGCTGGTGCCCCAACTGATTGAAAATGACGTGCCCTTTGTGGCCATTGGCCGCCATGAACATCCCGATGTCAATTTTCTGGACACGGATAATGTAGCCGGCGCTCATGCGGCCGTCACCCATCTCATTCGTCTGGGACGGCAGCGCATTGCACACATTACCGGTCATCTAAACAATCGTTCGGCTATGGATCGCCAGTCAGGGTATCGGAATGCCCTACGTGACCGGGGACGGGTGGTAGACCCTGATCTCATAGAGATTGGTGATTACACCGAAGCCAGCGCTTATGAAGCAACACACCGGCTGCTAACCAGGGGGATTGATGCCATTTTTGTGGCCTCTGACACCATGGCTTTAGGGGCGCTGCGTGCCCTGCGCGAAGCGAATGTTTGCGTACCGGACGAGGTAGCCATCGTCGGTTTTGATGACCTGCCGCCGGCCTTGTTGGCCATTCCGCCATTGACGACCATTCGCCAACCGATTCGGCGGGTGGGAGCATTGGCGGTAGAGACGTTGTTGGACATTATTGAAAATGGCTCAAAACCGGCGCGGCGCATGATTTTGCCAACAGAGTTGGTGATACGGGAATCATCGGGGGTAGGGTAATAAACGATGACTGCACTGAATGGTGGGCAACAAGGTCAAACGGCCGTCATCGGTGTTGATGTGGGCGGTACGACCATTACTGTTCTGGTGGTGGACGCGGCCCTGCAACCACGCGCCCAATTCACCGGCGCCACCGATAAACGTACCCCGCAGCACACGTTGGAAAGTATTCAAACGGCCGTATACCAGGCATTATCCCGATCTGGCTTTTCCCTCAACCAGGTCAGCGCCATTGGCATTGGCATCCCCGGTCGGGTTGATCCTGATGCCGGGGTGGTTCACCTGGCGGTTAACCTCAATTGGGATGATATGCCTGCCGGGCCGCTGTTAAGCGACGCTTTAGATGGTGTGCCCTGCTTTTTAGAAAACGACCTGCACCTGGCGGCGCTGGGATACTACACCTACTTTACCAACCAATCTGTGCAACACATGGCCTATGTGAGCATGGGCACGGGATTGGCGGCGGGGTTGATTTTAGACGGCCGTCTCTATCGCGGCGCACATGGCATGGCTGGCGAATTTGGGCACATGGTGGTGGACCCCGAAGGCCCCCGCTGCAACTGCGGCAACCATGGCTGCCTGGAAATGTACGTGGCCGGGCCGGCCATTGCCCGCGCCGGGCAGCAAGCCGCCGCCGCCGGGCAGATGCCGGTATCAATAGCAGTGGAAGACGTAACGGCCGTAGACGTTTTTCAGTCCGCCCGCCAAGGCAATCCAACCGCACAAACCATCATAAACCAGGTGGGGGCCTATATGGGGCGTGGTTTGCAAGCCCTCATCATGGCCTTTGACATAGACAAAATCATCCTCGGTGGCGGCATTGCCCGCGCCGGTGACACCTTATATCAGGCCATCTTGCGCGAATGGCAGCGGCAGGCGCGCCTGTCCCCACTGGCCGCCGAAATGCTGATACCAGAAAAAATAGTTATAGCGCCAGCAGACATCAACGCTGGCGCATGGGGTGGTGTGGCCCTTGTTCGCCAAAATAATCTGGTGAGCGCAACGCCACCACTACCCATATCCATTTGAAGGAGGTGAAGATCAGGCATACGCACAAAACCACTTAAGCTGTTCTTGTCTACTAACCGCAGCCAACACCATAACCGGACAGGCAGCCCACTCAATGACGATAGTGAACCATAGTGAAAAAGTATTTAGCTACATAATCAAATACGCACAAGGAGAGAAGAACATGCGTACAACACGTTACTTATTAATTCTGTTAGCCCTGATCCTGGGTATGGCCTTGGTTGCATGCAGTGGCTCGACCACAGAAGAACCTGCTTCCACCACAGGACAAACTGCCGAAGAAGCAGCCCCCGCCGAAGAAGAAGCAGCCCCCGCCGAAGAAGCGGCCCCGGCGCCTACCACCGCCCCCAGCACCTCCAGCGGTGGCAAAGTCCAGATTCGCTGGTTTGTTGGCCTGGGCACCGGCACCAACCCCGAACAAGTTGCCATCCAAGAAGAAGTGGTCAAGGACTTCAATGCCTCTCAAGACCAAATTGAATTGGTTTTGGAGATTGTGCCCTATGATGCCGCCCGTGACACGCTGGCCACGCAGATCGCTTCCGGCAACGGCCCAGACATCATCGGCCCCGTCGGTTGGGGTGGCTCCAACGCTTTCTACGGCCAATGGCTGGATATTGGCCCCCTGATTGACGCCTCCGGCTTTGACACCTCCATCTTCGACCCGGCTCTGGTTGAGTTCTACCAGACAGAAGAAGGTCAGGTTGGTCTGCCCTTCGCTGTATTCCCTGGCGCCATGTACTTTGTACCTGCCATGTTTGATGAATCGGGTCTGGCTTATCCGCCCCAAACCTATGGCGAACAATACGAACTGGATGGCAAAATGGTGGATTGGAATTGGGACACCGTAACGGAAGTCGCCAAACGCCTGACCATTGACGTGAATGGTAACAACGCCACCGAAGAAGGTTTCGATGCCACCCAAATCGTGCAGCTTGGCTACAGCCCCCAGTGGCAGCACCCGAACTCCACCGCCACCTTCTACGGCGGCGCCACCAAGATTTATGAAGGTGAAAGCAAAGGCTCCTACGTTTCCGCCATCCCCGATAGTTGGAAAGAGGCCTGGCGCTGGTGGCATGAAGGGATGTGGGGTGACCAACCCTTCATTGCCAGTGGCCCGCTGGCTGGGTCCCCCGAATTTGGCGGCGGCAACGTCTTCAATAGCGGCAAAGCGGCGATGGGTCTGACCCAGACCTGGTACACCTGCTGCCTGGGTGAATTCCGCGATGCCGGCAACGAATTCCAACTTGGCGTCCAACCCGCCATGGATAATGGTGTGGTTCAAGGCCGTATTGACGCCGACACCTTCCGCGTCTGGAAAGGCACCAAGAACCCAGAAGAAGCGTTTGCTGTCCTGGCTTACCTGATCACCGCCGGTGGCGATAAACTGCTGCCCATCTACGGCGCTATGCCGGCCATTGCCGACAAAACGGAAGCCTTCTTCGAAGTGAAATCAAACGATTATCCGTTTGTATCGCCGGAAAGCTGGGACGTTTTTGTGCAAGGTCTGGCCTACCCGGATACCCCCAGTGCAGAACAATACCTGCCCAACTGGAATGAAGCTTTTGCCCGCATCCAAACCTTTGGTGACTTGCTGCAAAACACCCAAGACCTGGACTTTGATGCCGAATTCCAAAAATTGCAGGACGACCTGACTGTGATCTACAACAAGTAAACCTTTAATCTGATGTGGGGTGGATTAGCTTGCGCAAGCTAATCCACCCCTTTTATACTTGTAAGGATTGTAGTGACCGCTGTAACAGGATAATCAGTACAAACCGTTACTATAATCCAGGTTGTTGTCTGAGGGTTGTAGCATAAGAGTTGGTGCGTGTGATCAATTTCCCCAACCAACAAGGAGAGGAGAGATTATGTTTGAACAACTAACCAGTGGTAGAGCTCAATTGCCCTCACTGCGTGTCTATCGTCAAATGTCATCCATCAAGCGGCGTGAGATGCGTGATGGTCTGCTCTTTATTTCACCCTGGCTGATTGGCTTTTTCATTTTCACTTTCTTGCCCATTATCGCCAGTTTGATTTTTAGTTTCCTCGACCTTCGCATTACTGACGGGATATTGGGCTTGCCGAAATTTGTTGGGCTGCAAAATTACAAGCAGGTGTTCACCGACCCCCAGATATGGACGGGAAGTGGCGGTACCCGTGGCTCTATGTGGATTACCATCCGCTTTGGGCTGATCGCTCTACCGGTGGGTCTTTTCTTGCCATTAGGGCTGGCAATTTTGATGAACAGCCCTTACCTGAAAGGCTCCATGTTTTTCCGCAGTGCGTTCTACATGCCTTACATTATCCCCTTTGTGGCCGCCATCTTCCTGTGGGGCGGTATGCTCAACCCAGAAACAGGCTGGATCAACCGGGCGCTGATGGGATTGGGTGTTCCCAGAGCCATGCTGCCTAACTGGGCGAATGATGTCAATTGGGTTTATCCGACTTACGTAATCATGGGTATTTGGGGTGTGGGTAACGCCATGCTTATCATGCTCTCTGGTTTGCAAGGGGTGCCCACCGAACTGTATGACGCCTCAAAAGTGGATGGCGCCAATACCTGGCAGCAGTTCCGCAATGTGACGTTCCCCATGATTTCACCGGTGATTTTCTTTAACCTGGTGTTGATCGTTATCGGTTTGTTCCAATTCTTCCTCATACCTTTGGTGGTGAATAATGGTACCGGGCGACCAGGCGGGGCCACCATGTTTTTCAACCTCTATTTGTACAAGACGTTCTTTACCTTCCAGAACATGTCTTATGGTTCGGCGATGGCCTGGTTGTTATTTATCATCATCCTCGTCGTCACCTTGTTTTTGTTTGGCACGGCCCCACGGTGGGTCTATTACGCCGGGGAAAAACGGTCTTAAGGAGATGGGATAATGAGAGCAACTGCAAAAAAACGACGTCATCCACGGGAGACAGCCCGCTCGTTCGGAATTACTGGTTCCACTCTGTTTCTCTTGATCCTTTTTCTATCTCCCTTTGCTTTCATGGTTTTTACTTCCCTGAAAACACAGGAGCAGATTTCGGTTATCGGCGGCCCCATCTGGCCGGCCAAACCGGCCGTGCATGAATACAATGGTGCGCAGGTGGAAATGTACACCGTGCCGATGAATACCTGTGCGGGCAGTGAAGATGATAATTCACAAAGAAATCTGGCTTTGGTGAAAAAAGGGCTGAAGGAAAGCACCTTTGTTGACCCTGATGATCCGGATAGAGGCGAGTTTGTTTGTGTCTTATCCTGGCGGTCATTGAGCCGGCCGTGGCAGTTTGCCCCCACCTGGTCGAATTACCAGACGGTATGGAATACGATTGACTACCCCCGCCTGATGTGGAACACCACCATGTATGCAATTTTAAGTACCATTGGTGTGTTGTTCTCTTGCACGCTGGTGGCTTATGGTTTTTCCCGCTTTGATTTTCCGGGGCGCGATTTCTTGTTCCTCGTTTTGATTGCCACTATCTTCTTGCCGGCCTTTGTGACGCTCATTCCCACGTATACTTTCTTTCAAAGGATTGGCTGGGTGGGCACCTGGCTGCCGCTGATTGTGCCTACCTTTTTTGGCAATGCCTTTGATGTCTTTTTGCTGCGGCAGTATTTTATGACGATTCCACGGGAACTGGATGAGGCCGCGATGATGGATGGCGCCAGCCGGTTCCGCGTTTTGTGGTCGGTCATTTTGCCCCAGTCATACCCGGCCTTGTTGGCCGTAACGGTGTTCCACATTGTGTATGCCTGGAATGATTATTTTGGGCCTCTGATCTACCTCTCCACGAATCGCGCAGCCTGGCCCATCTCGGTGGCGTTATCCACGTTTAACGGGATTTATGGTTCACAGCCACAACTGATTCAGGCAGGGGCGCTGATGGCGTTGATTGCGCCGCTGATTCTGTTTATCCTGGCGCAGCGCTTCTTTGTGCGCGGTATTGTGATTACGGGTGTGGAAAAATAGTGCATATTGCGGATGCTATATGACGAACGACGCCATACAGCATCCGCAATAGACAAAAACCCTGGAAGGTTTGCAACATGATACGTTTTTGGCTGGCAGCAGGGCTGCTTTTGGTTTTGGTTGCCTGTTCACAAGCGCCGGCGGGGCGGGATGAGGATTTAACGGCCGTACCCCCCCCATTACCCGCTACGGCCGTGCCCGACCAACTCTACGCCAATGCTGCCATTTCACGAGGGGCAATCAACCCGCTGGTATATGGCACCAACTACGGCGCCTGGGCCGGTTTACCCGCCGCCGGGCTGGAAGATTATAAAAACTCCCACCTGACCTTCATCCGTTTTCCCGGCGGCAATTGGGGGGATGAAAACAATCTGCGCCCCAGCCAGGTAGATTCGTTTATGGACATTGCCGCCATGATTGACGCTGAGGTACTTATTCACGTCAATCTGCTGCGCGGTACGCCGGAAGAAGCGGTGGAACTCCTGCGTTACACCAACCAGGAAAAAGGGTATGGGGTACGCTATTGGAGCATTGGCAACGAACCCTCGCTTTACAACGACAAGCCATTTGTGACCGCCGGAGATTGGGATACACCCTATTTCAATGAGCGCTGGCGAGAATTTGCCGAAGCGATGAAGGCGCAAGACCCCACCATCTTATTGGTTGGCCCAGACCTGCATGGAGATTATACGGCCGTAGAAGCCACCAATCCCAAAGACAGCCAGGGGCGTGACTGGATGCGTGAATTTCTGCGCGCCAACGGCGACCTGGTGGACGTGGTCGCCATACACCGCTACCCGTTCCCCACCAACAGGCAAAACCCCAACCCCAGCATCGCCGACCTGCGCCAGAACAGCCCGGAGTGGGATGAAATTATCCCCTACTTGCGCCAGCTTATTCAGGAAGAAACAGGGCACGACCTGCCCATTGCCGTGACCGAGGTCAATTCTAACTGGTCTAACACCTTGGGCGGCGAGGGTACGCCGGACTCGTTTTACAACGCTATCTGGTGGGCAGACGCGCTGGGGCGAATGATCAACCAGAACGTGGACATGATTAACCACTGGATGCTTTACCATCCACGCGACGGCACCGGTATTCTGGACCGCAATGAGCCGCGCCCCACCTACTACGTCTACCAGATGTACCATCACTTCGGCGAGGAGAAGGTGTATGCCGATTCAGGCGTGGCCGATGTTTCCATCTTTGCGGCGCGGCGGGAGGACGGCGCGCTGACGTTGATGCTCATCAACCGGGGCGACGACGCTGTGACCGCGCCGTTGCAGGTGGATGGTTTCAACGGCAGCAGCGCCGAATTATGGCGCTTTGACACCAAACACACGGCCGAAAATCTGGGCGCGATAGAATGGGCAAACGGCGAACCGCTCACCCTGCCCGGCCAATCCATCTCGTTGCTAGTGTTATTACCATGAACGTTTTTGGATGGGCCTGGAAATGATGAAAGTAATTCATGCCCGGCGAATAAATTCGCGGCAACAGAGGGCGAAGACCGCCTGCGCGGTCTGGTCATAGTCGGCGCAGGCCGACTTTGCTCTCTGTAGCTGCGGTTTCAACCGCCGGGATTGATGGTGTTTTTAGCATGAAGCGTAGAATTAAATGGATCAGGATGGTAATAGGGATAGTGATGGTATGCACGGCCGTCGCCTGCCAGCAACCACCTGCCCCTTCTGCCACCATCGCCCCAGATACAGCCACCACCGAAGCGATTACGCCGACGGAAGTTGTACCCACCATTGAACCCTCTCCCAGTTCCGTACCCATTCCCGCCTATCTCAACCCTGACCTGCCAACAGCCGAGAGAGTGGCAGATTTACTAGGGCGCATGAGCCTGGAAGAAAAAATCGGGCAGATGACTCTGGTCGAGAAGAACAGCATCCAGCCTACGGCCGTGACCACTTACCTCATCGGCGGCATTCTCAGCGGCGGCGGTGGTTATCCGGCCAGTGGCAATACCCCCGAAAATTGGGCGGCGATGGTGGACAGTTATCAGGAAGCCGCCCTCGGCACGCCTTTAGCCATCCCCATCATTTACGGCGTAGACGCCGTACACGGCCACAACAATTTGCGCGGCGCTACCATCTTCCCGCACAACATCGGCCTGGGCGCTACCCGCAACCCGGAACTGCTGCGGCAAATCGGGCACATCACGGCCGTGGAAACCCGCGCCACCGGCATCCCCTGGGATTATGCGCCTGTTATTGCCGTGCCCCAAGACATTCGCTGGGGACGCACCTATGAAGCCTACAGCGAAAACACCGATCTGGTGAGCGAACTGGGCGTGGCCTATATGCAAGGATTACAGGGTGAGGATTTAGGGGCAGTCACGGCCGTGCTGGCCACCCCCAAACATTACATCGGCGACGGCGGCGCCACCTGGGGCACCTCCACCACCGGGGATTACAAGCTAGACCAGGGCGATATGCAGGTGAACGAAGCCACGCTGCGCACACTGTATTTACCACCCTACCAGGCCGCCGTAGGCGCCGGCGCGCAAAGCATCATGGTCAGCTTCAGCAGTTGGAACGGCGTGAAGATGCACGCCCAACAATATCTGCTGATGGATGTTCTCAAAGGCGAACTGGGTTTTGAGGGTTTCCTGGTCTCGGACTGGCAGGCCATTGACCAGATTTCGCCCAACTACTACCAGGCGGTGGTCACGGCCGTCAACGCCGGGATAGATATGAACATGGTGCCTTACGATTACATGCGGTTTATCAATACGATGCTCACGGCCGTTGAGAACGGCGACATCACCGTTGCCCGCATTGACGACGCCGTGCGCCGCATCCTCACCGCCAAGTTCAACCTGGGCCTGTTTGAAACTCCCTACGCCGATACGACCAACCTCGGCCTGATTGGTTCAGACGACCATCGGGCGCTGGCCCGTGAAGCGGTCAGCCAATCGCTGGTGCTGCTGCAAAACGAGAATGAGACATTGCCCCTGGCCAAAGATGCCCGCATCTTTGTCGCTGGCGCGTTTGCCGATGACATCGGTGTGCAATCGGGTGGCTGGACAATTGAATGGCAGGGGAAACCCGGCAACATCACCCCCGGCACAACTATCCTGCAAGCCATCGAAGCCACGGCCACCGGTGAGGTGCAGTACAACCGGTTTGGCCGTTTTGAGAATTTTGACCCACCGGCCGCTGTGGGTATTGTGGTGTTGGGTGAACTGCCGTATGCCGAAGGGCAGGGCGACGACGCCGACCTCAGCCTGAGCGACAGCGATGTGGAGTTGATCCGGCGGGTAGGTGAGCAGGCGGATAAGGTGGTTGTGATTTTGTTCTCGGGACGGCCGTTGCTCATCAGCGACGCCCTCCCCCTGGCCGACGCCTGGGTAGCCGCCTGGCTGCCGGGCACAGAAGGGCAAGGCATTGCCGACAATCTCTTTGGCGACCACCCCTTCACCGGCACGCTCCCCTACACCTGGCCCGCCAGCATGGAGCAAGTGCCATTGGGCGCTGGCGGCGAACCGCTGTTTCCGTTTGGATATGGATTGACCCCGTAATCCGTGATGCGTGATCCGTAATCCGACGGATTACGGATCACGCATCACGGATTGCGTTTAGAATCAGGAGAAGAAGATGCGCTACGGACATTTTGACGATGAAAACCGGGAATACATCATTACCCGGCCCGATACGCCGCTGCCCTGGATTAACTATTTAGGCAGCCAGGATTATTTTGGACTGATCAGCAATACCGCCGGCGGTTACTCCTTCTACAAAGATGCCCGGCTGCGGCGATTGACCCGTTACCGCTACAACAATGTGCCCTTTGATTTTGGCGGCCGTTACCTTTACCTGCGTGACAATGACAGCGGCGATTTCTGGTCGCCCACCTGGCAGCCGACGCGCAAAGAACTGGACAGTTACACCTGTCGTCATGGCATGGGCTACACCATCATCGCCTCGCAATACAAAGGCATCCGTGCGGAGACGCGCTACTTTGTGCCGCTGGATCAGACGTTGGAGGTGTGGGAGATGACGGTGACAAATGAGAGGAGTACGGCCGTGAACCTCTCCGCCTTCTCCATCATTGAATTTTGTCTCTGGGACGCCAACGACGACGCCACCAACTACCAGCGCAACTTCAACATCGGCCAGGTAGAAATTGAAGATAGCGTCATCTACCACAAAACCGAATACCGCGAACGGCGTGACCATTTTGCCTACTTCGCCTGTTCCGCCCCCATTGCCGGCTTCGACACCCAGCGTGAAGCATTCCTCGGCCCCTATCGCGGCTACGACAAACCCGCCGTGGTGGCCGCGGGCCAATCCACCAACTCCGTCGCCCACGGCTGGGCGCCGGTTGGTTCCCACAGCATTCATCTCTCCTCCCTCCAGCCGGGCGAGTCAAAGAGTATCATCTTCGTCTTGGGGTATCACGAAAACCCACGTGATGAAAAATTTGACCCGCCCGGCTCCCAAACCATCAACAAACGGCGCGTCAAACTCATTTTGCAACAGTTCCTTGACCCGGCGCAGGTGCAGGCCGCCTTTGATCAACTGCGGGTATATTGGGATCAACTGCTCGGTGGTTACAAAGTGGAATCGCCAGACGAACACGTCAACCGCATGGTCAACATCTGGAACGCCTACCAGAACATGGTCACGTTTAATATGTCCCGCTCCGCTTCCTTTTACGAATCGGGTATTGGCCGGGGCATGGGTTTCCGCGACTCCAACCAGGATTTGCTCGGTTTTGTGCATATGATCCCCGAACGCGCCCGTGAACGCATTCTGGATATTACGGCTACGCAGTTACCCAACGGCGGCGCGTATCATCAATACCAGCCGCTTACCAAACGGGGCAATGATGCCGTCGGCAGCAATTTTAATGATGACCCGCTCTGGCTGGTGCTGGCGGTGGCAGCCTACATCAAGGAAACGGCCGACACCAGCATCCTGGACGAACTCGTGCCCTACGACAATACCCCTGGCACTGAAGAACCGCTCTACGGCCATTTGCAGCGCAGCATTCGCTATACGCTGGACAGGCTGGGGCCACACAATCTGCCGCTCATTGGCCGCGCCGACTGGAACGACTGCCTGAATCTGAACACCTTCTCCGAACATCCCGGCGAATCGTTCCAGACGACGACCAACAAAGATGGCAAAACGGCCGAATCCGTTTTTATTGCCGGCCTGTTTGTGCTGGCGGCCAAAGAGATGGCTGACTTAGCGGACCATCTGGGCAAACACAAAGAGGCCGAAACCTACCGCTGGCACGCCACCAACATGACGGAAACAACGCTGACGCACGGCTGGGATGGCGCCTGGTTCCGCCGCGCCTACGATTTTTACAGCAATGTTGTTGGTTCACAGGAATGCGCCGAAGGCAAAATTTTTATCGAGCCGCAGGGTATATGTGTGATGGCGGGCATTGGCCTGGATGATGGCAAAGCAGCGCAGGCGCTTGAATCCGTTGCCGAACATCTGGCTACCCCCCATGGCATCGTTTTGCAGCAGCCCGCCTATTCGCAGTATTACCTGCACCTGGGTGAGATTTCCTCCTACCCGCCTGGTTACAAGGAAAACGCCGGTATCTTCTGCCACACCAACCCCTGGATTATGATTGCCGAGGCGCTAGTGGGGCATGGTGAACAGGCGTTGGATTATTACCTGCGCATCAACCCCTCGGCGCGAGAGGCGATTAGCGAGCAACACAAGTGTGAGCCATACGTCTATGCGCAGATGATTGCCGGGAAGGACGCAGCCACCCACGGCGAGGCCAAAAATTCCTGGCTGACAGGTACGGCGGCCTGGAACTATGTGGCGATTACGCAATGGATTTTGGGCATACGGCCGTCTTACGATGGTCTAATCATTGACCCCTGTACTCCCACGGAGTGGAATGGCTTCACGGCCGTTCGCCACTTCCGCAACGCCATCTACGAAATCACCGTGGAAAACCCGACCCACGTTTGCAAAGGGGTGAAGACGATGACGGTAAACGGCCGTGCGGTATCGGGGAATGTCGCGCCGGTTTTTAATGACGGCCGTACTCATCAGGTGCATGTGGTTTTAGGGAATTAACCACAGATTTGACGGATGGGACGGATGTTCACGGATAAAAATCAGTATGTATCCGCCCAATCCGTGTCATCCGTGGTTAAGTTCCTCACCGAAGACGGTTCGGAATGATAGGTGAAGAGGGTTGACGGCCGTAGCAAAATACAAATGAACGAATGTATCCGCCAGATTGAGGCGTATGCCCAGGAGATAATGTGCCAATGCGAAATTGCCCACGACTACAAACATGTAGATCGGGTACGGCGATGGGCATTACGGATTGCCGAGGCAGAAGGGTATCAGCATCTGGATCAGGTGCAGGCCGCAGCTTTGTTGCACGATATTGGTCTGCTACACGGCCGTGCCGGGCATGGGCCACGTGGCGCAGAAATGGCCGCTCAATTTTTGCGTGAAAATGCGCTTTTTAGCGCCCCGGAAATCGTAGAAATCACCGGGGCGATTCGCAATCACACATCACTCGATGGAGATGGCACATTAGCTTTGATTTTGCGCGATGCCGATATATTGGATTTACTCGGCCCGGTGGGAATTATGCGGGCGTTTACGTCTAAAGCGGCCCAACCGGAATATCTGCCGGACAACGTGAAAGGAGACACCTGGGGCATCACGGCCGTTGCGGTGACAGAACGATTCACTGCTGGGCAGGGAATCGGGCCTACGATTGTGGATCATCTCAATTTCCAGATCAGTTGTTATGAGAACTTGCGCACCCCATCAGCACGAGAATGGGCACGGCCGTTGCAAGCCTATATGCAATCATTTTTGTGCGAATTAGAGAATCAGATCTTGAGGATGTCATTCCGAACGGAGTCTGCGAAATGAGGAATTCCGTTCACCCGGCGGCACAGGGATCCCTCGCCGCAGACGGTTCACGGTCGTGTTTAAGGAGAACAATATCATGGCATTTAGTTCAACTTATTTTATGCTTGAGCAAGAAGGGTTTATCACTAGCTCGTGTATTACGACAGGATTAACCGCGTTGCACACTGCGCACAGTTATGAGGATTTCAAAGGCAGATTCTATGTAGCCTTTTTTCAATTGGCTATTGGTATTGAGAGAACTGCGAAGCTCTGCCTCATATTAGATCATATGACAAAACATAACTTATCTTCACCTGGTAAAACGGCTATCAAGGGATACGGCCACGACATCAACCATCTATTTGATAAGATAAGTCAAGTTGGAGGGGAAAGAGGTGATGCTTTCAAGAAAAACTTTCAGCTCACTGGTGTTCAAAAAGATATTTTGGATTTCCTATCCGAATTCGCAAGATCAACTCGATATGCAAATATAGACGGACTCGCAACAGGAATTCCAGGAAAGGAACCATTAGCCAGGTGGCAAGAGATACTGGATGAACTAATAAACATCAACTTCTCAGCAAAGAAAAAAAAGGAGATTTTGAAACAAAGCTCCGCAATAGCTGATTGCATAGGCAGCCATGCAGTTGTAATAGCTCACGATCTTAAAAATCAACCTCTATCACTTGGGGAAACCTTGGCAAACCATAAGCTACTTGATCGCGCGGCAGGATTCGCGGTCTGGGAAGTCTGCCAGATAATTCGTCCAATTGTTGAACTTATCAATCGGCTTTTTTGGGAGGCACGAAAGATAAGTATTCAAAAATCTATTGATCAGAATATCGTTGATATCCCCCATATGGATGAGTTCTACTTATTTCTCAATGAGGATCTGAAGTCCACACTTAGAAAAAAAAGGTGGCCGTAAAATACATCACCAAACGATTGTCTTACGCAATAGAGGAGAAAGAAATGGAAGAAAGAATTAACGAACTACTATCCCAGTTGACGCTCGAAGAAAAGGTGGCGCTGGTGGCGGGGAAGGATATGTGGACGACGGTGCCGATTGAGCGCGTGGGCATTCCGCAGATGAAGGTGACGGATGGGCCAAACGGGGCGCGCGGGGCAGATATGGGCGGGGACGTGACGGCCGCTTCCTTCCCCGTCGGCATCGCGTTGGGCGCAACCTGGAATACGGAGCTGCTCTATGAAGTGGGGCAGGCGTTGGCCGCCGAAGTGCGCTCTAAAGGGGCGCACGTCCTGCTGGCGCCAACGGTCAACATTCATCGCGGGGTGCTGAACGGCCGTAACTTTGAATGTTATGCCGAAGACCCCCTGCTCTCCGGCGAACTGGCCGCCGCCTACATCAAAGGGCTGCAAAGCCGGGGCGTGGCCGCCTGCGTCAAACATTACGTGGGCAACGACTCCGAATTTG
Organism: Chloroflexota bacterium; assembly: GCA_035444285.1. Lineage (GTDB taxonomy): Bacteria > Chloroflexota > Anaerolineae > Promineifilales > Promineifilaceae > CAADGU01. Next base: position 24,568 of record DAOMOK010000026.1, read on the forward strand.
AGCGGCACAGCATGAGTTCAGACATTGGCGACAGGGCGCTGCGAGAGATTTATTTACGGCCGTTCCAGACGGCCGTGCAAGACGCCAAAACCTGGACGATCATGTCCTCCTACAACAAAGTCAACGGCGCCTATGTCAGCGAAAGCAAACTGTTTCTGCAAGACATCCTCAAAGACGAATGGGGCTTTGACGGCGCCGTCATCTCTGACTGGTGGGGCAGCTACAGCCACAACGCCGCTGCCGGTGGCCTGGATTTAGAGATGCCCGGCCCGGCCCGTTTCATGGGCGCGCAGTTGATGGAAATGGTGCAGAACGGCGAACTGGACGAGAACTTAATTGACGACAAAGTGCGCCGCATCTTGCGCACTATGTTCCGCACCGGCGTTTTTGACCAGCCGGAGCTGCAACCGGAATTTGCCGACGACCGCCCGGAAACCCGCGCCCTCATTCGCCGCGCCGGAGCCGAAGCCATCGTCCTCTTCAAAAACGAAAGCGACCTCCTGCCCATCAACAAGGAAAAAGTCCATTCCATCGCCGTCATTGGCGCAGGCGCTCGCTGGACGCCCATCATGGGTGGCGGCAGCGCGCAAGTAGCCGCCCATTACGCCATCTCCCATCTGGAGGGAATCAAGGATGCACTGGGGGAGCGCACGGCCGTACATTACGCCATCGGTACCCCCACCACATTCAAACTGCTGCCCAAGCTAGACACCAGTTGGACAAACAACTGGACGGCCGACATTTTCAACAATTACGACCTGGAAGGTCGGGCTACAGTAAGCCAACCGGCGCGCAAAGCAGAACTCTTCCCCATGAACGACATGCCCGCCGGCATCGGCGAACAATTTTCCATCCGCTACACCACCACCTTCACCCCGCCCGAAAGTGGCGTCTATACCTTCAGCCTGGTTAGCGGTGGGCTGACGCGCCTGCTGGTGAATGGTGAACTGCTCATTGACAACTGGACGCAGCAAACCAAGAGCGAACTGTACTTCCACCAGGCCAGCACCGAAGTGCGCGGACAGGTGGAACTCAAAGAAGGCCATCCGGCGAAACTGGTGGTGGAATACAGCGCCCGCAACGCCGGGCTGCGCGTCTGGCGGGTGGGCTGCCTGCCGCCCGTGCCCGCCGACCCCATCGCCCAGGCGGCGCAGTTGGCTGCCACTTGCGACCTGGCCATCGTTTTTGCCGGGCTGTCCGGCGAATGGGAGAGCGAAAGCTACGACCGGCCACATATGGAGTTGCCGGGTGAGCAGAATGAACTCATAGCCGCCGTGCTTGCCGCCAATCCACGCACCATCGTCATCCTCAATACCGGTTCGCCCGTCAGTATGCCCTGGGTGGCCGACGCGCCCGCCATTCTGCAAACGTGGTACGCCGGGCAGGAAGCGGGCAACGCCCTGGCCGACGTGCTGTTTGGCGAAAACGACCCCTCTGGTCGCCTGCCGCAAACCTTCCCCGTCCGCCTACAAGACAATCCCACCTTCATCAACTATCCCGGCGAAAACGGCCATGTGCTGTATGGCGAGGGCATCTTTGTCGGCTACCGCTACTACGAAAAGAAAGACGTTGCCCCGCTTTTCCCCTTTGGGCATGGGCTGTCCTACACCACCTTTGAGTACAGCAATTTGCGGCTGAACGGGACGGAATTCAAACCGGGTGACCGCATTGAAGTGAGCGTAGATGTAACCAACACGGGCAGTCGCGCCGGGCAGGAGGTGGTGCAGGTTTATGTGCGGGATGTGGCGGCGAAGTTGGCACGGCCGTACAAAGAACTGAAAGCCTTCACTAAAATCAGCCTGCAAGCGGGCGAAACAAAAACCGTCACCGTGACGCTGGACGAGTCCGCCCTGGCCTACTATGATCCGGCCAAACCCGGTTGGGTGGCCGAAGCGGGCGAATTTGAAATCCATGTCGGCCATTCGTCGCAGGATATTCGCCTGACCACTGCCTTCAACTGGGCCGGTGAAACCAGCGTCCTTGACCCGCTGGACAAATCCACCCGGCTGCACGTCGGCCTCACCCTGCGGGCGCTGCTGGATGATGACATTGGCGCGCAGGTGCTGAACAAACACCTCAGCGGCATGGCCGATCACCCCCAGGCCCAAATGGCAATGGATTTAACGCTAGAGCAGATCGCCGGTTTGGTGCCCAACATCATCACCCACGAAAAACTGGTAGCCATCAACGCCGACCTGGCCCGGCGTGGTGGATAATTGGTCATGGGGTAATGGTTGGGCTTGAAGCCCAACGAGTGTGCATATTGCGTAATCTTCGTTTTGGCAACGTTCGTTTCCTGCCTGTGGCGCTTATTCAGGTTTATCTGGTCACGGCTTGTGGTACATTGGCAGTGGAAACCCTTCCCTTGCCAGAACCGGCAGCCATCACCATTTCTTCGCCTTCACCCACATTTGAAGCGGCAGCTACACGCCTACCCCTGCCGACGCCCATGCCCTCGCCCACGCCGACAGAGTCCATTTCCCCTCCTTCTGGCCCCGCGCCAGAACCGACGGTAGCTGCCACTGCCACCGCCACCCGCCAGCCCACAGCCACGCCAGAGTGGATGAAAGCGGGCTGGACGCTGGTGTGGCAGGATGAGTTTGATGGACCGGAGATAAACGCCGCTTACTGGACGCATGATACCGGCGGGCATGGGTGGGGCAACGCTGAACTGCAATATTACACCGCCGCCGCGACCAACTCGTTTATTGAAGATGGTATGCTGACCATACAGGCACTAGAAGAAGCGTATGACGGCCGAGCATATACTTCTGCCCGGCTGACGACGATGGAAAAAGTGGAAGTGGCATACGGCCGTGTGGAGGCCCGCATCCAACTCCCCTATGGCCGGGGCACCTGGCCCGCCTTCTGGATGATGGGGGCAGACTTTCCCTACATCGGCTGGCCTCTTAGCGGCGAGATTGACATCATGGAACACATCGGCCATGAACCAGAAACCGTATACGCCCACGTGCATGGCCCTGGATATTCCAGAGATGAAAGCGTTGGCAGCGCCTATGATCTGGGAAAACCGGCGGCCGAAACGTTTCACGTCTTTGCCCTCGAATGGGAAGAAGAGGAGATTCGCTGGTACGTGGATGAGGCCGTCATCTTCACCATCACCCCCGCAGACGTACCGGGAACATGGGTTTTTGATCACCCCTTTTTCCTTGTCTTGAACCTGGCTGTCGGCGGGCACTGGCCTGGCCCTCCCGATGAGACAACACAGTTCCCCCAGCAACTCATGGTGGACTATATACGAATCTATAAGCCAGACGGGCATACTGACAATACAAAAGAAAACGTTGCCCAATAACTTTGGCGGAGTATCTACTTATGAAACCTGACCGGCAATCCTTCTATCGTTTCCTTCCTGGCCTGATCCCGTTGTTATGGCTGTTGGCAGGGTGTAGTGCCCTGATGCCGGCGCCTACCCCCACACCAGCGCCCACAGCCACCCCACTCCCCACCCCCACGCCGGAGTGGATGAAAGAAGGTTGGACGCTTACCTGGCAGGATGAGTTTGACGGGCCGGAAATCAATACCGAATACTGGTCGCATGAAACCGGCGGCAACGGCTGGGGCAATGCGGAGTGGGAGTATTACACCAACCTGCCTACCAACTCGTTTATTGAGGATGGCAAGCTGGTGATTCAGGCGCTCAAAGAGGATTATGGCGGACGGCCGTACACCTCTGCCCGCCTCATCACCAGAGAAAAGGTGGAAGTGGAGTACGGCCGTGTGGAAGCCCGCATCCAGGTGCCGTTCGGTCAGGGCATCTGGCCCGCCTTCTGGATGTTGGGCAACGACATCTTCCGCAAGGCGTGGCCGACGGCAGGCGAAATTGACATCATGGAGCACATCGGCCGCGAGCCAGATACGGTATATGGCACGGTGCATGGCCCCGGCTATTCCGGCGGCAATGGCATTGGCGACTCAATTGATCTGGGCAAACCGGTAGCCGATGATTTTCACGTGTTTGCCATCGAGTGGGAACCGGAAGAAATTCGCTGGTACGTGGATGACGTGTTGTACCACACAGTAACCCCAGACGATTTACCGGCAAACGCCACTTGGGTGTTTGATCACCCCTTTTTCCTGCTGCTCAACGTGGCTGTGGGCGGTCGTTGGCCCGGCTACCCGGATGACACCACCACCTTCCCGCAGCAGATGCTGGTGGATTATGTCCGCGTGTATTCACGCTGATCAAATCAAATCCAGCTCACGAGCACGGGCAATGGCCTGGGTGCGGCTGTTGACTGCCAGTTTGCCGTAGATGTGTTCGGCATGTTTTTTGGCAGTGGCTACGGTGAAGACGAGCCTGTCCGCAATCTCCCGGTTGGAATACCCGGCAGCCATTAGCTGCAACACCTCCAGTTCTCGTTCGCTCAGTGGCTCCAGCAACAAACGGTTGGCAGGTGATATAGTGGCAGTGGGCATGGGCACATTAAACGCAGCCAGCAGGCGATTCAGATAAGAGGCAGAGATACCGTCCTGCCCTTGCAGCCGGGCCAACAAAGCACCAACCACCGGGCCGCCATCCACAAATGTGCGCACTAAACCCGCCGATTCGGCCAGGGAAAGCGCCTGGCGCACGGCCGTTTCCGCCTCTTCCCCCTCATTTAACTGCGCCTGCAACAAAAACAAGGACACCACATCCCGCACCCGCCCGCTGGCCTGCGCCGCCGACAGCAGCCCGGCAATCACTGGCGCTGCCTGACCGGGATTAGGGGTTGCCAGAAAATAACAGGCGTGGGCAATCTGCTGCCGGGCATATACTTCATGGCGTGGGTCTGGCGGGATGTCACGGCCGTCCGGCAGCCAGACCGCCGCCCGCGTCACTTCCCCCAACGCCAGCCAGAAGCGGCAGATCTGCGCCAGCGTCAAAGCCCGGCGCTGTGGATGGGTGGCCTGACGCGCGAGTTGCTCCGCCTGTTGCATGGCCGCATACGCCGCCATCTGGTCACCCTGGGCGGCGTAAACCCAGGCCAGCAGCGCCAGCCCGTAAGCGTCGAAGCTCATCTCTGGGGCCTGTGGCAGAGATACGGCCGTTTGCAGATGGGCTACGGCCGTGTCCAATACATTCCATTCATAATAAATCTCCCCTAATTGCAGATGTGCCCCAGCCACCGCCGGCAAATGTGTCCACCCCTTAGCCGCTGCTTCCTCCAGCAGTTGGTAGAGCATCGCCTGGGCCACAGCCAAATCCCCCTGCCCCATCAACATATCCGCCAATTCCCGCCGGGCGCTGAGGTTTATCAGAAAGTTACCGCCACGTTGGCTCATCTCAATGGTCTGATCATACAGTTCCAGGCAGCGTTTTGTCTGGCCAATGACACGGTAAGTAAAAGCCAGATGCCAGGACAACAGGGTGCGCAGCGGCAGGTGGATTTCCGACAGCCGCGCCAACGCCTGCTCTGAATCGGCGATGGTAGCTGCGGCCTCTTGCCGGGCAAAAGCCAGGGTGGCCCGGATAGCCAGCGCCTCGCCCAGCAGACCATTGTCATCTGCCATCGCTGTTTCCTGGTTCGCAATGACGGGTTGCAGCCACGTTTCGGCGGATTCCAGCCGCCCCTGAAAAAGGTCCACCCATGCCTGGGCCAGACTCAAACGCGGGTCATCTTTTATTTGCGCGATGGGTAGTTTGGACAACCAGACCTGCAAAGAAGCCAGTTTGCCGTGGGCAACGGCCGTGTTCGCCTGTTGGCCAATGAGACGCCCGGCCATCTCCCAATCCCCGGCAGCCAACGCATGATGAATGGCTTCGTCCCCATACTGTTGGGCAGCAAACCAGGCAGCGGCGCGCTGGTGAATCTGGCGCAACGTGGCCTGGTCTGTGGTTTGGGCGACCCGGAAACGCAGCAGGTCGGCAAACAGGTGGTGGTAACGGTACCAGCCACGGTCATCATCCAGGGGGATGAGGAAGAGGTTGGCCCGTTCCAGGTATTCGAGGAGCGATTGCACATCGGCGATAGGTGATTGGCCTTCTATTTCTAATTGCCACTCTTCACCCGCCAAAACGGCCGTACACAAGGGCGCGCATAGGCGGTCTAACACGGCCGTGTAGTGCAAAAATCTCTGAATGGGCGCTGGCTGGCGGATGAGCACTTCTTCGGTCAGGTAATCCACCAGATGGCGGTGGCTGCCGCGAAAGGAATTGAGCGCCGCAGCCACATTAGCCCGGCCTTCAACGGCCAACCCGGCCAGTTGCAAACCGGCAACCCACCCTTCGGTGTGTGTGGCTAACGCCTCCGACTGCACGGCCGTGAGTGACAAACCAAATACCTGCGCCATGAACCGGGTGATCTCCTCTGGTGTGAAGCGCAAATCTTTTTCGCGGAGTTCGGTAAGCTGTCCTCGCACCCGCAGCCGGGAGAGCGGCAGGGGCGGATCGGCGCGGCAGGTCAGAATCAGATGCACAGAGGCAGGCAAATTGTCTAACAGGAAGGTCACGCTTTGGTGGATGGTCTGGTGGGTAATGAAATGATAATCATCCATCACCAGGAACAGGGGGTCTGGCAGCGCCGCCAGTTCATTGAGGAGAAAAGTAAGTACCAGGGAGAGAGAGGGCGGCTGGGGTGATTGCAGCAGCGCCAGCGATTGTTCGCCGATGTCGGGCACGGCCGTTTGCAGCGCGGCTATCACGTATGTCCAAAAACGTACCGGGTCATTATCACTTTCTTCCAGCGATAACCAGCAGCTTTGCGCAGCGGGCTGCGCTGCCAGCCAACTGACAACGACCGTTGTTTTACCGTAACCAGCGGGGGCACAAACGAGGGTTAACGGCCGTTCGCCTGCCTGTGCCCACAGGTGCGCCAGACGTGGCCGAACGATCAGATTGGGGCGCGCCAACGGGCGCGTGAGCCTGGTCGTTAAAATCGCTGCCAGCATTGGGGCAATTATACGGCAGAAAATTCTGGCTGGTAACGAACAATGCCCGTGACGCCCTCCAGCGCACCCGGTTGTAAGGCCATCACCATAAATACCTCATCCGGCACTTCAACTTCCCAACGGATACCAGATTGGCTGGCCGGCGCAAAGCCAAAACGGGGGTAAAAATCGGGGTGCCCCAGGACAATCACCATTTCATGCCCGGCCTGGCGCAGCATATCCAGGCCCGTTTGCACCAATTGGGAGCCAATACCTTGCCGTTGACAGTTCGGTGATACCGCCATGGGGCCAAGGGCTACGGCCGTGACCACCCCACCACTCTCATTCGTAATCGTCACCGGCGAAAAGAGGATGTGCCCGACCACATCCCCTTCCCATTCCGCCACCAATGACAGCGTCACCACCCCCCGCCGCCGCAGCGCCTCCACCAGGCCAGCTTCCGCTGGGCGGCCAAACGCAGCCTCGTTTACCTTCCAAATTGCTTCCATATCTTCTGGTAGTTCCTGGCGAATTTTGATCATTTTTTTTTGCCTCCATTGCCTGTGTTGATTCTATCATCCGGTGTTGATTCTAGCGATGAAACACGTGATGCGTGATGCGTGACTCGTGACAATTCACGCATCACGCATCACGCATCACGCCATTACGCCCCCTGCAACATCATCTGTCGCGGCTTGCGGGTGTAAAACGAGGCCTGCAAACGCATCACTTTTTGCAGGAGTCTGAAGGCGGCGGGAAACCGGTCATAGTCAATATCACCAAAAGGCGGCGCCGGGTCGTAATGCACCGCCAGTTGCACCTGTCGGGCGGTGGCCTCATCGGTCAGTTGGGCAATCAGGTGCAGCGCCATATCAATGCCCGCGGACACACCGGCCGAATTGATGATCTTGCCCGACTGTACCCAACGTTCCTGCACATACCGCGCCCCATACGGCCGTAGATAACCGGCATATCCCCAATGGGTAGTGGCGTCACGGCCGTGCAGCAGCCCCACGCTGGCTAATAACAGCGCCCCGGTGCAAACAGAAGTGGTAAACTGCGTACCCTCATGGGCCGCCTTGATATAGTCACGGATGGCCGGGTGGCTCATCGCTCGCAAAGTGGGTGTGCCACCGCCAGGTACAATCAGCACGTCCGGGTGAGGCAGATCGGCGAAGGTCTGGTTGGGCATAAAGGTCAGGCGGCTGTCACTGGTGACGGGCGCCAACTTTTCGGCGACGACCACCGGCTGAAATTCCAGGCGAATACGTGATAACGCGGCCATCATTTCCAGCGGGCCTACCAGATCAAAGACGGTCAGACCTTCGTACATGACCAGGGCAACCGTTTGGGCGGAAGCCGGTCTGGCGGAGGGCACAGCAGGCAGGTGACCATCAACCTGCGACCAGTCAATGCCGCCAAATGGCGGATGAGGATCCCACTCGGCCATGATCTGCACCTGTTTGGCCGTCTTCAGGTTGCGCAGCCGGGAAACCAGCAGCAGGGACATATCTACGGCCGTAGCCGCCCCCGCGCCGGTGATAATTTTGCCATCTTCCACCCAGGGCTGCCGCACATAGGCAGCGCCCGCTGCCGCTAACTGACCAGCGTAGGCCCAGTGGGTGGTGGCCTGCTTGCCTTGCAGCAGACCGGCAGCCGCCAGCACCAGCGCCCCGGTGCTGAATGAGCCAACAATCTCGGCGTTGGCGGCGGCGCGGCGCACATACGCCACCAGTTCGGGATTTTGGGCAGCGGTCACGGCCGTGTCTCCCCCACCAATCACCAGCAGCGCATACGGGTTGGGCACGTCGGCAAAGGTTTTCTGCGGCCGTACCGGCAGTGGTGTGCTGGAGGGGATAAAGTCAGTGGTCGGCCCAACCACCACTGTTTCGTAAGGGGACATCATGGTGGCGCTGACCCAAACGTGGTGGGCGGCGACCAGCTCTAACAAGGAAAAACCGGGGTAAATAACCAAAACAATCTGTTTCTTCTGCTTCTTATCTGTGGACATGATTTTTGTCTCCTGATGTGATTGGCTTTCCATTTTTGCCGGTCATTCCGAGCGGAGTCTTCGGAGCGAGGAATCCTTCTCCTGTACAGTGGCAGGGATTCCTCGTCGAAGACTCCTTGGAATGACACATGGTGGGGCATTAACCAAGCTGCCGGGGGAAGATACCTTCAACCAACTTGCCATCCTGGCGGAAGCTGAAGGCAAACTCCATCTGCCCGTTTTCAAAGTGGGCGACGACCACCCAGCGCACATACCCTCTGGTGGTAGACGGGGCGATGGTGACACTTTCGATAGATTGGTAGGTGCCCATGTTGTTGATTACTTCTTGCCGGTAAGCCAGAAAAGCCGCTTCGGTGATGCCATTTTTCATCGCCTCAGACCAATCCCTGCTCCATTCGGCGTAATCGCCGCTGGCGAAGCCCTGCATGGCGTTTTCCGCCAGTTCGGTAGCCTGTTCCTGGGTGAAGGCCGAGACCACCGCCTCATCTGCTGTGTTGTTACCGCCGCCGCAGGCCACGGCCGTTGCCAACAGACCTAACAAAACCATCCATCCTAAAACTCGAAACTTACTCATTTTTTTGTCTCCTTTTTGTTTTGTGGCCGGTTTGTTCACCGTGCCGCTGTGTGTAAATCTGATACCAGCATAGGGGTCAGCCGGGCGAACTGTCATTCGCCCAAAGACGAATCTGTGGGCGAACCAACTGACGAACCGGCGGACGAATCTGGTAATGGGTTGGCGGCAATCAGCGTCAGATTGAGCGCCTGAATCTGATTCAGGATGCCGTAGAGGGCGGCTTTATCGGCCAGCCAGCCGGTTAACACGGCTTCGCCATTTTCGCCGTTGATCACCGTCAGACCGCCAAACCATTCGCTCCATTGGGGGGACAGGTGGCCTTGAATGCGAATTTCGTAGTACATGGTCTTTCTCCCCACGGCCGTCAGGCCGGCGTCGCCTGGTAAACGGGATGGAACAGTACCGACTCGGACACACAGGCGCAATCAGCCATTTCTTCCAGGTAAGCAGGCTGGCAGGAGCAGGTAGCCGCGCCTGCTGCGGCCGGATAATCCGCGCCGCCGCAGTGCCAGCAAGGGGAAATGCTGGATTCAACCAGAGGCACGCCAAGCAAGGCGGCCCCCGCTGCGGCCCGTTCCCAGTCAGCGGTCACAGCCAGAGCGGTACGGCCGTTTGCCAGTAGCGAGAGGTGACCGACGGCCGTAAACCCCGCTTTGTGAATCCCGGCCCCCGATGCGCCATTTTCCGGGGCGCGAATAATCCAGAAGTAATGAGCTACGCCCAATTCCTGTAGCAGAATGCCCTGGAGTAAGTGTGGGTAAATGCCCTGCCCGCGATAGGCGGGCAGGGTAGCAAAATCCCACAGATAACGGTGCAGCGGCGGCAGCCGGAAATCTAAACCCAATTCGCCGATGGCGGCGCGGCGGGTGGCGACCCAGCCGTAAGCCACCGGGACGCCACCCAGTAGACCAACATAGGGCAGGTGACCTTGTTGTAAGCGGCGTTGAATTTCACGGCCGTCTAACCGGCACGAACCGGTTAACAAAGCCTCACTTTGCATCTTGCGCACTTGAAAATTATTGAGGGGCGGCAACGCGGGTAAAAAATCTCCGCGCCACCAGGTTGCCAGAGACATTGTCGTTTTCCTTTTCTGGGGTGAAGTTTAGAAAAGGGTAACGAGCTATCGGGCGAACTGTCATTCGCCTAAAGGCGAAAAGTTCAAGCGCCACGCACTTTCCGACGTGCGTCACACCTGAACACGTGAACGGGGCCAGGGGTGCGGGTTACGGCCGCGCTGCCCCGCAGAGATTGAGAGAGTGAGCGAAGGAATTCAGGGGGTTGCCAACCGGTGAAGCGTGAAACGTGAAACGTGACCAGGGAGACCTCGCGTTTCACGCCTCACGTTTCACGCCAAACCCCACAAAATCACAAAGAGCCACAAATCAAAGTTCGCCGTCGTCCCAATGGGCCAACAAGGGCAGCAGTTCAGACAATTCGGCAATCTCAGCATGGGGGACGACACCGGGTGGGGTAACAAAACGGCCGTTGGACTTGTAATACACAGTACGCATCCCGGCCGCCCGCCCGCCGACCACATCACTGGCGGGGTCATCTCCGATGTAAACGGCCGTGTCCGCCGCCACCCCCAACCCCGCCAACACCTGCCAAAACGGGTCTGCATTCGGCTTCCACATATTCACATCGGCCGAAAACACCATCTCATCAAAATACGGCGTCAACCCAAAACGATCCATATCCGCCCGATGCAGCGCCCCCGGAAACATCGTGTTAGAGACCAGGCCCACCCGATACCCCGCCGCCTTCACCTGCGCCACCGTCGCCACCGCCTGTTGAATCACTTCCGCCTGCGCCTGAATCGCCGCGCCATAGCGTTCGGCTGCGGCCGTTACATCCATTACCCTGACTGCGTTCACCCCCACCTCATCCAGAATCATTGCCAACAAATCCGCCACCCGCAAATTCGCCTCATGGCGTGTAGCCGCCCGCCACAGCGGTGGCAGCAGAGTAAAACCTGCCTGCTGAAAACGGTCAAATACCGGCAGGGTATAACCCTGCTGCCCTAAATAATCATAAGCCGCCGTCAGGCCCGGCGTTTCCAGATCAGGCCATGCTGCATAACGACCCGCATATTCAATTAACGTCCCCCCCAAATCAAAAACTACCGCCTCAATCATTTCATCTCCTCATTCCGGCCACACACAACCATACCCCTCAAACACAGCCTGGTCTGGATTTCGTTCCAACTGCCACACTTCCCCCTGCTGGCTGACGAGAAGCGGGATGGTAGACAATCCCCGGCTGTTCACATACCGCACATGCACACACCACTGTTTTTCACCGGCCTCCTCCGCCGGTGCATCCTCCACATACACAATCCGTCCCCCAGACTCATCAAACCGTTCTGCCTTGACAAAATCGGCAATCACTTCCGCTGCCTTGTCAGGCAGCCGCCCACCACCTTGTTGCTCCTCCGGTTCACAGCCTGCCAAAAAACAAAGACCCAACATCACCAAAATTATCAGCTTCATTTGTTTCATAATCGTTCACTCAATGTTGAATAATGTGCCCTCATTTGTAAGCGTTCAGCCCTCTGGAGACCTGATAGGTTTTTGGCCTGTAAGGCTTCAAGTTGAACGAGTTAAAAACCTGTCAGGTCTGAACGGTTGCCCTCATTTTACAGGATTAAGACCATAATCTATACCGCAATGGTACCAAAAAGCCACCACAGCACATGGCCCTCCGGTTTTTTGGGGGAAATATGGCCTCCCAACCACCAGACAACGTAACGTGTTCTATCGCCCCAACATGCCAGTTACCAGGACACAAAACCCTTCAAGTCTAATCATTACGGCAAAATTTGCGGATAGCAGGTGCTTATGATAACTTTTATACTGAGAAGAGAAACACTCCCTGTACAAACCAACCAATTGTCAACTATATACAGTGATTCACTCGTTAGAAGAACAATCTGATACCCGACCTGCACAGGCCTATGAGTACAAATGCCGATTTTCTGACTGTACAAAACGTATCACTTAGCTTCGGGGGTAATGCTGCTTTATCTGCTGTTAGTTTTGCGGTACGGCAGGGTGAAATTCGGGCCATCATAGGGCCGAATGGCGCTGGTAAAACCTCGATGCTCAACTGTATCAGCGGCTTTTATCGTCCGCAGGAAGGACAGGTTCTCTTCAAAGGCCAAGACCTCACCAAAACCCCCACCCACAAAATCGCCCCCCTGGGCATTGCCCGCACGTTTCAGAATATCGCCTTGTATACCGGCCTCAGCACATTGGAAAATCTGATGGCGGCGCGTCACATTCACATGAAACAAAATGCCCTGTCCAGTATGGCCTTTTGGGGACCAGCGCGCCGCGAAGAGGTAAAACACCGGGAAGTGGTGGAAGAAATCATAGACTTTTTGGAGATTGCCCACATTCGCAAAGCGGTGGTGGGGGCGCTGCCCTATGGTCTACGCAAGCGGGTGGAATTGGGGCGGGCGCTGGCGCTGGAACCAGAGCTGCTGCTGCTGGATGAGCCAATGGCCGGCATGAATGTGGAAGAGAAAGAAGACATGGCCCGCTTCATTCTGGACATTCATGAACTACGCAAAGTAACCATTGTCCTGATCGAACACGATATGGGGTTGGTAATGGATATTTCAGATCGGGTGGTGGTGCTGGACTTTGGCCTCAAAATTGCGGAAGGGACGCCAGATGAAATTAAACAAGACGAGCGGGTGATTCATGCATATTTGGGTGAACAGTAAAACGGTCTTAATAAAGCCATGAACGAACAATCACTTCCCGAACAATCACTTCCCCAAGAAACACTTCCTCAGATGTTTTTAGTGCAAGCCAAAGCCGGTGGCGCCGGGCGTGTATCTGTCCGCCAAAAGGAAATGGGTATCTGGCGCGAATTTTCCTGGCAGGAATCGTATGAACAGGTCAAGACCTTTGCCCTGGGCATGATCACGCTGGGATTGCAGCGCGGCGACCATATCTGCTCTATTGGCGATAATGATCGGGAATACTTGTGGGGCTTCCTGGGAATGCAGGCGGCGGGCGCAGCCATTGTGGGGCTGTATACCGATGCTATTCCTAGCGAAATCGAGTACATCATCAACCACAGTGACGCCACCTTTGCCCTGGCTCAAAATCAGGAGCAGGTGGACAAGCTGTTAGAGCTAAAAGAAAAAGCGCCCCGTCTGAAAAAGGTCATTTATTGGGATGCACGGGGTATGTGGAACTATGATGACGAGTGGCTGATCTCTTTTACCGAGGTGCAGGCATTGGGACGGGAATTGGACCAGAAAGAGCCAGGCCGTTTTGAGACAGAAGTAGCTTTGGGCCAGGGGGATGATACGGCCTTGATTTGTTACACGTCTGGCACTACCGGCCTGCCCAAAGGGGTGATGCTGAGCCACACCAACCTACTTTCGGCCGCCACTACCGCTTTTGCCATTGACCCCCGGTATGAGACCGACAATCATGTGAGTTTTATGCCCATGGGCTGGATTGCGGAACCAGCTTTTGGCATTGTGCCCCATTGTTATTCTGGCATGGTGATGAATTTCCCAGAAGCGCCGGAAACGGTACGCGAAAATGTGCGCGAGATTGCCCCCGAAAATCTGTTTTATAGTGCGCGTTTGTGGGAGAACCTGGTGGGCACGGTGCAGGTGCGCATGAAAGATGCCACCTGGTTTAATCGCAAATTGTACGGCTGGTTTTTACCGGTAGGTTATAAGATGGCCGATAAAAAACTTGGCCGGGAAAAGCCGGGGTTGGGACTGCAATTGGGGTATACATTGGGGGATTGGATGGTGTTTCGGCCACTGCGGGGGCAGTTGGGGTTGTCCCGGTTGCGCAGCGCCTATACGGCCGGGGCCACACTCAGTCCGGATCACATCCGGTTTTTCCATGCGATGGGAATCAACCTGAAACAGATTTATGGCTCTACTGAGGTGACGGGTGGGGCCACTCAGCATAGAGATGGCGATATTAAGTTTGCCAGTGTGGGTGTGCCTAATCCAGGTGTGGAAGTGCGGGTGTCGGATGAGGGGGAACTGCAAGTGTGTGGGCCAACGGTAATGAAGGGGTATTACAAGAACCCAGAGGCGACGGCAAGTGATATTTTGGTGGATGCCGACGGCCGTCGCTGGTTCAAGACTGGTGACGCCGGTTACATTGATGAGGATGGTCACGTCATCTTTCAGGATCGCGTCAAAAACATGATCCGCCTGGCTAACGGCGAACTCTTTTCACCCCAATTCATTGAAGGACGGCTGAAATTTAGCCCGTACATCCGGGACGCTATGACCATTGGCAGCGCCGAGCATGAATTTGTCTCCGCCATGATCATTATTGATTTTGAGAATGTGGGGCATTGGGCCGAAAAACAGGGCATTGGTTATACCACCTTTGTAGACCTGTCGCAGCGGCCACAGGTCTACAGCCTGATTCAAGAGGCCGTTACCGAAGTAAATAAATCGCTGCCGGAAGGGGCGCGTATTCGTCGTTTTGTATTGATGCACAAGGAGTTTGACGCCGACGAAGCGGAAATGACACGCAGCCGCAAACTACGCCGCAACGTGCTGATGGAGCGGTATGAGGAGATTGTGACGGCGATGTATGACGGCCGTGCCGCCGTCAACGTGCGCGCTCCCGTCAAATACCAGGATGGCAGCGAAGGGTTTATTGAAACGCAGGTGCAAGTGATGAGTGTGTAGGTGTCAGGTGTCACGTATCACGCATCATGCATCACGAGGTGCTATGGATAAACAGACAAAACGACTCAGGAACCTGTTTGTGATCATCGGGGTGGCGGTGCTGGTGGTGTGGTTGATACGGCCGTACACCAACTGGATTCTCGTGCCCCAACAAATCATCACCGGCATCCTCAACGGCGGCACCCTGGCCCTCATCGCCCTGGGCATCGTCCTCATCTACAAAGCCTCCGAAGTGTTCAACTTCGCCGCCGGTCAGATGGTGATGATCGGCGCTTACCTGGTCTGGTGGTTTGCCGGCGGCCCCGGCGAAAACGCCCCCGTTAGCCTGCCTCTTTGGGCTGCCATCCTTGCCGGTATGTTCGTCGCCGTCCTTATGGGTTTTCTGATTGAGCGGGTGGCGCTGCGCCCCATGACCGGCCAACCTCTGCTGGCCATCATCCTGATGACCCTCGGCCTGGCCCAAATCATGCAAGGCTTAACCACCGTCCTCTTTGGCGTTACGCCCAAGGGCAACTTCCCTGCCCCCTTCTCCCCCAGCGACGTGTTTAACATTCCCATCGCCCCCATCAATGATGTCAGCATTGTTTTTCTCAATCGCCTACAGTTAGGACACGCTC
Source organism: Chloroflexota bacterium (assembly GCA_035444285.1). Taxonomy (GTDB): domain Bacteria; phylum Chloroflexota; class Anaerolineae; order Promineifilales; family Promineifilaceae; genus CAADGU01. The sequence goes on from DAOMOK010000026.1 coordinate 40,326, forward strand.
GCCTGGCCACCTTCATCGTCGCCCTTCTGGCTGCGGCCGTGTTTGTCGCCTTCTTCAACTACACCCGCACCGGCCTGTCCATGCGCGCCACCTCGGAAAACCACGAACTGGCGCAAAGCGTAGGCATCAAAGTTTCGCGGGTCTTTGGCCTGTCCTGGGCCATTGCCGGCGTCATAGCCACCTTGGGAGGGGTGCTGCTGGCTACACTGTCCGGCGTCAGCGTCAGTCTGGCCTATGTGGCCCTGGCTGCATTCCCGGCCATCTTACTGGGTGGGTTGGAATCATTTCTAGGAGCCATCGTCGGTGGACTGCTGGTGGGCCTGACCGTCGCCCTGGTGCAAACCTCTACCATCGTCGAGGTGCGAAACTCCGCCGAAATTGCCCCTTACGTCTTGCTGCTCATCGTGCTGCTCATCCGCCCAGAAGGGCTGTTTGGACAGAAGAGAATTGAAAGGATTTAGCTTATGGCCGTTTTACGACCAGCCGGAGATTTTGACCGCAGTTATGAACAAGATATGTCGCTGGTGCGACAAAAGTGGCAATGGGGACTCCTGATCCTGGGGCTAATCGTTTTGTTTGCCCTGCCGCGTCAGGGGAACACCTACATCGTCACGACTCTCAACCAGATTGCTTACACGGTAGTTGCCCTACAAGGGCTGAATTTGCTCACCGGCTATACCGGTCAAATTTCGCTGGGGCAGGCCGCTTTCATGCTGGTAGGGGGCTATGCGGCCGGGCTGGGCGCGAAAGAGCTAGGATTGCCCGTTTTTCTGGCTATCCCCTTTGCCGGGTTAATGGCTGGTCTGGTGGGTCTGATTTTTGGTTTACCCTCCCTGCGCGTCAAAGGGTTTTATCTGGCGATGGCTACACTGGCAGCACAATTCATTATACCCTGGCTAACCCGCCAGCCTTTTCTGGAACGTTACCTGGGTGGCACTCAGGGTTTTATTGAAGTGCCGGTTGTCACCCTGCTAGGCCACCGCTTTGGCGAACTGGCCGATTTTGTGTATATCCCGCTGATTGTGATGCTCATTACCACCGTATTGACTATCAACGTCACCCGCACCCGGATGGGGCGCGCTTTTGTCTCGGTACGGGACAATGATCTGGCGGCCGAGTTATTGGGGGTGAATCTTTTCCATTACAAACTGCGCGCCTTTTTTCTGGCGGCATTTTTTGCCGGGGTAGCTGGATCGCTGCGTGCCTTTAGCCAGCGTGGGGTGGGTACGCAGTTTGGGTATGGTCTGGAGGAGTCGGTGCTATTTCTGGGCATGTTGGTCATTGGTGGCCTGGGCACGAATTTGGGGCCATTTCTGGGGGCTATTTTTATCATTCTGGTGGAAGACCTGGCGTTGTGGTTGGGGGGCGCCCTGGCGGCCACATTTCCGGCTCAGGCGGCGCAACTGTTAACCTCGTTCCGGCCCCTGTTTTTCGGGTTGGTATTGGTATTATTCCTGATTTTTGAACCACGCGGCCTGGCACATCGGTGGCGATTATTGAAGGCGAGTTGGCGGTTACGGCCGTTTGCCCGCTAATGCCAGGTAGTGCGATTTCCCAAATCGCGCCACATATCGAACTTTTCTTTCACTCAAACAAAGGAGGTGGTTGGTTACAGACAAAAATTAACCTCACAAAACAACTTTATTATTCACTAACACTTTTCTGAAAAAAGGAAGGAAACGAAATGAAGAGAAAAATCCTGTTAATCATGTTACTGATTTCCGGCGCTCTGCTGGTGGCCTGTGGTGGCAGCCAGGCAACGCCCACACCGCCGCCGGCCACGTCTGCACCAACGACAACGGAAACCACCACCGAAACTACCACCGAAACTACCACCGAAGTGATGGAAGAAGGCATGATCGCCGTCTTGCTGCCCGACAGCGCCTCCTCCGCCCGTTGGGAAGCCGACGACCGCCGCTACTTTGAGCAAGCCTTTGAAGCGGCTGGCGTCAAATACTCCATCGTCAACGCCGAAGGCGACGCCCGCGCCCAACAAACCCAGGCCGAACAAGCCATCACCAACGGCGCCAAGGTCATCTTGCTGGTCAACCTGGACAGCGGTTCCGGCGCCGCCATCATCGCCCAGGCCCGTGAAGCCGGCGTCAAGGTCATTGACTACGACCGCCTGACCATTGAAGGCCCTGGCGCGGACGTGTACGTCAGCTTTGACAATGTCTCCGTCGGTCGTCTCATGGGTGAGACGCTGGAACCTATCATCAACGGTCTGGCTGCCGATCCCAAGCGGGTGGTACAGCTCAATGGCTCCCCCACCGACAACAACGCCACCCTCTTCCGCGAAGGGTACTTCAGCGTCGCCAGCCCGCACTATGACGCCGGTGACTGGGAACTGGTGGACGACCAGGCGGTACCTGGCTGGGATAATCAGCAAGCGTTGGTCATCTTCGAGCAAATCCTGACGGCTGCCGGCGGCGATGTGGATGCCGTTTTTGCCGCCAACGACGGCCTGGCAAACAGCGTCATCTCCGCCCTCAAGAGCCAGGGTTTGGACCCGCTGCCCTTGAGCGGGCAAGATGCTACCACCGCCGGTATCCAGAACATCATCTCTGGCTGGCAGACGATGACCGTCTACAAGCCGATTAAGCTGGAAGCGGATGCGGCAGCGGCGGCAGCCATTGCCTTGCTGCGCGGCCAGGATGTCGCCAGCCTGACCAGCGACACCCTGAACAACGGCACCAACGATGTCCCCTTCATCAAACTAACCCCGCTGGCCGTAACAGTGGATAACGTCGAATCCACGGTGATCGCCGATGGCTTCCGCACCTGGGAAGAGATTTGTGTAGGTGAGTATGTGGCTTACTGCGAAGCGCTGGCCTCTGGTGAACCTATGCCCACCACTGCCCCGGCTGGCTGCAACGAAGACCTGACCGGTGAAACCATCACCCTGCACCAGCAGGCCGGCCGTGAAGGCCCATTGGCGGCCATTTTGGGTGAGGCGTTTGCTTATGCCACTGATGATGTTTTGAAGATTATTAACGAGTCTGGCGGCGTCTGTGGGGCGCAGTTGGAGGTGGTCTTTAATGAGACCAATTACGCGGTGGAACAAGAAGTGGCCGTATATGAACAAACTCGTAACGATGCCATTCTCATCTTCACCTATGGCAGTGGTGCGACTGTAGCCCTGGCCCCCCGGTTGAACGAAGACAAGATTCTGTCTATTGCGGCCGGCGTGCATGGCCCGTCTATCTATGTGCCACGTGATGGCTACACCATTGGCGCGGTGCCTATTTATTCTGACCAGTTCGCCGGGTTCTTGACCTGGCTGAGTGAAAATTGGGCCGACGTAAAACCAGAATCGGCAGGTGATGACATTGTAGTGGGCGTTATTGGTTGGGCCAATGCCTTTGGCGCAGGCGCCATCACCCCTGAGTCGCTGGCGGTAGCCGAAGAGTTGGGCATTACCGTTTTGCCGTTGGAAGAGCAGGCCGTTGCCGCGGACGCTGATGTTTCCGGCGCTTTACAAAATCTGTTGCTGAATGGCGCGAATGTCATTTACAACCAGAATCTTTCCTTCAGCGTGGCGCAGGTCATTGGCACGCTGCGGGCGCTGGGCGTCTGGGATGATGTGGTCGTGGGCGGTGTCAACTGGACGTATAACGCCGATGTCCTCAATTTCCTGGGCGCGAATGTGGCCCTGGCTAATGGTTACTATGGCGTGGTACCCAATCTGACCTGGGCCGACACCGACGCGGAAATCATCCAGACAGCGATGGATGCCTTTGCGGCTGGCGGCTACCCGGAAACGGAACGGACTAACACCTATCTGCTTACGTTTGCCACTATGTTTGCCGTGCGCGACCTGATCGAACACGCGGTGAATGAGTATGGGTATGAAAACCTGAGCGGCGAGACCTTGCTGCAAGCGGCCAATGATATTGGCATCCTGGATGCAGCCGGCTTGTTCTCTTACGACCTGCGTGGCGAAAACCGGGCGCCGAACCGGGCGCAAATTCGCCAATGGCAGGTTCAGGCCGATGGTACCGTTCTGGATGTGCCGGTTTCTGACTTCTTTGATTTGCCCGACACGCGGCCACCGGCAGAATAAGTTGTATTTATGAGATTGGGAGATTGGAGATTAAGAGATTGATCTCCATTCTCCAATCTCCAATCGCCACTATGCTCAAAATCAACAATATCGAAGTAGTTTACAGTGACGTGATCCTGGTGCTGCGGGGAATTTCGTTGGAGGCGCCGCCAGGCCAGATTGTGTCGTTGTTGGGGGCTAATGGCGCGGGCAAGTCCACCACGCTGAAGGCGATTTCTGGTTTGCTGCGCTCCCAACAAGGGGCGGTGACGCGCGGTTCCATTGAGTTTGATGGGCAGCGCATTGATGGGATGTCGCCGGAGGAGATTGTGCGGTTGGGGATTGTGCAGGTGATTGAGGGACGGCCGTTGTTCCGCCACCTCACCGTTGAAGAAAACCTGCTCACGGGCGCTTTGTTCCGTAAAGCGTCTGGCGGTGAACTCAAGCGGGATTTAGACCAGGTCTACCACTTTTTCCCGCCCTTACGGGAGTTCCGGCAGCGCACCAGTGGTTATCTATCTGGGGGCGAGCAGCAGATGATTGTGATTGGCCGGGCGCTGATGGCCAAACCCCGGCTGATGCTGCTGGATGAACCTTCGTTGGGGTTGGCGCCGATGTTGGTGCAAAGCATCTTTGAAATTATTCGCCAGATCAATCAGGAATCGGGCGTGGGAATTTTGTTGGTGGAGCAAAATGCAAATGTGGCGCTGCATACAGCGTCGTATGCTTATGTGATGGAAAACGGCCGTATCGTCATGAATGGCAGCGCCGAACAACTGCAACATAATGCCGATATTAAAGAGTTTTATTTGGGGCTGACGGCCGTTGGCGAGCGCAAATCGTACCGCGATGTAAAACATTACAAACGGCGCAAACGGTGGTTGGGGTGATCGGTAATCGGTAATCGGTCGATGCGCTGGCAGCATATCCTGGCTTATAAATGCCAGTTTTCAGCCGACGGCATATGATGGAAATGGGGATGAATGAATTAGACCAACGTTTACGAGAATTTGTCCGGTTTGCGTATGAGAGGGCAACGGCCGTGCGCAACCGTTTTGATCAGGCTGGCATTCACCCGGCCGATATTCAAGGGATGACCGATCTGGCGAAAATTCCTATTTTTCCTAAAGATCAGTTTATCCAATTGCAGCAGGCAGACCCCCCATTTGGCGGCATGGTGACGATACCCCGCGAAAAGGTAAGCCATATTTTCCTTTCACCCGGCCCCATTTATGAACCAGCGCCAGAACCAGATGAGGCAAATTGGGAAATTGCGATGGAGGCTTTGCGCTTGAGCGGATTCGTGCCAGGCGAGATAGTGTTGAACTGCTTCTCTTATCATCTGGTACCTGCCGGTTTCTTGTTTGATGGCGCTTTCACCCGAATGGGCTGCACGGTTATACCGGGCGGTGTTGGTAACAGCGACTTGCAGATCAAGATGGCCCACGATTTACAGGCAACTGGTTATGCCGGGACACCCAGTTTTTTGTTGTCCTTGCTGGAAAAGGCAAAGGAGCAAGGCATTAAGTTGGCGATTGACCACGCCATTGTCTCTGCCGAACCCCTACTGCCGCCGATGCGCGCCGCCATTGAAGCGTTTGGCGTGAAAATTGGCAATGCCTACGCCACCGCCGAGTTTGGCATTATGGCCTTGAATACGGGCAGCGGCATGGCTTTCCAACTTTTGGCCGAGCCACTGGTAGAAGTGACAGACCCGGATACCGGGCAGCCGGTTGGCCCCGGTGAGGCGGGCGAGATTGTGGTTACGAATTTTAGCCGCACTTACCCGCTCATTCGCATTGGCACGGGAGATATGGCCGTCAATATGGACCCCCATCCCGGCCAGAGCAGACAAACGGAGCGGGGCATCATCCTGGTAGGGCGTTCGGGAGATGCGGTGAAGGTGCGCGGTATGTTTGTGCATCCCAACCAGCTTGGTTTTGCGGCGCGGCAGGTGCCCGGCGTCCTGAAGGTGCAGGGCGTGGTAACGCAGCCGGATAACAAGGACCATTTTTTGGTCAGGGCAGAAGTGGCGGAGGGGTTGGATATTACGGCCGTGACCCTGCCCTTACAAGAAATGGTCAAAAACCTCTGCCGCATACGTGTAGATGCGGTGGAGTGCCTGCCGCCGGGTGGTCTGGGTGAAAATGCACCGGGGATGGTGGACGGCCGTGAGTGGGGTCGGTAATCGGTTATCGGAAATAGGATATTTATGAACAAACTCATCATCAGCGCCGCCCTCACCGGCGTCGTCACCACCCGTAAACAGTCGCCCTACATTCCCTATACCCCGGCCGAAATTGGCGAAGAAGCCCGGCGCAGCGCCGAGGCTGGGGCCAGCATCGTCCACATTCACGCCCGTAATGCGGATGGCACACCTGCCTGGGATGTGGAAACCTTCAGCCAGATTCACCAGGAAGTGCGCCAACGCTGCCCTGATTTGATCATCAATTATTCCACCGGCGCTTTTGGCATCCCCCGTGAGCAGCGGATTCATCACATTCGCGCTCTCAAACCAGAGATGGCTGCCCTGAATATGGGTTCCATGAACTACGCCATCTACTCCCGTCAACACAAACGCTTTTACCACGACTACGTGTTTGCCAACCCGTTTGATGACATTCAATACTTCCTGCAAGCGATGAATGAAGCGGGCACACGCCCGGAAATGGAATGTTTTGATACCGGCCACATCAACAACGCCCAACCCTTAATAGATATGGGGCTTTTACAGCCGCCCTACCAATTCAGCCTGGTAATGGGCGTCTTGGGCGGCATTCCAGCGACGACGCAAAACCTGGTGCATCAAGCGGGTCAATTACCGGCAAACGCACACTGGCAGGTCATTGGTATTAGCCGTCACCAATGGGCGCTGGCGGCGGCAGCCATCACCCTGGGTGGTAATGTGCGCGTGGGGCTGGAAGACAATCTCTATTTGCCCAACGGCGAGCTGGCAAAATCCAACGGGGAGTGCGTGACCCAGGCTATGGAACTCATTCGCATCATTGGCGGCCAGGTAGCCACCATTGCCGAGGCGCGAGAAATTTTGCAGATGCCGCGGGTTTCGTGATCCGTCAGCCGTAATCCGTGACCCGTAATCCGTCAGCCGTAATCCGTCAGCCGTAATCGGGCCTACGAAAGAAATTCCCCGGTCGCCCACTCTAAGCTGTACAATCCGATAAACCTGTGAAAAAAAGGACAAGTGACATGGCGCAATTAGAAAAAGCGACGCTGGGTGGGGGCTGTTTCTGGTGTTTGGAAGCGGTATACCAGGATGTTGAGGGCGTAGATCAGGTGGTTTCCGGCTATGCCGGGGGGCATGTGCCCCATCCTTCCTACAAAGCGGTTTGCACAGGCACAACGGGACACGCCGAAGTGATACAAATCAGCTTTGACCCGGATGTTATTTCGTATGAAGAACTGCTAGACATCTTCTGGCATATCCACGACCCCACCACACCAAATCGGCAGGGCAATGACGTGGGGTCACAGTATCGCTCTATTATTCTGACGCACAACGAAGCGCAGCAGCAAATCGCGGCCCAATCATTGGCTGCCACAGATGCTTCTGACTTGTATGCCCAGCCCATCGTGACCGAAATTGTGTCGCTGGACACCTTCTACCCGGCCGAGGATTACCATCAAAACTATTTCAATGAGAATCCATACCAACCGTACTGCATGGTGGTGGTGAACCCCAAAGTGCAGAAGTTCCGCAAATCGTTTAAGGCGAAGTTGAAAGCGGGGGTACAAGAATGAGAAGCGCCAGGCACAGGGCGCAAGGTCTCGATATGAGCAGAACATTCTGCCCCGTGCCTGGTACTACATGACAACCGGCCGATGGAAGAAAAGAACCCCGTCGTCTTGCTTACCGATGATATCTGGCATATCGTGGAACACAGTCGTCAGTCGCCCGTGACGTTGTGTGGCAAACCCATCCGCGACCGCCGCGCCCATGCCCGCCTGAGACAGGTGGGGGCGGAAAACATTTGCCGGGATTGTGTGAAATTATGGGGGGAGCTAGAGGGGCATTGAGATAGTGGTGTTTGGGGGAACACGGCCGTGCCCCCGCACTGTTTTTACGTTTTTACATTACGCCAGGCGGTGGCTGCCTGCCAGGGGTCTGGTTGGGTGGTGGAGCCGACGGCTACGGCCGTACCCGTTCTCCCCTTACCCGCGCCATGCAGTAGTTCAAACACGGCCGTGCCCACCCATTCTGCCTCTGATACTTCTGCTGTTGGCGACCAATCCGCCATGTATTCCTGCAAGTAACCGGTGCTGGTTTGCCCGGCGCGGAAATGGGGTTCCTGCAAAATCGCCAGCAGGTAAGGGATATTGGTCGTCACGCCCAACACGGCCGTCTCGCGCAGCGCCCGCTCCATTTTGGCAATAGCCTCGGCGCGGTCGGCCCCCCAGGTGATGATTTTGGCCAGCATGGGGTCATAGTAGGGAGTCACGGCCGTACCCGTATCAATCCCATCATCCACACGCACACCAGGGCCGGACGGCCGTTGGTAATGCACAATCTCGCCAATGGACGGCATAAAGTGGTTGGCCGGGTCTTCGGCATACACCCGGCACTCAATAGCGTGGCCGCGCTGGCGAATGTCGGCCTGGGTAAAGGGCAGCGGTTCACCCGCGGCAATACGAATCTGCCACACCGCCAGGTCAAGCCCCGTTACCAGTTCCGTCACCGGATGCTCCACTTGCAGCCGCGTGTTCATCTCCAAAAAGTAAAAATCCCCCTGCCCATCCACAATAAACTCCACCGTCCCGGCATTGGTGTAACCGGCAGTCTGCGTCAGCGAGACGGCGGCCTGCGCCATACGCTGCCGCAGCGCCTCATCTTGAATGATGGGCGCGGGGCTTTCCTCGATGATCTTTTGGTGGCGGCGCTGAATGGAACATTCGCGCTCAAACAGGTGCAGCACACGGCCGTGCTGATCGCCCAACACCTGAATCTCCACGTGGTGAATCTCCGTGAAATACTTTTCCACCAGGATGTGGTCATCACCAAAAGCGGAGCGGGCTTCGCTGCGGGCGGACTGCACCGCCCCGGCAAACTCGTCCGGCGACCAGACCACGCGCATCCCTTTGCCGCCGCCGCCGGCGCTGGCTTTGATGAGAATGGGATAGGGGATGTGGGACACGGCCGTTTGCAATTCGGCCACGCTCAGCCCCGCGCCATCCACACCCGGAGCCACCGGCACACCAGCGCGGATCGCCAGTTCGCGGGCGTTGGCTTTGCTGCCCAGGCTGTTCATGGCCTGCGGCCTGGGGCCGATAAACACCAGCCCACGCCCGGCACAGGCGGCGGCAAAATCGGCGTTTTCGCTGAGGAAACCGTAACCAGGATGGATGGCCTGCGCCCCACACTGCCCGGCAATGCTCATGATTTTTTCCTGGTTGAGGTAGGTTTCCGCAGCCGTCACCCCCGGCAGCCGGTACGCTTCGTCCGCCAGCCGCACCCAGGGCGCGTCGGCATCAGCGTCAGAGTAAATGGCAACGGCCGTGATGCCCAATTCCCGGCACGCCACTATCAGTCGCCGGGCAATTTCGCCACGATTAGCAATCAGGATTTTGGAGAACATAGACTGTTTAGATCGTGATGCGTGAGGCGTGAGGTTTTCCATCACGGGTCACGGGACACGGGTCACGCATCACGGTTTTTCCGAATCCACCATTGGGCATAGTCTACGGCCGTGCGCTGCGCAAACAGGCGGCACTCGGCCACACCCACCTGCCCCAAAGTGACGCTTTCTTCTCGTTCAAAGTCAGCGCCCAGGTCGGTAAAATCGTCGGCGTCATAGGTATAATCGGCGTACCATTTCCACACGCGACGGCCGTCTTCCATAATGGGTGCGCCCTGTCTTTCTGTGGAGACAACACCGGAGCGCACCTCGCCCAAATGGAACGAGGTGTTGTTGGCGTGTCCCACTCCCATGAGCAGCACATCCCCATCCAGATCGTAAATCCGGGCCAGGGGCGATTGTTCACCCAGGCCCATTTCCAGTGCATGATGAGCGGTGACAAACACAGCCTGCTTGCCCCAGGCGGCAAAGGAAGTCTGGGGGTGGTCACTGCGCCGCACACCGGGCCAACAGCGAAATGTCTCTGGGATGACGCCCATGCCGCGTGTGGGCGTTACCGCCGGGTCATAGGCGGGCATGATCTCCCGCACCGCTTCATGCCACACGTCAGGGATGGGTGGGTTTTGCCAGTTGGCCGGGTCAGACAGGTCACTGGAATGGGTAGGCATCACCAGTGTGCCCTGGTCAGTTAGCACCTCTTGTAAAGCCTGAATGACGGCTACCGGGCCACCCGGCACGTATCCAATCCGGCTAAGTGACGAATGCACCAGCAGCGTCATGCCCGGTTTAACACCCAACCGGCGCAAATCTTGTGCCAGATGGTGGCTGCTGAAGGGCTGTGGGGAACGGAAGATAACGGAAGCTTCGCTCATTTCGGTAATCGGTTATCGGTAATCGGTTATCGGTGACTGATTACCGATTACTGCCGCACCAGCCGGGACTGGATGGCCGCTTTAATGGCTTGCAGCCGGTCATTCAACTCCGGTTGTCCGGCGGCGGTGGATTGTGTCATGATCTGGTCAATCATGGCCACCAGTTCCGGGGATAACATTTGCCGGTTGGCGTCCAGGATGGCCGCTTGCTGGGCAGGCGATTCGGCCTGTACCAGATGATTGATGAGCTGAATTTCGGGCGGCATCTGGTCTTCCACCAGGCCGATGATGGCTTCCTGGATTTCGTTCAGAGCGGCAAAATCAGCCTGGTGTCCTTTTTGTTCTGCTTCGGCCATGCGGGCAGAGAGAACGTACATGAAGGCTTCGTCCAGTTTGTCGGCATGTTGGCGCACGGCCGTCGCCTTGTCCGGCGCATCCAGCAACAGTTGCAGCGTTTGCACAGCCTCGTCCAACACCTGACGTGAGGCATTTTGCATTTCCTCGTGGATTTCCAGGAAATCGGCGCGGTATTGGGAGAGTCGCTGGGCGGTGGTATTGTCGCCTTGTTTTTCGGCGGCTTCAATGGCGGCGGTTAGTTCACCAAAAAATTCGTAGCGCAGTGCGCCCTGCCCGGCCATGACTAACGCCTGCACCACATCTTCATTTTCCTGGTTAGCGATAACGTGTTGGGCCAAAAGCTGTGGCGACAGACCTCCTTGTTTTTTCGCTTCACGACTGAGTTTGTGAATGGCAATCTGGCGTTGTTCCAGACGGCGGCCAACGGCCGTTTCCATCATCAACCGCGCCCGCAAATTGGTCAGCGCCACCATTTGTTTTTCATCATTCGCCTGGGCGGCTGCATCCACAAAACTTTGCAGCATGGCAAAGAATGTTTCGTCAATTTCATTGATGCGCTCTTTGAGCAAATAATCCTGCACATCCTGATCAGCCTGGGCCAGGGTGCGCAGCAATTCCACTTGTTTTTGCTGGCGCTCAATCATCTCTTTGGTGATGCCTTCCGTCTCCAGCACCTTTTCCATGAACGTTTGCATATTGATGATCATTTGCGGCTGAAGAATGTAGGCGCGGCGCTCTTCCGGCGGCAGGCTGTTTGTTACATCTTGCGTCATCCGCCCGATCATCTGTTCCCGCTGCACCTGGTTCAGGTGTAGTTCCTGGGGCAGGTAAATCATAAATAATTCGTGGTCGGCGTCATGATAGGCCAGGATGGAAGACATTTGTCCGCCAGCGCCGCAGTTGGGGCAAACAGCCACATTGAGTGCGCCATTGAGTAATTGCTGCTTCAATTCCGGGGTACGCCGGGCATCTACCAGTTGGTGGACTTCCGCCCGGTAGGGCGTCCCGCAGTTGGGACAGGTGATTTGGGTGATCATTTTTTTCTCCGTTTTTGTTCGTAATCCGTAACCCGTAATCCGATTACGGTTCACGGATTACGGATTACGGATTACGGGATTAGTCGCGTGGTAAGGAAAAGGTAAACGTGGCGCCGGGGCCGTCTGGGTTGTTGTGGAACCAGATACGGCCGTGGTGCGCTTCCACGATTGCCTTTGATAAATACAAACCCAGCCCGGTGCCTTCGGCCTTGCGGCTGAGGGCATTGTCCAGGCGGGCAAACTTCTGAAAAATACGGTGCTGTTGATGGTCGGGAATGCCGATGCCACTATCGCGCACGGAGATGGTGACATGCTGCGGATGCACCTGCCCACTGATGACAATGGGGCCGCCTTCGGGTGAATACTTCAGAGCATTGCTCACCAAATTGTTCAGCACCTGCGTCAGTCGCCGCTCGTCGCCCACCACCAGGGGGAAATCTTCGTCGAACCTCAAGATGAAACGGTGGTTTTTGGCCTGGCTGCTAAATTTGCGAGTGACGTTGGTGGCAATTTCCGGCAAAAAGACGTCATCACTGATTTCCAGGTTGAAGGTGCCTGCCTGCAAGCGGGAGACTTCCAGCAAACTGTCAATCAGGTCGTTGAGATTGTCCGCTTCTTCTTCGATGACGTTCAAAGAGTCCTGAACGACTTCCGGCGACCAGTTGGCATCCTGACGGCGCAGGGTGCCGGCGTAACCTTTGATGATGGAAACAGGCGTTTTCAGTTCGTGGCTGACGACGGAGATGAACGTTTTTTGCAGCGATTCTTCCTCGCGGTAGCGGGTGAGGTCGCGCACATTGGCGATGATGTCGGTCATACGGCCGTCGCTGTCCATCAGTGGCGCGTAGGTAATGCCCAGGCTGATCAAGTCGCCTTCGGCGGTGGGGTCGGTTTCGGTGTACGGTTGTACCAGATCACCTTCCACATACAAATGGGCCGCACCCGGCAGGGGCCAACCATTGGCCAATGCACCCTGCAAATCCATGGCCGTTTTCAGGCTGCGCCACTGGAAAATCTCATCATGGTGGCGACCGATGGCAAAGGTGGACGGCCGTGCCGTCATCCGGCTGAGCGCCTGGTTAAACACCGTAATCCGCAGTGATTGGTCCAATATCATAACCCCGTCCGCACTTTGTTCAATAATGGCGTCTAGCCGCTGCTTCTCCTGGTTCACCTGCTGGTACAGTCGGGCATTGCGCACGGCAATGGCCGCCTGCTCGGCAAAACTACGCAGCAGTAGCTTCACGTCCTGCGGCAAATAATAGGCGCTGCCCGCCAGAAAGACATACACCACCCCCACTGCCCGTTCGCCGCTGACCATGGGCAGGCGCACCATTTGCGTCAGCCCCAAATTGGCTTCACGGGCAATTTTTTGCAGGCGGCGCGTCAATTCCACTTCCTGCTCTGTACTGTCCAGCTCATTGGGCAGATCGCGCAGCAGCGGCGCAAAGTTGTCTACCATATTCACCGGGATACCATATACGGCGGCAACCCGCAGCGTCTCGGTCTTGGCGTCATGCAGGGCAATCAGCCCGGCCCGCCCGGAGATCAGTTCCACGGAAGACTGCAAAATGATGCGCAGCACGTCATGCAAATCTAGCTCGGCCGTCAGCGCCCGCGAGATTGCCAGCAGATATTCCCGTTGCAGGATGCGAATGTCTACCAGTTGTGCCATAAAAACCACAAAGACCCTCAGGGTTTAAGAAAACCCTGAGGGTCTTCCCTTTCCAGACCGGGAATTGTAACATACCCCCTTTCCCGGTGCGACCAAGATAGTGCCAGTCATTCAGTCAGAAAGGTGTAAAATACTGAGGATATGCGGTGGGGCAGTTTGTATCGAATTTATACAGGGCCTGGAGTATAAAGATGGCAACAGTAAATGTACGGCATGTTACTGAAGATGATTTACCGGCAGTACGCGACTTGTTCTACCGAAGTTACGGTGAGGAGTATCCCTACAAAGAGTTTTACAGTGACGAATGGTTGAAACGCAGTATCTATCGGGACAGCTATTTGTTTTTATTGGCGGAGGTGGACGGCCGTGTCGTGGGCACCGCTTCCGTCTACTTTGAAGTGGGCGCTTACTCTGACCTGTGCGGCGAATTTGGCCGGTTGGCCGTAGACCCCAATTTCCGCGACGCCGGCGTGGGCAGCGCCTTGATGCAGGCCCGGCTGGATTTTGCCACCAAGCGGCTGCACTTTGGCCTGTCTGAATGCCGTACCGCCCATGATTACGCTCAACGCATTTCCGAAAAGTTTGGCCTGCGCCCCATTGGCTTCCTGCCGCAAAAGGTGCTGTTGGATAACCGGGAAAGCCTGGTGATGATGGCCAAAACCTTTGGCCCCGCCCACGATTTACGCTCCAACAACCCGCGCGTCATTCCAGAAGCGTTTTCCTTGGGGCAGATGGCGCTGCGCAACCTGGGCTTCCACAACGACATTATTGCCGTCGAAGACGCCGATGGCTACCCGATTGGCGATGGTTTCCAGGTAGAGGAATTGTCGGAAACGCTGCTGCCGTATTTGTTGCGGATTGAGCGCGGCCGTTTGTCACGTCGCCATGTCTTTGGCAATTTGCAACTGAGTTATGGTCTGTTCATGTTGGAATCGCGCAATTCACGCTATCTGGTGGCGCGGGAAGATGACCGCATCGTCGGCGCGATTGGCTTCACGCTGGATACCATTGGCCGCAGCATTAAAGTGCTGGAACTGATAGACTTGCGTGATGATGTCGCCGGATTTTTGCTGAAGGAACTCGACCAGTGGGCTAAAAATGTGTATGGCGCGGAATATCTGGAAATCACTGTCAGCGCCTATTGGCCGGACGTGCAGCGCACCCTGAGCAATCTGGGGTTTGTGCCGGTGGCTTACTGCCCCTCGTTTGTGTTCCATGAGGTGGAACGCCTGGACACCATCAAGATGGCGAAGCTGTACGTACCGCTGGATATTGATTGGGCGGTGCTGACCGACCAGAGCCGCGAAATTTTTGACCTGGTGCGGGCCGGGTTTGAAGAGAAGCGGCTGGGTATTTCTGTGAATGAGACCACACGACACATGGCAATTTTTGCCGGATTGGAGGAAGGGGAACTGGCGAAAATCGCCGGGTTGTGTTCGGTGATGGAATTTCCACCGGGCAGCGTGGTACTGCACGCCGGACAAACCAGCAATATCTTTTATATGATCATGGAAGGCAGTATTGATATTCTGGCCTATGACAACACCCGTACACTGGCGCGCATTCACGCTGGCGATTTTCTGGGAGAGATTTCGCTGGTGAGCCAGCAGCCGCATGTGGCTACGGCCGTGACCCACACTGCCTGCAAATTGGTGGCCTTACAGCGCGATGACTTTGAAAAACTGTGTAACCGTTACCCCCGCCTGGGTCTGAAAGTGATGCGCAACATTGCCATCAATGTGGGGCAAAAATTGCACCTGCGCAACCAGGCAATACCCTGAAATCCGCTTCTTTCCACGTTGTTTCGTGTTACAATCTCTAGCACTTATTGTCCTTGCAAAGCCAATGAGAGGAAGTGGGAAAATGGCATCCTTATACCACATTGTGAGTGTTGAGGATGATGGCGGTATCTTTGCACTTATCGAGGCCACCTTACGGCCGTTGCCCGTGCAATGCCACCACGCCCGCAATGGTGAAGAAGCCCTAAAGCTCATCCCTGAAGTCAGACCAGATGTGGTGGTGTTAGACCTGGGTCTGCCGGATATTACCGGTTGGGACCTGCTGGATCGCCTGAATGCCCTGGATGATTGCCATCCTGACGTGGTGCTGCTTTCGGCGCTGGTGGAAGGGGGACGCCCCATCAAGTTCGGCCGGGACACATTTGACCGGGTAATCACCAAACCATTTGTGCCCGCCGAACTGCGCCACAGCGTCTCGGAACTATTGGGGCTGGCATAAGAGGGGATTGGGAGATTGAATTTCCTGGTCTCCCAATCTCCTCTTTCATCAGAACCGGCTGATCTGGTTCAGAATGTCATGCACCAGTTTGAGTAATGTTTGGGTGCTGGTTTCGCCAATGGTTACGGCCGTGTCCGCCTTACTCGCCCGGAAATATAAACTGCGCAAAAACATCTTGATGTTGATCGCCTGCCGGTAAACGTCCGGGAATGGTTCCTTCTCTTGCGCTAACGGGACAAAGCCGTTCAGCCAGTTTTTCACATCCGCCTCTTTCAGCAGTTTGCGCTCCAGGCAGGCAATCACTGGAATCGCCAGCCGCTCGTCTTCTTCAAAGTTGTAGACCAGGTGTGGGTTAGCAACCTTTTCGCAGATGACCTGCAAGATGTCCAGCAAATCGGCGGCGTTCAGCTCTTTGCAGCGGGCCAGATCGTCCAGCGCGTCGGCAGCATGGGCCAGCGCGTGCGCCCACCCTTTGTCATCTTCGGCCACGAACCCACGGAAATCTTCTTCTCCGACCAGGTAGATAATGACCTGCTCTTTGACATGGAGCAGTTCGTCACGGCTGAGGAACGGCCGTCGCCGATGCGCAATCAACAGCAGCGGCAGCAGCAGCATGGAAAAGGTGCGCGTAAAAACGGAATCCGTATCCTTCTCCCCCAGGCGATAAAACAAATGCATATCATCCAACGCGATTGCCAAAATCTCTTTGCACTGCTCTTCCGTAAACAGTTCTTGCTCGTCCAGTATCCAGGTGGCCAGTCCGGTATAAATCAAATCATCCCGCAGTTCACTATCCACCGACCCCACATGGGGCAGCATTTCCAACACACGCTGGTACACATCCACCCCTTCGGGCAGCTTAAAGTTATCCACTGCCAGTGGTAAAAGTCGTTCTTTCAAAGCCTGTTCGCTCAGTTGCATAGTCTTATCGTAAGCGTTCAGACCTGACAGGTTTCTTCCCAGTTCAACTTGACTCATTGCTGCCTAAAAACCTATCAGGTCTCCAGAGGGGCTGAACGCTTACTTTGTCTGTCATGCCCGCGCAGGCGGGCATCCATGCCACTTTGATGGATTCCCGCTGTCGCGGGAATGACACAACGGTTAGCATCATCTTCAATCTACAAAGGCAATATCCTGTGCTGCCCGCGCCATGAGGGGGATCATCATTTCAAACGCGGCAAACCGTTTGTCTTGCGTTTGCCCTCTTTTATAGCGAATAAAAATCTGGGCAATAATAACCGTCAGCCGGAACAGGCCCAGGGCATGATAAAATGAAATATCATGCACATCCCGACCGGACTGTTGGGCATATCGTTCTACCAGTTCGGCACGGCTGGGAAAGCCCAGGTCGCCTAAGGGCATCATGGAGGCGGCCTGCATGTAGGGCGGATCATCCGGTTGTGTCCAGTAACACAGTAACGCGCCTAAATCACACAGCGGGTCACCTAAAGTACACATATCCCAGTCAAAGATAGCGACCATTTGGCCGGGATCATCGGCCGCCAGCATCACATTGTCCAATTTGTAATCGTTATGCACCAGCGACACGGCCGTAGAAACCGGCACATGATCACGCAGCCAACGGTAGACGGCGTCCATTTCGGGCAGGTCTTCTACTTTGGCGGCGTGCCAGCGTTTGTACCAGCCTTCAATTTGCCGCTCCACAAAGCCGGCAGGCTTGCCCAATTCGGCCAGACCTACCGCCCCATAATCTACGGCATGAAAGGCTGCCAGGGCGTCTACCAGCGCCAGGCTCATGCGGCGGGGGGCGTTGGGGATAGAGCGGAATTCAGCAGGGATGGTGCGGCGCACCACCACGCCGTGCCGCCGTTCCATGATGAAGAAATCTGCGCCAATCACGGCCGTGTCATCACAATATAAAAAGGCGCGCGGCGCATACGGAAACACCTGGTGCAGCACCGACAGTACCGTATATTCTCGTTTCATGTCGTGGGCAGACCGGGCCACCGGGCCGAGGGGCGGGCGACGCAGCACATATTCATGTGTGCCATAATCGAGCAAGTAGGTGAGATTGGCGGCGCCACCGCCAAACTGGCGGATGGTCAGGGGGTTGTGGGCGCCGGGCAAACGGCCGTGTAAATAAGCCGCCAGCGCCGTTTCATCCAGTTGTTCATCTAAGCGTACCGGGATTGTGTCGTCCATCTGTCCTGAAAGATAGTTTGTTGTGGCAGGTAAATGCCCATGTTAAACTCTTCCAGAATTATGTCACACGGCGATTCGATTTCCCAATAAACTTTGAATCTCTTCAAGTAAGACGTGCAGATCGAACGGTTTGTGCAAAAACCTGGCTCTGCTTTTATTGACTCTATGCCGAAATGTTTCTTCTTCCTCGTACCCAGACAGGAAGATAACTGGGATGTCATCACGTGCTTCGGCCATTTGATAATACGCAGTTTCGCCGGATAACACGGGCATGGTCACGTCCATCACCACCAGGTCAATCTCCTGATGGTGTTCGGTAAACAAGGCCAGCCCGGTTTTGCCGTTATCGGCGGAGAGGGTGGTGAAGCCATTCAGTTTGAGCACGTCAACCAGTGCAGAACGGATAACCGGTTCGTCATCTACCACCAGAATCAGGCCAGAGTGTACGGCCGTTTGTACAGGTAGCGTGGGAACCGGCATCACTTCTTCAGCAGTGGTCGCTGGCAGCAAGACATGGAATGTTGTGCCTTTGCCTGACTCGCTTTCCAATTGGATATACCCCTGATGATTGTTGACAATACCCAACACGGCAGCTAACCCCAAACCACGCCCGGTAAGTTTTGTGGTGTAAAATGGATCGAAGATGCGCACCTGAGTTTCAGCAGACATTCCCACCCCTTCATCAATCACAGACAGATGAACAACTTCCGTTACACTCATTTTCTGGGATTGAGGCAAGTTGCGCAAAATTTCCGGCGTCACTTTCTTTACATCTGTGACAATGGCGACCTTGCCAGGACGGCCGTCATAAGCCTCAGCCGCATTGACAATCAGGTTCATCACCACCTGCTGAATTTGGCCGTGATCGGCTAATACATTGGGCAGGTGCGGTTTCAGGTACATCTCTAAAACGACATTTTTAGGCAGAGCGGCCTCTAATATAGCCACATTTTGCTCAATGAGATGGTTAAGATTAATCGGCTCTGAAGTAACGTGTCCCTTTCCCGAATACGCTAACAGTTGACGTGTGAGAAGGGCTGCCCTTTCAACCGTCTGCAATACATTATCAAGGTGTTGGCGGGCAACCTGAGGCTGATTTACTTTCAGGGAAGCCAGGGTACCCTGACCCATAATCGCCATAAGCAAATTGTTGAAGTCATGGGCAATGCCGCTGGCTAAAACTCCCAGGCTTTCCAGCTTTTGCGCTCGCTGCATAGCATCTTCAATTTGCCGCTGCTCCGTTATATCGCGTGCGGCGCCAATAATACCAACGACACATTCATGTTTGTCATCCCATACCGGATACATGTTGTCTTCTATCCAGTGCATATTACCGCTGTTATCAATCAGGCGAAAGTGCATTTTCTGTGGCTTGCCTGTTTTTATCTGGCGAAAATGTCTTCTAACCGATGGGTAATCCTCAGGAATAATGAGCTTCTGCCACAGTTCCGTCTGCATTAACTCTGCATCTGAATAGCCACTGATGCGGGTAACAGCGCCGGTAATCCACTCAAAGGCAAATTTGCCGTCAGGGGAAAAACGGCCAGAATACGCATAATCGGAAGTGAGTTCAGACACGACCTTAAAACGGGCTTCGCTGGCGCGCAGCGTTTGTTCCATCTGCTGCCGTTCCAAAATTTCTTGCCGGGCTTGTTCATATAACCAGGTCGTCTTCATGGCGACCGCAATTTGGCGGGCTAATGTTTCAATAGCTCTCACGTCAATGTCACTAAACCCATTCAGGTTGGGGCTTTGGATATCAATGACGCCGACAGGATGCGACGCCTGAATGATGGGCACTGCCAGTTCGGAACGGGTCTGGGTGCGATCACTGGCTAAATTAACATAAAGAGGTTCTTTCCTGACATCGCTGACGACTAATGTTTTACCCGTGTTGACAACCCACCCGATGATTCCTACCGTTTTAGGCTCGGCATGATCAGAAGAAAACAGTTTTTCATAATGGCCGGCAATCGCTTTCAGACGCACAAAGTGTCCTTCCACCAGAAAAATGGCAACATGATGATAATCAAACAGTTTTTGCACCAACAGTGCCGTTCGTTGTAGTAACAGCCGCATATCCAAAACAGAGCCGATTTCGTTGCTGATGTTGTTGATAAGCGCCAGGTGATTGAGATGCTGCTGTACCGCCTGTTCAGAAGCAATTTGGTCAGTGACATCATGTACCATAGCTGTGAAAAGTTTCTGGCCCTGCACAACGAGTTGGGAGATGGATGTGCGAATGAGGAATTCCTGGCCATTGGCGCGACGGCCGTACTGGTGCGTTTGTGAGGTCATAAACTGACTGACGGTACCACTTTTGCCAAATTCCTCTATGTAACCTCTGTGCTGTTTGTGAAACCGCCCTGGGACCAGGATGTGGAGGTCTTTACCGACCAGGCAGCCACTTTCATAACCAAACATGGCCTCAGCGGCCGGGTTAACCATGACGATCTTGCTCGACTCATCAATGGTAATGATAGCGTCATTGGCTGCGTTAATAATGCCATGCAGCCGGGCTTCGCTGTCGCGCAAAGAAGATTCTATGCGTTTGCGCTCTTCCAATTCCATCTGGAGTTGTTCATAAAGGCGGGCATTTCGCAAGGCAATAGCCGCCTGGTCAGCAAACGCCAGCAGCGTATCCTCTATATCAGGGGCGTAAACGCCGGCCGTAGCATGGGCAAAGTTAAGAAAGCCCATGACCACATCCTCAACGATGATGGGCGCACCCGCATAGGAGCGAATCCAACTGTTTTCAGACCTTCTGATCCAGTGGGGATCTTGGTGAGTGTCAGGAATGATGATCGGCCGTTTGGTCACTGACATTTGTTGCAGATTGTATGTTTCGGCGACAGGCATTTTCCAGGAGTACGGCTCGTCCTGATATTTTTCATAGCCAGAAGCTCTCTCCACCACAACATAATCACCGTTGAGCAGCAGAATGCTGGTGGCGTCATGGGGAATCACGCGGCCGGCAAACATGATGACTTGATCCAGCACTTCTTCATAAGCAAGGGTGCTGTTCAAAACACGGGCACATTCTTTTAATGCTCTTGCTAAAGCCAATTTCTCATCTTCCCGGCTCCCCGCCGAAAAAGCAACCAGCCATTCCATATGGCTATGGACTTTGCTGTTCTTTTGTGTTATTTGTACCCAAGGCCTACTTGAGTTGGCTTATTTGAAGTTTGATGATGCTGCAAGCTATTGGGCTAACACTGAATGACGATGGGTACAGAAACAGACACCTTATCTCAATTCCTCATTGTAGCTGATGATATGCAGTTCGCCCATCAGATCAATGAGATATTAGTCAGGCAGCAAATTAAGCTGACTGTTGCCCAAGATTTTGCCAGGCTAAAAAGCGTCGTTTCTCAGGAGAAAATCAACGGCCAACGGCCGTTTGACCTGGTACTGCTAGACTTGAGCATTGCCGACCTGGACGGGCCGGTTGTGCTGCAATGGCTGCGCGCCCTGCCAGAAATGACCGACACCCCCATTATCGTTTTATGCGCCCTGGACGACATTAACAAACGTGTTGAATTAATTGAATTGGGCGCCGATGATTACCTGAAAATACCATTTCCGATGGATGAATTGCTGGCACGCATCACCATCTACCAGAAATTGGGGCGCCTGCGCAAAGAAAAGCGCCAGGCAGAGCGCCAGATCAGGGCGCAAGAACAACATTTGCGGGCCATCAATGCCATCGGGTCTATGATCACCCAGTATCTAGACCTGGATGCCGTGCTAAATGAAACAGTCCAGAGTGTGGTGTATTACTTTGGCTGTACCACCTGCGCCATTTATTTATGTACACAGGATGACGAGACTTTAACATTAGCGGCGCATTCGGCTGATATAAAAGTGGATGTGACACGGCCGTTGCCCCCCATCTTACAACACCAAAACGCCATCACACACACCATCACACACTTACAGGAAGCTGCCATTCCCATCATTCGTGATAATGTATTATTGGGCGTCATCCTTATCATTTATGCCGCTCCCATTCCACCGGGTGTGATACCGGCTATTGAAATTCTAAGTGTGCAGTTAGCAATTGCCCTCACCAACATCTATCTCTTTCAAGATATTCAAGAAAGCAACTTCCAGCTAAAAACGGTAGCCACAGAAAATATGCGGCTGCTAACCATAGAGAAAGACCGTCGGCAGCAAGCTGAACAACTCTACAACATGGCTCAGACTATGGGTTCCTCCCTGGCAATGGAACAGGTACTTGTGGAAGCCATGAATGCCATCCAAACCATGATCCAGGTAGAATTAGGCTCCATTGTGTTGGTGAATGAGCATACCGGCAAACTAATCTTCATGCATTCGTTAGCGCCTGAACCTGACCTCTCACAAACCACCCTGGAACCGGGGCAAGGGATTGTGGGCCAGGTGATCAAACAAGCCGAACCTTTACTGGTGAACGATGTGCGCAACCACCCCCAATTTTTCCCTGTGATAGATCGGCTAACCGGCCAACATACCCGTTCCATCTTGTGTGTGCCGCTTATTACCCATAACCATGTGATTGGCGCTATTGAATTATTGAACAAACGACAAGGGGAATTTGATGAAGTTGACCTGAAACTGGTGAGTTCGGCCGCCACTTCCATTGCCATCGCCATTGAGAACAGCCGCCTCTATCAAAAACAGGCGAATTTAATCGAGCAATTACAGCAGTCGCAGGCCCAAATTATTCAAAGCGAAAAGCTGGCGGCTACCGGGCGGCTGGCGGCCTCATTGGCTCATGAAATCAACAACCCGCTGCAAGCCATTCACAGTTGTTTGCAATTAGCCACCCATTTTGACCTGGGGCCGGAAAAACAGGCTGAATATCTGGGTATGGCCGGTGAAGAGGTGGAACGGTTGGTAGACATTGTGTCGCGTATTTTGGATTTTGCACGGCCGTCGGCCGGCGAATTTGAACTGGCAAACATCAACACCATCATCAGCCAGATGGTTCAGCTTACCCACAAACACGTTATCCATCACAATGTAACGGTGGAACAATTCCTGGGGACAGACGTGCCGCCAATTCCCCTTATTCCCGACCAGATAGGGCAGGTTTTTATGGCGATCATGCTCAATGCATTTGACGCCCTGGCCAATGATGCCGGGATATTAAGAATTACCACTCGCACCCGTAGCGATTATGTAGAAGCTGTTTTTTCAGACACCGGCAGTGGTATTGACACAGAAATTTTACCCCACATCTTTGAGCCTTTTTTTTCTACCAAACCAGAGCGGGCCGGCCTGGGACTCACCATCAGCTTTGGCATTGTGGAACGGCATGGCGGGCAGATCATGGTAGAAAGCAAGTCAGGGTCAGGCAGCATATTTACCGTCAGATTACCACGTACCCAAAACGACGGGTAAGTATTAACTAACGGTAACGCCCGGAATATAACAATTTTAAGAGAAACGGCAGTGGCAGAAGCAACGGCAGACAAACATATTTTGATTGTAGATGACGAAAGAACAACCCGGCGTGCCCTCCGGGAAGCCTTTTTACAAAAGGGATACCAGGCGGATGCCGTGGGGTCTGCTCAAGAGGCCATACAGGCGTTAAAAACCCACCTGTATGATGTGGCAATTCTGGATTTACAAATGCCAGGCATGTCTGGTGTGCATGTGTTAACCAAAGCCGAAGAAATAACGCCGCACACCGCCATCATCATCCTTACGGCTCATGCTTCGGCAGACACGGCCATCACGGCTTTGCGGTCAGGAGCATATGATTATTTGCGCAAACCCATTTCGCTGGAAGCGTTGTTCACGGCCGTAGAAACCGCCCTACATAAACAGGCCGAAAAGCTGCGCAAGCAAAAAGCGCTGGCCCTGTTACAAGAAGCGATGTTCACCCTGGCGCCACCAGAATCAACCCCACCCACTGAGCGAGCAGCACCCGATCAGATGCTGCTCACTGTGGGCGATATTACTATCAACGAAAAACAACAATCCGCCACTTACCAGAACCAGCCCCTAGAACTCACACCGATGGAGTATAAATTGCTGCTCGCCTTTGCCCGCCACCCAGACACCGTCCTCAGCTATACCGAACTGGTGGACATGACGCACAACATGGAGATGGAAGAAAACGAAGCCAGAGCCACGCTGCGCACCCACATTTTCCGGCTGCGGCAAAAGCTAGGCCAGGAAGAAGAATGTCCTATCCAAAGTGTACGCGGCCGGGGCGTCATCTTACAAAGCTATCTTGCAAAGCCATCTTCAGGTTCGTAGGAACGGCTTTAGCCGGTTCATCTACTAAAGTGGTTACTACGAACCCTACCTGGTACCCGTATTCGGTAATCCGTATTCCGTAATCTGAAGCCTCTCCCTCTGAAAAAACCGCCGGATAACGGTATACGGACTTCGGGTTACGGATACTAGCGCCTCCGGCTGCGGGCCTCGGCTAACATCTCTTCCACTTCCATGTTCACCATGCGGTCAATCAGCGTGCGGCTTTGCCCGCTCATCCGCTCCATGGCGTGGACGTAGCTTTGGAAGTACCCTTCGGCAATCAACCCGGCAATCACATCTGTCACCCGCTTAAAAGCGCCATACACCAGCTCAGCTTCATCCAGGGGCATATTCTCCCGGCATTTCAGCCAGAAAAGCTGCTGCACCCGGCTCATCATGCCCATCATAAACGGGTTGGAAATGCCACGCGGAATATGCACCAGCCCCACAAACCACTGCCACTGCCAGAAATTATCGTCAATGTTGCCTTCCGTTACGGTCTGGTACCAGTTGCGCAGGGTTTGCTCCCGCGACGGCCGTTCCCCGTCCCGGAACACGGCCGTCGTCGGTTGATGGCTGTACAATGTGTCATAAAACACCTGCGTCACCTCTTCCTGCCAGACGGCCGTTACACCGGTATAACGCCGTAAAATTTGCGGGTCTTCCTCAGAAAACCCCGTTAACACAATCAGATCAGCTAATACCTTTTTCATGATTCACCTCGCCAACAAATACAGCCTGTTACAGACATTGAATCAGGTTGTTGTAACCAGGCAGCCTGCCCGGTGAATATCTGGTAACAGCCAAAATGCCCGATAGTTAATCCCCAGCAGAGGCAATCATAGATTCAAACAAAGATTTGCTGAAGCCCGTTGTCTCCAGGAACATATCCATGCGTTTGTCATCATATGATTGCAGCATGATATTCAAATCCAGGTCCATCACTTTATCCAAAGCCAACACCCGCTGCATCTTATCAGGCGCGCCGCTATATTCAGCCTCCACCATCGGCGACACCTGGCCCCGGCAAAAAGACATCGCCCCAATCACCCAACGCGGGTCCAACCCCACTTCCACATGACGCTGCCCAATGACATAGCGCTGTTCCAGGTAGGTGGTGTCATAAACGCCAGAAGCCAGGCTAACCAGCCAAAGCAGCAGATGTTTACCCAACATCTCCCGCCGCCCCGGTTTGGCATCCAACAAATTTCTCAGGTGCGCATGTTGATCTAGATTACTATAAAAAGACGTCACGACCGCTGGCCCATGTTTTTCCAACATGGATTTCATACCAGCCAATAACGACGCATCTTCATCGGACAATCCCGCAAATCTTCGCATTTCAGCAATGTTAAACTCAGTCATTGTTACCTCCATTGTGACAATAAATAAGAGTGCAAAAAACACGCAGGTGTTTCTCTGGCAACTTATGGCTACAGTGCCGCCCGAATCGCGTCTGCCGCATCCCGGCATTCCATGAAAACCATACCCAGGTTAACACTGCTGGCGGTAAGGGCCACAAACGAGGCACGTTCACCGGCGCGCACAGCAATAATATTGCCATTTTCGGCCTGGATCAGGGTTTGGCGAATGTTGCCCTGGTTCAACTGCTGCGCTGATCGGCCCGCCAGACTGACCAGACCGGCGGAAACGGCCGCCACCCGGTTGCCATCTACACCATTACCCAGCACGCTTGCCAATAGCAACCCATCGCTGTCTACCACAACAGCCCCGGTAATGTCGGTGGAACTACGCACCAAATTGTCCAAAATTGCCTGAATCTGTTCACCTTTACTAGCCATGTCATCAATCTCCTTTTGCGCCATCATCTCTTTGAGGACGGCTTTATCTGTTTCCGATAAACCTGATAATAAATCTGTAATATTGTCATCTGCGGGCGCGCGATCCTGAATCGCCACATGGCGTTCATCCAGAATACGCAGCCCTTCCATAAGCAAATAATCCCAACCAGTCTCAATGGTATACGCCGGCGGCGGAACTCTTTTCTCAATGGTAAAGTGGCCTTCTTGCCAACTTAATAATTCATAGACAACCTCCTCGCCTGATCGAGCGGCGTCTGGCTGACCTTTTGAGGCCAGGGCCGCGTGGCATAAACGGCCGTCTGCCAGATACAATGCACCCACCTGATCGGCGTGCCGAATTTGAATGACAGCCTGGTCTCCTTCATGGATCACCAGTTGCACCAGTGTTGGTAAACTGACATCATGCAGATTGCCCTGGATTGCCATTAGTCACTCTCCACACTTTGTTTGATACGCTGAATCGTCTGCGTTAACAGCCGTTTATAGGGCACTTCTTGGGCAAAAATCACCACCAGCACCAGTTGCAAATCTGCCGCCATGAATGATCGGCAAATCAGACAGCCATCCTTCTTTTGCACCAGCAGTTCATTCCCTTCTTCCAGTCCCAATAAAGCAAATGATTGGTGAATGGTCGCCAGAATAAAGCCTGTAACGGCCGCTAATTGCGTGGCTACGGCCGTGGCCATATTCACCGGCAGACCATCCTCGGTACACAGCACTGCTACCTGCACCTCCGGCCGGGCATTAAGTCCCGCCATGATCTGCCCCAATTCCTGCGCAATGGGTGACTGCCGATTCTGTAAAATCATCAGAACATCCCATCGGTAAACAACTCATCAAGTTGGCGATTCAATTCCAGCCCAAATTCCGGCTCGACCTGGCGCGAATCTGCCTCATTTGTGGCTTTTTCTCGTTCAATAGACGCTTCGCGTGCCACATCCAACAATTCATGCTGAGCCTGCTGGCTAAACAACCGCACCATACCCAGCATCGTCTGCTTGGTAAACGCCACAATCAACAGCAATTCCGGCCCTACCGCCAAAATATATAAATTCGCCAGGTCGCCTTCCAAAAGCTGGTGCTGAAAACTGTTCCGCAGCCCCAAAAAATGACCAATCTCTTTGCCAGCCGCAAATCCCCCCGCCGCCAACGCCGCCAGCCCCGTACTTTGTGAAGACGACAACCGTCCCCGATACAGTACCAACCGGCCACTCACATCCGCCAACATCACCAGCGGCGACCCAATCTGATCCGCCAGGTGCAGCAAACAGCGGTCTATCTGTTGGCGTTGCCCACCATCAAACTGTAAAGGGTGGCTGTGCAGCTTTCCTTCTTCCATGACCTGTGCCTCATAAACGGGCAATCACCTGATTGATTGCGCTTTTTAACGTTTCGGTAATCCCTAACCCATTCATCGCCACAGCCGGAATAATGGTGGCATTTTCCACCTGCAAAAAGCGAGCCAGCAATGCCGGCGCCACCGCATCCTTCGCATCTTGCTTGTTGCATTGCAACACAAAGGGCATATCACGTGGCGAACGGCCCAATTCCTGCAACTGCTGCCACATATCCATCATCGCCCGCCGATTGGCCGCCAGCCGCTGAATAGATGAATCGGCCACAAAGACCACACCGTCTACGTCTTTCAACACCAGCTTGCGTGTGGCCGCGTAATACACCTGTCCCGGCACGGTATACAGCTTAAATTTGGGCTGCAAACCGTTGATTTCGTTCAATTCCAACTGCATAAAGTCGAAAAAGAGGGTGCGATCTTCCCGCGTCTTAACCGATACCAGGTCACTGCGCCGGTCGGCGGGCAGCCGCAGATGAACTTGCTCCAGGTTTGTCGTTTTGCCACTGAGCGGCGGGCCGTAATACACCAGCTTCACTTGCAGTTCGCGCATTTTCCAGTTGATAAACATCAGCTACCTCTACTTACTCTTTCATTCACTCTTTAATTCGCTAATGGCAATGTAAACAACAGTTGTACGCCTGCATTTGGCCGGGACGTGACTTTCAACTCACCGCCCAATGTGGCTAATTCTGTTTGCAAGTGAGCCAGACTCTTGAGCGAAGTCTTGACCGGGTCATAACCAATACCGTCATCCTGAATACGGCCGCGTAACATCTGTTCATCTGACTTAAATGACACCGTTACCGCCTTCGCCTGGGCATAACGCAGTACGTTTTTCAAACTCTCGCGCACCAGTTTCAAAATGAGCGCCCCTTCCATCTGATTGAGCGGTACATCCAATCCATCTAATTCCTGGTTGACGACAATTTTGGTCTGCGTCTGGAACAGTTGCAGCAGGCTTTCTACTTTGCCATGCAAGTCGGCGGTGGTGTGTACGGCCGTGACCTTCTGAACGGGTGGCGTTGGTTTAGCCGCCGGCGCCTCCGCAAACAAGCTGTCTAATTCACCACGCAGAGAATCAGCAAAATCCCGATCCAGCGCCATCTGGCCGGCTGGCCTTCTGCCCAACAACTCCAGCAGTTCGTCCAATATGCGCCGCGTATATAGCCAGACAATACCAATCCGGCTGGGGATACTGACCGACTGTCGCCGGTCAAAAAAGATGGTCAGGAAAAAATGCTTGCCCAGCGATACGATGTACAGATCATACGGCGGACCTTCATAGTAGGTGAGATGCACCGTTTGGGGATAATGCAGTTGCTCTGTTAGCGCACTGGAAGCAGCCATAATACCACCCAGCAGCGCCAGTGTTGAGCTTATGTCCAACTTGGGTATCATCCCGGTTTCCACCAGCACATGCCCGGTTGTATCCGCTAGCACCATGGCGTGCGCACCCACATCTACGCGCAATGTTTCCAGACGGCGAGCAATCGCTTCAAAGCTCTCACCGGACATGACCACCACGTCTTCATTCGGTAGTTTGTTCTTTTGCGCCAGCGCTTCCCGTACCGAGGTAACCAGTTCGGGAATCTTGAGGGGTTTGGATAATGAACGGAATACCTGTAACTGATCTGCTTCACGCCAGACACTGTGACCGCCAAAGGCCGTCACCAAAATCGTTTGCGTTTGTGGTGAAATCTGGCGCACCTGCCGCAGCAATTCCAGGCCGTTCATACCCGGCATCCGCAAATCCGTGATGATGAGGTCAAAGGAATTGGCCTGAATCTCCACCAACGCTTCGCTGCCGGAATTGACAGCCTTCACCTGATAATCCTTGTCTACCATTTCCAGATTCTTCTGGAAGAAAAAGGCTACCTTTGGTTCATCATCAACAATCAAAATGCGTTTTGTGGACATGCCCATAAGGTATCACACAGGCATGGACTGAATTGTTCCAATGTGGTTGCATAATTGTTCCAACCGGCAATGACAGACAGTACATCGCTCCCAATCGCACCGGATCAGGATAGCCAGACTGAGTGGTCATCTTAAAA
Source organism: Chloroflexota bacterium (assembly GCA_035444285.1). GTDB lineage: Bacteria > Chloroflexota > Anaerolineae > Promineifilales > Promineifilaceae > CAADGU01. The sequence goes on from DAOMOK010000026.1 coordinate 69,781, forward strand.
AATTAGTTTTAGAGAAGGCTTTTATGTGAGGTCAGGCACTGCCCATTACGGTAACGGCATTGATGCTGGCAACTTCGGTCAAAATTGGCTGCCAGGTCAGTTGGGTTAATTCAGCAGCCCACAAATCGCCATTGGCCATGACGGCCAGGAGTTTATCACCGGCCCGGTAGAATCGTTCGACCATGTTGTAGGCTTGCCGTGCCGTCACTGGCGTCCAGGTTTGGCCGCCATCGTGAGATTGTTCAATACGGCCGTGCCGCCCATCCGGCCCCTCTGACGGCCCCAAAATCAAATGATCGGCGTCCGCCGGGTCAACCCACACCGCCCGCACATAGCAGTTATCATAGCGACATTCCCAGGTCGCACCGCCATCAACGGAAACGTAAAAGCCACCGCCCGTTGGCGCAAAAACGAGATCGGGCGACGAGGGATGGGTTTCAACGGAATGCACGTCCGGGTGAATGAAGTGAGCGGGCGGTCTACCAAATTTAGCACGGCCGTCGCTGCCTGCCGCCAACGCCCACGTTTCCCCGGCATCATCGGAGCGCAGCAAGCCGCCCACTTCCACCGCCGCATAGAGGCGACGGCCGTTCACGGCAAACCCGCGCACACAACCCGCCCCTGACGAATAGGGCAGCCACCAGCCAAATTGGTCGCGTAATGCTTCGATGTGGGCACGGCCGTGCCAACTTGCCCCACCATCCCGCGAAATAAAAACCGCCGCCGGTTCCGTGCCCGCCAGTTCAAAATCAGACACCTCCGGGTGGTAAGCCAACCAGCGCACGTGCCGGTGCGCCAGCCCCTTACTCCGCTCCTGCCACGTCTCGCCGCCATCCTCAGACAGCCACACCCCATCCGTACTGCCCAGCAAAATCACCCCCTCGCGCGCGATAATGCTGGTAGCGTTCACGCCGGGCAAACTGCGCCGTGTCACCTGCCATGTGTTGTCTTGGGCTACGGCCTTGACAAATCCATCACTTGTCGCCAGATACAATTCAATCATCAATGCCTCATCCGCGAAAATCCTGCAAATCCGCGTCCTATTCAACAAAAAACGGCCGTGTCAGAGACACGGCCGTTTTCTTCTTATCCATGCGCCACGGGCGGTACATCCAGCGGCCAACCAAACTTCGCCAGCGCTTCACGAGCCATCTCCCGTACCTGACGCCATTCCAAACTTTGTCGCAGGGCCGCATCAGTCCAGGTTGGCTTAAATCTGGATCCGCTGAGCATCAATAATTTGCGGTCCAGTCGGTTCAACGCTTCCGCCTGTTCACCGGTCAGACTTTCCTTCAACTCGCCACGCGCTTTGGACTGCCAGCGATCAAAGGCCAATGCCAGCTCCTCCACCCTGCACCCATCACACGGATGTAACCGGAGCTGCGCGGTGACGGGCAGGGCCAACGTCTGTAAAGCATATTGTAATTGTTGCACACTCCTGTTCATAGATAATCTCCAGAGATTGGAGATTAGAGATTGGGTAATCTCCAATCGCTAATCTCCCCATCTCATTCTCAATCGGCCATCACAACTGCATGTTCACCCAACTCTTCTTCCAGGCGATGTTCCATCTCTTCACGGAACTGCCGGGTGTAAAGGTTGTAGTAGTGACCGCCCTGGCGAATCAGTTCGGCATGGGAACCCATTTCCGAAACGCCGCCGTTTTCAATGACCATGATGCGGTCAGCATTCTTGATGGTGCTCAGGCGGTGGGCGATGATGAAGCTGGTACGGCCGTGCATTAGCTTTTCCATACCCTGCTGAATCAGCGCCTCGGTCAGCGTGTCCACCGAACTGGTTGCCTCGTCCATAATGAAGATGTCCGGGTTCGCCAGAATGGCCCGCGCCAGGCTGATCAGCTGCTTCTGCCCGGTGGAGAGCAGCACACCGCCCTCACCCACCTGCGTCTCATACCCTTCGTCCAGGTCAATGATGAACTCGTGTGCCCCGGCCATTTTGGCTGCTTCCACCACTTCATCATCGGTGGCGTCCAGACGGCCGTAACGCAAATTGTCATATACCGTGCCCGAAAACAGGTGCGGCGTCTGCAACACCATACCAATGCGTGATTGAATGGCATGTTGCGTCATGGTGCGGTAGTCACGGCCGTTGAAGCGGATTGTTCCCTCTGTCGGCTCATAGAACCGGCAAATCAGGTTCACAATCGTAGACTTACCCGCGCCCGTCGGCCCAACCAGAGCCACCGTCTCGCCTTGCGGAATCGTCAAGTTAAAGTTCGTCAACACCGGCTTGCCCGCCTCGTACTGGAAAGACACGTTGTCAAACATAATCTCGCCACGAATCGTACCGGGATCAATCGCCTCCGGCGCATCCACAATCTCCGCATCCATATCCAGCAGCGAGAACATGCGCTCGCCAGAAGCCACCGCCTGCTGCATACTGGCGTACACCGCCGCCAACTGCTGAATCGGCCACAGCATGAAGGTAATGTAAGAGACGAAGGCATGAATGCTGCCCGCCGTCATGCTGCCCGCCGAGAAAGCGGCGCCGCTGTACCAGACCACCAGCGCCACCCCGGCCGTACTCACCAACTGCACCGCCGGTAAGAACAATGCCGACAACCAGGCCGCCTTGTAGCCGGATTCGTACATCTGATCCGTTAACTCCTGGAACTTGCTCAGGTTTTTCTCTTCGCGGCGCAGAGACTTGACTACACGCACGCCGGTAATGTTTTCACTGGCAGCGGCCGTAATCTGCGAGTTCACCTTACGCACAATCCGGTATTCCACCAGAATACGCTGCTTGAAGTAAATGGCTACCTTGTACAGCACCGGCAGCAGCAGGATGACGATGATCGTCATTTTCCAGTTGATAATGAACATGAATGCCAGCGAGGTCACAATGCTCGTCACTGTCCAGGTGATATCCAGGAAACCCCAGGAAACCAGGTCGCCCACGCGGGTCACATCAGATGTAACACGGGACATCAACCAGCCGGTCGGTGTCTTGTCGTAGTACGACAGCGACAGGTTTTGCAGATGGTTGAACATCGCCTTGCGCAAGTCGTACTGCACCAGATGGCCTAACACACCGGCGCAGTAGATAAAACCAAAGACAAAGACGGCAAAGATAGGCCAGGTTGCCAGGTACAACCCCATGTAATAACGCAGGGCGCTGACATCTTGGGCTACGATACCCATGTCAATGATCTGCTTGCTCAGGTAGGTATGCCAGGACTCAATCAACGATACCAGGGCGATAAACACCAGGAAACCAGCCATCAGCGGCCAATGCGCCAGACCTAACCGGGCGATGCGCCACATGGTGTTTTTGTTCACTTGCGAGGAGTATTCCTCTTCTTCAAATTCCATGTAATCTTCAGACATGATGTTTCCTCATGTAGGGCGATTTTGAAAATCGCCCTACTAAACTAATCTCCGGCTTGCGGTAACTCATGTAAATGCACACGGCCGTTCTTCGGTAAGGCCGCCACCTTTGCCAAATCTGCTTCCAACTCCGCTTCAATGCGGGATTGCAAGTCATAGATGCGGCGGTAGACGCCGCCTTCCTGTTTGAGCAGTTCCGTATGCTTGCCCATCTGGGTGATACGGCCGTGTTCCAGCACCAATATCAAATCCGCATCCATCACACTCTGCACCCGGTGCGCAATCTGGAAGGTCGTTCGTCCTTTCAGCAGTTGGCGCAGCGCCCGGCGGATACTCTCATCCGTCTCCGTGTCCACTGCCGACATGGCGTCATCCAGAATCAGCAGGCTGGGGTCACGCATGATCGTCCGCGCCAGCGTCACCCGCTGCTTCTGCCCACCAGAGAGCGTCACCCCGCGCTCCCCCACCAGGGTGTTGTACCCCTCTGGGAAGCTCATGATCACGTCATGGACATCGGCGGCGCGAGCGGCGGCATACACTTCTTCGTCCGTCGCTTCACGCCCCAGACCATAGGTGATGTTCTCCCGAATCGTGGTCGAAAACAGGAACGGTTCTTGCATCACAAACCCAATTTGCTGCCGCAGCAGATCACGCGGGTAATCGTGCAGTTCCACGCCGTCAAGTTGGACACTACCACGTGTATATTCGTAGAAACGAGGCAGCAGATTGACCAGCGTCGTTTTGCCCGAACCAGCGCCACCCATCAAGGCGATCTTCTGGCCCGGCTTCACACTAAAGCTGATGTCGTGCAATACGTCCTCGTCTTCGCCGTCGTAACGGAAGCTGACGTTGTTAAAGGAGAGCGCGCCTTCGATGCGCCCCTTCGGCTGATAATTGCCCGTATCCAGGTTCTCCTGGTCTACTTTAATCAACTCCTGGATACGCCCAAAAGAGACGGAGCCTGTCGAAATGTCGGCAATCAACCGGCCCAGGTTCCGAATCGGCCAGATGATCTGCACCAGAAAGCCCACATAGGCGATGTACATACCCACCGTCAGCGTACCGTCCAGTACCATCAACGCCGCCACATAAAACCCGGCGACCATCTGGATACCCAGAATGAAGTCAGTAGACGGCCAAAAAACGGAGTGCATGATGGTCAGCTTGCGCCCTTTCTGGAACTTGTCCATATTCTCTTTTTCAAAGGCGTCTATCTCATACTCCTGACGGGCAAAAGCTTTGACCACGCGCACGCCGGTCAGATTCTCCTGAAGCTGGTTTGATAGGCGCGATTCCTGCGCCTGAAACGCTTCATATGCCCTGCCCACTTTGATAAAGAAGTAGATCGAGATAATCATAATCACCGGGATGACGGCTACGGAAAAGAGCGCCAGCGGTACATTCAGCAGCAGTAGGGCGATAAAGTTGACCACGAATAGCAGCCCAATACGGCCGATACCGATCAACTGCTCGGCAAACATGCGCCGCACCGCATCCACATCCGAGGTCGAGCGGGCCAACAAGTCGCCCGTCTGCGCCCGGTCGTGGTAGCTAAAGGTGAAGCGTTGTAAATGGTCATACAGGTAGTTACGCAGCCGCCGGGCAATACCTTCGGAGGATTTGGCAGCCAACCGACCACCGGCGTAGGAAAAGAAGCCTTGCAGCACCGCCAGCGCCAGCAGCACCAGCACCACCCAGACCAATGCCTGGTTCAGGTTATCGCCGGGCAAAATCTCGTCCACAAACTTGCCCAGCACATAATACAAACCGGAACGGGCAATAGCCGACAGGCCAACGCAGACAATGGCGGCGAAGTAAATCAGCCGGTAGCCGGTCATTAAGCGCCAGAATCCGGTTACTTTTCTCTTGGTGACAGTATCTTTTAGATCAATCATTGAGGGTTCCATGGTGGTCTTCCTCTTGGTTAAGTTTTAGGTTTATTTCTTCCTCTCACAATCTTGCGGAACATCGTGTGTGGACACGGCCGTTGAACATCTCTCACCTGCTCATCTGTACTCTACTTTTCATTCCTGACATCCTTTGTCACATTCGTTTTATACAGTTCTTTTAGACAAAAAAAGCCACGGGACGCTGCTTTCCCGTGGCATGGAACACATTAAAACAAAAACGGCCACGGGCTTTTTTTAGTTTGCGCCGTGACCGTTGAGGTTTCGTTGAATCAAACGAAAGGAGTTTTAGGCTTGTCTAAAACCTCCGGGGTCACAGGCACGAACGACACCACTACCACCGAAAAACGTGGCAACGGCATTCATGTAGGTCCAATTGCGGTTGATGATGATGTTGGAATTCATTTGTGCCTTACTCCTTTTGTAGATTTGCAGTGTTAGATGATTATCTCACACGCAGTCAGCAGTTTAGCATAGCCTACTCGATGCGTCAACCCCCAAAATTGAGATTTCGGGGGTTTTGTCAAAATTACGACAAGATAAACGACAAATCGAGAAACAGGAGGGCAGGCTTTAGCCAATGCTTACGGCTAAAGACTGTCCTCCGTCGTGAACATCAAACGGCTTCAGGAACGGCCGTGACCTTACCATTAACCGGCGTCGTCTCATCACCGGCAATGTACTCCTCTACCATACGGCGGGCGACATCGTCAGTGAACTGCTGCGGCGGTGACTTCATAAAGTAGGATGCAGGGGCAATAATGGGGCCGCTCAGTCCCCGATCCAGAGCCAGCTTGGCACAACGCACAGCGTCAATGATCACCCCGGCTGAATTGGGTGAATCCCATACTTCCAGCTTGAGTTCCATTTGCAGCGGCACATCGCCAAAGGCACGCCCCTCCATGCGGATGTGGCACCATTTGCGGTCGGTGAGCCAGGGCACATAGTCACTGGGGCCAACATGCACATTTTCCGCGCCCAGGTCATAGGGCAACTGGCTGGTGACGGCATTAGTCTTGGAGATTTTCTTCGATTCCAACCGTTCCCGTTCCAGCATGTTGTAAAAGTCCATGTTGCCGCCAAAATTCAACTGATAGGTGCGATCCAGATGCACGCCGCGATCTTTGAACAGGTTGGTCAGCACACGGTGGGTAATGGTGGCCCCGACCTGGCTCTTCACGTCGTCGCCAATGATGGGTAGGCCAGCTTCGATAAACCGCTTGCTCCAATAGGGTGAACTGGCAATAAACACAGGGATGCCGTTGACAAAAGCGCAGCGCGCCTCAATCGCCTGCTCTACATACCATTTAGTCGCCATTTCGGAGCCAACGGGCATAAAATTGACGACCACATCTGTTTTGGTTTCTTTGAGAATGCCGATAATGTCGTCTGTGGGGCCAGGTGCTTTTTCGACAACAGTGCTGACGTATTTGCCCAGGCCATCATGGGTCATGCCCCGGTGGACTTTGACGCCCAGGTGGGGCACGTCGGTAAATTTGATGGTGTTGTTGGGGTGCGCCCACATCGCTTCGCTGAGGTCTTTGCCCACTTTGCCTTTGACCACATCAAAGGCGGCCACAATTTCAATGTCGCGCACATGGTAGCCGCCGACGGTGGCGTGCATGAGACCGGGAATTTCGGCGTCATCGGCCGCGTCACGATAGTAGTGTACGCCTTGTATGAGTGAGTTGGCACAGTTGCCAATGCCTATGATGGCAACCCGTACCTTTTTTCTTTCTGCCATTTTGATTCTCCTTGAAAAAATAAAGTTTGACGCAAAGGCGCATAGAGGCAAAAGAAGCAAAGAGCATACTGAAAAGACAATTGGCGTTCGTTGGCCTCATCCGCGTCTATTTGTGTTCGGTTTTTATATATCGGGCAGGTAATTACCCGGCAATAGGGAAGAATTTTACCATGCCCGGAGTGTTTAACCCAATGGGTATGGGCAGGCTACGACGAAGCGACAAATCGAGTACGTTGCCGGCCGATCACTAATGCGACGATTAGAAAAGACCAGATGATGAGCGCGATGATGGAGAGGTTACGGCCGTGCCCCACACTGTCTGGTGCAAATTCAAACTGCACTTCATGTTCCCCTGCCGGCACAAACACCCCTTGAAAATAACCATCTGCCTGGTAAATCGTAGCCGGTTCCCCATTCACCGTAGCCCGCCAACCGGGGTAATGGGCTTCGGTGAGCAGCAGCAGGCGCTCTGCATCACTATTGGTCTCCACCACAACCTGCCCTGGCTCGTATTGGCTCACGTTCGTAGTAGGCGATTCATCGCCTGTTGATGGCGATGAATCGCCTACTACGAACGAGGGGGGAGGGCCAACGAGCACGGCCGTGACCCGCGGATCAAACCCCGCCTCTTCCATGGCGGTAATGCTGGCGGGAACATCTGGCTGCCACTGCCACTCGTCCACCAGGAAAGCGCGCGGCAGCACATCCAGATTCTCGTAAATTTTCACATCGCCGGAATGAATGAGGCGGTAATTGCCTAACGTGAGCGGCATGAATGTGCCGTCTTCTTGATTGATGAGCGTGGCTGCCAAAATGCGCCAATCGCCATTGGCCGCGCGCAAGGTGATAGACTCTGGCGTCATCACCCGGTAATCACGCGGCCGATCATAGGGCGGCGGCCAACCCACCCAGACCATGCCACTTTCCACCGGGAATGGCTCCAGCGTCCAAATTTCGCCATCACCCATCTGCATTTCCACCAGGCCCGGTTCTCCTTCCACCAGCATCACCAAAGCTGACGTGGGAAAATTGGGCACATAGGCAATATCAAAAGCGTTACCGGCAGGCAGTTCTAGCGTGTGCTGCAAGTCAAAAAAGACGGACTGCTGCATGAAACCGGCCTGCCGCCAGACATCACCGGTTTTGTCGGTGATGAGGTAGCGGGCGTTAAACAGGTCAAGCCATTGGGGGTCGGGCACGGCCGTGAGATATTCCCGTAAACGGCCGTCTACCGTTTCCACCCCCTCTGGCAAAATCAGGCGCATCAATTGGGAGTACGTCGCCAGCGGCAAAATGCCACCATCAAACCCATCCACCGACGCCAACCCAAATGCCAGCGGCAAATTCGGCCCAATGACCTCTTTGTGTTTGATGGCGACGGTGTAATCATAGCGCGCCGCTTCCGGTAACTGGTCAGCATAAATCGTGTCAATCTCCGCCTGATCGCCCACGTCGAAAAAGATGTTGGAGAGGCTGAGGAAGCGGTCGGGAGGAGATTGGGAGATTGGTAAATTGGAGATTGGAGATTGGGCAGAGTGAAGTCGGGCAATGGGCGGGCGCAGGTCAAAGTAGGCTTCGGGGGTGGTCAGGTTGTTGTAGGGGTGGGTGCGCGAGGCCAGGAAGAGGCTGGCGAGCATGAGCGGCAGCAGCCAATACGGGGAACGAGGGCGGGAACGTTTGATGGTGAGTTTGTAACGGCCGTACCTGTCCACCCCCACCCTTTCCCCAGTCAAAATCCAATTCGCCAGCAGCAGTTCCGCCAACCAAAGTAGCACCGTCCACGGCCGTGCCGCTTCATATGGCGCTTCGGCCCCGGTGGGAATGAAAAAGACGAAGAATCCTGCCAACACATTCCAGGCCATCAGGCCGATGATACTGTAAATGGCTACGCGAATGGGCTGCTCCAGATGCGCCAGTTGTTCTCTGGCCTGCTCTTGCAGTTCGGCCCAGGGGCGGGTGCGCTGCCAGTAACGGTACAGCGCCGCCTGGAAACCCACACCCGCCAGCAGCGCCACGCCCAATGTGTAGACCGCCAGCCAACGCGCCGGGACACGGAACAGATTAAAACCGGGCAACCGCGCTAATAACCAGTAGCCGGGATTAAACACGCCAAAAGCCAGCAGCAGCCCCACTGCCGCCAACACCAGCGCGGCCAGGACGCCCGGCTGCCGCCGCCACTGCCAGGCGCCGATGAAAGCCAGCAGCACGGCCGTCAACGGCTCAATCGCCATGTATTCGCTAAACAACGACTGCCCATAGGCGGGCAGCAGGGCGCGGGTGAGCAGCAAAGGATGAAGGGAGAAACTCAACACGTCATTGGGCGGCAGCCCCCCCTGGCGGCTGGAGTGCTGCGCCAGTTCCAGGGTGGGCAAGAGTTGCACGGCCGTGAGCAGCAGCGCCAGCAGCCCGCCCATCATCAGCGCCAGGGGCACGGGTCGTTTGAGGCGCTGCCAATGGAGTGTGAAGCGTAAGCCGAATTCTGTATTCCGTAAAAGAAATTGACTGGTAAATTCAGCAGTTACCCAAAGGAGGATGGTGAGGCCGCTGATAAAGACGGTTTGTGTGTGCCCGGCCAATAACTGCATGGCGAAGAGGAAGGCAAACGCGACAGTGGCCCAACCTATCGTCTGCCATTTGGTGCGGCTGCTGCGGGCGCACCAGCCAATCACCGCCAGATACCAGGGCAGCCAGGCCAGCCCTTGTAACTGGTTGATATGCTCTACCTGCGCGGTGATGTAACCACCCAGGGCAAAGAGCACGGCCGTGACCCACGCTGCCCAACCATCCAATGCCAACAGCCATCGCCCCGCCAGGTATGCCCCCGTCCCGGCAATTGCCAGATGTAACAAAATGGAGGCGCTGACGGCATAGGGCGTTTCTAGCAGCCACCAAACGGGCCAGTTGAGCGGGTAAAAAAAGCCAACCTGGCTGTTTGCCACAAAGGGCGATCCCATGAATAAGGATGAATTCCAAAGGGGAATACGGCCGTCGCGCAATGCGTCCGCTGCTGCCTGCCAGTAGGGGTAAAAATAGAGGAAGGTATCTCCCCGTGCCAGGATGAGGTTACTGAAGGCCATCTTGTGGAAGAAAAGCAGGAGGAGGAGGAGGAAGAGAATAAGCGGTAATCGGTAATCGGTAATCGGTAATCGGTGATTGGCAATGCGTGAGGCGTGATGCGTGATGCGTGATACGTGATACGTGATACGTAATCGGTAAGCTGTCACTCGTTCACCTTGCCACCCTGTCACCTTGTCACCTCGTCAGGCAAAATTTGATACAAGACGATGTTACCCGCCGCTGTCACGGGTTGCAATTGGAAACCGGCGGTGTGGACGGCGCGGATAATGGGTTGGCTGACCATAGAGGTAGGCAAAGCCACGTATCGCGCCTGTCCATCCCGGCCAAAAACGGCCAGGTCTTCGGCCAGGGCTGCGCCATGTGGGAACCAACTGACATACACTTTTCGGTAAAAGAGGTGGTACCCCCACTGCCAGCTATACCAGTGGTCGTACAATACCGTGCCATACGGCTCATCCATCAGCACGGCCGCAATTTCGGCCGCGCCCTGGTCGGCATTCACCTGACCGCCCACCGGGTAACGGCCGTACCGCGCCCCCCACGCTGGGAAGATTAACAGGAGACACAAGAGGAAGAAGACAATGGGACGCGGATGAACGCCGATGAACGCGGATTGGGTATTGGTATCATCAAAAAAACCCGCGAAAACCCGCGAAAATCCGCGCCCTATTAAAATCGCCATAATAGGCACAAGCGGCAGCAAGTAACGATCCCAGACGGGTACGGCCGTGAGCCAATGCAGCAGCGCATACCCCATCACAAATAAGACCAGGAGCAGGTCTAAGCGGCTGGCAGCGTCATCCACCCGCCAGGCGCGCCAGACCAAAGCAGCCAACAGCAGGAGTAACAGAGGCAGGAGAACGGTGGGCACGGCCGTAGCCCACAATCGCCCCCAGGCCAACAAACGTGGCAGCAACTCCCACGACCAGGCCAACCGCACACCGCCATAATTGCCAATCTGTGCCGTCCAGAGTGACCAGGAACCGGTGCGAGCCACATCCCACAGGAAGACGATTAACAAAACTGGCAATACGCCCATTAGCCAACGCTGCCATTGGACACGGCCGTAGCCCACCAGCCAACCCACCCCTGCCACTAGCGGCAGAAAGAGGATGGCCTGGTATTTGGTAGCGATAGCAAAACCATAAAAGATGCCGGAGGTAATCGGTGATCGGTAATCGGTAATCGGCAATCGGTTTACGGAATACGGATGACGGATTGCGGATAACGAAGTTATCAGCCAGAAGGTCAACAGCGGATCGGTGAAAGCGGTGGCGCTGAATTGGATGGCTAAGGGGGAGCAGGCGACGACGAGAGCCGGTAGCAGAACGGCCGTGACATTGATCCGCATAGGGTACAAAGGTACGCGAAGTAGGGGCGGGACAGCCGGGATATGACTTGCAGAAAACAAAGAAGGGTATTTACCGGCTGTCTCGCCCCCCTCAATGCAGGCCCGTGGCGAGGCAATAGATTCCAAATAAAGGCGGCGATAGAGCACGGCCGTGAGCGGAACCAGCCACACCGAAACCATAAAATTGGGCAGCCGCGCCGCCCACTCCACCGGACCGGATGGCAGGTAAAATAGGGCCTGGATGTAAAACAGTAGGGGTGGTTTATCTACCGGCTGTGTTAACAACAGCGGGTCTTTCCAGGAGGCGATGTGCCGCGCCCAACTGGCAAAAAGAGCTTCATCGGCATGAAAGGAATTGGCAAATAAACCATGAACCCGCAGCCAAAAAGCCAGCAACGAAATAACCACCAGCCCGGCCCAATACAACCGCTTCTCACTCATCGCGCTGATTTATAACACAGCCCTCAATTTCTGCCCTGCCCTCTGCCCACGCTTCCGCTATAATCCCCGTTCGTAGTGGGCGATTTATCGCCCATTACTGGCGATAAATCGCCCACTACAAACCTGAGGAGAAAAACATGAGCGAACCAACCCGTGAATCCGTTGTGACATTGCGTGAAGTTACCGAAGAAAATGCCAGAGAGATTATGAAGTTAGAGGTAGCGGAGGCGCAAAACAGGTTCGTAGCCCCCAACACGGTTTCCCTGGCACAGGCTTATTTTGAGCGCGACAAAGCATGGTTCCGCGCCATTTATGCGGACGAGACGCCGGTGGGTTTTATGATGCTGTATGATGACCCACGCGAGCCGGTCTATTATCTGTGGCGGTTGATGATGGATGGGCGGTATCAGGGGATGGGCTACGGCCGTCGCGCCCTCGATTTGCTCGTTGACTATGTAAAAACACGGCCGTCGGCCACCGAACTCAAAGTGAGCTACGTGCCCGCCGAAGGCAGCCCCGGCCCATTTTATGCTAAATATGGTTTTGTGGAGACCGGCGAAGTGAATGATGGCGAAAATGTGATGAGCCTGAAACTGACTTATGCCGATGGAGAAGCGCCAAAACCGGCCTGGGGACGGCCGTTGACCCACATCGTCATGATCAAACTGAAAGACCCCACGCCGGAAAACATTGACGAAGCGGTCGCCCAAATCCGCAGCATGGAAGGCAAAATAGAGGTGCTGAAATCGCTGGAAGTAGGCAAAGACGTGGTGCGCTCGGAACGCTCTTACGACCTGGCGCTGATCGCCAAATTTGAAGACCGGGCCGGATTGGAAGTGTATAATACCCACCCCGTCCACCAGCCCGTGTTGGCCTATTTGCGGGAACGGATGAGTGGGATCACGGCCGTAGACTTTGAAAGTTAACATGATTCATCAGCAAATTGACCCTTCCCGGCCCAAAGGTTGGTTTGTCGGGCCGTGGAATTCAGAAGTGCCCATTCCCATTGGCTACGCCAATCAAGGCATCAATGAACCGCATCTACACGAGAAGATGTTTGAGGTGTATCTGGTGGCGCAGGGATGGAGCATTGTCGTTGTCAGCCAACAATCGATCCGGTTAGAGGCCGGTCACATGCTGGTCATCGAACCCGGCGAGGTTCATACTTTTATCGAAAGCTCCGCAGAGTACCTGCACTTTGTCATCCATACACCTTTTGTGCCGGGAGACAAAATTATGGCCCTTTCTTGAAGCTGCTTATGAATTCTTTTTTCTCACTCCTCTTCTTTTTTCTCTTGTTCATCATCGCCATTGGCGAGTTCATCCTTTCCGCTTTTTGGGTTCCTTTCTATTTTCGGTTTGGTATTCCGCTGTATCGGCAAAGTTTCCAGCTTCCCCACGCACCTGCCGACCTGGGTCAATACATCAACAACCTGGAGTCCCAATTACCCCGCGCCTGGTGGCAGGCGGCTGTGGTGTTCCGGGCATTGGGGCCGCATGAACTGGCTTTCCGGCAACACATGATGAAAAATTCCCGAAATGCGCTGCACGGCCGTGTCCTGTTCGATCCCCTGAGTAACCAGCTTTCCATCACCGGCTACTTTTACTGGACACTCCTCTTTTTGCCTCTGTCCTTCCTGGCAATGGGCTTCTTTGAGCTTCTCTTCTTGCCTTCCATTGCCTTTCTTGTCTTGATCCTGCTGTTTAACATTGCACAGCAGCGACGGAGTTACCAGCGGGTGGCTACGGCCGTGCAACAAACCCTCGGCGCATCCCAATGGCTTGACCATTCTCCTGAACCTTCACCCTATGACCCCTTCGCCCCTGCGCCAAGCACACTTCCCGGACTTTCCACGACAGAACTCGTATTGATAGGGCTTTTACTGGTCATGCTGTTTATAACCGGCGCTGTTTTTGCCGTGTATTGGTTTGGCCGTTAGCACGTCACACAGTATGATTTGAAGCGGACATTTCAAACCCTTTCACACCCAAAGGAGTAAAATTTGATGAAAATTGCTTACGTATTCGCCACCTCCGGCCACACCGCCAGCTACAAACTGGGCAAAATGATCCTGCCCCAACTGGAAGCAGGCACACATGGCGTAGATGTCATTGGCATGTTTTTCTTTGACGACAACAACTACATCCTACGCGCTGGCGACCCCATCGGCGAACGGCTGTCTAAAATTGCCCAAGAGAAAGGGATCATGTTAATGATGTGCGACCAGTGCGCCCTGGAACGCGGGCTGGCAGAAGGTGAACCGGGTAGTTGCCGCCCCTCCGGTACAGTACCCGGCGTTCTGGTTGGATGCTTCCCCGATCTGTACGGGGCACTGGCTGGCAACCCACCCGACCAGGTAATCACCCTGTAACCAGCTAAGGTAATTTATTAGTTGTGGTTGGTGACCACTGGTTGATTTAGTGAAGACCAGCAAATAACCACCAGTCACTTTATATACAAGTTATGGAGGTAAAAAATGTTTAGGAAACCATTAAGTGTCCTGGGTATATCCCTGGTTTTACTGCTGCTGTTGTTAGGCTGGTTTAGCAGCATTTCCGCCAGCAGCAGTGCCGCCAAACCGGCAGCCGCCCAATCAAGTGAACAAGTCATCACCGAAATCGCACCTGATGAAATAGAACCCTCAATTCGCAGCGGCAACCAACGGGTAAGTACGCAGACCGGTCAACCGTTGGTATTGTTTGCTGTCAACCATGCAGTTGCACCGGCCGCGCCAGAAGAAATGGCCCGGCAATACCTGCGCGAAAATGCCGCATTGCTACACTTGCAAGCGCCAGACCTGAGTGATCTGGAACACACATTTACCCGGCTTGGTCCATCTGGCCCAACCGTGCGTTTCCGGCAGGTCGTTAATGGCATTCCGGTCTACAAATCCGATGTGGTTGTTCATCTGAATAACAAACACACCGTCACCTATGTTGCCAATGATTACAAGGGCGCCCTGGTGACTCCCACAAACATGACGCCGGGTTTAACGGCCGTAGACGCCACCCAAATCGTGCGTAATTATCTGGGTATAACCGGCAAAACCCAGTTGGAAAAAAGCGAACTAATGCTTTACTTCCTGCAAGGCCAGACCTATCTGGTCTATCGTGTAAACATCGTCGCCAATAATCCCTTAGGTGATTGGGAAGCCATGGTAGACGCCCACACCGGCGAATTCCTGAAACTGGTAAACCAAAGCCTGGATTATGGTGAAGAGAAAGAAGGGGACACGGCCGTGTCCAGCAGCATCCTTGTCACCGGCACCGGCAATGTTTTCGACCCCGACCCGCTCTCGTCTGCTAACGCCACCTATGGCGACCCTGGCTTCGTAGACGGCAATGATGCCACGACCCCCCAACTAGATGGCGAGTTGGTGAGCGTCACATTGCAGGACATTACCTTTACCGGTGGCATGTATCACTTGGATGGCCCTTACGCCGCTATCCGCGACACAGAGCTTCCAAACAAAGGCCTCTTCTCCCAGGCCACCAATGTCTGGAATTACAACCGCTTCGACGATGCTTTTGAAGCCGTCAACACCTATTACCACATAGATTCCTCTATGCGCTATTTGAACGAGACCTTGGGTCTAAACATCATGCCCTATCAATACAGCGGCGGCGTGCGCTTTGACCCCCATGGCTTAAGCGGTGCTGACAATTCCCACTACAGCACCGGCTCCGGGGAAGTTGCCTTTGGCGAAGGTGGCGTGGATGACGCCGAGGATTCCGACGTGATCCACCACGAACTGGGTCATGGTTTGCATGACTGGGTCACCAACGGCGGGTTGTCTCAGGTAAATGGCCTGAGCGAAGGTACGGGCGACTATTGGGCACAATCGTACAACCGCAGCCTGGGATATTGGCAGCCCGGTGATCCCCCATACCAATGGGTTTTCAATTGGGACGGGCACAATCCATTTTGGAATGGGCGCGTCACCAATTACCCCGCGCTTTATCCTGGCGGTCTAACCGGCCAAATCCACACCGACGGTCAGATTTGGTCTACCTGTAACATGCGGGTTTATGATGAGATTGGCAAACAGCAGATGGACAGAGCCTTTTGGGAAGGGCTGGGCATGACCAATTCCAGCACCAACCAGGAAGACGCGGCGAACGCCATTTACCAGGCAGCCATTGATATGGGTTACTCCGCCGCTGAGTTACAGGATATGCACGACATTTATCTCACCTGTGTCTATGTGGTACCAGACGTACCCCTGGCCGATTTTGGCGTGGAAGTAACCCCCACCCTCCTGAGTGTATGTTCCCCAGATGATGCCGAATTCACCGTAAATGTGACCGAATTTAATGGCTTCGACACGGCCGTGACTCTAGGCGTCACCGGGCAACCTGATCCACCTAATTCAGCCGTCTTCTCGGCCAACAACCAACTACCGCCCTTCACAAGCACCTTGACCATTGGCACAAACGGTGCGTCAGCCGGGGCTTATAACATTGACGTAAGCGGCATGTCACCCACAACCACGCACACCACCACAGTCCAACTGCTGGTAGCCGACAGCGCCCCCAACACCCCCACCTTGCTGACCCCGGCTGATGCCGCCACCAACATCCCCGTCACCCCAGACTTCACCTGGAGCGCCGTCAGCGGCGCTACCTCCTACACCCTGGAACTGGCCGACGACATCAACTTCAACAACATCATCTACACCGCCAACGTGCCCGGTGCCAGCCACACCCTGCCCGGCGCCAACGCCCTGCCTTACAACACCTGGCACTACTGGCGCGTTACCGCCAGCAACCCCTGCGGCAGCGGCGACACCTCCGCCCAATTTAGTTTCCGCA
>DAOMOK010000027.1:0-79214 GCA_035444285.1 Chloroflexota bacterium
AACTCGTCCATGATGCGTATTTATATCACAGGTTTTGTACCTGTATAGTTACAATAAGTCTTCTTAACTTTAACATTTCACCTGTCATTCCGAGCGGAGTCTTCGGAGCGAGGAATCCTTCTCCTGTACAAATGGGAGAGATTCCTCGTCGAAGACTTCTCGGAATGACATGGGAACGTTCATATTATTTTGTGAACAGTGCATTAAGTAATTGAGCAATTACCCAATTACTTCTTTAGGAGTAAGTTGTGGCAGATATTGAAATTGCGGTGATTGGCGGCAGCGGCTTGTATGGCATGGCCGGGCTGACCGATATTGACGAAAAACGGATTACGACCCCTTTTGGCGATCCGTCGGATGCGATTATTACCGGGGTATTGCACGGCCGTCGCGTCGCCTTCCTGCCGCGTCACGGCCGTGGACATACCCTCAGCCCCAGCGAAGTGCCCTACCGAGCCAACATCTTCGCCCTCAAGACACTCGGCGTCAAATACATCATCGCCGTCAGCGCCTGTGGCTCCCTGCGTGAAGAGTTTGCCCCCGGCCACATCGTCATCCCCGACCAGTTGTATGACCACACCAAAGGCATCCGCGCCCACACCTTTTTTGGCGGCGGGTTGGTGGCGCATATCCCCGTGGCCCATCCGTTTTCGCCGGAGTTGAGTGCGGCATTGGCCACGGCCGTGCGCACCGCCAACGGGGCCGTCCACGAAGGCGGCCAATACATCACCATCGAAGGTCCCCGCTTCAGCACTAAGGCCGAGTCGCTCACCTATCGGCAGTGGGGCATGGAGGTCATCGGCATGACCACCTCCCCTGAAGCTTTCCTGGCGGCCGAAGCTGAAATCGCCTACGCCTGTATGGCCCATGTCACCGATTATGACGTGTGGCACGAAACGGAAGCGCCGGTTACGGCCGCGCACGTCTTCCGCGTCGTCCACCAGAACACCCAATTAGCGCAGGCGGCCATTGCCCACCTGGTGCATACGGCCGACGTATGGCGCGGCGACTTTGCCGCCCACCACACCTTAGCCACTGCCATCTCCACGGACCCATCGCGCATCCCCGCCGAGGTGAAAACCCGGCTGGCCCCCCTGGTGAGTAAATATCTGTCTTGACGGCCGTCATCCGTCATCCGTCATCCGTGATTCGTCATCCGTGACCTGAAGGGCTTCAGAAAACCCTTCGGGTCTTTTTTTTTGACAGGCCAAATGTTTTTTGATAATATATTCTCATATGAAAATATATTATCTGGTAATAGAATGTGATTGAGAAAGAGATTTATGATCGGCTGCGGGAAGTGTTGGTGCTGTTGGCATTTAGCACCGATGAAGTGCTACGGCCGTACCAGCTCACCCTTGAACAATATGACACCCTGCTCCACCTGTCGCCGGATAACGGCTGGCGTATGGGTGATCTGGCGCAAAAAACATTGGTGGACAACAGCAAGATGACGCGCATCGTGGATTATCTGGAAAGCCAGGGCTGGGCTGAGCGCCGCCCCGATGCTGCTGATCGCCGCGCCCAAAGGGTGTATCTGACGGCCGTCGGTGAGACCCACCACGCCGCCGCCCAGGCTGCCCACGATGCCGCTTTGCAAACCTGGCTCTCTGATTTCTCCGCCACCGAGAAAGAGCAATTATTCGCCCGGTTGGAGCAACTGCGCCAGCATTTACGCACCTACATGTATTAGCCGCGAATTGCACGAATGAAATGGCGTAACGCGATTTACCAAATTGCGCTACATGTTCACGGGAGATTGTTATGACAAAGGTTCAAGAACCCCCCCAACAACCAGTAGAAGCCGAGGCCACCGCGCCCGGTGATATTCCTATGCCGATGATCGAACTGCGGTTGGCGCTGCTGTCGCAGCAGTTCCGGCATGACAACACCATACGGCCGTATGCCCCCCATCCCCATGAGCCTGTCACCGTCACCGCCACCAGTGGTGTGCATGTGGATGTGGCTTATGCCGAGGTGTGGTATACCACCGACGGCCGTTTACCAGATGCCCAGTCCCATCGTTTACCGCTGTCAACACCACGCACGGCCGTCAACGTGGAATGGCTGCCCCGCGCCGGGTTTGTCAAACAATGGCAGGCCGAGATACCAGGGCAGCAGGGTGACACGGCCGTGCGTTATCGCATTGCCGGCTGGCACACGGAGACACCGCCTGACGCCCCACCGGATATGTTTGCTCAGGATGGGCAAGGTTTCTGGTCATTTACCGATGATGGCTCGCCCGTAACCACGTTTGCCTATTACGTGGAGCCAGACACGCCGACAGGGCCGGCCTGGATGGCCGATGCCGTGATTTACCACATTTTTCTGGACCGGTATCATCCGGGGAATGCGGACGGCCGTTTCCCCGCCAACCTGGAGCCAAATGATCGGCATGGCGGCACGCTGCGTGGCGTCACCCAAACCCTACCCTACCTGGCCGAACTGGGCATTACCTGCCTCTGGCTTTCGCCGCTGAACATTTCCCACACATACCACCGCTATGACGCCACCGATCTGTTTGTCATTGACCCTGAGCTGGGCACGGCGGACGATTTGCGTGAACTGATCAACCAAGCCCACGCCCGGAATATGCGCGTTATCCTCGATTTTGTGCCCAGCCACATCTCCTGGCAGCACCCGGCCTTCCAGGCAGCCCAGGCAGACCCAAACGCTGACACTGCCTCCTGGTTTGTCTTCCGCGAATGGCCCCATAATTATCGTTGTTTCCTGGGCCTGATTCCCTTTCTGGTCTCGTTGGATACCAATGACCCCGCCGCCCGCGCTCATCTGATCGAAAATGCCCTTTACTGGATTCGTGAATTTGATGTGGATGGCTTTCGGTTGGATCATGCCATTGGGCATGGCATGGATTTTTGGGTGGAGTTTCGCACGGCCGTGCAGACAGCCAGACCAGACGCCGTGACCATTGGCGAGGCCACCGATTCCCCCGATGCTTTGCAGCGATACAGAGGGCGGCTGACGCATATCCTGGATTTCCAACTGGCGACAGCACTGCGCCAGACCTTTGCCACCGGGCAATGGGATGTGGCCCGGCTGGACGGTTTCCTACGTCTGTACGAACAATTCATGGCCGATGGCCCAGACCGTGCCAGTTTTCTGGATAACCACGATATGAATCGTTTTCTATTTATGGCTGGCGGCGATGTGGCCCGGCTGAAAATGGCCGCATTATGTCAATTTACATTATCACCTCCCCCCATTATTTATTACGGCACGGAAATTGGCCTCTCCCAGCCGGTTGATAAAGATGAGGCCGGTTTTGGCGGCGACCACCATGTGCGGCAAGACATGCCCTGGGATACCGACCAGTGGGACACCGACTTGTTATCCTTCTACCGCCAGCTTATTCGGCTGCGGCAAGAGGAACCGGCGATGAGAAACGGCCGTCGCCAGCGCCTGCACCTGAGCGCCACCACTCAAACCTATGCCTACCGCTCTGGTGACCTGGTGGTTGTGTTTAATTTGAGCCAGGCAACACAGGTGATCCATCTGACTCAAACCGGCACTGTTCTGCTGACCACCGGTCAACAGCCTGAGCTGAATGAACACACCATCACCATACCAGGACAAACCGCCTTCATCTTGAAAACGTGATCCAGTTTGTAACGATTACGCCGCAAGGGTAAAATGCAGTCTGGGCAGGCGCGGATACGCAGCCCCCCTGACGGCCAACTATGAAAGAAAGCAGCAAGTACTACCCCTTGTATCAATTTCTGCAGCAAAGCGGTGAAGATGTGATTGTGTTGACAGTGGCCGATGTGCAAAGTATTTTGGGTGGTGGGCTGCCTAACAGCGCGCGCACCCAGCGCGCCTGGTGGAGCAACCGACGTACCGCCCATGCTCAATCTTTGGCCTGGTTGGAAGCGGGTTTTCTGGTGGATAAACTCGACCTGGAAAACAGCCGCATTACCTTCCGCAAAGAGGGTGTTGTCCCTCCCCAAGAAACCCGGCGTGAACGGGGTATTGTGATGTGGAACGGCGCCATGATCAAGGCGCTGCGGGAACATATGGGACTGAATCAGGCCTCCTTTGCTCAGGAATTAGGGATACGCCAACCCACCGTGAGTGAATGGGAAACCGGCGCGTATGAGCCAAAACGCTCATCCTCTAAGCTGTTAACTTTGATCGCCGAACGAGCCGGATTTGAGTACGAAACCTGATACTGCCATCCCGTGCAAAACTGCGAAAGCTGGTTCACCATCATCATAAAAAAGTGACTGCATTCGACTAAAAAAGCAGTCACTTTTTTTGCGACCATCTATTGACACATCATATCTATTAGTATAAAATGTGACTACGTTGTCGAATAAAATGTGAAAAAGATTCAAGGAAAAAGGAGTAACATGGTGGGCGCTTATAGTTTGGGTGCAGTTTTGCAGAAGTGGGAAAAAGGGGAGTTGTCTACCGATCAGGCAGTTGGACAAACGCTGCTGCTGGTACAGGAATTATCGGATAGAGTGGGCAAGCTGGAGAGACAGGTAATGGGGGAACGGCCGTTAGCAGACAAACGGCCGTTGCCCGAAAAACGGCCACCTGACCCCAAAAATAGTCTCTAGGGACGGGAAGAGGAATAAAGAAGGCTCACCATAACTGGTGAGCCTTCTGCTTTTAACCCAATTACCGATGGCCGATTACCGACACTACAATCCCAGATCGTCGGCTACCCAGGCCAGCCCCACGTCTTCCAGTGTGGCACGGGTGGGTACGCCGGAGGCCACGTCCCAACCTGCCTGTTCAAAATACATATCCATGCCCGCTTGCAGTTCGGCCTCGTCCATCACAATGCCATCCGAACGACCACCCGTGAGCGCCTTCTGGAACAGCTTTTTGGGCAGCATGTCCTGGTCACGGGTCAGCCCCTCGCGGGCATTGTAAGCCCGCATCAGGTTCAGTCGGCGACGGCCGATCTCTTGAATATCATCCACCGTCACATCCCACCCGGTTGCAGCGGCGTACAGGTCGGTGATGTCTTGCGGCCCATAGAGCTGCCAGCCAGGGCCATACACAAACTGGCAAATGGAGATGGTATCCATGGCGCTGTAGTTGTATTGAGATTTAAGGGCAAACTCCACTTTCTCCGCGTTTAACACTTTGGATGGTTGCGGTTTGTCCAGGCCAATCTGGCTGAGGAAACGATGGTAGGTGCTTTCATATGCTTTGGGTGAATAGAGTGGGTCATGCTCCGAAGATTGGTGGTCCGCGCCAAAGGGGTTGACGGCGTAGATGAGGCCCAGGCTGCGCTTGACCTGGGGCATGTGTGCCGGAAGTTCCTGCCCTTTGATGGTCAGCAGATATTCGTGGCCGCGCCCTAGCCGGTCGGCCGCTTTGCGTGAACCTTCGGCCAGGATGTCGCCAAATCCTTCCCGTTTGAGCGTCTTTTCCAGCATGGCGATCATGGCTTCGGCATTACCATAGCGCAGTTCAATGCCTTCGGTATCTTCAATGTTGATCACTTCGTTCTCAAAACATTCCATCGCCCAGGAGAGGGTGGCGCCGCAGGAGATGGTGTCTACGCCGTATTCATTGCACAACTGGTTGGCGTAGGTGACGGCGTGTAAATCGCTCACGCCGCAGTAAGAGCCAAAGGTGGCAATGGTTTCGTATTCGGGGCCGCCGTATTCAGGGATGAGTTTGTTATTACGCCATTCAGACTCAACCACGCGCTTGCAGCGGATGATGCAGGCGTAACAGGTATCACGGCCGTCCTTATCCTGCCGCCCGGCCTCTGCCCCCCGCAGCAGTTCATCATACAGCAATTCACCACTGATGCTTTCCGCGCTTTCGAAGAACCCGGCGTCCCAGTTGCGCGTAGGCAGCCCGCCGCCGCCCTGGTTGGCCATGACGGTATCGGCCGTACCATATTTGCCAAACGCTTCCATGTCGCTGCCCGGTAGTTCTTTGGCCCCTTGTTTGTGCAAGGCGGTAACACCTTTTTTATTGGCCGGGTTAACTTTGCCGGAGCCACGCACGGCAATCGCTTTCAGATTTTTGCTGCCCATGACAGCACCCACACCGGTGCGTCCCCAGGCGCGGTTGCTCATGTTCATCACCGCCGCAAAGTTCGCCCGCTTTTCCCCGGCAATGCCAATTTGGGCAATTTCGATCTTTTTATCGCCCAATTCGCCTTTGATCGTTTCGTCTACTTCCAGCGTGGTTTTGCCCCACAGGTGAGAAGCGTCGCGCAGTTCGGCCTGCCCATCCTTGATCCAGAGATAAACGGGTTTGGCGGACGCGCCTTGAATGACGATGGCGTCAAAACCGGCGTATTTGAGTTCGGCCGGCCAGAAACCACCCGCCTGGCTGTCCGCTGCACCGCCGCTGCTGGGGGATTTGCAGGTGGCGGTGCAGCGACTTTGGCCGCTGACGGGCAGGCCGGTGGGGGCGCTGGTGGCGAAGGTGAGGGTGTTCTCTGGGCTGAGCGGGTCAGCGCCTTGTGGCGTATTTTTCCAGAGGTAATACAGCCCCATCAGGCTGCCGCCTGCGTAGTGACGATAAAATTCTTCGGTGGGCTCTTCAATTTCTATCTTGTGTCTGGTCAGGTCTACGTGCAAAACTTTGCCGGTGAATCCGTGTAACATGGGAAATGCTCCTTTTTTACGCAAGGCGCAAACTTGTGCTGAGCGAAGCCGAAGTAGGCGCAGAGGATAAGGTTTCACCTATTCTACTTGGTGAGGGTTGAGAAGCAAACAACAAGAGAAACCCAAAACGGCCGTGCAAATAGACAACCTATGGCAAATTTATGGGTGTGAGGGGAGACACGGCCGTGTATAATTCGGCGACTTGGCATGGGTTCAACTGTGGAGGATGGGTATGCGTTCCTGGTCCCTGATTTTGCTGATAAGCGGTCTGGTTTTGGCCGGTTGTGCGCCGCCGGAGGATGTTGTCACGGTGACGCCACGTATTGTGCCCACGGCGACGGCCGTTGTGACTGCAATTCCTTCTCCCCAGGCTACGTCATCCTCAACCCAAACGGTTATAGAGAATGTGGTTGAAGACACGGCCGTAAACTTGCCGACAGCCACTCCCTTGCCTTCGCAAATACCGATCCCGACACCACCCTTGCTCCTACAACAAATCCAGGGAAAAGAATTTCAGCTGCATATGCCAGATTCGGAAATCCTGGTTCAAATATTGGCAGAGGCATTGGCCCAACAAAAAGCCTTTGATGAACTTCCGGGTTCCGCAAAATCTGCCGTTGTTGAAGCTGATTTCACTGCTTTATTCAGACTAATTGCCAATGATAGCAGCCGTTATTACCCGAAAGGTTTTGCTGCTTCAGAAACGATTGTTAAAGAACCTCACGAAGTCATCCACCATCGTTCCGATAAAGCCATTTGGACTATGTGGCAGGCGTATGTCCTGCAACTGCTTAATGAAAACCAGGTTGAATTAGATGGACAAACAACAAAAGAAATACCCTATGCCAGTTTGATTGTTCAGGAAATAGAACAAGTATCCGGCAATGATCCCGCATGGCTTTTATTTGTTGTACCTGTTTTTCAATCAGATACCCCGCTTTTTTGGCCAGGATTAATACCTGTTATTAAACGATCAGGCACAGAATACGTTTTAGCGCCCCACGACCTCACCGGTATTTATTTTCCAGAATACACAAACATCTTGACAGATTATGATCTTACAGGTGACGGTCAAAAGGACGTCATTGTTGAAATTGGTTCAAACGCCGGTGACTTGTTAGGTCACCAGATAGAGGTTTATTCATGGAATGCTCCAGGTCTGTTCCTCCTGGCAACAATTGACGCTTATGATGGTAAATATGCAGAATCACCACAGATAGAAATTGCTGATTACAACCAGGATGGTATCACTGACATACGAGTGACTCATCACAAGTGGATGGACCTCGGCTGCCGGTACGAAGAAGTAGATATTTACAGTTGGCCTGGAGGAGAATCACAGCACATACAAACCAGTACCATTGAGGGCCAACCAGAATGTGACGCCGCGCGGGCTGTTACACAGAATTTAAGTTCACAAAGTCCCCATATCGGCGATGTTATTCTTTCTCCAGAAAATTTAAGCATGGATGAACGAATCGCTTTGTTAAACCGCAGTTTAGCCAACACAACAATTGACACAGCCCCATTCAGTGACTATATAGCGCTTCTTCGCCTTCATCTGGCAATGGCCTATCTGAGCAAGGGGGAAAGCGAGCTAGCCTCAACAACAATGGCCTCAATCAGCGAACTGCCCAACACAGAATTTACTACTAATTTGCAGGAAGTTAATCTGGCAACTGAAGGCGATCTGGTATCTACTTGCCGTTTACTTTACCAGAATGAATGGTTCCGTGGATTAGATATGGCTGCAAACGAGGATTTGTTATCACAGTTGGGCATGTTGCGGAATTATGGGTACCCAACAACAGCCTTACAAAGACGAATGTGCCCTTTTCCAATGGTAATAACTGGCTTACTGGATCGTCTGGAATTAACTGGCAATTTATCGCCTGAAAATGCGTTTGCGGAAAACGATATTGAGATTTTGTTTCAACAAGAATTCAATCTTGACAACGATGCCGAAAGTGAATGGTTGGTTGTGGTTGAGCCAGCAGCCCCCCAGGTTGTCATTTTGGATTTAGTGGATAATGGATGGCAGCTTCATCGTCTGGCAGAATTGATCCCACCTGTGACTGATTTTCAGGCCCAAGTGATACAGGGAACACCTGATGACTACCCTGTACTCCTGGTACAGGCAACCCAAAACATCTGGTCCTGGTTTTGTTGGGGAGATCAACAAACAGATATTCTGACAGTTGATTTGTCAGCGGGCATGTATGAAGTGGAAGATCGCATATATGCCTGTGCAAATGATTCCTTACCACTTTATTCTGACAAATTAAGCAATCCTTTTTATGAAGCCCCCCTTGATTACTTCTTCTTGCAGAAGATCGACCAATGGGAAGAGGAGATATTGTCAGGCAAACGGCCGTTACCAGACCTGCAAGACGAGGTAAATGATTTGATTAGCAAATTGCCTAATGACACAACTTCCCGCCAGATGATGCATAACCGATTGCTTTATCTAAGTGGTTTGACATATGAACTTGATGGTAAAGAAAACCAGGCTGTAGCCACCTACCTCACCCTCATCCAACAAGCGCCCAGTTCACCGTGGGCCTGGCTGTCCTGGGCGCGCCTGGAACCGGTGGAGCCATAGGTGTACGCCAGCCTCTTGTCACGGCTCTGGCTGATGCGAATATGACGGCGGGGTTATGAATCTTCATACTGTGCCAGTTTGCGGCGCAGTTCGGCCACTTCCGCCTCGGCTGCTTCAGCACGTTGGCGTTCAGCTTCGGTGGCCGTGGGGATGGGTTGGCCGGTTTCATCATAGAGGCGCAGCCACACGGCCGTTTCTTTTTGATAGACGCCTTCCCATGTCCCCAACCAGGCTTCTAACTGGCTGCTCCAGAGACGGCCGTTGTCATCCGGTTCAATCGGCACATACTCCTCACCCACCAGCCGCCAGCCCTGCAACTGGTTTTCGTCGGGGTCAAAACAAAAGTAGTCGGCAGTGCGGAATGTTTGCCGGTATAAATCTTTCTTGAGGCCCAGGTCGGTTTCTTTGGTCGTGGGGGACATCAGTTCGATGATACTGTTGGGGTAACGACCGTTCTCCTCCCACACCACCCATTTTTGCCGGGAATAGCTGCCATAAATATCCTTGACCACAAAAAAGTCTGGCCCTTTATAATCCCGGTTGCGTACCTGTTGCAGACTGTAATAGATGAACATATTGCCGCCGGCGAAAAAGTCCGACCGGTCTGCCCAGCGGTGGCGCACCACATCAATGAGCAAATTAATCTGATCACGATGCCAGTTTGATTCCAATGGTTCACCATCCTCCTCCGGTAAATCTGTGGGGGGCAAATCCGGGATTTCGTAACGCTCAAGCACTTCGATAAATTGGCTCATATCATATACCTCATCCATCATTAGGATGGCGTTATTGTAGCATAAATGCCTAAGCCAGGTTCGGTGAAGTCGGCCCCTGTCCCTCCTGTCACCTTGTTGGCGTCATTTTGCCGCCGCGCCGGGGTGGCGCTGTGTTGGGGGATTCCACCGGTGTGACTGTGCCGTAAGGCGCCCAGGTGGGGTGGCTGTCGTAGGTGTCGTCCTGGGTGACACGGGTGGCGACGCCATCGTCCAGGTTGAGGACAAAGAGGTCGTCCTCAAAGATAAAGGCGATGTGCTGCCCATCTGGCCCCCAGGCCATGAAGGATTGGTCACGGGAGAAGCGGCTGTTTTCGCCGGGGGGAGGGTAGAGTTGACGGCCGTTGCTGCCATCCACATCCATCAACCAAAGCGTGTAATTGCTGCGCAGGCTGTCCAGCGGATCGGTGGTGCGCAAATAGGCAATGTGTTCGTTGTCCGGCGACCAGTGCATATGCCCCCACATGCCGGCCTGGTCCACAAATTGGGCGGCGACGGGTATGCTGATGCCCACCACCTGGCTGTCAAACTGCATCGTTTGTTCGTCCGTGCCATTGTGTTGGGTGAAGGCCAGGAAACGGCCGTCTGGCGACCAGGTGAGCGACGGTACCCAGACCCAATCGGCGCGGGTGTTGTAGGGGGTGAAACGCTGCAACACCAGGCGGTCGTCATTGGGGGTGGGGGAACGGGTATCAATCAGACCCACTTCGTTGGCGTAGCTGTAGGCCAGGGTACGGCCGTTGGGCGACCAGGCATAATTTCCGCCCCACCAGCCATTGAGCGCCGGATAGGCGTCTATAATTTGGGTGGTGGTAAAGGCGGTGGTCTCGGTCAGCGGCGCAGTCAGCAGCCAGAGGTCGTTGTTCGCTTCCCAGCCGGGGGGCTGGGCGCTGGTGGCGGCGGTGGTGTAGGCGATTTGCCAGGTATTGGTGATGACCGGATTCCAACCGGCCCATAACACATTGTCCACACCCAAATCAACCGGCACAGCACCGGGCTGCACACCAACCAGCCACAGGCTGTTGTTGAAGCTGCCGGTGATGGTATTGACCTGCGTGTAGAGCAACTGGCTGGCGTCCGGGGAAAGGGCAAACACACGGCCGTCCAGTTGTCCATCCAGCGGCAGTTGTTCGGGCACGGCCGTGCTGCCACGCATGAGTACGGGCGCGCCGCCGCTGATGTAGGCCAGCAAGCCGGGAAAATAGGCAATGCCCCGGTTCGCGCCAATGCCGATCAGCACCACTTCATCCTGGGGTTCAACGATGATCGTTTCGTTAGTGCGAATGCGGGAAGATTCCAGCCCATCGCGGAAGAGCAGGCGGATGGTGACTTCGCGTTGGCCGGGGCTGCCGGGCTGCACAATTTGCGGCGCATCGTCGGCGCTCATGGTGTCGGTGCGCACATAGGTGCGTTCGTAGGGGATGGTTTCGGTGATGACCTGGATTTCTTCGGCGACGCGAACAACGGTCACGGCCGTGCCTGCCACCAGCGGCGTAAACAGGGGCGGGCTTACTTCGTCCAGGTCGCCCAGGACAATGCCCGCTTCGGCCAGCAGTTCGCGCGCGGTAGCGGCGTTTGTTGTCAGATTATAGCTCTGACCATCAGCCATTAACTGAACCTGGATTGGCTCCTGGCTCTGCGTAACAGCGGGTGGTTGGCTGCAACTGATCAAGAGAGTGGCAAGTAGCAGGTGGCAGATGGCAAGTAGGGGCGAGGCAGTTGGGTGCAACCTTGTCTTGCTAAACCATTTTCGACCCAACTGCCTCGCCCCTCCATTCGCCGTCATGCTTGCTGCCACAATTCGCGCACATCGGGGGCCAGTGATTGGGCAACGGCCTGGTTGGTATCGTTATCAATCAACGTTTTGACGGCATGGAAAACGGCCGTGATCGGCGTTTTGGCAAACTGCCAATCGCTGTTGCCGCTGCGTTTGGAGACTTCAAACTGAAAGTCATATTGGCTCATGTTTTTGTTGCGGAAGTGAACCAGCCAGAACAGCCGTTGCAGGTCATACGCCAGTTCTTCGGGCAACGCTTTGGACAGCTTCTTCTTCGTTTTCCGGTCTAAATTGACGCCGAGGGATTTGAGCACGGCCGTACTCCAACGCCGGGCATGGGCAGGTGTGCGTAAACTGCCCATTGTTTGTACTGTTTGATAATAGTTATTTACATTGTCGTTCATGGTTCTGTTATCTGCCTCCGGACCGCTGTTTTACCCCGCAAAAAACGCCGCGTCAAGGCGTCAAAGCTGACGTTGACGATTTAATGCAAACTGGTATACTTCTGCCGCTTGTTTGCCCTGCTGCAAACAAGTTTTTCGTTTAATAATGACCGCAGACCCTAAGGGTTTCTAAAACCCTTAGGGTCTTTAATTGAGGATTTGGAAGATGTCTGAGAAATTAACCATTGCCGCCGAACCACGCACGGTCATCGGCAAACAAGTGAAACAACTGCGTCGGGAGGGAATGATTCCGGCCGTCATTTACGGACAGCGGGAGCCGGTCGCCATTCAATTGGAAAACAAATCGTTGCGGCGTGTGCTGCGGCAAGCCAGCACCACGCACCTGATTGATTTGGAGATGCAAACTGGCACACGCACGGTACTGGCCCGCGAAATCCAGCAGCATCCCACACGAGGTGATTTGATTCATGTGGACTTTATGGAAGTCAACATGGCCGAGACGATCACGTCGGAAGCGGAATTGGTGTTGGTGGGTGAAACCAGCGAGGCCCTGAAAACTCTGGGGACGTTGGTACTGCTGGTTCAGTCGGTGGGAATCGAATGTCTGCCGGGTGACCTGGTATCGGAGATTGAGGTGCAGGCTGCCGGGATCGATTCGGCGGATGATGTGATTTACATCGCCGACCTGCAACTGCCGAAAGGCGTTACGATACTGGCTGATCCGGAAACAGTCGTTGCTCACTTTGAATACAATCAAACTGCTGAAGCAGCCGAGGCGGAAGAAGCTGCTTTGACCTCGGTGGAAAGCGTGGAAGTTGTGGAAAAGGGCAAACGCGAAGAGGAATAAGCTCTTCACGCTTCTTGCATTTTGGCAAACCAAGCAAAAGGCTGGACAATGGTTCCAGCCTTTTTTGTTTATGACGAGATGAGAGATTGGAGATTGATCAATCTCTCATCTCCAATCTCACCATGAAACCCTGGCAGGAAAAGGTTTTGCTCATCATCATTTTGCTCACGGCCGTGTCCTTGCGGCTGACGGGCATTGATTGGGACGATTACCAGCATTACCACCCTGACGAACGGTATATCACCTGGGTAGCCACCACCATTGAATTTCCGGCTAACTGGCGCACGGCGCTCAGCCCCACCCAGTCCCCTTTCAACCCCTTCTACTGGCCGCCGGACGCCGCCAGCGACGGTATTGTGGTGCTGCAAGACGAACACCGGGATTTTGCCTATGGGCATCTACCGCTTTATCTGGGTGTGGCAGCCACGCGCCTGGTGGAGCGCATCGGCCCGGCGCTGACTCCCTTTTTCCCGGCCAACTGGCTGTTTACGCGCGATTTGTTGAATGGGCAGGGGGCAATTGAGTTTCGGCATCTCACGGCCGTGTCCCGCGCCCTCACCGCCCTTTTTGATACTGCCACCGTTTTCCTCGTTTACCTGTTGGGCAAACGGCTGTACAACGCCCCGGTTGGCCTGCTCGCTGCCGCCTTCCTGGCCCTCAACGTCATGCACATCCAACTGGCCCACTTTTTCATCTCCGACCCATTTCTGACGTTTTTTGTGGTGGCGGGTTTGTTTTTTATGGTGTCAAGCGTCAGGTGTCAGGTGTCAGGTGATGAATCACGCATCACGCATCACGCATCACGCATCACGCCCTCCCGCTCACTGCTCACTGCTTACTGCTCACCTCTTTCCCTCCTCCTCGCTGCCATCTTCGTCGGTCTGGCTATCGGCTCAAAGTTCACGGCCGTCCTTCTCCTCCTCCCTCTGGCGGTGACGGTTTATGTGGCAGTGGGGGAACGGTGGGTGCGGTGGCTGGTCACGGCCGTGTTCATTTCCGGCATCACGTTTTTTGTAACCAACCCCTTTGCCGTGCTTGATCTGACCTGTGAGGTGGTGACGCCGGCAACGGCCGTTGGCCCTCTCACCATCCCCGCACTCGACTGGCGCTCCTGTTATCTGCAAGACATTGTGACCCAGGGGGCGATGGTGCGTGGCAGCAGCGACGTTACCTTTGCCCGGCAGTACAGCGGCACCTGGCCCTACCTCTACTTCATCGAAATGCAACTGCGCTGGGGTATGGGTTTGCTTTTAGGGCTGGCTGCCTTTGCCGGGCTGGCCTGGGAAATCTGGCGGGTTGGTAAGAATTGGGTGGAGCCGTCTGGCAACTCTTTCCCAATCTCCAATCTGCAATCTCCAATCTCCAATCTCCTTCTTCTCTCCTGGGTCATCCCCTTCTTCCTGCTCACCGGTTCCTTCACCGTCAAATTTATGCGCTACTTGCAGCCGATCACCCCGTTTTTGATGCTGTATGCGGCGGCGTTGTTGCTGAGTATTCGTTGGCGGTGGGCAAGATGGGGGGCAGTCACGGCCGTGCTGCTCACCACCAGCCTCTACGCCCTCAGTTTCGTCAAAATGTACCACCAGCCCCATCCCTGGCTGGCCGGGTCGGCCTGGGTCTACCAAAACGTGCCGCCGGGCGCGCTTATCCTCAGCGAACAGTGGGATGATGCCCTGCCATCTTCCCTCCTGCTAGACGGTACACCCCGCGGGCGCAACGAGTACCGGAGTGAAGAATTGACCTGGCTTACCGGCGCAGACGCCGCCGATAATGAGACCAAACTGGAACGAAACCTGGCGCGGCTGGCCGCAGGAGATTACCTGACCATCATGTCCAATCGGGTGTATGGCGTGGCGCCCCGGCTGGATGATCGTTACCCCCTCTCCGGCCAATACCACCAACTGCTGTTTGATGGCTCATTGGGCTACGAACCTGTCTACGTCACCATGCGGATGCCCACCCTGTTTGGGGTAAGGCTCTATGCGGATCGGTTTGGTTGGCCTGGCTTAACCCCCCCAGATGAAGTCAACACGCTCTTAACCACTCACCCCACCCTCAACCTGGGCCACGCCGACGAGAGCTTCACCGTCTACGACCAACCCCTGCTCATCATCTTCCAGAACACCGGTCGTCTGACGGCCGAAGAGATGGGGAGATTTTTTAATCCCTGAGGTGGCTGTTTTATGAATTTTTATGACCAGGGTGATTCAAGGTTTTGTAAAACTGGCATCATGCCAAAGCTGAGCCACTATTGTTTGTTTTTCGGTTTTCAGGCTGTCAATATTCCTCTCCAGAATTGCCAGTTCAGTTTCCAGCATACCCACTTTAGAGTTCAATCGTACCTTCAATCGCTGCAAATGAGTCAACCATTTTTTGATTCGAGATTGAACTTCTAGATCGGTAAAACTGCTTTTGCCAAACCCTCTGGAACGATAGAACATAAACGTGACTGTGTTTGAACCTTTTGGGGTGTTCATACCTGGCACATCCCAAAAATGTTGTGAAATATCGGTCAATTCTTGCTGGAATTTATCGAGCAGCGGTTGGGTTTTGAGGGACAACTCAATGGCTTCGGCAATTGGGTCATGGCTCCCAGAAAGCGAAGTTGTTTTGCTCCAGTGTCCCCAAAAATTTTTGCCATTTATTAAGATGGTGATCACATTGGTAATCTCCAAGAGAGCCTCTTGTCCCAATTGGTACGCCTCTAAAAACTCTTTGTGTTGGGCGAGGCAAGTTGGTAATTCTTTGGTAATCCTCTCCAACCGCCGGACGTCCGGTTTTTCGAGTTTAGAAATTAGCATTTGCTGTGATTGTTGTAGTGCTTCCAGCAATTCATCATTATCGGCTAAACCAACAAGTTGTTCTTCCAGGTCTGTCAGATAATCTCTTAAGCTGCCGATTTTTATCTGACATTCTTCAACCGCCAGTTTGGCCTCAAGATATTCGCTTGTTTCTTTGTTTAGTTGTTCTTCGTGGCTTCGCAGGAGGGTGTAATAAACAGACTTGACTGTTTTTCCTTCCAATTCCAGAACATCCTGCTTTTCTTGTTGTTTTTTTGTCATCAACTCTGACAGTTTGTGACGTTCTACAGCCAATTGTTCATCAATTGATTGCATGACTGACAGGATGCGTTCCCGCTCAATTAAGGCTTTTTGTGTTTCAATAAGCTGATTATTGATCGCTTCAAATTCATCAAGAGACATGCCATTATGTACGAGAGCAAATACCAGCGGGTGGCAAAAGTCTGAATTTATGCTTTTTCGGTAATAATGGCCTCAACCTTGGCGGCTTGCTGCTGGCCGGGGGCACGGCCGTACAACTCCGTAAGCTCGCGCAGGCGGTAAACCAGATGGTCGCTCAGGGCGTCGGCGCGGTAACGCCAGCGCCAGTAGCCGCCCACCTTGCCGGGGAAATTCATGCGCGCTTCGTTGCCCAGGCTGAGCAAGTCTTGCATGGGGATCACGGCCGTGTTCGCCACCGAACCATGCGCCAGCCGGATCATATCCCAGGCAATATCGTGCCCATTCACAGCCATATACCGCCGTACATGGTCCTGTTCATAAGCGCTGGCGTTAAGATACCAACCAACCGTTGTTTCATTGTCATGCGTGCCGGTATAAACCACACAATTACGATCAAAGTTATGCGGTAAAAAGTTGCTGTTCTGTTCGCCGCCAAAACCGAACTGCAAAATTTTCATGCCGGGGAAGTCAAATTCATCACGCAACGCCTCTACTTCAGGGGTGATCACCCCTAAATCTTCGGCGATCAGTGGCAGTTCCCCCAATTTTTCTTGCAGCGTGCGGAAAAAAGGAGCGCCTGGCCCACGCACCCAACGGCCGACAACGGCCGTGGGTTCACTCGCCGGAATTTCCCAATAAGCGTCAAAACCCCGGAAATGGTCAATACGCACAATGTCTGCCTGCACAAAACTCATATCCAGCCGTTTTTCCCACCAGGCGTAGCCATCGGCCTCCATTCGATCCCAGTGGTAAAGCGGGTTGCCCCAACGCTGCCCCGTTTCGCTGAAATAGTCCGGCGGCACCCCGGCAATGACCGTTGGCTGCCCTGCCTCATCCATAAAAAACAGGTCGGGGTTGGCCCATACATCGGCGCTGTCATAAGCCACAAAAATGGGGAGGTCGCCCACAATCTGAATGCCGCGAATGTTGGCATATGCTTTCAGTTCCAGCCATTGTTTGAAAAAAAGGAATTGCAGGAATTTATGCAGCGCCACCTCATCGGCCAACTTTTTGGCCCATTCTTTCATCGCTTTGGGTTTACGCAGGGCGATCTCTTTGGGCCAGCTATTCCAGACGCCACCTTCCTGGTGCATATATTCATTCTTCAAGGCCATGAACAAGGCATAATCATCCAGCCAATACGCCTGTTCCTGGCTAAAATTGGCCAGCGTTTCCCGCTGCTCAGGCGTGCTGTAGCTTTGGAAATGGGTGAATGCCTGCCGCAGTAGATTCATTTTGTAGGTGATGACGGGGCCATAATCTACCAGATGGTTGGGAAAGGCGGGAACGGTGATCACGGCCGTAGCCGGCAAAAATCCCTCCTCCACCAGCCTATCCGGACTGATGAGCAGCGCATTTCCGGCAAACGCCGAAAAACATTGGTAGGGTGAATCACCATACCCTGTAGGCCCTAACGGCAGCGTCTGCCAGAGCGACTGTTTGCTTTCAATTAAAAAATCCACAAACCGATACGCCGACTGCCCAAAATCGCCAATCCCATACCGGCTGGGCAAAGAAGTGGGATGTAACAATACACCTGCGGCACGTTTGAATCGCATGTTTCCCTCTTGATCCGTAATCCGTGAACCGTAATCCGTAAACCGACACGGACTACGGATTACGGACTACGGATTACGAAAAAGTCCGGGCAATTGCCCATTCATAAAGCTGCTGATAACTCAGCGCCGAGCGCCGCCAGGAAAAATCGGCGACCATGCCATTACGCTGAATCTGCTGCCAGCGGGGGCGGTCCACGTTGTACACATAAATTGCCCGCTGCATGGCCTGCCAGAACGCTTCGGTGCTGTAACCCTGAAATGTAAAACCTGTATGTCCTTCAATCACCGTGTCCACCAGGCCGCCGGTAGCGCGGACGACGGGCACGCTGCCGTAGCGCATGGCAATGAGCTGCCCCAGGCCACACGGCTCAAAGCGGGAAGGCATAATGAACATATCACTTCCGGCATAAATGAGGGGGGCAAACCCGGCGCTGTAATCCAGAATGGCGGTCATCTTCCCGGCGTGGTAATGGGCCAGTTGGGCAAACATACCCTCGTACTCGGCCGCGCCGGTGCCCAAGACGATGAATTGGGCGTCGCCGGCGAAACCGTTCAAAAGCAGATGGATGACATGCCCGGTAATGTCCAGCCCTTTTTGCCAGTCCAGGCGCGAGACCATGGCTACCAGAGGGATGTTGTCACGCTGGGGCAGGTTGGCGCGGGCTTGCAAGGCGCGGCGGTTGTGCAGGCGGGCTTCCAGATGGTCGGCGTCGTAGTGACCGGCGATACGGCCGTCCCCCGCCGGATCCCACTCCTCATAATCTAACCCATTCAAAATGCCATGCACATCATAGTGGCGGTGGCGCAGCAGGTTGTGCAGCCCGGCGCCGCCTTCAGACGTCATCATCTCGCGGGCATAGGTGGGGCTAACGGTGTTGACCATGGTGGCGTGGTAAATGCCCCGCGCCATAAAGTTCACTTCGCCATACCCTTCTTCGGCCAGCGAATGGGTCTGGATGCCCAGGTAATCGAAGATGTGCCAATTGGTGCGCCCCTGGTGGGCCAGGTTGTGGATGGTGAAGATGGAGGCGATTTCGCGGAAACGGCCGTCGCTCTGCCCCGCTGTAGAGAGCCAGGTAATGGCCGGCGCTGTGTGCCAGTCATGGGCGTGTAAAACATCCGGTTTCCAATCCAGCGCCAGCGTCAATTCCAGCGCCGCCCGGCTGAAAAAGGCAAAACGGTAGGCGTCATCACTGTAGCCGTAAATGTTGGGCCGGTTAAACAAATTTTGCTCGGCGATAAAAAAAATGGGAACTTCACTATTGGGCAACTTACCGGTGAAAACCCCCACCGGTAGATAACCGGCCCCGGTAGGCACATGCAGCAGGCCGGGCATGGGTGTGACACCGGGATAGCCATCCTCGATCTTTTTGTAGGCGGGCATCATCACGCGCACGTCATGCCCCAGAGCGTGCAGCGCCTTGGGCAGTGATCCGCCTACGTCACCCAACCCGCCTGTCTTGGCAAAGGGGGCTACCTCGGCGCTGAGAAAAAGAATTTTGAGTTGGTCTGCCATCAATCGGTTGCCTTTATTGGTAGAGTACCCCTATTTTCCACACTTTAAGGTAGTTATCCAAATTGTCCTTTGCCATTTGCCCTTAGTCCTTTGCCTGGGACGAATGACGAATGACAGATGACCGTTTTAGCCGTTGCCGGTACAATAATTGTCAGGAGAAACGAATGTCTGCTCGACGCATGTTGCCATTTATTCTGATTAACATACTGGTTTCGGCGGTGGTGGTGCTGGCCATTCTTTACTTTTGGGACAATCAGCGGGTGGAAGATGCGCCCCTGGTGGCGACAACGGCCGTAGCTAACACCGACCTCTCCACCCCCTCTGCTTTGTCTCTGGTCTCTGCCGCCACCAACACCCCAGAACCAGCATCCGAACCGGAAGGCCCTCCCGTGCATGTGGTAAAGGCCGGTGACACGCTGGCAAACATTGCCCAAATTTATGATGTGCCTATGGACGATATTGTGGCGGCAAATAACATTGCCAACCCCAATTTTTTGTCAGTAGGCGACCAATTAATCATTCCGGTGGGTGGGCTGGCAACGGCTACGCCGCCGCCACCGGAGCCAACACCGGTGGTCTCGCCCACGCCTATTGCTGCCGAACCGGTGACGGTGACGCAGGGTGGTGAGGCGATGGTGACGATTACGGCCGTGATTGCGCCTGGTGACCTCAACAATGAAGCGGTGCAAATTGTCAACAGCGGCGGCAGCCCTATTGCCTTGCTCGGTTGGAAAATTGCAGACCTGCAAAACCATGTTTACACCTTTAAGCAGGTTACGCTCTTTGGTGATGGCGCCGGCATCCTTTTTCATACCGGAGCCGGACGTGATGGCGCTACCGATGTCTTTTGGGGCCGCACCGAAGCCGTTTGGGAACCAGGTGAATTGGTAACATTACTCGACGGACAAGACAACATCATGGCAACTTTTACTGTACCCATTGAGTAGGATGGTAATCTGTAAACCGTAATCCGTAAACCGTAATCCGTAATCCGATTTCGGACTTCGGGTCACGGGTTACGGGCAAAGGGGGAATATCATGCGAGGTGTAGTAGACCGTAAAGGTGAACAGTTTGCGTATGTGCTGGGTAAGGGGGTGTATACCCTGGAAGGTGAACTGACAGGGCATGTAGAAGGTGAGTTTATTCTTGACCTGGAAGGGAACCAGATGTGGCGGTTGGTTGGTGATGGCATTTATTCGCTGGATGGCGCCGAAACGATTGGCTATTTGAGCAGCGAACGGCCGTCAGACTATGATCTGTAACGCGATTTTCCGAATCGTGCTACATGGGAGAACGTATGCGATTAGGCGCACATATGAGCGCAGCCGGTGGGCTGCACGAAGCATTCAAACGCGGCCATGAGGCTGGCTGTGATTCCATGCTGGTGTTTACCAAAAGTAACCGGCAGTGGGCGGCCAAACCGATTACGGCCGTAGACGTGGAAAAATACCGGCAGGCCCAGGAAAAATACAGCCACATCTTTCCGGTGGCGGTACACGCCAGTTATCTTATCAATGTGGCCTCGCCCGACGAGGCACTGTGGGAAAAATCTTACCAGGCGCTGCGTGATGAAGTGGAGCGCGCCGCCGCTTTTGATATTCCCTTGCTCACGTTTCATCCGGGTTCTTACATGGAAGGGGACGAAGCGAGAGGCATTCAGCAGATTGTCCGGGCGCTGCGGCGAATGGTGGCGGAGACGGCCGTGACCGCCTCCCACGTCACCATTTGCCTGGAAACCATGGCCGGGCAGGGCACCAACCTGGGTCGCGCCTTTGAACATCTGGCAGCTATGCTCGATGGCGCGGATAGGCACGAAAGGCTGGGCGTCTGTTTCGATACCTGCCACGTCTTCGCTGCCGGGTACGACATTCGCACCCCCGCCGCCTATGAGCAAACGATGGCCGAATTTGACCGGGTCATTGGCCTGGGCTGGATTAAATGTTTCCATTTCAATGACAGTCAGCATGAATTGGGGTCGCGTAAAGATCGGCATGAACACATTGGCGATGGGCACATTGGGCTGGAAGGATTTGCCAACTTTGTCAATGATCCC
Source organism: Chloroflexota bacterium (assembly GCA_035444285.1). Taxonomy (GTDB): domain Bacteria; phylum Chloroflexota; class Anaerolineae; order Promineifilales; family Promineifilaceae; genus CAADGU01. Next base: position 21,377 of record DAOMOK010000027.1, read on the forward strand.
CGCTGGGAAAACCATGCCGCCCACCTGGAAACGCCCAAAACGGAAAAAGACGCCGACGGCAATGAAATGGATATGGATGTAGAAAACCTGAGACGGCTGCGCAGCCTGATTCGCTCCTGAAACCAATGATGATTGTAGACGCACATCTTGACCTGGCTTACAACGTGCTGGAACACGGCCGTGACCTTACCCAACCCCTCGCCGCCGTTCGCGCCGCCGAAAAAGGGCAAAGCCGTAATGGCATCGCTACCGTTACTTTACCTGAACTGCAAAAAGGCAATGTAGCGCTGGTTTTTGGCACCATCTTCGTCATGCCTGCCGCCAGCCCACTGGCGAGTATCGGTACCAAAGTCGGCTACAAAGACGCCGCTGAAGCCCACCGCCAGGGCATGGCCCAACTCGATTACTACCACCGCCTAGCAGACGAACATGCCCACATCCGCCTGGTTACAGATGCCAAAAGCCTGGATGAAGTGGTCGCCAGTTTCACCATCGAAGAAAACCACCTGCTTGGCATCGTTCCTTTGATGGAGGGGGCTGACCCCATTCGCCAGCCCGAAGAAGCTGAGATGTGGTACGAGCGTGGCCTGCGCCTGATTGGGCTGGCCTGGGATGATACACGCTACGCCTCCGGGGCGTGGCGGGGCAGCAAACATGGGTTGACGAATGACGGCCGTCAACTATTGGACGTGATGGCGCAATTTGGTTTCATCCTGGATTTGACGCACATGAGCGAAAAAGCGTCGCTGGAAGCGCTGGACAGCTACCCCGGCGTAGTCGTCGCTACCCACAGCAATGCCCGCGCCCTGGTGCCCTCCGAACGGCAACTCAGCGACACCCAAATCCGGCTGATTGGCGAGCGCCAGGGAGTCATCGGCGTGGTACTCAGCAGTTCTTTCTTGAAAGCGGGGCATCGCCGCGGCGAGCGCAAGGAATTGGTGACGCTTGACCACGTGGTGGCCCACATTGATCACATCTGCCAGCTTACCGGCAGCGCCGCCCACGTGGGCATTGGCAGCGACCTGGACGGCGGTTTTGGCGCAGCCGACATTCCGAACGAACTGGATTCGGCGGCTGATCTGAGCAAGATTGGCGATAAACTGCGGGAACGCGGTTATGAACAGCACGATGTAGAAAATATCTTGGGGAGGAACTGGCTCACTATCTTGCGCCGTGTGCTGCCATAAAAAAACAGGAGGGCGGGGCAACCCCTTGACCCCGCCCATCTCCCATTTTGCCTCTGCTCTGAACCGGTGGCTCAGACCATTGGTACTGAGAGGAGGAAGTACGCGCTTATTGTAATACACCACTCATGCGGTGTCAATACGGTGGCATTGCGGGGTCAAATTAGGGTGGGTCTCGCCAGAGAAGAACAATAAATCATGTCCCAGCGAAAACGAAACATTGTCTATTCTACTGATTCAGCATTTGCCAAACGGTGTGAACGCTGCGGCAGTTATCCCTGTCGCTGCCCAAAGCCCAAGAGCCTGCCACCAGCGGAGCAGGTTGCCCACATTCGCCGCGAAAAGAAAGGGCGCGGCGGCAAGACGGTAACGGTGGTGATGAATTTGCAGTTAACGCCGGAGGACAGAAAGGCGTTGGCAACCAGCTTAAAAAAAAGCTGTGGGGTTGGTGGGGCTGTTAAAGAGGAAAATATCGAAATTCAGGGGGATTATCGGGATAAAGTGGCTGCCGCTTTGCAGGCGCTGGGGTATAAAGTGAAATATGTAGGTGGGTGACAGTCAGAAGACAAGAGTGTCACCCACCTTTTCATTTACCGTGAGTTGGCGCTAATAATGGCCGGATTGAGAATGTTCAACGTTTGGTCAATGGCCGTATAAGCCAGCCCGTAATTAAAATCGCCCATATCACCGCCGTTGACACAGGCCAGATAAGCTGGACGAGTGCGATCCAGCGCGTAAATAAAAGAGAGAAAGTAAACATAGTCAATGTCTTGCCAGTTTGGTGGCACCGGATCAAAGAAGACGCCAGAATACAAGACATTGTTGTATGCGCTCACGTAGTTAGCACATGCGGCTGCATCGCCAGCTTTGGCAGCATCCAGGTTGCCTCTCATACTATTTAGCGCGGATTGAATTCTGGTCATTTGGCTGCGCAACTCATCAGCGTCAAATGCTTTTACCGGGAAAACACCAAGAATGTCATTGGGGTTGGAGATGTAGTAGACAGTAACGAATTCCTCTTCCCCCTCAACGGTGGCTGTAGGTGAGGGAGTGGCGGTAGGGCCAACCGTACTGGTTGGGCGCGGCGTGGATGAGGCTCTGGGAGTGTTCGTTGGTTCCGGTGTATTGGTTGCTGCCGGAGTGTCGGTTGGTTCTGGTGTGTTGGTAGGTGTGTTGGTGGGGGTCTGCGTGGGTGTGGCTGTATCAGTGGGTGTTTCCGTTGGTGTGGGTGTGTCGGTGGGCGCCGGTGTATTGGTAGGGGCCGGGGTGTCCGTTGGCTCAGGGGTATTTGTTGGTGGAATGGGGGTGTTGATTGGCTCTACTTCCGCTACTTCCGCCACCGAGGTTGCCGGCGCATCACCGCCGCAAGCAGTTAGACCGGCTGCTAAACCCAGGAACACAAAAAGGATCAGCAGCACTGAGGAATACTTCAACAAAGTTTTCATTTGGTTCTCCCATGGAACTGGTGGTTGGCACGGAATAGAGAATCTAAAAGTTGTTCCCACCCCAGGCGCAACGGCCGTTATTTTAACGACTTACCTGGCAAAATCAAAATTTCTGGGGCAGCAATTCCTGTATACCCCTGAGGGCTAATTGGCCCAAACTGCTCTGTGCATCAGCCGGGCATGATGTCCTGATTATGATGCCGCATTTGCCCCTAACAGCACGGCCGTAAACCAGATCAAAAAGTCATACTTCATCAACTGGCTCAGCCGTTCCAACTGCGGGCCGGTGCGGTAGCGCGTCAGGCGCAGCAGCACATACAGCAGCACCGGGTACACGCCCGCCGCCACCACCACCACATAAATTGGCCGGTAGCCGCCAAAATGGTACGGCAGCATCATCGTTACAATGGTCGCGGCCGCCAATAGGAAAAAGATAATACGCGCTGGCCGTCGCCCCCAGGCGGTGGAGATGGTGCGGCAATGTTGGCGTAAATCCCCCTCATAATCCGCCAGCGTCTTCAAAATCTCCCGCCCCATGATGGCTGTCAAGATTACGGCTGCCAGCCACAGCGATGGCCGTACATTACCAGCGGCCACGCCACCAAATACCGCGCTCATTGCCGAAATGGAGGCAATGGTAAAGTTGCCAAACAAGATGGTGCTTTTGAATTTCCAGGAGTACAAATAGAGCAAAGCGGCCGACACCAGGGCGATGGCAAAGGCAGGCCAGCTAATCAATGCGGCAATGAACAGCGAAGCCACGGTCAACACCACCGAAAACACCCAGGCAGAACGCGGCCGTACCTGGCCGGAAGGCAACGGCCGTTGCGGTTGATTGATGCGGTCAATTTCAATGTCCAGATAATCGTTCCAGGCATTGGCGGCCATGGAAATGAGGAAGGTTGCCAGCATAGCCAGCGCAATTTGCGTCCACATCCCCGTCCCGGCCACATACCCGCCTAACAATACCGCCAACCCACCGGTGAAGCTGGTTAACGGCCGTCCCAATTTGAATAATCCCTTCAATTCTTGCAGCATCTATCTCTCCCGAATCCCGTTCGTAGTAGGCGATTTATCGCCATCTGACGGCGATAAATCGCCTACTACGAACAGTGTAAACCCGCTACAATACCGTCATGATTACCAGCCCCACCAACGACAAAGTGAAAATGGTGCGCCGTTTACAAACAGAGCGTCGCTTTCGGGCGCAGGAGCAGCTTTTTGTGGTGGAAGGTGACCGCTGGCTGGCTGAACTGATTCGCCACCAGGTTGTGCCGCGCTCCTTGTTTTTTACCACCGAATGGCAGTCCACACACGCCGAGATTTTACAGCAGCTTGCCAAATTCACCCACCAGCCGGGCCTGTTGGTAAACGAGGCGGTAATGGCGGCGATGAGTGATACCACGACGCCACCGGGTGTGCTGGCGGTGGCGCCTACACCGCATAACCCATTACCCGCACGGCCGTCGCTCTTGCTCATCCTTGATGCTGTTAACAACCCCGGCAACCTGGGCACGATGCTGCGCACGGCCGTTGCCGCCGGTGTGGATGGTGTATTGTTAACCCCCGGCAGCGTGGATGCCACCAATCCCAAAGTGGTGCGTGGCAGCATGGGTGCGCTGCTGCGGCTGGCCGTCCATGCCCTCGGTTGGGCGCAAATTGGGGAAGTGGTGCAGGGGATGACGGTATGGTTGGCGGATGTGGAAATGGGGGAGGTATACACGGCCGTCAACTGGCAATCCCCTTCCGCGCTCATCATCGGCAGCGAAGCGGGCGGCGCAGGTCAAGAAGCGCACCGTCTGGCCAACGGCCGTGTCACTATCCCCATGCACGCTGCCACCGAATCCCTCAACGCCGCCATCGCCGCTGGCGTGATTCTATTTGAAGCCAGGCGGCAGCGGGAGGAGTGAGGAGGTGAGCAGGTGAGGGGGTGAGCAGGTGAGGCGGTGAGCCGTTAATCTCCCAATTACCCAATTACCAGTTCCACACGCAGCACAAACGGGTTGTCGGTTAGTTGGGGTGGGGGGAGTTGTGAGTCGGGAGCATCCATCGTGTCATATTTTTCCAGGTCAAAGACGAAAGAGGCGGGTGACAGTGGTTCGGGTATGCCCATGTCGGGTACGGCCGTGTCCACTTCCCCATTTGCATCGGCCACTTCTTGTGCTTCCCGCAACTGCACCACAAACAGACGGCGGCACTCCGGGCAGCAGCCTTCGTAGTGGTAAAAGTCGCTGTCCATTAACACGCCATACGATTTGTGAATCAGGTTACTCATCGCCTGGTTCCAGGGCAGGGTGATCCAGCCATCTTGCCGTTGTTCCACGGCCGTTGTCGCCTGTTCTACCCCCACCAATACCTGGCTGCCCGCCCAAAAATAGCTGCAACGGCCGCAAGCGGCAAAATTCAGCATCGCCTGTTCCATCAGCGACCGCTCCACTTTCTTTTGTTTTGTTTGGCGTTTTGGCTTGCCCGACGGCCGTGCCGCCGTTTCACTTTGCTGTTCTGACATACCCATCCTTATTCCTACATTTTTGGAGCTAGTACAGCGGATTCTAGCCAGCCTCTGCAACTTCTGTCAAATGCCGATACAATTGGCGCATGGCAGATCAAGAACTAACCCTGCAAAAAATCCAGGAAACACGCCGCCAACTGGCTCCATACATTGTCGAAACCCCCATCTGGCAGTGGCGCAATCAAACCATCACACGTGTGATCGGCGAAGACATTTCTCTCTTTTTGAAACTAGAACTATTTCAACATACCGGCTCGTTTAAGCCACGCGGTGCCTTGTGCAATATGCTGGCATTGAATGCGGCGGAATTGCAGCGAGGTGTAACAGCCGTTAGCGCTGGAAACCATGCCATCGCTGTGGCCTATGCCGCCCAAATTCTGGCTACCACGGCCAAAGTGGTGATGCCCGCCCATGCCAATCCTGCCCGCGTCGAAACCTGCCGCGCCTATGGCGCTGAAGTGGAACTGGTAGCGAATGTGCATGAAGCATTTACCCGCGCCCGGCAAATAGAGACCGACGAAGGGCGTCTGTTTATTCACCCTTTTGAAGGAGAACGAACCGCGTTGGGCACGGCCACGGTGGGGTGGGAATTGTGCCATCAGGTACCGGATTTACAGGCGGTGATTGTGCCCATTGGTGGTGGTGGTTTGTGCGCCGGTGTGGCGACGGCCGTCAAGCAGATGCAGCCACATTGCCGGGTATATGGCGTTGAGCCGGAAGGCGCCGCCAGTATGAGCCGCAGCCGCGCCAGCGGCAAACCCGAAGCCATTGAAGCCGTCACAACCATTGCTGACAGCCTGGGCGCGCCACACGCCGCGCCCTACAGTTTTGCCCTTTGCCAGAAATATGTGGACGATGTGGTGTTGGTTGACGATGCGGCGATGATGAGGGCCATGCGCCTGATGTACGAAGGGGTGAAGTTGGCGGTAGAACCGGCGGGAGCGGCGGCGCTGGCGGCGTTGTGTGGCCCCTTGCGCGCGCGTGTGGCCGGTCAGCGTGTGGCCGTCATTGTGAGCGGGACGAACATTGATCCGGCGTCCTTTGCTCGTTTGCTGGGGGTCACGGCCGTATGACCGCATCCAGTCCCACCCGTTCATTAAAACAGTTGTTAGCGGATTGGGGGGCAGCGGCCACATCTTCCCCATCGCCAAACTACGACGGGCCGGATGTAATCTTGAGTGGATTCACCGAAAAGAGCAGCGAGGCTGGCCCAGGCACTTGTTTTGTGGCCCGCGTGCGCCCCACCGGGGACGGCCATCCCTATATTGCCCATGCCATTGCCCATGGCGCTTCTATGATTCTGGCACAACATTCCCCGGCAGAAGTCGGCGTGACCGTGCCGGAGGGGGTGGCCTGGCTGCAAGTGGCGGACACGGCCGTAGCCCTGGCCTGGCTTGCCGCCGCCTGGTACGGTTTCCCCAGCCGCGAACTGGTGATGATTGGCGTCACCGGCACGAATGGTAAAACGACCACCGTCAATTTGCTCTATTCCATCCTCAAAATGGCCGGTTACAAAACAGGGATGCTCAGTACGCTCAAAGCGGTCATTGGTGAGCAGGAAGAGGCGTTGGAACTGCACGTCAGCACGCCGGAAGCGCCGGTGGTGCAGCGTTATTTGCGGCAAATGGTGGACGCGGGCATGACGCACTGTGTGCTGGAAACAACCTCGCATGGGCTGGCGCAGCATCGCGTGACGGCCGTAGACTTCGACACGGCCGTCATCACCAACATCACCCACGAACACCTGGATTATCACGGCACTTACGAAGAATATGCTCAGGCCAAAACGCGGCTGTTTGCAATGGTGGCTGCCAGCCAGCCTGACCCGCGCAAACCATTTCCCGTGACCAAAACGGCCGTATTGAACAGGGATGATAGCTCTTACGGCCGTCTCTGTGCCGTTCCCATTCCCCGGCAGTTCAGCTACAGTCTGGAAAATCCAGCCGCCGATATGCACACCACCACCTACACCACCGATCCCTGGGGCAGCTACTTTGAGCTTGAAGTGAACAGCCAGACGGTGGCACGGCCGTATACCACCCTCCAATTGCCCATCAAATCCAAACTACTGGGCCTCTTTAGCATCTACAACATGCTGGCAGCAGCGGCAGCGGCGTACACGTTGGGTATAGACCATGATGTGATTCAGGCTGGATTGCAGGCGGTGGAACTGGTTCACGGCCGTATGCACCAGATTCAGCGCGGCCAATCCTTCATCGTCCATGTGGATTTTGCCCACACCCCAGACGGCATAGACAAAGCCATTGGCGCGGCGCGTGGCATCTTGCAGCAGCGAGACAGCGGCGGGCGCATCATCGTCGTCTTTGGCAGCGCCGGGCTGCGCGACCCGGAAAAACGGCGGCTGATGGCCGAAATCGCCGCCGAAAAAGCCGACCTGGCGGTGCTGACGGCGGAAGACCCCCGTACCGAATCGCTTGATGACATTCTGGCGGTGATGGCCGCAGGCTGCCGCGCCAAAGGCGGCGTAGAAGGCCAATCGTTCTGGCGTGTCCCTGACCGGGGCCAGGCTATCTACTTTGCCCTCACCCTGGCGCAAGAGAAGGATTTTGTCCTCATCTGCGGCAAAGGGCATGAGCAGTCCATGTGTTTTGGCACGGTGGAGTATTCCTGGGATGATATTACCGCTACGGAAACGGCGCTGGATGCATTCCTGAACGGCCGTGCCATGCCTGACCTGGGCCTGCCGACGTTTGAGGAGATGGTGGGATTGAGAGATTGAATCTCCTATCTCTCCCCCAAACGCACAAGCAACAGCCCCATCAACAAAAAACCACCAGCCAACAGTAATAACCACACCCCATGTTTCTGCACAAAGTGGACGGCCGTCGGTTGTGACTGGCTGTTGTTTAACCAGGCTCTTTCTAACTCCGCTACCGAGATGCCCAAGGCGATGGGCACGGCCGTGTCACAATCCGCTCCGGCCACAAACGCCGTCGCCAATTCCGCCAATGCGGCACGGCCGTACTGCTCTTCCACATACTGCACCAACGCCCCGCTCTGCACCGCCGCACTCTCATCGCTGACCGGCAGTTCTGCCTGGCACAAATCGGCCAGCGGCAGTGGGGCAGCCGTTGGTAAATAAGCCGGGCCGCCTCCCAGCCAGACCGCCAGTCCTTCTTTGAACCAGTAGGGTATGTCTGCATACTGCGGCCCTGCTGCCTGATACAGCCAGAAGTGGGCTATTTCGTGGGGCAGCGGGCCGCGCAAATCAGCGGCGGCCGTTTTGTCATTCACGGCCGTCACCAGCACCACTGCCAGCGCCGGGTCTGTATGTCCCTGCGCCCAATCATGCCCATTCAGCCGCAGCGCCGCACGCAAATCGGCCGTGGACGGATACAAAAAAACGGGCAGCGGCGTGCCCGGTGGTAATGGCAGGATGGTTTGTAACTGCGCTGCCGTTTCCTGTGCCAGGCTAAAGGCTTCCCGCCCCGGTTTATCAGAATCACCCGGCCAAAAAATGGTCACGGCCGTGCCTGCTGCCGGCTGTTCAATCTTTTTCCAGGCAAAACGGTCATCCTGGTAGGTGATTGTTTGCGCCGGGACGGTCACGGTTTCATCATCGCCCATTGTTACCAGCCATTCATAAGTAATGGTGGCATAAGGAGAAAGTCCGGCGGACTGAGGTTCTACCACCACGTGCGCCTGCCAACGGCCGTCGGCCAGTTGCGTAGGTATGACGGTTTCAGAATAGGGTGGGGAATTGGCCGGCTGCATGGTCAGGCTGACGGCCGTCAGGGGGGTGTCGGTTACGGCCGTTAGCGTAAAAACCAGGCGCTGCCCAAATGTGGCCGTGGCCTCGCTTGTAAATTGGCCGCCTTGCGCCCCCACGCCTACCGCCAGCGCCAGCCAGAGAAATAAAGTCAAAAGCAGAGCGTAATGCTTCATGGGGGAATGATAATTGGTGATTGTGTAATTGGGTAATTGAGTGGCTAATTACTCAATTACACAATTACAACCCCAATACCGTGATCACTGCGGCAATGGTGAGTGGACTGATCAGCGTACTCACCACCACGAGGACGGCGACAGCCGCGGGCGCCAGCCGAAATTCAGTAGCTAACACGATAACTAACACAGCCGAAGGCATGCTGGCTTCAATAATAGCCACGGAGCGATTCAAGCCAGTCATCCCTAACCAGCCGGCGACCAATACACCCACCAGCGGCCCCACCAGCAGCCGAAGGGAAATCGCCGGAACCGCCAATCGCAGCGACGGACGGCCGTCTGTCACCTGGCGCAAATCGGCAATCTGCATCCCCAACACCACCAACAGCAGCGGGATGGCGCCGGCCCCGGCAATCTCTATCGCCCGCATCAGTGGCGCCGGCACAGTCAATTGCCAATGAAAGACCACAATGGCGGCAATAGCCGCATACACCGCCGGAAAGGTAAACAAACGACGCAACGCCTGCCGCAGCGCCAGATGCCCGGAGGAAGCGATAAAAATGCCCAGTGTGTAAACCAGCATCGAAGAGGTGAGGAAATAAATGACGGCCCGCGCCAGCCCTTCCGTGCCATAACGCAATTGGTTGAGCGTCATGCCATAATTGCCGCCATTGACGAACATGATCAGAATAAGCAGCGCGGCCGTTTCTCGCCGGGGTAGCCGCAATAATTTTGCGGTCGCCAGCCCAATAACGCTCATCAGGAGAATGGAGACAACGGTAAACAGTGCCATTCCCCCTAAATCTTGCGCCGATAACTGCGAATTGACCAGCGCCGAAAATGCCAGGCAGGGGCTAAAAACGTTCAGGACTACGCTGGAAAGCGACTGTTTATCCAACCGCTTCCAGCGCTGCAAGGCAAAGCCAAAGCCCGCCACCACAAAAATGGGCAGTATATTCTGGGTGATGACGGCCAGGATGTCGCCCATGTGGTTCGTGATTCGTAATCCGTGATGCGTGACCCTTAATCCCACTTCCGATTACGGATCACACATTACCGATCACGCATTACCGATTACGGATTACCGATTACGGATTACCTTCTTCCTCTTCCTCTTCATCATAGTCGAGGAACTTGAATTCACCGGCAAAGAGAGAAAGCTCTTCTAACGCTTCATCTACGGCCTCCAGCAGGCCGCTGTCCTCTTCTTCATCAGCCAGACGCAGCAATAAGTTATGGGCCATATCACCGCCAATGCGCCCCAACGCTACTATCGCTGCTAACTGCACCTCAATGTCCTCGTCGGCAACCAGCCGTTCCAGGTGGGTAACGGCGTCGCTGCTGCCCAGTTGGCCGCTGGCGCGGGCTGCTTCAGCGCGCATTTCCGGGTCGGGGCTGTCCATTTCGCCCAGTACCGTCGTCAGCCAGCGTTTGTCGGCGCTGGCGCCCATGGCAAAAACGGCGCTGATTTGCAGCTCCTCATCACCGCTTTCGTAGGCTGCGTCTATCAGGTGGGCAATACGCGGATGGCTGGCTGCCCCCAATGCTTCCAGAGTGGCGCGGCGGAGAGGCAAGGGCGTTTCCTGGTTCTCATATTCTGCTAACAGCGCAGTTATCAGGGGAGGGGCAAACCGTTCGGGTAGCTGCCCCCACTCCACCAGCATGACAAAATGGCCCAATGCCGCCGCTGCGGCTACCCGCACATCTTCTACCGGGTCATGCTGCATTAACTGCACAATGGGCGAAATCAGGCGCATATCCGTCACATCCCACATCCCATCCAGCGCAGCCACCCGCACTTGCTCATCTGGATCATGCAAACAGTCCCGAAAGACCGGCCCAAAATCCACCACGTAATTATCTTCGGTCAGGTCAGTCAGGTGACGGATAATGATTCGGCGGCGGGGTGTGGGCACGGCCGTCCAGCCGGCCTGAAATGTTGCCATCTCCTCCGCTGTCATATCAGACAGGCGATGCAGCAGATGAATGGGCAAGGGGTCTCTGGTGAACAGCGCCTCTAACGCGCTGGCAAATGGTAGATCTTCTTCCTTTTTCATACTTCCTCTTTTGGGGCATACGTAAGGGCGAGGCAGTTGGGTATGGCCTGGTCTCGCCAGACAAGTTTAACCCCAACTGCCTCGCCCCTACCTTTTTCATACTCCCTCGAATGGGGGCACAGGTAGGGTGGCGAGGCAGTTGGGTATGGTCTGGTTTTGCCAGACAAGTTTAATCCCAACTGCCTCGCCCCTACCTTAGAAAATCGGGTTCACAATGTCCTGCACAATCAACAACACCATCAGGCCTAGCAGTAGCAGCATCCCTACCAGATGGACTGTACCTTCGCGCTCCGGCTCAATCCGCCGTCCGCGAACGGCCTCGATCAGCACAAACAAAATGCGGCCGCCGTCCAGCGCCGGAATGGGCAGCAAATTGGTAAAACCCAGGGCCACGCTGATGAAGGCCATCATGTTCAAAATGGGGAAAAAGGTATTGTTATTGACTGATGTTTCGGCCGCTTCACCGGCGATCTGGCTGATGCCAACCACGCTGACCGGCCGCGCTTCCTGCGCCGTAATCTCGCCATTGATCAACATGGAAGGCACTTTGACCGTCAGGTACATGATTTGCCACACCGATGAGGTTGACTTTTGTGCTGCTTCCAATGGCGACCGCATCAACCGGTTGCCGGTAGACGAAAAGCGCAGACCCACGCCAATTGGCCCTTCCACTGTCGGGTCATATTCCCCCTGCCGCCGGGGCACAATCACCAACGGCACCTGCTCGCTGCCGCGCTGCACCAGAAACAAGACTTCCTCGCCCAAATTCTCATTGACCGTGGCAATAATTAAACCAGACGTTTCGGCCCGCTCCCCGTTTACTTCCAAAATAATGTCGCCAGCCTGCAACCCACCGATTTCTGCCGGTGAACCGGGATTCACGTCGCTGATTTCTACAGCCGGTGAACCAAGCATATAGGCAACCCAAAAAATCAGCAGGGCAAATATAAAATTAGCCCCTGACCCGGCTGACAACACAAACAGCCTGGCCTTTTTGGAAGCAGCGGACAGGCCGCCGGGCACGTTGGGGTCGTCTTCACCAGCCGGGCGCACAAACCCACCCAGCGGTATCCAGTTCAGGGTGTACAGGGTGCCGCCGCGCTCAAACAGTTTGATGGCGCGTGGCGGAAACCCGATGCCAAATTCTTCGACGCGGATTTTGCAAATGCGCGCTGCCCAGAAATGGCCCAATTCATGCACGAGAATGATAGGTGTGAGCACAATAAAAAACGCGCCGACGGCCCACAAAAATGATGATGACATAATTTGTTTCACCTTAAGAGTACAGACCCTAAGGGTTTCCAAAAACCCTTAGGGTCTTTCTTGACAAAATTTCTACCAGAGATTATACGCATGGGGGCAAGATAGCAACAACCGGCAGACCATTAATTTAACTGCCTTCTCACCGGAGGTCTTCTGTAGAGGAATCCTGTAGGCGGGCGATTGAGTCGGCGGTAAGGGCCAGTTGGACGGCCGTGCCGGGTGGAGGCAGGCTCACGGCCGTGTCCAACTCAAATTTCAACACCACATCCGCCACTGCTACCGTGATAATCTGGTAACGGCCGCGAAAGGAGACCTCTTGCAGCGTGGTGGTGAAGCTGTTCTCGGCCGTATCCCCATCCACCAGCAGGCGGGCCGCTTCCGGGCGCAGCAGCAGTGTCATTGCCTCGCCGGGTGTGAACGGCCGTGCCGCTGCCACCATCAGTTCACCTATCGCCGTCTGTGCCCGGTCGGGCGTTACGGCCGTGCCATCCAGGATATTCTCCATACCCAGAAAGCGGGCCACAAAGGGGGTGGCGGGACGGCCGTATAACCCTTGTGGTGTGCCAATCTGCTCCAAATGCCCCGCATTCATCACCGCCACCCGGTCGGCAATGGCAAATGCTTCGGCCTGATCGTGGGTGACGTAGACGGCCGTGATGCCTTGCGGCTGCCCCAGCATTTCCCCGGCCGACTTGAGGATGCGGCGCAGATCCAGCATCAACTGTTCGCGCAATGCCCTGTCCAGTGCCCCCAGTGGTTCATCCAGCAGCAGCAGGCGCGGCGCGGGCGCCAGGGAGCGGGCTAAGGCCACCCGCTGCTGCTCGCCGCCGGACAGTTCGTGGATCGGCCGTTCACCAAACCCGGTCAACCCCACCAGCGCCAACACCTGTGCCACCCGTTCCTGAATGGCCGGTTTAGGCAGATTTTGCATCCGCAGGCCAAAGGCCACATTCTGCTGCACATTTTTGTGGGGAAAGAGGGCGTAGTCTTGAAAGACGAAGCCAAAACCGCGCTGGTGAATGGGTTGGTGGGTAATGTCCTGAGAGAGGAGGTGGACACGGCCGTGATCGGGCGTTTCTAGCCCGGCGATGATGCGCAGCAGCGTGGTCTTGCCGCAGCCGCTCGGCCCCAACAAGGCCACAATCTCCCCCGCCGCCGCCGCCAACGAGACACCCTGCAGCACCGGTTTACCATCAAAACTCTTGCCAATATCAGCCAATTCCAAAAACATAGGTCGCAATCATACCGTTTTATCAAAGATTGCGCAGATTACACCGACTAAAAATCCCCGTAATCGTTGATGATGGCGTAAGTGCTCGTATAGTTGCTGTTGACAGCCCTTTTCCTTTCGTGATAAGGTTAAGCCATCTATATGGAGGTTTTAAGATGTCTAAATCATCACCTATAGCTGTCCAACGCAAAGTAACCGTTACGATACCCGCAGAATTATTAGCTCAACTGGATGCCCGTATCCCCTCACGCCAGCGCAGCAGTTTCATTACCACAGCCATAAAAACTCAATTGGCGCTTGTTGAACAGCAAGCTGTTCTGGAAGAAGCGGCTGGCGCATGGACAGAAAATAACCATCCAGACATGGTAAGCGAAACAGATATTGATCATTGGCTCAATCATTTACGCCATTCCTGGGCGCGAGGTGGTGATGAGTAGATATTTACTGGATACAGGCATTGTGCTTCGCCATTTACGTGGCAACCGACGTGTGGTTAATCTGCTGCGTCAATTGGGACGTACAGAGCGGTTGAGCATTTCTGTTATCACCCGCCTGGAAGTATATGCCGGGATGCACGAAAACGAACGCCAGACAACACAAAAACTACTATCACGATTCTTGACTTACAACCTGGATGCGACCATTGCCGACCGCTCTGGCGAATTCGTGCGACAAATGCGCAGCCGGGAACAAGCATTGAGTATGCCCGATGCCATTATTGCGGCTACGGCCGTACAACACCATCTCACCCTCATCACCCTGAACCAAAAAGATTTTGCCGGGACGCCTGGACTCAGTTTGTATCCTCTACCAGAGGGCATCAGCTCGTGATGCGTAATATGTGACGGTCAGGTATCACGTATCACTTTTGTGTGATCTATCCGTCTAAAAGTGCTATCATCTCACGCCAGAGACGCCAATCCAAGACGCTCCTCTCTGCGCCGCTGCGTCTCTGCGTTAAGCTCATTCTGTTAACGCGATTATGCAAAATCGAACCACACCTCGAAGGAGATTGGTATGGGTATTCACCAACTGGCAGGCCAACCCGCCCCCCGCGAACAATTGACCAATATCCCCCGCCTGATTGCTGCCTATTACACCCACAAACCAGACCCGGCCGAAGCGGCGCACTGCGTCGCCTTTGGCACGTCTGGGCATCGGGGCACATCGCTGAAATACAGCTTCAACGAAAACCACATTCTGGCGATCAGTCAGGCCATTTGTGAATATCGCCAGATGATGGGGATTACCGGCCCACTTTATTTGGGCATGGATACCCATGCATTGTCGGAACCGGCGCTGTACACGGCCGTGGAAGTCTTCGCCGCCAACGATGTCCAGGTGTTCCTCCAGGCCGGTCTGGGGTACACCCCCACGCCCGTCATCTCCCATGCCATTCTTACCTACAATCGGGGACGGACGGATGGTCTGGCCGATGGTGTGGTCATCACCCCGTCGCACAATCCACCCGGCGATGGTGGTTTCAAATACAATCCACCCTCGGCCGGCCCGGCCGATACGAGTACCACCAAACAGATTCAAGATCGGGCCAACGAACTACTGGCGGATGGACTGCGCGGCGTGCGCCGCCTGCCGCTGAACCGGGCGCTCAAAGCGGACAGCACCCACGAATACGACTATATCACCCCCTACGTGGCCGACCTGGGCAGCGTCATTCAGATGGAAGCGATTGCCCAGGCGCAGTTGAAGATTGGCGTAGACCCCATGGGCGGCGCGAGTTTGCCGTATTGGGCGCCCATTGCCGAGCGGTATGGGCTGGATATGGAGGTGGTGAACACGGCCGTAGACCCCACCTTCGCCTTTATGACCCTGGATCACGACGGCAAAATCCGCATGGATTGTTCTTCGCCCTACGCCATGGCCAGCCTGATTCAGCTCAAAGACCGTTTCGACATCGCCTTTGGCAATGACCCAGACGCCGACCGGCACGGTATTGTCACCCGCAGCGCCGGACTGATGAACCCGAATCATTTTCTGGCAACGGCCGTGTCCTACCTCTTCCAACACCGCCCCCACTGGGGGCCGCAGGTGGCGGTGGGCAAAACGCTCGTCTCCAGTTCCATGATTGACCGGGTGGCCGAATCGTTAGGCCGTACCTTGTGTGAAGTGCCGGTGGGTTTCAAATACTTTGTGGAGGGACTGCTCAGCGGCGGCTTTGGTTTTGGCGGCGAGGAGAGTGCGGGCGCCTCCTTCCTGCGGTTGGATGGCACGGTGTGGACAACGGACAAGGATGGGCTGCTGCTCGATTTGCTGGCGGCGGAGATATTGGCCGTCACCGGGAATGACCCCGGTGAGCAATATCGGGCATTGGCCGCCGAATTTGGCGACCCGGCTTATGAACGCATGGACGCTCCGGCCAACGCCGCCCAAAAGAAGGCACTGGCCAACCTGTCGCCGGAGATGGTGCAGGCGGCGGAACTGGCCGGTGAACCGATTATCGCCCGGCTGACCCACGCCCCGTGCAATGGCGAAGCCATCGGCGGGCTAAAGGTGGTGGCGACGAATGGCTGGTTTGCGGCACGGCCGTCGGGCACCGAAGAAATCTACAAAATTTACGCCGAAAGTTTCCGCAGCCCCGACCACCTGAAACAAATTCAGGCAGACGCGCAGGCGATTGTAGCCGGGGCATTTCAGGCGGCAGGGGTGTAAGAATCGTAAACCGTGAACCGTAATCCGTTACGGACTACGGTTCACGGTTTACGGATTACGAAAAAATGCGACCAACAAGCACAGCCGAACTCCAGGAAATCGTAAATGCCGGTTCTCGCCTGCTGCCGCGGGGTGGGGGAAGTAAACCGGCGTTGTCTGCGCCGGGGGGCACGGCCGTAACCGTTGACATGAGCGGCCTGACCGGTTTGTTGGAATATGAGCCGGGGGAATACACGTTTACGGCGTATGCGGGCACGGCCGTGCAGCACATCCAACACGAACTGGCAAAAAACGGCCAGTATCTGCCCTTTGATCCCCTGCTGGCGGCGAAGGGGGCCACGTTGGGTGGCACCATTGCCGCCAATACCAGCGGCTCCGGGCGCTACCGCTATGGTGGGGTGCGCGATTTTATTTTGGGGGTGCGCTTTGTGGATGGTCACGGCCGTCTCATTCACGCGGGCGGCAAGGTGGTCAAAAACGCGGCGGGGTTTGACCTGCCCAAGTTTATGGTGGGCAGCCTGGGTGGCTTTGGCATCCTGGCTGAGGTGAGCTTCAAAGTGTTCCCCGCGCCACCCGCTTACCTGACGCTGCGGTTGGCGTTGGCGAATGTGACGGCGGCGATGGAGGCGATTTTTTCATTGGCAACACGGCCGTTGGAAATGGATGCGCTGGATGTATTGGTGACGGACACCGGCGCTGACCTGCTCATCCGGTTGGGTGGGTTGCCGGAGGCGCTGCCCGCTCGCGCCGAGCGGCTGCGCCAGTTGCTCGCGCCGCACAGCACGGCCGTGGAAACCAGCACCGAAGACGCCGCCATCTGGCAGGCGGCCAATGACATGGCCTGGGCCGAGGTTGCACCACTGTTGATAAAAGTGCCCATCGCTCCTAAACGAGTAGAGGAATTGGACACGGCCGTAATCCCCCACACTACGCACCGCCGCTACACTGCCGGTGGTAATGTGGCCTGGCTGGCTGCCCCAAACGCCGCGCCGCTGGATGCCGTCTTGCGAGAATTGGGGTTGATGGGATTGGCGCTGCGAGGAAGTGGAGCACGGCCGTATCTGGGCCAACAACCACCCGCCACCCTCATCTACCGCGCGGCCCAGGCGCTCGATCCTGACGGAAAATTTTACCGACCGTGAGTGATGCGTGATGCGTGACATCTCACGTTTCACGTTTCACGTGGGAAATTGAATGGCGGCGGCACGTTGCGCCATCTGGCGGATGGGATCGTAATCTTGGTCCGTGACGGCCGTGAACCGGGCCACCTCCCCATATTTCAGGATAAGCTGCCCTAACTTTTCCTCGTGCATCTGGCATAACAACCGGTGAATATGAGCCTTTAAGTCTGGCGGTAAATGCCGTTGTATCACCAGCGGTGGGCCGGGGCTGGGGCCGAGGGTATCAATGATGCGAAGTTGCGTGCGCAGGGACGGCCGTAATTGGAATGCCCATTCCAAAACCGTGCTGTCAATGGCCGACGCATCCACCTCCCCACGCAAAATCATTGCCAGCGAATTCAGGTGACTGCCTGACATGATCACGCGGCTGAAGAAACGGCCGTCTGCCCCCATGGCTGCCAGCGTGTACCGGACGATGTTATAGCCGGAATGTGATCCTGGTTCATTGACGGCCCGAGACGCGCCGTGTAAATCGCTGAACCGCTGCCAGCCGCTGTCGTGCCGCACCACCACATCGGAAAAGTAACACGGCCGTGCCCCATACCGCTCGCCAGCCATTACCGGCGTTGCTAGCAGGTCAATACCCGGCTCTGGCCGGTCGGCCTGCTTCACATACGGCAGCCCACAAATCCAGCCAATGGTGATGTCGCCGCTGTCAATTAGCCGGTACCGCTCCGGCCAGGGCACATCTTCCACACAGATACACGGGATATGCAGGCGCACGGCCAGATAATTGGCCAGCCGCTGTGTCAGTCCAAACGTATTGTCTGCCTGGCAGGTGGTGATGGTTAGAGGCGTCATGGGACACAAATTGACACAAAAATTGCCCTGAGTCAATCCGGTAATACAATTAGGGTTGAAAGCATCTAACGGATGCGGCTCATCCAATGGATGTGGCGTATCCGATTCACCCACAGTCCCACCTTGTCTTATGCTTGATTTACTCCATGCCACCTGGCTCTATGCCCAAAGCCATGCCGCCGAATTTTGGCGGGCGTTGGCCGATCACCTGCTGCTGGTGGCTGTTTCCCTGAGTATTAGCATGGTCATCAGTATTCCCATCGGCATTTGGTCGTCGCGGGGGCAGCGCACGGCCGTGATTGATGCCCTGAGTACCTTCCGCGTGGTGCCCAGCATTGCCGTCCTCTTTCTG
Source organism: Chloroflexota bacterium (assembly GCA_035444285.1). Taxonomy (GTDB): domain Bacteria; phylum Chloroflexota; class Anaerolineae; order Promineifilales; family Promineifilaceae; genus CAADGU01. The sequence continues at coordinate 39,979 of DAOMOK010000027.1, forward strand.
GCGATCCCCTTTTTTGGCCTGTCGCGCACATCGGCTATCATTGCCCTGACGTTGCTGGCTTTCCCGCCCATTTTAATCAACACCGACGCCGCCTACCGCACCATCAACCCGGCCATCCGCGAAGCGGCTACCGGCATGGGCATGACCGCCGGGCAGGTGTGGCAGCGAGTGGAGACGCCGCTGGCGCTGCCGGTGATATTGGCCGGGATTCGTACCGCTACCGTGGAACTGGTGGCCAGCGCCACCCTGGCGGCTTTCATTGGTGTGGGTGGTTTAGGATTGTTTGTGGTGCGCGGTTTCGCCCTCTATGATATTTCCATTTTGCTGGTGGGGGCGATTCCAGTGGCGCTGCTGGCGTTATTCATTGACCTGACGTTGAGCGGCGTACAACATCGTATACAGGTTTCTACGTAACGAGAAGTTCAACTTTTGCCAAAAGTTGAACCTCTGAATCGAAAATCAAAAGGAGAGAATAATGAAAAAGTTTATCTGGTTAATACTGTTGGGGCTGTTCACGGCCGTGCTCACCGCATGTGGCGGCAGCAACGACAAAACCATCACGGTGGCATCTAAAGATTTCACGGAACAGTTCATTTTGGGTGAAATGTACGCTTTGCTGCTGGAAGATGCTGGTTACAAAGTGGAACGTAAATTGAACCTGGGCGGCACGCCGGTGGCCCAACAAGCCTTGCTGGACGGTTCCATTGATGTCTACCCCGAATACACCGGCACCGGCCTGCTCACCGTCTTGAAGATGGACGTAATGAGCGACCCGCAGGCCGTGTACAATGCGGTCAAAGATGCTTACCAGGAGCAATTTAATCTGGTCTGGCTGACACCGGCGCCCATGAACAACACCCAGGCATTGGCCATGACCAAAGCGCGCGCCGCCGAATTGGGCATCACCACCTTCTCCGACATGGTAGCCAACGCCGACCAGTTAGTCCTCATTGGCCCGCCGGAATTTGCCGAACGCGAAGATGGTGTTCCTGGCTTGAAACGGGTCTATGGCGATTTCAACTTCAAGAACTTCCTGACTGTTGATCCGGGCCTGCGTTACCAGGCGCTGTTGAACGGCGAGGCGGATGTGGTGGTGGCCTTTGGCACGGACGGCGAATTGGCGGCGTATGACCTGCAATCGCTGGTAGATGACAAAGGGTTGTACCCGCCCTATCAGGTAGCGCCCGTCATCCGCCAGGCGGCGCTGGACGCCAACCCGGAAGTGGCCGACATTTTGAACAAGGTAGCCCCTCTGCTCACCGACGCCACCATGCAGCGGCTCAACAACGAGGTCAGCGGCAACGGCCGTGAACCCGCCGATGTGGCCCGTGAGTTCCTGGTGCAGCAAGGGCTGATCGAGTAAACAGGTAATCCGTAATTCGTAATCCGTAATCCGTAATCTGACAACGGGTTACGGATTACGGGTCACGGATTACGGGTCACGGATTACGTTCCCCCATGAGCGCCATCCGCTTTGAACACGTCAACAAGCAGTTCGCCAATGTGGGGCACACGGCCGTTGACGATGCTACCTTTGAAGTGAGTGAAGGCAGCTTTGTGGTGTTGCTGGGGCCATCTGGCTGTGGCAAAACCACCCTGCTCAAAATGGTCAACCGGCTGATCGAGCCCACATCGGGCGCCATCTACCTGGACGGGCAAGACAGCCAGACAATGGACGCCACCACGCTGCGCCGCCAGATCGGGTACGTCATCCAGCAAATTGGTCTCTTCCCGCACATGACGGTGGCCGAAAATGTGGCCGTTGTGCCCGACCTGCTGAAGTGGCCTAAAGAGGAAATTGTGGCGCGCGTGGACGAGATGTTGGCGTTGGTGGATTTACCGCCAGTGCAATACCGCGACCGCTACCCGGCGCAGTTGTCCGGCGGGCAGCAGCAGCGGGTGGGCGTGGCCCGCGCCCTGGCGGGCGACCCCAAAGTCATCCTGATGGATGAGCCGTTTGGGGCCATTGACGCTATCACTCGCACTGGCCTGCAAGATGCGCTGCTGCATTTGCAGCGGCGGCTGCACAAGACGATCCTCTTTGTCACCCATGACGTAGAGGAGGCGCTGCGGCTGGCGGACAGGATGGTGGTAATGAAGGACGGCCGTGTCCACCAATACGACACCCCCTTCAACATCCTCAAAAACCCGGCCGATGACTTTGTGCGCGAACTGGTGGGCGCGGATGACATGGTGCGCCAGTTGGGCCTCATTCGTGTCGAATCCGCCATGCAGCCGCTGCCGCCGGGTTTCACCCGTAACGGGCAGCCCACCATCTCTCAGGATGACAACCTGCGCCAGGCGCTCTCCCTGCTGCTTGGCGGCGACATCCCTTCATTGGTCGTGATGAGCGAATCCAGACCGGTGGGTGTGTTGACGCTGCAGCAAATTCAGCGGTACCGGGAGTGAGGCATCCGATTTTTGAAAAAATCGGATGTCTGATGCCCTGCTATGACCTACATCCTCAACAACCCTGACGTAATCCTCAGATTAACCGGCCAACATCTGTATATGACGGTGGCGGCGCTGCTCATTTCGCTGGCGATTGCCTTGCCGCTGAGCCTGGTTTTGCTGCGCTCAGAGCGGCTGGCGAATGGCGTGTTGGGGTTTCTGGGCGTCCTCTACACCATTCCCAGCATAGCCCTCTTGATCTTGCTGCTGCCGGTATTTGGCCTGAATCAGCGGTCGGTCATTGTGGCGCTGATCATTTACACGCAAGTCATTCTGGTGCGGAACATGGTGGTAGGAATGAAAGGGGTCCCGGCGCACATTCTGGAAGCGGCGCGGGGGGTGGGCATGAGCGGCTGGCAAAGCTGGCGGCGGGTGCAGTTGCCGTTGGCGCTGCCGGTCATCATTGCCGGCCTGCGCATAGCCATTATTGTCGCCATTGGGATTGCCACTATTGGCGCCAAGTTTGGCGCGGGCGGATTGGGTACGCTGCTGTTTGATGGTATTGCCCAGAACCGCTATGACAAAATTGTGGCCGGGTCGCTGGTGGTGGTGGTGGTCGCCATCCTGCTCAACCGCCTGCTCATCACCGCCGAACGCCACTACCAAAAACCGGTGTAGGCGCCCAGATTGGTTCAATCTTTGGAGGTTGAACTGATCCCCTCTACAAAACCCAAAACCGCATCTAAAAACTGTTCCGGGCTTTCCTCCTGGGGCACGTGCCCGGTGTTGGGGATAATGACCAGTTCGGCCTGGGGCAGTTCGTCAGCCAGGCGCACACTTTCCGCGGTGGGCACAATGCGGTCATCGTCACCGGTGATGACCAGCACCGGCAGCGTCAGCTCAGACAGCCGTCCCGGCAAATCAGACGCTTCGCTCGCCAGGGTAAACTCCCACAACGCTTTGTCCCAATTTTCCACCCGCAATGGCTTTTCATAGGCAGCAATATCCTCTGGCGTCACCAGAGTGGGATCGTGCCAGGCCAGATCAAGTAATGATCCGCCCCCTCGGCCCAAAAAAGCGCGGGTGATCAATGGCCCCAAGCGGCGCATTTGGGGTGTACGTAATAGGGGTTTAATAAACGGGGGCGCACCGCCGCCAGAGTAAATGGCGGCATCTGCCAATACCAACGCCATCACCCGGTTGGGGTGGGCCAAGGCAACGGCGGTGGCTACCGTTCCTCCGGCAGAATTACCAACCAGAATGGCCTGATCCACCGCTAACGCATCCAGCAAGCCAATGGCCTGGGCAACCTGGGCTTCTGGCGTGTAGGGATTGTCGCCTGTCCAGGTCAACGGCCGTGCCGACAGTCCAAACCCGATGCGATCATAAACGATGACCGTACCCTGCTGCGCCAGCGCCTCTACCACTTTGTGCCAGGTGTAGGTGTTGGAGGCAAAACCATGCAGCAGCAAATAGACCGGTTCACCTTCCCCATACCGCTTGACGTGCAAACTTTGGCCGTTGATTTCCATGAATAGACTGTCCGGGTCTGCCAGTTGTTGTGGCGGCACACTGTTTTCCAGTGGCGGCACAGGCACCAGGAAGGGGCCAACCAGCAGGACAAGCGCCAGAACAGCCAGAAAAACGAGAAGATTACGGCGGCGTTTGCTCATACCGTCACGGTTCGATCACAATTTCCACAAAGGAGGTGCGGCGGGGGTAGACCCAGATTTCCTGGGTGAATTTTTTGTCGCCAACGCTGACGGTGACGCGGTAGTAACCGACCTCGACATCATCCAGGGCGAAGTTTTCGTTCCAGACATCGTCGGCGTTGAGCGTTTCATTGGCGTAGGTGGTGGTGGCGGCGTAGCGGGAAGGGGCGTCAATGCGTTCCACACGCACCGGCGCTTCGTAGGCCAATGCGCCGTTGGCAAAGGTGATGCGGCCGACGACGGTGCCCCGGTCGGGGAAAGGCCACAGCCACAACAGCGGGTTGTGGGTGGCTTCGTAGCTGTTTTGGCCCAGGCGCACCTCAAAGTGCATGTGCGGGCCGTCAGCTACGCCGGTGGCGCCAGAAAGTCCGATTACATCCCCGGCGTTGACCTGCCGCCCTACCTCGACCAGCGGTCGGCTGAGATGGCCGTACAGGGTGAAGACGGGCTGCCCGTTGTACAGAAAGTCGTGCTGGATGACGACCAGGTTGCCATAGAAACTGTTGTGAGGGCCGTAGGTGGTGGTGGCATCGTTGCCGGCGACGATGACTGTGCCGCTGGCGGTTGCCAGGATTTCGGTGTTGTAAGGCACGTCGAACTCGACGCCATGATGGGGACGCAATTCGCCGCCGCGCGTGCTGCCATAGGGGTAATGTTTGTTGGTCCAGACGATGCCGCCTTCGGCTACAGGTCGCCGCAGCCAGTAATGTTCTTCTGGTGCGGTTTGCGGCAGGGCGGGCGGGGTGAAGGTGGGCGGTGGGAGGGTAGGGGTAGGGGTGGGGGTGTCAGGGTGATCAGGTGAGGGGGTGATGAGGCCGGGCTGAGCAGGTGAGGGGGTGAGGGCCGGTGGTTGGGTGGGGTCGGGCAGGGTGAAGGAGGGCATGGCAGCAGAGACGGCCGTCTCCGCCGGTGCGGTTGGTGAGATGATTTGCATCTGTACGGGGGGCAAGGCAGTGTGGGTGGGGGCGCTGGTGGGCGGCACGGCCGTGCTCACCAGCTCCACATTGACCACCGCCGCTACCGGCTGCCCCTGGCAGGCCGCCAACAGCGCCAGAAACAGGACGCAGATAAACGCGGCTAAACGCGGATTTTTTTTCTCTGCGCCTCTGCGTCTCTGCGGTAAGTTATTTCCTGGCACTGTTTAGAACCCTCCCCGTTCTCTGGCGGTGGACATGGCGGCTTCGACGATGACGGCCGTGTCCCGTTCCAATGTTTCCAGTTCCGCCTGCCATTGGGCGGCGAGCGCCTGATTTTGCAGATTCAGGACGTTGATGCGCACGTTCATGGCGGCAATTTGAACGGCCGTTTGCGCCAGCAGCGCCCCGGCGGCCGCATCGGTGGCGGCGTTGCTGTTGCCGATGCTGGTGATGGTTTGGGCCAGCCGGGCCACCGCATGACTCAGCCGGGCTACCCGCAGTGGGACTTCTCCGGCGCCGATGGTGGCATTCTCTACGGCCGTGGCCCGTATTTCTTCCGGTACATCTTGCTGGCGATAGGCGGCCATGACCGCTTCATAGGCGGCGGCGTCTTCACGGATGGCGGCGGTCAGTTGGGCGCGCAGGTCAGCCGCTTGAGAAAGCACTGCTTCCGCCTGCTCCTGCACAGCCGCATATTTCTTGCGGCCCACCGTCAACCCGGCCACCATTTGCGCCAGGGCCGCGGCCAAAGCTCCCGCCAGGGCTGCGGCCGAACCGCCGCCAGGGGTGGGTTTGTTGGCTGCCAGTGCATCCAAAAAGGGGTGGGGCGTGTAGTCGCTGGACTCTTCTTCTTCCAGCAGGCGATATTCTAATACCTGACTGTCTTGCATCTCATCCAATTGCAGGTAGTAGCGGGCGGTTTCCATGAGTGCTTTTTGGGGGATAAGCCCCACCAGTTCGGCTTTGGTGACGGTGAGGCCGTAGCGGGCCGCTTCCCGTTTGACCATATCCTGCACACGGTAGATGGGGGTTTTGTCGAAGTTGGTCAGGTTCATGCTCACCTGGGCCAGCCCTTCCACCAGGAAGCCTTTGGCCTGTACGTAACGCAAGCCGCCGCTGGTGAAACGGACAGCGCGGGCGATTTGCTCGGCGATCTCCACGTTGTCACTGTTCAGGTACAGATTATAGGCAATGAGGAACGGCCGTACCCCAATCACCGTAGCGCCCCATTTGGCGGGAACGGCGGGGCCGTAGTCCGGTTCGCGCGCCGGTTCATGGCCGATTTCTTCTTTCCACTTTTCGTATTGCCCTTTGCGGATGTCGGCCAGTTTTTCCCGTTCGGGGCGGGTGGCGGCGTCACCATAGAGGTAAATGCAGATGCCCAGTTCGTCGCCGATCCGTTTGGCCAGCCGGTGCGCCATCTCCACACACTCTTTGATGGTCATGTTTTTGATGGGAATGAAGGGGCATACGTCGGTGGCGCCCATGCGGGGGTGTTCACCCTGGTGGTTGTCCAGGTCAATGAGTCTGGCGGCGGTGCTGATGGCGCGGAAGGCGGCCTCTTCCACGTCGGCGGGTGCGCCGACAAAGGTGATGACGGTACGGTTGTGGTCGGGGTCGGCGCTGAGGTCGAGCAGGCGGATGCTGTTGTGGACGCTGCGAATGGCGTCAGCGATGGCGTTGTAGATGGCCGGGTCACGGCCGTTGCTGAAATTGGGTACACATTCAACCAGTTGGTGCATTGGGCAGGTTCTCCTTCAAATGAATAGGACGCAGATTCTCGCGGATGACGCGGATAAAATGTTATAAAACTTCGCGTTTCTTGGCATCCTTTGTGGATCAATTATTTGCAAACGGCCGTTTTTTATCACGAATGGGGGTGATGGGCGAACATTAGCGGGATGTTCTAGGGAATGATTCACATTAAAAAAAACCTGACAGGTCTCAAAAGACCTGTCAGGTTTATTCGGATCACGAGCGTGACCGGCGTAAACGGTTTTTCACCTGCCGCCACTGCTGCTTCACCGGGTTCACATCATCTTTCTCGATGTTTTCCCGGCTGTAGCGCGCGCGCAAAAACGCTTCGGTGAGGTCCTCAATTTCCGCTTCGGCGTCGGGCCAACCCGTTTTCAGGTCTTCGGCAAATTCTAGCGGCGTTTCATCGGGATCACGGGGTTTTCCCTGTTCGGCGGCACGTCTGACGGTGGCGAGGTAGAAGTAGCGAATCTGGTCGCGGGGCGACAACGAATTAAGGCGGATGAAGCGCCAGGGTGGGGTGGAGGGGGTGGTTTCATCGGGTTTAACGGCCGTTTGCCAGCGATTCCGGGCGCTCTGGGCAAAATCACCGGCGTAGTCGGCCATGTCATGCCACAGGCTGCGCAGCCAGGCCAGCAGCCCGCCGCCTGCCCGTGCCAAAAGTGCCGTATTCACCCGAAAACCCCGGTCACGCAGGAAAAAGGAGATGGCGATAAAACTCATCACAATGGCTACCGCCCAAAAGGCGGAGCTAACCAGCATTTGCGCCGTTTCGTCAGGTGGCAAATTAACGGGAGGTATGGGCGTAGGCGCTGGTGTGGCTGGCGGCGGCGTGGGCGAAGGGGTGCTGGGGATTTCGGGCAGCGATTGTTCCGTGAGCGGCGCGAAAAACATGGTCAACAAAATGGTGAGCAGGTAGGCGAGGAAAACAAAAATCTGTGCCACAAAACTGACCACAAAAGCCAGCACCCGGCCAATGGCAAAAGTGGACCCCAGGGGCAAAAACAGGGCAATCACGGCCATGACCAGCAGCAGCCAGGTAGTCATACGGTGCCAGCTTCGCTCGATTTCTGGCGATTTGCTGGCGCCATCGTGCAGCCAGCGGGCGTTTAGCGCCCCCAGGCGCGCCTGGCTGAGCAGCAGCAGTCCGGCCACAAAATAGACGAACAAGGACCAGATCAGAGCGGGCGGCAGGGGTAAACGTTGTAAGGAAATGAGACTCTCAGTTGAGATGGAGAGAGTGCGGGCATCTACGCCGGCTACGGCCGTGGCCAGCGCCAGCAGCACCCCACCCCACAGCCATTGGTGAAACAACCCGGCCACAATTTCCATCCGGTTAGAAAAGGCGGGTTTCAGATTGGCGTCTTGTTCACTGCGGGGTAGGGTGAAGTAATAAACCTCGGCTTCATCTATAGCCAGATCATTAAAAGCCTCGGCGGCGCTGATGGCGCGCACCCAGGCCAACAACAGCAGGATGACGTTAATTACAAAATAACCGTCGGCCACCATCAGCCAGGGGAAGCGCAGATAATCGGTTAGCTGGCTCATCCTGGGCAAACTGTCTGCTGCCAGCCAGGTGTAGAAGCGCAAAATGAGGACAAACACCAGAAATTCGGCGGCGCGATAGGCCAGGCGGTTTAGTTGGCGGCGGTCTGGGTGGTTGAGCCAGAGGGTGGTGTAGATGCCTTCCAGGGAAATGAGAAAAAATAGCGGGGTCAACGCCCGGAACAGGACGGTTTGCAGCACCACATCCATGGCTGTGGCCAGGGCGGTGAAAAAAGCAGTCGTAACCAGGGCGATGAGCAGCGGCTGCACGGCCGTGCGTGACCATTTGTTGGTCATATAGCCATATTCTTCGCTGTCCGGCGTTACCGTTAGCCGCGGCGCCATCTTCTTTGGCGCGATGACTTTTCTGCCTCGGGTTTTCATTGGGAATTATGAATTATGAATTATGAATTATGAATTATGAATTATGAATTATGAAGAAAGCCAACTCGTCTGACTTATTCACCTGTTCACCTGCTCGCCTGTTCACCTGCTCACCCATACACCTCCGGTCGCCGGTCTTGGAAGATGGGGATTTTGGCGCGCACGGCCGTGACCTGTTCCATGTCAATGGTGGCGGTGAGCAGTTCGGCTGTTTCGCCGCCTTCGATGACCGTTTCGCCCCAGGGGTCAATGATGCAAGAGTGGCCGAAGAAGTGGGCGCCTTTGCTTTCGCCGACGCGGTTGCAGGCGACCATAAACATCTGGTTTTCGATGGCGCGGGCGCGCAGCAGCGTTTGCCAATGCGCCAGCCGGGGATGCGGCCATTCGGAAGGCAAAAAGACAAGCTGTGCGCCGGCCAGGGCATAGGCCCGAAACAGTTCCGGGAAGCGCAGGTCATAACAAATGGCCAGCCCCAGGCGGCCCCAGGCTGTTTCCACCAGGCTACGGCCGTCGCCCGCCGCCAGGTACTGGTCTTCGTCCATCAGCCGGAAGAGGTGGGTTTTACTGTAGACGCCCAGGGGATGGCCGGTGTGGTCAAAGTAAACGGCCGTGTTGCCAATACGCCCCCCGCCCAGATCAGACAGGCACGAGCCTAAAATGGCGATGCCATGCGCCTGCGCCAGGGCCGCCACTGTGGCAAACATGCCGGTGTCGGTGTCGGTGGCGTACTTTGCGCCGTTTTCCAGGTCATAGCCGGTAGACCACAGTTCGGGGAAGACAACCAGATCGGAACCCCGGCTGGCGGCAAGGGTGGTCATTTCTTGCACGGCCGTCAGGTTCGCGGCGGGGTCGCCCAGTTTGACATCAATTTGACCTAAGGAGATGTTGAGTTTCATGTTGCGCCTGTCCTCAAAGCGATTGCTGGTTTGTAGTAGGGCAATTCATTGCCCATCCCGCTCAAACGGCAATAAATTGCCTGACTACAAACCACAAACTTTCGCCAAGTGTACCACAGAGGAGGCGCGGAGGGTTATGGGGAACTGGGGACGTTGAGCATGTCTAAAATGGCGAAAATCTCTTCGTTTTCGGGAATATCGGTCATGTCGTGGCCGTAATGCACAAAACGGGCAATGCCTTCCTGGTCTACGATGACCTGAGCGGGCATCCGCCCCAGTTTGAAGAGGCTCACCTGTTGGCCGTACAGCTTGAGGACGGAATGTTTGGGGTCAGGCAACCCGACGTAAGGCAGTTCTTCTTGCTGCCAGTAGTCGCGGAAGGCGGCGTCGTCTTCTGGGCCAACTATCACGATTTCGCTGTACCTGTCGGTGAATTCATCGTAATCACGGCGCAACTGCGCCATGTGCCGGCGGCAGTACGGTCAGGTAAAACCGCGATTGAAAACCAACACAACGTGTTTTTCGCCGCGATAATCGGAAAGCCGGACGGCACGGCCGTTAAAATCAGCCAGTTCAAAGTCCGGCGCGGGGGTATTAATTTCTACTCTATTTGCCATAAAAGTCTATCCTAGAACTGTAGTCATATACGTCACTCTAGTTCTATGACAGACGGCCGTAAAAACAAGGTGGTGTTCAGCAAAGACTCATATTTTCTACCGGCCCTAAGAGTTGTAGAAAACCCTTAGGGCCTGGTTTCCGTTCATTCGCCAATGGTGACAGGGACAACCATTGTTTCGCCGCCACGCGCCGGTAACATGAATGAGTTGCTGGTGAGCAGCGCCGCGCCTCCCTGCCGCTCGTAAATCACCCAGCGGAAGGGGCCTGCCCCCAGGTCTTTACCATCTACCCACCACTCACGCACGCTCACCCATTGGCCCCCCACCTGAGAGATGCTGTCCATCTGACCGCGCCAGCCTTCCACCACATGCCAGTTGGCGCCGTCACTCCACTGCACCTCTGTCCACAACTCTTGCCAGGCCATCAGGTGCCACTGCCAGTTTGGGCCATAATGGGCATGAAGTTGCAGACGGCTGCCGGTTTGCGCCGATTCTTGCACCGGCGCCGGGGTGGCAGCGGGTGGTTCCGGAGTTTGTTCTGGCGGAACAGGGGTAGCGGTGGGCGGCTCGCCGCCGCGGGGCGGCAGTTCACCTTCTTGGGCGGCGGCAAACAGCGGCAACATGAGCGCCAACAGCAGCAGCACGGCCGTGCCGGTGAAGAGAATGGAAACAGTACGATTTTCAAATAATTTCCTGGTCATCTTATACATCCTTTTCAAAATGGATATTGAGAATAGGGGGATATTGAGACCAATATCCCCCTATCAAATGATTATTAGGGGGCGACGGCCGTGCCGGATGCAATGTTGTTGTACGGCCCACCCAGAATTTCATGCGTTTCCAGAATACCACCGTAGGATACACCTTCACGGGCAGAATCTACCTGCGCGTAAACCAGTGTACCGGCTGGCAGGCTGCCGTTATACAGGCTTTCTTCGGGTACAAAGTATTGATTCGGCGCACCCGGTTCGGTGCTGTAAACCAGCGTCAATGATTGGCCGGGCGCCAGCAGGGCGGTAACGCCCCAGGCCAGCCCTTCATCGGCCAGGTCATACCATAACTGGTTGGGGCCGGTGGGCGGCGCACTGGGGCTGATGTAAAAGTCTACCCAGAAACCATTGGGGGTAGCGGCGCTGCCCTGGTTCTGAATGGTCAATTCAATCTGGTTGCTGCTGGCGCTAACGGCCGTAATCACCAGATCAGGCGCGTTGACCACCTGGTTCATAATTATTGGCAGGTAGACGGCTGAGAGTTCCTGAATGATAAAGGTGGTGGGGTCGAACATACCCGGCTGGGTGGGATCATCGGTGTAGGTGATTCCCTCATTCTGCCCGTCGTTATCGCCATCGTAGAAAATCTGGCCCTGGTTGCTGACCACCTGGCCGCGGAAACCGGGCAAAATAGTGGCTTCAATCTCCAGCACCACGCTGCCGCCAGCGGGAATGGCCCCGTTCCAGGTGACGGTGTTGAAACTGGAAGCAATCGTACCGCCGCCGCTTACCACCTGGGCGTTGGTCAGTTCTATCTCTGCCGGTAACTCGTCCACAAACTCATCGCCGGGGTTGTCTGCCTGGTCCAGGTCGCCGGTGTTGGAGAGGGTGATGGTGTAGCGAATCGTGCCGCCGTCGGTAAAGCTGCCGCTGACCGTTTTCAGGCCGATGATGTCTGAAGGGGCGATGACGGTGACAACGGCCGTGTCACTGCCACTATCGCCATCATCATCCGTTACCGTCAGGGTAGCGGTGTAGACGCCAACGCCGGGGTAAATGTGGGCGGGGTTCAGTGTGCCGCTGTCGCTGGCGCCATCGCCAAAGTCCCAATCATAGGTCAAGGTATCCCAGGCGCCAGGGTCGCTGGCGGCGCCGTTAAAGTTGGCCGGGAAGCCATCCAGCACGATCAGGTCGGGGCCGGCGTCGGCAGTGGGGGGCAGGTTGTTGACGGTGACGGCCGTTTCACCCGAATCGCTGCCGCCATCATCATCCGCCAGCGTCACGGCGATGGTCGCCGGGTCATAGTTGTCTTGATAGGTGTGCGTTTCCGCGAAGTTGCTGGCACCGGCGGCATAGTTGAAGTCCTCGACCACACCATCCCCCCAATCCACCGTCAGGACAAAGGTGTCCAATGGGCTGATCTCGGTAAACGTGCCGGAGAGGGTTGTGGATTCGCCTTCGTCCAAAATGGTGGGCGTGGCCGAAACTGGGCCTAAGACGGGCGGCACATTGGTGACGGTGACGCTGGCATTGGCGGAATCGCTGCCCGTGCCGTCATCCACCGTCACTTCAATCGTATACACGTCAGACGGCCCGGCGGGGTCATCCAGGTAGGTGTGGCTGGCGCTGAAATCGGTCACGTCTGCCCCCAGGTTGATGACATCGCTGTTACCATCGCCCCAATCAATGGTGACGGTGTGTGCGTCGCCGCTGTCCTGGTCGGTGAAACTGCCGGTCAGGGTGATCATTTCCGTTTCCTGAATGGCTCCAGGGGACACATCCAAATCCTCGTCGTTGATGATGGGCGGATCGTTGGCGTCCAGGACGTTGATGGTCATCACGGCCGTGTCCGTTAATGCGCCGCTGTCTGTTACCTGCACATCCAGGCTGTAGCTGGGGGTGGTTTCAAAGTCCAATGTGCTGTTATTGGCAACGGCAATCACACCGGCAGAGTTGATGCTGAAGACGCCGTCCGGGTCGCCGCTGAGGATGACAAAGGTAAAGGAGTCAATGCCGTCACTATCCGTGACTACTACGGTGCCTACGATGGCCCCATTGGCGGCGTTTTCGACGATGGTGAACGTTTGTGGATTGATGTCGGGCGGGAATTCGTTCACGTTTGTCAGGTTGATGGTGATGGTGGCGTCATCGGTCAGGTTGCTGGTGTCTGTAACACGCACGGTGAGGGCAAAGGTGGGCGTGGTTTCAAAGTCCAGGGCGGCGCTGTTGGCGACGGTTATCTGGCCGGAGGTATCGTTAATGGCAAAAGCGCCATCGGTATTACCGGCGATGATGCCAAACGTGAGAGGGTCGTCATTTGGGTCAGTGGCGACAACAGTACCAACGGCCGTGCCATTGGCGCTGTTTTCGGGGACGCTGAAAGTTTGGTTATTGATGACGGGCGGCTCATTGGGGTCATTGATCACGTTGATGGTGATGACGGCCGTGCTGTTCAACCCGCCATCGCTGACTCTGACCAGCAGTGTAAACGTGGTTGGCTCGCTCAAGAGCGTGTTGTCCGCCACCGTTAGTTGGCCGGACGTGAGACCCAGAGCAAAGGTGTCGCCGGTATTGCCGGCCAAAATCGTGTAAAACAGATCATTACCGTCCGGGTCTGAAGCCACAATTGTGCCCACGACCGTCCCATTGGGGCTGTCCACAAAGACATCAAACGCCTGATCTTCAATGACGGGGGCGTCGTTAATGTTCAGCACGTTAATGGTCATAATACCGGTATCGGTACCGTCTGGATTGGCTACTTCTACCGTCAGCAAAAAGACCGGATTGGTTTCATAGTCAATCTGCGAGCCATCGGCGACGGTGAGCAGGCCGGTGCTGGCATTGATGGCAAAAGCGCCCAATTCATTCCCGGCGATGATGGCGTAGGTATCGGCATCGGTGGCAACAACTGTGCCCACGGCCGTGCCGGTGGCGCTGTTTTCCAGGACGGTAAACGCCTGATCCTCAACCACCGGCGCCGCCAGGTAAGAGGCCAACACCGGCAGCCCCCGACCAGATATAGCCATGAAAAACATAATGACCAGCAGCCCAACCGGCAGCCGGTAACGGCCGTTCATTCTGGAAATAATTGCAGATAGATGCAATAACATGATCATCTCCCTCTGGATACTATGATATGGTTGGCACGAGGTGTACCTCATGGGAGCATTGTTTTTGCGGTGGCTCTTCTAGGATTTCCTGCACGCCTCTTGCCTGGTAATCATCATCGTCAATCATTGGATGATTACCTTCAAAAGTATAAGTTCACGCCCGGTTCACGCCTATGAGCAGAGGGTCATGGCATGAAGGTACTAATGAAGAATGCGATCAGGAAACGAAGGAGGGAGAAATCATCACCTGGTGTATCGGTAAAAGAAGTATGCGTCTCTGCATATCTCAACTGATGGGTAATGCTTTCTTGCGAGTAAGGCCTTACCACATTTATTCCGCCGGTGGTGACCATTGGGTGGCGTTAGTCCGCAGCGTCTCAAGCTGCTGCCAATGGCGCTCAATTGCCTGCCGTCCTGTATCACTCAGCGAAACCAATGTGTTTGGCTTTTTGCCAATGAACTTTTTCTCAATCTGGATCAGGCTGGCGTTTTCCAGTTTGGTGAGATGGCTGGACAGGTTGCCTTTTGTCAATCCTGTCAATCGTTGTAAGAAGAGGAAATCAGCGCTCTGGCAGGCAGAAAGGGCGGTCATGATTGCCAGCCGGGCCGGTTCGTGTATGAGCTTATCCAGTGCTGCCAGTTCTTCGAATAATTCAGTCATGAGTTGGCTTCCGAGTAGATGGGTAGTGTGCGCATCAACAGCCAATGATCCACCAGGCCACCCACAACGGTAATAAGGGAAAATAGAAGGGCGCCAATTACCGCGTCGGGGCCGAATAAATACACCTGTTCGACAGCCAGCAACCCGGTAAGGGGCAACAAACTGACGAACGCCATGAAGGCTGCCAGGATGAGATAATGGGGGCGGTAACGGCCGTTTTGCCAATAATACACAACCAATCCACCGGCAATCACCAGGCCGCTGGCGCTGAACGGCCAATTCCTGGCAATCTCAACGCTGCCAGCAATGAAAAACAGGCCGAGAAAAACAACCACAAACAGCCCCATTCGTTTTCCCTGGCCCGGTAGTTGTTGTACCTGACCGAGCGTCCGCGCATAGATACGGCCGATCCACCAATAACCCGTTATACCCAGTCCGACCGCCACAAGGCCAGTGAGTGGCTGCCAGATAGAAAACCAGGGCCATACACCCGCTTTGTCTATGGCAATGAGCAAAAACATGAAGCCAAATGGCAGTTGCCGCAGCCCTTGCAGGTGGTCATAATGGCGTGTTACCCAGGTGATTTGTTGAAGTTCCTGAATTTTTTTGTTCTCCATATTGAGTCGCTCCTTTATGTTTGCAAACCGGTTTGTATTGCAAACCATTTGAGTACCAGTATACTCATATTCTGATTTTTGTCAACAACTGGTTTGCCGTACAAACCAGAACGGTTGGAGAATATTTTTTGTGCCTTTTGGCCGCAAAATGGTATGATTGCGATTGTGCCGCTGCGAGTTTACGTAAGCCCCCCTGGGGTGGAACCTTACCAAAGCCTCTTTAACTCTTACTCTCTGATCCGTTGATAATTTTCTGGGATGTTGCAGAGTCCAGTGGGAAATTTTCGGCGATTTCAGCCAACTTGTACGAAGGAGGTACAAACAAATGCACAGAAAGTGGTTTCTATTCCTGATAGTTTTTTTCTCGCTGTTTGTGGTGATGGGGATCGTTGCCCTCACGGCATCGGCTGGTGAAAGCGAGTTCACAGCCAATCAGCCGCTCTCAAACCCTGTTCAATCTCAATCCACACCGCTTTTTACAACGCTGATTGAGGAGAATTTCGCCTATGGCGCTACGCCAGGGGACTTAACTGCAGTCAGTAGCGGCACTTGGGTTGCTCATTCAGGGGCGGGTGTTGGGCCAGTGCAATATGTCACTACTGGCCTGAGCATGTCCGGCTATGGCTCTTCTGGCATAGGCGGCGCTGCTACTATTTCGATGACAGCGACAGAAGACGTTCACCGGCCGTTTACAAATCAGGCAGCCGGGCTTGTTTACTTCGCTGCGTTGGTCAATGTTTCCGAGGCACAAACCGGCGATTACTTTTTACACCTTTCCAATGCCAGCACGGGCTTCCGCGCCCGCATTTTTGTAAGAGACAACGCTGGCGTATTGGAATACGGCTTAGGCACTACAGGTGCTGCCACCTATGCAACAGATGCTTTTGCCTACAATACTACCTATCTTGTTGTTGGCAAATATGATGTCACCAGTGGTGATACAAGTCTCTTTGTGTTGGATACGGCAACGGCCGTTGAGCCGGCGACTCCGTTAATATCGTTGGCAGGTACCGGTACTCAGGCAGTAGAAAGAGTCGCAATCCGGCAAGGCGGAACTGGTTTGCGCCCCGCGGCTACCATTGATGGCGTCCGTGTCGCCGACACCTGGGAAGACGTAATTGGGGGTCCCGGTGGCCCATCTGTGGTTGACACTAATCCCGCCGATGGCGCAACGAATGTGCCGCTGACGGCGACCATTGCCATCACCTTTAGCGAGGCCGTCACCGTCACCGCCAACTGGTTTGACCTGACCTGCACCAGCAGCGGCGTCATCAACGGCAGCACGGCCCCGGCCAGCCCGGCTGAGTCCTACGTCATCACCCCTGCCAGCCCCTTTGCCTATGATGAACAATGCACCGTCACCGTCCTGGCGGATGAAGTGAGCGACAGCGATGGTCTCAACCTGACCACCGATTACCCCTTCACTTTCAGCACCGAATCTCTCAACGGTGACATCACCTTCGTCTACCATGACCTGGAAGATGTGGTGCAGTCCGGCGAAGCCGTTTACCTGGCGGGTGATTTCAACGGCTGGGATCCGGCCAGCACCCCCCTGACGGCCGATGGCGCTTTTGCCGTTTTCAGCGTCACCGTACCTGGTCTGGCGGCTGGCGACTATGGCTACAAATACATCGTCTACACCGACACCGTGCCCAGCGGCCCGGCGCAGTGGGATTGGCTGAATACCAATAATCGCTCCCTGAGCGTCAGCGGCAATGCCACCGCCCATAACTACCGAAATGTGCTGGTTGGCTGGGCCAATTTGCAGTGGCCGTTTACCACCGAGACTGACATGGGGGTAGCCACAGAGAGCATTTATGGGCAACTGTTCATCAACAATGTAACCAACCCCGCCGGGGAAGGGCGCGGCCTCAAAGCGGAAGTTGGATACGGTACGGCCGCAAGTCCCGCCAGTTGGGCCTGGTTCCCCATGAGTTTCAACACGCAAACGGGCAATAATGATGAATTCTTTGGTGTTATCACCCCGACGATGCCCGGTGTTTTCTCCTATACCACCCGGTATGATGGCAACTGGGGTGTGGGCAACCCGCACGCAGCCTGGACTTATGCCAGCATCAACGGCATCCCCTATGATCCCACCGAAACTGGGGTGATGACCGTTAATTTTGCCTCTGTGCCCATTGCCGACGCCCGCGCCGGCAGCAACGGCCAGGTTTTTGGCCTGGAAGGGCAGGTGATTGCCACCAACAACACCTGGAACAACGCCCCCGAATGGGCCTTCCAGGACGCCAGCGGCGGTATTGCCGCCTTTTTCATTGCCGACCCGCCCATTTCCCTGGGTGATACGGTGCGCATGGTGGCCACACGCGGCAGCTTCAATAACCAGGAGCAGATGGTCACGCCTCTCTATTACTTTGAATTGGTTTCGGCTGGGCCGCCGGTTGACCCCATTAGCTACACCACCGGGCAGGCAGCCAGTGGCATCAGTGAGGGCTGGTTGATTGAGATAGAAGGTGTGGTTGGCGGTATGCCCACCAGTTGTGGCAGCGCCTATAATATCACGCTGGATGATGGCAGCGGCGCGGCTACGGTGCGCATTGAGTCGGCTACCGGCATTAACCTGTGTAACCTGGGCATCCAAAATGGGGATATGCTGGGCGTCACCGGTTTTAGTACCCAGTTCCAGACCACGTACCAGGTGAAGCCGCGCAGCGTCAGTGATCTACACCTGTTTGTGGATGCGCCGGTCGTCTTAAGTACGGTTCCGACGAATAATGCCACGAACGTGCTGACGGACACGGTGATCACCATTCAGTTTAGCGAACCGGTGACGGTGACGACTGATTGGTACGCCATCCAGTGCAGTCTCAGCGGCGTCGTTTCTGCCAGCAGCGCCCCCGGTGGCCCGGCAGACAGTTATACCATCACCCCGGATGATCCCTTTGTGACTGGTGATATTTGCCATGTGACCGTGCTGGCCGATCAGGTCACAAATGGTGGTGGTCTGCACATGCTGGCCGATTACCAGTTCAGCTTTACCGTGGGCGCGGCGCCGGTGTTTGGTGTGTGTGGCGACACGGCCGTACCCCTTCACTTCATCCAGGGCAACGGCCTGACCACGCCCATCTTTGGCACAACGGTGGTAGTAGAGGCGGTCGTGGTTGGCTCTTACCAGGGCACAGGCCAGTTTAGCGGCTTCTTCTTGCAAGAGCGTGATGATCGCGCCGATGGCGACCCCACGACCTCCGAAGGTATCTTTGTCTTTGGCGGGGCGCTGACGGCCGTCTCCCCCGGCGATCTGGTGCGGGTACGCGGCACTGCCACAGAGTTCAACAACCTGACCCAGTTAGCCTCGGTAAGTGATCTGTCTGTGTGTGATTCTGGCCATACCGTAACCCCGGCGCAAATGACGCTGCCCGTGGACGACATGATGGAATGGGAAGCAGCGGAAGGGATGCTGGTCGCTTTCATGCATGATCTGGTGGTGACGGAGCATTACAACCTGGGCCGTTACGGCGAACTTCAACTTTCGGTCAATGATCGCCTGTGGAACCCAACCAATCTGGTACTACCTGGCGCACCGGCGCTGGCGCTGCAAGATTTGAACAATCGCAGCCGTATCATGTTGGATGACGGCCTGAACATACAAAACCCGGACCCGGTCGTTTACCCCGATCCGGGTCTGACGTATACAAACACGCTGCGTACCGGGGCGTTGGTGCATGACCTGGTGGGCGTGTTAGATTTCCGCGCCAGCAGCTATCGCATTCAGCCGGTAGGCGCCATAGATTTCAGCGACACGGCCGTGCGCCCCGAAGCGCCCGATGTGGTCAGCGGCACAATGCGCGTAGCCAGTTTCAACGTATTGAATTACTTCACGACGCTGGACACCGGCAATCCCATCTGTGGCCCGTCCCAAAACCTGGACTGCCGCGGCGCGAATACGGCGTTGGAGTTTGAACGGCAGCGCATCAAAATCCTGAACGCCATCCTGACCATTGACGCGGACGTTATTGGCCTGATTGAGATCGAAAACCATGTGGATGACGACGCCGTAATCGATCTGGTTGCCGGTTTGAATGATCTGGCCGGGGCTGGAACCTATGCACGTATTGACACAGGCACCATTGGCACGGACGCCATCAAACAGGCGTTTATCTACCAGCCAGACCGGGTGACGCCGGTGGGTGACCATGTCATTCTGGACAGCACGGTGGACCCGCGTTTCCTGGACACCAAAAACCGGCCGGTTCTCATCCAGACCTTCATGGAAAATAGCACCAGTGAACTGGTGACGGTGGCCGTCAACCACTTAAAGTCAAAGGGTTCGGCTTGTGATGATGTGAACGACCCGGATATTGGCGATGGGCAGGGCAACTGTAACCTGACGCGCCTGGCCGCGGCGGAAGCGTTGATTGATTTCCTGGCGACCGATCCCACCGGCAGTGGTTCTGATCGCTTCTTGATCATCGGCGATCTGAATTCTTATGCCATGGAAGACCCCGTTATGGCGTTGGTGACTGCCGGTTATACAGACTTGCTGCGGCAGTTCTATGGCGACGCGGCCTACTCCTATGTTTTTGACGGGCAATCCGGCCATCTGGACCATGCCCTGGCCAGCGCCAGTCTGCTGCCGCAGGTGACGGGGGCGACGGCCTGGCACATCAATGCCGACGAGCCGCGTGTACTAGATTACAACGTGGAGTTCAAATCGGCCCAGCAAATTATCGAATGGTTTGGGCCAGGGCCATTCCGCTCCTCTGACCATGACCCGGTGGTTGTGGGGCTGGATTTGACGGTGGTTGTGGTAACGCCTACCGTCACCATCCTCGCTCCGGCAGATGGGGCGGTGTATACCAGCACAAACGGCACGGCCGTGACTATCCCCGTTATCATCACCACCACCGATTTTGTTATCCCCGACGACGGGCACTGGCATTTGTGGCTGAATGGCGTGGATATGGGGCCGGTGATGGACTATGACACGGCCGTAGACCTGCTGCCCGGTACACACGTGATCAGCGCCGAACTGCAACTGCCGGATCACACCCCGTTGGGCATCGTGGATACGGTGACAGTTACCGTTGTCACGGAGGAACCGGAAGAACCCACCATGACCATTATTTCCCCGGTGGATGGGGCGGTGTATACCAGCACAAACGGTACGGCCGTGAGCATCCCCGTGGTCATCACCACCACCGATTTCACCATCCCCGACGACGGGCACTGGCATTTGTGGCTGAACGGCGTGGATATGGGGCCGGTGATGGACTATGAGACGATGGTTGATCTGTTGCCTGGCGTCCACGTCATCAGCGCCGAACTGCAACTGCCGGATCACACCCCGTTGGGCATCGTGGATACGGTGACGGTGACAGTGAATACCACCTATGGCATATTCCTGCCGCTGATCATGAAGCCTGCTGCCAGCGCGCCGGAAGCGGCTGCGCCAGCGGTGGGTCAAGGCCGGGTGGGGGCATTACTCTTGAACCGTTACCTGGCCGGTTGATGATTGGCTCTGATGGGTAATTGATCGCAAGAGGCCGTAGCGTCTGGCTGCGGCCTCTTTTTTTATCTGATAAGGATGTGGGCGTAACGGCCGTGTCGCCGGCTCGGCCGCCGGTCGTGCCGCCTTTACTCCACAAAAATCTCGACGCGCTCCCCGCCTTCTTCGTCGGTCACGTCCAGCACCTTGCCTTGCTGTCCGCTGCGTACTGCTTCCATCAATTCGTCAAAATTTACCCCTTCCATATCCGGGGTAAAACGCGCCCCCATTTTCAGGCCCACATTCACCAGCCCAAAGGGGATGTTCACATTCACCTTGTTGCGCCCGCTGTTCAGATCGGTGACACGCACGCGGAACCAGCGGGGATTGCTGGCGCCCTTGAGCGGCTCAACCGAGGCGGGGCCTTTCTCACGGCTGAGCGCCCGCAGCAGTTCCGCTCCTTCAGCGGCGCTGATTTTGCCCTCTTCAATCATTTTCAAAATTTGTAGTCGTTCTTCTGCGGATGCCATGATTACCTCTTCTCAATTTGCTACAACGTCAATCGCATATGCGTTAAGGTGCGCCGGGGCGTAAAGTTCGCCTCGCGCAACAGGTCGTTCATCGAAATGTCCTCGTCTGGGTGTTCCAGACGGATGTTGCGGCGGGGCATATCTTGTAAACGGCGCACCATTTTGGCGGTCAACGGCCGTTCCAACTGCCCACGCCACGCCGGATGAATGCGCACCTGAGCGATATGTGGCTGGCCCCATTCGCTGAAAATATGCACCAGCCCTACCAGTTCATCCTGGGGGGTGGCGGCGACCCAACTTTCCGCGCGACGGCCGCTCACATAATTTACTGCCTGTCCCCACCACGATGTTTTGTAAAAGTCTGGCGGCGGCAGCTCCGGCCAATTCAAATCGGCGGGCAGGCTGGCTCTGTCCAGTGCATAGGCTGCCGCCCATTCTGCCCGCCGCAGGTCTCGAATGCGCAGGGTGGGCGCGGTCTTTGCGGACTGCTCCGTGCCGCTGACAGGTTTGAGAGTGGGGGGGATGGCCCGCAAACGGGAAACGGCCGTTTGCCAGTTGGTCATGCTACCCAGCCCCTCATATCCTAGCGATTGATAAAGTGCGATGGCGGAATAATTGTTTTTATCCACCTGTAATAGAATTTCACGGCCGTTTCGCTGCCGTACCATGTCCGTTACTTGCTGCATCAATCCCCGGGCGATGCCTCGCCGCCGAAAGTCGGGATGGACGGCCACATTCACTACCTGGTACCGTCCTTCGGTTTTGGTGATGAGAAGAGTGACGTTGCCAACGATACGGCCGTTCACCTCCCACACAAAGCCCAATGCCAGCTTGCTGGCAGCCGGATTGAGCCGCCATAGGAAGGCCGGCCCCTGGCTGGCGCGTGTGGAATCGGACAATAGGCGTTGCCCTTCCGCATCCAGCGTACCGCCGAAAACCAGTTCCAACAGCTTCATTACCTGTGGAACATCCCGATTCAGGTTAATCAGGCGAGGGCCGTCATGATTCGATTGGTCATGTAATGGCGCGGTAACGATCATCTTGGTGATCAATTCTATCGCATTCGCGCCAGTTCGTGAATTATCCCGTAATCCGTAATCCGTTATCGGTAATCCGTAATCGGACTTCGGGTTACGGATTACGATTTACGCATCACGTTATCTTTCCAACGCTTCCAACAACGTCGCCGCTTCGTCCGGCGAGATGATGCCCTGTTCCACCATCTTCAAAATTTTAATTTGCTCGTCGGCGGAGGCTTTGGCGCGGGGTGGGGGCGGGGCAGCGGGACGGCCGTAACCGCCCACATTCCGCGCTGCCTGCCGTTCGGCCCGCTGCCGCATGCGCTCGGCAGCCTGTTCGGCTTTGCGGGCCGCTTCTTCTGCTTTACGCGCCGCTTTTTCCGCCATCTTGTCGCTGTAGTCAGGCCCAAACTTCGTCTCAAAATTAGAGGTGATGCGGGCAATTTGTTCGTTTACCTGGCGGCCAATCTGCTCGCCCAAATCGGCGAAATCGAAGCCGAAAGCAAAGCCGCCTTCGTTTTCATCTTCCCAACGTGCGTTTACCATTTGTTCCTCCTTGAGGACGATGCGCCCACCGGCAGTAAAGGTAGCGGTGGTTTCGCCGTCACCTAATCGGCCGGTAAGGGTGTGGTCTACTTCCATTTCTTTGTCCAACGACAACCGGTTGACAATCTGTGGCGCGGTGGCCGAGAGGTTGAGCGGTGCGCCGGTGGGCCAACGCACAATAATGTCACCGCTGGCGGCAAAGATATGTTCGGTGGCGCTCAGGCCACCCACCAGCCGAATGTCGCCTTTGACGTTTTGCACGGCCGTGCGCCCGCCCAGATTGCGCAGGTTCACGTCACGGGCGCACTGGCTGATGGTGACATCGCCGCTGACCGAGCGCAGGCTGACATCGCCATAACTTTCGTGCAGGTCTACACGGCCGTTGACCACCTGCACCGACAAATCGCCATGAATCACGCCCAAGGCCACATCGGCCACGCGGCGCAAGGCGGCGTCGCCATGCAATGTCTGGATGCTCAGGGAACCATTCCCATTTTTAGCCGAGATGTCGCCGTGAATCACGTTGATCTTGGCATGGTTTGAGCCGCTGAGAACCACATCACCGCGCACGGTGTCCAGGCTCAAGTCGCCGGTCAGATTTCTGATGACCAGGTCGCCGCCGACATATTCGATGCGCAGACCGGCAGCAGCGGGCAGCACCAGCTTCAAGTCGCTGTCGCCGTTGATGGTCAGGCTGTCATTGGCTTCTTGCACTTCGAAGCCAGAACCGGCAACTGTGACCGCATTTTCCATGCCGGTGTTGATGACCAGGTCGCCGCCGCAGCGGGTGACGCTGACCTGTGGCGAGCTGGAGGTGTAATACTTTTGTTCAGCCATTGTTATCACCATTCTGGTAAGGGCGAGGCAGCCGGGGATCAGGCTGTTTGTTCCCAGAATTTTTGCTCCGAATGCCTCGCCCCTACGTTTTAATCCACAAACACTTGCACGTGTTCGCCGCCTTCCTCGTCTTGCACGTCTACCAGAAGGCCAGACTCCATATCATTCATCATTGTTTCCAGTTCGTTCCAGTCCAGGCCGTTGAGTTCTGGTGAGAAACGGCCGCCGATTTTCATGCCATATTTGACCATGCCCAGCGGGATGTTGACGGTAACTTTGTTGCGCCCGGATTCCAGGTCACGCACGCGCACGTGCAGCCAACCTGGTTTTTTGCCGCCGTTGCTGGCTTTGAGGGCTTCTTCTTCTTTTAAGAGCTTCACATCGGGTACGGCCGTTTCTTCCACAACGGGCGCAGCGGGTTGGCTGAGCAGTTGGGCGGCTTCGTCGGCTGTGATTTTGCCATTGGCTAACAGTTCCAAAATTTCCTTGCGGGATGCAGTTGTCATGATTTTTGTCTCCTATTTAGTTCAGACCTGACAGGTTTTTTGAAACCTGTCAGGTCTTAAGATTAATTGGTTGTTGGGGCGATGGGTTCGGTGACGACGGCCGTGTACCCCAATTGCGCCAATGTTGTCAACAACGGGGCGGGGTCGCCCATGCGGACGGCGCCCACCCACCATCTGCCATTGCCGCCTAAAAAGACCAGTCCTTGACCGGCGTGTCGCCCTTCGACGGGAATGAGTAATTGGGTGGGTTTGCCGGTACGGGCAATGCTGTTAAATACAACCGGCTGGTCGTAATATAGCTCCAGAGTTAACCCTTTAGCCGCGTAATCAGCCAGGGTCTCATCAGAGAGTCCCACGTCTACCAGGGCCGAGTTGTTGATGTGGCTGAGGGACTTCTCGACGGCGTCTGCCAGGGGATTAAAGTCAGGATGGCCGGGTTGTACCAGGATGCGTTCGCCATCGTGCAAAATGACCATGCGGGACGGCCGTACATTGACCGCATTGTTCCTGAACCAGAGCAAGTTATCCGTGTTGAATACATTGATCAGGTAGAAAATGGCCACAATAAAAATCACCATTAAGATAAATGGCTGCAGGACTCGCCAGTTACTTTGTTTTTCCATCATCTTGTTCCTTGTCGTTTTATCACCGATTACCGATAACCGATAACCGATAACCGTTTACCGGTTTTCTTTAACTGTTACCGCGCAAAATCTCTAATGCTTCCTCGGCAGATAACTTGCCAGAGCCTAAATCGGCCAGCACACTGCGCCGCTGCTCTTCGCTGATTTCCGGCTCTGGCTCGCCCACTTCAAAGCCCATTGCCTTGATCACTTCCGTCAGGCGGCTGCGCACCGCCGGGTAAGAGAGGCCAATTTCCTGCTCCACCCGGTTAATTTTGCCCTCGCACTTGATGAAGGTTTCAATGAAGCTGAGCTGTTCCGGGGTTAACTCGTACAACCGGCCCAACGCAAAATGGCCTTCAATGGTGGTGTCGCAGTTGCGGCAGTGCAGCCGGGTGACGTGTAAAGTGTCGCGGCAGATAGGGCATTGGCCAATAACGGAATTCATAGTTGGAACCTCTTGTTGTAAGGGCGAGGCAGTTGGGGAAAGATTGGTCTTGCCAGACCGGGCAATTCCCATCTGCCTCGCCCCTACGTAATCACGCATGTTTTAATTGAAAACTACCGGTAACGACTTTGGCTTTGATGCTGCCTTCGCCGCTGCCCAGGGTACCGCGCAATTTGCCGCCGGTGAGGTGTTTTTTGTGCTGCGATTGGCTGAGCGGAAAGTCGCATTGCACATGGCCGGTCATGGCGCTGGCGTCTAGCAGGGCGTTGGGTTCTTTGGGCAGGCACAGGCTGATCTGGCCGGTGGTAGTTTCAAAACGATGGCTGGCGTTGATCAGAATGCCATCATAGCGCAGTTGGCCGGTGACTGTTTTGGCATAAACGGGGCCGCCAATGTCGCTCAGCGATAGATCGCCGGTCATGACGCGGGCGGTCACGGAGGCGTTGATGCCGCTAATGCTCAGCCTGCCGGTGACCACGTTGGCCTGTATTTCACAGTCGTCCGGGACATGGATGGTGAGGATGACTTTGGTGTTGAAGCTGCCGTTGAGCAGCCGTTCCAGCCAGGAGCCGTTGGTGGCTTTACGGCCGTGTTCCGACTTCACATGCACGGTATTGTCTGACCGGGTGACGATGACGTCGGCATTCTCCACCTGGGCGCTGATGGTGACGGTACGGCCGTCGTGCGGCACTATTTCCACCCGCCCCATTTTCACATCTACATCCAGCATTCCCTGGGAGGTGGGAAAGGTTTCTTCAAAATAGAGTTCTTTCATATTTGCTCTCTCATTTTTCCTGGTGAACCTTCGCGTTTCTTCGCGTCCTCGGTAGATCATGTACAAGTGCCAGGAATGCCTACATAATAATCAAGAATATCAAGAATGTCAATGATATTCTTGATATTCTTTGAGACAATGTTGTAATTTTTTATATAATCAAGAAAAATTTTGATTTTCTGTGGTTTTGAGGGGATGTGAGTGGCGGGAAATAAAGGGTGGCAACCACTCCCGGCAGCTTTGCCAGCCGACATAGCCATACCCGGAAACACCCGCTGCCAGAAAGGGTACGGCGCCCCCATACCCTTTGCTGATGGCCACAACCAGGCTAACCAGGCAGTAAAGGGCCAGCGCCAGTTCCACCAGGATGATCCAATCAAAAGGGGCGGTGGCAGTCGTGTGTGTGGTACGCGCGCCGCGCTTGGGGGTGCGGATGAAGGGGTGTTCACGGCCGTACCACACCTGCAAGACAGCGCGAGACATCACGGCCGTCATGCCGATAGCGACGATGAACATGGCCGGAAAATGGCGCAGCCGCCACAGCCAGTCCCGGTGCAATAACGGTTGCGCCAGCCCAAACAAGAGCGGCTGCCCCAGTCCGGCTACCGTAAACAGCCACAGCCAGGCCGACGGCTGATAACCACTTAGCATCAGCGGCAGTTGCAGCAGCAGCAGCAGGATGACCAGCAGATTGGTGGTGTAAGCCAGCATGGCCAGCAGCGCGTACAGCCGGGCGGCCCAGGAGTGGCCGGGTGTGGTCAAGATGGGCCGGGCATATTGGCGCAGGCATTGGGTGGCTCCTTTGCCCCAGCGCGCCTGCTGAATTTTGTAGGCAGCCATCGTTGGCGGCAGTTCGGCGGGCACAACCACATCAGGCAAAAAGCGAAACTGCCAGCCGCGTAGCTGGGCGCGGGTGCTGAGGCAGAGGTCTTCACAAACGGTGTCTGCCAGCCAGCTGCCGGCGTCTTCCAGGCAGGCGCGCCGCCAGACGCCGCCGGCGCCGTTGAATTTGGGAAAGAGTTGGGCGCGGTGGCGCACCGTTTGCTCAAGGGCAAAATGTTTGTCCAGCGCCAGGGCTTGCACGGCCGTTAATACCGACTCCTGATCATTGAGATGCCCCCAACGCGCCTGCACCATACCCACACGGCCGTCGGTCAGAAAGTGGGGTACTGTTTGCTGCAAAAAATCGGGCGGGGGCACAAAATCAGCGTCAAAAATGGCGATCAGGTCGCCGCTGGCCTGGGGCAGCGCCGCTGCCAGCGCTCCCGCTTTGTACCCGGCGCGTTCCTCCCGCCGCAGTAAACCGATGTTGACCCCTTTCTTTTTATAATAAGTTACCAATCGAGCGGCTTTATCGGCTGTATTATCGGTGGAATCGTCTATGACTTGAATTTGCAGCCGATGGGCGGGGTACTGCTGCTGCACGGCGGCGCGGATGAGCCGTTTGACGACAAATGGTTCATTATAAATGGGAAGCTGGATGGTGATGGATGGGGGATCAGCGGGCAGGGGTGGGCAGAGGAATGTATCACGACGATGACGGCCGTATTGCCAGAGCGTATAAAACCCCAACAGGCCATAAACCGAAAGCGCGGCTGCCGCCAGCCAGTAAAACATGATGAGGAGGGGCGTCATTCTGTTTCGGTTTCATTCACCCGTTTGATAAAGGTTTTGAGCCGTTTGTTGAAGTCACCGCGGGGCAGCAAAACCCGCCGCCCACAGTTCTGGCACACCAGGCCAATGTCTGTGCCAATGCGCACCACTTCCCAATCGTAGCTGCCGCAGGGGTGGGGTTTGCGCAGGCGGACAATATCGCCAACATGGACTTCAATAAACATGGTGGGGAATTATAGGCATGGCGGCGGCGGCGGCAACTGACGTAGGGGAGATTGGGGAATTGGAGATTGGGAGATTAACAAGCGGCTTAATGAGGGTGACATTCGTGGGGGGCACGGTATACTTGACGGCCGTACCCTGCCCGGTGATCCGTGATCGGTAATCGGTCAATCATAACAACAAGGACGGTTTCATGTTATTTTTTCTACGCAGCGCTGACTATCCCATTCCCACAATGATTACTTTTGCCATTGTGCTGGTTTTTGCTTTTGCTTACCATGAACTGGCGCACGCGGTGACGGCTGACCGGTTGGGTGATCCAACGCCACGCTCTTACGGCCGTATCACCCTCAATCCCGCCCCCAATTTAGACCGCACCGGGTTGATTTTGGCGCTGCTCATTGGTTTTGGCTGGGCGTTTACACCCATCAACCCCCTCTACTTCCGAGGTAATCCGCGCCGCGCCTTTGCCATCGTGGCCATCGCCGGGCCGCTGGCCAATCTAGCCATGGCCGGCCTGATGGGGCTGCCGGTGCGCCTGGGGTTGGTGACGTACACGCCGCCCATGGAAGTGCTGCCTTCGTTGTACTCATTTTTGACGTTTGGCGTTTATTACAATTTGCTGCTTTTTGCTTTTAACTTGATTCCGATTCCGCCGTTGGATGGCTTTCGTATTTTGTTAGGCATCTTGCCGCCGGATATTGCCGTGCAACTGGAGCAAATGTACCGGTACAGTATGTTTATCTTCTTAGGGGTGTTTTTCTTGTTACCGGCGGCTGGGGTGGATGTTGTCGGGCAAATCTTGTGGCCGGTGATCGGCTTTTTCTACCCCATATTTACCGGTGGTTGGCCGCCGATCATTTAGGGTATGCACTATCGGCTGTGGCAGTTTTGGCAGATAGTACGAGCCAAACCTTTAACAACAACGGCGTGGGCGGAGGTGACGGCCGTTCTCACCCCCACCGAATTGCAATTATTCACCCATTTCCCGGCCAATGATCAGTGGCACAGCCTGCGGGTGCTGCGGTTGGTGCAATCATCTGGTTGTGCGCAGCCGGCATTGTGGAAAGCGGCCTTGCTGCATGATGTGGGCAAAACACAGGTACGGCTGACGCTGCTGGATCGGGTGGTGGTGGTGATGGGCGGTTGGTTGTGGCCGAGACGAACGGCCGTGTGGGGCAATGGTGCGGCGCGTGGGTGGCGACGGCCGTTTGTGGTCAAAACACAACATCCGGCCTGGGGCGCAGCGATGGCTGAAGCCGCTGGCTGTGACGCTCTCACCATCAGCCTGATTGCACGGCACCAGGATGCGCTGGCCGATGTAACCGAACCGGACCAGCAGGAATTATTGCGTATATTGCAGTGGGCGGATGATCAAAGTTAAGTAGACGCGGATTTGAGGGATGAGCAGATTGAAAAATCCGCTCATCCCCCAAATCCGCTGTCAAATAGGGCTTAAATATGCAAGCACAAACAGTTTCTATTATTGGCCTGGGGCGGGCGGGTGTTTCAGTAGGATTGGCGGTGAAGGCCAAACTGCCGGTGACAGTGGTGGGGTATGATCCTAACCCGGATGTGGCGCGGGCGGCGCAGACACAGATGAAGGCAATAGATGCCGCCGAAATTAACCTGTACAAAGCAGCAGCGAAGGCCGATATTCTGGTACTGATGCTGCCGGTGGCGGAACTAGAGGAGACGCTTCAGGCTATTGGCGGCGATTTACAGCCACATACGCTGGTACTCGATTTCTCTGGTTTGAAGGGACCGGGGCTTAAATGGGCCAGGAAACAGTTGCAGCAAGGGCATTATGTGGGGGCGACGCCGGTGTTGGCGGCCAAATGGCTGGCCGACGGCCGTACCGAACTGACCACAGCCACGGCTGACCTCTTTCAAGACAGCCTCTTTTGCCTGATGCCATCCCCCGATGCGGATCCACAAGCGGTGGAGACGGCCGTGAATTTTGGTATGGTCTTGGGGGCACGGCCGTACTTCATTGACCCCATGGAGTATGATGCCCTGGTGCAGGGGACGGAAGCGCTGCCCGGTTTTGTGGCCGCGGCGCTTTTCAAGTCCTTGAAACAGTCCACTAGCTGGCAAGATATGCTGCGTTTTGCCGGTAGCTCGTTTAATCTGGCGACGCTGCCGCTGGCGCAGCCCAAAGATATTGCCTACATGGCCCTGCACGAAAAAGAAGCCTCCCTGCGCTGGTTGGAAGCGCTCATTACCGAACTGACCACTTTGCGCCGTCTGGTGTATGAGAGTGAACCGCAGTTGTTGACGGCCGTGTTTGAAGAACTGGCCCATGAGCGGGACAGGTGGCTGCTCAAGCGGCAGGATAATGAGTGGGATGAACGCACCATGCCGGATATTGAACGGCCGTCTATGATGGGGCATATGCTCGGTGGGCTGGCGCCGGATTCGCGCAAGAAGGGCGGTAAACGGTAAACGGTAATCGGTTTACGGATAACGGATTACGGGTTACGGCTTACGTATATTAGCATGACCCAGTCGGAGATAGTTGTTACGCAGAAAAAAAAGGTGGCAGAGGTGGTGGCGGTACGGCCGTTACGCATTCTGATGATCGCGCCTACTTCCTTTTTTAGCGACTATGGTGGGCACATTCGCATTTTAGAAGAGATGCGGGTTTTGCAGGCCATGGGGCATCAGGTGGCGGTTGTTACTTACTATAAAGGAAGTAATATGCCGGGGCTAGACATTCGACGGACACGGCCGTTGCCCTGGCGCACCGACTATGAGGTAGGTTCTTCGCGGCATAAGTTGGCCTTTGATGTATATCTGGCGGCGCAATCTTTGGTAGAGGCCCGCCGCTATCGCCCGGATGTGGTGCATGGGCACATGCACGAAGGCGCCATGATTGGCAGTCTGGTGGCGAAGCTGCTGCGCGTCCCCCTGGTGTTTGATTTTCAGGGCAGCCTGTCGGCGGAGATGGTAGATCATGCGTTTTTAGAGCGGGACGGCCGTGTTTATTCCTGGGTTTTTCGCCTGGAAAAGTTCATCACTCGGTTGCCGTCGGCCATCCTCACCAGTTCCCGCCAGGCCACTGACCTGCTGCAAGACGACTTTGGTGTACCCACTTCTCGTCTGCAACCCTTGCCCGACTGCGCCGACACCACCCGCTTCAATCCGGAAAACTTTTCCCCTGAGGCAAAACAAAACCTTAAGCAAAAGCTCAGGTTGCCACTGGATCGTCCCATCGTGGCCTATCTTGGCCTGCTCACCGACTATCAGGGCATCCCCCACCTGTTGCAAGCGGCGGCCCTGTTGAAACAGGTAGGCGAATCGGCCCACTTTCTCATCATGGGTTATCCCAATGTAGATCATTACAAACAACTGGCGCGGCAGAAAGGGGTAATGGATATGGTCACCTTTACCGGCAAAGTTGAATACCGAGATGCGCCACTTTACCTGTCATTGGGTGACATTGCCATTGCACCTAAAATGTCCAGCACAGAAGGCAGCGGTAAACTGCTTAACTACAT
The DNA here is from genome assembly GCA_035444285.1 of Chloroflexota bacterium. GTDB lineage: Bacteria > Chloroflexota > Anaerolineae > Promineifilales > Promineifilaceae > CAADGU01. The sequence continues at coordinate 71,360 of DAOMOK010000027.1, forward strand.
GGCATTGGCGCAGCCGGTGGTGGCTTATGACTCACCCGTTCACCGTGAATATCTGGCCGACCTGGGCGTTTATGCCCCTTTGGGCGGTGTGCAGGCACTGGCGGAAGCGATTGCGGGGCTGCTCCATGCGCCGGAGTACGGCCGTGACCTCGGCCAAAAACTCCGCCAACGCGCCATCACCGAATATAGCTGGCAGCGCGCCGGTGAAGAGATTGTGGCCTTGTATCGCCGTTTGACAAAATAAAAGGCCGCCATTATAATCTTCGTTCGCAGTTTAGCAGGGTTTGATGAACGAAAACCTTCCAAGTAAGACACCAAAGGGGTGCGACAACCAAAAAAGCGTTGCACCCCTTCTTTTTGGTTATAGGGTATGTTTGTTGTAGGGGCGTGGCCTTGTGCCCGCCCACATTTTCCAGGGAACAGGATATTTAAATGTCTAAATTACCCATTAAAAGTTATGCACGCATGACAGATCTGTTGGAACTGCCAACATTGATTGATGTCCAGTTAAATTCATTTGATCAATTCATTACCGAAGGTCTGGCAGAGTTATTTGATGAAGTGTCGCCCATTGAAAGTTTTAGCGGTGACCTGAAGCTCTACTTCCCCAGTAAACACAAAGAAACAGAGGGCTTTGATCTGAAATTCTGGTTTGGCGAGCCAAAATACTCGGTGGAAGAGTGCGTGGAGCGCGATATGAGCTACGCCGCGCCCTTGTACGTGAAGGCGCTCCTGTACAGCACCGATCTGGATCAACCCATTGTGCAAGATATTTTCATGGGCGATTTTCCGCTGATGACTCAGGCTGGTACCTTTATCATTAACGGTACAGAACGAGTGGTTGTGAGCCAGTTGATCCGTTCACCTGGCGCTTATTTTGAGGCGCAAGAAGAACGTACCACCGGACGGCCGTTGGCGATGGCTAAATTGATCCCGGATCGTGGCGCCTGGATTGAATTTGAAACGCGCAAGACCGATTACCTCACCGTTAAATTCAACCGTAAACGTACCGTGCCGGTGACGCTATTCTTACGGGCGCTGGCAGCGGTGAATGATGGGCTGGACAACCCCGTCCTGCAAACCGGCAGCGATGAAGAGTTGTTTGCCCTGTTTGAAGATGTAGATACCAATGGCGAGCATCTTTACATTCAGGGCAGCATTGAGCAAGAACCCCCCTGGAATCAGGACAAACCCCTGGCACAGCAGGCGTTAATTGAGTTCTACAAGCGGATGCGCCCTGGCGATCCGCCGACGCTGGAAAATGCCGAGCAATATCTGTTTGAGCAGTTATTTGATCCCCGTCGTTATGATCTGGCGCGGGTGGGCCGTTACAAGTTGAATAAGCGGCTGAATCTGAAGGACCTGATACCTGAAGAGCATCGCACATTGACGCAGCATGACATTGTGAAAGTAGTGCGCCACATGATCCGCATTAACAACGGTCTGGAAGGGCCGGATGATATTGATCATCTGGGCAACCGCCGTGTGAAAACGGTGGGTGAATTGTTGCAGGCCAAACTGCGTGTGGGGCTGCGCCGCATGGAGCGGGTGGTGAAGGAACGTATGTCTATTCGAGACAGCGAGACGATCACGCCCATTGCACTGGTCAATATCCGTCCGGTGGTGGCGGCAGTGCGCGAGTTTTTTGGCAGTTCGCAGTTGAGCCAGTTTATGGAGCAGGCGAATCCGCTGGCGGAATTGACGCACAAGCGCACGTTGTCGGCATTGGGGCCGGGCGGTTTACGCCGGGAACGGGCTGGTTTTGAGGTGCGAGATGTGCATCATAGTCATTACGGCCGTATCTGCCCCATTGAAACCCCGGAAGGGCCAAACATTGGTTTGATAGGGCGGTTGGCGGCTTACGGCCGTGTTAACAAATACGGCTTCATTGAAACTCCTTACCGCCGCGTGTACAACACCCTGCCCGCCAGTTCAGATGACCTGGTCGGCCATGATGCCTTCACCAATATCGTCAATCCAGAAACCGGCGAAATTATCGTTGCTGCTGATGAGACCATTACGGCCGATCATGTAGCCGCTATCCGTCAGGCCGGCATTGACTCCATTTCCGTCAAACCATTCGTTACCAATGAAATTACCTATATGTCCGCTGACGAAGAAGACCATTACACCATTGCCCAGGCTAATGCCCGTCTGGACGAGCGTGGTCAATTCATTGACAGACGTGTTTCCTCCCGCCGCAACCAGCAGTTCCGCTTTTCATCCGTGCAGCGGATTGACTATATTGATGTGGCTCCACGTCAGATTGTAGGCGTTTCCGCCGCGCTCATTCCTTTTCTGGATCACGATGACGCGAACCGGGCGCTGATGGGTTCAAACATGCAGCGTCAGGCGGTGCCCTTGCTCAAACCGGATGTGCCCATTGTTAGCACCGGCATGGAACGGCACGCGGCCGTCAACTCCGGCCAGATCATCCTGGCCGATCAGGACTGCGAAGTCGTCAGCGTTACCGGTGACAAAATTGTGGTGGTCAGCGAAGATGGCCCACGCACCTACAATTTACGTAAATACACCCGTTCCAACCAAAGCACTTGCATTGACCAGCGTCCCGTCGTGGTGAAAGGCCAACGGCTCAAGAAAGGAGACGTGCTGGCGGATAGCTCCTCCACTGAATATGGCGAACTGGCGCTTGGTCAGGATGTGGTGATCGCTTTCCTCTCCTGGGAAGGCGGCAACTTTGAAGATGCCATTTTGGTAAGCGAACGGCTGGTGCGTGAAGACCGTTTTACTTCGGTGCATATCGAAAAACACGAGGTGGAAGCGCGGGACACCAAGTTGGGGCCGGAAGAAATCACCTACGACATCCCCAACGTCAGCGAAGATGCCCTCAAAGACCTGGATGAACGCGGTATTATCCGCGTCGGCGCAGATGTCAATGAGATGGATATTCTGGTGGGCAAGATCACCCCGAAAGGCGAAAAAGAACTTAGCCCGGAAGAAAAATTACTGCGCGCCATTTTTGGTGACAAGGCCCGCGAAGTGAAGGATTCCAGTTTGCGCCTGCCACATGGGGCGCGCGGCAAAGTGGTAGACGTTCATGTGTTTGATCGCCAGCATGATCGAGACTTGCCGGCCGGTGTGGAAACGATGGTGCGAGTCAGTGTGGCCCAACGCCGTAAACTGTCGGTTGGTGATAAAATGGCCGGCCGTCATGGCAACAAAGGCGTCATTTCCAAAATTGTGCCCATAGAGGATATGCCCTATCTGTCTGATGGTACGCCCATTGACATTATTCTCAATCCGTTGGGTGTGCCGGGCCGTATGAACATTGGGCAGGTGTTGGAAACGAATCTGGGCTGGGCGGCGTCGCGGTTGAATTTTAGAGCCATCACCCCCGTTTTTGACGGGGCTAACGAAACAGAGGTAGCGTCTGAATTGGCGCGCGCCTGGTTGACTGAACGTGCCTGGGCAACGGCCGTTGAATGGGCCTGGGACTGGCTAGAAGAAATTGACTATGACATGCATTCGTTGAAGGATGATAACGAATCTCGTCGTCTTTTTATCACCAGTTGGCTGGGCGAGATGGGTTATGACATTGAACGGTTAGAAGTAGACGAGCCATTTGCCCGTTATGCCGTAGCCAGAGAATGGCTGAAGGGGCGCGATTGGGATGGTGAAACTATCTTCCCGGTTGACTGGAGTACGTCACGTAAACTCGATCGATCCACAGGTAATGAGTTAGCCATTGAGTGCTGTGTCCGAGAATGGTATGGGCATATGCTCGAAAAATATGGCGACATTTTGCCAGAATCCGTAAAAGTTGATCCCCGGCAAACAGATGTGGCGACCTTAGAAGAATTGTCCGGCATCATCATGACAGAAACGTTTGAGCCATTGCCCATTTGGGGCAAGGAAAAGCTGATTGCCGGGCAAACGGGTAAGCCATTTGACCAGCCGGTCACAGTTGGCATTTTGCATATGTTGAAGCTGGCACATCTGGTTGAAGATAAGGCCCACGCCCGTTCAACTGGCCCGTACTCGCTGGTGACGCAACAGCCATTAGGTGGTAAAGCCCAGTTCGGTGGTCAACGTTTTGGTGAAATGGAAGTGTGGGCGCTGGAAGCCTATGGCGCTGCTTATACATTGCAAGAGATGTTGACCGTTAAATCGGACGATGTGCAGGGCCGGGTGAAGACGTATGAGGCCATTGTCAAAAATGAGCCAATTGAAGAGCCTGGCGTGCCAGCTTCTTTCCGCGTGTTGGTCAAGGAGTTGCAGAGCCTCGGTCTGGCTGTGGAAGCTGTTACCGATTCTGGTGAGATGATCCGGTTTGGTAAAGATGATGATAAACGGAACCGTAAACATGCGGGAACGGGTTTGATGGATTTAGCCCGCAACCGCCGGTAGGAAATGGTTTGGCTAATAGACTCAACGGTGTTTAGCCCTTTGAGTTTGTTGCAAATGTTGGTTTGACAAGAGAATCGTTTGTGGTAGAATCGCGCTTCGTATGTCTGCTAAACACATGTAACTAACTGCGTAGTTACTAATTGAATAAGTGAATCAACAGGGAGGCCATCGAGTTAACTGTTAACTGCGATGGCCTCCATTTGTCGGGTAGTGGTGGCGAGCCATCGGTTGAAGAAGGGTTTCCATCTGTTAACATCACTAACTTAATAGGCGTCCGTTCATGCCTTCCCAATGGGAAGTTATATTGAGACGGATTTTTACATGAAGGCGAATAGAGTCATTTGATTAAGGAGAAGGATTAGCGTGCCTACGATTAATCAGCTTGTACGTAAGGGTCGCAAGGCGAAGACAAAGAAGAGTACCGCCCCGGCCCTGCAATTTACATTCAATTCCTATAACCAGCGGCGTACACGGCGGCCCAAGGGCGCTCCTCAAAAACGAGGGGTATGTACGCAGGTAAAAACGATGACGCCGAAAAAACCAAATTCTGCTTTGCGGAAAGTGGCGCGTGTTCGTTTGTCTAACGGGATAGAGGTGACAGCTTATATTCCTGGTGAAGGACATCGTCTGCAAGACCATTCGGTGGTCTTGGTGCGTGGTGGTCGTGTGAAAGACTTGCCTGGGGTACGCTATCACATTGTCCGCGGTACGCTAGATGCTGATGGTGTGGATAAACGGAAACAAGGCCGTTCGAAGTACGGCACAAAAACACCCAAGTAGGTGTTGGTTGGATACGGAGAATTAAGCAATGCCAAGACGGTACCGTCCAGAAAAACGGGCTGTAGAGCCTGACTTGAAATATAACAACGTCAATGTGTCTATGTTTGTCAACCGGCTGATGAAAGACGGGAAGAAAAGTGTGGCACAGCGTGTTTTGTATGACAGCTTTGAACTGATTGAGACTCGCACCAAACGGGCGCCTTTGGAAGTGTTTGAGCAGGCGCTCGATAATGTGAAGCCGCAGATTGAGGTGAAGCCCCGGCGGGTAGGCGGTTCTACCTATCAGGTGCCGGTTCCCGTGGATTCGGAACGCCAGATATCGTTGGCGATGCGTTGGTTGTTAAACGCCGCGCGTTCGCGCAGTGGGCGTTCGATGGCAGAGAAATTGGCGGGTGAGTTGATGGATGCGGCCAGTAATCAGGGCACGGCCGTGAAAAAGCGGGACGATACGCACCGTATGGCTGAAGCCAACCGGGCCTTCTCCCACTTCCGATTCTAGGTGTAAGCGAGGACGACGGATGAGTCACAGTTCGTTAGAACTAATCAGAAACATAGGCATCATCGCTCATATTGATGCCGGCAAAACCACGACCACGGAACGTATCTTGTATTATACCGGTCGGATTCATCGCATGGGCGAAGTGCATGAAGGCACAGCCACCATGGATCACATGGTGCAGGAGCAAGAGCGTGGTATCACCATTACCTCGGCGGCTACCACCACCTCCTGGCTTGACCATCAGATCAATATCATTGACACACCAGGGCACATTGATTTCACCGCCGAAGTGCAGCGTAGTTTGCGCGTCCTAGATGGCGGCGTGGTCGTTTTTGACGCAGTTGCCGGTGTGGAGCCGCAATCAGAAACAGTCTGGCGGCAGGCTGATGAATACAAAGTGCCGCGCATTTGCTTCGTTAACAAAATGGACCGCACCGGCGCCGACTTTGTGCGCACGGTGGGTATGATTCGTCAACGCCTGGGCGCCAACCCCATCGCCATTCAACTGCCCATTGGTAGTGAGTCCAGCTTCCGGGGAATTATTGATCTCCTGAGAATGCAAGCGGTCATTTGGACGGAAGAAGACCTGGGCGCTGAGCCAAAAGCGGTAGAGATTCCAGCCGATTTGCTGGCCGAAGCAGAAGAAGCTCGCAGCATCATCATGGAACGCATTATCGAGACAGATGACACCCTCATGGAACGTTATCTAGAAGGCGAAGAGATCAGCGTTGATGAACTCCAGGCTGCTTTGCGCAAGGCCACCATTGCCAGCCAGGTTACGCCGGTTCTTTGTGGCTCTTCTTTGCGCAACAAAGGTATCCAGCGCGTGTTGGATGCTGTGGTGCATTACCTTCCTTCGCCGCTGGACGTGCCAGCCATCCAAGGACAGAATCCGGACAATGGCGAAATCGAAGAAAGACACCCCAGCGATGATGAACCGTTGTCGGCGTTGGTGTTTAAGATCGTAACCGACCCCTACGTCGGGAAACTGGCCTATTTCCGCGTATATTCGGGCGTTCTGCATAGTGGTGATACCGTACAAAATACCACGAAGGGCAAAAAAGAGCGCATCGGCCGTATCCTGCGGATGCATGCTGACCATCGTGAAGATTTGAAGGAAGTCCGAGCCGGAGATATTGCGGCGACGCTTGGCCTAAAGACCACCTTTACCGGTGAGACACTGGCAGACTCCAAACGCCCCATTGTTCTGGAAGCCATTGATTTTCCTGAACCGGTTATTTCGATGGCTATTGAGCCGAAGACGAATTCTGACCAGGAAAAGATGGGTATTGCCCTCAAAGCTTTGAGTGAAGAAGACCCCACTTTTCAGGTGAAAGTTGATGAGCAAACAGGCCAGACAGTCTTGTATGGCATGGGTGAACTGCACCTGGATGTTCTGGTTGACCGTTTGTTGCGGGAGTTTAAGGTAGGCGCCAATGTGGGACAGCCACGAGTCGCTTACCGCGAAACTATCACGCGCACAGTGGACAAGGTGGAAGGGCGATTTGTACGCCAATCCGGTGGTCGCGGGCAGTTTGGTCATGTTATCCTGAAGTTGGAGCCGTTAGACCCGGGCTCAGGTTTTGTATTTGAAAACGCCATTGTGGGTGGGGTCATTCCCAAAGAATACATTAACCCCACGCATGCCGGTATTCGAGAAGCATTAGAGAGTGGCGTTCTGGCGGGTTATCCCATTGTGGATATCAAGGCAACGTTATATGACGGCTCTTTCCATGAAGTTGATTCATCGGAAATGGCTTTTAAGATCGCGGGTTCCATGGCTCTTAAAGAAGGTGTGCAGCAGGGCAAACCCATCCTGCTTGAGCCTATTATGAGAGTAGAAGTGGTGAATCCAGAAGAATACACCGGTGATGTGATCGGTAATCTGTCATCACGCCGGGGTATGATTGAAGGTATGGAGGTGCGGGCTGAAGGGGTCCAGGCCATTAAAGCACGTGTGCCTCTGGCAGAAATGTTTGGGTATGCCACCACTTTGCGTTCTATGACACAAGGTCGGGGTACGTTTACGATGGAGTTTGATTACTATGCTCCTGTGAGCGAAGCTATCGCCCAAACAGTTATTAAAGGCGGTCGTTAAGCGCCGGGATGCATTTCCCGGCCTTTGTAAAATAGTTGAAGAGGAAAGGGTAATTATGGCAAAAGAAAAGTTTGTACGGGGAAAACCCCACTGCAATATCGGGACAATCG
>DAOMOK010000028.1:0-78423 GCA_035444285.1 Chloroflexota bacterium
AATATGAATAGAAACCCCTTCTGTTTGAACGTTTTCGTTCAAAAATAAGGTGTCACGGTTAATCAGTCAAAATCGAGGGCGTTCAGGATTTCCTGGCAGGTCTCAGTGGGGGTTTTGCCGTTGGTGTAGAAGATGTACTTTGCCAGACGGTGAAAGCGGTCATCGGCCAGCAGAATTTCGTTGAGATCGGGCTTGAGATGTTCCGGTTTTTGATACGGCCGTAACGCCTGAATGCAATCTTGTGGATCAGGAAAGGGCAGTAACAAAACCACACGAGAAAATGGGGCGAGTGCTTGATTGATGCGTTCTTGTTTGACCGGGTCGGGCACAATGGGATGACCACCACCCAATTCCAGCACACCGGAATGATGTTCAGCCAGGAATTGGGTCACGGCCGTGTCAAAAAATTGGCGGCGGTAGCTATAACCGGCAAACGGGCCTTCGGCCTCGCGGATAGCAGCGACCACTGCTTCATCATAACCGGCCGATCTGATATAACCGCGCTCTAATCCATCCAACGACACAAACGACCAGCCTAACTTCTCCGCGAGCAGTTTCCCCACCGTAGATTTCCCGGCAAAAACCGGCCCTATCAAAATAATCGGTTCTTCATTCATGCTCTAAAGATGTAATAGCCAGGCCATAAGGCTTAAAAAGCCTGCGAAAAGGAATAGGCAAAGGATTAAAATACCACCAAGAGGCAAAAACCGCGCCATTTGCAAATTTGCTTCATCGCTCATAAATGGATTGCGCATGTCGCCAACTAATCTACGCATGACCGCAAAATAAAAATCTGGGTCGTTGGTTCGCCACGCCAGGGTCATTGTGATTCCACAAAAGACAATGCCGCTTATACCTAACATCAAGAACCCAATAGATGTCAGAACTGATTGTTGTACCCAGCCACTATTGCCAACATGATCATATGGCACATTCTGACGAGCCATGTCACCTAAAACCATCAGACCAAAACCTACAAACTAACCAAGAATTGAGAGCCTGAAAGGCTTCTTGATTTGGTCAGCATATTGGTCAATGGGTGGCTTTCTTGTTTCTAACTGTGGTTCTTCGGACATTTAGGCTACCTATCATACCCCAGGTTGGAAGCCAGCAGTGATTAAGCGATTACGTCCAGATACAGATCATTGATGGCAGGTATGTCTAACCGCAGTCCCAATGCAATTACACAGCCAGGGCCTTATCTGTCGCAGAAGACAAACCAGGTTCATAATATAGTTTCATTAGTTGGCTGGTATGTAATTCAGCCAGGGCATATTCTTCCCCGCTATTATCGCTAAATTCTACCAACCATACATCAGGCGCCAGGTATTCAACCAGTGTGCCCACTTCCCCTCGCCGCAAGCCATGTGCAGGTACATCAACCAGTAGCGCAACGGTATCTAATAATTCATAGCTCTCTTTCATCGTTATCTTCCTTTGCGTCGTACAAAGCAGCTAACCAATCGCGGATAATCCTCATCATGTCGGATGATCCAGGTGATGCGGACATTCTCAGTAACGTTATTCCATGTGAAAGGTAGATCGATGCGATATATTTGTCCGTAATCACCCTCGGTTGCTGACTGGGCCTCATGTGTTTGCACAATTTCAAGCAGGTATATTCGTAAGGCTTCTGCATCGTTTGCGGCAAGCCCAAAAACGGATGCAAATACCCGCGCTTTGTGTTTTCCTCGGTCATGCTCCGGGTTAAGTACATAGTCATGCAGTTTGCGAATGTCAACGATGGCGTGTTTAGCATTTGGAATGATCATTATCGCCTCGTGAAGGTTGACACAGACTCAGTAAAAGCATGCCTAACCCAATATCACGCACCCAGACATTATACCGGTTCATACCCCAGGTTGGAAGCGAGCCAGCGTTCTGTCGTTTCCATCGGTTGTCCTTTGCGGGCGGCGTAGTCAGCGACCTGGTCGGCGTTGACACGGCCGATCCCAAAATAGGCCGCTTCCGGATGGGAGAAGTAGTAGCCAGATACAGCCGCGGCCGGCCACATGGCATAACTTTCCGTCAACTGCACCCCGGTACGGCAGGTCGCGTCCAGCAGCCGGAACAATTCTCCCTTCTCGGTATGGTCGGGGCAGGCCGGGTAGCCGGGCGCCGGCCGAATCCCGCGATACTGTTCGGCAATCAGCGCGCCGTTGTCCAGCGTTTCATCGGCAGCATACCCCCAGTATTCGCGGCGCACGCAAGCGTGCAGCACCTCGGCAAACGCTTCCGCCAGCCGATCAGCTAGCGCCTTGAGCAGGATGGCGCTGTAATCGTCGTGCGTCGCTTCAAATTCAGCCACCTTTTCTGCCAGCCCAATGCCCGTCGTCACCACAAACATGCCCAGGTAATCATCCAATCCCGTTTCCAGGGGGGCCACAAAATCGGCCAGACACATATTCGGCCGTCCCGGTGGCTTTTCCATCTGCTGCCGCAAGAAGTGCACCGTGCCCAACTCCTCTCCTCTGCGTCCCGCCGTTTCCGCATGGAAAACAACCACATCATCCCCCACGCTGGCGGCCGGGAAGATGCCCATAGTGGCTTTTGCCGTCAGCCATTTTTCGGCGATGATCTTGTCCAGCATCGCCTGGGCATCGGCGTACAGGTGGCGCGCCGACTCACCCACCACCGGGTCATCGAGAATGCGCGGGAATTTGCCCGCCAGCTCCCAGGTGGCAAAGAAGGGAGTCCAGTCAATGTACGGCCGTATCTGTTGCAGATCGAAATCATTCCAGGATTGCACACCGACAAAGTTCGGTACGGCGGGTGTGTAGGCCGCCCAATCTGTGCGGAAATGGTTGGCGCGGGCATCGGCCACAGGAAGAAGCCGGGTACGCTCGCGCCGGTTGCCGTGCTGCGTGCGGATGGTTTCGTATTCAGCTTTGATCTCGGCCAGGTAGCTGGCTTTGTCGTCGCCCAACAGGTGGGAGACCACACCCACAGCGCGGGAAGCGTCCACCACATGAATGGTCTGGTTACCCAGATAGTTGGGTTCAATTTTCACGGCCGTATGAATCTTACTCGTCGTCGCCCCGCCAATCAGCAACGGAATGTCGAACTCTTGCCGCGTCATCTCGGCGGCCACGTAGCGCATCTCTTCCAGCGAGGGAGTAATTAGCCCACTCAGGCCAATGATGTCCGCTTTCACGTCTACGGCCGTCTGCAAAATCTTCTCCGCCGGCGCCATCACCCCCAGGTCAATCACCTCATAGCCATTGCATTGCAGCACCACACCGACAATGTTCTTGCCAATGTCATGCACGTCCCCCTTCACGGTGGCCATGACGATACGGCCGTTGCTCTGCGCATTCAGCCCCAACGCCGCCTTCTCTTCCTCGATGAACGGCACCAGGTAAGCCACTGCCTGCTTCATCACCCGCGCCGACTTCACCACCTGCGGCAGGAACATCTTGCCCGCGCCAAACAGGTCGCCGACCACGTTCATGCCATCCATCAGCGGCCCTTCGATCACATCCAACGGCCGTGTCGCGGCCTGTCGCGCCTCTTCCGTATCTTCCACGATGAAATCGGTGATCCCCTTCACCAGGGCGTGCGCCAGTCGCTCATTCACCGGCGCTTCCCGCCAGGCCAGGTCGGCCACTTTTTCCTTGCCCGCCCCGCGCACAATTTCCGCATGTTCCACCAACCGCTCCGTCGCATCGGGACGGCGGTTAAACAGCACATCCTCCACCCGTTCCAGCAGTGGTTTAGGAATCTCCTCATAGATGGCTAACTGCCCGGCATTGACAATGCCCATATCCATACCGGCCTGAATGGCGTGGTACAAAAAGGCGGCGTGAATGGCTTCACGCATCAGGTCGTTACCGCGGAAGCTGAAGGAGATATTGCTGACGCCGCCGCTGACATGCACGTGAGGCAGATTTTCTTTAATCCAGCGTGTAGCCTCGATGAAGGCACGGCCGTATTCATTATGCTCCTCAATCCCCGTGGCAATGGCAAATATATTGGGGTCAAAGATGATGTCCTCTGGGGGGAAGCCCACCTGCTGCGTCAGCACATCATACGCTCGCTGGCAGATGGTAATCTTGCGCTCAAACGTGTCTGCCTGCCCTTGCTCGTCAAAGGCCATCACAATCACCGCCGCCCCATAGCGCCGCGCCAGCCGTGCCTGGCGGATAAATTCCGCCTCGCCCTCCTTCATGCTGATGGAGTTGACGATGCTTTTGCCCTGTACACATTTTAGCCCGGCCTCAATCACCTCCCATTTAGAGGAGTCAATGACCACCGGCACGCGGGAGATGTCCGGCTCGGCGGCGATGAGGTTGAGGAAGCGGGGCATGGCCGTCAGGGCGTCCAGCATCCCTTCGTCCATATTGATGTCAATCATTTGCGCCCCGTTTTCCACCTGGCTGCGGGCCACGCTCAACGCCTCGTCATATTTGCCGTCCAGGATCAGCCGGGCAAAACGGCGCGAGCCGGTGACATTGGTACGCTCGCCGATGTTGACGAAGTTTAATTCCGGCGTCAGCGTCAACGGTTCCAGCCCACTCAACCGCAGATATTTCGGGCGGGCTTCTGGTTTGCGCGGGGCAATGCCGCTGACGGCCTGGGCAAACGCCTTGATGAAGGCAGGCGTGGTGCCGCAGCAGCCGCCGACGATGTTCAGATACCCTTCTTGGGCCAGTTCGCGCAGCACGGGAACCATATCCTCGATGGATTCGGCAAAACCGCCGAAACCGTCGGGCAAGCCGGCATTGGGGTAGAAGCTGATGTAGCGGTCGCTCATGTTGGCAATGGTGGTCAGATACGGCCGTAACGCCCCCGGCCCAAAGCTGCAATTCATGCCCACCACCAACGGGTTAGCATGGCAAATGGAGGTGTACCACGCCTCCATTGTTTGCCCGGATAGGGTACGGCCGCTCAGGTCCGTAATCGTGCCCGAAATCATCAGCGGTAGCTCAACCCCCTTCTCCTCAAACAAAGTTTGAATGCCAAAAATCGCTGCCTTCGCATTCAGCGTGTCAAAAATCGTCTCGATTAGCAATATGTCCGCGCCGCCGTCCATCAGCCCCCGCGCCGCTTCCGCATACGCCTCGGCCACCTCATCAAACGTCACCGCCCGGTAGCCGGGATCATTCACATCCGGCGAGAGTGACAACGTGCGGTTCAGCGGCCCCAACGCCCCGGCCACAAACCGCGGCCTTCCGCCTTCCGACTTCGCCACAAACGCATCACACGCCTCCCGCGCAATCCGCGCCGCTTCCCGGTTGATTTCGTACACATACTCCGCCATCTGGTATTCGGCCAGGGAAAAGCGGTTGCCGTTGAAGGTATTGGTTTCCACGATGTCTGCGCCCGCTTCCAGATATGCCGTGTGGATGGCGTGGATGATGTCTGGGCGGGTCAGGTTCAGGATTTCATTGTTGCCCTTCACGTCCGCCGGGTGGTCGGCAAACCGCTCGCCGCGGTAGCCCGCCTCATCCAGCCCATACGTCTGGATCAGTGACCCCATGGCTCCATCAATAATCAAAATGCGTTCTTGCAGTTGTTGTTTAAGTAGTTCTGTTCGGTTCATATTTTTCATGTTCGCATCTGAGGATGCGAACTCCTCTGTGTTATGCGACGGAGCAAGGCATCCTCAGATGCCCTGTATTGCCCATTTGTCAGGGTTCGCACCTGAGGGTGCGAACTCCGCATGGGGTGTTATGGTGAGAGCATCACCTCCACGCTGCTCACATGCACATCGCCGCCGAAAGCGGGGCTGATGTCGCGGACGACGATACGGCCGGGGCCGGCCACGCTGTAAGACAGTGCGGCGCTGAACGTGCCCGGCTGGCCCAGGTCGGGCGCATTGACGATGACGGGCTGACTGGCGAGAACGGCGCCATCTTCACCCACCAGTTCGACTACCAGCGTTTGCTCGAAGCTGGCGATGCCTACGCCACTGACCTGCACCACGCCGCCGCTGATTGGCGCGGCCAACGTGGGTTGGGTGATGATGATGCGTTCGGCGGTGTCGGCGGTGAACGGCCGTATCTCTGCCGCCCCATCTGTCAACACTACCCCCACCGCGTTCAGGTGCGTCACGCCGCCATCACGCGGGCTGGTGGCAAACACCTGAATGAACGCCTGCTGTTCGCCGCTGACGGTGAAGGGAATGGAGGCTTCAAACGGGCCGCGCTGGCCCATTTCGGCGGCAATGGTCACGGCCGTCAGCCCCAATTCTGCCCCGTTTGCATCCACCAGCCGCACCACCAGGTTTTGCTCAAAGGTAGAATCCGCTTCGCCGCGCACCAGCAATGGGCTGGTGAGGCGTGAACCCGGCCCCGGTTCTTGAATGAGGATGGCTTCAATGGGCGCAACGTCCGTTTCGGGGATGGCAGGCGCAGCCGTGTTGGCCCCAGTTGCCGTTTGGGTGATGAGGGGGGCAGAGATGAGAGGCACGGCCGTTGCCTCTGGCGAACCGGCCGTTGTGCAGGCGGTAAAGATGAAAATTGCCAATACCACTATCACCTGGGGATGGAATCCCCAGGCTGGTATGGGAAACGCGCTGAAGCGCGTTGGCGGGCGCTGCTTAACCTGCTTCAGCAGGTTTGGTGTAACAGATGCCGATTTCAATCGGCGGCTCCATGATTTCATAACAACTCCGCTAAATTTGGTACGGCCGACGGCCAACGGCCGTCCTGCTGCCAGTCTGTGATCTCTTGCTGAATGTTATGCACAAACTGGTGATGCACCGGGTCGCCTAAATGGGGAAATGTGGCGAATTTGGCCGCTAACGCTTCCAGGCAGGCGGCATACAACACGGCCGGATCAACCTGGGCCATGTGCTGCTCAAACCGGTGTGGCTGCTGCGGATTCCAGGCAGCCCGCCGCTGCGCCAGCAAAATCTCCACTTCATTGGCAAAAAGCGCATTGGCGCTGTGGTACACCGTCAGGTCAACGATAGGCGCCGGCGATTGAAAGACACAGATCGTTTCCGAGGGCTGGTGAATAATGTGTAACTCACCACCAAAACAAAAAGCTGCCACCTGTTTGCCCACCCGGTCGGTGAGTACGATGCGACCAGGGCAAAGCCGGTACTGCCCTGGCGAGGCGGTGCAGTGCAAGTGAACTGTCTCGGTGCCGGATTGGCGGACGATGGTGGCCTGCACCTTTTCCGGGTCATAATGGCGCTGCGTGGGCAGCGCGCGCATGATCACATCAAACCGGGTGCCGCCAAAACAGCCGTTGGCCGGATGAAAAACATACCCCAGATCGGGTTCGTGTGAAATATCAATCGTGGTGCTCATTATTTTGCGTAATCTGATGGAGGCGGGTTTGCAGGTCGGCCACGGCCGTGTCCCACACCTCAAACTCATCTGATTCTGCCCATAACTCTTTCAATTCTGATTGAGACCGGACGCGGGTGACGGCCGTGAGCGCCATACGTACATATTCCGGTTTCACCTGAATCGGCTGATTGGCCGATACCCAATCGCTTACTTCGGCCGGCAGGTGGGCGGCGGGAAAACCGGAGGCAGCAGCCACACATTCCGCCGCCGCCAGCACTTCACATGCTTCGTCCGCGTCCAGAAAATCCACATCTTGCATCGCCGCTACACCGGCCAATGTGCGATCAATCAGCCGGAAATCATTGGCCGCAAAGTCATAAAGCCAATCCAGCGCGGCATCATTCTCAAAACTGCCAATACCCCAAACGCCCATATCTTCGGACATGGGGCGATTTGGAAAATCGCCCCACAAAATAAAAAACCTCTCAACACGAGAGGCTTTTGTCATTTTCCAAAGTCTCTCATCTTTCAAGCCCACTGGCTTGCCGGAATTGGCACCTGTCGCTGGTGGACGATGGTTGCCGAGGCTTCATTGGGCCGGTCCCTCTGCCTCTCTTGATGAGTGTTAAAGCTGTTGAATTGTTGTCGGAGTTTATACCGGGGAGTTTATAGCGTCAAGGGGGCATGAGAGCATAAGAGCATTCATTCATTTCTTTTGCGAATGAGTACCTTGTCAATTCGTTTACCATCCATATCCACCACTTCCAGCACAAAACCGTCAAATGTAACCGTTTCGCCAACGGCAGGGAGCTGCTTGAGCAAATACAAAATGAGACCGGCGAGCGTTGTAAAGTCCTCGCGGTCTTCTGCCGGTACGTCCGGCAGCCCTATGATTTCCTGTACTTTGTCAAACGCTTCCAGTCCATTCACCAGCCAGCTTCCATCTTCGCGGTGGACAATGGGATGTTCCTCGGCTTCATCATACTCATCCCGAATTTCCCCTACCAGTTCTTCCAGCAAATCTTCCATGGTGACCAGCCCGGCTACCTGCCCATATTCATCCATCACCAACGCCATATGGGTAGCGGTGCGCCGAAAATGAGCCATCACATCATCTACATGGTCACTGCGCAAAACAACCGGCGCTGGCCGCAGCAGGTGATGAAGGTTGACTTTGCTGTCTGGATTGGCGATAAAGCGCATCAAATCTTTGGCGTTTAGAATGCCAATTGCGTTCTCCAGTGAGCCTTCATACACAGGTAGTCTGGAATAGCCACTTTCGATAAAGAGTTCAGCCATCTCCACCAGCGACATTTGTGTATTGGCGGCCACAATTTCGCTACGTGGCGTCATAACGGCCTTAATGGGGCGGTCTGTGAAGCGAAAGACACGGTGAATGAGTTGGGCTTCGCCGGCTTCCACAGTGCCGCTGGCTTTGCCTTCGCGTACCAGGTATTCAATGTCGGCGGCCGTCACGGGATTAGCGTTGTCTGATGATTGACCTAACAAGCGAAAGACCAGGTTGACGGAGCCGGAGAGGATAGCGACCAACGGCCGTGCCACTCCCGACAAAAATGACATCACCGGCGCCGCCAACAGGGCATAACGTTCAGAGTGCAGCAGCGCCAATTGTTTGGGTATCAATTCACCAATCACCAGCGACAAATATGTAATAAAAAGCACAACAATAAGCAGCGATAGACTGCTGGCGTAGGGCGCCAAAAGGGGAACATCGTCTAGCCACTCTGCCAACAAATTGCTAATGCGCGCTCCGCCAAAAGCAGCCGAAAATGTGCCGATGAAGGTGATGCCAATTTGCACGGTTGCCAGAAAACGGTCGGGTGATTCCGCCAGGGCAATCGCCTGTTTGGCTGCCAGGCTGCCACTTTGGGCCGCCGATTCTAACCGGCTGCGCCGGACAGAGACAATGGCAATTTCCGATCCGGCAAAAAAGCCGTTTGCCACTACAAGGACAAAAATGATCAATAGTTCCGTACTGATTTCAGTTAACATAAATGCGCCTCTCTGAGTCAAACGTGGGTAGACGCGAAGATATCATGTTGGCTTCTGCCCGGTGTGTATGGCGATGGTACCAAACATGAATAACCTGTACTGCACATCCACGAAACCTATCTGGCGCATGGTCTCGGCCAGTTGTGCCGGGGTTTGAAATTGCTGGGTGCTGTCTGGCAGGTAACGGTAGGCGTCAGATTCGCCGGTGACCAGTTTGCCCAACGTGGGGATGACATAGTTGAGGTGGAATTTGATGAACGGCCGTAACACATTCTTCTTGGGTGGGCTGGATTCCAGCACCACCACCCGCCCCCCAGGTTTGGTCACGCGCATCTGTTCGCGGAAAGCGCCGTGAACATCAATCACATTGCGCATGAGGAAGCCGGATGTGACCGCATCAAAGGTGTTGTTGGGGAAAGGCAGGTGCAGTGTGTCGGCGGCCGTCCACAAAATGGCGGCGCGCGGCGGCAGCCGTTTGCCGGCCTGCATCATTTCAATGGTAAAGTCGCCGCCAACGGCCGTCAGCCCCGGCGTTTGCGCCAGGCCTTCCAGGGCAATATCGCCCGTACCGGTAGCAATGTCCAGCAGACGGCCGTTGGCCGGACATTTTGCCTGCTGGATCACATACCGCCGCCATTTCATATCCTGCCCAAACGTCATCAACCGATTCATGCGATCATATCGTCCGGCAATGCGGGCAAACATATCTTGCACATAGTCGGCGCGTTCCTGTCCTTCCAAATGAGCCATAAGACCTCGTTCGTTATATAGGTTGGTGGCAGATGGCAAATAAACTGCCACCTGCTACTTCAATTCTAACACCGCCCCCTGATTTGTGGATAAAGCGTAAAAAATGGGAGACACGGCCGTGACTGTCACCATCCCTTCACGAATCCTTTATTGAGAAAAATCCTGCTCCTGTGTATCATACGCAGCATGTCAGATACCGTTACCTCTGGTCAACTCAGCCTCACAGGCGTTTCTGCCGCTGCCGTTAAGGCATTTCGTGAAGGCCGCCTGGCTGCCCGCGAACAACAGTACGACAAAGCTGTGCGCTATTACAGCGATGCACTGGCGTTTGAAGGCGCACCGCCTATCTTCCGCGCCCGCCTGTTTGAATATCGTGGGCAATGTTACTGGTTGTTGGGCGAATTCGATGCCGCCGAAAAAGATTACAACGAATCATTAGCTATCAGTGATTCACAGGATCAAACGGCCCGTGCTCGTGTGCGCCTGGGGGAATTAGCCGACTTTCGGGGCCAATATGATGAAGCGGAAAAGCTATACCAACAAGCGCTGCAAGAGGGACTGACATCCCAAAACCTGCTGGTTATTGGCCGGGCACGGCGGGGACTGGGTGTCTTGCACCGGCGGCAGGGAAATACCGACGCTGCCATCAATCACCTCACGCAATCGTTGGCCGCATTCCGCCAGGCCGGGGAAGCTCGTGAACAAGGTCGCGTTCTAACCAGCCTGGGGCGTACCCGCCAGGCGCGCGGCGAATATCAACATGCCCTGGCCGCTCACCATGAAGCGCACAGAATTTTGGAATCGGTCAATGATCGCTGGCGGGTAGTGCAAGCCTTAAACGATATTGGTGAGTGCCATCAGGCGCTGTATGACATTGATAATGCCCTCTCTTACCACCAACGTGCCTTGCAGCAAGCCACCGAAACCAAAGCGGATTTGCTGGTGCCAGAAATTAAACGCAATCTCGGCGTTGACCTGGTAGAAATGGGGCAATATGAGCAGGGATTGGTCTATTTGCAGGCTGCCCTGGAGGGCGCGCGTGAAGTAGGCAATCTGGAACATGAAGCGCTGGCGTTGTACAACCTGGCGCGTGCTTATTTACGCCACGAGGATTTTTCCCTGGCTGCGCAGGCGGTAGCGGCGCTGGCCCATATCGCGGAGACGCTAAACGCGGATCGTTACCGCGCACTGGCCTCATTTGTGCGCGGTGAGTTGTTGTTTTATCAGGGGGAGCAGGCGGCGGCTGTGGCGGAACTGAACAACGCCATGTTGGCGGCTCAAACGTCAGTGGACCGTGGTACGCTGTGGAAACTTCATGCTACGATGAGCCATGTGGCGGACAATGAAAACATCGCGGCTGTGCATCTGACTATTGCCGTTGATTTTATCCGGCAAACGGCCGAACCCTTGCAAGACGCGCACCTGAAATCTTGTTTTGTCTATGCCCCCCCCGTATTAGCTGTATTGCAGGCTGCCAACATCAACCCCGAAAAGTTATAACTTTGCCTCCTCAAGAGCCAACCGGCCCACAAAATAACTTCATGCATCACGCATCACGCATCACGTTTTTCACGTGGTGGCGCGAACGCGCCGTGAGCTTGTGGTTGTGGCCGTTTAATCTGGCCCGTGACTTTTCGGTGCGGGTGCAGCGCATCGGGCATACCTGCCGCACGGCAGTTACCCACAAACCCCCATTAGCCAAAACGATACATCTTCTGGCCGTGCAGATTTTTGATCTGTTCGGTGGGCCGGAACTGGCGCAGGTTTTTTTGCGTTTGTTGGCGCACACCACACCGCTCACGACGGCGGAAACGGCCGTCATCACGGACACCGTCGGCATACGTTTGCGTTTTACCGATGTGCGCCTGGCTGAAGGTGGCCTCTCCAAATGGATATTCCGGTTTAACGGTAACCTGGCCTTTACCGCCTGGCATACCATCTTTTTGCCGCAAACACCTGCCCGTTCTCGCCAAAATCTGGCGCTGTTGGTACACGAATTGACGCACGTTTATCAGTACGAGCAGGTAGGGAGTCGGTACATGACGGAAGCCATTTACATGTTAATTGCTACGCGCCGTGACTGTTATGCCTATGGGGGCGCGGGTGGGTTGCAGCAGGCATATGAAAACCAGATGCTACTGTCCAGCTTTAACCGGGAGCAGCAGGCACAAATTGTGCAGGATTACTTTTCTTTGCACGTGGCAGGGGAGGGGGTAACGGCTTATTTACCATATATCAATGAACTGCGTCACGGCCGTTTGTAATCACCGGTGACTGGTGGCTGACGGCTGGCAAATCAATGGCAACTTAATGTCAAAATGTGCCACTGTAATGTAGCTGTTATGTCACTGCGTTGACACTAACAAACACACGGGTATAATAGAGACATTCCCTGCAACTGTTGATCCTCCCTCAGAATCAACAGGAGAGCGCTTAGATGGTTATTGAAAATAGTATTGTTCAAGCAAGCCCCTGCTGTGTCCCAGTCTTTGCCCAATCAGGCAAATCCGCTGAGGCGTTGTAGGGGCTGTTTGCATTTTGGTCACAGACCTGACAGGTTTTTCAACACCTGGCGGTCTCTTTTTCAAGGAGGTGGTGCAGCGCAG
This sequence comes from Chloroflexota bacterium, assembly GCA_035444285.1. GTDB lineage: Bacteria > Chloroflexota > Anaerolineae > Promineifilales > Promineifilaceae > CAADGU01. The sequence goes on from DAOMOK010000028.1 coordinate 12,611, forward strand.
AGTAGCTACTAACTAAACACAAGAATTTACAGCATTAACAGTTTATTGTCTTAACATTTAGAGATTTTGGAGGAGACAAATGTCAAAAAAGTGGTTTACTTTTATCGCCATTCTGGTGGCGTTTAGTTTTGTTTTAGCGGCCTGTCAATCCGCTGAACCGCAAGTTGTAGAAGTTACTCGTGTTGTCACCGAAACCGTTGTAGAAACTGTTGAGGTTGGCGGCGAAATGCAAGAAGTTCCTGTTGAAGTGACCCGCGTGGTTGTGGAAACCGTCGTGGTTGAACCTACTGCTGCTCCGGTGGAAGCCAAACCAAAAGACCTGGTTGTCTGCATGGCTCAAGAGCCAACAACCCTGTATGTCTATGGTGGTTCCATGCTGGCCATGTCTGCCGTTCTGCATGCCGTTTTTGAGAATGATTTGACCACCCTGTCCTATGACTACCAGGCGCAAGGTCTGGAAAAGGTGCCCAGCCTGGCCGACGGCGACGCCCAACTTGTGGAAGTGGAAGTGCAGCCCGGCGACCTGGTGCGTGATGCATCAGACAGTGTTGTGGCCTGGGGCGAAGGCGTTACGGTCAAGAATCAGGCCGGTGAGGAAATTACCTTTGATGGTGCCCCAGTAACGTTGGAGCAACTGGTAGTGGACTTCACCATGAAACCGCGTGTCTGGTCAGATGGTGAACCGGTTAAAGCCAGCGATTCCGTTTTCAGCCATAAATTGGTTGGCGATCCTGACACCCCCACCGGTAAGTACGCTTTTGAACGCACCGCCAGCTACGAAGCTACCGGTGATCTGACTGTCCGTTGGACAGGGTTACCTGGGTTCATGGATTCTACTTACTACACCAACTTCTGGGCGCCGCTGCCGGAGCATCTGTTGGGCGGGTTCACCGCGGCCGAATTGCTGACAGCCGAAGAATCCAGCCGTCTACCGGTTGGTGATGGCCCGTTCATGATCACAGAGTGGGTAGCTGGTGACCGTATTTCTATGGTGAAAAACCCATACTATTACCGCGCCGATGAAGGGCTGCCGTATCTGGACAGCGTCACCTACAAATTCATCCCCAACACCAATCAGCTGATCGCTCAGTTGCTCTCTGGTGCTTGCGACATTGGTACGCAGGATGGTATGTCCACTAACGAAGCACCGTTCCTGATTGAAGCAGAAAACAATGGCTTGCTGGTGCCGTTCTTCCAGACCGGTACGGTGTACGAACACATTGACTTCAATCTTGACCCGGTGGATGAATATCGCAGCCGTCCCGAGTACCGTGAATGGTTCAGCGATGTGCGTGTGCGCCAGGCCATGACCATGTGTACCGACCGCCAGGGCATGGTGGACAACATCATGTACGGCCGTTCCGAGATCATTCACACCTACGTCCCCAGCGTGCATCCGCTCTATCCGACCGAAGGTTTGACCGAATGGCCTTATGATGTAGAAGCGGCCAATGCCATGCTCGACGAAGTAGGCTTTGTAGACAGCGACGGTGACGGCATCCGTGAATATACCGATGGCCAGCCCTTTGTAATCACTTTGGGTACGACCGCCGGTAATGCTATGCGCCAGCAATTGACCCAGATCTTCAAAGAAAACCTGGCTCAATGTGGTATTCAGGTAGACCTGTATTACCCGCCGGCCGGTGAATGGTTTGCTGATGGGCCGGAAGGCGTATTGTTTGGCCGTAAATATGACCTGGGTGAGTTTGCCTGGTTAACCGGCGTTGAACCCTCTTGCAGCCTGTATGGTGGTTGGAACGTACCTGGCGACCCCGAGGCTGTAGATGAGAATGGCAATGCCCTCTATCCGTCGGCCTGGGGTGGTCAGAACAATACAGGTTGGCGTAATGCTGACTTTGATGCTGCCTGCCAGAAAGCTATCGGCTCCCTGCCGGGCACACCCGAATACGAAGAAGGGCACATCGAAGCTCAGATTATCTTCTCCGAGAACGTGCCGGTCATCCCGTTGTTCCTGCGCCTGAAAGTGGCCGCAGCCCGACCGGAAATCGTCAACTTCTTTGTAGACCCAACCCAAAACTCTGAAATGTTCAACATTTTTGAGATTGATATTCAGCAGTAATGCGGTTGTTGACATGAGAGAGTAGTGGCAGCGCCCTAGGGCGCTGCCACTATTTTTTATTTTTTTATTGGTTTATCTCCATGCGCTTTGATACAATCTTGCCATGGATGCACTATTTCCCGATTCCTCTCAGCAATCATTGGCTTTTTGGCCGCATCCAAATGCACACACTCATAAACCTAAGAAATACCCGGTTGCACAGCACACTGCTGAAGCAAAGGTGAGCTGGACATACTCGGATGCTAGATGAGGTGCATCTGAGGGTGTGGCATACCACTTGATGTTTTGCTTTTTTTAAGGTAGGGATAGCGACAGATGCCTGCTTCGGGGGCGACTACAAAGGAGCGCCCCTACTTAAAAGAAAAATGATACAGTATGCATAGGACAGGTTAGTTAACCGGTTCAGGCAAGGTGATAATCTTGCCAGGAGGTATCAGATGACCAACTATCTCATTCGACGGGCGTTCCAAATGGTGTTTGTGGTGATTATGGCCACCATTGCCATTTATCTTATGCTTAATGCCGTACCTGGTGGCCCCTTATCTGGCTTAAATCTGGCAGCCGACGCCAAAAGCAGGCTAAGCCCTCAAGAAATCGCCCGGATAGAGGCCACGTTGGGTCTAAACAAGCCTATGTACCTGGCCTACCTGACTTGGCTGTTTGGTGAGGATTGGCTGGACGAAGTGGGTGATGTCGTTGGAAACCCGGACGCGAAAAACAACCTGTTTATCACAGGCACCTGGCGTGATTATCAGTCACCCACCTGTCAGAATGCCGGGGGTACAAATGCAAATGCAGACCCAGCCAAAAGAGTGCCGTGTCGTGAAGGGGTGCTGCGTTGGGATTGGGGTGAGTCCTGGGCATTGGCGCGTGGGCAAACAGTTACCTCAATTATTGGCAGCCGCTTAACCAACACGCTTATTTTGATGACAACGGTCACTGTGGTTTCATTGGTTATTGCCATACCTATTGGCATCATTTCCGCAGTGAGACAGTATTCCGTGCTGGATTATGTGGCCACTACATTTAGCTTTTTTGGTATTGCTATGCCCGTTTTTTGGTTTGGCCTGCTGGTGATCATTTTGTTTGGTCTGCAATTTCAAAGATGGGGGCTGCCGTATTTCCCCACCGGAGATGTGTTTACGCAGCGGGTGTTGCCCGGTAGCATTCAGGATGTACTGAACATCAAACCCTACACACTGGCTGATCGGGCCATCCATCTGGTGCTGCCGGTGATGGTGCTGACGCTGCTTTACCTGGCCGGTTGGAGCCGTTATATGCGCTCTTCCATGCTAGAAGTGCTGCGTCAGGATTATGTGCGCACGGCACGGTCCAAGGGACTGCGGGAACGCGCCGTTATTATGAGACATGCCTTCCGCAATGCCTTAATTCCCATAATCACGATTGTGGTCTTCCAGATACCAGGTATCTTCGGCGGCGCCATTATTACCGAGACAATTTTCAACTATCCGGGTATGGGGCGATTGTATATTGATGCGTTAGGGCGAGATGACTGGCCGATTGTCATGGCCTTGTTGTTCATTACAGCAATTTTAGTAGTTGTGGCCACCCTGATTGGTGATATTCTGTATACGATTGTAGACCCACGCATCCGATTTGGCTAAATGACGTAAACAAGAAACCGGGTTTTTCGCAAAAACCCGGTTTCTGAAGTTTAAGGGAGAAATCCTATGACTGTTAGTAAAATTGACATTGATGCCCTCCAGGCCGATGCTCTACTTACGGGCAAACCTGAACCGCTCATTATTACTTACTGGAATCGGCTGCGCCGGCACAAATTGGCTACAGCCAGTTTGATCATCTTAGCCACCATCATCGTTGTCGTCATACTTGGCCCAGAAATCATGTCACGCCGCACTTACTATAATGTATCGCGTGGTCAATATATGAATTACAGTCGGGACACACAAGACCTGGCGTCGCGCAACATGCCTCCCTCGCGCGAGCATCCTCTGGGCACGGATGAGCTGGGGCGTGACGTGCTGTACCGCTTAATGGTTGCCGGCCGCCTGTCATTGACCATTGCTTTTACCGTTACATTGGTAGCCGAGACTTTTGGTTTGTTTATTGGGGCGGTGTCGGGATATTACGGCCGTTGGGCGGACAGTGTCATTCAACGTATCGTCGAGTTCATCATCATTCTGCCCTCCCTTCCTTTGTTACTGGTGTTGTCGTCGCTCTTACGTAATGTCCGTGTTCCGTTTTTACCCCCAGAGTGGAGCCAGGCATTTATTATCATCGTTATTTTGTCTCTTTTGGGTTGGACGGGCGCCTGCCGTCTGGCGCGGGCTGAAGTTCTGAAACTGCGCAATATGGAATTTGCCGAAGCATCGCGCGCCTTAGGCATGAGTAATCTGCAGATCATTACCCGGCATATGATGCCCAATGCCATTCCGCCAATCATTGTCAGCGCCACGTTGGGGTTAGGTGGGGTAATTTTGCTGGAGTCAGCCTTGAGCTTCTTGGGCTTTGGCGTGCAGCCACCGGTGGCTACCTGGGGCAATATGCTGCAAGATGTGCAAAAAGATATGTTCATGGCGCCCTGGAAAGCATTGTATCCAGGTATGCTCATTTTTATAACTGTATTGTCTTTCAATTATTTAGGTGATGGTTTACGGGACGCTTTAGACCCACGTCTAAAATTATAGGGTTACTAGGGAAGAAGGTAGAAAGAAGTGGATCAAAACAACAATAACATCCTGGAAATCAAAGGACTAAAAACACAGTTCTTCACAGAAGCTGGTGTCGTGAGGGCTGTTGACGGTGTAGATTTAACCGTCAGACGGGGTGAAGTCATGGGGGTGGTGGGTGAATCAGGTTGTGGCAAGAGTGTCATGTCTCTTTCCATTATGCGTCTGATCGGCCAGCCTGGGAAAATTTTAGAAGGAGAGGTGGTTTTTGACGGTCAGGATATTCTAAAGATGACAGAATCCGAGATGACCAAAATACGGGGAAACCGCATCTCTATGATCTTTCAGCAGCCACAGAGCTGTTTGAATCCTGTTTTTCGTGTGGGTGACCAGCTGTCTGAAGTTTTGGACATTCATCAAGATTTGGGTAAAGAGGCCGGTGAAAAGCGCGCTATTGAACTATTGGCGATGGTCGGCATCCCTGAGCCTGAATCGCGGATTAGAGCATTCCCGCATGAGTTATCGGGTGGCATGTCGCAGCGGGTGATGATTGCTATGGCATTGGCGTGTTTACCGGAACTGCTGATTGCCGATGAACCCACCACGGCACTGGATGTTACCATTCAAGCCCAAATTCTGGACCTGATGCGTAATCTCAAGTCCAAAATGGAGACGTCCATTATTTTGATTACCCATGATTTGGGTGTGGTGGCGGAGATGTGTGACCGGGTGACGGTGATGTATGCCGGCCGTGTGGTTGAAGAAGCGCCCGTCAAAGAGTTATTCCAGTCACCCAAGCATCCGTATACGGATGCATTGATTGGTTCTACACCGGTGCTAGGGGAAACGGATAAAGAGTTGACGACGATTCCCGGCTCGGTACCCAACTTGGTTGACCTACCACCTGGATGCAAATTTGCACCACGATGCCTGCCTCGCATCGAAAACCAGCTAACCAAATGTACTGAAGAAGAACCACAATTAAAGTTGATTGCCCCGGGTCATACGGCCCGTTGCTGGTTATATGAGTGAGTGTTTTTGAGGGCTGAGGAGAATAATAATCATGGTGGATGAAACAAAGAAAAACGGGACGAGCGCTACTCAGGAAAGACGCAAATTATTAGAAGTAAACAATCTGGTGAAATACTTCCCCGTGCGTGGTGGTTTGCTGCAACGGGTACGTGCCTGGGTTAAAGCAGTAGATGATGTTTCTTTTTTTGTTTATGAAGGAGAAACGCTGGGGTTAGTGGGGGAATCTGGCTGTGGCAAAACTACTGTGGGCCGTACTATTTTGAATTTGATTCCGCCCACAGACGGTCATGTTATTTTTGATGGCAGGGATTTGTCTACGCTGAATGCATCGGAAATGAAGAAGATGCGGCGGGATATGCAGATCATTTTTCAAGACCCGTACTCATCCCTTGACCCGCGTATGCCCATTGGTGAAAGTATTGCCGAAGGTTTACGCATTCATACCAACAAAAGTGGTCAGGAACGTTACGACATTGTCGTTGAGATGCTAACTCGTGTCGGTATGCGGGCGGAACATGCGCGGCGTTATCCGCATGAGTTTTCGGGTGGGCAGCGACAACGTATTGGTATTGCGCGGGCGCTGGCTTTGCAGCCCAAGTTTATTGTGTGTGATGAACCTGTTTCGGCGTTGGACGTTTCCATTCAGGCGCAGGTGTTGAATATCCTAAAGGAACTGCAACGCGATTTTGGCTTGACCTACCTGTTTATTGCCCACAATTTGAGTGTGGTAGAGCATTTTAGTGATCGGGTGGGGGTGATGTATCTGGGCAAGATGGTGGAAATGGCTTCGCGGGATGATTTGTATGAAGATCCGCTGCATCCATACACGCAATCGTTGATGTCGGCCATCCCAATTCCTGATCCTACCTTGAAGCGCCAGCGTGTTATTTTGCAGGGGGAAGTGCCCAGCCCGCTGAATCCACCCAAGGGCTGCCGTTTCCATACGCGCTGCCCACTGGCTTTTGACAAATGTTCACAAGAAGCCCCTCCATTTAAGGATTATGGGAATGAGCATTATGCGGCTTGCTGGTTGTTGGAGACTGGGGAGAAGGGCGCCTCAAAGTTGACTGTGGATAAAGTGCGCCAAAGCAATGTGGCCTTTGTGGCTGAGGTTGAGTAAGTACAAGGTTGGCTCGCGCTTGTTTTTAGAAAATGACCCGCAATCGCGGGTCATTTTGTATTGTTGGCTTTCAAGTAAGTTACCTTTTATAATGACTGGAATGATCGGCATGGGCTTAGAGTGGGGGCATTTGATGTCAGGTGGAGTGAGGTATGGCGGACGTAAAGCATATTTTGGTGGTGGATGATCATTTTGAAATGTTGGAGTTTCTACGCTCCATGCTGCAATTGTCCAGTCAAGATTATGAGGTGTTAGCTGTGCCTTCGGCGGAAGAGGGGCTGTTGGAACTGCGCCGTGGGGTATTTGACCTGCTGATCACCGATGTTCGCTTGCCAGGGATGAGTGGGTTTGATTTGATTCGCCGGGCGCGGCGATTGGGGTTGAATTTGCCGGTCATTATGATCACAGCCTATTCATCGGCGCAGGGACGTAAGGAGGCGGCCGACCTGGAGGTATTCCATTATTTTCAGAAACCTCTGGATACGGATGATGTGTTAACGGCCGTCAACAAAGCCCTCCACGGTGATGAACCAGCCCTGCCAACGGCGGCGGCTACGGCCGTAACCCCCTTCACCATGACCGATGACTTGCGTAAACGGCTGGAAACGCTGCGCGTAGATACCGGCGCGTTGCAGTTGGTCTTGTCGGCCATTCAGGGGCAGGTACTGCACAGTGTGGGCAGCGGCCCGCGCATTGACCAGGACAAGCTGGCGGCCATTATTGCCCGCAACGTGAGCGATAGTTTTTTGTTGGCGCGGGAGATTGGCAGCAAGGTGCCGTTTACCCTGCAATATCATGCCGGATCGCGCCTGGAGCTGTATTGCGCCAACATCGGCGAACAATACTTTCTGACGCTGTTCTTTGATGCGGCGGCCCGGCGCGGTCGCATTGGCACCATTTGGGTATTTACACAGCGAGCGATTAAGGATTTGCAGGTGTTGTTGCCGGCAACGGCCGTGCCGGGCGCCAGACCGGCGATACCACCCAAAGCCGTTGAAAAACAGTCCCCTGTTGTGGCCGCCCGACCCGTAGCTGAACCGCCTAAGCCTGTGCCACCGCCTGCGCCGAAAGTAGAGGAGCCAGAAGAATTTGAACTGGCGCCGGCGGAAAATCTGCCAGTGAACATTACCATTATTGGCGCAGAAGCGGAACCCGCCGCACTGCTTGATGAGCCGCTGGTTGCGCTGGATATAGGTGCGGATGAGCTGGCAGCTTTGCTGGCGGGCGGGGCCACCGATGCCGGTGAGGATGTAGATGCGTTTTGGGACGATGTGCTGGATTTCTCAGAAACAGAGGCAGATGACCAAAATAAAGGCCTCTCCGTCGAAGAGGCCATTCAAAAAGGGCTTATTTCGGGTGATTTGCCCGGCATGGGCAACTGACTCAGGCTGACCCCAGCAACCCGATTACCGATTGCCGTTTATCGGACTGAAGCCTTTCTCTGACAAAATTTGTAGCACGTCGTTCATGTGCCGGATACGCCGGTAGACGGGGTAAACCGATTCGCCGTACAAATCTTCCGGGTCATATAACACCGGTATCATGCCTGCGGCAGCCGCGCCACGGCCGTCGGCAAAATAATTATCGCCCACATACAAACACTCCTCAGCCCGCAGACCATTAAAATGCGATAAAACGTGCCAAAAGATTTTGGGATCCGGTTTCCAATAGCCAATTTCCCCGGCAGCCAGCATCAGATCAAAAAAACTGCTCAGACCAAGCTGGGTTACATCGTCATGTAGCGGATGAGGACGATTAGAAATCAGGCCCACAATGTAACCAGCCTGCTTCAGCGATGCCAAAAGCTGTGTGCTGCCCGGCGCTAACGCCACTTGCGGTTTGTATTCCGTATCAAACCACTGCCGCACCAGAACAGCCCGTGTCATCAAATCCTGCCGGGCATCTACCTTTTCCAGTAATTGCCTGGAGTAGTTGATCCAAAAGTCATCAATATCATATTGTTCCATATCTTGCTTCACCAGCGTTTCATGGCCCCAGTATTGATGCGCCCATACTTTCACGCGGCGTTCAGCTGCCGGTGGGATTTCAATATCCAGCGAGCGGGCAAAGTGAATAAACGCGGCCGTTGGCCCCGGCGATGGAATGCGAAGGGTTCCATCCAGATCAAAAAATACGGCTTTGATGTGTTGTGTCATAGATACTCCTTATGACTTTATGATGAAGAGTTCAACTTCTTGAGAGAAGTTGAACTTATTAGAAATTCTACCTCAATATGTGGGCATGGTAACAATTTGTCAATGTGCGGGTGGGCATATGACTTTTGACCCAATCGGGCGTCACACCTTTGCCCACCCCTGGTAAAATGGTTACAATCAGCCGGTTTGTTAGGAGAAATGGTGCAAATGGGCAACATAGATACATATGTGATTGTCCCCACTTACAACGAGGTAGATAACATAGATGATTTGCTTACCCAAATCCTCGGTCTGCCAGTACCGGTGGGTATTATTGTGGTGGATGATAATTCTCCCGATGGCACGGGGAAATTGGCTGACGATTGGGCCAGGCGGTACCCAGAGGCGGTGCAGGTGGTGCATCGTCCGGGCAAGATGGGGTTGGGCACGGCCTATATTGCCGGATTCCGGCACGCCATTACACTGAGCGCCCGAAATGTCATGACGATGGATGCCGACTTCTCACATAATCCGCGTTATATCCCGGCAATGATAGATATGAGTCAGTATAAACATGTGGTTATTGGGTCACGTTATGTGCCGGGTGGTGGGCAGCAAAATTGTACCTGGAAACGAGTCATGTTGAGCCGGGGAGCGAATTTTGTGGCCCGTTCTTTGCTGGGATTGCGGGCAAAAGATGCCACGGCGGGGTTCCGTCTGTATCGGCGGGAGGTGTTGGAATCTATACCGCTGGATCAAATCTTTTCCAGCGGTTATTCTTTTTTGGTGGAAATGCTGTTTTTGTGCCAGCGACGGGGCTGGCAGGTGGGGGAAGTGCCCATTATTTTTGAGGATCGACGGAAGGGAAAGACGAAGATTTCCCGGAATGAGGTTTTTAAGGCGCAGTATACGGTGTTTCGCCTGTTTGTACGGCGGCTGCGCCGGGGGGAACCACGTCGGCCAGAAGTGCCTGTTTCACTATCATGATGGATGTAATTTGTAATTTGTGTGGTCATGATGATTACAAAGTGCGTTATCCGGCTACCGGGCAGTATGCAACTATGGGGCAAAATCATCATGTGTTGGCGGCTGATGCCTTTTCTTGTACTCATGCTGGTTATGGCAGCCATGCGCGGATTGTGCAGTGTAATCATTGTGGGCATCTTTATGCCAATCCCCGGTGGACGGATGAGGAGTTATTGGCGGCGTATACGGCCGTTGAAGACAACACCTACGTGGAAGAACGGCTGGGACGTGAGCTGACGTTTCGTAAACATTTACAAGCGATGGAGAAATATACCGGGCCGGGCAACGGCGAACCCGAAGCGGCTTCGGGCCGTACCCTGCTGGATGTGGGCGCTTACATTGGCGTGTTTGTGCAGGTGGCGGCAGCCAATGGCTGGCAGGCTTGCGGCGTGGAACCGTCGGCGTGGGGAGCTAACGTGGCTCAGGCAAATGGGCTGCCGGTGCTGCATGGCACGCTTGATCATCCCGAACTTCAGCCGATGTCTTTTGATGTCATTACCATGTGGGATGTCATTGAGCATCTGGCCGATCCCTCTGGGGAATTGGCAAAAGCGTATGGATTGCTGCGACCCGGTGGCTGGATTGTGGTGCATACTATGGACAGCAGCAGCCTGATGGCCCGTCTGATGGGGCCGCGTTGGCCCTGGCTGATGGATATGCATGTGCAATACTTCAGCCAACGCACCCTGGCGGAAATGCTACGCAAGAATGGCTTTGACGTGGTCTGGTCAGGCGCCCAAGGACGTTATTTGCGGCTAAATTATGTGGCTTCACGTCTGGAAGGGTTGAACCGCCATCTGGGCGCGGTTGCGGCCAAATTGATTCATGGGTTACGGCTGGGTGGCACGGCCGTGCCGGTGAATTTTGGCGATTTGTTTACCGTGTATGCCCGACGCCCGGAGGAACGGGTCTAATGGGTCATTCCCACGAGTCTTCGAGGAGGAATCCCTACTAATTGACATCACGTAGAGATTCCTCGGAAGCCCTCGGAATGACATTTCCTAAAGTCATGATCAAAGGTAAAAAGGTAGTGGTTGTCATGCCGGCATACAATGCCGAACAAACACTGCGTCGTACTTACGAAGAAATCCCCCATGATATTGTGGATGATCTGGTGCTGGTGGATGACGCCAGCCGTGACCACACCGCCCAGGTTTCCCGCGAATTGGGCATTAACACCATTGTCCATGAACAAAACACAGGGTATGGTGGCAACCAAAAGACCTGTTATCGCGCTGCATTGGCATTGGACGCCGATATTGTGATCATGCTGCATCCCGATTACCAATACACACCCAGGCTCATTACAGCGATGGCATCACTCATGGCCGAAGGGTTGTTTGATTGTGTGTTGGGTTCGCGCATTCTGGGTGTGGGCGCGCGCAAAGGGGGCATGCCGCTGTATAAATACATCTCCAATCGGGTGCTGACGCTGCTGCAAAATCTGATCATCGGCTACAAATTGTCAGAATACCATACTGGGTACCGTGGTTTCACCCGGGAAATTCTGGAAAAACTGCCATTGTCCGAAAATTCTGACAATTTTATCTTTGATAACCAGATGTTAGCCCAAATTATTTATGCCGGGTATCGCATTGGGGAAATCACCTGTCCCACGGTTTATATGGAAGATTCATCTTCCATCAACTTCAAAAATTCTACCATTTATGGCTTTGGTGTTCTCAAGGTATCTTTGTTATTTCGCCTGACTCGTTGGGGGTTGATTCGTTCGCCCCTCTTCTCGCCATTACAGCCAATACAGGGTCTATGAGTATTCGCCGATTGTTTGAAGGCTTGTTTTTTGTGGCTCTGTTTGTGATGGGGGTGCGCGCCACGCTGGACGCCGATATGTGGTGGCATTTGCGCACGGGGGAATATATTTTGCAATATGGAATTCCCCGGCTGGATGTGTTTTCGTTTACGGTGACGGAACATGCCTGGGTGACGCATGAGTGGTTGTCGCAGGTGGTGATGTGGCTGGTATACCAGGCGGGTGGTTTTGCCGGGCTAATAATAGGCGCGGCGCTGCTGGTAACGCTGACGTTTGGGCTGGTGTACGGGAGTTGCGCGGCACGGCCGTATCTCGCTGCCTTCATTGTGTTGTTAGCGGCCATCACCTCGGCCATTGTCTGGGGAGCACGGCCACAGATGTTTAATTTGCTGTTGACGGCCGTGTTTGTGTTCCTGGTGGAGCGCGTTAAAGATAATAAACTGCCCTTGTGGACATGGTGGCTGCTGCCGGTTTTCATGCTCCTGTGGGCTAACTTTCACAGCGGCTATTTGCTGGGTGTGGTGCTGCTGGGTACGTATGTGGGGGGCGAAGCCGCGCAGCAGTGGTGGCAAAAAACGGATGATCGCACACTGCCCTGGCCTGCCATCCGCCGCCTGTTTGTGGTGACAGTGCTTTGTTTTCTGGTGGCGATCTTCAACCCCAGCGGCCCGGAATTGTGGATATATCCGTTTTTTACGTTGGGCAGTTCGGCTATGCAGGCCTATATTCAGGAATGGCACTCGCCCGATTTTCATTTGAGTTTTTTCTGGCCGTTTGCGGCTATGCTGGCGTTGGGGGTGCTGAGCTTTGTTTTTAGCCAGCGACGGGTAACGGCTACCGATTTGCTGCTGTTTCTGGGCACAGGAGCGGCAGGGCTGCTTTCTGCACGGCATATTCCCTTGTTTGCCATTGTGGCCGCGCCGATTCTGGCCCGGCATCTGTTAAGTGCCTTAGCGGATACGGCCGTTTACCCCACTCTCAGCGGTGAAGCGAAAGAGCCAAAACCAACCCGGTTGATGTCTGCTTTGAATCTGTTCGTGCTGTTAGTAACGGTGGTAGGCGCATTAGCCTGGACGGCAAATCAGGTGGCGGGGAACGATACGGCCGTGGCCGCCCAATATCCGGTCGCGGCTGTAGATTTTCTGGAAGCCAACGGCCTGGCGCAGGAACGCGGCTATAACAGCTATAACTGGGGTGGCTACCTCATCTGGCGCGGGCTGCCGGTGTTTGTAGACGGCCGTGCCGATGTGTATGGCGATGACTTCCTCTTTTATTACCGCCAGGCGTTTGACGCCGCCCCACAGTGGCGGGCGCCGCTGGATGATTTTGACGTGACCTATGTGCTGATGGAACGCAGTTCACCACTGATGACGGTATTGGCCGCTAGCGGTGAGTGGCAGCAAGTGTATCAGGACGAATTGGCGCAGATTTTTGTGCGGGCAACGGATTGAGAGCGAATAAGCGGATGAGCCAGTTCGCCTATCCGCGTATTCGTTACCTATCCGTTGCCCTGTGTTGAAGAATAAAATGAGTGTAACTCAAATTGCCCCCCCTGCCTGGATCAAACGCGATTGGCTGTGGATTGCCCTGATTGGCCTGCTAATGCAGGGGTTTTGGGCGCTGCAAATGGATCATCCCTCCTACATGGATGCCTATTACTACACCACCAATGGGCAGCGGTTGGCGAATGGGTATGGTTTTACGGAAGAGGTGATCTGGCAATACCTGGATGATCCCGCCGGGCTGCCTGCGCCCAGCCACTCCTATTGGATGCCACTGCCGTCACTGCTGGCGGCGGTGGGTTATGCCGTTACCGACCAGTTCCGGGCAGCGCAGGTTCCATTCTGGCTGCTGGCGGGGCTGCTGCCGCTGCTAACGTATGTCATCAGTCTGCAATTCACGCAGGCGCGGTGGCAGGTATGGGTGGCCTGTTTGTTTACGGCCGTTGGCGGATATTACAGCCGCTTTTTCAACCAGCCGACCACCTTTACCCCTTTTGCCTGGGCGGGCAGCGCCTGTTTGCTCTTTCTGGCGTGGGGGCATGTGCGCCAGCAGGGGCGCTGGTGGCTGCTGGCGGGCCTGATGGCCGGGGCTGCTCACCTGACCCGCGCCGATGGTCTCTTGTTTTTGCTTGTCGGCGGCCTGATGTGGCTCTTCTCGCTGCGTAGCTGGTACCAAAATCGTGCATCTACCCAATCGCCCAGTCTCCCAATCGCCCCATTACTTTTACTCGTTCTTGGCTATTTATTGGTGATGGGCTGGTGGTTTGTCCACAATATGCAGGTGTTTGCACGGCCGTTGCCCACCGCCGGCACACAAACGATTTTCCTGACGCAGTATAATGATCTGTTTGCTTACGGCCGTTCCTTTGACCTGGAACATCTACTGGCGGCGGGCTGGTCTGCCCTGCTCCACTCCCGGCTGCAAGGTGTGAATCTGGCGCTGCAAACTTTCATTGCCGTCAGTACCTTACTCTTCCTATTTCCCTTCATTTTCTGGGCGTGGCTGAAGTGGGGGCGGCAGCCAGAAAAGTGGTTGCTGCTGCGGCCGCTGACATGGTATACGTTGGGGCTGTTTGCGGCTATGAGCCTGGTGTTTACCTGGCCCGGGCAGCGCGGTGGGCTGCTGCATTCGTCGGCATCCATCTGGCCCTGGATGACGGTGTTGGCGGCGGGGGGTATTGATATGGCTGTGGATTTTGCGGCGGCCCGGCTGCCCCACTGGCAGCCACAGCGGGCCAAAAAGATATTTTCGGGCATGTTCCTGGCGCTGGCGCTGATCATTAGCGTGGGGACGCTGCGCACGACAGAGGATATTGACCCGGACATTGTGCGCCAGATTGGGGCCGTGCTGCCGGAAACGGCCGTGATCATTACCGGTAATGCGCCTGGTTTTTATTATCACACGGGACGGCCGTCGCTGAGTGTGCCCAATGAGCCGCCCGCTGTATTGTTGGAACTGGCAGCGCGGTATGGCGGGAATTATCTGGTATTGGATGATATGCATCCGCCGCCGCTGAAACCGGTTTACGACGAAGAAGAGATTCCCGGCATTGTGCTGCTGGAACGCTTTGGGGCGTATAAATTGTACGCCTTACGGCCGACGGAGTAAGGGTGTGAAGCGGCGTTGGGTCATTGTGATGGGGGCGTGTTTAGTGGGCGTGGGATTATTCCTGGGCGTGTCGGCGTTGGCGGGTGGGGGGCTGGGTTTTCCACTGGATGATGCCTGGATTCACCAGACCTATGCCCGGAATCTGGCGCGGTACGGCCGTTTTGAGTATGTGCCCGGCGTGTCCAGCGCCGGTTCCACTTCCCCTTTGTGGACATTGTTGTTAGCCATTGGTTATCTACTGGGCATCCCTTATCTGGTCTGGACATATGTAGTAGGTGGGCTGACGCTGCTCTGGCTGGCATGGGCGGCTATGCAGGTGTGGCGGCAACTGTGGCCGACGTTGGCGGAGAAAGAGTGGCTGGTCGGGCTGACATTGGTGTTGATGTGGCCGCTATTGTGGGCAGCCCTTAGCGGCATGGAAACAATGCTCTTTGCCACTCTGGGGATGCAGGTTATCCTGTTGTATTTGCGGCAGGTAGCGGTCGGCCAATCTCTAATCTCCAATCTCCGCTCTCTCGTTTTTTTGGGCTTTTTCTCCGGTTTACTGATCCTCACCCGCCCGGAAGGGGTGGTATTGGTGGCTCTGGTGCTGTTGGGGTTGGCGCTGCCGGGAGATTGGCGGGGACGCGGTAAACGGGTGTTGGTGGTGGGCGGTACGGCCGTGTTGCTATTGCTGCCCTATTTCCTTTTTAACTACTGGGCCAATGGCTCACTCTGGCCGAATACGATGGCGGCTAAACAGACGGAATATGGTGTGTTGTTGGCACAATTCATCGGCTGGCGGCTGGCGCAACTGCTGTGGCTGAGCCTGGGTGGCCCGGACAATGGCTGGCAGGGGATGAGCAGCGCCCATTTGCTGCTGCTGCCCGGCCTTCTTTTTGCGGCGTGGCAGGCGGTTAAGGCAGATTGGATGAACAGGCAGTTGGCGCGGGTGCTGCCGCTGCTGTGGGCAGGCGGGCATGTGCTGCTCTATGCCTGGAAGCTGCCGGTGACGTATCAGCACGGCCGTTACCTGTTAGGCGTGATGCCGGTCTGGATATTATACGGATTGGCCGGGTGGCTGCTCTTACTGTTTGTGCGGCAGGGCGGGCGAGGGTTGTGGCTGGCGCAAAAAGTGGCGCAGTTTACCTTTGCCTTTGTGTTATTGTTTTTCCTGCTGCAAGGGGCGGTGGCGTATGCTACCGATGTGGCCATCATTGAAGGAGAGATGGTGGCGGTGGGACGCTGGTTGGCAGAGAACACACCCACCGATGCGGTGGTGGCGACGCATGATATTGGGGCGATTGGCTATTTTGCGGAACGGCCGTTGCTTGATCTGGCGGGTCTCATTACACCGGAAATCATTCCGCTGTTGGCTGATGAAACGGCCGTGTCTGCGTATGTGCTGGGCAGTGAGGCAGATTATCTGGTAACGGCGCCGGGGTGGTTGTATACGGCCGTGACCCAATCAGACACCGCCACCCTGCTTTTTAGCACAGAATTCCCTCTCACCCGGCAGCAAGGAATAAACAACATGGCCGTTTATCAGCTTCACACGCCGTAGTACCTGACCCTGGTACCGCATTGTTGCCAATGGTTAAATCTTCATGGTATACTGCATTTGCTCCTATATATGTAAAGTAGCATTCCAGCATACACAGCTACCTGCACCTACCAAAATAACGTGAGAAACTCCCAATCTAAGAAAAGTGAGGTCAAAAGCAGTGTCAGAGCAAGTCAAATTACTCATAGTTGATGATCACCCATTATTTCGACAAGGTTTATGCGATGTTCTGGAAACAGACCCACAGCTAAAAATTGTCGGAGAAGCCGCTGATGGGGAGGTAGCCATTGAAAAGGCTTTTGAGGTAAACCCTGATGTGATCCTCATGGACATCAATTTGCCTACCATCAACGGTCTGCAAGTAACCCGTAAAATAAAAGCCCAATTACCGCAGATCAATATCATCATGATTACCGGCTACGATGATGCCGAGCAGGTATTTCACGCCTTACGCGCCGGCGCTTCTGCTTATTGCCCCAAAGACATTACGCCTGAAGCTCTGATCAAAATCATCTACAATGTCCGTGACGGCAAATACTATGTGGACGAAAAGACGATGAGTTATGATGAGTTGATGGCCTGGGTTGAACAAAAAATTGGCCGTTTTAATGGGCCCCTGGTCAGTGATACCGAAGATTTATTTGTGCCACTTTCCCCCCGCGAAATGGAAATTCTGGAACATGTCACCAAAGGTTTGAGCAATAAAGAAATTGCTTACAAACTGGGGATCAGCCATCAAACTGTCAAGAATCATATGACGGCCATCTTGCGCAAGCTGCGTGTGGATGACCGCACCCAGGCGGCTGTTTATGCCCTTCGTCACGGGTGGGTACGTCTGGAAGGTACACGATAACTCTGTAGTGGGGTAGGTTGAAAAGTCATGCTACAACAATCATCATTGGGTGAAGACCTTTCATTTCAGGGGTTTATTGAAGAAGCGCAAAAAGATTATGAACAGACCCAACGGGATCTGAAGGAAATAGACATCCTGATCAAACAAAGTACGGCAGAAGTAGAACGGCTGGCGCAGCGTAATGCGCAGGTATCCAGCTATGCCAAGCAGCTAGAGACAAATTTTGAGACCCTGCCTCGTCAGGATATTAAAGAGGCGTATGAGGCTTTGAATGATGTGCAAGTGCGCCTGTATACCATGCGCGGGCAACTCGAAAAACTTCAGAGCGATCAACGAAATCTGGAACGTCTGGCGGAATTTCAACGCCGCCTGGTAGATATGGCTGGTTATGGCACGTTACCCTCTGTTGGCGGTCGGCGAGGGGGGACGCCGGAACAACCGAATGTGATCCGGGTGATTCAAACAGAAGAGGCGGTGCGCCAGAGCCTGGTGCGCAAGATGCACGATAGTGTCGCTTCTTCCATCAGCAACTTTATTTTGCAAGCCGAAATATGCCAGCGTTTTTTTGATGTGAACCCAGATCGTGCCCGCGCCGAACTGAATGCTTTGAAGAATTCGGCCGGTACTACATTTAACCATGTTAAAGATTTCATCTTTGATTTGCGACCGATGATGTTGGATGATCTAGGGGTAGTGCCCACGCTGCGTCGTTACGTGGAGTCTTTTCAAGAGAAGAATGGCATCCCGGTGCCGATTACGGTTACCGGTGTGGAAAGGCGATTGGAAAGCCACATTGAAGTGACCATTTTTCGGAATGTTCAGGAGTTGTTAACCAATGCATTGACACATGCTCAGGCCACCCAGATTCATGTCTCGTTAGATTTAGCGCCGGATCATGTCACGGCCGTTGTGGAAGATAACGGCAGCGGCTTCAATGTTGATGAAGCGCTTAACCATAGCAGCAACCGCACAATTGGCCTGACCACACTGCGTGAGCGTACCGAAATGTTAGGTGGCACATTGAATATCCAAAGCAGTGTAGGCCAGGGTACCAGGGTCGAATTTGTTATCCCCATTGATGATGCTGAATCAATTTTCTAGCCCCTGATGGCTCTGGTGTTCTGAGTACCGTCCTCCTATTGGCAACACCTATGATGGAACTTACACTCCGCTTCTGAGAGTCCTATCTCCTTATAGGACTCTTGTTTTTACACTTGCATATACATGTTATGTAAACCAAACCGCCCCTTCTACTATTGACTTTGCAAAGGAACATAGTATGATGGTCGTAATTCGTGGGTTGATTTATGTTATGTTATGAATGGTGTAACTGTTTCTTCCCTGAGCAGGCATTGTACTGACTAAGAGATGTTTTATTAGGGCCTCAGCAAATCGCTTCCGGCAAATTGTGGATACAGAATGGCAGAAAATATTCGTGTACTAATTGTTGATGATCTTTCCGAGACACGGGAAAATGTTCGCAAACTGCTTCAATTCGAGTCAGACATCGAAGTAATTGGTCAGGCGGGCACAGGTGAAGAAGCTGTCGAAATGGCACAGCAGCTTCAGCCAGACATAATCCTCATGGATATTAATATGCCTGGCATTGACGGTATAGGCGCCAGCCAGAAAATCACAGAACTCGTTCCTTCTGTACAAATCATCATCATGTCCGTGCAAAGCGACCCCAACTACTTGCGGCGGGCAATGATGGCAGGCGCCAGAGATTTCTTGACAAAACCATTTGGCGGAGATGAATTAGTCGCTGCCATTCGTCGCGTTCACGCCAAACGCCCGCATATCCAGATCGCCCCCTCGCGTCAGCAAAGAGCAAATGCCAATGTACCGTCAGCAGAAGCGCCAGGCATCCCGGAAGGGAAGATCGTCGCGGTTTTTAGCCCAAAGGGAGGCAGCGGATGTACAACAATCGCGATCAACCTGGCTGTGACCCTGGCCCGGCGCGGACAAAAAACCATACTTGTTGATGGTAGCCTTCAATTTGGTGATGTAGCCGTCATGTTAGATCTGAAAGGTGCGACGAGCCTGGCTGACATCAGTGAAAGAGGTGAAATTGACGCCGAATTGGTGAGCAGCGTGGTGCAAGTCCACAAAAGTAACCTGAATGTTCTGTTAGCGCCGCCAAGACCGGAAATGGCAGATGTGATTACTGAGGAAAACGTCAAGTCCCTTTTGGAAACTTTGCGACTTTCCTATGATTTTGTTGTGCTTGATACATCGTCATACCTAACAGAGAAAACGTTAACCATGCTTGATGTCGCCGACAGGATTATTTTGGTCACGCAGCAGAATTTGCCCAATCTTAAAAATGCGCGGCTCTTTCTGGATTTAACAGAAAGCCTTGAGTACGAAGCGGCAAAAGTCTGGTTGGTTGTTAATCGAGTATCTGAAGATCAGGGTATTTCTGTTAAAAACATCGGCGATATTTTGAAACGGCCGATCATTATGGAAATTCCCACAGCCGATTTACCAGCAAGCACTTCCGCTAATAGAGGTATTCCCCTGGTGATGGGGCCACATCAAAAGCAACTGGTTAGTATCTCGCTGATAAAATTAGCCGATTTCACCAGACGAGAACTGGTGAGTAAACAGCCTGCTGATGGTCGAGTGAAGTCAGGCACTCAAAAAGATTCGGGTGGTATTTTCGGGCGGATTTTTGGGAAACGTGAACAAGCTGGAGGTTAACCGTGTCATTATTAAAGCGAATTGAACGAAATCAGGATGCCCCTGCGTCACCTCATACAGCGGAGCCTTCAAAGCTGCAAGAACTTCGAGTAAAAAGGGCCTCGCCGGCTGTTGGTTCAAGAGATGCCTATGTTGACTTGAAAAACAGGGTTCAACAGAAGCTTATTGCCGAACTCGACCCAAGCATGGACATAACTCAAACTTCTGAGGTGCGTGTTACCATACAGGAAATGTTTGAATCCTTGTTGGCCGAAGAAAGCATCGTATTGACACGCAATGAAAAGCAGCGGTTGTTTGAGGCCATTGTTGCTGAAATTCTGGGGTTTGGCCCGCTCGAACAATTTCTGCATACAGATGGCGTCACGGAAATCATGGTGAATGGCCCCAAAAACGTTTACATTGAACGCAAGGGCAAGATTATAAAGACCAATGTTTCGTTTGAAGATAACGATCACCTGCTGCGAATCATAGACCGCATTGTGGCTCCGCTGGGTCGGCGCATTGATGAAGGTTCCCCGATGGTGGATGCCCGTCTGCCAGATGGTTCTCGTGTAAATGCTGTTGTCCCGCCCATTTCAATTAACGGCGCTACGTTGACCATTCGTATTTTTTCCAAGATTCCGTTTACCATTGAAAATCTGATCGAATTTGGCAGCATCACGCCTGAGGCTGTGGAGTTTCTCAAGGCATGTGTGGTGTCTAAGCTTAATGTGATGATCTCCGGGGGCACCGGCTCAGGTAAAACGACGCTTTTGAATATCTTGTCCGGGTTCATCCCAGATGATGAGCGTATTGTTACCATTGAGAATGCTGCCGAGTTGCAGCTACGGCAAGATCATGTGGTGACGTTGGAATCGCGCAGCGCCAATGTGGAAGGGCGTGGTGAAGTGACCATTCAAGACCTGGTGGTCAACTCCTTACGTATGCGTCCTGATAGAATCATTGTGGGGGAGGTGCGTGGAGGGGAAGCACTGGACATGCTTCAGGCGATGAACACGGGCCATGATGGCAGTCTGGCTACGGGACATGCGAATGGGCCGCGCGATATGCTCTCCCGTCTGGAAACAATGGTTTTGATGGCCGGTATGGATTTGCCACACCGGGCTATTCGAGAACAAATTTCGTCCGCTATCCATCTTATTGTGCAGCAGGATCGAATGCGGGATGGGTCGCGTAAGGTTGTTTCTATTAGTGAGATTCAAGGTATGGAAGGCGATGTCATCACGATGTCTGAGATCTTCCGATTTGAACAAACAAATATTGAAAATGGTAAGGTGATTGGCCGACTCCGGCCAACCGGTTTGAGACCCAAGTTTATGTGGAAGATTCAAGAAGCGGGTATCATGCTGCCGCCTTCTATCTTTGGTATTGGCTCTAGAAGGCGTTAAGTTGATCTCATAAAAGGAGGATGATGTGCCCCCTTTAGTCATTATTCTTGGTCTGGCAGGTTTTCTTTTAATAGCAGGGGCGGCGGTTGCTCTGGTAGCAAGTGGCGGGAAACAAGATGTAGAGCGTCTGGAACAGTTTGTTGGCGCTACTACAGTTGTTGAAATTCCCGAGGAGGGAGAAAGTAAACCTGGCGGCCCCGATGTAGCTGATCGTTTGGATCGGGCGCTTTCGGGGCGCAATTTTTTCCAACCAACCAAAGAAAAAATATCTAAAGCAGATGTTAAACTGCGGGTCGCTGAGTATTTAGTGCTGATGGTGGTGTTTGCCCTTATTGGCGCGGCCTTGGGCTATTTCTTGCCCCAGGAAAATTCCAGATTATTAGCGGTTGTTGGGTTTATAGTTGGTTCACGTGTGCCCCCTATTTATATCAACATGGCAGCTTCGCGGCGTATGCGGGCATTTGATAGTCAACTGAGTGATACGCTTAATTTATGGGTGAATGCCCTGCGTTCGGGGTACAGCGTGTTACAGGCGATGGAGGCTATTGCTACTGAACTGCCACCACCTGTGTCTGTTGAGTTTGAGCGCGTGGTGCAAGAAGTACGGTTGGGGCTGAGTGTGGCACAGGCTTTAGATAATATGTACCGGCGTGTGCCGAGTGAAGACCTGGATTTGGTGATCACGGCCGTGAACATCCAGCGCGAAGTTGGCGGTAACCTGGCAGAAGTCCTTGACAATATCAGCTTTACCATTCGGGAACGGGTGCGTATCAAAGGTGAAATTCGTACCCTAACTGCCCAGGGCCGTATTTCTGGTACTGTTATCAGTCTCTTGCCCGTTGTGCTAGGTTTTATTCTTTACCTCATCAATCCAGATTATGTGTCCGAATTGTGGGTTAAAGAAGCTCCCTGGATTTGGCCTGATGTTATTCCCTGTGGGTACTTGATGCTTGGTACCAGTGTTATTATGATTGCCGCTGGATGGTTTGCCATTCGCAAAATTGTTTCAATCGAAGTTTAATGTGTAAAATTCTCATGTATCCATGTGCTGTTGAGCGGAGACACTTCCTATGACACTTCCATTTGTACTCATCATACTGGTTGTTGCTGTCATCATTATTGTGTTTAGCGTCATCTTGTTACGGCGTGCCGAAGAAGACCCATTGACTGTGCGCATTGATGAATTTGCTGCCCGTGAAGAAATTGTTTCAATTGAAGAAATCGAGTTGTCCATGCCGATTACGGATCGAATTTTCATACCACTCCTGCGCAGAGTGAGCGAATTTTTGATCAGGTATACACCGCAGCAAACATTGGAAAGCACAACTCGTATGCTAGAACTGGCAGGCAACCCGCGCAATATGCGGGCGGCCGAGTTTATCGCCATAAGAATAGGGTTCACCGTTTTCATGGGTGGTTTCATCTTCTTTATCATGAATCAGAGTGATGCTGCTCTCGGCCGACGCATTCTTTTTACATTAGGTGGCGTGGCGCTTGCCTGGTTCATGCCCTGGATGTTATTGCGGTCCAAAGCAGATCGGCGTAAAGAGGCTGTTATTAAGAAATTGCCCGATGCACTCGATTTGATGACAATTTGTGTGGATGCCGGTCTGGTATTTAACGCAGCCATGCAAAAAGTGGATGAAAAATGGGATGACCCGTTGGCCAATGAATTTGGCCGGGTTATCTATGAGATGCAGCTTGGCAAATCACGGCGGCAGGCGTTACGTGACATGGCCGACAGAATTGATGTGCCTGATGTCACCAGTTTTATTGCTGCCATTGTTCAGGCGGATCAACTGGGTGTGGGCATTGGCAAAGTCTTGCGTATTCAATCTGAGCAGATGCGTGTACGCCGGCGTCAGCGTGCTGAAGAAAAAGCACAGCAAGCTCCTGTGAAGATGATGTTCCCCATGGTGTTCTTGATTTTCCCATCTATATTCATCGTGTTGTTAGGTCCGGCATTGTTCCAGATTCTGCGAAGCTCGGCGGTAAGAGGTGTAAGAGGTTAGTTGTTTAACCAACGTTGATTCGTTTAGACCCTTGTTAACCGTAACAGGGTCTATTTCCCTTTTCCAGAGATTAAAAAAGGGAGTGATTGGGCAAAAGAAGTGGCGCTTCATTCAGCATCCCCCAAAACAAAGCTTAGCGAGCTTGTTGAGACGCTGCGGGATTTAGTATTCCCCCCCGTTTGTGCCAACTGTCGAAAGGTTGGTAAGTTAATTTGTTCTGAATGTTATCAACATATCCAGTGGGTAAAAAAGCCAATATGTTCATACTGTGGGCGGTTGGTTGCTTCTGACCAGATAGAAATGTGTGATGTTTGTGTGAGTCGTCCCTTACCTCTAAAACAAATTCGGGCAGCGACAGTGTTTACCGAACCAATTTCTACCATTATTCACAAAATGAAATACGAAGGCGCATTTGGATTAGGACGTGTGTTGGCGGATCTGATGGCGAGCGCCTGGGCTGAATGGATAATCCCTGTAGATATGGTGGCGCCCATCCCATTGCACCCTGATCGAGAAAAGAAAAGGGGGTACAATCAATCGGCGCTTCTGGCGCGGTGGTTTAGTCAACAATCAGGGCAAGTATATGCCCCGGAATTGCTGAAACGAACCAGGTTTACTGTGCCACAAGTTGGTTTGAATGCTGAAGAAAGAGCAAAAAATGTGCAAAATGCTTTTGCCGTTGCTGGCTATCCGTTTAATGACAAACATGTGTTGTTGATTGATGATGTGTGTACAACAGGTTCGACACTGACGGCCGCTGCCCAAGTTTTGTTAGAAGCGGGCGCTGCGGCTGTATCAGGGTATTGTTTAGCACGAGCAATGTAAGAAATTCTATACCATAAGGGAGAAAGACCATGGAGTTAATGATACAAGGACGCAACCTGGATATAACCCCAAGACTGCAAAATTATGTAGAAAAGAAGACGACTCGTCTTGATCGGTATATGCCGAATTTGGTAGAAGTACGTGTTGACCTTTCGGCTGAAAACACACGGAGTGCTGTGGATAGCCAGGTGGCTCAGATAACGGTGCGCGATAACCGGGGCACTATTCTGCGGGCGGAGGAGCGCAGTAATGACATGTTTGCGGCCGTTGATGCCGTTGTGGACAAGTTGTACCGGCAGATCAACCGTTATCGTGGCAAGAAGCAGCGCAAATGGCGGCAGGGTGGTAATGGCGAAGAGTTTATGGGTGAGCCGCTGCCTTTGGAAGATGTTGATGCTGGAGAAGGCGAGGAAGCCAAAATTGTGCGCACCAAGCAGTTTTCCTTGAAACCGATGACGGCCGAAGAAGCCATCGATCAACTGGAACTACTGGGACACGATTTTTTTGTTTTCTTCAACGCGGATTATGGGATGGTGAATGTTCTGTACAGAAGGCATGATAATGACTATGGTCTTTTGCAGCCAGCATTAGATTAGGGTTAGGATTGGGCTGCCTGCTCATTTTTCTGTCGTATGGATGGCTGTTGTTGGCTAAAGTAGTGGCATGCCGCATATCTTATTTATCTGTACTGCTAATATATGCCGTTCGCCGGTTGCTGCCGCTTTATTAAGACAGAAGTTGGAAGCTCACGGCCGTAACCCATCTGACTGGATTGTACAATCGGCCGGGACATGGGCCACGATCACACGTGGCCCATCCCGGTATAGTACACAACTAATGGCAGACAGAGGCATTGACATCAGCCGGCACCGCGCAAAAATGATAGATGAAGAGTCATTGGCGCAGGCAGACCTGGTTTTGTGCATGGAAACAGGGCATGTCGAGGCACTAAAGATTGAATTTCCCCAGTTTCGAGATCGCATCTTCACGTTGAGCGAAATGGTGGACAAGCCAACCAACATCGCAGACCCATATGGCGGGCCGTTAGAAGATTATCAGCGCATGGTAGCCGAAGTTGAGGCTTTAATTGATGCCGGGTTTGGGCGTATGGTGGCTCTGGCGGAAGAAAATGCCGGTAAACGCCGGTAACGGCCGTTACCGGGCGGATAATCAGGTTTACCACCCCTCTATAAATTGCATCCATTCGGTACGCTGCTCCAGATGGCGGCTAAACAGGTACATGGCTGATGGCTTGGGTTCATGTGGCTGGCGCAGCAGGGGCATGTTGACTTTTTCCAGTGTATCTCCCCCTTTGCGCCGGTTGCAGGCGGCGCAAGCGGCGACCAGGTTTTCCCAGGTGTGGCGACCACCCAAATGACGCGGAATCACGTGGTCAAGTGTCAGGGTATATGTTTTTCGGCCACAGTATTGGCAGGTGTAGTTGTCACGACGCAGAATTTCTCGTTTGGAGAGGGGGATGCGGGGATGCGGCCTTTTGACCATGTAACCAAGCTTGATCACCGAGGGAATTTCAAATTCGGCAGAGCTGCTGCGAATTTTGCCACGGCCGTTTAAGATGATTTCTGCTCTTCCTGTCAGGACGAGCATCAGTGCCCGCTTGGTGCTGCAGACGTGCAAAGGTTCAAAGTTCGCATTGAGCGTTAGCACAGGCTCGTACAATAGGCCATCTTTGCTCATGAGGCTCGCAGTATACCCGCCCCGCTGGTCATCGTCAATTTAGCCGACGGCCGTACCGGTTAAGAATTGGTTAAAAGTTGGTTAACAGGTTAATAAGAGATTGAAGTAAAATCCCGTTACTTTCCCACAACAAATAGGCGACCGTTGATCAGGTAAAGGATTGACAGGCTGCCTGCTATGCAAAGGAGAACCCCATGAATACAAGCACAACTACCTGGATTGAAGAGGAATTGACCGGTCTGAAAGAGGCTGGTTTGTTTAACACCATTCGTACCATTGAATCGGCCATGGATGCGCGGGTGATGATTGACGGCCGTAGTCTGCTCAACTTCTGCGCCAACAACTACCTGGGTCTGGCAAACAACCCCCGGCTGCGGGTGGCAGCCCAGACCGCCATAGACAAATTTGGCATTGGTCCTGGTGCTGTCCGCTCCATTGCCGGGACCATGTCATTACATGTGGAACTGGAACAGCAGTTGGCCGAATTCAAGCACGCGGAAGCCTGTATCACCTTTCAAAGCGGTTTTACGGCAAATCTGGCTACCATCCCCGCCCTGGTGGGTAAAGGGGATGTCATCTTCTCTGACGAATTGAACCATGCCAGCATCATTGATGGCAGCCGCCTGAGCCGGGCGACCATCATCCGTTATGCCCATAACGATGTGGACGACCTGCGCCGCCAGATTAAAGCCTCTCCAGAGTACGGCCGTCGCCTCATTGTCACCGATGGCGTGTTCAGCATGGATGGCGATATTGCGCCGCTGGACGACATATGTGCTGTGGCCGAGGAACACGGCATCTTGCTCATGGTAGATGATGCGCACGGCGAAGGCGTTCTGGGGCGGGGTGGACGTGGTATTGTGGATCATTTTGGGCTGCACGGCCGTGTGGACGTGGAAGTGGGCACCCTCAGCAAAGCGTTTGGCGTGGTCGGTGGGCTGGTGGCTGGCAAGCAGGTCATCATCGAGTGGTTGCGGCAGCGGGGACGGCCGTTCCTCTTTTCCAGCGCCATGACTGTGCCCGACGTGGCAGCCTGCATCGCCGGTGTGCAATTGCTGCAAGAGTCCACCGAACTGGTAGACCGCCTCTGGCACAATGCCGCCATTTTCAAAGAAGGGATGCAGAAAATGGGATTTAACACCGGTCACAGCCAGACGCCCATTGTGCCTGTCATGCTGGGCGAAGCGCCGCTGGCCCAGCAATTCAGCCGCCGCCTGTTTGAAGAAGGCGTTTTTGCCATGGCCATTGGCTACCCCACCGTACCACAGGGCAAAGCCCGTATCCGGGTGATGAATTCTGCTGCCCATAGCCCAAGCGATATTGAAGAAGCCCTGGAGGTATTTGGCCGGGTTGGTAGAGAATTGGGGGTAATTTAAGGGGATAGGGATTGAGAGATTAAGAGATTGAATAATCACCTGATCTCTCAATCTCTTGTCTTATAAACAGAGGTCGTTTTTAGATAATTGCCTGGTGCGCCGTTGTGGCTTGTTCAATCTCGCTTAAAAAAAGACGGCGCAAACGGGGATTGGTCAGCAATTTCTGAAAAAAGGCCGGATATTGGAAGCCAATATCTACCCCTTGCAAAGAATCCCGTACCACCAGAGGCAGCCACTCGTTATCAGAATCAGTTGGTGGTAATGAATGCCAGTTGTAATCTGGCACCAGATTCAACAAATCATCACCAGCCGCCGGCCATGCCTGCAAATCTTTCAGGCAATTGCGTAGCGCAGCCATGTCCCCCTTCAATTGCCTATCTGACTCTCGCATCGTTGATATGCTCGCGTTCACTGTGAACATCTAACGCCTTCAAAAAAGCCTGAATACTGGATGCCTGTTATCATCCTTGCCTCGTTACACTTGCTGTGGCCGGTTTCCAACCGGGCCACTTCTGGGAAAAATGCCAGATTATGCCCTTTGCAAGTATACCTTTGATAAACTACATGATGGCTGTCATGCTGTTGTGCAAGTTGGCTTACCCCAGATGAACATACTATACAGAAAATGCGGACAAAGGTGGATAGGAAGGTAGGGCTAAATGATAAAGGATTGGCCCAGTTCAGGCACTTGTACGTCTGGGAAACCCTGTTGCCGGTGCAGAGAATCGGCAAATGCCAGGGAAGCCTCTGCCTCGCCATGCACAATGTAGGTGTGCGACGGCCGTACCCGCAAATGCCCCGTCCATTCCAGCAGCTCATCCCGGTCGGCGTGGGCGCTGAACCCGTTGATCTTCGCCACCTGGGCGTTTAACTCATACTCCTCGCCAAAAATACGCACCCGTGGCTGCCGCTCTACCAGGCGTCGCCCCAACGTGTCCGGCGCCTGCCAGCCCACAATCAAGATGGTGTTGCGGGGGTCTTCAATGTTGTTCTTCAGGTGATGCAAAATGCGCCCCGCCTCGGCCATACCGCTGGCGCTGATAATGACTGCCGGAGCCGTCATTGTATTCAGTGTTTTCGATTCGGCTGTAGAGCGAGTGTAGCGCATCATTTCAAACCCAAAGGGGTCTTTGTGGCCGTTTTCAGCCAGGAATTGAGTCATTTCCTCATCATACGCCTCTGGATGCAAACGGTAAATGCCCGTTGCATCCACAGCCATAGGGCTGTCCACAAAAACCGGCAAATTAGCCGGTATACGACCGCTTTCCACCAACTGGTGCAGCCGGTAAGCGAGTTCCTGTGTGCGCCCCACCGCAAACGAAGGCACAATCACCTTGCCACCCTGTTTGCACGTTTGATTGATGATATTTTCTAGTTTTTTACTGGCGTCTTCCTGTGCTTCATGAAGGCGGTTGCCATAGGTGCTTTCTATCAGCAATACATCGGCTTCAGTGATGAAGGTGGGGTCACGCAAAATGGGACGATCAAACCGCCCCAGGTCGCCGCTAAAGACCAGCCGGATGTCTCGCCTGGTTTCTTCTTCTTCAATATCTAGCGCCACAATAGCCGAGCCGAGGATGTGCCCGGCGTCATAGAAAGTGAGCCTAATACCGGGGGCAATGGCAAACGGCCGTTCATAACCAATACCCACAAAAGAGTTCAAACTCCTGGTGGCATCCTGCACGGTATAAATGGGCGTTAACAGCGGTTGGTTTTGTTTTTCCCGTTTCTTATTCAAATACTGAATGTCTGATTCCTGTATGCGGGCGCTGTCATGCAGCATCACCGCCGCCAGGTCACGGGTGGCGTAGGTGCAGAAAATGCTGCCCCGAAAACCACTTTTCACCAGGTTGGGGATATTGCCACAATGATCAATGTGGGCATGGGAAAGTACCAGTATGTCAATTTCAGCGGCATTGAATGGCAAATGCTGGTTGCGTTCATATGTCTCTTTGCGCGAACCCTGATACAGACCACAATCCAGCAATATCTTCAGCCCATTTACTTCTACCAAATGTTGTGAGCCGGTTACGGTGCGCACCGCACCATGGAATGTAAGTTTCATTGTTTCACCTTGTGGCTGGGGCTTGTTGCTGGCAACCTTTACCAGCTACTAGCCGCCATTATGATTCCTCAGCAAATTGATAATGTCTGTTCCATATGTTTGCCGCCGCCACTCTCCCAATTGTTCAATCTGGCTTAATTCTTCCGGCTGTTGAGGGTTTTTGAAGGCTATTGCCCACAGGCAGTCCCGGCTGAGGATGACATCAGACTCCACCCCACGCGCCTGGGCTTTTTCTTTGCGCCAGGTGTGTAATTTATCAAAGCGGTTTGTTACTTCTTCAGGCGGGCGGTTGTTACGTTTGGCAAAACGGGGTGGTTCGGCTTGTTGGGCTTCAGCGATGAGGGGTAGCAGTTGACGGCCGTACCGCCGCACCTGCCCCTCTGACATACCATGAATCTTATGCAGGTCCCGTAATGTCGCCGGGCAAGATCGGGCAATCTCCAACAGCGTCCGGTCACTCATCACCTTAAACAAGGGCAGGTTACTGCGTTCGGCCTGCTGATCCCGAAAAGCATACAGGGCTTTAAGCACTGCTTGCTGTTGGCGTGTCAGGTCATATGCTCCGCTAATTCCCCAAAAACCGTCCGGGTCAAAAGTTTGGGCGTTGGGCGCCACTTTGGTTTGATCGGCGAAAATCTCCAGCGCCTCTTCCAGCCGGTTTTGGGCTGCCAGTTGTTCTGCCAGATGATCCCGCAGTTGCAGTAGATAATGGGTATCCAGTTGCGCATATTTGAGTAGATCGGGGGTCAACGGCCGTTTGCACCAATTCGCCTTTTGATACTTCTTATTCTGCTCCACCCCATATAGCTCCTGCAGCAAATTCCCTAAGCCGTATCGTTCATACCCCAAAATACGCGCCGCCCACATCGTGTCAAACAGATTGGCGCACTGCCATTGATACTGCCGTTTCAGCAGCATCAGGTCATATTCGGCGGCGTGGAAAATCTTTTCGATGGCCGGGTTGGCCAGCAATTGACCCAGACCATCCAGATTGGTTACGGCCGTGGGGTCAACAATATAATCTTGTGCCGGGATCGTGATTTGTATCAGGCATACCCGTTCCCGGTAGGCATACATGCTGTTGGCTTCCAGATCAATGCCAAAACGCAGTTCTGTTTGCAGCCGCGCCAGACATTCCTGCCAGGCGCGCTCGGAAGTAACCAGGGTTGCTGAAGATAAGCTCACCGCATATCTCCTACAAAGTAGGGCGATTTGGAAAATCGCCCCACCTGCCAGCCAGGAATGTAGTGTGAGGGGAGGGGGTAAAAGAAGGCCAATATGACGTATCCATCGCGCTTCATTATAGCATGATGGTCAAGATTTGATACGTGATGCGTGACCGGAGTTTCACGCATCACGCATCACGTTTCACGTTCTTCTTCCGCTTGCGCCGCGTGGCTTCAAAAATCGAGTCCGGGTCCCACCCTTGCTCCAACAACGCCTGTCGTTTGGGTTTTAGCGCCCCGGTGGGGCAAACGCCCACACATTGCCCGCAGAAGACGCAGGTCGTGTCTGTCATGCCGTTGCCCATAAAGGTGCCAATGTGGGTGTGAAAGCCACGGCCGTCAAAACTCAGCGCAAACGTATATTGGGCATCTTCCGCGCACACCTGCACACAGCGCCAGCAGTTGATGCACTGGTTATAGTCGCGGATATAAAACGGATTGTCGTCGTGAATGGGTGCGGTACGCCTGGCTCCGTCCGCAAAACGGTGCTCGTCCGCTTCATATTCTTGCAGCAAAGCCAAAATTTCCGGCGCTTCGGCCAGTTCCACCGTTGCCGCCAACATTTCCAGGATGGTACGCCGCCCCCGGCAGACATCCTCACTGTGCGTTTCCACGTTCATGCCGTTGGCGCACTGAGTTACACACGCCGCCGCCTGTACCCGCCAGCCCACATCCACCGAACAAACCCGGCACAGGCCATTGGCCGTCAGGTGCGGGTGGTAACAAATGACCGGAATCTCAATCCCCAACTGCGCCGCCGCATCCAAAATGGTGGTGCCAGTGGAGACGGTGATTTCACGGCCGTCAATTTTGAGGGTAACTGTCTCACTCATCAGAATGCTCCGCAGTAATTGGGTAAGTGAGTAATTGTGTAACTACCCAGTCACCCAATTACCCAATTACTCCACTAACTCTGGCCACAGGTTAATGGCGCTGACGATGGCGGAAGCGGCCGTTTGCCCCAGGCCGCACAGGGATGTTTCCGTCATGGTGAAACCCACGTCTAACAGCCGTTCTTTGTCGCCGGGCTGCGGACCACCGTTGTGGCTGATATGGTGCAGGATTTCCATTTGCCGTTGGGTGCCAATCTGGCAGGGGAAACATTTGCCGCAGCTTTCGTGGGCGAAGAAGTGCGCCAGATGGTACAGGGTGTGGCGCATGTCGGTCTGGTCATCAATGACCATGACCACGCCGGAACCAATGGGGAAGGCGTGGTTGCGCGAGGAGGCGTAGGTGAGCGGGTAATCGAGTTCGGCGGGGCTGAGAAAACGACCGGCTGCGCCGCCCACCAGAACGGACTGAATGGCACGGCCGTCCTTCACCCCACCACCCATTTCAATCAACTCCCGCACCGTTACCCCAAACGGCAGTTCATACAGCCCCGGCTGGTTGACGTGTCCGCTGAGGCAGAACCACTTCGTGCCTTTGGAATCCTCCGTGCCATACGCCGCCCACTCACCCCAGCCAATGCGGGCCACCGCCAATGCTGCCACCAGTGTCTCCACATTGTTGATCGCTGTCGGCTGGTGGAAGAGACCGTGTGTGGTGGGGAAAGGTGGCTTGATGCGCGGAAAGCCCCGTTTGCCTTCTATCGCCTCAAACAGCGCCGTCTCCTCGCCGCAAATGTACGCGCCTGCACCCAGCCGCACCTCAATGTCGAAGTTGAATCCAGGCCGCCCCAGGATGTTTTTGCCCAGATACCCGGCGGCCCGCGCCTTTTCCACCGCATTAACCAGCCGTTTGTGGCTGCGCGGATATTCGCCGCGAATAAAAATCCAGCCATTCTCCGCGCCCACCACATACGCCGCCAGGGTCATCGCCTCTACCAGGCTGAATGGATCTTCTTCCATCAGCCCCCGATCTTTGAACGTGCCCGGTTCGCTCTCATCGCAGTTGGCGATGATGTGCTTTTGCGCCGGTGTGCCGGGGGCAGCACGGGTGAATTTCCACTTGTTGCCCACCGGGAACATGGCCCCGCCGCGCCCCAAAATGTTGCTGGCGTCCATCCATTGGATGATTTCTTCTGGCTTGTGCTGCATGGCGTTTTGCAGCCCTACATACCCCTCGTGCGCCAGGTAATCGTCCAGGCTCAGGGGGTCAATCTGCCCCACGCGGAACAGTTTGAGTTTGGGTTCACCGTAGATTTTGGCGTCTGGTTCGGGGTAGGTACCGGCCAGGAAGTCGTCTACGGCCGTGACCGTCAAATCCCCCGCCGGTTTCTCACCATACAACGCATTCGGCGCGTGTTCACACATGCCCAGGCAGGGCACACGCTCGTAGGCAATGGCGCGCCCCGCGCCGCCGTCCACGCTCATCTGACCATGTTGCAGCCCCAATTTTTCGGAGACGGCTTGGTGAATGGCTTCACACCCGGCCAACTGGCAGGCCACATCCTCACAAACACGGACGACGGTGCGGGCCATCGGCCGGTTGTAAAACATAGTGTAAAACTCAATCACGCCGTGAATATCGGCCAGGGGCACGCGCAGCGTTTTGCTGACAGCCTCTTGCACTTCGGTGGGCAGCCAGCCATAGACGGCCTGTGCATCATGCAGCATAGGGAGAAGGGCGTCACGGCGACGGCCGTGATACTTGTGCAATACCGGTTCTAACAATGTTAAGTCAATGGGTTCAGTGGACATGTCTCTGCCTCTTATTGCGTATTGCGCTTCTGACAATACGCCCAACGGTAAGGCAACTCGATTGTACCGGAGAGTGGGGCAACTTCCAATGTGACGTTTGTGAGGTCACGGCCGTATGAATGTCACCCTGTTACTTTGTCGCCGCCTCAAGTATAGTAATTGCCGCCCGGCGAATAAATTCGCGGCAACAAAAGGCGAAGACCGCCTGCGCGGTCTGAAAATAGTCGGCGCAGGCCGACTTTGCTTTTTGTAGCTGCGGTTTCAACCGCCCCATTCATTCCAAAATAAAAGTGATAGGCAAAACATTTACCATGACACTACAAACCTGGCTCGCCCTCTTTCTCGTCTTGGTTATTCTCGTAGGCATTGCTCTGGGGCGTTACCCCTGGCTGCGCATGAACCGGGCCACTATCGCCCTGGTGGGGGCTACGCTGCTCGTTCTCATCGGCGCCATTGGCCTGGAAGAAGCGTATGCGGCCATTGACATGAACACCATCGTGCTGCTCTTTGCCATGATGATCATCAATGTCAATTTGCGCCTGGCCGGCTTTTTCCGGCTGGTAAACCGGCGCGTGGCGCAGTGGGCGCACTCGCCGCGTGGGTTGTTGGCGCTCATTGTGGCCGCAGCGGGCATACTCTCGGCGCTGTTCCTCAATGACACCATCGTCCTCATGTTCACGCCGCTGGTGTTGGAAATGACGGCCGCGCGGCAGCGCAACCCCATCCCTTACCTGATTGGCCTGGCAACGGCAGCTAACATCGGCTCCGTAGCGACGATTACCGGCAATCCGCAAAATATGCTCATTGGCATGTCGTCGGGTATTCCTTACGTCACGTTTACCGCTTATCTGGCCCCGGTGGCCGTGGTGGGGCTGGTGTTGGCCTGGGGCGTGGTGGCGCTGGTGTATCGGGGCGAGTTCACGGCCGTACACCTGCCCCCACCCAACCTGCCGCCCGACCGCCCCTACCGGCCGCTACTGCGCAAAAGCCTGGTCGCCACCGGGCTGATGCTGGTCGCTTTTGTAGCCGGTGTGCCTGTGCCGCTGGCGGCGCTGGCGGCCGCCGGGCTGCTGCTCATCACCCGGCGGCTCAAGCCGGAACGGGTGTTCCGAGAGATTGACTGGACGCTGCTGGTCTTTTTTGCGGCGCTGTTTGTGGTCACGGGGGCCATCGTCACCAGTGGGTTAAGCGACCGGCTCTTTGCCGTGTTGCAGCCGGTGGCGGAGCGGGGGATTGTGCCGCTCACGGCCGTGTCCGTCATCCTCAGCAACACCATCTCCAACGTACCTGCCGTCATGCTCTTTCGCCCCTTTGTCGCCGAATTTAGCGATCCGCAGACCACCTGGCTGGTGCTGGCTATGGCTACCACATTGGCCGGAAATCTGACCCTGCTTGGCTCCGTTGCCAACCTGATTGTGGCCGAAACGGCGGCCACCATGGGCGTGCGCCTGACCTTTGGCGAATACCTGAAGGCGGGCGTGCCTATCACTGTGCTGAGTCTTACCTGGGGCGTGGCATGGCTGGCGCTGGTAACATAGGCGCGACGACGCCAGATATTGTTTTCAACGATACCTCTACGATGGGTTGGTAGTGTAGCGTCAGATAAGCAAATGTTTTGCATGTGGAGGTACACTATGTGGCAAGCAGTGAAGGCAATGAGTATTTCTGTGGTAGTGGGCACGGCCGTGTTGCTGGCCTGCCTGTTTTTATTGGCAAACGAGAGTAAGGCGGGTGGTGGGGTGTTGTGTGTGGTACCGCCAGGGGAGCCAACCGGCCCGTTTGCGGCGTGTGCGGCGGTGTTTACACAGATTCAAGATGCGGTGGACACGGCCGTGGGCGGTGAAGAAATCTGGGTGGCCACTGGCGTCTATACCGATGTTCACGAGCGTGATGGGTTGCGCCAAATGGTCTACCTGAACAAAGCCTTGATTTTGCGCGGGGGATACATCCCGCCCTTTGACACCCTGCCCGATCCGCTGGTCAACCTGACGGTACTGGACGCCGGTAGGCAAGGGCGGGTGATGTTTATCACCGATACGGCCGTGACGGTGAGCAATTTCCACATTACCGGGGGCGATGCTACAGGATTAGAACCAGCAACCTGGAATGATCTTGGCGGCGGCCTGTATGCGGCCAATGCTCGTTTGACATTGAATGATAACGTCGTTTACAGCAACACAGCTTCCTTGTCCTATGGGGCGGGCGGCGGCGTTGCCATTCAGGATGGTGTTGTTACTATGACGAAAAATGTCATCAGAGATAACATCGCTGGTTACATGGGCAATGGCGCTGGCGGGGGCATCCTGATACAGCGAAGCAGTTTTTACCTGGCAAACAACACTGTTTTGAGCAACACGGCCGTTTTCACCAACGACAAATCTTCACCGTATTCCACGTTAGGATTTGGCGGTGGCCTGGCCATTGGCGCCAGCCAGGGCGAGATAGTTGATAATCACATCGAGGGCAATGTAGCCCTACATTATGGTTATCGCGGTATGGGTGGCGGCATCTACCTGGAACATGGCTCTCAAGTGACGCAATCCTATCATGTGTTAATTGCAGGCAACCAGATTCATCGCAATATTGGCGCGATTTATCCTGAAGGTACCGGAGATGGCGAAGGCGGTGGCATATTTGTCCACGGCCTATATCAGAATTCGGTGCCTCCCTTACACACTGCCTTGATAGACAATGTCATTCAAGAAAACATAGCCACGGTTTCCGGCACATTCAGTTTAGCCGGGGGAATAGCCGTGCTGCATAACACAATTCTCACCTTTACCCACAATACCATCATCAGCAATACAGGCCTCATCAGCGGCGGAACTGGCCTGATCGGTGGGCTGGTTACATCCAACGTGACCGGCACACTGGCTTACAATCGGTTCATCGGCAATGTGGCCGCTAAGTCCGCTGCAACTGGTTCCGCCGGGGGCCTCTATTTTTACGAGAGCCAGATTGAACAACGTCATGATTTCATCCAGGGTAATGTGGCTAATCAGAGCGGTGAAGGAACTGGCGGTGGCATCTTTTTTGAGGGAGGGGATGCTATTTTGACCAATGTCATCGTAACCGATAACCGCGCCGACACAGAAGGGGCAGCCCTGTGGCTAGGGTCGGCTGATGTAACCCTGTTTCATCCCACCCTGGCCCGCAATCTGGGCGACAATGCCATTTACCTGACGACGGGATTTGACAGCAGTGGTCCCAGTGAAATGATCCTCACCAATGGCTTGCTCAGTAGTCATCCCGTAGGGATTGTGGTGACTGGCTTTAGCAGAGCGACCATTCAGGGCATTCTTTGGCACGACACGCCTATCGCCATCAGCGCCAGCCCATCAGCTATTGTCACGGTTGAGCACCAGGTAACAGGGGATCCCCTGTTTGCGCCTGATGGCTACCATATTACGGCCGGTTCAGCCGCAATTCGGGCGGGCGTCCCCGCTGGTGTTACGCTGGATATTGATGGGGAAGGCCGGCCGTCCGCCAATCCCTCCCTCGGTGCAGACGAATACTGGCCGTTTAAACGGTATTTCCCGGTGGTGTTCAGGGAGTGATCGGTAATCGGTAAACGGCCGTTTATCGCCTCTTGACCATCGCTGCCAACTCTGGCAAACGGCCGTGCCGCCGCAAATGCAGCGCCAGTTCCCGCGCCAGTTCTGTGTGGGTGGTGTGGTGAGGCAGATCTTCGTGGTTTACATCTAGCTCAAAGGCAAGCTGCCGCAGTTCCGCCAGGTTGTATTGGGCCGTCATCTGGCTGACCAGTGTGCGGATGTCTCGCTCATCCGGGGATTCAATGCCGTCCAGCAGGGCGCGTACATCAATCTCCACATCATGCGCCGGGTCGTAGTGGCTGAAGATGCCCCGTGATTCCAGATTGAGCAGAGCGCGATAGAGGATGGCCGCCCCCGGTTTGCCCGGAATTGGCACCCATTCGGCCGCTTCCAGATGGGCGAAGGAGGCGTGGATTTCGTCCAGTTCGGCGCGGATGATGGCCAGCAGGTGACGGCGGTGGGGTGCGGGGCCGTCCAGAGCGACGGTCAGGCGGGCGGCAGCGGGGTCGGCAATGACCAGGGCGCGGCAGCCGTCGCGGGTGACGCCCAGGCCGTTGCGCCAGCGGACAGGTTGCCCGCGCTCCGGTTGCCAGATGTGGCTATGCAGGCGTACCATCAATCGGGAGAGCACGGCCGCAGGCAGGATAGCGTAGCGATATTCCAGGGCGATCTCGGCGATTTCCGGCCACTCAATGGCCGGGCGCTCTTTGGGCAGTAGGCCGGGGATGAGGTATTGCTGCCCACCATCGCCCAGAGGGACAGACAATTCAAATTTGTGCATGATGTCTAGCAGGAAAGGGTGTTTGAAGACCGGATAGCGGCGGCCGTCAAGGATATTGTCCAGTTCTGGCAGGCGCAGCAGGCCGCGCTCTTGCAGGGCAGGGGCATTGAGGATGGTATAGATGCCGCCCGTCACCCATTCCGGGTTGAGGACGTGGGTACCGGCCAGGCGGGGGTCGTCCTGGAAGTTGAGAGCAGTCCCCAGGTCATGCAGGAAGCGGGCCAGGGTGCGCTGTGCTGCTTGGTCGCTAATCCCTTCTGCATGACACAATTCAATGTAGCTTTCATAGGGCAGGGTGTCTTTACCCAGAGCGGCCAGCTTTTCTTTGACGGCGAACCAGGTGAGGGGCAGGTGGTCGTTGAGGTGGGGCATGGCCGCCAACGCCTGCTCAATGGCCTGACGCAGGGCGGGGATGCCGTCGCCGCTGGTGCAAGAGGTGTGGACGATGGCGCGGATGGCCGGGTATTTGAGCCGCAGGCCACGTTCAT
Source organism: Chloroflexota bacterium (assembly GCA_035444285.1). GTDB lineage: Bacteria > Chloroflexota > Anaerolineae > Promineifilales > Promineifilaceae > CAADGU01. The sequence continues at coordinate 50,691 of DAOMOK010000028.1, forward strand.
CCAAAGCCAGGCGGCCCTGGTCGCTTTTGTTGATCACCAGGATGATCGGCGCGTCCTCGCCGGCGAAGCTTTGTACGTGGCGCAGCCAGTAATCGAGCCGGTTGGCGGCTTCGTCTTTGCGGGATTCAATGACCAGCAGGTAGAGGCTGCGGTGGGTGAGGAAAAACTGGTGAGTGGCATGGTAGATTTCCTGGCCGCCGAAGTCCCAGACGTTGACCCGTAATCCGTTATCCGTGTTCCGTGAGCTGTTATCCGTCCCCTGGTTATTTACCACCCCACCATCCCCAATCTCTGATCTCCAATCTCCAATCTCTATTTCCACCTCCCAGGGATGGATGTCTATGCCGATCGTTTTGCCGCGATTGCTCGGTGAGCGGTTCCAGAGCAGGCGTTCGACTAAGGAGGTTTTGCCCACGCTGCCTTCACCCACCAGCAGCAGCTTGGCTTCGCGTAGGGGGCGGCTGGCCTGGAAGTAGGCATCCAGGATGGTCTTAGGGTTACCGGGATTGAAGATGTCGCTTAAGATCTCTGGCGGTATAGGTAGGGGATTGCCATATAAATTAAGTTTTTCCAACTTCTCCAGGCTGCGTAGCGCTGCGGGCAGCCTTATTAGGTGGTTGCTGCTGAGGTCAAGCAATTGCAAGCGGGATAATTGACCGACTTCTGTGGGCACGTTCGTTAACCGATTGCCCCAGAGGTCAAGTGATTGAAGGCTAGACAGGTTGGTGATTCCTGGAGGCAAAACCGTTAATTGGTTTTTATGGAGATCAAGCGATTGAAGGCTAGACAGTTTGATGATTTCCGGAGGCATCACTGTTAACCGATTGCCCCACAAGTAGAGATCTTGGAGGCCAGTCAGTTTTGCGAATTCCTGGGGCACAGACTTTAACCGATTGCTGTGCAGATAAAGCTGTTGCAGATTAGATAGTTGACCGATTTCCGAGGGGACGGCTATTAACTGATTGACGCCGAGGTCAAGTAACTGAAGATTAGTTAGTTGGCCTATTTCCGAGGGGATGACGGTTAACTTGTTGAAACAGAGCCAAAGCTGTTGCAGGCTAGTCAGTTGACCGAGTTCCGGGGGCACGGCCGTTAACTGATTGCCGCCGAGGTCAAGGGATTGCAAGCTGGTCAGTTGGAAGATTTCCGGGGGCACGGCCGTTAGTTGGTTGCCGCCAAGGTCAAGCGATTTCAGGCTAGACAGTTGGCCAATTTCTGGCGGCACAGCCGTTAACTTGTTGAGGCTGATATTAAACGATTTCAGGCTGGACATTTGGCCGATTTCCGAGGGCAGTTCCGTAATTTCCTGGTTGTGCAGGTCAAGTTCTGTCCAGCCTTCGCGGGCGGCCTGGTCAATGAGTTGTCGCAGTTCGTCTTGGGTCATGATCGGCGTAACCATTAATCTCCCGGAGCTTCCAAAGCTCCGGGAGGTTAGCAGGTAATTTTCTGACGGGGAGAAGGATAACATAGGGGGAACGGCCGTGACAAATCAAGTCACCTCGTTTGCTGGGAGAGCCTGCAACTTTGCGACCCCATTTCTGGTATGTGCGTATTAGTGGCTGGCTGACGGCCGTTACCCAACTGTTACATTTGCGAATTGGCAATTGCCCATTTTCAATTGACAATTACCCATTACTATGACTTCTCCCATCATATTCGTAGACAACATTCACAAATCCTACCTCATGGGCAAGGAAGCGGTGCCCGCTTTAAGGGGCGTTTCGCTGGAAATTGCGCGCGGCGACTTTGTTTGCCTGATGGGCCCCAGCGGCTCCGGCAAGACCACCCTACTTAACATCATCGGCGGGCTGGACGAACCGAGCCGGGGGCACATCACCATCGAAGGTGAAAACCTGGTGTCGCTGTCCGAAAACAAGCTGGCCTCGCTGCGCCTGCAAAAAATGGGCTTCGTCTTCCAAAATTACAACCTGCTGGCGAACTTCACCGCCCGCGAAAATGTGGAAGCGCCCATGGTGCTGGCCAGGGTCGGCCGCAAAGAGCGGATGCAGCGTTCGATGGCCCTACTGGAACGGGTGGGGATCGGCGACCGCGCCCATCATTACCCCGGTGAACTCTCCGGTGGGCAGCAGCAGCGAGTGGCTATCGCCCGCGCCCTGGCTAATAAGCCGCCCATCCTCATTGGTGACGAGATGACCGGCGACCTGGACAGCGAATCCGGCTTTGCCATCATGCGCCTGGTGACCGAACTGAACAGCGAAGGCATGACCGTCGTCTTTGTCACCCACGACCCGCGCATGGCCGACTTTGCGAAGCGATTGATTCATATGCAGGATGGGAAAATTATGAATGGAGAGATTGGAGATTGACTTGCTCCGATGATGTCATTTCGAGGTCTTCCGAGGAATCCCGCTCCTATTTCAGGTATAAGGGATTCCTCGCTCCGCAGACTTCGCTCGGAATGACACGTTTCTTCATAGAATTATGAACCGTAATTGTTTGCAGGCGATTGGGATTGTGATGGTGGCGCTGACCACTTTTGGCTGTGGCGTTTTGGTGGATGTGTTGGTGTTTAAGGGGACGATCTTCACGGCCGTATGCGGCACAACAGCCATCGCTATCGGCCTGGGCCTTCATTGGCTGATAGACAATCCACAGAAAGGGAAAAGTTAGGCAACGCACCATGATTTTGAAGTACGTCCTCAAAAACTTCCGCCGTCGCAAGGTACGCACGGTGTTGATGGTGCTGTCCTTGATGGTGAGCATGGGGCTGCTGGTGGCGATGAGCGCGACGGTGGAGACGATACGCCGCTCCAATGTGGAGCTCATCTCCTCGGCCATTGGCCGCTATGATTTGCGCGTGCAGCGCATAGATACCAGCCCGGACCCGTTTGTGCCCGTCAGCAGCGCCAGCCAGACCATCTTGCAAGCCGATGAACAGATCACGGCCGTCTACCCCCGTTTTATTGCCGAGGTGGAATTGAACGCCATCGGCCGTACCGGAAACGGCACCCTCATCGCCATTGACCCGGCCGAGAATATCGGCCAGGTGGAGGTGGTGGAGGGGGTCTATGATTTAGGGGAGACGGCTGCAGGGGGATGGGGCACGGCCGTGCTCGAACAAACCGCCCGCGCCTACAATTTACAAGTCGGTGACAGCCTGGATATAGCCTACTCCTTCCCCCAACCCCGCGAAAAAGGGCAGCCCAGCCCGGCCGGCAGCAGTCAGCGCCGCGCCGCCGCCCGCTTCACCGTCACCGGCATCGTCCGCCAAAACGGCGTCACCAGCGATGGCGTCAATGATGGCCTCATCGTAGACATTGCCGCCGCCCAATCCTTCCTGGGGCTGCCCGACCGCGCCGGGCAGTTGATCGCCCTGGTAGACCCGGCCCTGTATGAAGCGGGCAACGCCGAAACGGCTGCCCTGGCCGTGCGCAATGTGGCCGTCCATGTGCAGGCCGCCCTGGGCGAGCAATACATGACCTCTGCCGAAAAAGCGTCCGCCCTGGATCAATCGGCCGAAGTATTTCTGGTATTGCAGGCGCTCATCAACACCTACGGCCTGATGGCGCTGGGCGTGGTGGGGCTGCTGGTGCATACGCTGGTGATGACCAATGTGCAGGAGCAAAAACGGGAAATGGCCGTGCTGCGCATTTTGGGCAGCCAGCGTAACCTGCTCTTCGCCCTGGTCATTGCCGAAGTCACCGTGATCGGCCTGGTGGGGGTGGGTCTGGGTGTGGTGTTGGGGCAGGTGATTACTCACTACGCAGTCATTCCCTTTATTGAATGGCAAATGCGTGAGGCTGGTTTCCCCACCACCATCCAACCGGCGGTGAGTGTGGCTGCCATTTTACCGGCCATCATCGCCGCCTTTGTGGTGCTTTTCCTCAGCGCCCTGCGCCCGGCGCAAGACGCCGCCAAAACAAAGGTCATCCATGCCATCAATCCCGGCGCGGCCAACAACATTCAACTGGAAGACCTGGAGGCGCTGCGTGAACGGCGCCCCAATCTGAAGCTGTTTATCATTGGCCTGGGCATGATGTTTGTGGTGCTGATGGTCATTGGGCTGGATATTGTCTCTACCTTTGGCTACCCGGCGGCGGAGGCGGCCATTTTCCTGGCGGCCATTTTGATGATGGTAGTGGGCGTGGGGTTTGTCTTTTTTATCGTTACCCGGCCGATGGAAAAAGTGCTGTTGGTGGTGATGGGGGTGTTGTCGCCCCGGCTGACCTTTTTTGCGCGGCGCAATGTGGGGCGCGGCCATGCCCGCAATACGCTCATTTCGCTGCTGGTATTGTTTAGCGGCGTACTGCCCAGTTTTCTGGCGACGCAGACGGCCATGAGCAATGCCAACATTGAGACGGATGTGCGCTTGAATATGGGCGCGCCGGTGGAAATGAATACCTTTGCCAGATACATGGGTGAAGAAGAAGTGGCCCGCCGCTGGCGGCTATCGCCCAGTTTTTTGGGCGAGGAGTTGGCGACTGTGTCCGGGCTGGGCACGGCCGTTGGTCTTTCCCGTGACTACTTCACCGATGTTTCCGACACGGTAGGGATGCGCAATGGCCGGGTCACGGCCGTAGGTGTGATGGGTGACCTGAGCGCCGTGCTCTACCCGGATATGATGATCTTTACCGGCGGCGGCCCGGCGGCGCTGGCCCAAATTTTACAGGAACCGGACACGGTGATCATCAGCGAGGGATTGGCCGAAGGGTTGGCCGTGCCGCTGGGCGGCGTGGTCAAAATCCGGGGCGAGGGGCTGGATCATGTGACTGAAATGCGGGTGGTGGGCATTGCCCGGCGGCTGCCCGGTTTTCAGGGGATTGGCCGGGTGCGCAGCCAGGCTCTGGGCGGCGGCACGGTGTTGATGTCGTTGGACAGTTTCCGCCGCCTGACGACGCCGCTGCAAACAACCCTGCCGCCGCCCGATGACCCAATTCTAGATCGCCTGCTGGCGACGGTAGACCCGGCAGCGGATGTACACCAGGTTGAGGCCACGCTGCGTGATCGCTATGGCCTGGAGCGCGGTATGTGGACGCGGTTGGCCGATGTGCAGTTGCAAAGGGCGCGTGACAATCAGATACAGCAGCAGGTCTTTTTGCTGGTGCTGACGTTGATTAGTTTTACGACGGCCGTGTTTGGCGTTTTTGCCGTGATTTATGTGACGGTCTATGCGCGGCGGTTGGAAATTGGCATGATGAAGGCGGTGGGCACGCGCAACTGGGAACTGACGGGCATGTTGATTGTGGAGTCCATCGCCATGACGTTGAGCGCGGCGCTGGCGGGCATCCTGGCGGGGGCGACGATGGGCTACCTGTTTGCCTACGCTGATAATCTGACGGCGCAGCGCCCCATGCAGTTTGCCATTGATACGACGGTGATGCCCTTTATTGTGATCATGGTGGTGCTGGCCTCGGTGATTGGCGCAGCCTTTTCGGCACGGCGCATTGTGAAACGCAAGGCGGTAGAGATCTTGCGGATGGGGTGAGGTAGTGGGCAGTTAGCAGTAAACAGTGAGCAGTGAACAGTGAGCAGTATCAAAGATTACGCAGATGGCGCAGATTCTTTGATCAATCTGCGAAATCTTTGATGAATATGATGATGAACGCAATACGATATAGTTTCTTGATTTTGCTGATTTTGGTTTTGGTGGGGTGTGGGCAGGGGCCGACGCAAACAGGCGAGGTGGCGGCGACGGCCACGGCCGTGCCCACCGATGACAGCGCCCCCACTGCCACCCCCATTCCCACCGGGGTGACGGTGTTGGCGGATGGGGTGGTGCAGGCAGCACGGCCGTTGCTGCCGTTGGCCTTTGAAACGGGCGGCAAACTGCTGGCGGTGAATGTGCAGCCGGGTGATGTGGTGCAGGCGGGTGAGGTGATCGCCACGCTGGATGACGCCGCCCTGCAGGAAGCGATTGCCAATACCACATTGCAGGTAGCGCAGGCCGAAAATGGGGTGGCCCAGGCGCAGGCGGAACTGGATCGGCTGCTGGCCTGGCAGCCAGATGAACTGGTGGTCTCGGTGGCGGAAGCCAATCTGGTGGCGGCCGAAACGGCTCTGGCGAACGCGCAAACGAGCGATGCGGCGGCGGGCAACAGCCTGACGGCGGCTAACGTTAACATTAACCAGGCGCAGCGCACGCTGGCCGACGCCCAAAAAGCGTATGACACGGCCTTTGATCCGGGGCGGGAATGGGAACTAAGCCATCCCTGGTATGCGGACGCCTTGAAAGCGGAGCGGGAAGGGACCACCCGCGCCGTGGAAATGGCGCAGGAGCAGTTGCGGGTGGCGCAAGCGAATTATGCGTTGGCAGCGGCGGGGCTGAACAATGACACGGCCGTGTCTGCCCAGGCCAACCTGCTTAACGCGCAGCAGGCGCTGGAACAGGCGCAGCGTGGCCCCAAGCCGGAGGAAATAACTGCCGCCCGACTGCGGCTGGAGCAGGCGCAAATCAGCCTGGAACAGAGTCAACTCGGTTTGCAGCAGGCGCAGAATGCTCTGTCCAAAGCACAACTGATTGCGCCGTGGACGGCCGTGGTGCTGACGGTGGATGCGGCGCCGGGGGCGTTGGTGGGTGGTGGCTCACCCATCGTCACCTTGTTAGACACGACCCAACTGGAATTCCACACCACCAATCTCAGCGAGCGCGACCTGGCGCAAATTGCGCCGGGCGATGCGGTGCAGGTAACGCTGAAAACGTACCCAAATGATCCGCTGACAGGCACGGTGTTACGCATTGGGCTGCAAGCGGCGGGCACGGTTGGCGACGCGGCCACGTTCCCGGTCATCATTGCGCTGGATACGGCCGTCCTGGACATCCGCCCCGGCATGACGGGGCGGGCGGAGATCAAGGATTTAGTGAGCGGTGAGCGGTGAGCGGTGGGCAGAGCGGTGAGCGGTCAACGGTAATCGGTGAGCGGTAATCGGTAATCGGTAATCAGTCGCCGATTGCCGATTACTGATTACCATTCACAAAAACTCGCCGCCGTCAACAGGGAGGATGACGCCGGTGAGGAAATCCTGACGAAGTAAGTGCAAGACGTTTTGGGCGACGATTTCCGGGCTGCCAGGGCGCTGTAAGGGGATGCGCTGTTGGGCCAGGTTGTCCAGATAATCCTGTCCCTTGCCGGGCGGCGGCAGGATCGCGCCCAGGGCCACGCCGTTGACGGTGATGCGGGGGGCCAGTTCGTGGGCCAACATTTCGGTCATTTGCCACAGCGCGCCTTTGGTCAGGCAGTAGGCGAAGTGGTCGGGATACGGCCGTCTCACCCGTGCATCCAAAATGTTGATGATGCAACCGGGCCGGTCGGGTGGCAGTTGGGCGGCAAAGGCTTGCGCCAGCAGGAACGGGGCGCGCAGGTTGATGTGGAATAGTTCGTCCCACAAGGCCGGGTCGGTAGCGGTGAAGCTGTCTTCCTCGGGGAAGATGGCGGCGTTGTTGATGAGGATGTCTACGTGGCCGAAGGCGGCGGTGGCGGCGGGCATAATGTTTTGCACGGCCGTGGCGTCAGCTAAATCGGCGCTGTAAATTTCGGCGCGGACGCCGGATGTCTGGGCGGCTTGTTGGGTTTCTAAGGCGGGGGCGGCGGAACGGTTGTAATGGATGAATCCATTACACTCCGCTTGGGCCAGCGCCAGCGTAATCGCTTTCCCTACTCGAATTGCGCCGCCGGTGATGACGGCCGTTTTGCCCTTTAGTTCCATCTTTTAAGAACGTGATGAATGACAAAGGTCTCACGGGTCACGCATCACGTGTTTACGGATACCGTCCCCCAACCGTACCGCCCGGACTCACCAGTTTGGCAAAATCTTCGACGGCCGTGTAGTTGTGGATGCGCACCCGTTTCCATTCAAAGCGGTTTTCGTAGCCGTGCCAGGTACCGCCCATGGTCGTCACTGCCCCCCAAAAGCCCAAATCCTCCAATACCTGCATCGCCGTTTCATCATAGCGCCCGGAGGGATAGGCGAAGTATTTGGGCATATAGCCGATATGCGCGGCAATCGTTTCCTGGGAACCGAGCATTTCGTAGATGAGAAAGTCGCGGCCCCGGTCGCTCAGGTCACTGTGAGACTTGCTGTGCGGCTCAAACCGGATACCGGCATCGGACATTTCCTTGACCATGGCCCAGGTGAGATAACCGGGATGACCGCTGTCCAGGAAGTCGGTTGCCAGGAAAATGGTGGCTGTAAAACCAAACTCTTTCAGAATAGGAAAGCCGTTTTCGTAATTGTCGCGGTAGCCATCGTCAATGGTGATGATGACCGGTTTGGCCGGTAATTCGTCGTGTTGGGTGATGGCGCGGGAGAGGTCATACAAATCTATGGGCGTAAAACCATTCTCGGCCAGATATTGCATGTGAGCGCGAAACAGTTCCGGGGTGACGGAGAGATCGGTGCGGTAAATGTCCGCCCCTTCCGGGGGTTCGCTGATGTAATGGTACATGAGCACCGGCACTTTGAGAGTATAGCTGTAGATGCCATTGGGGGTAGGCAGCGGCCCGGCCTGCGGCGGCGGCAGGGTGGCGGTGGGGGTGGGAGTGAAGGTGGCCCCTGGCGGCGGCGTGTTGGTCAGGGTGGGCGTGGGTGTATTGGTCGGTGTTTGTGTTGGTGTGGGGGTGTTTGAGGGTGTGGGCGTAAAGGTGGCAGTGGCGGACGGTCTAAGCGTGGGTGAGGCGGCTGGCGGCGGGGTGTGGGTGAGGAAGACGGTGGGCAGGGCGGCTACGGCCGTGACCATTTGATTACCTTCTACCAACGTTTGTGCCTGGGCAGTTGTCGTCGTCCCGGACGATTGACCCAACACTACCGCCAGGAAAAAGAGAATGATGATCGCTACCAGAAAGGTAGCCACACAACCGGCCCTGGGAGGCGCCGCCAGGTCATCATCGTACTCATGCATAGGGGCGGAGGATAGCGGACGGCCGTAGCCCCGTCAAGCAGCTTTAATCTCGGTGAACGGTAATCGGCGAACGGTAATCGGTAAAATGTCACCCGATTAGTTCTGCGTTACCGCCAATCGGCTGATTGGGGCGGATGGCGGTTTCTCTACCATGATAGAGACCTCGGCCACAAAGTCGGGCACACGCAGCGTTTGCTCCGGCAGGTTGATAGCAGCAATTCTCAATTTGGCTAATGGCGGCGGATAAATCTTCACACTTCGGCGGCCTCAACGCAGGCTCTACAAAAGGCAACGCCGACCTTCGTCGGCTGGAAGCCAGTCGGCGAAGGCCGACTTCGCCCTCTGTTGCCGCGATTTCAATCGCCCGATTGGGTCAAATTGAGAATTGCTGGGTTGATAGGCAGGGATTTAGTATGCTGGCCGATTTCTGTTATACTGCCACCAGGTAACCAACTTGCGGGCAGACGGAGATACGTGGAACAGACAGTGGCCGAAATGAACCCGACGCCGGACCCGGCAGAGATGGCGCTGATTGACCAGGCGCGAAACGACAAGGATGCGTTTGGCGAATTGTATGCCCGTTACCACGACAAAATTTACAACTACATCTATTACCGCACCGGCAATGCCGAAGATGCCGAAGATTTGACGGCGAAGGTGTTTATGCGGGCCATGCAGCATATTGGCAATTATGAAGACAAGGGGGTGCCTTTTTCCGCCTGGTTGTACCGCATTGCCCACAACCTGGTGGCAAACTGGCACCGGGATAACAGCCGCCGCCAGATGTTATCGCTGGATGATATTGCCCAATGGCGAGTAGCAGAAGATGGCCCAGAGTTCGCCGCTCAACTGATGGAAGATAAGGCGATGCTGCTGACCAGTATTCGTCGTCTACCGGCTGACCGGCAGGAATTGCTGACGTTGAAATTTGTGGAAAATCTCTCTAATGCGGAGATTGGTGAGATTATGGGGCGCAGCGAAGGGGCGATTAAGTCGCTGTACCATCGTACTTTGCTGGCGCTGCGGGATGACTTGGAGCAACAGATGGGCGACGGCCGTGAGCGATCCCGTGAGCGGGACTCGGAGAAGAAACGTGGATTTTTTAGACGGCCGTTTTGAGAGTGGCAAGTTGCAAGTGACAGGTGGTAAGTATTTCCCTGCCACCTGCCACTTGCCACCTGCAACCTGATATCCCATTGCCCGATAAAGAGATTGTGCTAAAATCCACAATCGAACAAGAAGAGGATACAACTCGACTGGCTGACGCTCAAAAAACCTCGGCATCAGCCAAGAAAAATTAAGTAGCCTGAGCAGGAGAAAACCTCTTGAGTAAAACAGAATCTTGGAAAACCTGGCTCCCTGTGATTGTGGCGTTGTTTGCATTTGGTTTGTTTGCCGCGCTCTGGCCTTCCCTGTCGTCCGGTTTGGGCGGAGGGTCGAGCCGGGCAGCCGTACCCCGCATCCCCTATGAATCGCATCCGATGGTACTGGTGATCCCGGAGGTGCCATTGCCAAATGGGACAACTGTCGGTGGGCAGACGTTTACGATGGAGCCGTGGCAGGCGGTGTTGGCGGTCACGGCCGTGACCGTCGCCTTCGTCATTGGCGTGGGCGTTATCCTGGGTCTGCTCTACGTCTTTCTCTATCGTATCGTGGTGAGAACCACCACCAGTGAATCCTTCAAAGAAAACCTGGCTTCCCTGGAAAATAAACAGAACGCCAAACTCAAAGAAAAACGAGCGTCCCGCCCCGCCGCCCCCCCCCGGTCAGACACTTCCATGCCGCGCTGGTCCATGGTCAGCACCGGGCTGATTGTGCTGCTCTTTGTGTTGTTCGGCATGATGACCATTGTCACCAGCTTTTTCCCGGAGCGGATAGTGGAGTTAGGCGGTGAACTGGTCAACCCGGCCATTCTCATCGTTGGTATCCCCCTGCTCATTGCCCTGACTATTTTTGTCTTTGCGCCGCGTTGGGGCATGGCGGCCCTGGCCCTTCTCATCATGTGCGTCACCACCCCGGCGGCCTTTGGGCTTATCAATTGGCTAAACAGGTCGTTTGGTCTCGATTTGGACCTGTCGGCCATGCTCAACTTATCTTTGCTGGTGCAGGTGGTGATTCTGTTTATTCTGGCGTGGCGCTGGCGTAGCACCACGGCCGTGGAATTCACCCAGAAAGTGGCCCATGCCGACGAAAAGGGGCGCGAAAAAGGCATCCCTTATGACACCATTGCCGTTCTCTTTACCGGCTTATTGATCCTCGGCCTGGGCATTGGCCTGATGGTGTTGATTAACTCCCCCTATTGGGCACAAATGATGGGACAGTAGGAACCATTGACATGAGAAAATATAGACACGCCTTAGCTGTTTTTGTCCTGACAATCCTTTCGACGATTGGCTTATACATCCTCTTTCGCTTTTTTCTGTATCGCTTCCCTTCGCAAGCCAGCGCCGAAGCAGTCGTCATTGACAATTTCGCCGATATTCACTTTTGGTTGCAAGCCTTTCTGTTTGGCCTGATTATGGTCATCATGTTGTATGCGGTGTTCGCTTTCCGGCGTCAGCCGGATGACGAGAGCGAAGGCCCCCACGTACATGGGCATACCGGGTTGGAAATCATCTGGACAATTGTGCCTACGGCCGTGGTCATCGGTTTTGCCATTTACTCGGTGGGCATATTAAATGATTTATTGGCGCCCAACCCAGGCGAGCGCACCATTGAAGTGGTCGGCCGGCAGTGGTCTTGGAAATTTGTCTACCCGGATATTGAAGATAAAAGCGGCACCGAACTAGGGTTGTTGGTGAATGAGCCGGTTGTCCTTCATATGTGGGCCGAAGATGTCATTCACTCTTTTTGGGTCCCAGAATTTCGCGTCAAACAGGACTTGTTACCGGTGCAAAATTCCAAAACAGACTATTACGTGCTGCGTTTTACACCCACGGAAGAAGGTGAATTCAAAGTGCGCTGTGCTGAAATATGTGGTTTACAACATTCCCAAATGTTTGCCACCGTTCGTGTGATGAACCAGGCTGATTATGCTGCTTGGGCGGCCGAAATTGCCAGCAAGCCCAGTTTGGATGAACTGGAAGGCATGACGGCCGAAGCGCGCGGCGAATTCTGGTATACCGAGTTTGGCTGCAACGGCTGCCACTCCCTCGATGGTTCAGCTATGGCCGGGCCGACATGGTTGAACGTGGTCGGGAAGGAAGAACAACTCACAGATGGTTCCACCATTATTGTAGACGATGCTTACCTATATGAATCCATCCTGAATCCTAACGCCAAAATTGTGGCCGGTTTCAATCCAGGCATTATGCCCCAGAACTTTGAAGACCAGTTCAATAACTTTGGTTGGGGCGACGCCGACCAGATCACCAACGATTTGATCGCTTTCATCAAAACAGTCACAGACGATACCACGGCATCGTCCGAGTAAATTGAGAGGAGACCCATCATGAATTTCATTCGAAAATTGTTCCTGGCTTTATGGTACATCCTCACATCTTCCTACATCAAAGGGCTGATTGGTCAGGCGCTTTTCACCTTCCTCGGCTTTCAATTCCTGAACTGGGTACTGCCGGATAACCTGTCTGAATTCAGCCTGATGATGGGATCGATCATTGGTGTGATCGGCTTTCTCCTCTTCGCTGGCGTCCTCACCGATTGGCTGCTGTGGATTGGCGGTAAAGAAACCCCACTCAAACATGGCGTCCCCGAAGGCAGACCCGAATGGACCCGCTACCTGGGGCCGGATGTCAACCACAAAGTCATCGGTATTCAATATGGTTACACCAGCCTCTTTGTGCTGTTGGTTGGGGGCCTGTTTGCCCTCATCTTTCGCCTGGAACTGGCTCAGCCCGGTATGCAGTTTCTGGAATATGACCAATACAACACCCTTTTTAGCGCGCACGGCATCGTCATGATCGTTAGCATCCTGTTGGGTGTGGGCGCCATGACCAACTACCTGGTGCCGCTGATGATTGGCGCTTCGGACATGTCGTTCCCCCGCCTGAACGCCTTTAGCTACTGGGTTAGCATCCCCGCCATCGTGCTGGTGCTCACCGGTATGGCTGTTGGTGGGTGGGACACCGGTTGGGTGGGTTATCCCACGCTCAGCCTGGTAGGGCCGCTAGGCACCATGTTTTTCCTGCTCGGTTTTTACATCAATGGTATCTCCTCTATTGCCGGTTCTATCAACATTCTTGTCACCACCGCTACTCTGCGCGCACCGGGCATGAGCCTCTTCCGTATGCCCATCTTTGTCTGGGCAGCGTTGGCTACTTCCCTCATCCAGTTTACGGCCACGCAGACCATTGCCGTTGCCCTGACATTGAATTTGCTAGAACGGGCGACCGGTTTGGTTTACTTCAATCCGGCGCAAGGTGGTCAGCCGTTGCTGTACCAACATCTTTTCTGGTTCTATTCACATCCGGTGGTGTACGTGTTCGTGCTGCCCGGGCTGGGTATCATCAGCGAACTGCTGCCGGTGTTCTGCCGCAAGCCGCTCTTTGGCTATAAATGGATTGCTCTCTCTAGCCTGGGCATTGCCCTGGTTGGTTTTCTGGTATGGGCGCACCATATGTTTGTGGCCGGTATGTCCGACACACTGCGCATCGTCTTTATGATTTCCACTTTGTTTGTGGCTATTCCTACCGGCGTCAAATTCTTTAGTTGGGTGGCTACGCTTTGGGAAGGGAAGATCGAGTTAAGTACGCCCATGTTGTTTACACTCGGCGCAATCTCCGTTTTCCTGATTGGTGGTATCACCGGCCCGATTTTAGGCACGGTGCCCACCGATCTGCATTTGCATGATAGCTATTGGGTGGTGGGGCACTTCCATGCCACTATGTTTGGCGGTTTTATCTTCCCCTTCTTTGCGGCGCTCTATTACTGGTACCCCAAGATAACCGGACATATGTACAAGGAAGCGTTGGGTAAGCTGCATTTCTGGCTGATGGTGCCCGGCTTTTGGGTGATGAGTTTTGGGCAAATGAGCGCCGGTATTATGGGCATGAACCGCCGCTATGCGGATTATGATCCGGCACTGGGTGTGGAAACACAGCAGGTGTTGGTGACGCTGGCGGCTTTTGTCATCGGTTGGTCGGTGCTGATCATGATTTACAACTTTATTGCCAGCGCCCGCACGGAACCGGTGGCGGCGACCAATCCGTGGGGTTCCCGTTCCCCAGAGTGGCAGATCCCCTCACCGGCGCCAGAGTTTAACTACGATGTGCCCTTTGAGGTGGTCGGCGACCCGTATGATTATGGTCTGGACAAACCGTATATTCGGTTCCAGGCCGTAGCTGGCGACTGATCGTATTCCGTAATCCGTGAATCGTAACCCGAAGTGTTACGGTTCAGGGATTACGGTTCAGGGATTACGGAGATAATTGTGGAAAAGAACGAAGATTGGAAAAAAGCGGCGCAGCGTTTGGGTCTTTATGTGTTTATTGGCCTGATGGTACTGACGTTGATTGAATATGCCGTCAGCGTTTATTTAAACTCGACGGTAGGGTTATTTATTACCATGCTGTTAAAGTCAGCTTTAATTGTGTATTACTTTATGCACGTCTATCGCCTGTGGCGGGAGGATAGTCACTGATGAGCGCAACAACGGCTGAAACTACACACGACTCACCCCATGAGGCGCACAGCCATGTGCCGCCCTATGCGGTACAGTTGAAGAGCAACCGCATGGGTTTGTGGTTGTTTTTTATCTCCGAAATTTTCCTGTTTGGGGCGTTGTTTGCTGCCCGTTTTTACCTGTGGGGGAATACCAGACCGGAGCTAAGCCAGGAATTAGGCCTCCTCACCACAACTGTGCTATTAGTAAGCAGCTTCTTTGTGTTCCGGGGCGAGACGGCTATGGAGCATGGCGATCGTACCCGTTTTCTGAATTCCTATATGATGGCAGCGCTGCTAGGGTTGGTGTTTTTTGTGGGTGTGGTGGTGATGGAGTGGAACATCTTCAATCTGGAAGCAAATGTAGCCGGTATTGAACTATTTGGGCATTTGCGGGTGGAAGATGGCATTTATGCCGGGGTGTTTTACGCCATGACAGGTATGCACGCGCTGCATGTGATCACCGGTGTGATGTTGCTGTTGTTCGTTTGGAATCGTGGGCGCAAAGGAGATTATTCGCCGGAACGCCATTGGGGCGTGGAAGGATGCGCCCTGTACTGGCATTATGTGGACGTGGTTTGGGTGTTTTTCTACCCGGCGCTGTATTTGATTGGTACGGCCGTGCATTAGACAAAGGGTAATTGGGTAAATGGGTAATTACCCATTTACCCAATTACATCTGCAATGGATCCAGTAACAGAAGCCGTCCTGCGCTCGTGGGATTGGCGGATAGAGGTGATTGTTGTCCTGGCGTTAGCCGGGATTTTTTATCTACGGGGGTGGTGGCGGCTGCGGCGGCGGGCACGCAGCCATGAGCGGTATCAGGGGTACCGGCGCTCTCCCTGGCGGCTCACGGCCGTGTGGCGACCCATCTCTTATCTTACCGGCCTGCTGCTTATTGCCCTGGCCCTGCTCTCCCCTATTGATGTCCTCAGCCAGCAGTTGTTTTTCATGCACATGATCCAGCACCTGTTTTTGATGATGTTGGCGCCACCGCTGCTGCTCATTGCCAGCCCACTGCCCTTTATATTGTGGGGGCTGCCCGATCGCTGGCGGCTGGGCGTGGGTGGCGTGTTGGGCAAAGGGCTACACCGCGATTCTCGCTTCCGCCGAGGGCTGCGCACGGCGACGAATCCGGGCATGGTGTGGCTGATCTGGGTCATTGTGCTGATTGGCTGGCACGACCCTGGTCTATATAACCTGGCGCTGGAAGTAGATTGGGTGCATGATTTGGAGCATCTTTCTTTTTTCCTGGCGAGTATGCTGTTGTACTGGCACATTACCGGGGCGGGGCCGCGCATTCACAAGCAGTTTAGCCTGGTTGGGCGGACGGCGCTGACGGTGGCGGCTATTCCGCCAAACATGCTGTTGGGGTTGGTATTGGCGATGGCGACCTCGGTGATTTACACCCATTACCTGAATGTGCCGCGCATATGGGGCATTGACGCCCTGGCCGACCAGCAAATCAGCGGCTTCATTATGTGGGTGCCGGGTAGTATGATGCACATTGTGGCCGCGCTCTTTCTTATCTACCGCATTTTGGATAAGGAGGAGCAGAAACCCACAATGCCGGTGTCCACGTGGGGGAGAGGAAGAGATGGGGTGAGCAGGTGATGGGCTGATGGGGTGATGGGGTGATGGGCTGATGGGCTGATGGGGTGACTAATGACCAGTGACCAATTGCCCAATCTCTAATCTCTAGTCCCCAATCTCCAATCTTATTTTTCTATGCAATTACTCAAAGCGATATTCAGCCGCAGGTGGATTGCGGCGACGTTGGTGGTCTTATTGGGGATGGCGCTAATGGTACGCCTGAGCATCTGGCAGTTTGACCGGCTGGCGGAACGACGGGCGGCTAATGCGGCGCTGGCAGCCACGCTGGCATCAGAGTCTATGGTGCTGACCGGGGAACCAATCACCGAAGAGTTGGCCCAGTTAAAAGACCGGCGGGTGGTGGCCGAGGGGGAGTTTGATACGGCCAATCAGGTAACATTGCTGGTGCAAAGCTGGCAAGGGCGGGCTGGTGTGCATCTGGTTACGCCGTTTGTGATTACCGGGACGAACACGGCGAACCCGAAGCCGCTTCGGGCCGTACTCGTTGACCGTGGCTGGATACCCCAGTCAGACGTAGATAACGGCAATCTGTCCATTTACGACGAAACGGGGCCGGTGCGCCTGACCGGGGTGGTGGCGCTGTCCCAACCATTGTCCCGGTATGGCAATCCTGAACTGGAGGCGACGGGACGGCAAACGGCCGTGTACCGCATAGATGTGCCCCGCCTGCAAGAGCAGATGCCGTATGATCTGCTGCCGTTTTACATTGTTCAAGCGCCGCCGCCCGAAGGTAACACCACGCCGCCTTTGCGTGAACTGCCGGAGGTTGACCTCTCCGATGGGCCGCATTTGAGTTATGCACTGCAATGGCTCTTGTTTACGCTTATCCTGGGTGGAGGGTATCTTATTTTTGTGGGGCGTAGTTTGAAGAGATGATCCGCGAAGGGGCGCGAAGGTTTATTTCGGTGTTCAATCATGCACGTTGGTCTGTGTTTGTCCACATCCTCATGGTGCTGGTCGGTTTGTTGTGGCCGGTGGCGGGCGTGTGGGCGCATGGTGGGGGAGTGTTGCAGATTGCGAATACACCGGTGGGGACTTGTCTGGCTTCGGTCTGGTTGGCCCCCTCGACACCCCGCGCCAACAAGACGCTGCATGTGACGGTTGGCCTGGCGGATGCTGCCAGCGGCGTGGCGGTTCTGGACGGTACTGTGCTGGTGGCGATTACCGATGTTGCCAGTGGGCAGCGGGTAGCAGCAGCCCCGGCTACCACCGCTCAATCGGTGAACCGGCTCTTTTACGAAGCTGATTTGCCGTCGCTAACGGTGGGGGAATATCTGTTTACGCTAACGACAACTTGTCAGGGGGCGACGGACGAGTTGACGTTTGTGGCTGAGATACGGCCGTCTACCAACCCCCTTTTTATTGCCCTGCCGCTGCTGGTGGGGGGACTGCTGGTGGGGATATGGCTCTATCGCCAGTGGCAAGGACAGGGTGGGGGGCGGCAGCCGGTGCGGAAAGGTGTGAAGCGGGATATGTGAGCGGCTACGGCTTACGGGTCACAGCTTACGGCTTACGGGTCACGGGTCACAGATCACGGGTCACGTTCCCGCCACAGTAGATTAAGTGCATATAAATCGTGGGGGTGGTTGGTGGTTAGGGGGTACGGCCGTCATTATAATCCACTGGTGGCGCGTATAATGATGTGGGAAAGGTCCCCTATGGTAGAGGTGCGCGAGGAAGTATGAAAACCTATCACTTTTCTCTGGCTTTTTCTCTTTTACTGCTTTACTTCTTTGCCTCTTTGCCCCTTTGCGTTAAAAAAACGAGGTAATAATGCACACTCGTCCCAGACTTGAAGAAGGTTGGTCTACGCTCATTTTATTGTGGGCGATGATGTTTGTAACCGCCTTTGCCATTAAGCAGGCAGACTTAATCAACGGCCTGCAAGTGATTCCCCTGATAGGCACTGTCGCCATTTTGACCGGGACGTTACTGGCAAAAAGCCGGTTTTCGCCCAACACAGCTCACCTGTATGCGCTGCTCTATGGCGCGTTTGTTATCTTTTATCTGGTAGGGACAACAGATAGTTTTGTGGGAATGGCCTGGCGTGACCGGATTATTCATCCTGAGAACGGCATGATCGCCCGCCAATTTGCCTGGTTTGGCAAACTGGTAGATGGCGGAACCAGCCGGGATGGGCTGATTTTTGTTTTTCAAACGGCCGTTATCTTCTGGCTGTTAGGCTATACGGCGGCCTGGTATACCTTCCGCTTCCCCCATGTGTGGCGGGCGATTGTGCCCATGGGGTTGGTGCTGCTGAGTGTGGTCTATTATTATGCCGGGCCACGGCCGTTGCCCTATTACCTGGGCGTTTATGCCTTGTTAGCCGCCCTGTTTGTGGCCCGTACATACCTGGTGGAGCAGGAAAGAACATGGCGCAGCACGGCCGTGCGTTACGAAAACAGTATTTGGTGGGCCTTTGCCCGTGCCGGTCTTATTGCTGCTGCCATTGCCCTTATCCTGGCCTGGGGGCTGCCGCCGCTTTCTGCCAATGCCGCCGTCAGCGACGCCCTGGGTGGCACACGTGGCCCCTGGCGTGAATTCCAGGATAACTGGACGCGCATGTTTTCGGCGCTGCGTACCTATGGCGTGAATACGGCCGATCCGTATCAGGATTCGTTGGTATTGGGCGGGCCGCGTACCGTGGGCAGCACCCCCGTCATGGACATTATTGTGCCGCAGGAACTTCCCTACGTTTACTGGCAGGCCATTGTGTATGACACCTATGAAAACGAAACCTGGGTTAAAGCAGATGACCTGGTTTATGAACATTTTACCGACGAGGGGGTGTTGGATATTCCTTTCACCCGTTCCCGTGAGGTGGTGACGCAGACAGTTTACTCCTATTTCCCCAGCTCCAGCTTGATCTATGGCGCGCCGGAAATTATTAGTGCTGATCGCCCGTTGTTGGTTAGCGCCCGTGAAGATGCCAATGGTGACAAACTGGTGAGCGCCGTGCGCGCCAAATATATTTTGCAGCAGGGGGATCGTTATGAAGTTGTGTCTCGTCTTTCGGTAGCTGACGCGACCGGTTTGCGTGGCGCCTCCACAAATTATCCAGCCTGGGTAAGAGATACCTACCTGCAACTGCCAGACAGTATTACACCGGAAACATTGGCTTTAGCCGCAGAGTTAACGGCCCCTTACAGCAATCCGTATGACAAAGCGGTGGCGGTGCAAAGTTATTTGCGGGAAACCATTACCTATAATGATCAAATTGCCGCGCCGCCGGATAATGTGGAACCGGTTCATTATACGCTGTTTGTCAGCCAGGAAGGGTACTGCAACTACTATGCTTCAGCGATGGCTGTGATGCTGCGTGCGCAGGGGGTGCCGGCGCGGGTGGTGAGCGGGTATGCCCAAGGTACGTATGACAAGGATGCCCACCTGTATCGGGTGCGCGCCAGTAATGCCCATACCTGGGTGGAAGTTTATTTCCCCTCCTATGGTTGGATTCAGTTTGAGCCAACGGCTTCTATTCCCATTATTACCCGCCCGGAGCGGCTGGCTGCGGAAGGCAATGACCCACTGAGTTCTTTTGCTTTTAATGACAACCGCAACAGCGCCAGTATTCCCGAAGAGGATTTGCTGGAGGAGCAAGACCCGCAGGATCTTATTGCCGGTGAAAACAGGGGTGGCCCGGCTACCCAACCAGATGCAGAAACACGGCCGTTTCCCGTTTGGGAGGCTGTGGGTGCGGTGGTGATTGTGCTGGCGGCAGTTGGCCTGTCTCTGACGGCCAATACGATGAACCGGCGCGTGGAAATGGATGTGGACCGCAGCTACAAGCGGCTGGGCAGTTGGGCGCGGTGGTTGGGCGTACCGCAGCCGCAGGAGTATACGCCTTATGAACGCGCCGATTTGCTGGCAACGGCCGTGCCTGAAGGTAAAGACGCCATTCGTACCCTCACCCGCCAGTTTGTCCTGAAACAATTCAGCCGTCAGCGCAGTTCAGAAGCCGGGTTTGATCCGTTACCATATTGGCAAGAGTTACGGCCGTTGCTCCTCAAAAAGAGCATTGCCACCCGTCTCCACCGCTGGCAGCAAAAAAGCAAACGCAAACGCAAATGAGTAACCAGAGTAACCAGGCGTTCAGACGAACGCCTGATTACTCTTCCCCACATTTAGCCAAAATGTAACCAACAGCGTCAAAACTGTTATAATAACCGCGTCAGGAGACTGTAGTGCGCCTGGACTTCTGCTTTAGCTTCATAATTCATCCTTCATAATTCATAATTCATAATTTTGTAGGAAAAAACCCGGTGGAAGACCCATCAACAACCCAAATACACACAAACCTCAATGACCTGCGCAAACTGATTGATAACCTGGGCACAACGGTCAACCAGCAGCATCAAACCATCATCACCAGCCGGCCTGATGTAGCCCACCCGGTCATCTCCCGTTCCAGTGATGAAATCACCCGCCAGATCGTTATACTGCGTCGCACCGTCGAAGATTTGGAAAGGCGCGTCAAAGCCCAGGAAAAAGAACGAGAACAACTGCGCGCCCTGCAAGATGTGGGCGCCATGATCAACTCCTCCCTGGACCTGGATCAGGTTCTGGTAGTGGTGATGGACGCCATCATTGATCTAACCAAAGCCGAACGCTCTATTATGCTGCTAAAGAGTGAAGACACCGGCGAACTGGAAGTGCGCGTCTACCGCAATATGGATCGGGAAACCCTTGAAAAATCCTCCTTTGACTTCAGCCGCAGCATTGTGCGCGCCGTCGCCGAATCGGGTGAACCCATTGTCACCATGAACGCCATGTCAGACAGCCGCTTTGCTGCTCAGGAGAGCATCATCAGCTACAACCTGCGCTCCATCCTGTGCGTGCCGCTCAAAATCAAGGAAATGATCATCGGCGTCATCTTTGCCGATAACCGGGTTCAGTCCGGCGTCTTTGGTGATACCGACCGGGATTTGCTGGCCTCCTTTGCTAATCAGGCGGCCGTCGCCATTGAAAACGCCCGCCTCTTCCAACAAATCCGCAGCCATCTCACCGAAATCACGGAAATGCGTGACCTGATGGATAACGTTTTTGCCTCCATCACCAGCGGCGTCATCACCATAGATGAAGAAGAGCGTATTGCCCTGTATAACCGGGCAGCGGAACGCATTTTGGGCCATCCTCAGGGCGCTATTATGCACCAGACTTACCATGCAGCCCTGGAAACACTGGGTCTGGACGTGGAACCACTGGTAGAAGATGTGCGGCACAAAGGCGGCGTGCAAAATACTGAAGTAGACCTGGTCATCAGCCGTCGCCCCGGCATTACTACCCTGAACCTGACCCTGACCCCCCTGCGCGACTATGAACAAGAGACATTGGGCGTGGCCATGGTGCTGAACGATGTTACCGAAAAGAAAAATCTGGAAAGCGTGCGCCGCTATTTACCGCCGGCCCTGGTAGACCAGATTCGGGACCTGGACGCGGCGCAACGGCCGCAGCACCGCATTATGAGCGTACTCTTTGCCGACGTGCGTGGTTACAGCACCTTTAGTGAACACGTAGACCCCGAAAAGCTGATTCAAATTATGAATGGCTACTTCACCATCTTTGTCCGCGCCATTGATAATTTTGAAGGGTTAACCGACAAATTTATGGGCGACGCGGTGATGGCGTTGTACAACACGCCGCTTAACCCACAGCGCCGCCATGCCGAACGCGCTGTGCGCACAGCGTTGATGATTCAAGAGAACATGCGCGCTTACCTGGCGGAGATACCGGAAGACCGCCGCCTGCACTTTGGCGTGGGCGTGCATACCGGTGAAGCGGTGGTGGGCAATGTGGGCAGCAGCCTGCGCAAAGATTATTCGGCCATTGGTGATGCGGTGAATCTGGCCAAGCGTGTGCAAGAAAATGCGGGTGGCGATGAAGTGCTGCTCAGCAGCGCCACCTATGAACTGGTGAAGGATTGGGTGGAAGCCGAACCTTTGGAACCGATTCGCGTGAAAGGCCGCCAGACATTGGAGCAGATTTACCGTCTGCAAGGCACAAAAACGTAATCCGTCAATCGTAAACCGTGATCCGTTAATTGGATTACGGGTAACGGATTACGGCTTACGAAAAAGTGCCGACGTTCTCCAAACAAGATAAAATCCCCTGATTATGGCATTACTAGACGTTGTAAAACTCCCGGCGCCCATTTTGCGCCAGAAAACCAGACCGGTTACTAAATTTGACGATGAACTACAAACGTTGATTGAAAACATGGTAGACACCATGCGTGAGAGCAATGGCGTGGGCCTGGCGGCGCCGCAAATTGGGCTGCCGATGCAGTTGGCCGTGATTGAGACGCTGCCGAAGGAAGACGACCAGGGCAACGAGATCCCCAATTCACGAGAGCTGTTTGTGATTGCCAACCCGGAGATTGTGTGGCAGTCGCGGGAAGTGGTAGATGGCATTGAAGGCTGCCTGTCTATCCCTGGTTATGTGGGTGAGGTGGAGCGGCATGAGGTGGTGCGGGTGCGGGCGCAGGACCGGTACGGCCGTAAAGTGAAACTCAAACTCAACGGCTGGACGGCGCGCATCTTCCAGCACGAGATTGACCACCTGAACGGTATCCTCTACATTGACCGCCTGACGGCACCGGAACATCTGTGGACGGACGAGGAGTTTGAGAAGATGCAGGAAGCGGCGAAGAAACGACGTGAAGAACAGGCGGTGGTGGGGTGAACCGTGAGCCGTAATCGGTAATCCGAAATCGGTGAACGGTAATCGGTGAACGGTAATCGGATTTGGTTTTGGGAGAGAGATTATGTCATTGACACGGGGTGATGTGGAGAAGATTGCGCAGTTGGCGCGGTTGGAATTGACGGAAGATGAGCTGACCTTGTATCAGGGCCAGCTTTCGGCGATTTTGGACTATGCAGAACGGTTGAATGAACTCAACCTGGGGGACGTGCCGCCGACGGCCCATGCGGTGACACAGCAGAATGTGTGGCGTGAGGATGTGGCGGAACCGGGCATGGCGATGGGAGACGTGCTGTTTAATGCACCGCAGCAAGCCAACAATCAGTTCGTTGTCCAGGCTGTTCTGGATGAGGGATGAGGACACTGCCGTAAGGCTCACCATATGCTTTTATGATAACTGACATCTTACACCAATCCTGTAAGTAAATGGCGCAAAATAGAGCAAAAAGGAGACACGCACGATGCGACGCGGATGTCCAATCAAAGTAGAGTGGCAAGAAACTCCCGAAGAGTTGTATCAATTGTATCAAGCGGAGAAACACCTCAAAAAACGGCAGCGCCTCCAGTTTTTGTGGCTAGTACGCACAGGATATAGCGTCCAAGAAAGCTGTCAAATAGCCGGTTTAGCTCAACGAAGCGGTCAAAGATACTTAAGTTGGTATCGGACAGGCGATGTGGCCGAGACAGTGGGACGAACACACGGCGGTCATGCACCACGGCCAGGATTCCTCACAGAAACCCAAAAAGATGCCTTGAGTGAGCGGTCAAAAGAGGGCCACATGAAAACAGTATGGGACGCGATAGCCTGGGTCAAAGAGGAGTATGGCATTGAGTATAGTTACGAAGGGATGCGCGGGGTGCTCAAGCGGTTAAGACTCAATAAGAAAGTACCCCGCCCGCAACATGAAAAGAGTGATGCCGACGCGCAAACAGCGTGGAAAAAAGGGGGCTTGGTGACAGACTGAAGGCAGAAGGGGTTGTTCATCAGCAGAAAATAGGGTGGGCTGATGAAATGCGACTGGGATTGATTAGCCAGGTACGGCGTGTATGGGCACCCATAGGGGTGAAGATTGTGCAGAAAATCCAGATCACCTATACCTATATTTATCTACATTTGGTCGTGGATGGCATCAATGGCACGATTGATTGGATTTGGGCAGAAAGCATGAAGCAGGAGTCTGTGATCAAAGCAGTGACAGCGTGGCAAAAGGCAGGGCTGGAGGTGCTGGTGTGGGATGGTGCGCCTAGTCATCGAGGGGCAGACATCCAGGCGCTTGACCCGGTTTTGATTACGCAACCACCCTATTCCCCAGAACTCAATCCAGCGGAACGAGTGTTTGAGGCAATTCGTGCGGAAGTTGAGGGAAAGGTCTATCCCACGATGGCGGCTAAGCAAGACACTGTGGAGCAATTTCTCAAAACGTTGTCAGCCTCACCTGAGCGCATCAAAAGCTTAGCCGGATGGAGATGGATTCAGGAAACCATCAATTCTTTAGAAATATCCGCCACTTAATCGCATGATTGTATTATAGCTTATAGCTGGTCGGTTTTTTACTTTTGCCCTTTGGTTGGTCATTCCAGCGATGTCGAATCGTTGCTGTACCCCTTGAGTGGTAGCCATTGGCCTTGCTTTTAGTTAACAGCAGGTAATGGATCTTGAATTACCTCAGTGCTGCTGATGTTGGTTCTGGTTACCTAAAACGGTGTCGGGTACGCGGATTTTTCGTTGACAGTCAAACATCAGTTAAGCTGCTGGATGCGATCCAGCGTCTGAGGCAAAAATATACTAATAGCGCATTCAAACCACCTGTTTTACGCGACACATTCTCTTCAATGCGCTTTGTTATACTTCTTGTAGTGATCCCCGAAATAAAAGACCCGCTTCCCCGACGGTATCATTAAGAATTGACCAGTGAGAGCGAAAATAGTTACAATGGCAGCAAATATCAGTCTGGCAGCGCTCTATGTATGAATGACCTGAGACTTAAATTCCATACAGTGGTTTAGACCAGACCGGTTTTATACAACAAAGCATTCCTATGTTAATTATGCAGCGGCTGAAGTTTGAGTATTATGTACTATGCTAGATCGCACGATATTAATATTGGAGTGTTAGACAATAGCAAGAGTATCTGTCAATCTTAGAGCTAGAGTGTTAGGAGTGAACTATGGAAGCCCCCGTGTTAGAGTCCTATGATATACCCGAAGAATATAAAGATATATTCTTAATTGCTCAAGAAAAACGCAGTAGCAAAATTACTGTTATTGAACCTATTAACGGCGGTCGGTCCGGTGCCTACCTGTTTGCAATTAGCGAATTGACAAATGATGGACGCGCAGAAAATCTCCAACACTGTATCCTAAAATTATACCAAAGAAAATCAACCGAAAAAGACGAATATGAGAATTTGAGAATAGCACATTCCAAAGAGCCTGAGTTTGGAAAAAAGCACATTGCAACGTTGAATGGGTATCCAATTGAATCAAAAGGGAGAACTGCGGTTTTTTATAACATAGCAGGTAATTCTTTGCAGCAGTGCCGACCCATGTCTAGCTATGTTGACTCACCAAAGTCACTAAAGGCTATTTTTAGTAAGATAAGCAATAGCATTTTAGAGGAATGGAATGTTCAATTAAGGTTTTCTCGCCTCACTTACCCCCAACAGTTTCTAAAAGAGTGGTTGGGGTATCGTATTAAACCGGGCCAAGGGAATATTGCGAAGTTTTTAGAAGAAAATTTTAAGGTGAATTCGAATGAACCGGGATTGATAATAGATGGAATTGTTGTGCCGAACCCTTTTGCTTACGCTTGCGAACAGGGTTTATGGGGTGACGTTGAAAAAATCGATCCAGCTAGAGGTTATCTTCATGGTGATCTAAATATAAATAACATATTAGTTAGCTTTACAAGAGATGGAGAATTAAAAGAATATCAGTTAATAGATTTTGCCAAATTTGAGGTCGAGTCATTTCTCTTTTATGATCATCTTTACTTAGAGATGAGCTATTTGGTTGAGCTAATAGCCAATGCCAAAGTTCCATTCGAACAGTGGAAAAAACTGATATTTATACTAGCTCAAGAGGACATGCCTGACCCTGAAAAAGTGCCAACAAACATGATGGGTGCTTGCGTTGCATTAGTATCTTCAAGACATATGTTTGATGATTGGCTAAATTCAAAACATCCTAATTTGCGTGATCATTTTTGGGGGCAATTCCGGTTAGCAGCCGTAGCAGCGGGACTGAATTTTTGTAACAAAACGGAGCTTTCCCCCAAAGAACGCTGGGCTGCATTCGTGTACGCGGCTGCTCATTTGAAAAGATATTGTGATTTGTTTGATGTTGTCAAGCCCAATCAAGCCATAGAACTAATACTTGCAGATGACGATTTATCAATAGATCCTGGACAAGATTGGCAGCCATTTTTGGAGGCCTGCCATAATTTCGATAATGAGCATTTGTTTATTCTGGTTGTTGGGCCAGAGGCTAATCCCGATAAATCCCTTGCTCCTCTTGGAAGAATAGGATGGTCTGTTGTCATTGATTTTGATCAAGACACTCAAACGAATGGTGTTTACAAAGCCATCTCAAGTGAAGGCAGTAAACACCGATCTCTACATATTGTCACACGTGAGGATCAAAACGAGCTAGCCCTAAATCCAGTGTACGGCACATACTGGTATGCTGCTCATGGTCTTGCAGGCCGAGCCAACACACTTCCAACTGATAATACTTACCGTAAATGGAGCCAGACGTACACTTCTGTTTTCCGTAGGTTCTTGGCTAATTTTGCTGCAACTTCACAAGAACTACCGATCACTGTTGTCGTAACTTGGGATGCTGTGCAATTTATTTCAAAAGTATGTGAGTTATTTGATGAGATATTTATTGACAGAGTGGAGTTCGTATTTGCGTCGTACACCGGAGAGTCATTGAGGAATGTTGCCAACTTGTATAATGCAACTATATTTCGACTTAACCTGCATCAAATAGCTGCTGGTGTTAGTAGTGTTATCGGGCCGAATTCTAATAATGATCAAGCTGCAATTCTTTTACCATCTCATGTTCAAGGCAATAAAGATGCACAAGTTGAGATTCCCCGAGAAACTGCAAATTGGTTACATGAAGAATTAACATTAGTGCATCTAAACCTAGGCCTTTTTCAAGAGTCTGATTATGAACCCGGCTACAATTTCTTGAGAGGTAATATAATCTCATGGTTTGAACTAGGATTAGATATAGATATAAAACGCGATAAGACTGAAAGCCTAGAACGACAGGTGAGGTTCGATTTAGAGAATGGAAATATTTCAAGGATTAATCTCTATCATTACCCAGGAGCTGGAGGGTCAACCATAGCTAGAAGGATTGCATGGAACTTCCACAAAAAATTTCCAACAATTCTTATTAATCAGATTTCACTCTTGGGAACGATTGAAAGATTAAGTTCCTTATATAAATTTGTAGATAAACCAATCCTTGCAATTGTAGAGCATACAGGTTTTCAAAAAGAGACTCTAGACACTTTATTTGCTTCCGTTCGGGCTCGAACCTTACCAATTGTATTTTTAGTTGTGTCCAGAAAACTTGATTCTATGACGGAAACGGAGAGGATTAAATATTTGCCAGAGTTGCTAATTGAAAGAGAACCAGAGCGCTTTGCGAGGGTGTATTCTAAAGAAGCCTTGCTTGGGCGTGCAAGTAAGGTAAATGATTTGGCCTCTAATCAGGCAATGCGAAAACTCCGCACCCCTTTCTATTTTGGGTTAACAGCCTTTGAAGAGAAATTCCTGCAATTACCGACATATGTAGCTGCTCGTTTAGAGGGGATGACAAACCTAGAACGAAAGATTATGTGTTATCTAGCTCTGACGCATTACTATACGCAGATTCTCTACCGGACACCTATGTTTGTGTAGGTTGAACAAACAGGTGAAAGGCAAC
>DAOMOK010000029.1:0-70410 GCA_035444285.1 Chloroflexota bacterium
ATCGTTTAAGGCAAAACCCTATTATGGGAACTTGTTTTTAGACGGTTACTTAGTTGACGCCAGTTGGTAAAAGTAGCGGCCTCCTCTGTCAAAGATATAATCTCGGAACCAAATAAGGCGTTTAGTTGTTTTGTTTCGCGTTCTACTGCGGCCAGCGGTGTATGTCGTCCCTGAAAGTCCGATACAGCCACTAATAATCCGGCCTGATTCCATGTTGTTGACGCAGCCTGCGGCCGTTGCCAGAGTAACGCCAGACTTTGCAGTGAAGGAACAATGGTGGGAATGCAAGCTGTAACCAACGGATAGCCGGGTTTACCGATAGGCAACGCCGCCCAGGGCAAACGATGGAGCTGCCGATGGGGGGCAATTAACAGGTGAGTCTCTGTGTTTAGATTTTCGCAAACATAATCTGGCAGCAAGGCATTTCCTAATACAGCCAAGTCTTGTAATGAGAGCGTACGGCCGTATCCCACCTTTGTACACATGTCCAGGGCGAAACGCAGAGCCGCTGTCAGGCGGATCTGCCGCGAGTAACAACCAACAGGGGTGATAGTCGCGACGTTAATCTGCTCGTCAGTCTGATAATAATCCAGGGCCAACCATTTTTCACCCAAAAAATTGGAGGCTTGTTCACGGAATTGGTCAAGTGAAAGCGATCCAGTCGTCACGTCAGGTTCACTTTCGAACCAATGCGTACGCTCAGCCTGGCTAATAGCTGCGTCATATAGCTGCACTTTTTGCAGATATTGGTGATGCAGTTCTCTAACTGTTGAAAAACCAGAAAGCCCTGGCGCTCTGGATTCTTTTACTTTAGTTTGTAACCAACGAATTTCGGATATGAGTTCTGTTATCTGGGGTGGGAGCGATAGGTTGGTTGTCCCCGATGCTACAAGTTGTCTGGCAACCGTTTGCGCTTTGCTTTCCTCAATAAAAAAGAGAACGTCTTCGCACAAGTTTTGGTGAATAGCGAGAGAAATAGCCCGATCAAAAATGGGGAACGGCCGTGTCAGATAAGCGCCGACAACAGCCGGTTGCCACAAGGCGCGGCGCAGTTGGGCCAGGGCAGCGATTGCCTGCTGATAATGCAACAGCGCGGTCGTTGCATCACCTGCCGCTTCAGCCAATCTGGCTAGACCGGCATACGCCTGCCAGGCCAGTTCCGGCATGCCCTCTTGAATCAGAGTGAGCGCGCGTTCCCAGGCATTACGAGCCGATATGCTGTCATTGGCCTGGGCGTAGTAATTCCCCAGGTTTATCTGGCAGGCAGCCTGTTCAACGAGCATGCCCATGTCAGTTAAGCTGGTATTAGCCTGCTGTAAATGGTCATATGCTTCAGCCAATTTATTTGAGGTGCATAACGCCTGCCCTAACAAGCGTTGCGCCTGCGCTATTTGTATCATATCCCCTTGTTGTTGGGCCGCAACCAACGCCTTTTGCAAGGACATGATAGCTTCTTGCTCTTTCCCTTCATAAAATAGAAGCTCGGCTCGGAGGTTACAGACCACCGGGTAAGCATCTATCTGTCCACACTGCTGGTAATGTACTTCTGCCTCATCGAGATATATGTGAGCCTGTCCCCATCGGCTTAATAGTAAATAGACCTGAGCCAGGCGCATTTCACAGGCGGCGATACGTTGCGGCATCGCCAATTCCACAAGTTGGCCGTGCGCTTTTTCCAAATACTGCAAGGCGTACTGATACAATCCCATTTGTATGTAAGCCTCACCTTGATGCATCGTAGCCACAACAGGCAACCAGCGATTTCCAATGTGTGTATAGAGGGATTCAGCCTGCCTGAAATAGTCCAGGCTAGTTTGGTGTTGTCCCCGGTAAAGAGCCAGCCATCCGCTATCTAACAAAGCATCGGCCCAAAGTTCAGCCAGTTGAAAATGTGCAAAGATCTCTCTGGCGGTATGTAGGGCTTTGTCAGCAGCAGCGAGTTGCCCTGTTTGTTGGTAAATTTGCCCCAACCCAAAATGACATTGAGCCGACCAAAGCGGGAGTTCCTGCGCCTCAAATTGCTCAGCAGCCCATGTCAGCTTTGATTCAGCCATGCTTACATCATGCTGCCACCACCAACTGATTAGCCCCAATTGTAAGGTAGTCATAACGACCTGAACCCTGGCATCCAGTTCCTGAAAGTGAGTGAGGGCCGCATTAAAGCAGTCCATTGCTGCCTTGAAATGGGTTTGGCGACGCAAATAACTGGCCCTGGTGTATAAACAACGACCCAGGCCCAGGCGATCGTTTCTTTCCCGGAAGGTTTGTTCCGCTACGGCCGTGTACACCGCCGCTTCCTCAAATTTGCCAATCAGCAGATAGGCATAAGCCAGGGCAAGTTGGCAATCAGGGACGAATGCACTCAAGTTGGCTTGTTTCAATGGGAGCAGAGCTTCTTCTAATTCGGTAGCTGCCTGCGTGAAATTAGGGCGTGTCCAGGGGAGTGCGTTACGTTGCCAATCGCAAGCGGCCAGCCAACCGGGTTCATTTAGTTGAGTAAACAGGGAATGCGCGCGGAGTACGGCCGTTTCCACTCGTTGTGGCTGTACCCAGGCATTTGCTGCCCATGCCAGGCGCCACGCAGCCAATGCCTGCAAAAGCAGGTCATCCCTTTGCTGTGCGGCGGCATCGGCCACAGCCATGAGAAACCAGCTATATGCCGGTTTGGTAAGAGCAGCTTTTTCAACCTGCTGCGCCAAGTAGTCAAGAAGCGGGTGATCAAGGGCCGGAAGTTTCCCCACTGTGGACAGAAGCGCGTCTTGAGCATGGGGCTGGTGGAACAACTCTTCAGCCAGTTGAAGATAAGGGATCGCTTCGGGAAATAAAGGGGATGTTGTTACCATTCTCTATGGAATGGTAGTTGGTCTGCTCCTGAATATCAAGAGGTGATGGGGGTCAATGTGAGCAGCAAGTCAGAGGAAATGGCCTGCCCGATTTCATCTAGCACGTGCTCAATAGCCAATGGTGGAAAAAAGACCTGACCATAGTTGTTGAGAACGGCCGTTGCCTGGTAGTCACCCCATGTTAAGGAAGCCCGTAGCTGTGGTAATTCCTGCTCTTTAAAAGAAGTGGCCGACAGGGAAAGAGTTAACATACCGGGATGTTCTACCTGTGTCATCGCCTCAAGCAGAATAGTAACAACCATTTTATCTATCTCTACTTCGGTTTGGAGTAAAATATGCGTCTGCTCTTCAAGCCATGATTCCGTTGCAGAACGGTAAACCGGCATCGTCTGCCGAAAGAAACACGTTGTTAGATAATCAGTGAGCATTTGCCAGGTTGCCTGCCAGTTGCCCGATGGAGATTGGTTTATGGTGGGATGCGGGGAGACGGCCGTTTTGAGAAAGGATAAATTTTCGTTAGGAGCTTCAGGTAATGATTCGGTGCCCCCTGTCTGGCTCTTTTCCAGCATGTCCAGAGTTTCTAGAAAAACCTGGCGCAGTTCCATATTAGCCAATAACTTCCGGTAAAAATCCGGGTATTGCACTGTAATATCTATCCCATTTAGGGCATCACTTACCACAAGATCAAGCATCTCTTCGTCGTCTTTTGTTACAGACAGTTCCTGGCTGGAAGGAGTGAGTACATCGAAAATCCGATCGGCCGTTTCCGCCCATTCGCCAGGCTTTGCCAACTGCTGACGTAGTGCCTCTAACTTCTTCTTGCTCCAATCTTCCTGAAAGCTATCTGGCTTTCTATTCATCATTATGCCTATTATCCGCCATTATCTCTCTGAGCCGGGATATTGCCTTGAAATGCAGGTTGTAAACAGCACTCGGTGTCTTACCCGTTACCCCGGCAATTTCTGCAGGAGAAAGATTGTCAAAATATTGTAGTAGAATGACTTGTTGCCAACTGTCTGGTAGTTTGGCAATTGCATCCAACAAGTCATGGCGTGCCTCTTGTAAATGTAGCGTATCAAGAGAGAGGGAGTCATGCACAAGTTCTTCATGGAGCGCCAATAAATTTCCGTCAGGTATTACACTCTGTCTTTTTGCTTGCCGGATGTGGCGGCGGCAAACGTGAAGCAATAAAACGTGTGCCCAGGGATCAAAAGGAACATCATAGGGGAAACGAGCCGTCAAAAGCGTTATTGCTGCCTCAGTAGCAAGAGTGACAGCCAATTGGAAAGTTGTCTGCTCCGAATGAAAGCCTTTGCAAAGCAAGTAACTGTAGGCCCAATGTTGCAGTTGTTTGAACAACACTGCCCAGACGATCTCTGATCGTTCTATTTGAAGTCGGTGGATATACGGTTGGTATTGCTCATAGGTTTCAGTTACCAGGTGAACATAAACGCCAGGGGAGCGTGTCTTGTCTTCACCTAACCATCGCTCCACACGCAATTGTTCCAGGTTTGTCAGAATGATTTGTTGCACGGCAACGGCCGTCTTTTTGTTCTTCCCTTCTACCAATTGTTGAAAGACTAACTCAAATTCCGCTTTGAGGGTTTTGTTGTTTGCTGGCACGAGAAATCTCCTCTTATTGTGTGCAAAACATGCGACTGCATAAAAAACACATAAATAGTATAGGACGTGGAACCGTAAATGGCAAACAAATTTGCCCAAAATTCAGAGAATTTGCCCAATAATGCCCGTTTTTTGTCAAAGAGAGAGAAAGATAAGGAAAAAAGGCATAAATACTCAAGTGATAAACAATGATAAGCAGTTCACTGATAGTGTGATATGAGTATGTTGCACCAACCACATTCAATAAACCATCTGGTAATCATGGGAAATGATACCTATGTGGAGTTAAGAAATGTCTGACACTGAACCGGATGCCATTATGACGGTACGAGAGGTCTGTGATTATCTCAAACTAAGCGAATCTACCATTTATAGATTGGTGCAGGAAGGCAAACTGCCTGGCCGGAAGGTAGGCGGCGCCTGGCGATTTTCGCGGAAGGGGTTGGATGAGTGGTTGAGGGAACGGCCGTTGGGGAAAGAGCATCTGAGCGGTGGATGAAGCAGAAGTTTACAGCCACTTTCTTAGCATACTACACACATCCCCTAGGGTTACTTGAAGATTATAAAGGGAAATCCGATGGACTCGAAAACAAAGCTCATAACACTTAGTATCGTCCTGCTGTTTTCACTCCTTGCTAAAGTTGGTCATGCACAGAAAGCAGATGTTCAGGCACAAACATTTAACGAAGGCAAATGCTATCCACTGGACATTGTCATTCTACTGGATGAATCCCAGTCTATGTACGAACGCAATGACAGAGACGGCCGTCGGTTTGATGCTATTGGCACAATTATTGATTATTTAGGAAATCATGCCGTCTTTCTATGCCGAGAAGAAGGGATTCAACATCGTGTATCTGTTGTCGGATTTGGCGATCAGGCGGCGGCGGCACTAAAGGGAAATGATAACAATTACGAGGATGATATTGTAATTTTTCTTGAGTCTACAGTAATTCCTAATCAAACCATGTCCGACAGGGATATAAAAGAAGCAACCAGCATTTGGGATTCTCAACGTAATGAAATTACGATAGAAAATCCACAAACTTCTTTAGGCGCCACCGACCACCGTTCTGCCTTCCGTGCAGCGCTTGATGTTTTGTCTCAATGGGAATCTGATCCCTTGGGGCAGACGCCGCGTCGTAAGGCTGTAATTCTGTTAACAGATGGGGGTTCGTGTGTGCGAAACCTTGGTTGTAACGATTCTTCCCTGTACCGAGCAGATGCTAATGCACTCAATAGTACAGCTCAAACCTTAATGGCAGAATTGGTAGAATTTTTAAAGCAAACTGGTGACCAATTTCCCTTTTATGGCAGCAGTGACCCTGAAAGTGTATTTATCACAGCCGTCTTTTTGTCAAGAGATATCAATATGGAATCGCTTGGCACCTCCGAGCGCTGGAGGCAAATCGCGCTAGATCACGGAGGGGATTTATTTCCTGTTGAAAGCTCAACATCGTTAGTGGCAACAGTTAACGATGCCTTAGATCCAATATCAGGTTCTGGACGGACCCCTGTGGAATGTGGTAGTCCGGTATGGGTACGACCTTATTTGGATAATGTTGTTATTTTTTCAGCATATCCTCTGGTAGACAATCCAAGTGAAAGAGCTGTGGTAGTCATCATGGATCCTGCTGACAATAATTTGTATGGGATCAGTGGGGGCGTACCAATTACGGGAAGCATATCAACCGAAAATATGAAATACCAGTCTTACAGAGGGAATGAGACGTATATTTTCAATGCCCCAATTCCAGGCGCTTATCAGGTTTTTGTAGGAGATACTGCTGATTGCACTGATGCCCTCAGTATTAAAGTTGATACTGCTTCAATTTCCAGCGCCGTAATTTCGCCGGTAACAGGGCTAATTCTGCCTACCGTTGAAGGCGCCCCGTATTATTCCAGCCATGTAAATGGCATTTTTGCTCTGACTATAGAAGATGCAAATGGTCAACCCCTTGAAGAAAATCCAAATTATCCTCTTACGGTCACGGCCGTTGTGCATAATGATGATCCGGACTACGAAAAGACATATACGCTTGCGCAGATAGGTGATGGCTATTACGAGAGTGATTTCATTGAGACGCCATCTCCAGGAACTTATAGATGGGAAGTCATGGTGACTGTCCCTCATCCTGATCCGAAAGAGGGTCCTATTATTAAGCTTACTCCAGAAAATAATCAAGGCAGATTTACAGCCAGTCCGGTTGAACTTCTATCATTCACTATTGAAACCCCATCAAACAATGATGTGTCAGCGCTCAACCGGGTACAAGGTATCTCTCAGATACCAAACCCATTGACCATAGCTGTAAAAGTTGTAGATACGGCCGGTGATGTAGACGTCACCACCATTTTTGATGATTGGAGCAACCTGTTTTCAGCACAGTTAACCGATGGGACGCGGATTTTAGAAACTATTGATTTAGAACTCGACCCGACGACAAAGAATAGGTTCATAGGTCAATTCAGTAATGGGTCTATAGATAACCTGATTCAATCTGGTACGCACGTTGTCAATGTAAGAGCCAATTGGGGGGGGGCAGTTAATTATGATGAGCTTGCTTACACGCCTGCATTAGAAAATGCTTCCGTGGTTGTTGAACAGCATGAGATCAAACCCTTGCAACTGGAGCTAAATCCCCCACAAGAAGCTTCCATACATCAAAGAGACACCTTGCTCAGAATGTTCCTGAAGCAGAACGCTCTACAACCATTCCCTGTTTCCGTTCGGGTTGTTGATCCACTCAATGAGAATAGCCCGATATTTTTGAATGAGGTTTTGAATGGGGCAGCTGGATTTGATGTGGTAGTAGAAACGCCTTCGGGAATTACCCAGACCATTACGCTGGCCGAAAGCAACAATGTGGCTGAACAGTTATTGGTAGGCAGTGGGGGCGAACTACTAGATGAAAGTGGCGAATACACCCTTTCTATACGAGTAAATGATGATCAATTGCTGGAAGAATATGCCTGGGCACAAACTTCCTATGAAGCAACTTTTACGAGAGAAGATTCGACCTACACCAATCCCACAACCTGGACTGGCGTTCAAGCGGTCGTTGGCTTAATCATTCTCATGTTAATTATCTGGCTGATTTACATCTTTAGCGGTGGGCCAACTGGTTCACTGGTTATTGTAGATACAGGTACAAAAAAGGAATTGGTTACATTGAAGCTACGTAAACATCGTCGCGTTAATAAATTCAAAAGATCTGTATTTAAGAATGTAGGAATTAAGCAAATTACAGCTAAAAAAGGATATGACAATCTTGTCTCTGTTCATGTGAAACAGACTGATGGTCATGAATCACCCTTGGATAATATGGAGCCAGAAGATAATTTTGATGTTGGAGAGAATGGGAATATCCGCTACGTAAATGACCTTGCGCCAGTGCCATCTTATGATGATTAACCAATATTTTGTGGAACAAAAAATTTTAAGGAGATTACAACATGTCTAGACCAGCACTTGTCGTTGGATTGGGTGGTACCGGGCAATGGGTTTTAACCTGGCTCAAACGGGATTTAATGCTATCCAATGATGGCGAACTCCCAAAGAATGTAAAACTACTATCTATTGACACTGCATCTCAGTTGGAAGCAGGCACCAAGCGTGTCAATGCTACCGGCAAAGAGGAGGAAGGTGTTGAAGTTGGGGGCGTCACCCTGGATGCCGGCGAATTTATCTACATCGGCGGCGATTCTAAACCAGAAGCTGAACGGGTGAAGCGCGGGGAGCTAAAGCCGATTGGCAAATGGTATAACGCCCAAAAATGGCTGGATACCCAATCCCCGGCCGCTTTTATTTTAGATGATGGGGCTGGTCGGCTACGTCAGTTTGGGCGCATGGCTGTTTTTAAAGACTTGCTTGGTCGAGAAGCGGGTTCGCGTTTGTGGCGAGCGTTCGGTAACGCTTTGGAATCAGTGCGTTCCACAACTACTGAGCAGAGGCGGCTAGAGATTGTCGTTGTAGGTTCTTTTGCCGGGGGTACTGGTTCCGGTATGTTTTTAGATGTCGCTCAAATCTTACGTTTGATGGCCCAACAACGAAACATCCATCACGTATTGCGTGGTTACTTTGCCTTGCCCACTGTTTTCACCAACTCGCCCGACGAGGACATGCGGGCGCGTACTTTTGCCGCCTGGCGGGAACTCAACCGTTTTATGGTAGTGGATTCTGATTTCCAGATGCCCTCAATTGAATATGTAGAGAACGAAAGTAAGTTTCGCATCGAGCCAACTCAACGTATTTTTGATGCCTGCTATCTGGTAGATGGGCGACGGGGCGGCAGGCCTTTGTCTGAGGAAGCAAAATTTGGGGTCTTCCCCATGATGTCAGAGGTGATCAGCGCCATCCTAGATGAGGAAGCGGGAAAAGCTTACACTGAATGGATATACACTAATTTGGCTCCCGAATATACCCGATTCCCTGATGTGCCTATGTACAGTGCCGTAGGTGCCTATACAGTCCAAGTGCCAGCTCACTTTGTGCAAGAAATTTCCAGCTATGAATTTGGGCAAGACATGTTGTTGCGCTTATTGCAGCCGCGCAAAAAGCCGGATGAATTTGAGCGACTCATAGCTTCTGGGGCAGAGCGTCATTTAGCTCTGGCGGCACCCGATAAAAATGATGAAGACAAAGGGATGGCTGGTTATGCTCGCGCTCCCCAATTGTTCACTCAAACGGTGAGTTATGAAGGGAATACGAGCAAGCCTTCGTTACTTATGGGGCGAATTGCTTCCATGAACAGCCAGGTAAAAGAGGGGGATCGGGCACGTGTGGTAG
This sequence comes from Chloroflexota bacterium, assembly GCA_035444285.1. Lineage (GTDB taxonomy): Bacteria > Chloroflexota > Anaerolineae > Promineifilales > Promineifilaceae > CAADGU01. The sequence goes on from DAOMOK010000029.1 coordinate 9,256, forward strand.
AGGATACGGCACGTTCTGGGGGAAGCGTAAAATCGCAAGCGGGTTGGGCGGCTATTTACCCAGATTTAGGCGATGACCCTAGTTTGGAAGCGATTAAAAAAGATGTGATGACGCAGATGAATTATAAGCCGCTATCGTTGGCACGTCGTGAAAAGGAGTCGGCGGAGGAAGCGCGTGCTCGCTTCCGGAGTATCCCGGAAGATGTGCGCACTCGATTTGGCGGCATTGTGACCAATGATGAGGGTATTGACGAGTATTATGGTCAGTTTGGCGAGATTTTAGACAAAGTAGAGCAGTCGCACATCTTGATTTTCCGACGGCAGATGCGCTTGAAGTTGACAGAGATATTAATGGGTACGTCTGAAAATGCCATTGTGGCCCGCAGCGGCAAGCTGGGTTATGCCTGGAGTTATTTCAATGGTCTGGTTGATGAATTAGATGATTTCCTCAAGTTGATGGAAGATATTCGCAAGAAGCGTGAGGAATTGAGACCAGAACTGAAACTCAAAGAGCAGGCACTGCGTGCTGAAAAAATCATGCAAGAGATGTTGGGCAAAAAGCTCTTGCTACTGTGGGAGTCTCCAAAGGTTAAACAATCGGAAGATAATTACCTACGCATTATGACCCGGCTTGTGGATGTGCGCCGTGAAGATGTGTTGCATGTCTACGTTGCCAATACAGCACGGCAGATGAAAGCCGTGGCTGTTGAAATGCGGGATGCCGTTCAAACCTGGATCTGGCATCTTTCTACAGGTGATGACAGTAGTGGCTTATCGGGGTTGTGGGATGCGATTCGCAAGGATAAACAGGCTATCCAAAATGCACATGGTTTTGACACAAAGGCAGAAAAGGTGCAGATGCTTATAGGTGATCAACGCCCAACTGTTGAAGAAGCGGAATTGGCAAAGGCAATAAGCCGTTTGCGTTGGGAAGTTGCTTATAAAGGGAATCCTGCCCAATTGCACTTAAATCTGTTTGTTGATCCGGAGACGGATGATCAGGTAGCTTTTGAATTAGAGAACCCGATTTTCGCTTCCTCGAGTGATTTGCGGTTGCAAATTGGGCGGCAAAACCAACAGAAATTAATGGGATTGGCGCGGCGGCAGTTTAAGGGTGTTGTGGCGCGAACAACGGTAGAGCAAGCGATCCGCGAAACGTATGCAGATGCAGCGCGCTTTGCCAATGAGATTGCTAATGTCAGTGCAGAGCCGTTGTTTGCTGGTTTCTCTGGGGCATCGGCTTTAAAGAAAAGCAATCTGATTCGTGTGCAATCTGATGATTCTTACTTTACCGGGTCTTTTGGAGTACAGGGTGAACTGCGTAACAACAACAACCTGTCGCGGGATACAAACGATGACAAGTACAGTATACAGGTAGTGGGATCAGAGAATAAGTATAAGTTGACTTTGGTGCGTACTGACGACTTATACCATTATGACCATTTTCAGGCATGGCATGAATGTCAATCCGCTTATGAAAATCATGTAAAGCAGGATCGGCGGCAAGGTACTTACCTGGAAGCAGAGCTTTTACACAATTTTCCGGCTGAAGCAAGAGCGGTAGAGTACGAAAGAATCTTGTGTGAGAGAGGCGCTAAATACAAACCGCTTCATCCCCGTGTTGTGATGTTGTTAGAAGATGTGGCAGCCGTCCGCCAATTCTTTATGCTGGCCATGATGGGGAAGGTTTTTGAAGTTGAGGAAGATAACTTTTTCCGTTGGGAATTGGAATGGGATACGCCAAATGGTACTGAGTCATTTTGGCTGACGCCGGGTTGGAATGTAGATGCCGGTGATCCAAACAAAAAGCCAGATGTGTTTAGTGCTTTGCACGGCTTTGTGATTGTTGGGCGGACACAAGAGCCTGGCCGTTCGGCTTATATTGAAAAGGAGTATGCCGAACAAGTTATAGGGGATATGTCCTTAGATGCTCGTCAAAAGATGATTGAGCAAAATCTGGCTGAAGATGGGTTCATTGGTGCGTTGAAAGCGATGTCTTACGACCCGAAGGTGCGGAATAAGATTGTACGCCAGGATTATTTTGATCTGGCACAGGTGGCGGAAATTCTACTCCAATCACGAGTGGAAAGTATTCGCGCCAAGCAGGATCGGGAAAACAACAAGCGGCGTGGGGGTGGCCTGTTTAAGGTTTACAACCCGGATGATCAATCGTAATTGATGATAAAACGTGTAGGCAACGGCCGTTACCACACGGCCGTTGCCTATCAATGAAGGGAGTTTCTCGTGCAAAAAGTCGCGTTGGGTATTGTTATTGTCTGGACGGCCGTTCTCGTCTCCTTCTTTGGCTATGTTTGGTGGACCAACAACCAGCCCATGCCGCAAGAGGGCAATTTGGGGCGGGAAGTTGAGCAAGTGGTGTTTTGGGGAGAAGGGCAAACGGCCGTTACCATCACTCATGCCGCCCAACCCAACCTGGTCTGCCCACCCCAACAACGCGCCGCCAATATCGTCTTACTCTTGGATAAATCTGGCAGTATGGTGGAAAACGGTGTAGATGGCTTTAGCGAAGCCATTACCGCCGCCGAAGCGTTTGTGGAGACCGTTGATCTGGATAAAACACAGACGGCCGTTGCCTTTTTTGATGATACTGTTTACTGGGCCAGTGAGTTTTCTCAAGATAAACAAACGATATTGGAAAATCTGGCCGATTATGAAGCCGCCGGTCCGACTGACATTGCAAACGCTCTAAACGAGGCTGGTGAACTGGTGTTGACTGCTAGCTCCATTGACAATACCTTGCCTGTCATCGTTCTGCTCAGTGACGGCGCTGATGATCCCACCAATTCCCAACGAGTAGCTCGCCGTTTGCGAGATGAAGGTGTGCGCATCGTTACCATAGCCCTCGGTTTAACCGGAAATGCGCAGCTCGACTTTCTGGAAGGTATTGCTACCTCGCCCAACGATGCCTATGAGACTGTGCCCACGGAACTCCAACAGCTTTATAGCAGTATTGCCAATGAGTTTAACCGGGCAATCGCCCTGAATGTGGTCTACTCAGAAACGATCAGCCCAGAATTGATGATTGTACCCGACAGCCAACAGCCAGAAGGAACACAAACAAACCAACAATTGCAATGGCAGTTGCCCAGCATGACGAATGAGGGTGCGGTGTTTGGTTATGCTGTTTCTGTGGCCGGTTACGGCCGTTACCCCCTGAACCCGGAAGAGAGCTATATGTCTTACATTGATTGTGTCGCCGGTCCTGTTATTTTGCCGCTGATGGCTGGGCCTGATTTATTGGCCTTGCCCGCGCCGCTACCATTAGCATTGATAGCCTTGCTTCCCTTTTTAATCCCGGCCTTTTTAATGTTTTGGGGGCGCAAGCCAAAACAAGAGCCATTGCCGCCGCCAACACTACCCTCCAAACCCGCGCCGGAACCAATTAAAGACACTACACCTGCGTGGTTAAAGCGATTGACAAATACGGCGGTTTTAGCCGAATCTCTCTCTACAACAATTGATGAAAGCGTGTTAACACCTACCGTTATCGTTGGGCTAGGGGAAACGGGACGTATTGTTCTCAATCAAATCGCCCGTACTTTGCGCAGCCGGTACGGAGGCCAAATGCCGAAGCGGGTACGGTTGTTGCAAATTGATATTCAACCAGACCAAGCAACTGGGATTAACTGGCAAAAGCCACGCTATCTGGCCGATGATGAATGGGTTGTCTTGCGGCCTGATCTCAAAGAAATGCAAACCTTCCTGCAAAAGGAAATGGAACGCACGAAGCCTTCTAATCAATATCTGAATTGGTATGAGCCTTTTTCCCCCAGTGGCCGTATGCAAGGGCGCATGAGCATATTTTATGACTTGCGTCGGGGCAGTAACGGCTCCGCTTTATGGAGCAGTCTGCATCAAACAGTTCATCAACTGGATAATCCCAAGATTAAGGTTGTGGGCGCTACTTTTGATGACGGTTCCAGTGGGTTGTTAATAGACATCGCTCGTTTGACCCAGATTGTTGTGGCTGGCAGTAATCCTACTTATAGCAACATAGATGTAGAACTCTGGCTGACAACGCCTGTTAAACAAGATTGGTCGCCAGAAATTAACGACGGCCGTCGCAAAATCAGACGAAACGATCAGACTGTTCGCACCATGGCTACTTTACGCGAACTGGAGCGCTTCCAGCGCAATGCCCGCCAACCATTTGTCTATGTGCCAGAAAGCAATTTGCAGGATCAATTAAGAAGCACCACCAATTCTGCCGTGGTGCAAACCGTTTTTCTGTTTGAACCACGCGCCGATGTAGACAATGTAGCCGATCACCTGAATACAATGGCCGACGGTTTAATGGCTTTGCTCCACGTGCCGGCCCAGCAAAGCTTAACGCAGCATCTTACGGCCTCTCAATTGCGTGCCGGTACTTTAGCCAACCAACGCAGCACCGGTACGGCTTGTAGTTTGGGTGCTTATGCCGTGCGCTTACCCCTGGGTATTTTGGAAGAGGCCGTCTCCTGGCGTGTTGTCTATGACCTCCTTTTTGAAGAGTTAATGGGGTTGCAACCGTGTCGTCAGCAGCAGCCAAATGGTTTGTATAGCGCGGTTTCCCCTGAAGAGGTAGTGCCTGACGACGGCCGTTCGCGCCGCCAATCGGCCGAAGAATTAGTGGAAGCCTTTGCCTCCAATCTGAATAGTCGTGGTTTCATGCAAGCCATTGCCCATCAAGTTAACCAATTGTTGAATGGGGAGATAGGTGCATTTGATGATCAGACACGCAACCGCAAAGGTGGATTGCTTCAGGCGCAACGGTGGCTGGAATCGGTACGTTCACTCGTTCAACGCGAAGGGGAACGTGAGGTTGCCCGCCAGCTATCCGATTTCATTGAGCTATTAAAACAATGGCAAGAGTTCCTTGCCACCAATGTTGAACCACTGGTTCAACAACAGCTACAACTATCGCAAACGGAACTGGCCGAACTGTCCAAACAAAAAGGGCGGCAGTGGATTCTAGATGAAGCATTGGAATGGAAGTTATACCAACAGCGTATCCGTACCAGCGCCGGTGATTACCAAACATTGGCGCGAGCGGCTAAACGTTTTGGTTGGCAGGCACAGTACAAGGAAAAAACGCGAGAATGGCAGCTGGATTTCCTGGTGCCACCGGTTAACTTCATCTGGCAGGATGATGCCTATTTGCCGGAATATGTGGTGGAGAAGGAGGCAACGGCTGTTGCGGAAGCACTGTTTAGAACGGCCGTTACCCTCACCCAACGCAATCTGCAAAACGAAACCGTCCTCGACGCCCCTGTAGACCCCCGCCAATGGTACGAACAGGCCGAACCCGGCTTTACCCAAAGTTACAAAGGCGCGCAAAATCTGGCTGCCCAAGAAGTCATTCTTTTTGTGGCTCCTGAATCGCGGCAAACAGACAGCTTGCGTGGCAAACTCCAAAGTGGCGCCAACAACATCGCCGTGCAATTGTGCAACACACCAGACCATACAGCCATGACCGTTTTGCGTGTGCAGGGCCACATGCCTCTGAACACCTACCAGGGCTATGATGATGAAGCGTGGGCCAATACCTACGTTGATCCCAATTTTTATGTCTGGCGTGGCGAACAGCTTGCCAGCCAATACGAAAGCCAAAGCGGCCTGACCGGTCGGCTAGACGCCAAATTTGTCGGTTGGATTCAACTCAATCAAGAACTACTCAACCTGTTTTGTGAAGGGTACATCTATGGTTTGTGGGAACAGCAAGCCGACGATTGGTATCTACCCGGCCTGGAAAATTGGCCTGGCGATAGCCTGGGTGCAGCGCTGGAAAATCTATTTGGCGGCGATTCCGGCAAGTGGCCTCTGCCCATGCAAAATCCCAACCCCAACCGTGCCAGAGATGCCATGACCGAATTGAAAGCCGCCATTCAAAGCCGCATTGCTGAAATTACGGCCGATGAAGAAAACGGCGGCAAGCGAGGTTACTTGCGCAAGGTGCGCAAAGAGATGCTGCCCCCGCTAACCAAATCGGCCGATGCCCGTGAACAAAATTTTGCCATCTATCTGGCTGGTTTTCTGGGAACAGACTCTTGATTACTTGTTACGACCCAAACCATTAACCGATTGGAGTAAATTATGCCCCTAGCTAGACCCGGCAATCTTCTTCAAGATAACCAAAATAACAGTTATCGAATTGATAAATACCTGGGCGAAGGTGTCACAGCCGAGGTATATAAGGCGACAAGAGAGGATAACGGCGAAGTTGTTGCCTTCAAAATTTTGCGCCCCAGCTTACCGGCAGAAATCGTCCAGAGCTTCCGTGATGAAGCCGTTATTCTCGGCGAATTAGTCCAATATAGCTGGCAGCGTTACCCGAACGAACCGTCCTTGCATATCCCCAGAGTATTAGGCCGCTCCAAAGAACGCGAAACGCCTGAATTCCTGGTGATGGAATTTGTGGCCGGGCAGCCGTTAGATGAGCTAATTGTCACCACACAAGGGTTAATCACCACCGGGCGGGAAGTGGAAGCGCTCATAATTGCCCGCCAGGTATTGCAGGTGCTGGTTGTACTCCATGAAGATATTCGGCGCAGCTATACTGACTTTCAACTGAAAAATATCTGGTGGCTGTCTGAACAATCTTTGGCCAAAGTGATGGACTGGAACCATGTTAGCGTGCGGGCCAAAGAAGGCGCCGTGCCGCCTGACGCTGTTAAAGATCTCATTCGCTTTGGCGCGTATCTTTATCAACTACTCACAGGCAAGGGCGCGTTTCAAACCGGCGAATCAGAAGCCGAATTGGCAGAGCGAGCGGGTGACAAGTGGCAGCGCATCTCTTTGGGTACACGCACCATCCTGTTGAAAGCGTTACATCCAAACCCGCAAAATCGGTACCAAACAACCCATGAATTTTTAGCAGACATAGAAACCATGCTCACGATGTGGCAGCAGGATGAGGATGACCTCTACGATGAAGCCAATCTCGCTTTGCGGCAGGCCAAAAATCGCTCTCCCCAATCCGGCTCAGATCACCACATCGTCACCCAATATGCAGAAGCAGTTTTTACAGCAAGCCGCGCCATTGATCTGTTTATTTTGCGCAGTCGGGAAACGCGTCGCGTAGACCGGATGCGCGAGGAATTAGAGAGTCTTACGGCAAACATCTCGCCTGTATGGGGAGTAGGCAAGAACTATTATCAACTAGGAGTTTATAGCGAAGCACTTAAACAATGGGAGCCAGAAGCAAGAAACTTGAAACGGCTTGACATGTGGCGATGGGTAATTGTTGCTCAGATTAGCCGACAAAAGGCCCCCGTTTTGAAGGATTCCTATCTACCAATAAGAGCTTTATTGGAAGAAGCCATTGCCCAATTAGACAAGAACGAGTGGGGACAAGCGAAGGGAACATTAGAGCAAATTGACCAACAAGGAGTATCCGGGCCAGAATTTTACGCTTTTGGTTATGAAGCCGAAGTGCGGGATTTAATCAAAGAAGCTCATTATGCTGAAAAAATGGAGCGGTGGTCTGAGGCCAGCCAAACATATTCAAAGGCGGCGCGAACCCTACGTCAAATTCAAGACCATACTTACCTGGCGTTATTGTCTTCTGAACTGTCTACACCCGAGCAGCTAGATGAAAAAGCAGCCTTCTATCGCCAACAAGATCAGGGGTACGAAAAAGAATCGCAGGCCATCAATGAATTTCGCCTGCGCATGGCCCAAAATGATCAACCGGTTGCATATCTCATTGAGCAATTACTTCAATATCCTGCTCAACTGCGCTTGCTAAATGTGGCGATGGAAGAAGCCGAAAAAAAAGAGTGTCCCCTCGAACTGACAATTCAACTCTTGTCTGCGGCGGCGTTTTACGGCCGTGCCCCTTCAATAATCTATGAACGGCTGAAAGGAGCTGCCGCCAAAGCCGCGCACCAAAGATGGGTTGCGGAACAGACAGTGCGCCTACAAGAGGCATTACAAGCCAGTCAGTGGGAGACAGTAGCCGCCATCGTGCGTGATATGGGGGGAGACGTCCCATCAGAGGCCAGACAAACTATCCTGACTACCTTTAATACCGCCAGAAAAGAACGGGAATGGCCTTTGATCCTGACGTTAGGCGATGCCTTGTCGCTCATACATGGCGGGGCAGAGAGAGCAGAAATCCAACAGCGTATAGACGATGCCCGGTTGTATCAAGAGCTTGATCTTCAACGGGCGCAGTTTAATCAGCAGTTGCTACAGAAAGACTTTATCTCCGCGAGCGCGTCGTTAAGCAAGATGCAGGAGCAAATCAACACCGTTCATGACTCCGGTGAGCGACAGCTACGCCAAACAGAACTTGACCAGAAACGAACCCAACTCGCTGAGTTAGAAATTAACACGGTTCAAGAAGTCCCCATTGATCAGTTAATCGCCACATTGAATCGGAATGGTTTACAGGATTTAAGTATGAAGATCGAAAACAACTTGCAATCCATTGAAAAAAGCACGCAATCTTTGGAAGAAAAGCTGGGGACGGTTGTCGCCAAGAACGAAGAGTTGGAAGAACGAAATCAACAGCTTTCCAACCAGTTGAAAGGTTCAAAAGGCAGGGGAGGTAGTTGGGTGATGGCTTTTGTCCTATTCCTGCTGATGATTTTGTTGCTCTTCGTGGGTGGCTATCTTCTTAAAACAAGCCAAATAGACCCGTTGGCTACCCAGGTGGCTGGTTTAGCGGAATGGCCCACAACAGTGGCTAATTTTCAAGCCACACAAGCGGCGCAAAGCGCCACGCAAGTAGCCAGCATGGGTGATTTGTCGCTAAAGATTGACCACATAATACAAACACAAGCGGCGATAACACCTGCCCCGCCTCCAGCAGTGACCGAAACAGAAGTTCCCACGGACACTCCTACCCCTACCCCTGTGTCACTTAGCGAGAGCCTGCAAATAAGCGATATTCCCGCGCCAACGCGAAATTTCTCTATTACACAAGAAGATGGCAGCCAGATTTCCCCACTTAATGTCTCTGGTGCAACCGGCGGGGATATAGATACGGTTTTTGACTGGCCACAATTTGATTTAACGCTAAATAATGGCTGGCTCTTTGATTTATCAGGTGAGACCGTGATGGTGAAGCATGAAAGCCAACCAGAACCCCTCCCACTGCATATTCATATGATGGCCAAAAGCATCACGGAAACAATGCCTCTGAACGTGCCTGTGATGCGCAGTTGGATTCTCCCAAATTCCGGTGAGGCTGGACTGGCAACGATTTCTATAGCGGGTAATTTCCTAAAAAACGAACAGCTTTTGCCGGGCAGGTATGATGTAGACTGGCTAATTCCCACACTGCAAGCACCTATACACACTGAATCTATTACTTATACGCCTGCCATAACTGTTACCTGGCTGACAAGCAGTCCATTGAGAGAGAGACCTGAATGGAGTGACGATTATGACATTAACAACGATGAACTAGGGATAACTGAACCCGAAGTGATGATGAATGTACACGGATATGTTTGCTCTGTTAATCCATCCACCGAAAACCTGTTTATGTTTCTGGCTGTAACACTGGACAATGACCCTGAACAGAAGATTTACTGGTTGAGGAACAACATTACAAAAGAGTTCGCTACCGAACAGAGTAATTTTCAAGCATTGGTTGATGTGTTTAGTGGGGTGGAGGAATGTGTGAATGACGCCCAGAGTACAAACGCCATACAGAACACCAATTCAAATCCATTACCAGTCTCGCCGGAGACTCCCGCTTCTACAGAAGAAAGTGTGACTGGTGAAGAAACTACGGAGACCGGCGAAAACACCTCATCAGATGACAATTAGCCCATTTTGCTGAGAGAGTGAGTTAACAAGGTTATGGACAAAGAACAAGTTGACACCCTGCTATATGAGATAGCGGAGCTTTACGACAACGCCAGTGATGAAATGGTAGATTCGTTGCAGAACGTGCGCAAAGATATTAAAGCGTGGAAAGAAAACGGGATGTCCGGCGACATGCCGCACCACGCTTTGCTGGCGCAATGGGGCATTGTGAAGGATGGGCAGGTGGTAGTTGAAGCCGCCTCCACCGAAGATCGTGTGCCAGAAGCAGACATACAGGAAGAAATAGACCCGGCATTAAAAACTGCGTTTGATGATGCGCTGGCGCTGCTGCATAACCAGCGGTTTCATTCGGCGCGAAATGCGTTCAAAGCGCTTAAAGAGAAGTTAGACCCCAATTCACCGCTTGTGGCGGAAGTAACTGAAAAACAGGAAGAAGCCGGACGAAAATTGGCGGCTCAGGTTGTGCCGTTAATAGATAAGGCAAAGAAATATGATCGCAATAAGCCGCGGGATCTGGAACAAAGGCGTGTTTTGTGGGAAGCGGTAACTGAAATTGATCCCGATAACCAAACGGCCGCCCAGGCGCTGGAAAATTTACAGCAAGAGGGCAGTCGTAACCGGAGTCAAAAAGAGAAGGAAGACATCCTGCGGGCGATGCAACACGCAATTGACACCAGAAATTTGCCAGATGCCAACAAACGATTGGGGGATATAACAGCGCTTGCCGAGGCCAATACCTTTAATGACCTGCAACCCGAACTGGACGACGCCGTGAAAACGGCAAGTAAACAGCGGGAACAACTGCGCAAGATATTAGGCGCCGCCAGCACCTTGTCGGTGCAGGGTAACACTCGTGAAGGATACAAGCAGGCGCGGGAATTTTTGATGGCCGGTGTTGACGTCATGGTAGACACCGCTGGCTTTTTGGGGCAGCCGGATGCTGAGGTTCAGACAACTGAACTGGTCAAAGTGACTCGGAGTCGGTTTATTAATTCCCTGATAGATTTGGCGCAACAACGTCGCGCTCTGGCAGAGGAACAAGAACGCGAAACCCCGGCGCTGGCGAAAAAGACATTAGAGAGTACGCTCGATTTGCTGGATGACGAGCTGCTGACAGACGAGGATCGTCAGGAACTAAAAGATACGCGCCAGAACATTGAAGGTGAGTTGGCAGAAGTTGAAGAGCGTATTCGCCGCTATGAGCAGGCGCGTATGCTGGTGTTAAAGACGAATGAAGCCGGGGTTTCATTTGAGGAGAAACTGCGCCTCTACCGAGAAGCTAAAGAGCTTTACCCCGACTACCGGAATCTCGACAGCTATATCGAGGATACACAAGATGCACTGGCGGCGCAGTTGGCCGGCCGTGTCAAAGACAAGCTCACGCACATTCGGCTGGATTTGGGGCGGGATGAATTCGAGAAGGCGCTGAATGGCGTCACAGAGGTGCGCCGCCAGGTGCATGAGGAAGTGCCTCAACCCAAGCCAGGGTCAGAACTGCAAAGAGTCCTGGATGAATTGCAACAACTAGAACAGGAAATCATTACGGCCGATGGTCAATACCACGCCATGATGAAACTGCTGGCCGAAGTGGATGAACTGCTGGACCAGTATGGCGACAAGCAGGATACCAATTTGCTGGCGGACGTGCGCCAGCGGCTGGACTCATTGCCCGGCAGCCAGGCGCAACACTCGCAGGTACGGCAGCGCCGCCTGCGTTTAACCAATACCCAAGGAGACCAGGAGAATTGGCGGCAGGGCATGGCAGCGTACCGCATTCGAGAATGGGCCGATGCGCAAACGTTTCTGCGTCAGGTGGCTGACAGCCCTAAAGCGGCGAATCGGGTGGAAGCAGAGCGGTTGGCCAGGCGAGCGCAGGCGGCCCTATATGTGCAAGAAGCGCGAGAGGCAGAATTGGAGCGCAACTGGCGGCGGGCGATCGATCGTTATAAAGAAGCGAACCGTCTTTTCGACGAAAATGGCAGCGATGACCAGACCAATTTGCTGCACGATGATTGCCGCGACAAGCTGGACAGCCTAAAACCGCTGGAAGAAAACGATCAGCGGGTACGCCATGTGATTGCCCAGGCAGAAAGCCTGGTGCGTGAAGGTTTACAGAGTGTGCAGGTGCGGCGAAGCCTGCTAGAACGAGTCGAACCGGTGACGCAGTTCAAACGAGCGGTAGAAAAGTTGTTGGAAGTGCGCCAACAAGACACGACGCTGACGGCCGAACTGGAACGCACTTTGCGTGAAGCCCGTGAAGCGTGGCGCAAAACTTATCTGGAAGGAATGAATCAGGCGACTCGTTCGCGTGATGTGCCTATTTTGCAGCGTGCTGTGCAGCGCGGCGAAGAGTTACAAATACAGAATCTGCTCTACGAAGACGGTGATAAGAAGCTGTTGCAGCAGCTTCAGGAGCAATTGCTGGATACGGAATTTGCCAACTTACAGGCTGAAAGAACACCAGACCCAGCTAAGGTGGAAGAAAATCGGCGCAAGCGATGGGAAATAGCCAGCCCTAAGACAGATGAATTATATGCTCAATTTCAACAAGCGATGGAGCAGCGGGTTCTCTTACAACTAAGTGAAGAACGGGGCAAAAGTATTGAGGCGGCGTTGCAACATCTGAAAGCGGAGATGCGCCAGCCGGAACTTTACCAGAGTGAGCGAATTTTCCGTGAGTTTATGCACCTGTGTTGGGAGACGACAAATTGGCAAGATGCACGAAAACAGGGCGAGAGTTTGAAGTATCGAGCACATGTGGGCCAGGCAGCGCAAAAAAGCATGGTCTGGGTGGGGTTAACACAGGCTGCGGATTTGTTGGCGCAAGGGAGCTTGCCAAGTTTCCGGGCCGAGTTGGAGGGTTTGAAAGGGGTTGGGCAGAAATATCCGGAGATGGCGTTTCTGATCGAAGATGAAGAAACATGGTTGATCGAACGGCGTTTGGAAAAATTGGTGCGTGACGCACAAGCGGCCAGCGTTGGCCAGGATGAACAGCAGTTGATCAAGGCGGCGCAACTATTTGCGGAAGCCCATGAGCTAAATGGAGAAGATGTGCGGGTGCAGTCAGGTTTGATTAACCTGGGACAGAAGTTAAACAGCAGCCTGGAGATTTATGCCGGGCAGGCGAAAAATTTGAATATTCGCAAATCGTTGCCGGATAGTATTCGGCGGGCGGAAGATCTGGCGTTTATTCTGCAATCTATTCAAAAGGTGCAGGCTGTATTGGATCTGAAGGCAGAAACCGTGGAAGCGTTGGAAGACGGCCGTGAACAGATTCAAAACAAACTAACGCCGTGGAAAAAAGTGCAGGCGCAGTTTGACCGGTTGGACAAAGCACAAGCGGATTACCTCAGTTACCCGGAACCCTTACGCCCGGACGGCAGCGGCGGCTGGCGAGTGCGTGATTTAGTAGATCAGCTAACCCCCTTGACGCAAATTGCGCAAGGTGATCGGGAATTAATCCAGTTGGTGAATAACCGGAGAGAGCAGTTAACAGATCTAGATACCAAGGCCGAAGAGTTGAATGGGCAGGCGTATGCGCTGGCGCAGGCCGTTCAAAATGAGGCTTTTGATGAGGTTTTGGGTGCGGCCAATCGGTTGGAAATTTTGTGGCATCGCTATCAGCCCGAAGGATTTTCTGGGTTGGATATCTTGATTCGCCACCGGTATCCCTACACCGAAAAAGAACTGCGCCAACTGCGCGAACATAAAGAGGAAGCCCGGATGCAAAAGGCCAATCTGGAAGAGTGGCAAAGTTGGGCAGAGCGGGTGACAAAAGCCTATAGTGAAGTGAAAGCTGTGGGTAGTCGGATTGACAAAGATCTGGCTGATTTGCGTCAGGATGCCCCACTGGATGAGATCAAGAAGAGCTGTGATCAGGTATTGGAAAAAACGGCCGAATTTGAAGAAGCGCTGGGCCGGAAACCGCACACCAACCCCATGAGCCAGAAGGCGGCCCAGGCGCGAGACCGGGTAGTGGAATCATGGCGCGGGGAAGTGTTGGATAACCCCAAAAGTTACCAGAACCATGCCAGCGAGTTGGTTAGCCAAATTGAAAAAGACCTGGCTAATTTTGCGCAGCCACTGAGACAGCTACGCAACGCCATGAATCTGTTGGATTCGCAGATCCAACAACATGAAGAGAGCAAAAGCAAGCGTTTTGGCAAAACGAAACCGTTTCCGACAGCCCAACTACGAAATACGACAGAGCGTTTGAAGGCATGTCAGGAGATCGATCCCAGCCATGATGAAGTGGTTGTTTTTAACAAGAAGTTGCGCCAGATCAGAGAACGTTATGGAGTGAACTAGGCCATGCGCTATGCCATTATCACCGATATTCATGCCAATTTTGGCGCTTTGCAGGCAGTAGATAACGATGTGCGCCGGTTGCGCACACAGGGAAATGAAACGATTGTTTATTGGTTTCTGGGCGATTTGATTGGGTATGGCCCGGACCCGGTTGAGTGCATTAAATGGCTGAAAAATTCAGCCGATATTGGTGAGCGTTGGCTGCCGGGCAATCACGATGAGTGGTTACTGTCGCAGACAAAGGTGAGTGATGACGCCTGGATGAGCCTATCTAAACATCAACAAATTTTGCAGGAGCCGAAAAATCGGTTGTATGAGAGATGGTTTAAGGAAGAGGTGCAAAAGGCGGTAAATGAAGAGGCAAGATCGCTGGGGAAGGTTCATGGTAAGGGGGTGGATGCCTACTTTGTTCATGCTTCTTTGCAATTAAGCCAGCGGCGTATGTTGTATTTGCATCCGTGGAAGAAGCATCTAATCGGCGATATTTTTGGTCTGCTGGGGCGTGAATACCACACCCAACCGACGACTGTTTTGTTTTGTGGTCATACGCATTACCCGATGTGGTTTCATGACAGGCAGTTGCAGCCGTTAGCCTATGGCAAACGATTACCTTTAGTTGATGGGATTCACATTATCAATCCCGGTAGTGTGGGGCAGCCGCGTGATGGCGACCCACGGGCCGCTTATTTACTGTTTGACCCAGAAGCGCGGACGGTGGAGTTTCGGCGGGTGGTATATGAGGTCACGGCCGTTGCCGACCGCTTGCTCGACAATGGCTATCCCCAATCGCTGGCCGATAGAGTGCAAACGGCCGATGGCAAAGGAGATTTGCAGGAGTTTTACACCGTTTACCAGCGGCCGCAATGGGATTTGGACGTGGTGACCAAAGATTGACGGCACAGGCGACCGAGCAGAACCAGAAATAGGAAGGCAGAGATGTTCAAACGAAGGAGTAAACAATCTGAAGATGAATTTGATGATTATCTCTTTGATGACAATCTGGAAACGTTTGGTAAGCGAGGTTCTTTACCGGCCAGTTTAAAGGCCGTCATTATCGTGTTGGTGATAGGCGGTGTTTTGTTGGCGCTGGGTTTGCTGGGGTATCAATTTTGGCGTTCCGGTACGCCGGTTTATGCGGCCGAAGATTGGTTTGACGCCATGTGGGCCATAGACAGCGAAAGGGTGCTTGACCGCACCTGTGACCAGGAAATTTGGGTTTCCAACGCCGTGGCCAGTGGCGCCTCTCTCAGCGGATTGGTTGAATATCTGGATGTTACCCAAATCCCTGGATTGGACGAACTGCTCGTTCCCGGCGTGGACCTGGATGGGTTGAAGGAAGCGTTTGAAATTGATCGGTCGCGCATTGAATTTGCAGAGGTGATGAATGATGGGGCAACGGCCGTTGTCACCGCCAGAGGTCAACTACGCCTGCGTGTTTTTCAGGGCTGGTATCCCTATCGTCTGGATGAAACGTGGCTCATCGTGCAGGAAGATGAGCGCTGGAAGTGGTGCGGCCAGCAGCCTTAAGGAGAAAAGACGGCATGTTAAATAAATTTTTTGCTTTCATTTTGTTTCTGGTGGGCATTGTGCTGATCATTCTGGCCGTTTTTCTTTATGACGAGGCCTGGCCCATCATCTGGCGGCTGGGGCTGGGATTGTTGATGATTCTGGGCGCTGTACTCCTGGCTAATCTGGATACGGTGAGCGACAAGCCGGAAAAGTGGGATTAAAGATGAGCAGGTTATCGAAGATTAAATTCATCTCTTTCATCTTCTTGGTTCTCCTGACAGGAGCCATTGTTCCACAAACCGCCGCTCAGGAAGATTCCCTACCGCTGGATATTATTCTGTTGCTGGATAGTTCGGGCAGCACCGCCTCGGAACGCGAGTTGATACAGAAGGCGGCCGAATTTTTGCTGGATTATTTAGAAGCCAACACCGATTTAACCGGACTTGATTATCGTTTGAGTGTTGTCGGTTTTAATCAGGGGGTCATTGAGGGAAGTGCGATTCCTTTGGGACGGCCGACGGACGCCAATCTGGCAAAATTCTTTACAGACACACGGGCTGTAGGAGATACCGACTTCAAACCAGCCCTAAACCATGCCCTGAATGAATTTATCCGCTTAAAAACATTGGAAACAGGCAGGCTGCCCATTGTGATCTTGATGACCGATGGACAGCCTGCCCGTCAGGGAGAACCATTGCCAGATGCGGAACTTAACGGTTATTTTGGGGAGTTGGGGCAAACTATTACAACGGCCGTTAACGACACAGGCGTACAACTTTTTGTGGTGGCTGTGGGCGATGCCGCCGCAGACCAGGCCCGCTGGCAAAATATCCTGCCAACCAAAGAGCAATATGTCTATATAAACGATAGCAGCAACTTAAGCGAAGTCTACTGGCAGTTCCTGTCCGAATTCATGGGTGGAGAACAGGATGCCATAACTTCATTAACGGCGGATACAGCACAGATCATTTCCGTTGAACCATATCTGGATGAATTAACCTTCACCGTCCTTAAAGATACGCCAGGCACAGAAGTAGTTATCGAGGATCCAAACGGCAATCTCTATACACAACCACCAGCTAAGGGAGGTGATGAAACAGATCTCCATGAAATCCACATAATACCGACACCTGGTGAAGGTGACTGGCAGTTGACACTTCAGGGATCTGATGGCCGTCTTTTAGTAAACCGACGTTACCCACAAGTGTCATTAGGTACCGAAAATCCGGCGGTAGCTATCAACACCCCATTCCTGGTACGAGCAACTGTTGACAGTGAGAGTCTGAGAGATGTAAACGATCTATCGCTGTTACTCGTTGATAATGTGGAAAACTATGAAGAGGCAACCGTCAAACTACCTTTTGAGCCTGTAATTGAGGGACTTCTATACGAGGTAATAGTTCCAGGATTAGCTGATCCCGACACTTATGAGTTGTCGCCCCTGATATTCGTTGGTGATGATTTACTGACATCAGTACAAACTGAGGGAGTGCAAATAAAAGCAGTCGCCTTACCACGCATTACTGGGCTGACTGTGACACAGGAAACACCAGACACCCCATTTGAAATCAAGTATGACATTGAAAATGATGAAAACGTTCATAACTTGATTCCTGAACTGCAAATTGTGGCTGATGGCACGCCATTACTTGCTGAAAATCTTACAGATCATGAAATTGGGAGTGAAAATGTGTATGCAGAATTTACACCTGAACAAGAAGGGGTATATGAAATAACGTTACGAATTGAAGGTACATCTTCTGAAGGTCTCAATTTTGCCGACACATTTAAGGTTACAATATCGTTTTCTTTGCCCACACCGATTCCACTACCCCCTCCGACCACATCAACACTAATACCCACGCCAACTCAAGAAGTTGTTCCTGAGGCCACAACTCAGCCTGTCCAACCTATACCGCCTTCAGTTCGTCCAAATGTGTGGTCTATTCTCTTTTTTGTTCTGCTATTGGTCTTAGTTATTTTGATAGGTTTTGTTGCATATTTTCTATTTAAAAACTGGTCGTGGCTCAATACGAGAAGGAATGGGGCCGACTTTTATAGTGAGAACTCAACACCTTCAGAGAAAATGGATAAAACAATTCCTGAATCGCTGGACGAGATAGGTGACAGCACGTCTTTTACTGTCAAGAGAAGGTTGGAAGGATTGATCACGAAAAGACTAGACAATGTTCAGGATGATGCAGATGGAGCTGTACGCGATGTAACAGACACCCTTGCCAAATTAGAAAAAGCTTACGAAGGCGAATATTATGAACAATATGTTCGTCGCATGCTGGATCAACTACGTGGTGTAGAAGTCCAAGTATTTTTGAGAGCCGTGTCATCTGGGTTAATTAAACAGTGGAAAGAGGATAGAAATGTTGATCGGGTTGTCTCGATCATTTATGACAAAATACTGGGTTTATCCTCTAATCCTCACGTTACGTTTGTCGAAGTCGCTAAAGCGCTGGAAAGTGAAGCTGGTGAGCCGATCCTCAAAGAATTTTTGTCGAATTGGGTGAAATTCTATCGAAGTCCAGATCAAGATAATTATAAATCAATGTCCGACCTGGATGTCGGTTACTTGGATTCGGTCAAACAAGTCTATCGGTTTTTGCACGCTGCGAATAACAACCGTTTCTCATATGGTAATGGTAGCGAATATACACAACTTCAAGAAGCTTTTCTTCCTCAGGAGGGTGTATATAAATCACAGAATTTGTATTTGCTATTAAAAGATTTAAATCCAGTTTTTATTCAGCCGCCACCAAAAGAGATTGAAGCATGGCAGGAATACAAATCTGTATTGGAACAGGCAGCAAAGGATTTGACATCATCGGATAAGACTTACGCCAAAATACCAGAAACTCACATTCTGAGAAATCAGGTAAATAGATGGTTAGCCAGCACCCAGACCCGTATAGAAAACTGGGAAGAAGAACCTGTAGCTATTGGCCCTGGAAAAATAGAATTTGAGCTTCGGTCGTCTCTAGATGTCTATGTTGATCAGGAAGAGAAAGTCCGGAACAATGAATGGACGTATTATATTCGTGGTGTCCTTTACCACATGAGTGGAGCAGATATTAACCACTTGCGCCTTCTTTACAGTGCCAACAACCAAAGGGCCATATTAGTAACCCTTGATAAACACAAAGAGAATATAAAGCTGGCTTCTGGTGAACACATTAAGTTTGCTATTGTTCAGGAGCCAGTTGAACCCACCAGGTTGTTATTCGAACTGGAGTTTCAAACCCACTTTACTGTTGGGAATACCGGTGAACCCAAGCAGTATCAAGAGCGTATTTCTCCGATACTCAGCATTGCCCCCTCATTGGATTCGTACTTGTTGGATCAAGAGTTGAAAAGCCCGTTTATTATAGGTAGACCCTTGACATCTGAAGAATTCAAACGATTTGCATTGCGAAGGCCCACACAAATAGTTACTGAGTTAGTAGAGTATCTAGCTTATTCGGAAGGGACAGAGCTTATTGTACTAGAGGGCTTGCGGCAATCTGGTAAAACGACCGTTATAGATGTTGTTCTGGAAGCCATTGACCCGAATCCAATGGATAGTTTACCAAAGTATTTCATTGTCAAAGTGAACTTGATGGATTGGTGGGAGGAATACATACAAGGTCAAGGAATTACAAACACTGATTCCTATCGCCATCAGTTTTGGCGCTGCTGTTATCACTGTGGTGTGGAGAAACTGACTAAATTTAATGAGGAAGAAAATCAGGGCCTGATTGATAGTGGTATCAAATCTCAGGGTAACAATGGCACAAATCCATTCCTCAGCTTTAGGTCTTTGGCAACAGATATAAAAAATAAAACAGGGTTGCTTCCCTTGTTGATAGTGGATGATGCTGACATATTTGATAAATTCGGAAATCAAATCCCCAAGTTAATGGAGGAGTTGAACAGTTTTTGCCAAAGTTCACAAGGCATTATTTGGACAGCAAATGACAATCGCTCAAGGCCCTGGATAGAAACACTCCAAACATTGTTCACCGGCAAT
The DNA here is from genome assembly GCA_035444285.1 of Chloroflexota bacterium. Taxonomy (GTDB): domain Bacteria; phylum Chloroflexota; class Anaerolineae; order Promineifilales; family Promineifilaceae; genus CAADGU01. The sequence goes on from DAOMOK010000029.1 coordinate 28,870, forward strand.
AGGCAGGCTAAACAAAAAACCTTTAGAACCTCATTAGTTGATGAACGCGATACCGAAAAAATTCTAACGACTAATGGGACATTGGAATTAACTCCGTTGGCCAAACGGGCTGCATATATTTTTACGGGGGGGTGGGTGAGTCTTGTGCAAGAACTAGGTAACGGGTTAGTCAACGAAATTATTAACCCAAAAGTGGGCGTTGATTATGAGCAAGCCTACCGTCTCGTAACAGTTCAAGATATCAGGAGCGTCATTCTACAATATAGCTCAGTTAACACGTTATTTGTTGATTACTTGCGTGCCAGCTTTACATCCTACGAAGTTCTTCTCATGCAAGTTATGGTTAAAGAAGATCTGATTGATAAAGATACCAGCATATTGGAAGGGATTCGATATAAATCAGGTTGGACTGGTAAAGAATTTCTACGCGAGAAAATACAACAGGCATATCGAAGCGATGAAATAGGAAGAGAAGATGTTGAATTTATTGAGAAGAATTGGCAGGGTATTTTTTATCAGCTTAAGGAAAAGGGCATCATTGAAAACCTGGTTTTTCAAGGTCAACTTTCTTCCCTTGTCAGGTTTAGGGTGGGATGGTTGTACAGCTATTTCAGAGCAGAACCTTATGTAAAAGCAGTTTTTTTAACAGGAATGATAAACGATGACCTACACAGTAATATTTCCTGAGATGCAACATCCTATTCTTGTAAAATTGAGGAGATTCCAGGAGTCCAAAGAAGTAACATGGCTTTATGGTTGCTACTGTTCTGGAAAAACCTCACTTATTCGGCAGATTTTTGGCACTGATCTTACTTTTAATTATCCGACCGAATCAGTTCGAAGTATGGGAGGGAATATCAACCAACAAACCCACAATAATAGGTTCAGTTATTCTTTGTATATTCAAGGAATTCCGCAGCTTGCTGATTTTTTGGATGAATATATTTCGTGGACAGATGATAGGCAGCAATTGAATACTTCGGCAGTACAAGGGGGAGATCTTTGTAACAGTCTCAATATTGATGCGTTCGTTACAAATTTGATAGCATATCATGAGACAGAGACCGGGAATATGTTGGGGTCTATTACATGGCTAGTACAAGTTAATGTTTTTGAGGGAGTAGATAGAGAGTTCATTGATTTCCTAAGTCGTATTCACCAGGTGCTCGTTCTGAGAAACGGGAGAACTTGTGTTCCCAACTTGATCTTTGAAAGCTGGTTCCCTGATGGTTTTGGTCAGAACTTCGCGCGTTTTAATTTAAATCGTGTACCTACAAGGAGACCAAATATGGCAGATAGACAAGGTTTGGGACCAGTAAGGAATCGTCATAATATCAAGCAGGTAGTTCGCTTGAATGCTACTACCGAAACCACAACAGCAGTTAACGAAGTGTACGAGCAAGCTTTGAACAATTATTTATCTACCACTTGGGGTAATTTAGGAAACGATCCAAATACTCTTCGAGTAACATGTGAAATCGTAAAGGAATGGGCAGGGCTTCATTTTGGTTCAATTAAGTTTATTTTAGAAGCTTTTGAGGAGGAGGAAATTTTTGCATCGCCGAATGTTACAACCAAACAACTTGAGACGATGCTTGAAAACTATATTGAAGATCATAATGGGGATTTTGAAAATCTAATGGAAACAACGAGCCTCAGCCTGGGTATTGGGGGATTTAACAGTCAAGGGTTAGTTCAAGGGGCCTGGGACAAATCCGCGATCTATAGAAAAAGAAGAGATTTGTGGCAGGTGGGAATCAATATAGCAGAAAATGAACAAGACATTCGGTTAATCAAGATAGTAGAAATTTATAGAAACAATCATTTAGATGAACCCCTTGCTTTCCCTCTAGAAACGGACATAAGTAACCAGTTTTCCGCAGCACTACATGAGTTAGCTGATTGGTTACATAATGCCCCCCCAGATAACAAGCCCCACTTCACCAACGAACTTTACAACTTTGTCAGTTCAGACTCAATTCCAAATTACAATGAGAATAACCAGGAAATCCTTATAACTGGCTTGATTAATTATTTGAACGCAAGAGAGCATGTGCTACCTGAACACTTGTTTGGAAAGTTTTATCAACCGTTTGTGAAAAACGATTTAGATGAATATACCAGGTTACAGTCAGGAGAAATGGGACAATACAGAATTTGTGACAAAGTCGTTAGTAATGCCGTAGTAAAAATAAGATTGGTGGAGTTGATCAAAAGAGTTAGAGCTTACAGGAGTGAAATTACGCAATGAGTGAAAACACATACTTAGCCGTGCAAAGTGCATTACACCTGGCCATGTGGTTATGGCCTGCTTTACAACCCGGGGTAACGAACGTGACTAAAAAAGTAGGCGAAGCAGTGGGTGAAGCTCTAAGTCAAAAATTAAGAAAGTTATTTGGTGAACGGGCTACTAAGTTGGATGAAATACCGAAAGAACAATTAGATAATGTGGTCAATGAATCCATCACGATTCTAACTACATTAACATATACAGACGAAAATTTATTGCGAGATATTCAATTGGCTTTGAACAAACTTCTACAAAACGAGAACAATTTCACCTTAGTTGATGTTCATAAGTTGTATATGGAGTTTGTTAACCCTAATACACAGCTAGCAGAACTGATCATCCAATCGCCACTTAGTCCACAGATAGGTATTGCTCAAAAGATTGTACAAAATGCAACAGTCAAACGTCGTTTACCCGAATTAATTGAAGATATGCGAAATTCGTTTATCCAGTAATAGCTATATCTGTCTCAAAGCTTTATCTTCGGCATTATTTTCTGTCACTATGACTGGATTTGTTTTGGCTTAGATTATATTTGGGGTTGATGCGGTGAATTAGAGGCTCTTTAATGGCGTTCTGGCGCAAAAAACGGCCGTCCCACGATGATGATTGGGCCATAGATGACGATGATTGGCTGTCGTTGGATGACAACAACGGTCCCAAGCCTATCAAAATCATCCTGTGGGGAGTAACGGCCGTTATCCTGATTGCTCTCTGTGGCCAGGCGGTCTGGTGTTTCTGGGAAGATCGCCAGACAGCTAACGAGCCTCCTCAGTCAGGCCAACCAGTCCCACCGTCTTCCTCTTTTGAAATATCAGGGCTGGCAACCACCACCACATCAAACCAGCCAACCACCTCCCCCGCCGACGCACCACCGGCAACCTCCCCCTTTCCTACAGTAGCCACGCCTGGGCAGCAGTTGGAGTCCTCCCCCAATACATATGATCCAGATATGTTGGCCGCCCTCATGCTGGAAATGGTCAACATCACCCGGCAAGAAAATGGCCTAACGGCCGTCGCCTGGGATTCAAACGCCGCCCTTGCCGGGCAGCTCCATGCGGAAGAGATGGCCCAGGCTGATTATTTCAGCCATTGGAATCAGGAGGGTCTTGGCCCCGATCACCGCTACACTCTGGCTGGCGGCCAACATGCCGTCATGGAAAATCTGCATGCCTTCAGCTACACCTACGAGGACGGCCGTGCCGCCCCCATCGAAAACTGGCCCGAAGTTATTCAAAATGCCCACACCGGCCTGATGAACAGCCCCGGCCACCGCGCCAATATCCTCGACCCGGCCCATACCCATGTGGGCATCGGCATGGCCTACAACGCCGATACCGGGCAGTTTCGGCTGGCGCAGGGGTTTACAAATCAGTACGGCCGTTTGTCCTCACCTCTACCTTTACAGGCAGCCCCAGGCGATACCATCGCGGTGCGCGGTCACTTAACCGGCGAATCGCTAAGTAACCCTTTGCTAAACCTGGCTTATGAACCATTGCCTACACCCATGAACCGTGAAATTTTAAATCGCACCAGCACTTATACGTCTGCGGCCACAAGCCTGACAACCAGACAAGTGGATCTGACTTTTGATGAGACCGTCACTCTGGATAACAACGGGCAGGCTGGTTTTTATCATATTCGGCTGTTTGTTGATGTTGCCGGTGAGCAGGCATTGGTGATTGACCATGTCATCCTGGTGCGTTGATGACAGATGAATGAAAATAGCTCCATGCCCAAACAGAGCTTGCGCACATATCCTCATCTGACCGATGTATCCTTCTGGATCATCGTACTCGTCATCCTGGGTGTCATGGTCGCCGGCGCGCTGGGGCCATCGCCGGTATTGATGTGGCCTACCACCCTGACCATGCTGATTTTGCCGGTGCGTGCGCTGTTAGCCCGGCCGGAGAAAGAGATTAGAAGACGGCAAGATGTGCAGGCAACGGCCGTGTTCACCCAAAATGGCGCCCTGGAACGTTTGCAAACGACCCTGACCGATCTGGCAACGGCCGTTGGCTACCCACACCCCATCCAACTCATCATTGGCGCACCCACTGACCCCATTTACGCCACCGGCTCCTGGCGGCGTCACTATCTGATTATCGGCCAGGATACGGCGCTGAAACTAGACGCGGATCTGCAATTGCCGGAGCGGGAAGAAGTGGCCAAAGCTGCATTGTTGCATGAAATCGCCCACTTTCTGCACCGAGATGTGCAACGTGTTGGCTACACCCGTGAACTTTTGCGCAGTTGTTTTACTGTTATTCCCTGGTGGATGATATTTCTGTTGGGCTGGTTGGGCTTTGCCAATATGGCTGTGCAGGCATGGTTGGATTTTGACCTGACCCAAATGGAGAATCTCGATCCGCTGCTGGTGGAGATGATTGAACCCCTCATCACGCTTTCGCCGGAGCAGCGCGCCGAAATCATTGAAAAAACAGAAACCATCAGCTTTGACCTGCTGGCGAATTATATTATCAATGCCTTTTGGACAATTATCTGGATGGGGTTTGTGCTCTGGCTTTTCTTTTGGCGGCGTATGCTGCGTCTACAAGAGCATCAGGCCGACTATTTTGTGCAAGAAATCGTACAGCACCCTGGTGCCTTAAGAGACGCACTGCTGACTTATGAACCGCAAACGCTGGCTACCAGTGGAAATTCTCAAAGAATAAAAACAAACATAGCTCATTTACGGCGAGACGCCGCCTTCTGGATAAGTGATCATCTGTCCGGCTTTTCTGAACGAGCCTGGTACAGGCAATCTAGCTATGCCCTGATTCGTCTGCGTCGCTGGTTTGCTTATCATCCAACCTTTGATGAAAGGCTGACCTTTTTGCGTAATCCGGATCGCCTCAACGAAGACTGGCTGAGCATAACCCTGACCACATTGGCGCTTGCTCTGGCACTAGAGGTTTTGCTTATTACGCCCCTGATCAGTTATCACACCAGTAGTTATGTGATCCACTTTGCCACATTGGCCATTTTTGCCCTGCTGAGCGTCTGGGCCTTGCCGCACATGGTTCAAAAAAAGCCGGTCAAAGGAGCGATAATCAAAGTTTTGCTGCTGGTCTATCTGTTTCGCCTGGCCTGGATTTGCCTCAATTTGGGTTTGATCCTTTTTCTATCCATCTTTATGCCAGGGCAGGCGATGTTCGTTTTGAATTCTATTGCCTTTGCCGGTGGGCGGTTTGCCGGCACGCCTGAATCCTTGCCCATAGATAACCCATTGCTGCTCATACTGAGCATTATTCCGTCCTATCTAGGTTTACAGCTTCTGTCTTTACTGGTTGTGGTGATGCTCCTGGTTGCCTACCACTGGTTACAGCGCCAGGTATCAACAGGGCAACAAGAGATAAACTGGCAGCGGTGGCATTGGAAAACTGTGGTAATGCTCTCCATCGCGGCCACAACATTGCTGCTGACGCCGCTATCTGCTGTGTTGCAAGGTTCTTCAGGATCGTTGTTCGCTCCCAAATGGCTTCTCACTTATGGTCTGGGAATCAGCGTCGGCGTGTATCTGGTCTGGCGGACAAAAAGTAGATCATGACAAATACAGCAAATTCTTTAAGCTTGGCGCAAAAGTGGAGCGGCCGTTTGGGATGGGGTCTTATTTTGGTGATCAGCAGTTTTCTTTTCCTCTTGCCAATGCAAACCACACCTGGCAGCATATCTCCAGAGGTGTGGTTATTGGTCATGATGGCCCTTCTCCTGCTGACCTGGTTGGGTCTGGGCGTGGGCGCCGCATTGCTGTTGGTTCGTTACCTCCCCTTTTTCCAACAACTCCGGGGGACATTGCTTTTCCTTCTATTATTCGTGGTGGGGTTACGCCTTTTTACCACCTTACAAGGCCACATGGAGAGTGCGCTCCTTTCCCGTGTATTTCTGGTTGTGGCTGTCTGGCTGTTAACACTGCCGATTATACTGGGCATGGCGCTTTGTATTTACATGTGGTTTCGTGATCAAACGGTACGGTTGATCGCCATAACATTCTTGGCAATTCCCTGGCTGTTTGTTTTGTATGTGCGCAACCAGGGCGCAGAAAAACTGTTGCAAAATACGATGCAGGCGACGCTGCCTGGGGAATTATTTGCGCTAATCTGCTTTGGCGAGCTGATCTTTGTCCTGGCGCCTCTGTTTTTCATTGGGCACAGCCTGCGACTACTTTACCGTGAATTTTTGCAGCCCCCGGCAGATACCGGCAAGCCCACTCCATCTTCCCCGACGCCACAAGAGGAAATCACATGAATACTTTCGGACAGCCATCAGAACGGGTGGAACTTCACCAGATTTTGGAAGATCAATTTAACCTGACAGAGCTGAAAAACCTGGCTTTTTATATAGGCGTGGACTATGAGGTGTTCAGCCAGCAATCTCTTTCAGATTTTGCCCGTGAACTCATTCTCTATTGCGAACGCCGAAAACGGTTAAGCTGCCTGGTGGAAGAAATCTTGCGGCAAAGGCACAACCTGGTTGAAAAATTAACCGGCTGGCTGGCAAAACTTCCCTCTTGCCACCCCACAGCGAAGGTACAGGTGATTATTGCTGAGCCGGTTGCGGACTTGCCAGCTTTGCTGGCCGCATTAGCCAATGCCCTGCGTATGCCCACAGAAGAAATTGTGTTAATCACGGCCGTGCGGGGCACTACTCGCCTGTTACTGCAAATTCCGGTCACGGCCGTGGACTTCACCCAATTCTCGCGCCTCTTCTCCCTGCTGAACGGCCAATACCATGTTTTGTCCATTCAAGATTTTCTTTTCCTGGATCAAACATCACAGCAGGTATGGCAATTGGCCGCCACCCAATATCCACCTCTGGTACAGCAGCACATGTTGTACCCCACAATTTCCTGGCAAGCAGCGCAAGAATTGGCTGATGACCAACCACAAAATCCGGCCCTTTCCAGCCAGACAATTGCGACAGTTCCAGAGCATTGGCTGGCTCAAGCGGCAAACCAGACCGCTCTATACAGCATCAGTAGGGAGATTATTAGCCAGTTGGCCCCCGGCGAAGCCGGGCGTTTAAACTCTTTTTTCCCTCAATATACAGCGCTAGCGCAGACAGGACAGGTAAAAACTGTGCGTCAGGCAGCCCAGGCATTTGGACTTGGCGAGGGCGTTGAATCAATGGCGCTTATCGTTCTTTCGGTATTGGTAACGGCGTTTAACACCTGGTTACTGCAACAAAATCGCCAGACTCTGGCCGAGTTCAAAGAACAGGCAGAGTGGCAATCCTTGAGCAACTCATTAGACGAGGCGCTGAAACAGGGTCGGGTTCCCGCCGAATTACGCCGTCGCATCAGGCTGGCTACAGATGAAGTGATTCCGGCTACCTTAGGCGACATATATACACCGTATGAGCGCGGTCTGGCCACATTGCAGAGCATGGCAGGGTCTGATCTGGAATTACTAACCTACGAACAACAACTTCGTGAGAACATTTCGAGAGCCAGGCGTTACGGTGACAGTCCGGAAGTTCAGGTTGAACGCAGCGCAATTATTGAGCGCCTAAATCGTCTGGCATTCACCGCTGTTGGCATTTCATTTAATCAACTGTGTAACGGCTGAACATGTATGGAGTGACTTTTCAGCAATAACAAACACGGCCGTCACACCGGCACCATCACACCTACTACCTATTACAAAACTGCAAAAAATCATTACAATAAGGAATAGAATTACCACAACAAAAGGGGCTAGTCTGGGTCAGGGTGTATAACACAAAACCTTCAGTAGACTCAGCTTTGCCAGGAACAAACATATTCATCGTGAATGATTCTTCCCGTAGACATGCCAATTTTAACGAAGAGCAAAAAGCGTTAATAAAGCAGATACGTGCCAAAACGCAGGCTGAGTGGGAAGATGTACCAATCAAAGCCCTACGTTTTTCACCAAAAACACTCGCTCTCTTGGAGAGGGCCGGTTTTAGAACGATCCGCCATATTCTCCGTCCCACACAAGAACAATTGAACGGAGTTCAAGATATTTCCGGTGAGACAAAACGAGAAGTTCGGAACAGATTGTTGTGGGCCATCCGCCAGTGGCAACGCTATTTTCGGCGGCGGGTTGTGCAGGCTCTCCACAGTCAACCATCAAGTTCTGCCACAGAAACAACACACCCAGTTCTGGAACCTGAATCAGCAGAACTGACAAGCCAGAATACCCCTTTTCAAAACGAGCAGACAAATTTCCCAATTGCTGATGATGTCTATGCTCTCCTTTTTCCACTTCAAACAGGGGAAGAACCACATGCCCATATTCGCATCGAAGCGTTGGCGCTCTCTGGCCGCACCTATAATGCCTTAATCCGTTCACAGGTCACGACGGTGGGACAACTGGCATCGTTCACCCCTGAACAACTGCTGCAAATTGATGGGATTGGCACCCTCACCGCTGGGGAAATAGCAGAAAAATTGGCACACTATACAAAGAGCAGAAGTGAACGGGTCATTTCAGAGCCTTTATTGGGTGATTTACCTGCCATCGGTTCTCTGGCAAACACGCCATTAGATGTGTTAGATTTGCCCAAACGTACCGACAGGCTACTAAAGCTTTCAGCGATTACGACCGTCGGCCAGTTAACGGCGCTGACAAGAATGCAGTTTGAGAAACTGGCGGGAGTCAGCCATTTGAGCCATAAAAATATAGAGGAAATTTTGGCAAAAGTGACGGAGTATCTTGTTTTGTCAGACCATGAGATTGAAGAAGCCGGATACTCCCTGGCTCATTGGCAATCATTGGCACCGGCACCAGAAAATGTTCGGCTCAAAAGTGACGCTTCACAAATTGAACCATCTTTGCCTGAACTCTCCCCTATAATGCCTGACTACAGCCCGGAAAACTTCTCCATCCCCGACATAGATACATCCGTAGACCAGTTAGGTTTATTTTCGATACGGGTAAAAAATGCGTTGGTGCGCCGGGGTGTTATTACCCTGCGACTGCTGCTCATGCACACGCCGGAAATGCTGCGGCACATCAAAAACCTGGGAGAAAAGGGGTTAACGGAGATCCAACAAGTGATTGGGCAGTTTGGCTGGACGCTGCCGGGAGCCGCCGAGGTAAAACAAGTTGCTTTGACCCGTCTATTGGCCGCAGCCTTCTATAAATCTGAAAGCTCCATCTCGTTAGCAGACCTGACGGCTGCGGTCAACCGCCACAGCCAGTCTATGGTATGGGACGAACAGAGCGTGGCGCAGGGAGCGGCCAATCATCCCTATATTGTGACAACGGTTGACGGCCGTTACCAATTCCAACTTCGACCAATAGACATTTCTCCTTTCCCTTCATCAGAAGAACAAGCCGATACCTTGCCGGAACCTGTTACGGCAGTGATTGAGCCTGATGTGACCATACCCTACCTACTGGTCAGCCAACGCGCTCTGGATGAACTACTAGAGAGAACGGAAATATTCTCCAGACGAGTAACGAATGCCCTGGTGCGGCGAGGGATCATAACACCACGTCTGCTGCTGATGCACACACCAGAACTGTTATTGCAAGAAATCAGCAATCTGGGGACAAAAAGCCTGGCGGAAATAGAAGGGGTGCTGGCGGGTAAAGGATGGGAGTTGGCAAAAGAAACCCATGTCCGGCGTGTAACTCTCTACCGTTTACTGGCAGCCGCCTTTTACAAGTTCAACCAACTGATTGAATTATCAGCGCTGACCGATATGGTAAATCGCCATAGTCAGAGCATCATCTGGACAGAAGCCGAAGTGGGCCAAGGGGCAGTAGAACATCCATATTTTGTGGAAATAGAAAACGGCCGTTACCTTTTCAGCGTTCATCCCGTCAACATGTCTCTGGATTTGGCAACGGAAAGCAAAGCAGATTCTTCTGTCTTGCCCGCAGACCTGGAAACCAGCGATGGCAAATTATTGCTGGCAAAAGTGTGGGATCATTGGATAGCGATATTAAACCAGCGACAACTGGAAGTCCTGTTTTTGCGTTATGGCGTACTGGGAGATGAAGCACTGACGTTGGCAGAGACCGGCAACCAGTTGGGGGTGACCCGCGAACGAGTCAGGCAAATTGAAACGAGAGCACTGGCAACGCTGGCGGCCATTAAGCAACGGCCGTATTTCCAACCCCTCTACCAGCTACTTGCCGAAGGCATTCAACAGGCAGGTGGCCTGCTCACCTCCCGCCAATGGGAACACCAGTTGGATGAAAAGACGGTATGGGAAGCAGAACAGGCACGGCCGTGGCTGCTGCCCTTCTTATGCGCCGTCTTCGAAGATTATCACTACCACCATAACTACCAGGCTGCTACCCAGGCAACCATCAAGAACGAGTATCTTAAACAGCTAGACGCCATCTTTAAGCGTATCTTGCGCCCACACAAGAGTGGCGGGTTGACCGCCGGGCAGTTAATCACGGCCACGCAACAGGAATGGCCGAGTAGCTTTCCCTCAGAAATGCGAGAACCATCCTTCATTCTGGCTGCCATAGATTTGGTTGAGCGGATAGGTTTGGTAGCAGACGGCCGTTACCTTTACCTCAGAAATGAGAAGAAACCTCTTCATCCCAGAGCTGATTCTGGCTGGGCCGGACGACCAGGTACTCACCTGCACGAATGGGAATTGAGACTACGGTCACAGTTTGAGAAAGCTGCCGGGATCGGGCAGCTAGCGTTAAGCGAAGCTGAGTTTGCAACCGACAACCCGGAGATGGAATCATCTTTGCCTGAACCGACTGAGCCATTGCCTGACGTTCACGAGCGAACTTTTGCCGCACCTGACACAGAGGGATCCCTGGAACAAGATGTCATAGTGAACGGCCGCAACCAATTCCCATTAGCAGTGACAGAACCCCTTACCTCTGACAGCGCGCACCCTATCAATGCGCCTCTGGAATTTCCTGCGGAGATCAAGCCCCGCTCTTCTTTCTTTTCAACGGATCTCCGCCAACAAAAACAAAGGCGACATACCAAAGTTGACTCTGGGTGGATAGGCCGACCGGGTACACGTCTCCATGAATGGGAACTACGACTGCGATCACAATTTGCAGAAGTCGCCTGGGTCGGACAAATATCCCTGAGTGAGACTGAGTTTGCCGAACTGTGTCACGCTATTCAAACCGAGGCGCAGAAACGTCCCAACCGGGTACCATCGGCTGTCTTTATGACCACCCTGGTCTTTGCCGCACGTTATTCACAGCAAAACGCCGATGAGTTTTGGCTTCCCTATCTCCGTACCGTGTGGAATGTCGAATACACCCAGGCTTTTATGGCTCGCTGCCGCAAGCGATTTATGGAGGTGGTTCCTTATCTGGAACAAAACTTTGATTTTGATTTTCCCCGGCAGTCAGAGGGAGATCTGGTAGCGGCCGTATACCGCCATGCCCTGCTACCCCGTTATGTGCAGGATGACCTGGCCCGCTGGTTACAGGAACAATGGCGGGCCATTTTGCTGATGGCTGACACCCCGGATCTACTGATAGCCGAATTGCGCCAGGATAAAAAGCTGGACTACCTGCCACAGCGTCTACAAAGGTTCATCCGGGACAAGACGACTGAAGCCGCAGCCGTAGCCCTCATCAGCAACATGGCGGCCGCCATCAGCCTGCATGTGAACAACGGTGAATCAATTGAAACCATTAGCGCCCTTCTGGCCGACATCCCTATTGAACAGGAATTGTGGCGCGAAATAGCCCAGATTTTTGCCGACGCTGCCCAAAACCAACCTGCCTCCCTGCGTCAGACCAAACCCCGTATTACCTGGGTGTGGGACCTGGCCAATGAGGAAATGGCGCTGCGGGTGCAAAACATCATTTTGCCAGCCGATAGTGACCTGGAAGGGGGCCCCAACCGGCTGGTCTGGTTGGAAGCAGCAGACGCCAATCCCCTAAATGCGGAAATTGAAGTGGAACTCTCCCCCTGGCGGATGCAAACCGGGGAGCGGGTGATCAACGATGTTTTCCTGGCCGAGCCAGATGGCCCACGCCACGGTCAATTGGTCCTGTTAACGGATATGGACGAGGAAGCGGCGCGGCTGGATGTTCCACCAATGCCGGCTGCAAAAATACAGTTCTTCCGGCTGACACAGCAGGGTGCTTACGGTATTCCGGTGGAGCCGCCCCAGGTGACAGATGGCGCGTGGCTGGTGTGCGCAGCCCGGCCATTGACCTTCCTATACGATGACAAGATAGAGCTTGAACCAGAAGCACTCCTTGATGTACCTTATCCGTTGAACCAACATTTCCGGTGGGCGGCTCAAGTGACGCTGAACTTGCCTGTTACCGTAAAAACAGAAAATGCCGCCGTGCTGAATCTTACCGTGGGCAGTGCGCCCCCGCTGCTCGGACGGCCGTCCATCATCGGCGCGCATCCAATTGCTGGACTATCGCGTCAGGTGCAGCCCACGTTTGCCAATTCCCAGATTTCGCTGGTGCTGGCGCAGGCCAGAGAGCGATTGGTGAAACAGGCTTCGTTGTGGCTGCGCGGGCAGGATGGGTGGCGCTGGCAACGGCCGTTGGCTGAATTAGTGGCGGAAGGACACGCCGAATGGCAAGAGGCTGATTTGTACATCCATCTACAACACGTCATTCCCACCGGGCCGGGTTTTTATCTGGCCGAACTGCGCGCCAGCTTACAGCCCCTGTTACCCGCACCACTGCAATTTGCCGTTGTACCAGGGTTAGAAGTCGCGCCGCCGCCAGATAACCAGTTGTATACTCCGGCCAACCCGCCACAACTTGTCTTGCAGGGGGTGGATGAATCGGTGCTTGTGCGCCACGATGGGGTGCAGGTGGCGAAGCTGCCAGACGGCCGTCACCAGATTACCTGGCACGATCTGCGCCATGAACCCCACTTGACGCTGCGTTTTGACAAAGTGGACATCCCTCTGGCCTGGTCGCTGCCCCATTTTATGGCCTGGATAGAACCCAAACCAGCCAGACAATTCCTGACATTGGCAGAGTTACAGGACAGTGTCTTACACGCCACCGGTACCAAAACGGCCGTGTCCGAATTCCGGCTCTTTATTCCCGGCCAACGGTATCGCTCATTTTCGCTGCGTAACGGCCGTTACACTACCGCCATCGGCCACAGCCAGCTTTATGACATGGTCAAGTTGGCGCAGACCAAACCCGCAGAAGTGAAGGTGCAGGTGGGTGAGCAAAGCTGGACGTTGTTAGAAGTAAGACGACGGCCAGAATTGACCGCGGCGCGCCTGGAATACAACAACCAGGAGCATGTCCTTCACTTTTACACCGGGTTAACCGAAGCGTGGGTGGGCGACGGCCGTTTTATAGCCGAATCCCTCACCAACCCCTTTGCGCCCCCCGTGGAATTGGGGCGAGCCAACAGCCTGCAAGCACATCACCGGCTACCCGCCCCCACGCTGGCCGAGGACGTTTACCTGCTCCGCTTGAAGTTGGATGGAGTGGAAGTGCCGCTGGCTGAAAACGCCATGCGCTTTACCATCGGCTCGCCCACCAAACCACGCGCCCAAACAGCGCCGCTGATGCAGGAAATTCGCAGCGGTCAACTTATCCCGGCGCATCAGGCAGAAGATTTTGTGTTATTGTGGGCGGAGAATGCCGAGAAGGGAACCACCGAACTCACTGCTACGACGCTGTATCAACTGGCAACCGTTCTGGCAGTGGCTTTGGAAAATTTTGATTTCCCCCATTTGCGAAGACTTTGGCCCCCCTTAGAAAAACTGAAAGCGGTGCAAGATGGGTCGCAATGGGTAACAGGCTACGGTTATTTGCCAGCCTGGATTCTGCTGGATAAGACCATTATTTTGCGCACAGAGGGGCAAGGGTATCAATTACGGGTGTATCCACTGCAAGCCGCGTATGGCGGACGCGAGGGGAAGGGCTACGGCCGTTGGCGTATGTCTACTGCCGAAGGCGCTCCCAAACAGCATGTTCTTGTCCAATGGCGAGCCGTCACGGAGACACAGGTGCAGGTGGAGGCAGGCTTAATACCTGACGGGACCGCGGTGGATTGGATGGAAATTGACCTGTTGGACACCTATGCCCTCTGGTACTGCGCCCGCTGCGGCAGACTGGTCGGCGCCCAGGTATACACCTTGCCCGATGAATTACAACATGAACATTTACATGGTCACCCACAGCCCATCTTACGCGACATCACAGTTTCCAGGAGTCTTGGTGGTCATCATTTGTTGGCCGAACTTTTGCCCGAACGTCGCGGCCCCTCGCTGATGGAAACGTATGCCGAACTTGGGATAAAGATCAACCCGGCGGCGGCATACCTCCCGGAACCAACAGTAACCGATGCCTTTGACTTTGATGGCAATACGAGACGAACGCAGTTACTGTCCATTTTGCGCGAAACGAAACGGTTTGGTACAGAAAACACCAACCAACCCTATTGGGCCAGCGCGGCACGTCTGCTTGGTGAGTGGCGTCATCAACATAGTGTCAGCGAGTTTGGGCAGACTATCTTTGCTTTAAGTACACTGCTGCGGGCAGCAGCCCTACGGCCGAAGCAGTTTTCCAGGTTGATCAAGGACGCATCGCTTTCAGAAAGAGATGTGCAAGAATTACTGGCGGAACTTAACCAGAAAGCGCCAGAGCATCTGCAATGGGGGCTGACGTGGGCGGAATTGCTCATGGTGCATAGCTCGTGGTTAAGTAGCAGGACAGGAGGAGGTTAAACATGAACCCCATCAAACTATCGCAGCAGTTACAGGCCACATTGATCAACTATCTCACCACCACCTTCGATGTGAATCGGGATGGCAAGGAGGCGCGCCTGGCGGCGTTTATCCGCGATAGTTTTAATCGGCCGCGTGCCTTGTTTGCCGGGCCTTACCTGGAATTAACTGTGCCGTACCAGACGGCCGTCTCCCTGCAACAACTGGCAGACAACAACGTGATTACGCCGCGGTTGTTAAATTTGCCCTGTTTCCAGAAAGGACGGCCGTTGCCCATCAACGCCCCCCTCTATAGCCACCAGGCCAAAGCGATGCAAAAATTGTGCGCCGAACAGCGCAACATCGTTGTCTCCTCCGGCACCGGCAGCGGCAAGACAGAATGTTTCCTCGTCCCCATATTGAACGACCTGCTGCTTGACCCATCCCCCGGCGTGCGCGCTATCCTCATCTACCCCCTCAACGCCCTGGTCAATGACCAGCTAGACCGGTTGCGCGTCTTGCTGCGCGATACCCCGATCACCTTCGGCCGTTACACCAGCGAACTGGAAGACAAAGCGGAACGGGCACGGGAGCGAATGCACCAGGAGTGGCATCAGATGGAACCGGCGCGACAAGAACTTTTCCCCCAATCCCAATATCCGCTGCCCAATGAAATCATTGGCCGTGATCAGATTCAAAATGAAGGGAAGCTGCCGCAAATCCTCATCACCAACTACGCCATGCTGGAATATCTGCTGCTGCGGCCACAAGACAGCCCATTATTCCAGCAAGGGCAGTGGCGTTTCATCGTGCTGGATGAAGCGCACACCTACGCCGGCGCACAAGGCATCGAAGTGGGTCTGCTCATGCGTCGCCTCAAACACCGCCTGGGCAAACAGCCGGGCGAGGTGCGCTGCATTGCTACCAGCGCCACCCTCACCGATGATGACGCGGCCGATGCCTGCCACTTTGCCGAAGCTTTGTTTGGCGAAAAGTTTGAACCTGATGACATCATTTTTGGTGAACCAGATCACGACTATATCCCCCCAGCTGCCCCGCGCCAGCCGGCGGTAGAAGCGTATGTCCATTCCCAATTTGACGAATTGTTGCGCAATGTACGTCAGGAAAAATGGGAAAGCGCCGATGAGATGGCGTTGCTGATGCAGGAAATTGGCCTCATTACGGCCGATGAACTGAGCCTAGCCGACAGTTGTCAGCCGCCACGTTTTTTGTGGGAGACGCTGCGGGGCAATGAGGATTTGACCTGGCTGCGCCAGCATATGGTGGAAAAAGGGCAGCCGGTGGAAGTGTCAACGGTGGCCCAGGCATTGTTCAACGGCCGTCTGCCTGCCCACCAACAACAAAACGCCCTCTACCACCTCATCGAACTGGCGGCCATGGCCCGCCCTGACCTTGACAAGCCATCATTGCTGCCCGCCCGCTATCACCTCTTTGTACGCCCGCCACAGGGGATTTGGGCCTGTCTTAATCCCACCTGCCCGAAGAAAACAGCCGATGAGCAGTGGAGCGAGCTATTCGCCGCTCCACGTGAAAGGTGTAATGCCTGCCAATCGCCTGTTTATCCTATCGTTGTCTGTCGCAGTTGTGGGCAGGTCTATTTGCGGCTGCAAAAAGTAGGGCGGCAATTTCTGGCAGAAGCGGCGTTAGAACTGGAACCGGCCAAACGCTATGCCACCCGGCAGCCCCTTTACGAAAATCGCGCCCTGGCGGAAGATGAAGAAGAGGACGATGAAGAGGCACTGGTGGAACAGGCGGGCGAAAACTCGTTCAAGCAGAAAGAGTTTGCATTATGCCTTGATTGTCGGGAAGAGGTGCGGGCCAATGGCCGGTGTGGCTGTGAACGGCCGTCGCCCCATACCGCCACCCTGTACCTGCTGCAAACGGAAAAAAAAGTAAACAAGGGCAAAAATAAAGGCACAGCAGACAAAGATGTAGACCATCTGCGTGAATGTGGTCGCTGCCACAGTCGCGCACTCAAAAACACGGAAATTGCCACCGACATCACTCTGAACGCCCTGACGCCGCTGGCCGTGTTAACAGAAGATTTGTACCGCGCCTTGCCAGAGTCCAACGATCCCACATTGCAGCAGCGGCCGGGTAACGGCCGTAAACTGCTCAGCTTCTATGATAGCCGCCAGGGAGCGGCCCGTTTTGCGGCCTTTGTGCAAGACGTAGTTAACCAGCAGGCATACCGGCGCATCATCCGCGAGTCGGTAGCAACCACCGCTACTCGTACTTTTTGGCCCGACTTACAAACAATCAGTCGCACCGGGTTGGAACTGGCATTGCGTTACCGGGTGGCGCACAACGACCCGGAAATGAGCCGGGAAAATCTGCCCATTCAGGTGCAGCACCTGAACCAGAGCCAGCAAAAGCGGCTGAGCCAGCACCTCCAGAAGCAGGTCTTTGCCGAAATCACCACCCAACTGCGTTCCCGCCAATCACTGGAAGCCCTGGGGTTGATCAGCGTGGAATATTTTGAGCCGGACAAACTGCCCGATTTTGACAGTCTGGCGCAGGAATTAAGACTAACGGCCGTGGAAACCCGCGCCCTCGTGGAATATCTGCTGGATGATTTGCGGCGGGCCAAAGTCGTCACATTGCCGGATGGCATCCAAAGGGATGACCCTATCTTTGGCCGTAACAAGTTTAGCCCGCGATTGGTGCGCCAGGACGCCAGCCAGTATGAAATTGCCTGGATAGGCCAGACATCTCGCCATCGCCGTCGCCAGTTAATGCAGAGGGTGTTACAGTACAAAGGGCTGGCCAATGATGATACGACCGTCATCCAGAGCCTGAATAAAATCCTGAACTGGTTAACCGACCAGAGCAGCATCCTGGACACCAGCCGTCCGGCCGATGGCTACCAGATTCGCCACGACCGCCTCTTTTTCCGGGCGGGCGCCCACTGGTTTCGCTGTAACCAATGCCAGCGCCTGAGCTATCGTGGCAATGCCTTGCCTTGCTCCCACCCCCACTGCCAGGGCACATTACAACCTGTAAATATCAACACCCTGGCTGGCGGCAGCTTTTATCACGATAACCTGTGCCAGACCACCATTCCCATGCGGGTAGAGGAACATACCGCCCAACTGGACCCAGACAAGGGGCGTGACTATCAAAACCGGTTCAAAAATGGGGAAATCAATATGCTCAGTTGTTCCACCACCTTTGAAATGGGCATTGATTTGGGGGATTTGCAGGCGGTGGTGATGAGCAACATCCCGCCGACGGTAGCGAACTACAAACAACGCGCCGGCCGCGCCGGGCGGCGCACCAGCGGCACTGCTTTTATTCTGGCCTGGGCCTCTGACCGTCCTCATGATCAGGCCTACTTTAAGTCGCCTACGGAAATTATCAACGGCCGTGTCCGCGTCCCCTACCTCAACGTGCAAAACCCGATCATCATCCGCCGCCATGTCAACGCCATCCTGCTCAGCGAGTTTCTGCGTCACTGTGCCGCCCGCCAGGAATACAACAAAAACGTAGGCGCATTTTTTGACGAACAATCACCGGGTGGCCCCTATTACGCCCAACTCTCAGCCTGGCTGGCAGAAAAACAATCATATCTGTTGGCGCTGTTAACGCTGTTTGGCACGGCCGTGCCGGATGCCATTGACCCACCAATCGCCCTCCGAGAATTTGAACACGACCTACAACAGAAAGGGTATAACCGTTACCAGGAAGAAGCCGGTTACTACAAAGCGGCCGTCCAACAATCGCTGCAACAGCAGCAAGAGATGGTCATGCAGGGCAACATCTCCCAAACGCTCGATCAAATGAGCAAGGAGATGACCCGTTATCGCCAGTTGTTGGATCGTCTACGCCATGAGGACATCATCAACCATCTGAGTGATAGAGGCGTCTTGCCCAGCTACTCATTCCCCCTGCACACGGTAGAATTGCATATTCCGCCGCGCCTCTTGCCGCCGCGCCAGTTGCGCCTGCAACGAAACTTACAGCAGGCCATCCGCGAATACGCTCCTGGCCAGGAAGTGGTGGCCGACAAACGCATCTGGAAAAGTGAAGGGCTGGAGTTTTTTGGCAAGGAGCCGCAGGTTTTTGCTTACCACATCTGCCCTACCTGCAATCATCTGCAACTGGTGCAGACGCCCGGTAAACCACTGGGCAATTTAGACCAGCCCTGCCCCGTTTGCCATACCCCGCCAAAACGGGGCCAGTGGCCACAGCGCCAATACATTGAACCGGACGGTTTCCGCGCTTCGGGTGATAGCGGGCAGCCGGCCGGGCAATATGTGGATCGGCCGTTTAACATGATGCGTTCCGCGCTCATACCTGGCCCAGTAGAAACCCAAACCATCGGGCAGATATTGTCTGTTGGTTATGATCGCGCCGGAGCGCTGCTCTATGTCAATGAAGGCTTTCAGGGCAGCGGTTTCAAGATATGCCCTCTATGCGGCAAAAATGTTTATAAGAACGCCGCCAAATGTGATGGCCGATTAAACGGCCAGCCTTGCCCCGGCAAACCAGATAAAAGAAGTACCTATACCCTGGGTTTTGAACAGGACACCGACACCCTCCATCTCAAATTCACCAGCGCAACCTATGTTTCCCTGCCACAGCCAGATGACCAACCGTTCTGGTTGTCTCTCCAATATGCCCTGCTGCAAGGCGCTTGTCGGGCGCTGCAAATTGAGCGTAAAGATATTGACGGCGTCTTATTTCCTGAGTCGGCCGGCGCCCATTGGCGGCAGAGCATTGTGTTGTATGACAACGTGCCCGGCGGCGCCGGGCACGTGCAGCGTATTCGCGCCGAGATGCGGCAGGTGGTCGCGGCGGCGCTGGAAATCGTGGATTGTGACTGTGAAACAAGCTGTTACCGCTGCCTGCGTGAATATGGCAATCAGTTGGAGCATCACCTGTTAGATCATGGCCGTATCACCGACTTTCTACGGGCGCTGGATGCGGATTTGCAGCAAAGTATAGTGGGCGAAGTGGCCGGTTTGCATCCGGTCACGGCCGTGAACCCCATGGCCTGGTTGTGGGAGCAGCTTACACAGGCTCAGGAAAGTGTGACCCTCGGCGTCAATCGGCTGGACTTAACCCCACCCACCGCCGACGGGCAAAGCTGGCTTGATCTAATCCAGACGTTGTTGCAGCGCAAAGTAAAGGTGCGGCTCTTCCTGAACCATCTGCCCGAACACGCTTCCGGTGACGGCGAGGCTATGGCCCTGGCGACGCATTTGCGCCTGCTCCAGCGGAAGGGGCTGGATTTGCGCCTGACCAACCGGCAACTGCCGTGGACGGCCGTCATTGACCCCCATTCACCCTATGCCACCGCCATAAGAACAACCGACGGCGAGACGCTTTCCCTGACCGATGATGGCATCCGCTCCTTGCAGGCCACACAGCACGGCCCGGCTGTGGCTGACATTGCTGCCTTGCTCGCTGGTTATCGCGGCCGTCCCGTTGAAGATGTGGACCTGCGTGAACCGGCGGACACGGCCGTGCAAGAAATCACCCCCGATGGCAAAAAACATACAGAAGCCGACTACTTTGCCGATTTCTATACCCAACCGGTGCGCCGCATGGTCATCAATGACCGCTACCTGCAAACGGCCGACGTCATTCTCAACCGCATCGGGGCGCACATCACCCTGGCCGGGCAGCATGGCACATTGGAGCAGGTGACGATTCAGGCCCGGCCAGACGGCGAAGAACAAAAACGGGCCATCAACCAGTTAAAAGCGCGCTTTCCCCAGGTCAACATCAAATTTCGTCTGGATTATCACACAGCGCATGACCGGTATATTGAACTGACACGTGTGGACGGCCGTAAAGCACGGGCACTCATCGGCATGGGGTTGGATTTCATCGAACGCGATGGCTCAGTCCGCCCCACCTTTCTGGTGATTCAGGATCCTTACCAAAGCCGGTAAAAAATTGCCGATAGGAACACATTCCCTATCAGCCCTTGCGCGAAATGCTTATTTTGGCTGGAATAACGCCAGTTCGGTGGTGTTGGCGTTGATGTTTTTACTCTGCTGGACTTATCACTCCCTGCCAAATTTCAATTAACTTGAAGGGAAAAGGATAAACTGTGTAATTCCGGTGACGAATAAAGTTCACCTCAAGCAGCGGGAAAAACGCCTGCGCTAACCAGGCTTGCAATTTGTTCGGCTCCCTTTCACCCTGGTGGACAACTATCCGGCGGAGGGCATGGCCGCGTTCCTGCTCTTCAGAACTAGGGTCTTTGACGCCTGCTACATAATGATTGGTGTCTGGAGCATACCAAATGCCTTTGTATACCGGGAAGAGGTGGTCTTCGCGCACGCTTTCCAATGGCAGGCCAACCCACCCTTTTAGATACTCTCTGTATTTTTTAGCGCTGTGGATGCCTAATAAGCTAAAAAAGCCGCCATCTTCTTCCAAAATCGCGCCACGTTCGTCTTTGACATGTTTGCCGTACTGCGTTTTCAGATCAATGTAGGAGATAGTTGACTGCCTGACTTCCCGATCTAAAAATTCGGCATACACTTGCAATTGCTGGCTGTCAAACAAAGGATTGTTGTCCAGTTGGGGGGGATAAAATTGCTTAATGGGTCTTGGTTGTTCTAACGCTTCAAGACGTTTCCGAATGACCGCATCTTCATTGAGAACACGGCCGTTTCCTTCCCAAATCTCCCACACAAAATCACGGCTGATGATAAACGGCCGTTTTGTTGCCCCTGCAATGTCTTTAGCATCAGGGATACCCTCATATTTTCGTACATAGGCTGAAGGGATAAGAACGTCATTTTCTAAATCCCAACCAGTGTGCGCCCAGATAAAGGCGGCTGCCGCTTCAAGATTGTTGGCAAGGTTCATAAAATGCAAATCCCGGCCGTCAAAATAGATCAACGCTTCCTGGTACAGGAATATCATATCTGCCATCATCTGGATTTGCGGTAACCGGGGCGGAACATTTTGCGGAAACATGACCACATCTTTGAGAAGAAGTTGATTGCGGCAGACTTCGAGCTGAGTTTTCAGGTCGGTGTCCGTTGGTACTTCATAATCCAGGTGCTCTGTCGCCGACCAGTCCCGCGGCTTCTGACGTTCTGCCTCTTTTTGTCGTTTCTTGCGGTTGTTGTTGACGTTCATCGTTTGCTTGACAACATCAGGATGCCGGGCATAAAAGCTGGCTTTGGTATCCTGCCAATCCTTCAAGATGCCAGTTTCTGGATCAAAATCGTCTTTCTCGTAATCCTGGATGCGCAGTACCCAATCACCCGGTTCGATTTCGTCTTCTGGTTTGACCACGAAAAGTGTGTCGTGATCTGGCGTGGCAGCATTAGCGACCTGACAAAAGCGGGTGGCAAAATCATCGGGTTTGCGGACGGCGTTCAGGCGATCATCAACAATATAGATGGGTTTTTGCTCAAGCGACAGTTGGCGTTCTTTCATTGCAGACGTGGGTATGGTGTGCATAGGCTGCATAGAGAGTCGTTTCTGCTCGAAGGGCATCCCTAACCCATTCATATAGGCGACAAATTGGGCAATGAAATGATTGAGCAGATAAGACCTGGTTTGCTGCAAAGCACGCAGGCTTTTGGTGGAGTGGAAGGTGAGGCTGGCGCGATTGGCGAGGCTGCCTTCAAACAGTTCGTAGATGCCTTCCTTGAGTTGTTCCTTTGTTAGTTGGTCAGGCTTGAGCTGCTTGAATACGACCATGCCTTCTATGTAGAAACGGCCGTAATAAACCCTGTTCTTACGCTTCCACTCATTGATACCGTCGAAATCTGACGGCCGTAATTTACGCAGTCGCGCCGCCTGATCGGAAATGATGAACTCATCTTCTTGCCAGTTGTGGGTTAGTTTAATCTTCAAACCCGTGACAAAATCTTTATCGGCCGTTGCCCAGAGGAAAAAATCAGCATTGCTTACGAAACGGCCGTCCACCTGAAAGAAATCAGCCAGAAGCAACTTCAAAATTTGCGGCAGCAACCTTTCATCCTGTACATTGACAACTGAGCAGGGTAACAGCCGTCTTTCATACTTAAGCGCAGCTACTTCCTCAGCATTGTCATATTTGACGTACAGATGGGGGCCATAGGTGTGCAGGTAGCAGGGGTGATCGCTTTCCTGCTTGTACCAGTTGTGCATGCTGCCGTAATATTTTGAAGCACTTTCTTCCCATACCTTGCGGCGCACATCATAGCGAACGATATGGCAACTCTGGCGCATCCGCTCCCAATCAATCGCCCCCCGATCAATCGTCAAAATGGTTGTGCGGACGGCTCTGGCGTTATTTTCACTCTTTTTTGTCATCATTGGCTCCTTCTATTTTGCGGTAAATCGCTTTGACCTCATTGACCCAATCCTCAAAATCATGCCGCCACTCGTGAGGATTGTGATGGTCAATGACCCCTTGAATAATCGTAAGGGCACTGTCGCGGAAACGATACGGCCATACCGGATTCAACTGCGCGTCCCACCCCTCGTTAGGATGATTCTCGCTTGCCGCGAGGTTGATGAATACCAGCTTCACGTCCTGATTGCCCGTTTGCGCCACCAGGTATTCCCATTTCTTCTGGGCAACCGCCAGGAAAGCGGTGGCGTTCAACTTTTCATCATAGGCCGGATCGTCCGGGTCGGCGGCAAAGCGGTAGAGCGTTGTCCACTGGCTGTAATTTTTAGCGTCCAGGTAAACAGGCAGACCTTGCAGCTGCATGTCGGCGATTTCAAACAGCGCCGGCGGACAATCCCGTTCATGGGCCAGCGGGATGTGGAAATGTTGCAGCGCCGCTTGCAAAGCAGCCTCGCCCACGGCGCCGGCCAGGATGTTCTGCTGGATGTAGGGCGTGAAGAAGAGGTTTTGATTGGCCGGGTCGTAGCGAAGCCGATAGTTGTGGGTGCGAAAGTACCACTCAATCACCGGATTGAGTACGTATTGGCGATAATACCGGTTTAGATCGTAGCGGCTGGTGACCTGGGTGGGCTGGCGATGAATTTTCTGCGTCTCCCAATCAATCAGCAGCGTGTCGCCATCTTGCAGCAGCGCCGTTTCCAGGACGGAGTCGCGCCGAAAATCTACGACAACGCGCTGGGTCTGGCCGGTGGGCAGATGGACGATTTCAATCGAAGATTGGAAATGGTAATCCTGTTTCAGGACGGCCTCGCGGATGCGCCACCACAGGTCCATCACCTTTTGCGCATCGGCCGGCGCGTACGCACTGCTGCGGACGCCGCTGATGATTTGCAGCAGCCGGCCAGTGATCTGCCGGGCGCGATCTTCTGTGGCGGCAAAAGATTCGTATTGCAATTGGTTGACAATGCTCCGGCGCAAATACGCCTTCTCAATCTCTTGGTACAGCGCCAGGATGAGCGAGGAGGTATACGCTTCCCGCGCCAGACGATTCTCGGCGATAACGCCGGGCACAGCCAGATACCGCTCGAAAATGCCCAGGACATCTGAGCGGCCAGCGGCTAGACGAATTTCAATGAGCGGCATCGGCTGCCACTGCCGGTCAACTCGCCCTAACGCCTGGTGAAAAACAGCGATCTGGTTCAACAGATAGTCTGGAGTGGATTTATATAGGGCGTTGACATCGGCAATGTTCAGTTCTCGCAGTGCGGTGATGAATTGGCTCTCCGAAATCTGAAAGTTGTGGTACAGCTTCCACACCTGCCAGATGAACATCTTCTCTTTATCAACGCCGTCATCACTGCTGTCTGAGCCGCTGAAATAAAAGTGAGGCGCTTCCAGCAAATGGACACCTTCTAGATCATGGCCCGGCCCATTTTCTTGATCATCGTGTCTGTGCCATTTCAGATTGACGCCGTTGGAAGCGGTGGGATAGGTGGTAATCACAATTAGCGGGATGCCTGGTTCGGCCTGGCGGAAAGATTGGTCTTCCATTTCCCGGCCCTTGGCGGCGTCCAGGAAGATGACCTGGCACGGCCGTCCTTCAATTGTCACTCTGTGTTCCCGTGAACGGCCATCGCCCAGGCTATCAACAGCCAGATACGGCCGCATACTGTCGTAGAATGACTTCGGCAGCCCATTTTCAGGTCGCAACAATTTTTCGATGAATGTAAAGGAGTTCAGAAAAACTAGGTGGGCCTGATTATGGCTTTCGTGGGCAATCCAGCGCATCGTTTCCAGGAACAGGCCGAGGGCGTGTTGGCGGTAAGCCACCGTTGTTTCTCCGGCCATTTCCTCCCCTTCCCGACTGAAAAACTGTTCCTGCGCCAGTTGATCGAGCGCGTAAGAGAGGGGATGAGATTTTGATAGTTCATCGGCCACGCTCAACTTCACTGTGTAATCGCGCCTGGCCTCTTTTTGTCGCTTCAAATCAGCCACAAGCGCTCTGTCTTGCTCGTCAATGGGCAGATAACGGCCATATCGTTCCAGCCAGTTCATGTCAAATGACTGCACGTACCGCTTGATGTCCCCCGTAGCCGAGAGAGCGAACAACAGGTTGGTATTGCTCAGCCGCCACAGCAGATATTCCGGCGTGACCGTGAGCTTTTTCTGCTCCAGGCGGATTTCGTCCGGCGTGGTAAAGTAGGCGCCGCGCACCAGCCGGAAAAAGCTGTAGCCCAGATAATAGATGCTAGTGGCGACAGCCGGGTCGTGGCGCTCGGTGGCCAGGCGCGACGGCCGTCGGTAAAAGCCATAGTCACTGATAATTTCCTGGTACCGCCCCGGCGTGTTGTCGTTTTTCTGGTCGTAACATTGGTCAATCCAACTATACCATTCCGGAGCGAGTTCATCCGCCCATAGCTCTGAGAAGAAATCGAGAATGGCGTTGGCAGTTTGTGTGATAATGGTCATCAACGGCCGGGCGCGCTGCGTATCTGGCCCCGCCTGGCGCACCACTTCCCAAACCTGGCCTTGCTCGCGCAGGTAAAAGGGGTCGGTCATAATTTGCACGCCCGATTGAAACACCGACAGATGGTTGCTGGGGAACTCCCCTTCACGCAAGGCAAAGTGGCGAATTTGGGGAAAGCTGACGCCCTCTTTTTCACAATCGGCCTGCAACTTGTCAATGATCGATACGGCTCGCTGTTTGGCTGTTGTGCGGCGTTCCGGTTCGCCTGGAATTGGGTCGAGATGGCCCAACTGCCGCTGCCGGCTCATTTCTTCGTAGAAGAGGCGCACAAACTCGAAGCTGTTCTGGATTTCCGGGCTGCGGCAGAGAAAGCTCAGCATCTCCTTCTCCTGCATGTCGAACTCATCCAGAAAGATGATGTTGTCTTCCAGGGAGAGGAGACGTTCGTTGGTACGGCCGTTGAAAAATCCGTAGAGCAACTTTTGCACTGTTACCAACAACACCGGTTGGGCGGGATTATGGAGAAATTCGATATAGGGAAACAGCAGCCAGATACCGGCATCCTGGATCAGGCGGCGCTGCGCCTCTTCGCTTAGCGCTTTGTGTGCCAGACCATTTTTGAACAGACGTAGCAGCCGGTTGCATCGCTCGCGAAACAGCGGCTGCTGTTGCCGGTAAATGTCAAGAAAGCCGCTGTTTTTTAAGCACTCCAGGTTAGTCTGCTCCTGGGCCAGACTCTCAAGCTGTTTTTCTACCTGCACACGCGTGCTATTGGCCAGTTTGAAGAAATCATATGCCTCCAACCGGCGCAGGAAATCCCCCTTTTGCGGCCAGGCCAGAAATGCTTTGACCACTTCCTCGTCATTTCTCAGGTAGACGAAGGGGATGCCGTTTGCTTCTAGGGCGTCGGCCATTTCACGGAGGAGCAGGTGACGGTGCGAGGTATAGATGCAGTGTTTCTCCACCTGACGCGCCCGCAGTTGGGCAATGACGGCGGGGATGGCGCTGGTTTTGCCCATGCCGGTTGGCCCCACGACGAGTTTGAGGCCGCCAAATTCGTCAGCCGTTAATTGCTGCTCAATTACACGCAGGTAATATTGTTGGTAAGAGGTCTGGTTTGGCTCCAGTTGAGCGTCGCTGGCCGCGACTGGTTGGGTTGCCAGGACGGGTGTTTGGTTCATGGGTTTATTCTGTCTCCTCCCACTGCCAGAAATAGTAGATGTAGAGCAGCCCTTTTTCGGACACTTCATATTCCCGCCGAATGAGGCGCTGATCGTACAGCCGCTTGAGGCGGTTGTTGGCGCTGTTTAAGGCCAGGTCTAGCTCTTCGGCCAGTTCAGGCGCAGTGAGCGTCGGCCGTTGTGCCACCATTGCCAACGTCTCGTGCAGGTTATCTTCCAAGTGGCCGACCACTTCCCACTGCCCGCCTGGGGTGATGGCCAGAAAGGCCAGCTTCAACCGTTGTAATCGGATAGCGGCATTGATGTTGTCAATCGAGTCCTGGGTTAAGCCGGCGAGCAAGAGGCGGCGACGGCCGTATTTGCTGTCCACAATCTCCTGCCCCAGCCGGATAATTGTTTCATCGGCGAAGGAAACATCCATCACCTGGCTGGCCGGGAATTGCAGGATGAGCGAGCCCTCCTCCGGCACGGCTTGTAACGCTTCCGATAATCGGACGAAAGCCTGCTCCCCTTTGTCGCGGGTGACGAAGAAGCGGGGTGGCAGTTCCAGATCGGCTGCCAAATTATCCATCTCTAAGCGCGTCATCTTTAATCCTTCATCTATTCTGCGTGTCTATTCACTAAATTTAAGTGAAGCAATGCCAAAAATAATATCACGCCTGACACAGGCTGTCAATCCCGTAAGGGGGTGCGAAATTCGACGACGACCTGGGTGCCAGGCATAGGGGCAAGATTGGTGAAGGGGTAGTGGTGATGGGGGCCGTAGCTGCGGATGGCGGCCGTTTCCGACCGCATCCAGACGTATCCGCCCTCTTTCTCCACTGTTTCCTCGACTGTGCGTAGACCCAACCCACCACGACCGGTGTGACGGGAGGTACGGCCGTCTAGTGCCGCCTGAATATAAGTCAGCGGCTCCGCGCCTAATTCCGGATGCCGGGCTATCAAGCTGCCACGAATACCTCGTCCCAAATCTCCTGCCGCTAAAACTACATCTACTTCGCCTCGTGAAATTACCTGATACCGTTGAATGAGCACGAAGCCATGCCGGTCGCCGCTGTGCTGGTAGATGTTGCTGCATAATTCGCTGATTACCTTGAGCAGGCTGCCGAGGTTAGGTAGGTGCAGCCAACGGCTAAAAATTGCCTCCGCCCGTTCCATGACTCTGGCCACGTCACCGGCGTTGGTAATCGGTGTTAATTCCAACAAATTGGCTGTTTGCGGATTGCGATCCCATCGTTGTTCCGGCAAGCTGTCCTCCAGTTCCAGCCATTCTCCCATCATATCAAAAAAGTTGACTCGTTCCAGATACGAGAGCAATTCACTACCAAGATTGACCAATAAAATAGGATGACCTGATTGTTCGGCAATTTGCCGTACTGTCAGCACGAGCGCCATGATCCCCATTGGCTTCAAAAAACCGGCGCTTTCAAGATTCAAAGTGTATTGCACAGGTCTGATTCCAGAGGACAAACCATACAGATTGTCAGTTTCCTGCACGTCTGAACCAAACTGATTAGGAGAAAGTTGGATCATATTCACCCAGTTCATGTCCGACGGCCGTTAGCTTTTCCCTTTCTTTTCGTGCCATTTGATTCAACCAGTTTTCCTGGTCGAGGCATTCTGCCCACACTTTTTCTTCTGGCGTAGGTTCTCTGGTGAAGGTAATAACCCAGAAGGCCAAATCTGGGTCAAAATGTTTATGAATCTGTAGCCATGTCTGCCAGAAATCATCCAGGGATGGAAAGCCTTCAGCCCGTGCGTCTTCTGTCTGCATCTGACCTGGCGGCTGCATTTTTATGTCCGTAATCCTGATACGGCCGACTGCTTTTTGGCTCCTGCCAGGTTGAATGGCATAAGAGCGGCCAACTTGCCATTTGACACGGCCGTTCACTTCCACCCGTTTTGGATTATCAAGCAGCTTTTCACCAGGGTTGATCTGCCGCCTCGTTTCGGTTTTCTTGTCATTCAGAATGAGTTGATACGTATATTGAAAAAGCATGAAACGCCTCGGCTAAAAAAGAAATCGAACGATAGGTGGGATGTAATCGAGTTGGATGGTCAGGCAGATGCTCTAGTACGGATAAGCACTGGTCAGTTGGCCTGTCCCGGTACGGAAGATGCGCCGGACAGATGATTAGACACTATACGGCCTCTATTGTAAGCATTGGTTTCCAATACAAAGCTGCTTGGCGACAATGGGGACATAGTTTGAGTTCATATCGGTGAAGCTCCAATAAGCATTGTGATGGAAGCTTGATAGAACAAGAAGGGCAATGTTCCCGAGTCCCCAATAAACTTCTAACTTTCCCATTTCTGCCAAGCTGTTTCATAATGTCTACTTCTTTTTTCAAATCCATGCTATTGACCAACTGCATGAACTTTACGGCATTTGTCCTTTCAGCCACCCCACGTCGACTTAATTGCCACCACCAAAATAGATACTGGTATTTTTCTTCAGCCGGGGTAAGGTAATTAGCTACAGCTTTCATATCGATTTTAACCGTACCACCTGCAAATTCTTTCTTCTTACCGGTTAACTCACTCAAGTTCCGAAATCCAAACAAATCATTTGAATCATAGGTATTCGTTACGCCGCTTACCCAGAATTGCTCACCAATTTGAACTTCAATCTTATTGACCAATGTACGAGCCAACATGAATCTTTGCACCAAACGATCATCGTATTGAGTTTGCTGCCAAGACAAAGGTTTACCCCAGGCTTGGATGACGAGCAGTGAGGTTATAATTGCCATATTGGTTTCTTGCCAGATAGCCTGAAGCTCATCAGACTTAATACCGGTGGTAAGAAGGAGTTCCCAGCCGCCTCTTCCGTTTACCCTAGTTGCTTCGGGCCAGAATAAGGCGCCGTATATCAATAGGAGACAACGTCGCAAATCCTGTTGTGAGAAAAGTTGAACCTTTTCATGGAATTCCAGTAAGATTCGCCCCAATGTGAAATGATTCTCAAATAGCAAACGCGGCCCAACCAACGAAAGAAACTCCAGTTCTGAGAGGCGTTTAGCATAACGTTGACAATAGTGATGAACGTAAGCACATAGCCTTTGCAAAACTTCTTTTTGTTCTTGAAGCTGTTGTTTATCCTTGTCGGCGTTGGCATCTTCGTCTCGCTCCTCTCCCTCCTGAATCTCTGGTTCTGGAGTTTTGGTTTCGGTTGTCAAGCGAAGCAAAGCAAGGGATAACAAATCACGCAAAGAATGTACGTTTTGATTATGTGGTGTATAACCTTCTACATGCCACATGAGCGTGTCGGTTAACTCTTCATCAGTGATAAATGACGATGGTGGCGGTGGAGCTTCCTCTAGATCAGTATCATCTACATGTGCTCTCCCAGCTCTACGGCCGATTCGTCCATCACCTTTTTCCCTTTCAGCATCGGCTTGTATTTGACGTGGATCGACCCGCTCCCATAAAAAGTCCATTAGCTCTTCAAAAAGATTCCCGGCGCCGGCAAACGTTTGTAGGCTAGCCTTTACCCTGGCATGGTAGGTACGATTACCGAAGCGAATTAATTCTGCTGGTTGATCGATCCAGTGGAATGGACTGGCCATCTCTGTTTGTTCTAGCGTATACCAGATTACTCTTCCCGCTTCACTACCTGTTAGTTGCTCTACAAAATTTAGCGAAAACCTGCCGTCTTTATCTGGGTCAATAGAAAACCTTTGTTGTAACCGCTGCAATTCCAGCCACCATCCACCTTCACGGCCGTTTCCGTTATTTTCCCAAACGATATGGCCCGTTAGTTGCTCATTATCATGCTGTAACTCACGCAACCGAAGTGGAGATCTTTTTGCTTTGGGTTCATCATCTCCTTCTGAATGAAGATTGTCAGGATCAAGAGGCGAGATGGTTAGGACTCCATCTGACCAGATACTCTGAAATGATGCAGAATCTTCCGTTTTTTGCCATATGACTAGCTCAAGATTGCCGCCATTTAGCCAACTGTGAAGAAGTCCCTGTGATGTGCAATTGGCGCTGCCAATGACACACCATGAACTGTCTTTATTTTTCCCAACAAACGTCTTCGCATGTAAACGACGTTGCTCATTAATGGGGCCTTCTATGGCGAAAAGTTGTAAGTCGCATTGCCAACTATGAGCATGTTGCTGCAATATCAATCCACTTAGTCGGCTTTCCTGTGCGTTCAGACCCAGAACCAGTTGTTGAGGACGAAATCGGTTCACTAAGGTTTCAATAGCAGCCAGTGACCAAAAAGGAGATAACAAACGTAATTCTTCTACTGGAATACTGTCTTGCCATTGAGAAATAATAGCTTGATCCAATGAATGCCATATTCGCATATGAGATGGTGGCATCGAAAGCTCATCAAGCCAGGGAGTCAACTCACTAATAGCTTTTAACCGATCAGTTATGGTAGACGCAACATTAACATGCTCGACAATTTTCTGTATTAGTTGCCATACAACAGCAAAGGGGTACCTGTCGTCTGACAAAGTGACATCATTAGACAAATCCAAATCAAATTGGATAAACTGCTCTAAATTCCGGCCGATGCCGTGTAAAGTTAAGTTGCCGCTTCCCACTAGCAACAATCCATGTTCAGGCCCAACCAGCAAAATCGCTTTGGCATGTTGAACACCAATTCCTGGATTAATGATTGGGGCACAAACATATTGCCTGCCCACACGCCGCAAATGACGGTTGCCTCGGGCGAGGGCTTCATCATAACCATGTTGATCGGCCAAAATGACAACATTGGTACACCCCAACGCATCCAACTTAGGGGCTACTAATTCCTCGAAGAAAACCAGATCCAGTGTGTAAGTCAGGAAAATAGCTCCACGATAGTGTGGCTTCAAATTGCTTAGCTGATTGAGGATATCAAGTGGCATGGTTCACCATGACAGAACGTGCCAGGAATGTTTCGCCATCTGCTGTAAAAATACAAAATCCTTCTTCATCTTCTTTGACCAAACCGAGATCAGCGAGAATCGTTAGTCCATTAAAAAGGCGCAAACCAGGAAAACGCAAAGGAACTTGATAATTGAC
Source organism: Chloroflexota bacterium (assembly GCA_035444285.1). Taxonomy (GTDB): domain Bacteria; phylum Chloroflexota; class Anaerolineae; order Promineifilales; family Promineifilaceae; genus CAADGU01. The sequence continues at coordinate 60,778 of DAOMOK010000029.1, forward strand.
TGGATTGTTGGCCCAGGTGAAGCGATCATCCTGATAATAAAATTTGAAGGTGTTGTATTTGTTATAACGTAACTTTTGCAGGGCGATTATCTCGTGTTGACCCAGACAGTAAATGCGATACAGCCAGGCCAACCAATCTCCAACACTCCGACCTTCTTCTGCATATCTGGCAAGGTCTTGCATGAACTGTTCAAGGGGCAGGCGTTCAACCTGAGCCACCTCTTGCCAAATGGGATCATTGTTTTGCCTTAGCGGATAGTGACGCAAGAAAAGCTGACATAGGATTTGTAAAGCATAAGGCACTAACACGGCCGTTTCCCGTCCCGCCACCTCTATAGCTGCAAACAAAGTCATTTCATCCAAGCTGGTTTCAGTCTGACAGGCTGCATGAAACTGGTTGGTCGCCATTTTCCAATCCCCATCAAGGCTGAGGGGCGCGCATAATCCAGTTAAATAATCAGATAGTGGCAATGAGGCAACATCGTTTGGTAAAAAACCGCATACGTGCTCTAGAAATGCCTCGAAACTAATCTGTTCAACCCCATGCAAGTGGTCGAGGAAAACTGCCCACAAGGTTTGTAACGTGGCCGTATACATATGCCTTACCTGTGTCATACGCCAACGCTGATACCAATCTTTGAGTGATGTCTGCGGCTGGTATGGAATTCCCTCGCTAAACCAGCCTAGATAGAGCGCACGGCGCAATGTGGGCCGCAAAGCGACACCCTCGGTCTGGCTCACCAAATCAAGTATGAAAGCCAGAGTTAAACGACGGCGCGTGTGTGGATTGCCTAATCCCTCCTGATCGAATCGAAAAAATGCATCCAACAGTGGTTCTCGATCTGCGCTTTGGGTCATTACTTCAGGACACAGACAAGCCCGCTGCCCATATTCTGTGGCCATATCATGTGTTATTGATGTAACCTCGCCCTGGTTGTCTAGCTGCTCACTGTACATAGTCCCAGAAATTGTTTCCGCAAAGGCTTGAGCTAAGGCCTCACCCCGGTGTGTCAAGCGATAAATCCAGCGTGGGCTTTCTGGTTCAACTACCAATCCCATCGCCTGCATAACTGGCCGATAATATTGGCCAAAACCACCTTGGGAATGACCAAAGTAGTCGAGGTGATCATCGAGAGTAGTAATAGGATCGCTGCTGTCCCAGATACGACGGGCTTTAAAGTTACCAACACCGCTACCTACCAAACCACCCAGGTAGTTTCTGTCCTTATGGTGGCTGTAACAGCCGATTAGAAAGGCTAGCTCATGTCGTTTGAAAAACTTTCCTCGATAACCGGCGAGAGTCCGGGGTGAATCTGGCTGGTTGATGTAACGGTAAAGAATCCAACAGTAAAAGCTGTAATAACGTGCGTGATCAGTGGTACTGATGATACCCGGCACCAGATACTGTTGATAACTCTGTGCCACTCCTTCCACACCCAAATGGTCTTCACCAACCACATCCGTATTGGTAAATCGCTCTGTCCATTGGGGTACTGTTGCTTCCATATCATTCACCGCTGATGGATAGTGACGACTATATTTCTTAGCTCTTGTGCCAGGGTATCAAGCTCTGTTTTCCGTACCTGATCATATTTAATCCAGTTTTGAATTTCTAGTAAGAATGGCTGATTGTTGTCGGTTGATGTTTCCAATTCAATTAACGAAGCCAGCCACCACAAGCTAGGGAATGATAACGGATCACGGCCTAAATCTTCATGGATGTAGGCCAACAGTCTGCTTAATTTCCGCTGTATCTGATCAGCGCTATCAAATACATCTGACACTTCAACATCATCAGCCAGAAAGTGGCGAATACGTCGCCATAGATGGTCGCCAATTTCATCCTGTTTTTGCTGCCAGCGTCCTGGAATGTCATAAATGTCATGTAGCGCCCACAACTTCCTGCCCAGTTCTGCCGAATCCATCCGGCCAACTAATTGCAGAGCAGGTTGTTCGCCATCCCAAACAATTTTTAGCGAACCAGATTCGGCCAGCGATCCCTGCCCGTAGGGTAAAAATACATCTCCCAAATTTCGGCGCGGATGATCAGTGTTGTTCAAAGGATCTTTGTCACCATGTAATGCCTGGTTACAAAACTTGCATATGGGGATGAGATTGTAAGGGTGGCAACTCAGGTGTGGGTAAATACTCTGGGGGAAATAATGCTCTATGTCACTGTGAAAATGGGCTGGCTGATCGGGTTTTTGCGTGATGGTACGAAAGGAGGTTTCATCACAAATGGCACAAACAAACTGCCCTTTATTCTCCTGCACGAAGGCGCGAAAGTAATCTTGACGGCCGTACCCCTTCCCATCCTGAAAAAGACGCGCACTGAGACCCCCTTCCAGCGCGTCATAGAATTCCTGAAGAAAGCGCCGCATAGCCTGCAACCAATCAGGATATTTGATCTTTTCATTTTCAGGGGAATGAGCTATGTGATGGTTTACGGCCGTAAATGCTGCCGGTGCCGTGTTATTCAGCAGGTAAAAGCCAAACGTCTCTTCGAACCGGCCCAAAGCCAATTTCAAGATGTCCAGGTTCATCCAATCAATCACCTGGCGTTTCTCCAGGCGCAACTGTTCTGCCCGTATAGCTTTGTTCCAAACCTCAGCCCCTTGTTGACTATCAATCACCCCTTGCAACAAACGGCCGAACCTGCCTGGCCGGCCGGGCGTGCCTACGATGTACCCCGCAATGGTTGTACCACGGCCGTTATAACGCGAATGGCGTTCAAGATAGTGGCTTAACGACTCTATGTCTATCTGCGCCTCCGGCTCTGTGGCAAATCGCAGTAAGTCAAGCTGAAGCTGAACAACTTCACTCAAGCGGGCTAAGGTCTCTAGTGGTAACTCGACGTTGTGAATCACTGCATCCTGATCAATTGCCGACGAATGCGATAGCTCCAATAACCTGGGGCAACCCCATTCAAATAATCTAATAATTCGCTACGATTGACACGGCCGTTTCGGGCCTTTACCAAAATATCTCTGATGTGTTCAACGCTGTATTGACCAGCCGCCTGCGGCGCACCGAAAACATGCACCATAATATCCCCCGGATCCGCGCCAAATGTCTGGAAACGCGGCCGCAGCGCGGTCACTTCCATCCCGGTTCGCTCCAACTTCATGATGTTTTCTGGGGGGACATCGGAGAGGGCTATGCTGGAATGGGTGGTAATCAGGGCATGACTTTTTTTGCCCTGCATAATAGTGTCAAGCATCTCCACAATTCTGCGTTTCCAGATGTCATTGAAATGTACTTCCGGTTCATCCAACAATATCAACAAATTATCGCTGCGAAACAGGGCGAACAAAGCCATCCGCGCCAGGAAACTGCGTTCACCGTCACTGAGCCAGTCGAATTGCTGCAACATAGGCCGTTCTGACGTTTGCTCTTCTTCTTCCTTCGCCCGGTGTTCCACACGTCGCAAAAATAGATTGACGGCCTGCAAGGGTGCATCGGCAAACGGCCGTTTCTCACACAACACGTTCAGTTGACGAAACAGTTCCAAAGGCGCGTCGTCTGCTGCTTCTGAATCATAGATTGAGAAGATCGACCTGATGTCCTCAGTAGGCGGTTGTATTGGCTGCTGCGCCATATCAAAGAGTAGCAGCAAATCACCCTCCTGCCGGATACGCATATTGGCTGCCTGGCTGAGTCGTTCCACTATCTCTTGTTGCGAATCACTGATAAAGCCTCGACGATCCCGAATTCGCAGAGAAAAGCTAACCAATTGATCCAGGTTGAGCGATTCTAACACAGGCTCTAATGATTCATGTTGCTGGCTTTCTCGGTGCTGGTAGTAACGTGACCCTAACAAACCACACAGCGCCACCAAAGGCAAACGATCTGAGCGAATGAAGCGAACAGGTTTCTTGGCAAGCGATTCGGCGGAATCTACGTCATCGGCGGCTAATCGTCGCTGTCCTGGCAATTCCCCTAGGTATAGGTGTACTTCCGCTTCTTCACTATATGGCTCATTACTCACTGCCGCCCCTCCATCAGGCTCCTTTGCCAATGCTGCCAACCATTCTGCCTCACTACCAGTCGTGTAGATCACGATATGTTTAGGCAAATAAGTTTCTCGTGGTTTTTCAAACCGTCTTTCCTCATCATTTATTTGATAATACAGCTTCCCTTCAAGATTTTCCTCATCAGAGATGTTGGAGATTATGACCCTCACAGTCTCGTCTGAACTTGTTTGAAGCTGATATTCAAGGCGAATAGGGGCTATAAAGTATTCAGAGTAGTTGTCTTGCTGTAAGTGGAAAAAGAGCCGGCCCAACAAATGCAGCACGGTACTTTTGCCGGTACCGTTTACACCAGCCAGAAAATCCAGTGCATAGCTTTGTTGAACGGGTAAGAAACGCTGATCTGGCAACAACGGGCTAAAATGTATGGGTACATTTTTCAGCACACGATAATTTTCGATATGAAAGCGAATCAACCTCATTCTTCAGACTCCGGTAAAATATCACCCTTGGTTAAGGCTCGGTAGAGGTTTTCATAATAGTCACCTTCCCGTTCATCTCCTTTGACATGAACCTGTTGGATGAGTCCCAGGTTTACAAACAAATCTAACTGCTTTTGGATGTCATCCTCCTGGTAGCCCAAGCTGCCGTCATCAGCACACCATCTCTTGACATGTTCAACGGTAAAATGGGCCGGGCGCGAATCCGCTTTTTGCTGAGCCAGTATTGTCCAGAAAATGCGTTGTTTTGTGCCTAGCATTTGGGTCATCCAATTGGGTAAATCAGCCGCCTCTAGATCAGATGAGGTCTGTTTACCCAAAGTTCTAAGCAATACATCCACCCGATCTTTAAGTGCTTCCTGATTGCGACGGATATTTGCCAGCAGGTTGGCTGGGGCATCCAATGTGACGGCTTCTGGCTCTGGGAAAAAGCGAGTCGGCCGTAAATCACCTACATTACCGCTTGTTGCGTCTACAAATTCTGATCGCGCGACCAACAAACCAAACAGGTGATGACCATACCCTTCCAGTCCTGGTCCCACGGCGAACCCATCAATTCGCCTATTGTCTGGCAATGTAATGGGCTGCCCCGTGCGGAAAGTAACTTGAGAATCTGCGGTAGGGGTGAATGTAATCCAACCATTGTCCAGCGTAAGATAGAAGCGACCATTTTCCGCATACGACCGTACTTCCTCCCCATCTCTCAGCAACAACGAGCCTCGTGGTGCATCCGCAGCCTCGTCATTCGTGTTCGCCGTCAGATCAATCAACCAACCGCATCGCTTATTATGACCATCCCTGAGGGGCACAGCTTGCAGTTTGTTTTTCTCCGGCTCTGCATCCAGGGCATCCACCAATTTGGCATCATCACATCCCAGCCATGGCGTTAAGGGATTACCTTGTTCATCTAGTAGACAAGCCCAAACAGTCGCCTGTGGCTGACCGCTAAAGTCATACTTGTTCAACGAAAAACTTGTTGTGGCATTCACTGTTAATGAAATATCATCCTGTTCGCCTTGCCAGGTGTCAGGAATATTGGCTGCCCAAGAAGTAGCTTCCACGAGGTTTAACCAGGAATTAGCCGGTGCACTATCAGGCAGGACAGAAAATGCGAGTTGCTCTTGTCCAGTTAGCGATTCAAAAAGCCAGCCTTGTCCTGCATTTGAATTGTCACTGAGGCTGGCAAACAGACCGTCTTCTAAAAATGCGGCTTTCCAACGCATACCATCGCCGGCATCCATGACCCGCACCGCCACGCCAGGCAGGCCCGCTTCAGCCTGCTGCCTTGCCGTCAGGATGGTCGCTGCTGTTAAGGAGAGCCGTGTTTGCCACTGATTCGCCCGCGTTTGCAAAATTACATCGCGCACACGGGGCAGGTCATTAATGTTAACCGCCGGTTCGGCCGTCAAATCCCGTCCCATGCCTGGATCATAACCATCCCCTTCTGGGGCAAAGAACCAGACTGGCTGTGTTGGTGTGTTGGCTCCTTGGGGTAGTTTCTGGAATACAAGTAAATTGGCGCCGACCTGGCTATAAGGTTGGAACGCGCCTTTGGGTAGAAGAACAATGGCTTCTAAATTGTGTTCAGCCAATCTCTGCCGCAAATTAGCTTCACCGCCACCACCAAACAGAACCCCACTGGGAACCAAGACGGCCGCTCGACCTCCCGGCTGCAAACATTGCCAGGCCAATGCTGTTAATACAGTCGCACTGCTGCGCCCGAAGGAGTGCCCTACACTGATTGCCAATTCATTTGTGTCACGTGTGCCCCCAAAAGGTGGATTCATGAGGACCGCACTAAAATGATTGTCGTATGATCGGGCATATCCCAATGCCGATCCCACATGAAAGGTTGCGTTTTTCGCCCCATGCAGGAGCAAGTTGGCACTACCAATGCCCGCGCTCTGTGGATCGAGGTCGCAGCCAGTTAAGCCCACGGCATGAGGATAAACACGACAGGCAGCCAACAAGCCGCTGGTACCGGCTGTTGGATCAAAGACATCAGCAATATTCAGACCTGTCAAAGCTAAGGCCGCCATCAAATTGGCAATGTGATGCGGCGTGGGATACTGACTGCCGCTGCTGCCTTTTAATAGTTCAAAGCGGATTTCACGCTGGAAAAAAGCGCCCCAATTGGCGTGATGGGGTGAAGTGTCAAAAGCATGTTGTAAATGGGTCAGCAGGTCATGCAGTGACTCCAGGCCCCACTGCCGAACCGGCGGTGGCTGAGGAATGCGTAAGCCAACGTATTGAGCTTGCAAGGTATCGTGAATCTGTTGCAGCAGCGATTCAACATGCACGCCACCTTGCGCCCGAATCTCACCCCAACGCGCTCTTACCTCAGGCAGCAGCAAAAAGGCGACATGCTCCGTGATTTGCACCTCGTTGCGAATGCCATGATTTTCAAACTCGCTTTTGACACGGCGCAAATGCTGGGCAGCTTCACTCATAAACTACAACTCTCCCCGAAACGCCTGCGTCAGGATAGCCTGCTCAAGCTGATTGAGATACTTTTCATCGGCTTCGTTCAATAAACGGATTTCGTTAATTTCTACTTTCATTAAGTCAAGATGGGCAGCAATTTGCCGTTGTTCATTCTCATCTATTGGCACTGGTATTTTGACTTCTTGTAGAAGCGTTGCATTCATATTGGGAATGGCAGCTCCCATTGGCGAGATCTGTCGCCAGTAGGCGGGTGATTGAAAAAACCAGTAAACGTATTCGGGAAGTTGTTCATGCAAGATCAGGCGAATCAAATAAGAGGCAAAGACTGCTTCGTTAGGAGGATCATTTACCAAGTAGGTTTTACCTGTTGTGGCTCCTGAACGGGCAAAAACTATATCGCCTATCTTTAGTTGATATTTTTCAAGACATCGGTGGTCGCATTGACAGTAAGGCACATCATCCCAGTTAACGCTTCCATTTTGAATATCAGTTATGCGTAGGAATTTGGGACCAACAGGGTCGCGTTTTGCTGATTGTGTCAAACCATATTGAGGCTTGTCAGCTACATCTTTGACCTGTCTTACCATCCACCCTACAGGCATAGGCTGTTCAAGTGAGGGGAATACTTCTGCCAGCATTGCGCTCATCAAGATGTCTGTATCGGCCGTTATCTCCCCCTGCAACTTCCTCATCTCACGCACCTCAGCCAGCAGCGCCTCAATCCGCGTCACAATCCGCTGCTGTTCTTCTATATTCGGCAAGGGAATTTCGACGTGTGCCAATTCGGTTTGGTTAAAACCAGCCTGCCCAATCCATTTTCGACAGTGCGCTGCAAAAAACCCCCTTTCTTGCAAATTCCGTAGAGCTAAGGCGAGCCATCGGGGATCGATCTGTGCAGAGTTTTTGACGCGCAAACGGTTGATATGATTTGAGAAAGCCACCTTCATAGCGTGACGAACAATGCCTGTTTTTCCTACAAGTTCAACGCTATTAGTATTATTAAAAAGAACGTCACCCGCTTCAAGATAATACGACTCAAGGTCTTGTCGAAAATCACTCGGTATTTCGACTGTATCAGGTGTAATGACCACTTCACCGTTTGTTGTCACATTGAACGGGCGCAAATGTGGCAAACCAGATGGAACTGCGTGGCTCTTTGCGCAGGCGAACCCACTTTGTATATCAACCAGTTGAGGATCAACCAAAACTTTTCCCCATCTCTCAGGGATTTCACTAATCACAGTATTGCGATAATGGAGTTGCTGTGGCATTAATCACTATCTCCATTAGTTATCATCTCATGCAGGTTCAGCAAAATGCTCTGAAACTCTCTTGTACGTTCCAATAGGCTGGCCGTAATCTCGGCTGGGCGTGGTAGTCGCACTCGATCATCCTGGTTCGGGTTGCGGGCGCTCAAGTCCGTGCCGCGACCTTTCAGGTCATCCAACGTTTCAATCCAGGTCGTGTATGGCTCAGGTGGTCGCATACCCTCGGCGGTGTGGGCAGCTTTAGCTGCCAGGCTGTCCTCTGGTTGGGCGGCGGGTTTGTCCACCTGGCCGCTATCATTCTGGCGGTACGCCTCCCAGGCCCAATGCACCTGCCACCGGTCGCGCAAATCGGCGGCGTAGGGGAACGGCCGCTCACACTCCCCCTTCAAGTAAGCCTGCCACTGCCGCCACAGCGCCCGCGCCTCAGCAAAATGCTCATCCTGAATGGGACTGCCCTTGCTAAACTTCTTCAACCCTTCCGGCAGCGCCATTTCGTAATACCACGTCTCCTGCCGCGCCCCCGGATTCTTGACCATCACCTCATCCGGCCGTTGGAAAAAGAGCAGCGCCGTCTTCACATCTGAATAAGGCGCAAACGTCCCGGGCGGTAAACTCACCACCGCAAAAAGATGGAACTGATCCAACAAATCCTTCTTCACCTCGGCAAAGGCGCCACCGCGAAACAGCGTGCCTTCCGGCACGACCATCGCCGCCCGTGCCCTGGCTGTTTTTTTCAGCTTCTTGATAATATGCTGCATAAAGAGCAGTTCTGTGGCATTGGCCTGCACCGGGAAATTTTGCTGAATGTGCCGCCCCTCCGTGCCACCAAAAGGTGGGTTGGTGAGGATGATGTCGTGCCGCTGGCTCACACTGCCCTTCACACTCTCTTCCAGTGTATTGGTGCGCGTCAGATTCGGCGATGTCACCCCATGCAGCACCATATTCATCGTCCCCAACAAGAATGACAACCCTTTCTTCTCTTGCCCAAAAAACGCCTTGTTTTGCAAGAAATCGTGGTCTTCTATCGTGCGTGCCTTTGGCTCCATGTGCAGGTACGCCTGCGCCGGAAAACCACAAGAGCCGCTGGCCGGATCGTACACCGTCTCGCCAATCTGCGGGTCAATCACCTCTACCATAAAACGAATCACCGGCCGCGGCGTGTGGAACTCTCCCGCTATCCGGTTCTCATTGCCCATCTGAATCAGCAAATCTTCATAAAAGCGGGTGATGGTAAAAATATCATCCTCGCTCTCCAGGCGAATGCTATTGATGATGTCCAGCACATCCTTCAAGTTATAACCCGAAGCACAGACCGGCACATTGCGCACCACCGTCTGGTCACCCACGCTTTCATCCGAGAAGATGCCCGCCACCGTCCGCGCCAACGGCGAGCCACTAAGTAACCGTCTAAAAACAAGTTCCCATAATAGGGTTTTGCCTTAAACGATT
>DAOMOK010000030.1:0-65441 GCA_035444285.1 Chloroflexota bacterium
GTTTCTGTAATCATGACTTCATTTTACATGCATCAGTCATGTGTTTACCACTACCAATTCTGGAAAAGAAGTTTGACAAGTAGGATCAAGCTAGCACTTATTGCACTAGACGGGCCAGCGCGATGCCAATTCACCCTTTAGGTTGGTGGCGATTGAAGTTGTCGCGCCAACAGAAATATTAGGTTTTGCTCGACCGCCCCTGAACACATCGTTGGGGCATCATTGATGCGAGACACGGCCGTACTCCCTCCCTCTCCGCTCCCAATCAAATATTCAACAAGCGTTTACTCTTGGTCAATGTCCGTTAGCTCCTGTCGGACGTGCGTTAACTCCTAATCAACGTGCATTAGCTCCTGATGAACGTGCGTTAGCTCCTGATGGACGTGCATTTGCTCCTGACGGACGTACGTTAGCTCCTGACGGACGTGCGTTTGTTCCTGACGGACGTGCGTTAGCTCCTGATGGATGTCCGTTAGCTCCTGATGGACGTGCGTTAGCTCTTGATGGACATGCATTAGCTCCTGATGGACATGCATTAGCTCCTGATCAACGTCCGTTAGCTCTTGATGGATGTACGTTTCCTCTTGATCAACATGCGTTAGCTCCTAACGGACGTGCATTTGCTCCTGATCAATGTGCGTTAGCTCTTGATGGACATGCGCTTGCTCCTGACGGACGTACATTAGCTCTTGATCAACGTACAAATTTGCTGAATGTGAATAGGGGAATGGTACGGCCGTGCCCCTCGTTACGGCCGTGTTGCATATCATCTGTCGCAAACTGCCAAATGACGTTAGTCGTCAGGACGGGACAACATCGCCTGGACGGTGTTAGTTTGAACAATGAACATTGGCAGCAAACGCGGCGACCCCCACCGTTCGGGTACATGCTATGTCAGGCTGTGTTGTATCGGAATGTCAGGTTCATAATTTGCGCTTAAAGCGTAAACCATACCACTTGTGTTTTCGTTGAAGCACTATCTTCCAACCACTCTTTGTTAATTCGTTTACTAATTCTTTAAGTATCAATTCATGCTTTTCATTCTTGTGACCGAGCCTGGGATCCCCTTGAAGGACGCCAATTACTTGGGACTTGCCAGCAGAATAGACACCGCTTCTGCCTTCTGCTTCAGCTTCTAGCCATTCCTTGCTTGGGTAACCTTGTTCAGGAAAAAGTTTTTGCACTATTGTGCAATATTCCCAACCATCGTCTTGTTCAGGTTCGAAAGTATTGAACAATGTTTCTGTTATGGAACTTGATTGGAACGACATAGGCTGATCATAAGCCCCCTTATCTAAGTCGAATTTACGAGCAAAAACTGAACCACTCGGCGTGACTGTATCAGCAAAATACAATTGCTCGTCACTATTGATTTTGAAAACATCCCCATGTTTCATAATAATTTTCCCCTGTGATAAGCAACCTGCCTATATGATTGCTCTACACCTATTGCAGGGCATTATACCTTTAGAAATGACCTCTTGCCATTGCGGGAAGGCTGCTTCTGCCGTGGCTGGCCTGTCTTTGAGACCGTGACACACTTGTTTGCTCAATGTGAACGGTGGAATGACACGGCCGTAACAAACAAGCAGATCCCCTCATCAGCGGTCAAACCCTGTTGGTATAATGTGAATAGTTGGTGTGGGCACGGCCGTTGCCACACGACCAACGAATCAACCTGCCAGCGGCGTTGCCTGGGTAGGACGAGAGGCGAAGGATTGTCGCATTGTGGGCCGGTCAGCGGCTACCGGGAGGAAAGTCCATCGCATACCCAAAAAAGAGTAAAAAAAGCAGGTGGTGTGTTATGGTGAACTGACCATCACCGTCGAGAAATCAGGCAGGGGTTCGCCAGTGATGAGAGCGTAAAGAACATCGGGGTCAATATCTGCTTCATTGGGCCAGCAGATGGTGCCAATATCAGGATTGACCCGCACCTGGTCGAAGTATGTTTTGTCTTGTAGGGGAGCGAACACGCCGGTAAACTCCACTATCTCGGCTATATTGACGATGCCGTTTGTCCCATCTTCAAAAAGCAATTCCAGTTCATAATCGGCAAGCGGTGTTGCCCGTACAATATCTAATAACATTGGTCTACTCCAGTGGGTCTATCTTCAATAGAACCTCTTGTCGTCTGGCTCGCCGCCAGTTCTGTCTCAGCTCATCCTGGTGCAGGGCTGCTCATTCAACAACCATGCCCGTTACTCTGGGTGATAATTTTCCGGCAAATAGAGATAACGTTTCGATGTTAACCAGAGCCTTATAACTGCCATATCGCACATGGAAATGTGGCGGCGGATGCTCACTGTAGTTCATGGTGATAATGATACCAAAAAAGCGGCTGATTTCGGGCATGAAAGCATTATAACAGAAGTGGGAGAATGTGGAGGACACGGCCGTAGTAGATAATCAAGTCCCCTGATAACTTGCGTTAGCTCTTCATAAATATGCGTTATCTCCTAACTGACGTGCGTTAGCTCTTGATCAACGTGCAAAAACTGTGGGTGATGAGTGGGCAACTGTTTGTTCAACGGGAAGGCTGGCAGGGGTTACGGCCGATCTTCAATTAGCAAAGTGCCCGGCGCAATGAAAGACGCCGGGCTTTTTTATCATCAGTCGCGGTACACTTCGCGGCGCGGCGCAATGAGGGCAATAATCACAATAGAATTGTCCTCGCGGATTTCATAGACAACGCGCCAATCGCCAACTCGATAACGCAAGTAGCCAGCTAATTTTCCAGTCAAACGTTTGATATTGGGGTGGTTGTATGGGTCACGCTGGAGTTGTTCAAAACAACGATTGAGCCGGCGCGCCAGAGGTTCGTCCGCCTTTTCATAAAACCGTTGGGCGGCGCGAGAAAGTTGAATTTCATACATGGCGGCGAATGGTGTTGAATGAAACTAAATCGCCGTTTTCCACCTGCAATTGGGCTTCGGCAAAGGCTTCCTCGAACCCTTCAATGTTCAACAATTCTGCCGTCGCTTCATTTTCTTCGCGCTCTTCCAGGTAAGCCAAAAAGTCATTGGCGACCCGTAGCCGCTCCACTGACAGGTGGCGCAGGCGCATTTCCGCCAGATTGATTAAACCTTCTTTTTCAGTTGAAAGATTGGTTGTCATTGCTACCTCCAGATGCAAAGATTATAGATGGTCATGGGATAAAAACAAAGGGAGGGAGTAAAGCACTTGAGTGCGTCATTTGGATGACTTAAGTGTTAGCCAGGACTATGGTTCATGGGGCATAATCTTATCCAAACTGCCTGCATCGTTATTAGGATATTGAGATGTTGGGTTATTATTACGCGGCTAATATCCCAATATCTCAATACCCGGAATATCCCAGGTTATTAAAGCATCCCTCAGGAGGATATCACCATGTCCTATAACGACACCGTTAATGCTCTGGCCGCCGATGCGGCCCAACTGGAGCAACTTTATCAAACGGCTCTGCAAGCCGGTGAAGCCGAGGCTTTCCAGCAAGCCATCGAAGCCAGCCACACGGCCGTGCCGGACAACCTGCTCTACGCCGCCTGGTTCTACCGCCTCAAACAGACCGCCGCCCAGGCCAAAGGGTACGTGGTCGCCTGGGCCTGGGTCATCCCCCTGGCGGTCATTAACGGCCTGCTGTTCTGGTGGCTCTCGGATGATCGTTTCACCGTCACCATCAAGGGGCTGCTTCCGGGGACCGACCGTGACTTTCTGCCCGGAATCGTCTTGTTAGCTGCGCCACTCTGTGCAGCCTTTGTGCTGGTTTACTTAACGGCCGTCGGCCATAAAAGCTGGCGTCTGAGTGCGCTCATTGGCATTGTCCTGCTCACGGCCGTTGGCTATGTGCTGTTGGTGTATCCGCAGTTGGGGATACGGCCGTTTCAGGAACAATACCTCAACCTGATGGCGATCCATTTGCCCATCCTGGCCTGGGTGGGCGTGGGCGCGTTCCTGGTCGCCGGGCACCGTGATCCGGTCAATCGGTTTACCTTCCTGATTAAATCCCTGGAAGCCTTCATTTTCGGCGGCTTATTCCTCATTGCTGGTGTTATCTTCACCGGGATCACCATCGCCCTATTTGCCGCCCTCAATATCGAATTACCGGAAGCGGTGATGCGCCTGTTTATCGCTGGTGGGGTGGGGCTGGTATCTGTGGTGGCTGTAGCCGTGATGTACAACCCCACCGTGCCCCCGGCCGAACAGGCCTTTAATGAAGGGCTGAGCAAACTGGTAGCCCTGCTCATGCGCCTGATGCTGCCCTTAACGCTGCTCGTCCTGCTTATTTATCTGGCCTTCATCCCCTTCAATTTCCGCGCCCCGTTCGACAATCGTGACGTGCTGATCGTCTTCAACGTGATGCTCTTCGCCGTCGTGGCTTTATTGGTGGGTGCCACCCCGGTGAACCTGACCGGACTTTCGCCGCGTCTGGCCCGCTGGCTGCGACTGGGCATTACGGCCGTGGCCGCTTTGGCCCTCCTGGTCAGCCTCTATGCGCTGGCTGCCATCATCTACCGCACCGCTTATGACCGGCTCACCCCCAACCGCCTCACCTTCATCGGCTGGAATCTGATTAACATCGGCCTGCTGATCCTGCTGCTGTTTTACCAACTGCGGGTCAAAGAGGGGCGCTGGCTGACCGGACTTTATCGCGCTTACAGCGTGGGCACTGTCGCCTATGCCGTCTGGACAGTGGTCGTGATTCTGGCGCTGCCCTGGCTCTTTCGTGTTGATCAAGAGGCGTTGAATAACTTGCCTCTGTCTGTGCAGAAGATCGTTTACGACAAACCCGACCCCATCCTGCTCAAATGCACAGACAGCCCGCACATTTATCTCATCGAAAATGGCGAAAAACGGTGGATTGACACCATCGAGACCTTCAACGAGCGTGGTTATGTCTGGCGTGATGTGAATTTTGTCTCTTGTGATGATTTGCGCCGCATCCCCGATGGTATGCCCATTCCGGCCGATGCCGGCCCACCGCCGCAACCATGATACTTCCTTGCTGAGACCGTCTCTCAGACTGTGCCACATTTAGTGAAACGTGAACGCTGGAATCATACGGCCGTACCCCCGCATCTATCAATTTCGTTACGATTGTGGCGGGGTACGGCCGTTTCTATAAATTCACTTCCTCACCATCCTGCTGTGATCACTCTTCGAGACCGTGCTTCATCAGTACGGCTGACTTGTTATCGAACCCGTTTGTAACGACTGTATCCTCCCAACGAACGCTCACAGGGTGTCAAGACAAGGACTGTTTCGGGAGGCATGGAAACCGTTATAAAGGCCGCCTGGACAGTGCATACAGAGGGGAAATCTACTGGAGCAAGTACATCACTCATGGGTGTGTCATCCATCAAAGACTCATTAGCGATCAGCACCTGTTCTGTAATGGTTGTGCCAGACGGGTTGACCAGAACAACTATTGTCTCCAGCGCTCGATCCGTATAACGCTCAAACGCCAGCAAGCGATCTGACTCCACAAGCCGGAAATTCCCGATGCGCAGCGCCCGGTGCTGTTTCCGCAACGCGATCAGCTTCTTGATCCAGGCCAGTTCGGGATTGTCGTCGCGTACCAGGTCCCAGCGCATGGGCCCGCGATTTTCAGGATCGCTGCCCCCAGTCATTCCCACTTCACTGCCATAGTAGATGTTCGGAGCGCCGGGCAATGTAAACTGCAACGCCTGGACCAGACGGCGAAGCGATCCGCTGGGAATCTGACTGGCGATACGCGGGATATCGTGGTTATCAATTACCATCCAGGATTTGAGTAATGGTTCGATGCCAGCATCAGTGACCAGGCGGTGCAGCATACGTCCGGCTGCTGCGGGTGGGATCACGCCTGAAGCCAGGCCCAGCACAATATGGCGCAGGCTGAAGTTCATGACCGCGTCAATGGACTCGAGCCATCTACCGGGGTAATTGACGATCTCGCCCACGATCAGAGAGCCAGCCTTTTCCAGGTGCGCGGCGCGGGTGAGATCGCGCAGATAATCAAATCCCAATTCAAAGGCCGTGTCCAGACGCCAACCATCGGCGCCGTCACGCAGGTAACTGCGCACAACGGAGTCTGGATCTTCATAAAGATAACCGCGCACAGCCGGGTTTTCGAGGTTTAACTCGGGCAGGTTTTGGAAGCCTGTCCATGACCGCGCACCGCCAGTGTACTGAAATCCAATGGCAAACCAGTCCCGCCAGGGACTGGCGGGGTTCTCGAGTGCATCCTGAAAGATCGGGGCATTCCGCCCCATGTGATTGAAGACCCCATCCAACACCAACTTCATATCGCGGGCATGGACATCTGCTACCAGACGCAAGAAGTCATCCCGGTTTCCAAACTCAGGAGAGATTTTCATAAAGTCCAGGGCATCGTATTTATGGTTCGTGTATGCCATATGGATCGGGTTGAGATAGAGTACATCCGCCCCAAGCTGGTGTATATGGTCGAGCCGGCTACAGAGACTCGCAAAATCCCCGCCCCAGAACTCTAATTCCTGGCTATTCAGTCTCGCATCTGGCAAGTAAACACCCGGGTTCGGCGTTTCTGACCAATCACGCAGCACTTTGGGGGGCGGATACAGCGCGCGCTTGGCATCCAGGTGGGATGAGGGCGCGAATCGGTCCACGAGTACCTGATATACGATGGCGCCATTACGCCAGTCCTGCTCACGCCTCACAAAGGTCTCAGGGTCATCATCTTGGGTCAGTCTATTTGCTGGGGTTCTGGTTGTTGTCATTGTATCTAATTATCCATTCGTTCATATTTTATACATCTACTATTGGTCGAAGCCCTACGCCCAGGCTCAGCCGCAGCTGGAACACCTTGTTAGCTTTCTGCCACGATTTGGGGTGGTAGATAGATAGTGAATTCCACAAGTGGCTGCACCAGGACGCTGTGGGGCGACTGCTGCTCTTCAGCCGAAACCAGACCGGTTCGGCTGAGTAAGCCAAAGTTCGCTTTGATCAGGCTGGCTGGCTGCACCAGCAGTTGTTCATGCCAGACACGATACGACCCCACACGGCCGTCGCGCCGATGATAAAAACTCACCAGCGGATGTGTCAGATAAACAAGCCCGCTCTCGATGTCTGGAAACCCCGGCAGGCACAGGGACGGCTCGTTGTTCTGGCTCAGTTCCACCTCGGCCGGCGCCCACTCCGCATCCGTCTTCATGTGATACCGCCTGTATCGGCCAGCCTGCGGGTCAAATTCGCAGTCAAACGTGATCCGGCCGGGGTGCCAGGGCAGTTTCCAGAGTTGCCGGGGGACGACCACCGTCCACGAGTCAAGCGTTGTGCCCAGGAACCAGACGCCTCGTTCACCCGTGTTCGTATCCACGATATAGACGCGGTAGTTCGTCTGGCCCATCCGAAATTTCGGAAATGGTATGACGGCCGATGTGAAATCCACATCCATAAAAGGAACAACGGAGATCAGGGCCTGGGCACGGCCGTCTATCTCCACCTCATCGAGCTTGAACCGATCGGGGATGAGGCCCGCGAAGCGGGCAGGATCAACAGCATACGTGATGATAGCAAAATGGTGGAGTTGGCAAACGACATCAATCCCCCTCGTCTGGGGGCGCTCATTCAGTACATCATCAAACTTCAACGGCGTTAACACGAACCTTCCACAAGAATTTCAGACATGTCGCTGTTCCTTTCTCTTGTTTGCTCAATGTGAACGCTGGCATTATACGGCCGCATCCCCCCATCTATCAAACTCGTTACGGCCGTGGGGGGTACGGCCGTAGCCCGCCGACTTCCCCGCTGTCTTACAAAGTTGTTAACCTTTCTTCACAATTTTTGAACAACTGAATGTTAACCTTCAATCATTCTAAACATGAACATATGGAGGTTCGTTATGAAAAACAAAATGATTCAAATTGGCGGCGTGTTCATTGCGCTGCTGGCACTGGCTGCGCTGATTGGGGCGACGATGACTTTTGCCCAGGATGATACCCCAGAAGCCACTCCGGTTCCCGAAACAGAAAACGTTCCGGTAGCGCCTGGAACTGGTATGGGCCTGATGATGGGAATGGGTCACGGCCGTATGCAAGGTATGCAAGGCCGCCACTTCTTCAACAGCGAAAACTACGACGCGGCGTTGGCCGATGAACTGGACATCACGGTAGAGGAACTGGATGCGGCCCGGCAGGCAGCTAAAGAAACCGTCTTGCAGCAGTTGGTCGCCGACGGCACGATTACGCAGGCACAGGCAGACGCCATACTCAGCGGCGAAGGGCTGCACAGTATCGGCCCGCTGATGCTGCATGAAGAGATGCAAACGGTGATTGCCGATGCGTTAGGCATCACGGTGGCCGAGTTGGCAGCCGCTCACGCTGAGGGCAAACGGCTGCCAGAACTGGCGGCAGAGCTGGGTGTGGCGCTGGGAGATGTGCAAACGGCCGTGCAAACCGCCCATGAAGCCGCCATCTTGCAGGCAGTCGCCGATGGTCTCATCACCCAGGAACAGGCCGATTGGATGCTGCAACGGCATAACAACGGCATGGGTATGGGTATGCCTGGCGGCGGCCCACGTGGTGGACATCATGGTGGACACGGTGGTTTTGGCCCACAGGGTGGTGGACAGGGCAATGGTGCTGGCTCAGCCTCTCCCCAGGGTTAAGCTGCGGTAAGTACAAAATCGAAAGAGGCGCTGCCGGGCAGCGCCTCTTTTTATGCCTGGTAAACGTTGTAAGCCAATACGCGATGCCGATTGATCACGACCAAAGGCGCTTTGCGTTGGAAGTTGACGTTGATGGCGCGCAAGGGGTGAATCTCCACGTGGGTAACGGCAAAAAAGTCATGGTTTGTGTCTAACAAATCATCATCACGCTTTTCGCCATGCACATGCAATTCACCGCGAATGGCAAACCATTCCGTATAAAACACCACCCGCCGCGAGGCCGTCACAAATTGCAACCGAGAAGTTTGGTGGGTCTCCAGCACAGAAATGAAGGCTATGAGATCGCGGTTGAGGTTGATCAAGGGATGGCGAATCCCAGGCACCTGGTAATCAACCGTTAAAGGTAAGAGTTGGGCATCGGTGAATGGGTAAGTGGCGTTATCTTTGTCATTCACAAAGACCATAAAATCAGAACGAGGCACAAATGCGCCCCTCAGCAAAAAATTATGAATGCTCACTTCCACATCGTAACTGCTCAATTGGGGGCCTTGTAAGGGCATGGGTTCCTCCTTATTTCGTAATCCGTCATCCGTAATCCGATGACGGATTATGGATTACGAATCACGCATCACGGGTCACGCTTATTCATTGGTGCGCATTTTAGGTATGATGTCGCCAGAAAGGGTGTTGTAACGGCCGTACAAATCCACCGTCAGGCAGGAATGCACCGGCAGCACCACCAGCACATCCCCCACATCCAGGCTGTCAAACGTGGCCGGGTCGGTTTTCAGGATGCCGTGTTCCTGTGACAATGATACCAGTTTGCTGCCATAGAGCATTTGCCCCCAACCATCTTTGGTCAGGCGGGCCACACGGCCGTAAATCACTTCCCCATTCACCACCATATTATCTCTGGAAAGATGCACCGCCCCGCCATACAGCACCACCCGATGGTCGGCTTCATGTTTGGCCACGATAGGGCAGGCCACACCCACAGCAATATCGTCGGGCAGGCAGGCGCCCAACCGCTGCTGCACCAGATCATAAAAAACAAAATTGCCAGGCCGAATCTCATCCACCCGCCCAAAATCTTCCACAATGCTGCACGCCGGTGTATCGCCCACGGAGACGAGCAGGTTGTGCCCCTCAGCTTGCAGGAGATCGCGGGCGTGGTTGAGGCGCACGGCCGTTGCGTCATAAACAGCCACAATTTCTTCGGCAGACGTAGCGCGATAGGTTTGTCCGGCGTGAGTAAGCAAACCAGCCAGCTTCAGCCGGGGGGCATCGGCTACCGTGTAGGCCACGTCAGCCATTAGCTCTTCATCTTGCCAGTGAATGCCGGTACGGCCGCTGCCCGCATCCACCTTCAGCCAGACATGTACATCCGCGCCCAGGAAGTTGTTCAGAGTCACGGCCGTCGCCACCGATTCCACCACCAGATGCAGCGTGACCTCATGCGCCAGTTTGTTAATCGCCTTGCTCTGGCGCACATTCACCGGGAACGCCACCAAAATATCACGCCAACCGGCGGTGGCAAAATAAGCGGCCATATCCACCGACGAGGTGGTAATTTTCGTCACGCCCCGGTCCCGGAACCATTCACCAATTTCCGCCGACTGGTGCGTCTTAAAATGCGGTCGAAACGCCACACCACTCGCCGTTGCCCGCGCCACCATCCGCTCAATGTTGCGCACAGTTTTGGTTTTGTCCAAAAGTAAAGTGGGTTTTTCAATTGAAGTTACCATATTGATTCCAGCAGTCTGTAAGCCTCGTTGGCCATCGTCACTTCGAAGCAGTCAGGCGTAATCATGCGGTCTCTACCATCATCTACCCTGCCGTCATACTGCTTCAGTTCCTCACTCAGTAGATAAACCTGAAACAGGCCAACCCGCAAAGCGGCTGTCGTCGCAAATCCGAAGCGCACCAGTTGTGAATCAACATGGCAGCCACTATCCCGTAACCCGGCGGTATATTGTTCAAAAAGCATCTCGGTTACGTCTTCTCGTCTGGCATCCGGCAAATTCGTATGCGCGCCAAAAACTAGCTGTCCCAAATCATCGCCGAGCGGTTCAATACCGGTGAGCGCCCAATCCAAAGCCACTGTCTGCTCCTGCCCATCTACCAGATAGCGCGACATGAAATTGGTAGGATATGTGTCGCCGTGGCACACCGTTTTGGGCAAAAGATCGAGCCGGCTAAGGAATTGCTCATGCTCTAAAAGCATCTGGCGAAAAGTGTTTACCTCAGGTCGGGGATAACGCACCAACACAAGGGGATGCTCCCACGGCACGGTTTGCGGTGGGGGGATGATGGTGAGCCATTGCCGGGATCTTTGTCGGCTAAACCAGGGAAACGTTGGGGCCGCGTGCTCTGATAAATACATGCCATTTAGCCGGCCCAGGTGACGCGCTGTTAAGGCATAACGCTCAAGCGGCCAGGCGTTTCCATAGGAATCGCTCACATCCTCCAGCCACAACAGGGCAAAATTGCCCGGCAGTTCGGCTACGCCATAACATCGTGGCGCGGCCATACCCTCCGGCAGCGTTTCTAGCAGGCCAGATTGGTAAAGTAATAATTCGCGCCGCCAGTAGTTCCAATGGGTCTGGTCATCCCCGTCGCCCATATCTACCCAGCCCACATTCGCCGGCGATTGCACGATTTTCAGGACCACTGACCAGTTAGCCGATCCCTGGTGATCCTGACCCACACCAGCAAAGCGGTACAGGCCCACACTCACCGGATTGCCCACACCCCCTCCCAATTGGCTGATGTGCCAATCTTGAATTTGGAAAGAGTCGCGCTGCAGAGATTGACGGGCAATTGCCGTCAACTGAGGTGAGGTGATGGATTGAAGGATGGCAGAATCATCTATTCCCATAATTTTCCCGGCATCTCAACTACAAACGAACAGTGGCGCACCTAAATCAGCCCCATATCTTTGGCTTTGAGGGCGGCCTGGGTGCGGTCGCGCACGCCCAGTTTGCCCAGGATGTTGGTAACGTGGTTTTTAACAGTGCCTTCCGTGATGTACAGCGTGTTGGCGATTTCTCGATTGCTGTCCCCGGCCGCCAGATGTTGCAAAATTTCCAGTTCCCGCTCGGAGAGTGGTTCGATGAGTTCAGCCTGGGAGGGGGCCGACGGCCGTGCCCCCATCCGGGCAAATTCGGCCACCACCTTAGCCGCAATAGACGGCTGCAAAAAGGATTCTCCTCTGGCAGCGGCGCGAATGGCTTCATACAGCCGCGCCGAGGGCACGTCTTTGAGCAGGTAGCCCACTGCCCCGGCGCGCAGCCCGTCAAACACATCTTCGTCATTGTCAAAGGTGGTTAGAACAATGACGCGGGTGGTGGGGTAGCTTTCCATGATACGGCGGGTGGCAGACACGCCATCCAGAACGGGCATCCGTAAATCCATGAGCACCACATCGGGCTGGAGGCTGGCAACGGCCGTAACCGCTTCCTCGCCATTGCCCGCTTCACCTACCACTTCCAGATCGGCCTGCACCGACAGCAAGGTATGCAGCCCCTCCCGGAACAACGCCTGATCATCCACCAGCAAAACCCGAATCGCCATGCCGCAGATAATACCACACCTCCCCTATCGTTTGTAGTGGGCGATTTATCGCCTTGTGATGGCGATAAATCGCCCACTACGAACCGCGCGTGGCGGCAGCAAGCGGCGGCCTCTGTTATAATGTCGCCGGAGGCTTTCGTGAGGCAACTGCGTATCCTGCTCCTGGGATCACCCCAGATTGAATGTGATGGTCGGCCCACAGACACAGACCGGCGCAAGGCTGTTGCCCTGCTGGCTTACCTGGCGGTCACGGCCGTGCCCCATACCCGCGATGCTTTAGCCACTCTCTTCTGGCCCGACAGCGATCAATCCCGCGCCCTGGCCTACCTGCGGCGCGCCCTATGGGAAGTGAACAATATATTGGGTGAGGGTTGGTTAGAGGCCGGGCGGGACCACATTGCCCTGCGGCGCAGCGCCGATGTGTGGCTGGATGTGGCTGTTTTTCAGGCGTTATTGGCCGAGGGGGGCCACACGGCCATGAGCCAGGCCATTGACCTCTATCGGGGTGATTTTATGGCCGGATTTAGTCTGCGTGACTGCCCCGATTTTGACGAATGGCAATACTTTCAGGCAGAAACGCTACGACGCACATTGGGCGCGGCCCTAGAATCAGTGGCGGGAGAGTTGGCTGCACAGGGAGAAATGGACACGGCCGTCAACTACAGCCAACGCTGGCTCACCCTGGACCCACTCAACGAAGCCGCCCATCGCCAGTTGATGCGCCTCTATGCCCAGTCCGGGCGGCGCAGCATGGCGCTGCGCCAATACCAGCAGTGCATGCAGCGATTACAAGAAGAGCTGGGGGTGACGCCGGAGCCAGAAACAACCGCCCTGTATGAAACGATTAAAGCCGGGAGAATTGCCCACCCCCCACCCGATTTTCGGGAGGCTATCGCCGCCATGCCGGCTGTGTTGGAAACGGCCGTCAGCCAACCATCACTCGATAATCTGCCCCTCTTCCCCACCCCATTTGTGGGACGGCGGCGGCTGTTGCAGGAATTGGGCCAACTGCTACACGAGCCGCAGCACCGGCTGGTGACACTGGTGGGGCCAGGTGGCATGGGCAAAACCCGGCTGGCAATTCAGTTAGCGCAAGAGCAGCGATCCGCATTTGCCGATGGCGTCTGTTTTGTGCCATTGGCCCCGTTGGAGTCAGCACGGCAAATGGTCACGGCCGTAGCCAGAGCCTTGCATTTCACCTTGAATGATCGGGACGAACGCAGCACCCCCCGCCAACAGTTACTCGACTATCTAACCGGCAAACAACTGTTGCTGATACTGGATAACATGGAACATCTGGTAGAGGGGCTGGGACGAAACGGTGAAGCCACCCTGCCCCAGGAAATCCTGGCTGCCGCGCCGCAGAGCAAAATCATCACCACCTCGCGGGCGCGGCTGAATGTGCGCGGCGAGACGCTGGTGAATGTGACCGGGATGGATGTACCGGCGATGACTGTGACTACCCTCTCCCCCGCCGAACTGGAAATCTACAGTTCACTCAAGTTGTTTGCCCTGACGGCCAGCCGCATTCAGCCCGAATTCCAGTTGACGCCCGAAAATCTGGGCCTGGTGACAGAGATTTGCCGTCTGGTAGAAGGGATGCCGCTGGCCATTGAACTGGCAGCAAGCTGGCTGGAACTGCTGTCACTGGCCGAAATTAAGGCAGAAATAACCCGCAACCTGGATTTTCTGGAAACAGAGCTGCAAGACGTGCCGGAACGACAACGCAGCATTCGCGCCGTGTTTGAATCCACCTGGAAACTACTGACCCCGGCAGAGCAAGAGACATTTTCCCGGCTTGCCATTTTTGTGTTCGGTTTCACGCGCCAGGCGGCGCAGGCCGTGACGGGTGCATCGCTGCGGGTGTTGATGGGGTTGGTAAACAAGTCATTGATCCGGCGCGGCGAGGACGGCCGTTACACCATCCATGAACTGCTGCGCCAATATGCCCTGGCGCAGTTGCGGGCACAACCAGCAAGCTGGCAGCAGGCGCAGGCCCAATACAGCGACCATTTCCTCCGCTTTTTGCTGGCGGAAGGGGAAAAGATGAGTGGGCCGGAGCAGGTGGCGGCGTTTACGGCCGTAGACAACGAGCGCGCCAATATCCAAAATGCCTGGCGCTGGGCGGCCGTCCAGGGACAGTATGACCGGCTGCACAAGACACTGCCCACGCTGTACATCTTTTACCAGGCGCGTTCCTTCACAGCCGAAGATATGGAAATGCTCAACACGGCCGTGCGCCCCCTGCAAGAACAAAACTTGCGCGAACAGACCCTTTTCCTGCTCAAATGCCGTGTTTTGCTCAGTTGGTTTGCGTATGACCTCTTCTTTTACACTGCCGAAACCAACTGGCGCGCCGCGCTGCAACTGAGCGAAATCTATGAGTTTGCCAAAGGGCACGACCTCACCGGGCAAATGGGGTTCTGGCTCTCCTTGCTGGGCTTGTTATTTTGTGGGGATGTGAATGTAGAGGTCGGGGTAGAGATGATGCGCCAGGCTTATGAGCAGGTTTGCCCGGCCGGGCAAATGTGGGAAGTGGCGTTAGCCGCTCACTGCCTCAGCCAGGGTTACATGAATCTGGGCAACCTGGAAGAGGCAGCCTATTTTCTGGCCGAAAGTTTGCAACTGAATCAGGAAACGGAAAATTTGTTGGGCCTGTATCGTGGCCTGGATTCGTTGACCTTTCTCCATGTATTGCAGCACAACTATGCCACTGCTCTGCAAACTTTGGAGCGGATACGGCCGTTGGTGGACAAAATCGGCCATCGCATGGGTGACGCCTATATGTGGTGGCGTCTGGCCAATACTCTTTTGAGCGCGGGCGAACATTTGTTAGCGGCTGAAGCGTTCTGCAAAGGACGTGATGTGTATTACGCCGAATCTTTTATGCCTGGCGCGCTCTCCATGGCTTCCTGGGCCGGCATTGCCTTTGCCCGCGCCGGTGAATTGGCGCAGGCGCTGGCGCTGCGCCAGGAAAGCCTGAATTTGCCCGGCGGCAGCCGCAATGTTTTGCTGGCCTGGCATCAGTGGGAGATGGGCGATTTGCTGCGGATCATGGGTGACCGGGACGACGCGCGCCAGTGGTACACACAAAGCCGCGCCTTGATGGAGCAGCTAGACCCGTTGGGGGTGGCTTATTACTATCGGGGAATGGGTGATCTGGCGCTGGCCGACGGCCGTGAGACCGAAGCGATCCAGCATTATGAAACCTGTTACCACATCGTCTCTGGTGAACGTATCTTTGGCCAGCCCATTTTCCATGACTGGACGCGCGCCTATGTGATGGCCGGGCAGGCGCGGGCCATGGCGCGCCTGGGCCAGGGGGACGAAGCACGCGCACTCCTGGTTGAAGCGCTGCGCCTGGCGCACCGGCAGGCCGAATTGGGTTTGAGCCTGATCGTTCTGGTCAATCTGGCTGCTGTTTGTGGCGAGCAGAAGCAGTGGCGTGAAGCCGTGACACTGGCGGCGTTTGCCCTGGAACACAAGGCCACCTGGCATGAATTCCGCCGGTTAGCTGAGGCTGTTTTGTCCCAGGCGCGGCAGCATTTGACGCCGGCAGAAGTAGACGAGGTAGAACGGTACGGTCGTAGCCTTTCCTATGACGAGAGCATGGCACGCTGGCTGGTTGATTAACGTCCCCAATCTCTTAATCTCCCATTCTCCCTTCCCCAGTCTGCGACAACGGCCGTTTATAAACCCCGCCGCTGTGTTGCCGTTCGATCTGCAAAATGACGTAGCGCCCCACCACATACACCAGCACCACCACCACCACCAGCAATGCCCGCACCGTATTGGAAAATTCCAACCCATACGCGCCAATAAAACTCATTAAGACCACGCTGGGCAGGCGGCCAAAAAAGTTGGCAATGAGGAATTTACGGCCGTCCATACCCGACAACCCCGCCACAAAATTCATGGCATCAGAGGGGAACACGGGCAGGATAAAGGCGATGGTGAAAAAGGTGATACCTCGTTTGTCAGCGATGGCCTGCCATTTGTCTAGCGTTGGTGCATCTACAAACTTGCCCACCAACGGCCGTCCCGCCTTCTTAGCCAGGAAAAACGCAAACTGGCTGGCTGTGACCACAAATAGCATATTCAGCGCCAGCCCCGGCAAAAACCCGTAAAGATAACCACCCGCCAGCACAAAGACATGCCCCGGAATAAAGGCAATAATCACCTGCAAATAATGACTGACGCCCAACACCAATGGCCCCAGGATACCAAAACCCTGGATGTAGGCGCTCACTGCTTCCTGATCCTGCAAAATGGAAAAGGCAGCCAGCGTTTGTTTCTGGAAATGCCAGCCCACTATCCCCAACACCATGAGGATGACGGCAACGAGCAATGGCCCCCGATATTTACGCATTGCGTCAGCCGCACGATTGAATAAACGCCCGGAAGCCATGCCTGCTAATGGGGTGGTTTTTATCTGGTACTCGTTCTCATTACTTTGTGTCATAGGGTGTTGTCCTTACCGGGCAGTTGTTGGTGATGCAGGTTGTACGTACTGACGGCCGTCAGGTTGCCACTGCCTGAATCCTACAGACAGAGCCACAACAAGGCAACAAAATGATGAGGAAATGGGAGATAAATGAGTAATTGGGTAATTGGATAATTGTTTACCAATTACCCAATTACCTAATCTCTTTTGATGGCCGCCCCCAGAAAAAAGCGAATGGCGTTAGGCAGCCGTCTGGCCCAGGCAGATTCGTCGTGGGCATGGCCTTTGGCTTCAATGTGCAGCAAGTGGCGGGTGGGGCGGTACCCCTTTTTGACAAGCAGGCGCTTCATGTGGCGGACACGGCCGTAGTACCGCCGTGACCGTGAAATCAACACATGTTGGTCCGGCCAAAATCCACCCATCTCCCGCGTACCCGCATCCAGGTAGATTTTCCCTTGCTGAAAGGGCGCTTTTTCGACATAGGCAAATATGGCCCCCTGCGCAAACCACAGCGAAGGACTCATCACCCCGGCAAACCCAAACGTCGCCGGAAATTCAAAAAATCCATAGAGACTGATCAACCCCCCCATTGAAGACCCCATCAGCCCGGTATTGCGTTTGTCCGGCAGTGTGCGGAACGCCCCATCTATCATCGGTTTGAGGGTGTGGGCAATGAATTCTACATACGCTTTACCCTTGCCGCCGCCATAATGGTGATCAAGAAAAGGGCTGTATTCATCCATGCGGGCTGCACCCATGTTAGGAATGCCCACCACAATCGCTTCCAGCCCTTCCCTGGCGCTTAATTGTTCCATGGTCTCATCCACCTGCCAGTCACCGACGTAGCTGGTGGCTTCGTCAAACAGGTTGTACCCATCGTGCATATAGAGCACCGGGTAACGCGCCTGGGAGTTTTCGTAAGATGGGGGCAAATAAACCAGAATGTCGCGCTGGTTGCCGAGTTGGGGACTGCAAATATCTCTGGCTATTTTCAGATTGCCTACCACGGTGTGGCGATGCCGCTCATAATATACGTCGTGGTACTCTTGCCATTGTGCGGTTGCTAATTGAGCTGTCTGCAATGTTTCACTCCGCAAATCATTGTTGTGTCTGCTATGGCCGTCTCTCAGCCCCCTAGATAGGGATGCTTGCCAACCGCGCCACTACGTGCTACGGGCGGTTTTTAACCGGGCCACAATCAACCGTATTGTCCCTGTTTTCACAAAGTCGTCCATAAAGAATGGGTAATGTTTTGGCACTACTTTCAACTCAAATGGTGATCAACACCAGCGCCGCCAGCGCCAGCAAAACGCCGAGCCATTGCAAGCGTGTCAGCCGCTCCTGCAATACCAGCCGCGCCAGCAAGACGGTGG
Source organism: Chloroflexota bacterium (assembly GCA_035444285.1). Lineage (GTDB taxonomy): Bacteria > Chloroflexota > Anaerolineae > Promineifilales > Promineifilaceae > CAADGU01. The sequence goes on from DAOMOK010000030.1 coordinate 17,999, forward strand.
AGCCTGGATAAAGCGAGGCTAACACGGCGGCAATATCCAGCCGCCCCAGGCGGGCCGCCAGGGCAAAAAAGGCGTTGCCCAACGCATCCAGCACACCAGCCAGGGCGATGATCGGCAGTTGGTTGGGCAACGGCCGTACCCATTCCCCCCGGCTCAGCACCCACACGCACAAGGACATCACCGACACTGTTCGCGCCGCCGCCAGCGGCCAAAAGAGCGAACCCGGTTCAACACGGTCAATGAAGATAAAAAAGAGGGCAAAACCGGTCCCGGCAACGGCCGCATATGCCAGTTCCTGCCGGGGTACGGCCGTTTGCCAGCCCATGCCAGACAGCAGCCACACTGCCACCAGCGCCAGGCCAAACCCGGCCAGTTGGCTCATCTGTGGCAAACCCTCGAAAAACAGGCTGACCAAAACGGGTAAGGCGGCGGAAATGACGGCGGCTAATGGAGCGACTACGCCCATACGGCCGTTTGCCAACCCGCTATACAGCGCCAACAAGCCCACCACCCCGGCCAGACCAGCTAAAACCCCCAACAGCAGCGAAACCGGCGCGGGTAGCGCCTCTCGAACCAACAACGCCAGCAAGACCAGAAACAGGCCCCCCACCAGTTGCGAAACGATGACAACACTGGTCACGGCCGTGCGTTTGGCTGCCACCCCACCGCTAAAGTCACCAGCGCCCCAGGTCACAGCCGAAGCCAACCCCCAAAAAACCACCATGACCTCAGAATTCACACTGTCCAAAAGCGGCCCTTTCAAAATGGCGTGTTATCGTTGATGGCAGATACCCTACACCTGGAAAGCATGTCGCTGGCGGCGCTGGCGGCGGCGTATGAATCGGATTACCACCACCCCACCAATAATCATAAAAAATGCCGCCAATATGGGCACAAAAATTGCCAGCAGTGTAACGACAACGGCCGTGACATCCTCCAACAAACTCACCGCCCAATTGCCAGTGCCCACAGTTGTAGCTGTGACCACCGGGCGCGCCGTCATCTTGACGGTATGGACGCCACCGGCTACCAGCAAACCGGCAAGCAAGGCCACCGCCGGATGCATCTCGGTAATCAGGTTAGCGTTGGCGGCAAACAAAATAGCGCCGGCCGCCGGCCGAATAAAGGTCTGAATACCGTCATTGAGACTATCTACCGCCGGTACCTTGTCCACCAGCATTTCAATGATCAGCAAAATGGAAATAATAATGATGGCCCACCATTCCCCCAACATGTTATAGGGTGCGGTCAGTTTGATGACCGGGTCACCCAATGGATAATGAGCCGCCACCGCCACAATCAGCAGGGGAATATACGCATTGAGGCCAGAGGCCCCGGCCAAACCAAAAGCACTGATAATGTTTAACATAAAGCTCCTCTCCGTTCTCGGTATCTACCGTTTACCGATCACCGATGACGAATAACCGGTTCATATGCCGGGAAACCCGGCGATTGTACCAAAGGCTTGTAAGCGAATAAAGGTAAGAACGCCTAACTGCACAATGGCAATGAATAAACAAATTGTTAAGGGCACGGCCGTGTCACGCCATCGTCTGGCCCGCCCATCACGCCGCAGCAGCACCAGCAGCAAGACGGCATTGATGCCCATCAGCACCAGCAGTTGCCCGGCCACGCTGGCTAACGCCAGTACGTATAACACGGCGGGTTGGTTACTGAGCAGCAGCAAAACGGCCGTGCCGCCCACCAACACCACCCCGGCCAATTCCCGAAAATTCCCAATGGTCGGCTGCCATCGTGTTTCTGCCCATAGCGTTTGGGCCAGCACCGGAAATAAAAACAAGCCCATAGCCAGCCCGGCGCCCATCCCGGTTAGCAGCCGCAGCCAGTTACGCGGCTCATACAGATGGGGAAATTCGGGGAAGAAGTGGGTGTATGAATTCACGCCATCTAGCCCCATGATGCCAATAAAGCCGATGAGCGTCAGCAAAATGGGCAGGCGTGGCAGTTCACTCCAACGCGCCCGGCCCGCCAGCAGCAGTGTTAGGAACACCAGAAAGACACCCAGATACATGCCGGTGCAGCGGGCACAAAGGGGAAATTGACGGCCGTAAATGGTGAATGATCTTTCGGTGATACGGTGGCACAAAGCGGCCCCCATCCAATCTGCGCCATCCAATAGGTGATCGTGGGGCACGGCCGTGGGGTCAGTAACCGCATAAAAAGCCATCACCACCACTGCGCCTACAACGACCACCACCAGCCATGACCGGCGGCCAAAATAGCCACGCCAGTCTGCCAGCCAGACGGCCGTTTTCTTTTGCGGCGCCACTTACACCGTCTCGGCCGACTCATCAAGGGCCGGTGACAGAAAAAAGAACCAGGCAGCAGCCGCTTCCACCGGGTGACGCATATCTTCCACTCGCCCCAGATAGGCATCCCGCCCCATTCTCACATGCTGGTAAACCTTGCCATCCTCTGCCACGCTGGCCACATAATCATCAGGGCCAAACTGATGGGCGAAGATGTGCTGCTTATCATCCACCCGTCCCATATATTTGTCTGGGCCGGTTTTGTGGGCATAGACTTCACCTTTGTCATAATCTACCCGGCCAATGTACTCGTCCGGGCCAATCCGTTCGCTGTAGACACGGCCGTTGTTGGGGTCAATTTTGCCAACATACGAATCGGGCGCATTGTTTCGGTGTCTGTATATTTTTGCCATGTTAAAACTCCTGCGCGTGAAAACCCACACCCGGCATACCGAGATGTAAGCCTCTCATCTGTTGTTTAACCATGGCCGGATTATACGCTCCCCAACCGGGGCTTACAACGCGCATGGACATGTCTGATGCTTTCCTGGGTTTAATTGGCGATAATCGTGATGCTGTAAGACGCCGGTTCGTAGGCGAACTCTTCCAACCAGATGAGGTATAATCCGGTTTCCGGCAGGGTAAAGTCCAGAATTTCTTCCTCTACATATTCCAGTTCATCCCCATTGTCGTCAGTCAATAAATCCGCATTCATATCATAGAATGAAATGAGAATTAGTTTGTCCGGGTCGGTGGTGGTGGTGATGTCAACAACGTCCCCTGCCTGCCCATAGAAGTACCAGAAATGGCGATGATCGGCGGCGAGCCTGTCTTGCCGGGTCAGTCCGCTGGAAAGAATGCCCCGCGAATACAAGACCAATCCCGCCTGGTCGCCGACAATGGTCATAAAATAAGCCCCGCCACGGCCGTTTGTCTCATACACCTGAATAATGTACGTCTGGGTGGGGTCTACGCGCAGATTTCTGATCTCCTCAAGCTGCCCGGCTGGGGCATTATCCTGGGTCATCAATAAGTTGTCGGAGTCGTCATATACCGCTATGGCTACATTCATGGTCGGTTCAGCAGCTACACCAATGGTGATCGCCTGGCTGCTGATCAAGGTAATCGGCCAATTCTGTTTTTGCCACGCTCCTAAAGTTTCCAGGCCATACATGGATGCGTCTGGGTTGATGGGATCAACCTCGACAACGGTGTACGTGCCAGGCTGGCTGGTGGCGGTGGGGGTGCCTGGTTCCGTCGTGCCCCCGGCGGGGGTTGGTGTTAGCGATGCCCCCGGTGGTGGTGTATTGGTCAGGGTTGGGGTCAGATCGCTCTCGCCAGAGCCGTTTGGCGTTGGCGTAAAATCGGCGGTGGGTGTTTCCTCATCGTCTTTTATCCCTTCGTCGGTGGGGGTTGCTTCTACTGCTGGCAATGTGCCATTTGTTGTGGTGGGGGTGACTCCAGGTAGTGTGCCCATATCAGGCAGGGTTGGCGTGGCGGTAATGGGTAAGGTAGGCGTGATGGGAGTCGTACCTTCTTCGCCCGCAACGCCGCCATCTTCAGTGGGCACGGCCGTCTCCTCCCCCGCTGGCCGTGTGCTGCCGATAACTGTAACCCGCGCCAACTGAGCCGGGGAGACTATTTGCGTCACCCGCAGATACCAAATCTGGCGCGGCACCGCCTGTTTGCCACACCCCACCGGCCCTTCCCAAAAACGCCAAAAGCCATTGACCGTCAGTGGGGCGCCGGTGGCTATCAGGGAGCGCAGTTGGGAATCAAAACCACCGGCAGCCACCATCACTATCTCACTTTCTATCTGTTCATCTGTTGATAACTCGGTCTGGCTGTTATCTACCAACAGCCAACCGGCTGGGCTTTGATGCATTTCGCCATTACACACCAGCAGCGGTAAATGTTGGTAGTCTCCCGAAAGTTGTAAAAATTGCCCGGCAAATGATTCAGGGTCAGCCGCTAACGCTGCCAGCGACACGGCCGTTGGCTGCCCACTGCTCACAAGCGCCACGGCCGTGCGGTCTGTGTCAAATGGCGTCGGCGTGGTGAGCACTTCCTCCTGCCCGCAGGCGGTCAGACTAAAAATCAATATAAACAAAACCAGAATGAATGATCGCATCATAATCTTTGTTTGCCCTGTAGGGGGCGTCAGATGGCTATTATAATACCAGACCAGCCCGAACCGAAATGGATTGGGTCAATTGTTAAGTAAGCATATGGCAATGGGGTAATTGAGTTTTTACTCAATTACCCCATTACGCAGGTGAGAGATGCAATATCAGGACACAATTTATGGGCGTGTGCAGATTTCTGAACCGGTGTTGGCGATGCTAATGGACACGGCCGTACTGCAACGGCTCAGAGGCATTATGCAGCATGGTATCTCTGGACTCATTGGCGTCACGGCGCCCATCACCCGCTATGAACATTCGGTAGGGGCTATGCTGCTGGTGCGGCAGTTGGGTGGTTCACTGGCAGAGCAAATCGCCGCCCTGCTGCACGATGCCAGCCATACCGCCTTCAGCCACGTGATTGATTACGTAGTGGACGGCCACGATCACCAGAGCTACCATGACGAGGTGAAGGAGGGCTACCTGGCGCAAACGGAACTGCCGGCGCTGTTGGCCAAATATGGCTATGACTGGCGGCCCTTTCTGGACGAGACGGCTTTTCCCCTGTTGGAGCAGCCTTCGCCCCGGCTGTGCGCCGACCGGCTGGATTATTTTTTGCGAGATGCACAGGGATTGGGGCTGGCAACGGCCGTGCAGATACAATTTGCGTTGGATAGTCTGGTGATGAGTCACGGCCGTATTGCCGTCAACAACCTGGAAGCGGCGCGCTGGCTCGGCTACACCTTCATCCAGGCCGATGACGCCAGTTGGGCCAACTTCCGCGAGGTGGGTCTCTATGAAGTAACAGCCCAGGCCATCCGGCGCGCTCTAACCGTAGGCAGCCTCAACGAAGCCGATTTCTGGCTGACCGATGAACCATTATGGCACAAACTACACCGGAGTGACGACGCCGAACTACAACAATGGCTGGCCCTTATCTCGCCCCAGACTCGCTTTGAATGGGACGAAGCTAACCCCACCTTTCGCGTCAGCACCAAACTACGCGCCATTGATCCTGAAGTGCTGGCAGACGGGCAACTCGTTCCCCTCTCCACCCTTGACACTGACTTTGCCCACCACCGCCACACCTATTTGCAACGCAAACAGGGCAAATGGCCGATGCGCGTCGTGCCCGTGAACCGTAATCCGTGAGCCGTAATTGGTAGACCGATGTCCAGAGCGAGCTTCGGATTACCGATTACCGATTACCGATTACCGATTACCGACCCCAGCATGAGTGAATGGTCGGTGAAAAGCCTATTGAGCCAGCCGGTGAATGGGGTATGGTAGGCGCAAATCTGGCGTGGAGGTTGTTATGAATAAGCAAGAAAAAAAGCTACGGCCGTACCTGCTCATCCCCTCTATTTTCCTCATCTTTTTGCTGATTTCTGCCTGGCAGCAGACTTCAGCTCAGACGGAATCATCACACACTTCACCGTCTGGCGTAACCAGTTCTCAGCCGATCTACGGCGTCAATTTCATCACCTCGGCCGAAGACCCGGCCGACGCGCAGCAGTTTCAAAACGGGCAAGCCACCGGCGCCGCCTGGAATCGCTGGCCGATGTATTGGTTCAACATTGAACAAGGCGAACCGGGTAACTTTGTCTGGGGGGCCGTGGACACGGCCGTGCAAGGCGACGTGAGCTACGGCTTCCAAACAGACGCTATTTTGCTAGGCACCCCCCCCTTCTACCTGACCAGCCTGCGCCACAATACCGAAAACCTACGGCATTTGATGCCCGCGGCACGGCCGTCGTTGCTCTCCCTGGAAGCGATCAACACCGCCACCCCGGTTGGCCTATATGACCCCATCTTCACCGATGGCACTGACATCCCCGGCCCCGGCAAAAACATCAACCCCAACAATCGCTGGGCGCGGTTTGTCTCTTTAGCTGTCAATCGTTACAAACCGGGCGGCGTATTGGCGCAGCAAAATGGCTGGCCTGCCGGCGCCGGCGTCACCCATTGGGAAATATGGAACGAGCAAGATTACGTTTTCTTCTGGGATGGCACCACTGCCGATTATGCCCGGCTGCTGAAAGTAGCCTACCTCACCATTGAACAGACCGACCCCAACGCCGAGGTCATCTTTGGCGGCCTGTCCAATATCAACCTGTCCACCGTCGCCAATCCCAACTTTTACAACGACCTCATGGCGATCTATGATGCCGATCCATTGGCAGCGACCTACGACTATTTTCATGACATTCTGGCGACGCATAGCTACTTTTACGCCTGGAACTCCTGGTATCACGTCTGGCGCGCCCAAAACACGCTGACCACACGGGGGCTGGACAAACCGATCTGGCTCAACGAAAACGGCGTGACCGCCTGGGATGATTACCCCGGCCCGGTCTGGGATCCCAACAGCGGCCTGCGCGCCACCATGAGCGAACAAGCCGATTTTGTTATTCAATCGGCGCTGTTTGCCACCTTTGCCGGGGCGGACGGTATCTTCCATTTCCAACTGTATGACGGCTGCGGCAACCAGCCCGCGGGCACCGACTTCCCGCCGCACAACGGCGAATTGTGTGATGAGGACGGGCAAATTCCAGGGACGGACTTCCCTTGTGCGGGTGACGCCAATGGCCTTTTCCGCAACCCGACGGATGCGGTTTGTTTTACACAGCACCCCAACCCGGAATCACCCCGCCCCAACTTTGACGCCTACCGGGTATTAACTGACTATTTTACCGATGTGGAACCATTCTGGCGGCTGCGTCCGGGTGGCAGTGACCCAACCAATGGGCCACAGGAGTGGATTGCCTTTTACCGACCGGCGACACAATCGCGGCTGTTGGGCATGTGGGCGCGGTTTGGGCAGGCAGAAACGGCCGTCGTCCCCACCACCAACCAGGCGGGCCAGGGATTGCTCATCACCCCCGATGGCAATACCCAAAACATCATCGCCCAGAATGGCGTCTTTACGCTGACCTTACCGGCGGCAACTAACCAGAATGCACCCTGGGACCCCACATTGTATGCCATTGGCGGACGGCCGTACCTGCTGATCGAGCAAGACACCCTCCCCCCCGTTCTCACCCTGTCCGCGCCGCCTTTTGCCGAATACAACATCCACCTTTCCTGGAGCGGCACAGATGATGGCAGTGGGCTGGTGAGTTACGATTTGTTGGTGGCTATGGATGGCGGCCCGGCGCAGCCCTGGCTGACGGAAACGACACAAACGACGGCCGTGTACCAGAGCCAACCGCTACACGAATACACCTTCACCTTGCGAGGACGGGATAGAGCGGGGAATGTGGGGGGGGACACGGCCGTGACTGTGCCCACTCTCTTACTACCCGAAAAGGCTTATTTGCCCCACATCAGCCGATAAAATGAGGGCTGAGGGCTGGTTAGCTGAAGGGCGCCCTCCAATGGCAGCACCAACCGGAAGAGCGCCCCACCCAGCGGGCTGTCTTCCACCGTTAACAAGCCGCCATGCACCTCTACCGCCATTTTGCAAAAGGTCAGCCCCAGCCCTTTACCCCGGCGTGTTTTGGTATCAAGCTGGGCAAATTTATCAAAAATGCGCTGGCGATCAGCCACCGGTATCCCTGGCCCGCTGTCGGCCACGCTCAAGTGCAACTGGCCGCCTTCAACTGCGCCACACACTTCAATTTTGCCATGATCTGGCGTCAGCTTGAGGGCATTGGCCAGCAAATTATGGATAACGCGGCGCATCAAAACCGGGTCCACCATGACCGGCGGCAGCGTCTCCGGCGTTAAAATCTGTACCTGCTGTTGATGTTTGTCTGCCAGAATTTGCAGTTCCGCCACCTGCTCGCGCAAAATAGAAGCCAGGTCTGTCATGCTTTTGTGCAAAGGCATCACCCCTTCTTCCAACCGCTCCACATCCAACATATCGTTGACCAGCCCCAGAATTTCATCACTACATTGTTCCAGGTTTGTGAGCAGGCGCGCTTGCATGGGGTTTACCTCACCCAATCCGCCACGATGGATTAAATCCAGGCCGCTAATAACGATGGTCAGCGGGCTTTTGAGATCATGCACAATCAGTTGGTTCAGGTCACTGCGCTGCCGTTTTTCGCGCTGATACTGAATGGCGTGACGCAGCAGTGGCAGCAGCGTCACCAGTAAGGCTGCCGGCAGCAGCAGATGAAACAACGCCCAATTGGCAGAACCGGGAGCGCCAAAAGCCAGGCATATCTCCGCCTGAGCCAGCAGAATAAAGGTAACAGCCAGGTTCCGGTCTGTGCTGTTTTTTTCCCACTGGCTGAACCGGTCAGACCGCCAGGCCGCCCATATCAGCAAAGCACTGCCCAGCACAGCCGTCAGAGTAAGCAGCAGTGGCCCTTGCCGTGACCCCAGGGCAAACGGTTCGGCAACATAAAAGACCAGACCCAGATAGATCAGGAAGATGAGCGCATTGAGACCCAGCAGGGGCCAGCGCCAGGCAAGCAGCCGTTTTTCGGCAACGGCCGTCCAACGTACACCTGCCGCGGCAAAATAAAGGCTACTCACGGGTAAACTTAAAAACAGCGACCAGACAAAAGCCGGGTGCAACATGTTCGTCAGTAGTAAATAGGGGACGCCCACGCTGCTGACCAGCAATAAAGAGGCCAGTGCCAGAAACCCAAACGTAAGCAGAACAGAACGGCCGTTTTGGCTCATCCCCAGCCCATGCCGCGTCAGCAAGGCGATGATAACACTTAACAATCCAGCTAGCGTGCTGGTATAGTAATGCAGCAGTTCAGGGAGAAAATTTTCATCTCCAAAATTGGTCAATAGAGGTAAATGTTGGAAAATAAAAAAAAGGAAAAGAGGCAGGACTAATACAAGCGTCACTACCCCTTTTCTTTGCGCAAGGGACTCAGTGGGTTGCATAGTACCAGGGTAATAGGTACGGCTATCAAATTTTCTTACGGAGGCGGCAGGTAATGGACCCTATTTTGCGAGAATTTCCCTACAGTTTTGACACCGAGCGGCTAACCATTCGGGGGCCGCTGCCAGGAGATGGGGTGCGGGTGTACACGGCCGTGGTGGAATCCCAGGCTGAATTAAAAGAATGGATGCCCTGGGCGGTAGACATTCCGACAGAAGAAGAGTATGAGGTCAAAGTACGCCAGGGACAGTTTCGTTTTTTGTCCCGTGAAGATTTGTGGATGATGCTCTTGCTCAAAGGCACAGACATCATCATCGGCGGCAGCGGTTTACACCGTATTGACTGGTCGGTGCCACGTTTTGAGATTGGCTACTGGGTACGCACGGCGTATGGCAGGCAAGGGTATATTACCGAAGCGGTGGCGGGTATTACGGAATTTGCCTTTCAACAGTTGGGGGCCAATCGGGTGGAAATCCGCTGTGATGCGCAAAATGTGCGCAGCGCCGCCGTTCCCCGCCGGTTAGGCTTCATCCATGAGGCCACGCTGGTCAACGAGAGCCGCCACCACCTGACCAATGCCCTGCGGGATACCATGATCTTTGCCCAGACCAGCCCCCCGTAAATAAATCGCTAAAATTGGCGGCGGTCCGCCACTGCTCCTGCAAGTCTGGGTCTATGAAGTTGCCGGATTGCAATTCCAGCGTGTCCAGGTCGAGTACGGCCGTGACCGTTTCCGGCAAATAGTGGGCGAAGAAATCCCGCGCCACCTCGATGCGACCAAAGGTCTCTTTGAAAAATCGGTCATGGGGGTTGGTCAGGTCAGGCATGGGGGGGATTATGCGATGATGTAACGGCAGGTAATCGCTGGCCCTCGTTAACCACTTTGCTTTGTTCTACATACCGACTTTCGATTACCGGTACGGGTGGTGGGATACGGCCGTTGGCCATCCCCACGACTGAAAAAAACGGTAAAATCAGGCCATGAAACTGAGCGGAACATTCCTGGACGAAATCTCACACGATATCCCTCATCAAAATTGGGGGCCGGCTGAATGGGAGCAGGATTTTCAGGCCATGAAAGCCATTGGCATTGACACCGTCATCCTGATCCGTTCCGGCTACCAACGATGGCTAACCTACCCATCGGAATTTTTGATTGCGCGGGAAGGGTGCCATCGCCCACCGCTAGACCTGGTGGACCTCTTCCTGACCCTGGCCGAACAACACAACATGGATTTCTACTTTGGCACCTATGACTCCGGCCGTTATTGGGCCACCGGCCAATTCCAAAAAGAGGTTGATCTCAATCGAGCTGTGACCGATGAGGTGTGGCAAAGATATGGGCAGCGCTCCGCGTTCAGGGGGTGGTATCTGACGCAGGAAGTCAGCCGCCGCACACGGGGCATTATTGAGTTGTATGCCACAATGGGCCATCATTGCAAAACCCTCTCCGGTAATCTGCCCGTGCTCATTTCCCCCTGGATTGATGGACAGAAATCGGTCAGTTCCTTTGATGCACCGATTTACAAAAGTGGCAGCGCCAGCGACACGGCCGTTTCCCTTGCGGAACACGAAGCAGAGTGGGGAGAGGTAATGGCTGGCATTCAGGGGGCCGTTGATATTGTGGCGTTTCAGGATGGGCATGTAGATTTCCATGAACTGCCGGATTTTTTGACGGTCAACAAAGCATTGGCCGACAAATATGGGCTGCGCTGCTGGACCAATTCGGAAACCTTTGATCGGGATATGCCCATCAAATTTCTGCCTATCAAATGGGAAAAACTGCTGCTCAAACTGGAAGCCGCCCGCCAGGCAGGAGTGGAAAAGGCGATTACCTTCGAGTTCTCCCACTTCCTGAGTCCCCATTCCGCTTATCGGCAAGCGCATCATTTGTACCGTCGTTACTGCGAACATTTCGGGTTGGCTCCCCGGTAGCCCCGCGAAAACACGAGACGCTTATGACGGCCGTTTCCCCCGCCACCTTTTCCACATACGCCCAGCTTTACCGTTCCGCCCTGCTCGATGATGTCATTCCCTTTTGGCAGCGCCATTCGCCAGATTACCAGCATGGCGGTTACTTCACCTGTCTCCAACGCGATGGCTCTGTGTACGACACCGACAAATTTGTCTGGCTGCAAGCGCGCCAGGTGTGGACCTTTTCCATGCTCTACAATCGGGTGGAAAGGCGCCGCGACTGGTTGGAGATGGCTCGCCTCGGCGCGGATTTCCTGCGGGCCAACGGACAGGCAGCCAATGGAGATTGGTATTTTGCGCTGACGCAGTCCGGGCAGCCGTTGGTGCAGCCCTACAACATCTTTTCCGATTGTTTTGCCGCGATGGCGTTTGGCCAATATGCCATCGCCGCTGATGATGAACAGGCGGCGGTGCTGGCGCAAACCACCTATCGCCACATCTTGCGTCGGCAAGATAATCCCAAGGGTATCTACAACAAAGCGGTAACTGGCACACGGCCGTTGCGGAATTTCGCCCTGCCGATGATCTTGTGCAATCTCACCCTGGAGCTGGAACCGTTGCTGACGCCAGCAGAAGTGGAAACGAGCATTGACGCCTGTGTTCAGGCCGTGATGCATGATTTCCTCGATGCCGACAGCCTGATTGTGGTGGAAAACATTGCCCCTGATGGACAGCGGGTGAACTCGTTTGACGGCCGTTTACTCAACCCAGGGCACGCCATCGAAGCCATGTGGTTCATCATGGACATCGCCCACCGCCGTGGCGATTCGGCGCTGCTGGAAAAGGCGGTGGACGTCACCCTGACCATGCTGGAATTGGGCTGGGACCGCGACTACAACGGCATCTTCTATTTTCTGGATCGACTGGGTTACCCGCCGCAGCAGTTGGAGTGGGATCAGAAATTGTGGTGGGTACACCTGGAATCGCTGGTGGCGTTGGCGCTGGGCTACACCCTCACCCGGCGCACCGCCTGTTGGGAATGGTACGAGCGCGTCCACGCCTACACCTGGGCCAATTTCCCTGACCCGCAGTTTGGCGAGTGGTATGGTTATCTCAACCGGCGCGGCGAGGTGCTGCTGCCTCTCAAGGGTGGCAAGTGGAAGGGCTGCTTCCATGTGCCGCGTGCCCTCTGGCGCTGTTGGCAGCTCTTTGATACATTGGCAGATGGCCCAACATGGCCGTCAACCCCGTTAGCTTGATCAGAATGAAAGAAGAGTTACTGGAGCAGTTGCAATACGATTTACTGGAACTGGGTGTGCGTCCGGGTGGTGTACTGCTGGTGCATTCTTCCTTGCGCGCCTTGGGCCACGTGCCCGGCGGCGCTGAGACGATCATCCAGGGTTTGCGAACGGCCGTAGGCGACGACGGAACCCTGTTGATGCCCGCACTGACCTACGAAACCGTCACTAGCAACGCCCCGGTTTTTGATGTACGGCAGACGCCTGCCAATGTGGGCATCATCCCGGAAACCTTTCGCCAGCAGCCCGATGTACAGCGCAGTGTGCATCCGACGCATTCCGTTTGTGGCGTAGGTCCGTTGGCGGCGGCGTTGTTGCTGCCGCATATGGAAGATGAAACCCCCTGCGGCGTGCATTCACCGTTTCACACCTTGCCTGCACATAACGGCCAAATCTTGATGCTGGGCTGTGGGTTGAGGCCGAACACCTCCATGCACGCCCTGGAAGAGTTGGTGATGCCGCCCTATTTATTTGGCTCGCCCATTGATTATCAACTGGTCCTGGCGGATGGCACGATGCTGGAAAAGCGTTATGTGTCGCATAACTTTCGTGGCTGGGTGCAGCGGTATGATCGGGTGACCGACTGTCTGGCAGCACCCGGGCTGCGGCAGGGACAAGTGCTGGCGGCGGAGGCATTTTTGTTGGAAGCGACGATGCTTTGGACGGCCGTTTTGCCGGTGTTATCACGTGACCCTTTGTATTTTGTGGATGCGTATGCCGCGGCGGATTAAGTGCGGGGGCCAACTTGGTTAAAAAACGTTAGTGTCATTAGTTTTTCGCCATGACTACAGCGGGTAAAGAAATGAACGGATTCCTCTCTGGAAATTTATCTGCTTGTTTCTCCATCCGTTGTAGTCTCAAGGGGGTGGCTAAAACTTCGTGACACTAACGTAACTTTTATATTTATTGGTATCCTTCATCTGGACACTCTCCCCTCTGTCCAGTTACCCGGTACTGCCCATTAGCCGCTGTGAGGCAATCGCCGCACCTGCCGCCAGGGAGCGTAATTTGGCCCAAACGACTTCCTCAATCACCATCTTAGAACCGGCGGCCGTTTCAAAACCGCAATCTGTACCGGCGATAATCCGGTGTGGGTCGCCCACCGTTTTGGCAATGCGCTCGATCCGGTCGGCCACCACTTCCGGGTGTTCAATGTAATTGGTCGTCGTCTCAATCACGCCGGGAATCAAGATGCGGTCGCCCAGGAAAGCGGGGTCAGCAAACAGACGATACTCATGGGCGTGGCGGGGATTGGCCATGGAAAGCATCACCGCCCCGGCATTTAGCTGCGACACTTCCGGCCAGATGTCGGCCAGGGGCACGTCACAATCATGTGGCCCTTCGTAGTTGCCCCAGCAGACGTGCAGCCGTACCTGTTCACGGGGAATGCCGGTAAGGGCCTCATTCACGGCCGTGACCACCAGCCGCACAAACGCCAAAAACTCCGCCAACGGTTTGTCCTGAAACAGCGTATGCCGCTCCAATGCCAGGTCAGGCGCATCAATTTGCAGCACAAAACCAGCGTTAGCAATCGCCGTATATTCGGTGCGCAGCGCCGCTGCCAGGGCATTCACATACAGTTCTAAATCATCGTAATGCTCGTTTTGCATCCCGGCGGCGATGATGCCCGGCGAAGGCGCAGACATGAACGCCTCGGTATAAGGCCCATCCGTTTCCGCCAGCAAGTCTTGAAGCTGGCGGCATTCCTGTTCCAGCGGCGCGGTGTTGGTGTAACGTACCGGGCCGATGGCCTTGGGCGCGCGCAGCAAATCCACCCGCTCATCCGTACCCATCGCCTGCCGCCGCCGCTCCAGACTGCCCGGATAGCGCGTCAGGTCGGCCATGATCGGCCGGGAGCCAACGCCGCCAAAACCACTCATGCGATGCTGCACGTAGGTAAAAAAGCTCTCCCGCCCCATTTCGCCATTGTTCACCACGTCCAGCCCTACCGCCATCTGCTGTGCCAGGCTGGCGCGCGATGCGTCGCGCACGGCTTGCTCAAACAGATCATCCGCTACGCCTTGCCCGGAAAAGCGGGCGGTGTGCAATGCAATCAATGATTGGGGGCGGGGTAAACTCCCCGCATGAGTGGTCAAAATTCTGTTGGTACTCTGGCGCATAAACCCTCCTCTGGCGGAGTCGCTCATCCTCAGAACGTGCCCTGAGCCTGCCGCAGGATGCGTTCCGCCTTATCCAATTTCCAATTGGATTTCGTATGAGATAAAATTCGTGGCAATCAACAACAAAGCCACAAGGCATAAGCCTGTGAACTCCCCATAGCCATTATATAAGAGGTTTCAGGTTTGTCGTAACGGCTTGAGCGGGAAAAATCGGCTGAGGCTGTTAAGACAAACCAGCATCACGAGGAAAGTGGATGAGCAATTCGGCGGCGCTGACCATACGGTTGTTTGGCGCACCTGAAATAAGTGTGCAAGGATCGCCGCTGGCTTTGAAGAATCAAAAAGCGCGTGCCTTGTTGTATTATCTTGTAATCACCGGGCAGCCCCATACCCGCGCCCATCTGGCGACGCTGTTGTGGAGTGAGTATCCGGCGGCCAATGCCGGTGGCTCGCTGCGGGCGACGTTGTTCCAACTGCGCCGGGTCTTGCAGTCAGCGGCCCTTGACCAGGTTTTGGTAGCTGAGGGGGATCTCGTTTGCCTGCAAACGACGGGTATTGTCTGTGATGTGACCCAATTTTGTGGCCTGGTAGCCGACGGCCGTGAACCATCCCTCGTGCAAGCTATGGACCTGTACCGCGGCCCATTCCTGGAAGGGTTCTCCCTGCCGGACACGCCGCTGTTTGACGATTGGCGGCAGTGGGAAGAGGAGAAGCTGCGGCAAAGCTACTTAAACATACTCAAACATTTGGCAGAGATCACGGCCGTGCGCCGGGACCTGCCGCAATCTCTCAACTATCTACAACGGCTGGTTCAGGCCGACCCTTTGGCCGAAGAAGCACAACAACAGCTCATTCGCCTCTACCTGGACAGCGGCCACATCAGCCAGGCGCTCCGACAATATCACCAGTTTGAGAGCGAACTGCACCAAAAAATGGGGCTGCTGCCGGCGCCAGCCAGCCGCGCCCTGTTTCAGGAGGCGTTGCGGCGGCAGCAAACGCCATCGCCAGCCCAACCACCTCCCCCCCAAAAACAGGAGAAACGCCGCCAGCCCCGGTTGCCCTTTGTGGGGCGGGATGGACTGTTGGCCCACCTGCTGGTCATTGCCCAGGAAGTGAAAGGGGGACACGGCCGTACCGTCCTCCTGCAAGGGGATGGCGGCATTGGCAAGACGCGCCTCTTGCAGGAATTTCTGGCCCGGCTGGCAACGGATATGCCGCCCTGGTTGGTGTTACAAGGCGCTTGTTCCCCCTTTGACGATCTCATCTCCTTTGGACCATTTCTGGAAGCGTTTCAAGAGACGCCGTTGGGTGATCTGACCGACCAACTATTAACACCCAAAACCGACGCCCCGGCCGAGCGGGATCAGTTTGCCTACCAGATTTTGCAAACACTGCGGCGACTGAGCCAGAGCGCCCCCCTGGTGCTGGCGGTAGATGATTTGCAGTGGGCTAACAGTTCCACACTCAACCTGTTTGGCCTGTTGGCGACGCGGCTGCACCATTTACCATTGCTGCTGGTGGGTACAGCGCAGCGCCCAGAGACGATCCCCGCCTTACAGCGATTGGTCACATTGGGGCGGCGGCGCGGCCAGTTGCAATTGTTGTCTTTGCCACCCCTGACGGACACGGCCGTGACCCACCTCCTGCAAAACCTGTCCATCGCTCCACCGGCCATCCCTTCTCTGGCCGGATGGTTGCAAACCCGCGCCGATGGCAACCCCTTTGTCCTTGACGAAATCATCGCCCAATTGCGCGCCGAGGTTATCCTGGCCCCGGTGGGCGACCAGTGGCAGGTAGACCCTGGACGCTGGCTGCGTTGGCGGGCAACCTACTCCCTGCCAGAAACCACCCACGACCTGGTCTCCTGGCGGCTGCGCAACCTGGTTCCGGAAGCGCGCGCCTTGTTAGAAGTATTGGCTGTGGCTGGTCAGCCATTGCCGTTGGCGCTGCTGGCCGATTTTGCCGGGACTCCAGAAAGTCAGTTGGCTTCAATTCTTGATGATCTCGCGGGCAGAGGGCTGTTGGTGGAAAGCAGCGGCGAGTTGTTCGCGCTGGCACATTATTTGCTGCGAGAGACAGTGTTGCAGCGGCTCACTCATGTGCGCCGCCGCCTGATTCACCGTCAGTTGGCGCAGCAAATGGCGCAGTGTCCGGCGCTGCAAGCCACCTTCCCCTTGTGGGAAGTTGCCCGCCACGCCGTAGCCGGGGAAGACGTGGCGCTGGCGCGGCAATATGGCCTGCCCATCCTGGCCGAACTGCCGCGTGATGATACCGGCGCGGTCACTGTAGATTTTTTGCGCCACCTGTACGATCTGCTGGCGCCATCAGCCTTGCCAGACGAGTTACTGCGGCTGGCGCGGGTCATTGCCGATGGACAGCAGTCGCTCGGCCATCTGACGGAGGCGTCTCACTGGCAGCAGCGGTATCTGGCGCTGGCGCAGCGGACGAATAATGTGGTCGCCCAGGCCGCCGCGTATCTGGAAATGGGGGAACTGGCGCTCATCAGCAATGATTATGTGGCGGCGACAAAGGCGGCGGCAGAAGGTCTGGCTGCCTGTAAACGGTTGGCGGCGCATGACCTGACCGGTCAACGGCTGACGGGGCGGGGACACCGGCTGTTGGGACACGCCCTGGCGATGGAGGGGCGTGATCTGGTGGCGGCGGAACAGCAGTTGCAACTGGCCACGGCCGTACACCGCCAGGCCGATCATCCCCGTGATTTGTGCGCCAGCCTTTTTGAGTTGGGCAATGTGGCCGCGCAGCAAGGGCGGTTGCTGCCTGCGTTGGAGTTGTATGAAGAAGCCGCGCATGTGGCCGAGGCTGGGCAGTCGCACTATTTTCATGCCCTGGCGCGGAATAATCTGGCGTATCACAGTCTGCTGCTGGGCTGGCTGAAAGCGGCTCAACGCGCCCTGGCGCAGGGGCAGCAGCTGGCTGAAACCCACGAACTGTTGGGGGCGGTGCTGCATCTATCCAGCACCCAGGGGGAGATTCACCTCTACCTGGCGGAGTGGGAAGCAGCCGAGGAAGCGTTTCAGAGTGGATTGGCGCTGGCTGAGGAGTTGGGCAACCTGGAACGGCAGGCGGGCTACCGCGCCGGGCTGGCACTGGCAGCGCGCGGCCAACGTGACCTGCCCCGCACCCAAACCCTGCTGGAAGAGGCGCTGCTGTTGATCAATGGGCATGGTTACTGGCATCTGCGGGCGCGGTTGTTGATCTGGCTGGCGGAAACGTTAGCGTTGGCGGGAGAATGGGGGGCGGCACGGCCGTATCTTACCGCCGCCCTGGACACCACCCAGACCCATAACCGGGTGCTGCTGCATTTGCAGGCACAGCGGTTACAGGCCACGCTGCTGGCTGCTGAAGGCAATTGGCCGGAAGCGGAACGTTGTTTTGCTCAGGTCAGGGCGCGGGCTGCCGAATTTGACCTGCCGTTGGAGATAGCCCGGACTGATGCGATGTGGGGGAGTACGGCCGTGCGCTTTGCCCCCGCGCCATACCAGGGCCAACAACTGTTGGCGCAGGCTCGCCAGGTCTTTGCCGATCACCAGGCCAGAGCAGATTTGCTCGCCCTGGCCTGAATCATGCCACAAATAACGCGCCGATAACGCCCCCTTTTTATAATCAACACACGCGCATTGGATATTTTAAGAGATTGGTCCAATCTTCCAGATTGAACCAATCTTACATGTATGAAGGAGAAAAAAGATGGCGGTAAACCCGATGGAGTACAAGAGTAAAGATGTGGTGTTGGATGTGGTGCGCACGGAGCGCGGCCGGTTTTTTGAGGTGGTGGATAACCCGGATAACTGGTACGTGGACACCCGCTGCGAAGGCTGGCAGGTACGCGATCTGGTCGGCCACATGATTGATGTGACGGAGGCTTATCTGGATCGCTGGGACATTGCCAGCAAAGGTGAAGAGGCCCCGCCGCCACGTGGTTGGCAGGTGATGGCCAGAGATTTGAACGACAGCGCGCTGGCACTGCGCACCCTTTCCCGTGAGGAAGCGATTGACCGCCTTAAAGCAGATTCGGACAAAATGATGGGGATTTTTGAGTCGCTGAGTGAAGATGAGTGGAACAGCTTTATGGTCGCGCATGTTTTCTCCGGCCCCGTGCCCGCATTTTGTTATCCCGCGTTCCAGATTATGGATTATGGCGTGCATACCTGGGACATGCACTGGGGGCTGGGTGAAAAGGACGGTATCCTCGATGAGCGCACGGCCGGCGTTTTACTGCCCTACATGTTTATTATCTGGCAGTATTCGGTGGACCAGGAAGCGGCCAAAGGGGTGGATATTACCTACGGCATCAAAGTGGATGGTGAGTGGGGTGGTCAGTGGAAAGCCACCATCAAGGATGGCCAGTTTGGCTACGAAGCAACAGATGATTTGAGCGGTGTTCCGGCCATTTTCCATTTCAAGCATCCGTCGGATATGGTTTTGACCACCTATCAGCGCGTCCAGGGCGGCGAAACATCCGGTGACCCGGATGTGATTCAAAAGGCGCGCAGCGTCTTCTTCCACATTTAGTGGGGCGATTTTCCAAATCGCCCTACATGGGAACGCCAAAAACGATGCGGCCGTGGACGACGACAGAGAATGGCGCTCTGTGGGTTGTGGAGACGAATGATGGTTTGCCGCCGTTTTGCCCGGCGCGTGCTGAGGTGATATTTGCCGAAACCCGGCGCGAGGATGTGGCTGAACTGGCGGTGGCCATGAACCTGGCTTCGGCCGAACCCATCTGGCAGCGTTTAGGCAACGGCCGTCGTTGTTTTCATTTGCGCGTGGATGGACAGATTGCTACCTATGGCTGGGTGACACGCGGCGTGGAGTGTGTGGGCGAGTTGGAGCGGCAATTTCATTTGCATGAGGACGAGGCATACATATGGGATTGTGGCACGGTTGCGGCCTGGCGACGGCAGCGTTTTTACAGCGCCTTGTTAAGCCACCTGATTGTCCGGCTGCATGAGGAAGGAGTGGCGCGCATCTGGATTGGCGCGTCGCGGCAAAACCGGCCGTCTATTCAGGGTTTTGCTAATGCTGGATTTCAGCCGGTGGTGGAGTGTAGTTACGGCCGTGTCTCCCGGCTGACCATTCTCTGGATTCAACACGCCCCGGCTGCCCCACACCCGCTCATTCAGGCCGCTTACCGCATCTTGCTCAACAGCCACGAACGGCGGTTGGGGCCTCTGGCGATTGGTTACATGAAGTGATAGTCTGGTGCGACGCACTTTTGAAGTGCGTCGCACCTTCCCTTCGAGGACAATATGAAAAAGATTCAGACACAAGGCGTCCACCACATCACCATTGTCGGCGCCACGCGGCAGATGGCGATTGATTTTTGGGAGGGGGTATTGGGCATGCCCTTCATCTTTGAGCAGCCGAACCTGGATAACGCCAATGAAAGTCACCTTTATTTTGATCCGGGTGACGGCCGTCTCATTACCATCTTCACCAATGAAAACCGCGCGGCCGATCCCACGCCCAACCCGGAAGGCATTGGTAATCTGCACCACATCGCCTTTAGCGTTTCCCGTTCTACGTTTATTGAGACGGCCAAACGACTGAGTGAACGGGGCATTAAAAATACCGGTGAAATAGATCGAGGTTTCATGTACTCCATCTATTTCCGCGATCCGTTGGGGCAGCGGTACGAACTGGCCAGCTACAAATTTGAGCCACCCGCCGGCTGCACCCATGCCCAGGTCTTGTTTGAAGCGCACAAAATCCGCGTGGCCGAGGGCGCGTACAATATCCAGGACGCACACCTGGCCGATGCCATTGAACTGTTGACCCGCCGCCAGCAAGGGTCGCTTTCCGACGATTTATCGGCCAAACATGCTTATCCGCAGCTTGTAGACGGGCCGTAGGGCGATTTGGAAACTCGCTCTACATCTGCTTATGGAATATAGACAACTCGGTCATTCAAACCTGAAAGTTTCTGCCTTTTCGTTGGGTTCATGGTTGACCTATGAATTCATGGATGAAAAGGCGGCACTGGCGGTCATTGAAAGCGGCTTGCAGGCGGGCATCAACTTTCTGGACGACGCCCGCTATGATGACCGTACCGGCCACGCGCCGCTGAAAAGTGGCTATTCGGAAGTGCTGTTCGGCCGTTTGCTGCGGCAGGGTGGTTGGAACCGGGCCGATCTGGTGATCGCCAATAAGCTGTGGTACGAATTTTACCCGGCCGAAAGCCCGGAAGCGGAACTGGATGGTTCCCTGGCGCGGTTGCAGATGGCATATCTGGATCTCGTCTACTGCGCCTCACCCCCGGCTGCCTTGCCTGTCGCTGACATGGTACGGCAAATGGATGCCTTGATTAAAACCGGCAAGCTGCGCTATTGGGGAGTTCTGAACTGGCCGCTGACCCAAATTGAGGAAGCGTGGCAGGTGGCTACGAGCGAAGGTCTGGCTGCTCCCTGTGCTGCGCAGTTGGCCTACAGCCTGCTACAAAGATTGCCGGTGGAAGATGAGGTTACTAAAGAGCTTTTCCATAAAGCCGGGATTGGCATTGTGGCTTCTTACAGTCTGTACGGGGGTCTATTGACGGGCAAGTACAATCAGACAGCGGGGGAGGGTCACGGCCGTTTCCACCAAGAAGCTATCGAATCCATGCGCCAGAAACAACTGCTGGCAAAGGTGGATGCGCTGATCGCGCTGGCAGCCGAGGTGGGCTGCACCCCGGCGCAATTGGCGTTGGCCTATTGCCTGGCAAACGAGCAAGTCATCAGCCTGCTGTTTGGGGCGACAAAGGTGGCGCAGGTGACCGAAAACCTGCAATCGCTGGCGATTCTTTCCCGGTTGGATGCTAAAATCATGGGAAGATTGCACGATATAAGCCAACCACAAGTGGAGAGATAATTGAATGGAACAAAATGATAACAAAACAGGCGCCAGGTTCATTGCCGAAACGCTGCAAGGGTATGGCGTGACGCACGTCTTTTACGTGGACGCCATTTTGCGCAAGACGATGGTGGATTTGGAAGAATTGGGGATTCGCCGGGTCATCACCCATTCGGAAAAGGCGGCAGCGTATATGGCCGATGGCTATGCCCGCATTTCCGGCCGGCCGGGCGTGTGTATGGCGCAGTCGGTGGGGGCGGCTAACCTGGCGGCCGGGCTGCAAGACGCCTGGTTGGGTCGGTCGCCGGTGATTGCTCTTACCGGCAAGAAGCCGCCCCTGTTCCAACACCGCCACGCCTACCAGGAAATTGACCACGCACCCATGTTTGCGCCGGTCACCAAATACAATGTGGATGTGGTCAATATTGCCCAGTTGCCGTTTTATTTGCGGCAGGCGTTTCGGGAAGCGACATCGGGCACGCCACGCCCGGTGCATCTGGATTTGTTGGGGCACAGCGCACGGCCGTTGGAAGCCGCCACCGCCGAATTGCCGGTGATCATTGAAGAACCGTTCACCTATTATCCCTCCTTCCGGCCTGAACCGGACGCCGCCAGTGTAGAACGGGCCGCCCGCGCCATTGCCGCCGCCCAACGCCCGGTGATTGTGGCCGGGGGTGGTGTGCGCAGTTCGGGAGCGGCGATGGCAGTGGTGGCATTGGCGGAAAAGCTCTCGATTCCGGTGGCAACTTCGGTGAATGGCAAGGGCACCATTCTGGACGATCATCCGCTAAGTGTGGGGGTGGTGGGGTCTTATTCAGTGCGCTGTGCCAATCAGGTGGTGGCAGCGGCCGACCTGGTGATCTACATTGGCAGTAATACCGGCGACCAGGTGACGCATAATTGGACGGCGCCACCGGTGGGTACGGCCGTTGTCCAGATTGACATTGACCCCACCGAAATTGGCCGCAGTTATGCCGGGGCAATTGGGGTGGTGGGGGATGCACGCACGGCCATTGCCAGACTTACCGCCTCCCTGAAACCCAAACCAGCCAACGCGGCCTGGTTGGCGCAAGCTCAGGCGTTTGTGCGCACCTGGCGCGAAGAGATTGAGCCGCTGCGCCAATCGGACGCTGTGCCCATCCGACCCGAAAGATTATGTAAAGAATTGAGCGATGTCTTGCCTGAGGATGCTGTTTTGGTCGCTGACACCGGCTATTCCGCTATCTGGACGGCGACGATGGTGCAGCTACGCCATCCTGGGCAGACGTATCTGCGGGCCGCCGGTTCATTGGGATGGGCTTTTCCGGCGGCGCTGGGCGTCAAATGCGCTGTGCCGGCGCGGCCGGTCATTTGTTTCACCGGCGATGGTGGTTTTTGGTATCACCTGAGCGAACTGGAAACGGCGCGTCGCCATCACATCAATACCGTGACCATCATCAACAACAATGGCGGGCTGGGGCAGGGCATCCCTGATGTTCACAAGATGTATGGCGACCGACCGGGGAAACCGGAAGAGCTTTATCAATTTGAACCGGTCAATTTCGCCCGCATTGCGCAGGAAATGGGCTGTGTGGGTCTGCGGGTGGAGCGCCCGGAGGAAATTGGCACGGCCGTGCAGCAGGCATTAGCGACGTCTGCGCCTACTGTCATCGAAGTGATCACCGGCTTGCACTATCATGCGCCGGAGGTCTGGTCGCCGCCTGGCTAGTGGGGAGCGCCAGCGGTGCATAATGGTGGGTCATGCCATGCGGCAGCAACGAATCGGGGCCGTCTACGGGGCCATGCCGCCTACTGCCACCAACGGCAACCAATGTCTACACAGAATGTGAAAATGAAACATGAGAACCGACGTGGTTGGTTCGTAGCCGCTCTAAAAAAGATGCAGGGTCTTTTTTTGTTCAGGCGTCTTTCCCTTTTCAACTCCCGAAACAACCGCTAGGTGGCGACATCATGTATAGCCAGCGTGTCAAACCGCTCCGTGCCATCAACCTCCAACACAAAGTCAGCGCCGAAGGCCATAGAGGGTGAAAGGGAACCGATGGGCCGATGGGCTAATGTTTTTTCGACGGCAAGCAGGCTGGCAACGGCCGTTAACTGATACGCCTCAATGGTTTCCAGCCACGCCTCTTTTTGGTTCCCCTCTGCATCTTTGGCGCAGGCCCATACATAGCTGCGGGCGGTGTGGCGCGTCTTTTCATCTGGTCCTTTGACCGTCAGTTCGACTGCTTTTTTCGCCAGGCTGCGGATGGGAGCAAATGCCAGGAGGCGGCTGGTGAGCGGGGCCAGGGTGGTGGCACCCCTGGGCACTGAGATTGCCATGTAAACGGTGACGTTGGGGATGCCGGTGGCGCGTTCGGCTGTCGCCAAATCACCCCAGGGGACAGGCACGACGGTGCGCGTTTTGCCACTACTGAACTGGATATCACGTTTGCCTTCCCCGATGGGAACTTGTTCATAACGGCCGTTTCTGCGGATCATGCTGCCTTTGGACATGGTAGGCGTCAGTTCCAACATTGTTTTGGTAGTGCCCGCGCTGGCTACCGATATGCCCCCAATCGCCATCTCTAATTCGGTGGCATTCGGCAGATGCTCGCTGACATATTTTGCCATACAGTCGGTAGGCACGATGTCGAACCCGACGCCGGAAATGAGGGCGATTCCTTGTTCGCGGGCGTGGGTGTCATAGGAGAAGGTGGTCTCGAAGACAGGAATTTCGCCGGTGATGTCGAGGTAATGGGTTTTGCCGGCAAGGCACGCCTGGATCATCGGTTCGCTGGTGTGGATGAAAGGGCCAGCAGCGTGGAGCACCAGATCGAAATCGGCAACGATTTGATTGAGCCGGTCCGTGTCGCTGAGGTCGCTGCTGATATGATCCAGACCGAACGCTTCGGCGACAGCTTTGGTCTTTGCTTCATTCCGTCCGGCCAGCACCGGCTTATGCCCCCGGTTGACGGCTTCTTCTACTATTAAGCGACCTGTAAACCCATAGGCGCCATACAACAACCAGTTTCCCATCGGATTCTCCTTTTTTAGACCTCCAAAGTCAGAGGTTTAAGCGGTGTTAAAAAATCGAGCTGACAAAACACTTACCGAAGATGAGTTGGATGCCTGTGAGCAGCAGGGTGTAAAGGATTACGTTCTTCTCGGATGACGGAACTAAAGGCCGTCTTGCGTCAAGACATCCGGTAACGGCCCGACATAAGTGATGACCAGCCGCTGCCCGGCGCGGGTGCAGGCCATGTATAGTTTGCGTGTATTGTCCCGGATGAGATCGGCGCGTTCCTCTTCGGAGAGGCGGATGCTCTGCTCCCGCTCATACAGGTCGTGTACACCCATCAGGAAGACGATAGGGCTTTCCAGCCCGGTAGCAGCATTGAGTGAGCAAACCCGTATCTGGTCTTGGGGATTCACCTGGCCGGGGTCAACGGCCGTGCCCGGCCCAAATGTCCTGTTGATCCGGGTGATAATGGATTGTGTTTCCTCCCGGCTGGCATGAATTAACAAGATGTCACACCAGGCCATGCCATTTTGCCGCAGCAGGCGTATCTCGTTAATCACCCGTGTCACCTCGTCTTGTTCACTGGTGAGCGGAATCACCACCGGCAGCGCACCGTGAGGCATATGAGCCATATCCGGGGCGACAATCTCCTCCTCATCATCCGGCAGTTGGGTGCGATACAGCAGCGTGGCAAAGTCCAGGATTTCACGGGTGGTGCGGTAACTCTTGGTCAGGCGATGCACCCGGCCCCGCACTTCCAGACCGCTGGATAGCCAGGATTGGCCCCGTTTCAAAAAGCCCTGGCTGGCATCAGCCACCAGAAAGAGATGGCCGGTATCCGGCGCCAGGATACGCTTGATGATTTCAAACCAGAGGGGGGCGAAAAACTGCGCCTCATCTACCAGGATGATGTCGTAACGGGGCAGCGCCACCTGCCCCTCTTGCCAGTAACGCCACAACTGCCGGGGCACATCACCCCAATCCATCAACTGCCGCTGTTGCAAGGCGTGGTGGTAGCTGTTCATAGCCGCATAGAGGCGCTGGCGCATGGATTCACCCAGGGCAAAACCGCGGCCGCTGCGGTCGGCGGCCAGGTAGTCGGCTTCGCTGAAGAGCAGCCGGTCTTTGTACCAATCTATCTCGTCCAGCAACATCAGTTCAGACACGGCCGTGTCGCGCAACTGTTCGTGCCAGATGTGGGTTGCCAACTCCAGCCGCTCGGCATACCGGATGAGCTTGCGCCATGTTTTGTCATCCGGCCAATACCGGCGGCACCAGCCCATAAAGGTGTGCATCGCCAATCCCTCATCGCCATCGCTCAATTGGGCATAGCGGCGGCGCAGGTCGTGGATGAGGGCGCGATTATGGGTCAGCAACAGGATGCGCTGGTGGGGAAACAGGCGGCGCAGCAGCAGCGCACGGTACAGGACAATGAGCGATTTACCACTACCGGCCACGCCGTTGACCAGGCGCAGCCCAAAATCTTTGGCCGCTTCCTGCCCGGTTTGGGGCAAGCTCAAGTCCAGTTTGAACGCTTGCTCCTGGTCAAAATCTAGCAGGTAATGGGTCAAAGCCGCCTCCGTATGGCGTTCAATCGGCTGGCGCACGGTGAAGGTGGACGGCACGACCACTTCTGGGGTAAACCGCTCCCGGATATGACCAATTTGATTGGGGGTGAGGGGGTCAGACAAACGGCCGTCTACCCACTCCGTCAGCCGTTCCGGGGACAACTGTTCTTTGCCGATCCAGGCTGCCTGGGCCGTGGCCGACTGGATGGTTTGTAGTTGCCGCGTGCTGAGGTTGGGAAAGAAGACGGCCGTGGGCAGGGACACCGCCAGCTTTGCCTGAAAGTTGGCCAGCAGCAACTCCTCAGGTTCACCCACCGGAGCCGCCTCCTGGCCAAACAAGTCTGGCTGCTGCATTCGCTGGGCATCATGGGCGGTAGCCCCGGAAACGGCCACCAATAACAGGCGGTCGGCCCACAACACCAAAAAATCTGGCCCGGGGTCTGGCAGCGTTGGCAACCGCTGCCAGACAGTCACCGCCTCCGGCAGCCGTTTGAGCAGGTTAAACAGGCGTATGGCCTCTGGCGAGGAACCGGGAAAGGGGACGGTGGGACTGAGTTGGGCCATCGCCTCACCATTCGCTTTGCCATACTTCCGGCACTGCCTGGCGGGTAGCCGGGATGTATGTGCAGCTTTCGAGCAGGCTTTCCAGCAAGGTGACGGTCTCTTGCAGGGTGGGGTCTAGCGTTTGGGTATTGAGGACAAAGCGGCTGCCGACAATGATGAGCTTGGTACGCGGCCGAGTGATGGCCACGTTGAGCCGTTCTGGTTGGAAGAAAAAGTCGGCCACATTGGCGGCAAAACCGGGGTTGGAGGTGGTCAGGGAGAGGATGACCAGGTCGCGCTCTTGCCCTTGCATCCGCTCCACGGTATCTACGACGATGTGGCGGCGCACGGCCGTGTCTGGCACAAACTGGCGCAGCAGGTTGCGAATCAGGCGGCCCTGGGCGCGGTAAGGGGCGATGACGCCAATCTCTGCCGCCGGAAAGCCGCACCCCAGCAGGGTGGTAATCAGGTCAATGACGGCATGGGCTTCTTTCTGGCTGTAGACGGTGTTGTTGTGGTGGCCTAAATCCCAGAACACTTTGGGTTCGTCGGCAGCCAGGACGTCGGCCAGGCGGTTGGGCGGCGCGGGATACTCAATATGGCGGTTGGCGGCAGCGGGTACGGCCGTGAGCAGCCCCTCATAAAAATGGCGGCTGGGCCAGGCCGTCAGCGCCTCGTTCAGCCGGTAGGTTTCGGTGAGCATCGTATCAAAATTTTGGCCGATCAGGGAACCAAAGACCGAATCCCGCAGCGCCCCGCCGGTGAGGCGGGTGGTCAGCACCGGCGGCAACTGCTTCTGATCGCCAAAAAAGATGTACTTGTGCCCGGCCAACATGCCCATCACTGCCAGCGGCAGCGTGATCTGGCTGGCCTCATCGAAAATAACAGTATCAAACTCCACATAAGCCAGCCGTTTGGTGCGGGTGGCAAAGGGAGTGGCGCCGACTACATAACCGCCGCTCATCTCTGCCAGCGGCGATTCGTTAAAGGAGTCGTAATGGGGGGCGTGCAGATCATCGGTGTGCAAGGGATGCCCCACTTTGATAGCCGCAAGGTCGGGGTCTTGTTTTACCAGGGCGTTGAGAGCATTGTTAATGGCGCGGTGGGTGAAGGCGCAGATGAGTACCCGCTGACCATCATGGGCCAAAGCCCGCGCCAGAGTAGCCAGCACCCTGGTTTTGCCGGTTCCCGGCGGCCCCTGCACCAGGTAGGCCAGGTTGGTGGCATAGGCGTTGGCCAGGCTTTCGCTTTGGTTCCAGTTGAGTTCCAGCGTCTCGCCAATATCCAGGCCGCGCGCATAGAGGCCGGGGTCAATGGTGGGTTGTAGCTGCCCCATGAGCAGCGGCAGGATGCGCTCGCGTCCCACCAGTGTATCACCCGCTTCGGCCAGCGCCCCAATGACGTAGCCGCTGAGATCAATGAAACCTATATCCAGCGTCCAGCCATCCCGTTCCTCAAATTTCTTCTCCCAGGGAACAGGCTCTTCCGAGGAGATAACCAGCTCGGTTTCTTCATCTTCCACCAGATTGACCATGAGACCGTCGTGGGCAAAGGGATTGTTCCGGCTGAGGCGCAGGATGTCGCCGGGGCGGAAGCGGGAGATGTTGCGGGTGCAGGTCAGCGTCACCCGGCCATTTTTGTGTATCTCTTTCAGGGAGACGTTTTCAATGGCGTAGCCGTCGCCGACGCGGGTAGGCAGCGGTTTTTCCCATTGGGCATGCACTTGCTGGCGCTGTGCGGCCATTTCGGTGAGTACCTGGTCACGCAGATCGTGGAGGAAATGGGCCAGGGAGGAACTTGCCGGGTCTGTCCTGTTCATGCTTATAGATTGTAGTCATTCATTTTGCAGGAGGCGATAGTTCTATGGGTCTGCGACGGCCGTAGGCGAAGTTCCATGTTAGAATGGGAACAAACGCCCTTGAAGTTGAGGAGGTGGGTTATCAAATTGCCGGTTTGCGGACACATCTTTGTTTCTCCAATACGGCGAATGCGGATGGCAGCTACCCGGTCTTTGCCCACGCCGAAGAGGGACGGGCCATCGGCATCTCTGTGGAATTTATGCCTCTTGCCGAAGTGAACGAGTAGTGCCTGGTTCTGGCTACAAATTCGACAGCATACGATGGATTTCCACCATCGCCAGCGTATCCAGATGACAATAGGCGCGTAGTTGCCCGGCCAGTTGGTCTTTCACGGCCGTGTCCCCCTCCCCGATCATCTGTTCCCACACGGTCTGTGCCTGTTCTCCGTTTTGCACGGCCAATGACTGGTAGCTTAATGCCGGGGCGACTACCGGCAGCACCGATTTCAACGAGTTGGAGCCACCAAAACGGTAATCCCGGTAATACTTCTTGAAGATGTCTAGCTGGTCCCAGAGTCGGTTCACCATGCCCAGCAGACGCGGCGCGTATTCGGGAAAGGCATCGGCCAGTTCCAGCAGCCGCGCCTTCTCAAACGGGGCATAGTAGACGACGATGCTGCCCGTTTCGCCAATGTGATCCAACAGGGAGTGGAGCAACGGCCGTCGCGGATCATCTGCTGCGGTGTGCAAATAGTCATGGTGTGTCAACGCACCATCGGCGTGCAGCACATGGCAGCTATATTGGAAAGGGGCGTGTTGGTACGGTTTGCAGCCGGTGAAGAGGGGAATAGGGTAATCAATCGTCTCAAAGTCGAAGAAGTAAAGCGGGTAGACCAGCGTCTCCAGTTCACGGCGAATGGCGTCCGGGTCAATAGTTATTTGCTGTTGCTGCCACTGCCTCACAAAAGCCACCGCCCGTTTGTCACCCAGGGCAAAATCGGGTGGAATGTCGGCCACATAACGAATGCCGCCTGTTTCCAACTGCTGTTCTTTTGGCCGCTTGAGGTGGGGAACATCGTAGATGGTCAGGCTATCCACCCCCTGCCAGCAGTGAGCGTAGTAAGAACAGGTATAAGGCTTTTGGCAGTAACGGCCGATACCCACCACCGGCGTCTCGGTTTGCTCTATAACCTCGCGCATGACGCTAATGTCAGCCGCCACCGGGGGCTGGTGTGCCTGCACTTCGGCGGTGATGTCCGTCAGGGAAAAGAGGTTGCGCAAATCCGGGTAGCGGCAGTCACTATTCAGGTGCATCAGGCTGGCCTGGGCCAGAGGCAGCCCGGCCTGTTGCAGCACGTACCACTGGAAGGCAACATCGGCCAGGTGTTCTTCTGGTTTGTATGTATTGCTTGATTTGACTTCAACCAGATGCCAGCCACTATCCGTGCGCGTCAAAATGTCCACCTTCACCAGCAAATCTTCGACATGGAAGGTGGCCTGGAACAGAGTCGTCGCGCCTGCGGCAATGGCCTGTGCTGTCAGCGGGGCCATCTCTTCGGGGTGCGGGCGATAAGGGATGGCACGGCCGTCGGGGAACTCTTCTCTGGCCCGTACATCCACCTCTTGCCCGGCGCACAGACGGCGCTGCGTGGCCGGGTCAGGCGGGGAGGCCAGGTGGGATTGGTATTCGGCCAGCCAGAATGCTTTACGACATTGGGTGAAGGTGAGGTAAGTGGTTTTGGTTAACATGATTCTCTCCGGGGAAACGGCCGTTTATCCTGACACAAGCAAAGCAGACGCTGTGCCGGGTACCTGAGTTATTGGAGGATCGGGGCAAACGTCTGCTCAGGTTGAACCTCTCCGCACCACCTCATCCGCACACGTTTCCCCAATTAGCGCCAACACCCGCCACGTCTGCCGCTCACCAAAGCGCCACATGGTCTTCGGCCCAGCCTACCAGATGACTCACGGGGACAACTTCCCCCTCATCCGTTGTGATAAACCCGTCATAGTGGCCAAACATCTGATGCACCTCCGAGTTTACTAACCAGACGTTGCTGGCGGCTACCCGTTCCAGGAATGGGGTGAAAGTCAATTCCAGCCGCCCGGCCGGGTCGCTGATCCGCCAGGGGTGCATGAACGCTCCTTTGTCATACTGCCAGGTCAGGTCAGTGGAGAGCTTGTGCAAACGG
This sequence comes from Chloroflexota bacterium, assembly GCA_035444285.1. GTDB lineage: Bacteria > Chloroflexota > Anaerolineae > Promineifilales > Promineifilaceae > CAADGU01. Next base: position 48,518 of record DAOMOK010000030.1, read on the forward strand.
CCGTCTACGCATACCCCATTCTCCGTACTCCCGGTGCCATCTGTCCACTGCCCGCCCAGATTCAGGCCAATGAGACGGCCGTTTTGCCGCCCCGAAGCACTGCCCCAATTCCAGCGACAGTGACGCGGCCAGATACCCCGGCCAAAGTCCAGGCAGGCAAAGCTCTGCTCGCCCTGGAAAAGCGTCTCTTGCCCGCCGATGGTGACCGTGCCGCTGGCTGGCAGGCAGTTCTGCTTGCTGGTGAACTGGAAGGTACTGTTATTCCAGGGCACAACGACGTTCAGCGTCTCGTGTTGTGGCGGAAGGGTGATGGTGAATTGGGCGGTTAACGGCCGACCCTCAAAATCTGCCATCTCCACCTGCAAAGCCACGCCTGTGGCCTGCTGGCGCATGGCTACCTGCAGCCCCTTGCCGTCATAGACCGCATCGGCGGCGACGCCATCGGCCAGACGGCAGCCCTGACCGAGGGGCAAGAGCCGGGTGGCTTCGGTGAGCTGGCCGGTGTTGAAGTCGGCGTAATAGATGAAGACCAGCCCGGCGTAATCCAGGTGGCTGATGGTGGCGGAGAAGAGGTGGCTCTCGGTGGTGATGGCCCAATAGTTCCAGCGTTTTTTGCGGGGCCAACGGCCATGTAGATTGCAGCGGTGCAGCGGGTGACGCGACCAGCCCACAGCCGCCGGGTTGAGACGGCCGTTGGGCAGGCAGAGGTCCACCGGGGCAGTCAGTTCACGTTCAGTGTTCATTTCAAAAACCTTCTCAGCAGCCCAAAGCGGCCGCCTTGCAATCACGAGATGATGTTGGGGTATTGTACGTCAAATATTGTCATCTTCGTCAGCAATTCTCAATTTACCGATAGCCGGCGATTAAAATCGCGCCTACAAAGGGCGAAGCCCACCCTTCACAAGGTTCAGGGCAGGCACTTCGTGGGCTGGGTTTCAGTCGGCGTAGGCCGACTTTGCCTTTTGTTGGTGCAGATTTATCTGCCGCCGCCAACCAAAAGGAGTGAAAACAGAGAGGATATACGGCCGTCACCTGTATGCAGAAAAGTTTTGGCAAGTGTGCGCCCATCGCCGGGGATTACGGTATAATCCGCCTCATGCTTGGTAATCAGCGGTTTTATGTAAACTTCGCCCTGCTCATATTGGCAGCGCTGGCAACCATCGGTTGCACACGGCAGCAAGAGATAGCGCCCACATTGGTCGTGACACCGCTGCCCACACCCATTAGCCATTTGCCGCCAACGTTTACGCCGCCCAACCCGTCTGACCGTCTCTTCCCTACCTTCCCGGTGGTCACGGTGACACAACGGCCGTTAGCCGCCACCAGTACGCCCATTGATTTTGGCGAAACGGCCGTGGAAGTTCGTTACACCATTCCCGCTCTGGGGCTGGATCGGCGGTTGCAAGGCAGCATCAGCAGCCAGATCATTGTGGTGGATGAAATGACCGGGCAGGCCATCAAACGCAGTAACCAGGGTGGCGTACTGCTGCAATTGCAGCAGGTGCTGCGCGAAATGCTGCTGCCGGTGGTGCCTGAAGGGTGTGAAGGTTGCGTCTTTGTTTCCTATAACCTCCCCTATTCAGAGCGGCAAGGTGAAGGCTGGCTGCGTGATCCGGTGATTTTGGCCAGCCTGGAAAATTATCTGGCGGTGAGTTTAGGCCCACATTTTCCGCCGGGCACAGTCGCCGGTTTGCGGCGCAGCGCCTCGCCCTTTGCCCCGGCGCATACCATCGCGCTCACCGCCGATGGCCTGCTCTATATCTGGCTGGCAACGGAAAGTGAAGTCAGCCCGCCCATCGCCGCCGATCCGGCGCTGCTGGCTGCTTTAGACGTACTCCCATTGGCGTCCTTGAATAATGAATACGTGGCTGCCTGCCTGGGTTCACCACTGGAAACTTTGTTTGTGCAGCAGGGGCAGCAGAGTCGCACCGTCAATCTGGCATGTCCAGAGTATGCGCTGCCAGCGCCGCTGCTGCCACTTTATGCCGGGCTGGATGCGGCGCTGGCTGCCAAACTGGCTCAGCATGAAGAGGTGCTGCCACGCCCACCCACCGACTTCCCATTAACGGCCGTACTCGACTACAATCGGGTAGATGGCGCCCGGCTAACGCTGCATCTGGATGGCACGGCCGTCGCCCAAGACGCCGCCGGGCAAATTTTCACCAGCACCATCACCACCACCGAAACCCTCAGTCTGACGGAATCGCTGATCGCCAGCGGCGTGGTGCGTACCGGGCTGAATACCTTTCAGGGTGACGCTACCAGCGTCATTACTAATACCCAAGGGGTCAGCGTCACCGTAACCGCTACCCCCAAACCACCACGAACCCAACTGCTGGTGCGGGGGCCGGGCGGCGTCTATGACGGTGAATGGTTCAACACGGCCAATGTGGCCCAACTGGCAGCCCTCAATGCCTTGTTGGACGATTTGCTCAATCTGGCAGCGCTGCCGGAAGAGGCGGAAATTCCTGCCGAAGTGGAAACTGGCACACCGGCCCCGGCAGACGACGCCATCGAGCCAACCGCCGTCCCGGAGGCGACGGCCGTGTCCACACCCCCATCCCCATAATCATAAGACCTGACAGGTTTCAAAAGCCTGCCAGGTCTGCACAGGCTAACAATGCAAGCACTCTATTTACAGTCAGGCCAACTCACCTATCACCCCGATTTTCCTCAGCCCACACCCGCGCCGGGCGAAGCGCTCATCCGGGTGCGGCTGGCAGGTATTTGCACCACCGACCTGGAAATTGTGAAGGGGTACGTGCCCAATTTCCAGGGCGTGTTGGGGCATGAATTTGTGGGCGAAGTCATCGCCTCATCAAATGAAGGCGCACCGGATGAAAGGTGGCACGGCCGTCGTGTGGTGGGCAGCATCAACCTGGGCTGTGGCCTTTGCCCGGTATGTATGGCGCACGGCCCGGAACATTGCCCGCAGCGCCGCGTGCTGGGCATCATCCAGAAAGATGGCGTGTTTGCTGATTATGTGACTCTGCCGCAGGCCAACTTGCTGGAAGTGCCGCCAGAAGTGCCGGATGAAGCAGCCGTATTTACAGAACCTCTGGCAGCGGCGCTGCGCATTCGGGAGCAGGTATTGGTGCAGCCAACGGCGCGAACGGCCGTTATTGGGCCAGGGCGGTTGGGTCTGTTGGTGGGGCAGGTGTTGGCGCTGGCCGGCACGGCCGTGACCTTGCTCGGCCGCACCACCCACTCTCTGGAATTACCCGCGCGTCTGGGCCTGGCTACCGGATTGGTCAACGATTACGCCGATGATAGCTTTGATCTGGTGGTGGAAGCGACCGGGAATGAGGCTGGTTTTGCGCAGGCGCTGCGGCTGGTACGGCCGTTGGGCACGCTCATTCTCAAAAGCACCTATGCCGGCAGCAGCCAGCTTAACCTGACCAAACTGGTGGTAGGCGAGATTACCGTCGTTGGCTCGCGCTGCGGCCCCTTTGCGCCCGCGCTGCGGCTGCTGGCCCAGGATGCCGTCAATGTGGGCGCGCTCATTGAGGCCGAATACCCGCTGGCCGATGGGCTGGCAGCCCTGGCTCATGCGGCCCAACCGGGGGTGCGGAAGGTGTTATTACGGCCGTAGCCATAGGCCGTAAACCGTTGCCCGTAATCCGTGATCCGTCGGATTACCAATTACGAATTACGAATAATTGGAGAAAGAATGACCACAAACTATCATTTAGAAACATTAGCCGTTCACGCCGGGGTGGAGCCGGACCCGGTGAGCGGGGCGGTGATGACGCCCATTTACCAGACTTCCACCTATGCTCAGGCCGATGTGGCCGTACACAAGGGGTATGAGTATTCACGCACGGATAATCCCACGCGCACGGCGCTGCAAAAGGCGCTGGCGGCGCTGGAAGGGGGGCAGCACGCCCTGGCCTTTGCCTCTGGCATGGCAGCCATAGATACCATCTTGCGGCTAGTGCAGCCGGGGGAGCATGTGCTCAGCGGCAACGATGTGTATGGCGGCACGTTCCGGCTGTTTGATAAGGTATTGGCCGGCTATGGGGTGCGGTTCAGCTTTGAGGATACGACGGATGTGACGGCCGTGCAAGCGGCCATGCAGCCCAACACGCGCCTGGTATGGCTGGAAACGCCCACCAACCCCATGCTGCGCCTGACGGATATTGCCGCGATTGCAAAATTGGCACACGGCGTCGGGGCCTGGTTGGGGGTGGACAATACGTTTGCCTCACCGGTGTTGCAACGGCCGTTGGCTCTGGGCGCGGATTTTGTGCTGCATTCCACTACCAAGTACATTGGCGGCCATTCTGATGTGGTCGGTGGCGCGGTGGTGTTGAACGATACGGCCGTGCATGAACGGCTGAAATTCTTGCAAAACGCCATTGGCGCAGTGCCAGGGCCAATGGACTGTTTCCTGACGTTAAGAGGGATTAAAACGCTGGCGCTGCGCATGGCGCAGCACTGCCATAACGCGCAGCAGGTGGCCTATTTTCTGGCAGACCACACGGCCGTGAGCCAGGTCATTTACCCCGGTTTAGAGAGCCATCCCCAATATGAACTGGCGCGGCGGCAAATGGCCGGGCCAGGCGGCATGATCTCCTTCATTTTACACGGCGGCGAGGCCGCGGCCCGCCTGGTGGCGCGGGAAACAAAGCTGTTCACCCTGGCAGAATCATTGGGCGGCGTGGAATCGTTGATTGAACTGCCCGCGCCCATGACACACGCTTCGGTGGCCGATTCTCCGCTGGCAGTTGATCCAGGATTGGTGCGGATTTCGGTGGGCATTGAAAACGCCGCCGACCTGATTGCCGATTTGCAGCAGGCATTGGCGCAGTTGTGAAAAAGGTGGCAGGTTGCAGGTGGCAAGTGATGACTACCTGCCATCCGTTTAGCGTATGAAGTACATAAAGGCGATCATCGGCCTCTTTCAAGACTCCCTGACCCGTTGGGGGCAGGATAAGGGGCACCTGATGGCGGCGGCGCTGGCTTATTACATGATTTTTGCGCTGGCGCCGCTGCTGGTGATTATCATTGATATTGCCGGGGCGATTTTTGGCGAGGCGGCGGTGCAGGGGCAGCTATTTGCCTCTTTGGAAGAGATCATTGGCCCGGAAACGGCTGCGTTTGTAGCCCTGCTGGTGGAGAATGCCTCTGAAGCGGCAGCGGGACGTATTGTGACCATTGTCGGCGTCGCCATCTTGTTATATGGCGCTTCAAATGTGTTTTACCAGTTGAAAATGGCGCTCAATCTTATCTGGCGCATCAGCCCCGAACCGGAAAATGGCATTCTCAATTACTTCAAAACACGCTCGTTGGCGTTGTTTATGGTGTTAACATTGGGTTTTTTGTTTGTGCTGGCGTTTGCGTTGATGTTTGCGCTGACCACGTTGGGTGATTATCTGGTGGTGTGGCTGCCGGCAGTCGGACGCCTGGCAGCGTTTTACCAGTTTATGGTGGTGCTGCCCATGCTGGTGGTGTTAGCGGCGCTCTTGTTTAAGATTTTGCCGGATGCGCATCTGGCCTGGCGGGATGTGTGGTTAGGGGCGTTGGTGACGGCCGTGCTGCTGGTGGTGGGCATTCAGGTGTTGAGTTTTGTTATCACCCGCTTCTTCAGCAGTTCAGTTTATGGGGCGGCCGGTTCATTGGTGGTGCTGCTGTATTTTGTCTATTACTCGGCGCAAATGTTGTTTTTCGGGGCGGAGTTTACCTATGTATATGCCAATAAGTATGGCTCACAGGTACGGCCGTTTGCCCATGCCACTGTTTTTGTTCGTGAAGATCGCCGTGGATCACAAGAGCCGGTTTATGCTATGCCAGTTTATACGACACCGCCGACTGACCATCACCCGGCTGCGCCCGAAACGCCCACGCGCAAACTGGAAAAACGCACGGCCGTTGGGCTGATCAGCATGGCGGTAGTATTGTTTGTCGCTTTTTTATTGGGGCGGAAAAGTTCATAAGGGGTCATTGGGGCATTTCATTGGGCAATTGACCGGGCACTTACCCGGTCAATTACCCAATGACCATTTCCCGTCGCGCCGCTTCTTTCATCACCCCCGCCAGCAAATAGTAGGCTTCCGTCCAGGCGGCGGCCACGGCAGGCGTCCAGCGGTCGCCCAACTGTGTCTCCAGCGTCCAGAAAAGCGCCTCGCCAAAGGTATGGTAATGTTCGGCCTGTACCCCATAGGCTACGTGGCGCTTGCCCAGTTGTTTAACGGCCGTCACCATCAACTCCGGTTCACTCAGCCCCCCCACTGCCACCTTGAGCGCCGCCAGGAAACGCACCCCTTGCAGCGTCAGGTCATGTGTGAACAACGGCCGTAACGCCGGGTTTAGGGTGAAGAGACGGTCATAAAACAAGACGGCCGTAGCTTCTGGCTCTATATGGGTGAAGGTCTCTTGCACCAGGGCAATGGCGTCGAGTTTCATAGGGCACATCAGACCTGACAGGTTTTGAAAACCTGTCAGGTCTACGTCTCTTCCATTTAGTTTGTGTTCAACGACATGAGCAGGTAAACCTCAGACTCATTCGTCGGGTTCACGTTGCGGATCAGCGTCAGAATTTGTTTGCCCTTGTTCCAGGAAGCCATTTGAAACAAGTCATTGCCGGTATTGACCGATTCCAAAATGCCGCTGGCCAGGCTGCCACCGGGACCACCCATGCCACTATCCCAACCGGCGCTATCCAGTTCTTTGTCATAATAGCTCTTGACCTGGTCCCAGGTGGCGCCTTCCGGCAGGCGATAGGCCATCTGCTCAATGCTGCCACCCACACCCATGTTGGCGCGTAAACTGGCGTCTTGCTGCATATTGTTCACCAGGGTATCGGCGATGGGGTCCTGGCCAGGCTGTAAGGCGGAGGCATTGGGATAAGCGGGAATGTCGTTGATGGTAGCATTTTTGCTACCACAGGCAGCCAGCAATACAGCCAGCAGGCCCAACAGGACAAAGGTAAATAACATTCTTGATTTCATTTTTTGCTCCTTATTTTGGTCCGCGAAGGACGCGAAGGTTTTCTCTGCGCCTCGGCGGCTCTGCGTTAACCACTTTTGGGGAACGCATTGGTAAGATGAGGGTAGGATAAGGTACGGCCGTCCGGTCTCTGTCCGAAATGCGTCCAGTTTGAGGAAATTGCCCGATTGATGCGCCAGTGTTATGCTTCTGCACAAAAATAAAGGAGATTAGTGATTGGAGATTGGAGATTTTTATGCTCCCCAATTTTTAATCTCCAATCTCGAATCAACCAGGAGGAAAAGAATATGAAAGAAAAATTGATCGGCGCACTGACCATGAATGCAGACACATATGCTGCTTTGAAAGTGGATGAAAAAGCGACCATGCAAGCGCTTCTTGTGGTCATTGTGTCTGCGATCTGTTCGGCTATTGGCGGTGGATTATTAGCCAGCAGCATTCCGGTGGGGTTTGGCTCCATTCTGGTGTGGGCGGTTGTGTCCTGGCTATTATGGGCAGGCGCCATCTACGTCATCGGCGTGAAAGGGTTTAAAGGGGACGCAACAATGAGCCAGATTATGCGGGTGCTTGGTTTCGCTTATGCGCCGGCCGCTTTTAACATCTTCTCTTTTACCCCCCTCATGGGTATCATCATCCAGTTTTTGGTCGCCTGCTGGTTGGTGGTTTCTTTTTATTTTGCCACGCAAAACGTCCTGGGCTTGAGCGAAGGCAGCAAAGCGTTTGTCACCGTGCTGGCCGGCTGGTTCATTTACCTGATTGGGTTGGGCGTGGTTATGAATTTTTTGGGGGCTTTAGCGGGGCTGTAAACAAAACGAAATTGCTGATCTGATTGCCAATCAGATCAGCAATTTCGTTTTGGTGTGCGGTGGCAGATAAATCTAACCACCCAACCCGGCTTATAGGGTAATCGTCTGGCGAATGGTTCCGGCGCGGGGGTGTACGGCCGTGATCTCCACCGCACTGCCCGGTTCCGCTTCAATCACCCATTCGACTTTGGCCCGTTCGCTGGTGCTGTCGTCGCTCCACATGGGGAACTGCCCTTTTTGGTCACGGCCGTTGAGATGCCCCAACATCGTCTTTTCCTGCCCGGTGAGCAGTCTGGCCCCATCCGGCAGTTTGATATCCACTTCCAATTCGCGCACCACCTTCATTTCCAGGGCGCGTTTGCTGATGTTGGTGGGCAGCCAGCCGGTATTGTGAACGACGGCGCGCAGGTGGTGGATACGGCCGTTGGAATTTTTCGTCACGTCATACCATTCCAAACACGGCGAAACCAACGCACTGAAAATGGCAAAACCGGCCAAAGGGGCAATTTCTTTCTCCAGCAACTGGTACGGCGGGTTGCGCCAGGTGACAAAGTTATGCCATCCGCCCAACTCCACTTTACCCAACTGCGGATGCTCAAATTCGTACCAATCCACAATCCCTTCCCCATTCAACACCTCATCGTTCCACTGCAAAATCTTCAAATCATCTTCCACCGGATGATCGCGGAACCAATCAATATATTTGTACTCCTTGATGCCCGCCTGCCGCTGCACACTCCAAATCTCGCACGTCCAGGCAAAAACCCCCAAATACTCATACATCCAATCATTAAACGTGCCTTTTATGAACTCTTTGGGGTCATATTTGAAGTCATGGAAAACGGAAATAGCCGGATAACCGGTCAATTCTTCCGCCTTTTTGCCCAGTTTTTTGTAGGTGTACAGGTCAGACGTAGGCAGGGTATCATCCGCGCCCTTTGTAGGCGGCCGTAAATATACGCCGCTGAACGTATGAAAGCTGACGGCGCCAGTGATGTTGGGATGCGCCGCCACAAAACGCATCGCGGCCGCCGGCTCCGGTTCGCTGCCGGGGTAATGGCCGGCGCCTTGCTGGTTTGGCTCCCAAAAGATAGGAAACTGCCGGTTCAAATCCAGCCCTTGCAGGGGCGGCGCTCCTTTGATGAGCACACCGTCATAATTTTTGATACGGCCTTCAGGCAGCAGGCGATAGAAGTTGCCGCCGGGCGGTTCGTCCGGGTCGCGGGGAATCATCAGGCGTGATTCGTCGGGGTGGGGTTTCCAGGCGCCGTTGGGGTCTTTGAGGCGCATTTGCAGGATACGGCCGTCGCCATCCACATCTTCCTGGTGCAGCCCATCCAATTCATCGGTGCGTGGGTACGGCCGTGTGCTGCTGCGGATGAATTTGGGCCGGTCGGCCAGCGCCCATTCGGCCCCATCCGGGTTCAGGCGGGGCACAATGTAAAAGGCACGGCTGTCTAAAGCATAGGTCACTTTTTCATCTTGCCCATACTGCGTCAGTAGTTTGTGCGCCAGATACAGTGCGGCTGTGGAAGCGGATACTTCGGTGGCGTGAATGTTGCCGTCGGCCCAATAGGCCGGTTTCTCCTCGTCTGGGCCGGTGGTAAAGTTAGTCAGGATGAGAACCCAGATGTCCCGCCCTTCATAGCTGGCGCCCAGGCTTTCCACCTTGCAAAGGTTGGGGTATTGGGTGGCCCAGTGCTGGAGGACGGCCGTTAACTCCTCATACCGATAATACCGATCAAACTGCACGTTCATGGCTGCTCCTTTTTGGTGAATGTGGTGGACAAAATTAGTCTGGCAAAATTATAACAGCGCATTAGACGATTGTCTAACGAGGAAACCAGGCGGCAAAATGGCCTGCTGCCTTGCCCATCCCATATCTGCTGCCTAAAATTAAGGTACAGGAACTTAATAGATTACAGAAGCAGTTCAACTTCTTCGGAGAAGTTGAACTGCTAAACAGGCAAGGAGGTTAGACTAAATGGATCCAATTGGCATAACAGTAATGATTATCGCTCTGTTATTAGTGGTAGCGGCAGCAGCCATTCCGGCTATTCAGCAGCGGCGGCAGAAATAGGAATCCATAGCTGTAGGGCGATTTTGAAAATCGCCCTACAGCAGTTCCACCGGCTTAAACTGCGTTTCGTATAAAGTGGCGTAGAGGCCACCTCGTGCCAGTAACTCCTCGTGTTTGCCCTGTTCCACCAGGCGGCCTTTGTCCATCACCAGAATTTGGTCGGCAGCCAGGATGGTGGAAAGACGGTGAGCAATGACCAGACTGCTGCGCCCTTGCATGATGCGCTGTAACGCTTCCTGAATCAGCGCCTCAGAGACAGAATCCAGGTGGGAGGTGGCTTCGTCCAAAACCAGGATGCGTGGGTTTTTGAGGACAACGCGGGCAATGGCGATGCGCTGGCGTTCGCCGCCGCTGAGCCGGTAGCCACGTTCGCCCACGACAGTGTCGTAGCGGTCAGGCAAGGTCATGATGAACTCATGGATGTTGGCTGCTTTGGCGGCGGCGACCATCTCAGCTTCGCTGGCCTGGGGGCGGGCGTAAAGCAGATTGGCGCGAATGGTATCGTAGAAGAGATAACTTTCTTGTGTGACCATGCCGATGTTGTCGGCCAACGATTCCAGGGTGACATCTCTGAGGTCACGGCCGTCAATCAGAATACGGCCGTCCGTGGGATCATACAACCGGGGCAGCAGGTAGGTGATGGTGGTTTTGCCCGCGCCGCTGGGGCCAACCAGCGCCACCAGTTGACCCCGTTCAATGGTGAAGGAAATGTCTTGCAGGGCATACCGTTTTTCTGGGGTTAATTCGGCCGCGCCCAGGTTTTCCAACTCTTCAGCATGGCTGTGGCCGTTGGCAGATTGGCCGTTTTTCCCCTCCGGCGCTTCGCCGTCCGTCTGGCGCTCTTTGCCCCGTTTCAGGTATGCCTCACGGTTGCTGCCCCAGCCCATGCGGGCCACTTCAGCCAGCCCCACACGCTCCCCTTCTTTTTGGTAGCTGAAGGAGACGCTTTGGAATTGGATACGGCCTGCGGCTACACCATCGGCCATCCCCAATTCCACCGCATCCGATTTTTCCTGAATTTCAATGGGGATGTCCAGCACTTCAAAAACGCGCTCAAAACTGACCATGCTTTGCGCGAACTCCACTGGCGCATTGGTTAGCGCCATTAGTGGGCTGTAAACCTGCGTCAGGTAAGCGCCTAGGGCCACAATGGTGCCCACCGTGAGCGCATCGGCAATGGCCATATAACCACCCACCCAATAAACCACGGCCGTGCCCACCGCCCCCACCACACCCAACATCATAAAAAAGGTACGGCTGATCACCGCCTGCTGGATGCCAATATCGCGCACCATCACCGCATCTTTGCCAAAGCGGGCCAATTCCTGCTTTTCGCGGCCAAACAGCTTCACCAACATCGCCCCGCTGACGTTGAGCGTCTCATTCATAGTGGCGTTCATCTCCGCGTTGTATTCCAGCGACTGCCGGTGCAGCGCCCGCAGCCGCCGCCCAATACGCCGCGCCGGCAGCACAAACAGCGGCAATATCGCCAGCCCCAACAGCGTCAGCCGCCATTCCAGGGCAAACATAATCGCCAGGCTGCCGATCAGGAAAATGATGTTGGTGACAATGGTAACAATGGTTTCACTGACAGCGCGCTGCGCCCCAATCACATCGTTGTTCAGGCGCGACATCAATTCACCGGTGCGGGTCTCGGTGAAAAAACGCAGCGACATGCGCTGCATATGGGCATACAGACCGCGCCGCAAATCATAGATAACGCCCTCGCCAATTTCCGAATTGAGCTTGCGCTGCCAGATACCGATGAGACCATTCACCAGGGGAATGGCAACCATGCTAAAAGCCAGCAGCGTCAGCCGCGACATATCCTTCTCAGGAATAGCCACATCAATAAGTTGGCGCAGCAGCAGCGGCGAAAGCAGCGTGAGTGCGGTAATGAGTAAGATGGTGAAGATGAGGGCGACCGTTTTCAGGCGATACGGCCGTGCAAATTCCCAAACCCGGTATAATAGTGCCCTGGATATAGTCGGACGTTCATTTTTTTCGTCGTGTGAGATATAGGCCCACCAGCCTGCGCCATGAAATGCCATCGTGCCTCCGTTTTTTGAGATTTCAACTTCTGGCGGAAGTTGAACTTTTACCCCAAGTATGGCGCAAATGGTGGCAATTGTGTACTGGTAATAAGGTTAGGCGCATGGCGGCCTCATGAACTGGAATTGGATGGAAATGGAGTTATACCTTTTTAACCGCACACGTTATTCGAGATGGGTGATGGCTGGCGTGGTAACGGCCGTGACAGTCCTCCCCTTTGCCCTGCTGTTTGCACACGCCGATTATTCCCCCCTGCCGGTTTACAGTACGCTCATCTGGCTGCTGCCCGCTATCTTGCTCGGCAACATTCTGTTGATCTTGCGCCAGGCCATGATGCAGGTAATCGCGGTACTGGGGTTAATTTTGTCCTTTTATTGGCTGCTGCCAGACGTCACCTTTACCAACACCTTCTTGCCCCCTCTATTGCTGTTGAGCATCATGTCTATCCTGCTGCTGCTGTTTCGCCGGTATCTACACTTTACGCAAGAGGCCCAGCAGCAGCGAGAACGGCTGTTATATGCCGGGTTGCAAGCCAATGAAAGGCAATTTCGGCTGTTGTTTGAGCAGGCGCCCATCGGCATGGCCATTGCCACACCAGATGGCCGCTTTCTGCGCATCAACCAGGCCTACTGTGACACAACAGGTTACAGCGCCGCCGAACTGCAACAGATGAATCTGGTAGACATCACCCACGCCGATGACCGGGATGCCAATGTGCAACTGATCCAGCAATTGTTAGACGATGAAATTCCTGGGTTCTTCCTGGAGAAACGCTATAACCATAAAAGTGGCAAGACGATTCATGCCCTGCTGCAAGTGGTGCTGGAACGAGACGCCGACGGCCGTCCCGTTCATCTCATCGGCCAGATTGTGGACATCACCGACCGCAAAAAAGCGGAGGAAGCGCGGCGCGAAAATCAGCAGTTGTTACAAGGGTTGATTGAAAACAGCACAGCTTTGATATTTGTGAAAGATTTAGACGGCCGTTACGTCCTGGTCAATACACCGTTTGAAAAAGCCATTCACCTGCCTCGCGCCGAAATTTTAGGCCGCACCGATCATGATCTCCTTCCAGCAACTGTCGCCGCCAGATTGCGACAAAATGATGCCGAAGTCATCCATGGTGGCATTCCCATCCAGTATGAGGAAAATCCTTCAGAGAACTTCGACGGTGCAACCTATCTCTCCATCAAATTCCCTCTGTGCGACGACGCCGGCAACCCTTACGCCCTGGCTGGCATGTCCACCGACATCACCGCCCAAAAAGAAACCGAAAACCTGCTGCGCCAACAAAAAGTCCAGCTAGAAGCGCTGCGCCAGATCGGGCTGGAGATTGCTGCCCAGTTAGATTTGAACTCCTTACTGCAATCCATCATCGCCCATTCTGTAGAAATCGTAAACGGCGACAAAGGCGCTTTGTGGCTTTACCAACCAGACCAGGATGTACTACAACTGGCAGCCGGACACAACGGCACATTACCTGTAGGTACAACCATTGCCAGAGGGCAGGATGTGGTCGGTGCGGTGTGGCAGAGTGGGCAACCAATGGTTGTGGCTAACTACTCAGAGTACCTCAACCACACGCCCACATTTGAACAGAACCTGAGAAACATGTCTATTCTCGGCATCCCCATCTTCTGGGGGAATACGGTGCAAGGCGCCATCAGTATTGCCAAAGGTCAGGCAAATTTCTTTACTGATGCTGATGCTGAACTGTTGACATTGTTGGCTGCCCAGGCTGCCATTGCCCTTGGGAATGCCCGCCTGCACGATAATAACCAACGCCATTCTCAGGAATTGGCGCGCAGCAACCAGGATTTACAGGATTTTGCCTACGCGGCTTCCCATGATATGCAAGAACCGCTGCGCAAAATCCAAACGTTTAGCGACCGATTGCAGGTGCGCTATGCAGACCAATTAGATGAACGTGGGTTGGATTATTTGCAGCGAATGCAACAAGCCGCCACGCGGATGCAGATGTTGATTGAGGATTTGTTGACGTTTTCACGGGTAACAACCCAGGCACGGCCGTTTGCCCCGGTAGATTTGCATGAGGTGTTAACGACCGTACTCACCGACCTGGAAATGCGCATCGAAGACACCAACGCCACCATTCAGTTAGACCCCCTGCCCACCATTGACGCCGACGCCACCCAGATGGCCCAACTCTTCTTAAACCTGCTGAGTAACGCCCTCAAATTTGTTGCCCCAGGCCGCCCGCCGGTGATTCACGTCTCTAGCCAACCGGCCGACCGGAGCAGCTATACCATCATGGTCAGCGACAACGGCATTGGCTTTGACGAAAAGTATCTCGATCGTATCTTCGGCGTATTTCAGCGGCTGCACGGCCGTCAGGAATACAGCGGCACCGGCGTCGGTCTGGCGATTTGCCAGAAAATCGTCAAACGACACGGCGGCCATATCACGGCCCACAGCCAGCCCGGCGAAGGCGCAACTTTTATTGTCACCTTGCCCGCCCACCAGAGTAGTGAGCAGTGAGCGACTAGCAGCGAGCGGTCTACTCTTCACTGCTTACCGCTCACTGCCCACTGCTTACCATTTGCCGATTACCGATTACCATTTACTATATGCCAAAAAACAGAGGTGAACCCATGTCCCTGACCTATTCTTCTTACCTGGAACTAGACCAGATTCTCACAGCCCAGCATCCTCGCTCGGCCGGGCCGGAGCATGATGAAATGCTCTTCATCATCATTCATCAGGTGTACGAATTGTGGTTTAAGCAGGTACTCCATGAAACGGATTACCTGAGTACACTGCTGCACCAGAATGACCAGACGCGCATCCTGCACACCTTGCGCCGAATTCTGACCATCTTCAAAACGTTGGTGGCTCAGATTGATATTTTGGAGACGATGACGCCGCTGGAGTTTCTTTCCTTCCGGGATCGGTTGGAATCGGCCAGCGGCTTCCAATCCTATCAGTTTCGGGAATTGGAATTTGCATTAGGGCACAAACGGCGGGGGGTGATGGCCCATTATGCAGATGACCCCACGGCCGTGGCCCGCCTGGAAGCCCGTTTTGCCCAACCCACACTGTGGGATGCATTTCTCGCTTTTCTGGTGGCGAATGGGCATGAGGTGCCGGCCGAATTGCAAAACAGAGATGTGACGGAAGCCGTACGGCCGTCGCCCGCCCTGCAACAGCTTCTCATCACCATTTACCGCCAGGAACCGCGCACCCTACGTGTGTGCGAACGGCTGGTAGACCTGGACGAAGGGCTGCAAGAATGGCGCTACCGGCACATCAAAATGGTCGAACGCACCATTGGCGCCAAGCGTGGCACCGGTGGTTCATCCGGTGTAGCCTATCTGCACACCACCCTCAAACCATTCTTCCCCGATCTGTGGGCCATCCGCGCCGAA
Organism: Chloroflexota bacterium; assembly: GCA_035444285.1. GTDB lineage: Bacteria > Chloroflexota > Anaerolineae > Promineifilales > Promineifilaceae > CAADGU01. The sequence continues at coordinate 63,790 of DAOMOK010000030.1, forward strand.
TTGTAAAAGTTTGTGTTTGGTGTAGTTTGTGTTTGTAGTAGGCGATTTATCGCCATCCAACGGCGATAAATCGCCTACTACGAACCATTAGGAAATTGCCATGACTTTCACCACCGATTCTGCTTTTGCCCAGGAGATGGACGCCCAGGATGAACTGGCGGCCTTTCGTCACCACTTTGTCATTGATGAACCCCACCTCATCTACCTGGATGGCAATTCACTGGGACGGCAGCCCCAGGCCAGCATTACCTTGCTGCAAGAGATGGTTTCTGAACAGTGGGGCCGCCGCCTGATACGGGGCTGGAACGAAGGCTGGATGGCTCTGCAAGAACGCATCGGCGGTAAAATTGCCCGATTGTTGGGCGCCGACCCCGATGAGGTGATTGTGGCCGACTCCACGTCAGTAAACCTGTTTAAGTTGGCGCTGGCGGCAGTGCAGGCACAGCCAGACCGCCACAAAATCATCACGGATGACCTCAACTTCCCCTCCGATCTCTACATTTTACAGGGAGTGGCGCAACTGGTAGGCCGACCGCTTACCATCCAGGTCATCCCTTCACCCGACGGCATTCACGGCCCAACAGCGGCGCTGGCGGAAGCAATAGACGAAGATACGGCGCTGGTTACACTGTCACACACCGTTTTTAAGAGCGCATACACCTATGATTTAACGGCCGTAACCCAACTGGCCCACCAATCGGGCGCCCTCATCCTGTGGGATATGAGCCACTCTGCCGGTTCCGTTCTCATTGATCTGCATCAGGCCAACGCCGACCTGGCTGTGGGCTGCACTTACAAATATCTAAACGGTGGCCCCGGTTCACCTGCCTTCCTTTACGTGCGGCGTGACCTGCAAACCCGGCTGGGCAACCCCATTACCGGCTGGATGGGGCAGCAGCACATGTTCGATTTTGCCCTCACCTACCAGCGTGACCCCGGCCTACGCCACTTTCTCACCGGCACACCACCCGTGTTATCCATCGCCGCCATCGAGCCGGGCATTGACCTGCTGCTGGCAGCGGGCATGGAACGGCTGCGCGCTAAATCAGTACAGCAGACGGAATACCTCATTTACCTGTATGAACAATGGCTACGGCCGTTGGGCTTCCGGCTGAACTCGCCGCGCCAGGCTCATTGGCGCGGTTCGCACATCTCCTTAGGCCATGATGAGGGCTGGCGCATTGACCAGGCGCTCATCCACGATATGCAGGTCATCCCCGACTTTCGTCACCCAGATAATATCCGCCTGGGCATTGCCCCGCTCTACACCACCTACCAGGACATTTACGAAGCGATGCGCCGCCTGCGTCTGGTGGTGACGGAACGGTTATATGAAAAGTATGAAGCAGCCGCTACGGCCGTGACCTAGCAGATTTGGGCAATTTTCATAAAATAGCGGTGTAATTTCCGGGCAAAATGGCAATAGAAACGGCCGTCGCTTTTCCCTATACTCTCAGTGACTTGTGCTGAAATGCGCGGTTCAGTGGGAAATAGTGGGAAGAAAAAGGCGGCGTTACAACCGCCTTTTTCGTTTTTAGAGCCACTGTAGCGCGATCTTCCAAATCGCGCACCGTTTACACATATGCACAGGTTGAGCTACTTAGTAACCGTCTAAAAACAAGTTCCCATAATAGGGTTTTGCCTTAAACGAT
>DAOMOK010000031.1:0-55157 GCA_035444285.1 Chloroflexota bacterium
TGTAAATTCAGAATAGAAATGCCCTCTGTTTGATCAAAAACAAGGTGTCAGGTCTATTGTCGAACAAGTACCTTCTTATATGCGGCCAAACTCACGCGCCAGTTGGGCAACGGAGAGGTAGATGAAGGTGGGACGGCCGGATAGGTTGGTCATGGGGTCCTGGCATTGTTCTAGCTGCTGCACTAGCGTAGTCATTTGCGCCTGAGTTAAGGATTGCCCGGCGCGGGTGGCGGCGGCCGTACATACCAGTTGCATCAGGTACAGCGGCAAATCGGCCGCCGCCGGTGGTTTGCGTTCCACACCAGTGACGATGGCTAACAGCAAATGGGCGGCGTCGCGGTCGGCCGCCAGCAGCGGAATACTGCGGATCATGAAGGTTTGCGGGCCAAATGGTTCCACCTGAAAGCCAATGTCGGCCAGGGCAGGCAACTGCTGGTTGAGCCAGTCAGCTTGCGCGGGGGAGAGGGTGACGGCCGTGCCCACCATCAACGCCTCCACCTGCACCTGCCCTGCTTGCCACTCAGCCATATACCGCTCATATAAAATGCGTTCATGCGCCGCCTGCTGGTCAATCAGGAACAGACCTTCCGGCCCCTCGGTGATGATGTAGGCCGCGCCCACCTGCCCCACCACGCGCATCACCGGCAACTGGCTGCCGCGCGGCGCGGCCTGCCCGGCAGCCGGTTCGATGATCTCCTCCGGCGGCCATTCCAGTTCCATTTCCGGCTGGCTGGCCTCGTCAGGGCGGACGAATGCGCGTTGATCCAGGCTGCCTTCCCAGCCGGGCGACATTGCTTCCAACTGGCTGCCCGGCGACCAGGCACTCATCTGGCGCAAGGGGGCGTCAGACACCAGGGCTTCCCGCACCACCCGCTGCACTTCACCAAAAGGGGCCTTGTCGCCGCGAAAACGCACTTCCGTTTTGGCCGGATGCACGTTCACGTCTACTTCTTCTGGTGGCAGCGTCAGAAAAAGGATCGCCAGCGGGTAACGGCCTGTCGGCAGTAAGGTATGGTATGCCTGGATGATGGCAAAAGTAAGCTGATTGTCTCTAACCCAACGGCCGTTGACAAACAACACCATCTGCCCCCGGTTTGACCAATGCACGGCGGGGTTGCCGATGAAGCCGGTGATTGTGAGAGGGTGAGGGGGGGGGTCTTCTTCTCCGCGTCTCTGCGCCTCGGCGTTAATTTCAATCAGTTGGCGGGCCACGTCGGGACCGTAGATGGCAACCAGCACGTCCAGCACGCTGCCGTTGCCGGTGGATTGAAAGGTGATACGGCCGTTGTGCGTCAGCCGGAAACGAATGTGCGGGTAAGCCAGGGCGTAGCGAGTGACAAATTCGTCAATCAGCCGCTTTTCGGTGGTGTCGCTTTTCAGGAATTTGAGGCGAGCGGGCACATTGTAGAAAAGATTTTCCACAGAGATGACCGTGCCTTGTGGTGCGCCCGCCATCTCCCGGCTGACTTTAGCGCCACCGTCTAGCACCAGCCGTGTGCCGGTGGCCTCCCCCTGCGCCCGCGAGATGAGCGTTACCTGACTGACGGCGGCGATGGCCGCCAGCGCCTCGCCGCGAAAACCGAGGGTGCGAATGGCGGTCAGGTCTTCTACGGTTTGCAGCTTGGAGGTGGCGTGGCGGTGGAAGGCGACTTCGATTTCGGCGGCGGGGATACCGTGCCCATTGTCGGCTACCTGGATGCTTTTGCGCCCGCCGTCGCGGATGTCTACGTTGATGGTGGTCGCACCCGCATCAATGGCGTTTTCCACCAATTCTTTGACGACGGAGGACGGCCGTTCCACCACCTCCCCCGCCGCAATTTGCGAGGCCAACTTGTCGGGCAGGATGTGGATGGTCATGGGGAATTGGGGAAAGTGAGCAGTGAGCGGTGAGCGGTGAGCAGTAAGCGGTAAAAGCACGGCTCACTGCGTACTGCTCACTGAACTTCCGAGCCAGCCATCAGCAACCCCACCTTCTCACGGGTGGCTTCGGCGATGGGCAGGTTGGCGACGATACGGCCGTCGAACATCACCACCACCCGGTCAGCCAGGCTCAGCACTTCGTCCAGTTCGGCGGAGACGACCAGCACGGCTACACCCCGGTCGCGCTGGGCCACAATTTGCTGATGGATGAATTCAATAGAACCCACATCAATACCGCGTGTCGGTTGAGCCGCAATGAGCAGTTTTACCTGGCGCGAAAATTCGCGGGCGACGATGACCTTTTGTTTGTTGCCGCCGGACAGTTTGCTGGCGTGCAGATTGGCGTTTGGTGGGCGCACGTCAAACTCTTGCACCAGCCGGGCGCCTTGCTCATTAATCACGCGCTGACGCATGATGACGCCGCTGGCGAATGGCCTCTGATAATAATTATTCAGCACCATGTTGTCGGCCAGGGAGTACGCCATGACCAGTCCGTGCTTTTCGCGGTCTTCAGGGATATGGGCCACACCCAGTTCGGTGTTCTGGCGCGGCGAAAAATGGGTGGCATCCACACCGGCAATGATGATACGGCCGTCCGCCACTGGTCGTAATCCTGTTAACGCTTCCACCAGTTCCCGCTGCCCGTTGCCCTGCACCCCGGCCACGCCCACAATTTCCCCGGCGCGCACTTCCAGGTCTACACCGCGCACGGCCGTGTGATGGCGGTCATCCTTGACGAACAACCCCTCCACTTTCAGCACCATATCGGCCGGTTTTGCGTCCTCTTTTTCCACCTGTAAGATGACGGTGCGGCCAACCATCATTTCTGCAAGACTGGTTTCGGTGGATTCTTCGGGGGTAGCCGTGCCCACCAACTGCCCCTGCCGCAATACGCCAATGCGGTCAGCAATGGCTAATACTTCTTTCAATTTGTGGGTGATGAAGATGATGGACACATTTTGTTCCGTCAGTTCTTTCATAATGCGGAACAGTTCGTTGGCTTCCTGAGGAGTGAGCACGGCCGTAGGTTCATCCAGGATCAAAATATCCGCCTTGCGGTAGAGCGCCTTGATAATCTCCACGCGCTGTTGGGTGCCGACGGGCAGGTCTTCGACCACGGCCGTGGGGTCCACCTGCAAACCATACTTTTCCGAAAGCGCCCGCACCTGCGCCTGCGCCTGGCGGCGGTCGAGCACACCGCCGCTCCTGGTCACTTCCGACCCCAACATCACATTTTCGGCCACCGACATCACCGGCACCAGTTGGAAATGTTGGTGTACCATACCCACACCGCGATCAATGGCATCACGCGGGTTCTTCAGCGCCACCTGCTCTCCCTTGATCCAGATTTCACCTTCGTCGGGATGATACAGGCCATATAGCATGTTCATCAGCGTACTTTTGCCGGCGCCGTTTTCCCCTAACAGCGCCAGAATTTCCCCCTGATGCAGCGTCAGATTCACACGGTCATTTGCCAGCACACCAGGAAACCGTTTGGTAATGCCTTTGGCTTCTAACACAATGGGGCGGTTTGTCTTGTCCATGTCTATTCCGATTCATACACCTGACCAATGGCGGCGGGGGCGCGGGAGCGGCCGACAAAACCGGCCAGTACGATGATGGTCAGGATATAGGGCAGCATTCCTAAAAATTGGTGCGGTACCTTGAGCGCGCCGGTGAATTGCAGCTGCGTTTGTAAGGCAGTAAAGAAGGCAAATAGTAAGGCTGCACCCCAGGAACCCAGGGGTGTCCATTTGCCAAAAATCATACAGGCCAGGGCGATGAAACCACGGCCGTTCGTCATCCCCCGTTCAAATGACCCCACCGCCTCCAGCGTCAGGTAGGCCCCGGCCAGCCCGGAAAAACAGCCAGCCAACATGACATTGAGATAGCGCGTGCGATGCACATTGATGCCCACTGTATCGGCCGCACTGGGATGTTCACCCACGGAGCGGGTACGCAACCCCCATACGGTACGGAACAGGGCAAACTGCATCACAAATACCAGGATAATTGCCAGAAAGGTTATGGGGGCATTGGTGAACAAAACGGAACCAACCAGCGGCAGGTCGGCCAGGGGGCCGAGGCGGATGGGTTGCAATTTGCCCAGCGTGGTCAGGCCGGTCTGGTAAAAGAAGCTGGTAAAACCAACTGCCAGGCCGTTTATGACCGTGCCGCCAATGATTTGGTCCATCTTCAAGCCCACCGACATCCAGGCCAGAAACAGCCCCATGATGGCTCCGCTGAGGACGCCAATGAGTACCGCCAGCAGCAACACCACCGGTAAAGGAAATATCCCCAACCGGCCAATGTACACATTGGCCAGGAAGGCCAGGAAAGCAGCCAGTAACATCTGCCCTTCAATGCCAATGTTGATAACCCCAGAGCGTTCGCCAATGAGGCCACACAATGCGCCTAATACCAGAGGGGTAGATTGGCGCAAGGTGGCGGCATACACGGCCGTTGCCTGCAATGGCTGGCGTATATAATACCCGGCCAACAAAGCCACAATGACAACGCCCAACACCATGGTGATGGTACGGCCGTCTACCCGTATCCCCCGCTTTGCCGATGATGAAACCGTCGCGTTCATATTCCTCCATTACCCGTAAGCCGTGAGCCGTAATCCGTAATCCGTAGTCGGCTCACGGATTACTGTTTACGGATTACGAATCATCCACCACCCCACCCCGAACTCAAGGTCACTTTGTCCTCGTCCACCGCACTCGAACCCAAAATCTTGCGCACAATCAAATCGGCAGAGACAAAGAACAGAATAAGCGCTTGAATAATGTCAATAATCTGAAAGCGCACACCGGCGTCAAACTGCATTTGCGAAGCGCCGGCCTGCATAGCCCCTACCAAAATGGCTGCCGGAATCACGCCCAATGGATTTGTTTTGGCCAGCAGGGCAATGGTGATACCGTCAAAGCCCAGGCCAATGTTGAAACCAGGCTGGAAACGGCCAATCACCCCCAACGTTTCAATCGAACCGCCCATACCGGCCAAAAAGCCGCTAAAGGCCATGGTCAACACGATAATATGGGCCACCTTAATACCGGCATACTGCGCCGCGTGAGAATTCAGGCCGGTAGTGCGAATGGCATAGCCCATGGTGGTGTAATAGAGCAAATAATAGGTCAACACGGCCATCAAACAGGCCAGCCCAAAACCGAGTGGATAGCCACCAATGCGGGGAATCACGGCCGTTTCCAACACCAACGGCGTCCGGGCAATAATCCCCTCTGCCTTCCACGGCCCATTAGACAAATAGTCGGTGATATTGATGGCAATATAATTCAGCATGATGGTCGTGATCACCTCATGCGCCCCGGTATACGCCTTCAGCGCCCCGGCGATGGCCGCATACGCCGCCCCCGCCAGACTGCCCCCCAATAGCGCCAGCGGCATATGAATAATGAACGGCAGGCCGCTAAAGGCAAAACCAATATAGGCCGCCACAATCGCCCCGATAAGAAGCTGCCCCTGACCACCAATATTGAACAGCCCCGCCTTAAAAGCAAAGGCCACCGCCAGACCACCTAAAATGAGCGGCGTCGCCTTTTCCAGCGTGCGGGCAAAAGCGGTGGCGCTGCCAAATGCGCCTTTGACCAGAGCGGCATACGCCTCCAGTGGCCTGGCGCCAGATATCAACAAGATGATGGCGCCGATCAATAAGGCCAGCAAAACAGAGACCAGGGGCACACTGAGCGATTTCCAAATGCGCCGCCCTAAAATTGCAATCCGGTGTTCTGAGATTTGTTTACCTGGTTGTTCGGAAGCTGTCATAACCAGAGCCTTTTGGGGAAGTTAAAGTCGCTGAAACAAGAACGCGCGACACGCCAGACAGCGTATCGCGCGTTCCTCATCACGTTAAATCAAGCGAGTGATCAGCCATTTATTGGCACCACACTTTGCCGGAGATTAAGAGGTTGGAGATTAGAGATTGTGCAATCTCTAATCTCCCCATCTCCAATCTCCAAAACGCGAAGTTGTAGTCTAATTTCTAGGGATTGTAACCGGTGGAAATGGAACCATCCTTCAAACCGGCGTCAATCTCTTCCAGTCTGGCCTGTATATCGGCCGTGACCACCGTGCCGTCAAAGTCATGGAAGGGGGCCAGGCCACCATCACCAAAGTAATTACCTTCGGGGGCGGTACCTTCTGAAGCCGCCTTGATCATGTCAAATACAGCCGGCGTAATCAGCTTCATGGCGCTGGATACCAGGCAGGAGTGCGCTTCCGGTACTGTTTCCCACTGATCGGTGTCTACACCAATGCAGTAGGCGCCAGAGACACCAGCGACTTCGATCAAGGCGCCGTTGCCCGTCTTACCACCCGCGCCAAAAACCACATCCGCACCCTGATCCACCGCCTGCCGCGCCGTGCTGGCGCCCCATTCGGGGTCGGTAAAGGCCACATCCAGACCACCAGGATGGTAGGTGGAGATCAGATTGATGTCCGGGTTAATGTAGCGCGCACCACCTTCATACCCTTCTTTGAAGGCCACAACCGGCGGCACCAGGTCTGTACCCAAAACAGCAGCTACGGTTCCAGATTCGGTCAACATGGCTGCCAGCGCACCCGCCAGGAAACCGGCCTGATCTTCGGGGAAGAGGATGCCGGTGAAGTTTGGCGTTTCAAAACCCTGGAACTGGTCTACACCAATGAAGTGAATGTTGGGATATTGCCCGGCGGCTTCCAATGTGGCATCGCCCATGGCAAAACCAACCGTCACAATAACATCGTAACCATTGTTGGCAAAGAGGCCGATATTGGTGGCGTAATCTTTGGCATCCTGGGTTTCGATGTAGTCCACTTTAGCGCCCAATTCCGCTTCGGCGCGTTTGACGCCTTCCCAAGCAGACTGGTTGAAGGATTTGTCATCAATTTCGCCCACGTCAGTGATCAGGCCAACGCATAACACATCGGGGCTGGTACAATCCCCAGTGGTTGCCGGCGCTGCGGTTGGTTCTTCGGCTGCCTGTTCGGGAGCAGTGGTAGCGGCAGGCGCTGAGGTAGCCGTAGGGCTGGCACTGGTGCCGCTGCAAGCAGCTAACAAAACGGCAAATAATAATAGTAAGGTAAACCACAAACTTGTCTTTCGCATTTTTCTCTCTCCTTAAAAAAAGTAAATGGGTTCCTGTTCTGTAAAGGGTTACAGGTATCTTCTCAATGCCTTGGGAAAGCCAGAGTTTGAGCCTGTTGAATGTTGTTTGCCTGGATAAGCTCAACCAATACTGCCACAATTTCTTGGGAGGATACATACAGGATCTTGTAAAAGTGGCCTGATTATAGTTTGCCTCTTGCGTTATCGCAAAAAGCAGGAAATAGACTGGTAGTGCCAGGCAAGGGCGGTACTATTCTGGCCAACTAAAACCGGCTGCCCCTTGCCTGGCACCAAACAGGCGGATGGCTTCGACCATGATGTGATGTTCTGCCTGATGCATCCGGGCTTCAAATTGCGCCAGGGTGTCTTCGGGATAAATGGGTACGTTGGCCTGGGTGATGACTGGCCCGGCGTCTACTTCGGGGATGGTCAGGTGGACCATGCAGCCGCTGTGGCTGATTTCACCGCGTTGGTAGGCTTCATAGGCACGTTCAATGGCCTGAGTGCCAGCAAATTGACCGGGCAGCGCCGGGTGCAGGTTGATAACGCAGTTGGGAAACTGGTTCAGGAAACCGGGGCCCAACACGTGCATCCATCCGGCGAGGACGATGAGGTCAGGGTTTAACGGCCGTAGCTTCTCCGCCAGATCCGCCTCATATTCCGCCCGGCTTTTGCCGGCATCCCGGTATGGCTTCAGCGGATGGTAAACGGTTGGAATTCCGTTTTCAGCCGCGCGCACCAATCCATACGCCCCCTTGCGGTTAGAAACCACTAACACAATTTCCACATCCAGCTCACCCGCCTGCACGGCGTCTATAATCGCCTGTAAATTGCTGCCGGAGCCGGAGATGAAGACGACGATGTTTGGTTTTGACACGATTTTTTCTGCCCGTTTTCCGTAACCCGTAATCCGTGAACCGTAATCCGATGTCAGATGTTCGATAACGGATAACGGATAACGGATAACGGATTACGGGTTACGAAATTCAACCCCTTCCAAACCCGCCACCATTTCCCCCACACGATGCACATGAGATGTGCCGAGGAGGGCTTGTGCTTTGGCGGCGTCTTTGGCGGGGACGATGACCAGCATTCCTAGCCCCATGTTAAAAACGTGGGGCATTTCGGTGGGGGAGACCCGACCGACCTCCTGAATCAGTTCAAAAATGGGCGGTACAGGCCAGGAACCCTGCCGCAAAACCGCGCCCAGGCCATCGGGGAAGATGCGCGGTGGGTTATCAATCAGGCCACCGCCGGTAATATGCGCCAGGCCACGAATATCTACGCCTGCCTCTTGCACTTTTTGCACGGCATTCAGGTAACTGCGATGGGGCGCCAGCAGGGCCTCGCCAATGGATGTACCCAACGCTTCGTGATGCGCCTGCCAATCTAGTCCGGCTAATGCCTGGCGGGCCAGGGTATAGCCGTTGGTATGTAGGCCGCTGGACGGAAGACCCAGGATGACATCGCCGGGTTGGATGTGATGGCCGTCAATAATCCGTTCTCTCTCCACCACGCCCACCACCGTACCTACCAGGTCAATCTCACCCGGTGTGTACACGCCCGGCATTTCGGCCGTTTCGCCGCCAAGCAGGGCACAACCGGCGGCGCTGCACGCCAGGGCAATGCCGCCGACAATGGTAGCAATCTGCTCCGGGTCCAGTTTGGAAGAGGCCACATAATCGAGAAAAAACAACGGCCGTGCCCCCTGCACCAAAATATCGTTCACACAATGGTTGACAATATCGTGGCCGATGGTGTCCCAGCGGTTGAGCGCCGCCGCCACTTTGGTCTTGGTACCCACACCATCGGTAGAGGCCACCAATACCGGCTGCTGCATCTTTTGCAGTGTCGTTATGTCAAATAATCCGCCAAACGAGCCAACACCGGACAGCACTTCCGGGCCATAGGTGGCCTGCACGGCCGCTTTCATCAACTGCGTCGCTCGCGTACCGGCGGCAATGTCCACACCGGCTTGAGCGTAGGCGTTTTTGGTGATCATCAATACCTTCCCAAATCAAGTTCGTAGTAGGCGATTTATCGCCGTCAAACGCCGCTGAAGCGGCTACTACAAACGGGTAACTTACATCCTCTCAGGTATCTCAATTCCTAATAAATGTAAAACCAATTCCATCACCCGCCGGAAAAGGTGTGTGAGGGCCAGCCAGGAAGCCTGCACGGCCGTATCTTCCTCGCGCAGAATGTGGCAGGTGTTGTAAAAACGGTTGAACTCATTGGACAGGGCATACACATAATCGGCCAGATGGTTGGGCATACGGGTATCATAAGCCAGTTGCAGCGCGTCTGGCAGTCCAGTGAGCAACAGCATGACGGTACGTTCAGCATCGGCTGCTGGCGGCTGAAACGGGCCGGGAGCCAGCCCTTGTTCGGCGGCTTTGTGCAGGATGGAGCGGGCGCGCACGGCCGTGTACAGCAAATAGGGCCCCGTCCGCCCCTCAAACGAGGAAAAACGATCTAGATCAAAGATATAATCCTTCGTCCGTTGGTTCATCAAATCGGCATATTTCAATGCCGACAGCCCCACCCGGCGGGCAATCTCCTGCCGCTCGGCCTCGTCATACCCTTCGGCCACATGGCTTTCCGCCATGCGCGCCAGCGCCGCCTCAATCACCAGGGCGATCAAATCTTTGAGCTTCATCGTGCCGCCCTCGCGCGTCTTAAACGGCTTGCCATCCTTGCCGTTCATCGTGCCGAAGTAGTTGTGTTCCAACCCCGTCGCGGCGGGCGCAATACCACTTTTATAGGCCGCCCGAAAAACCTGCTCAAAATGCTGCCGCTGCCGGTGATCTACCACATACAACATCAACTCCGATCCAAACTCCTGCACGCGCATATCAATGGTCGCCAGGTCGGTAGTGCCATACAGCACCGCCCCATCTGACTTGCGCAAAATAAGCGGCGGCATCGGCTTTTTGTCGTCTGGCTCGGCAATCTCCATAACAAGCGCACCGGCGCTTTCGCTGGCAAAACCCTGCGCTTGCAACCGGGCAATCATGTCATCCAGCCGATCCTGCACATCGCTTTCGCCCAGCCACAGGTCAAAGTGTATGTCCAACTTGTCATAATCTTCTTTGAGACCGGCCACAGAAACATCATGGAAGTGCTGCCAGAGGGCGCGGTATCCAGCACGGCCGTTTTGCAATTCCGCCGTGGCCAACCGGGCCGCCTCGGCATAGGCCGGGTCTTCTTTGGCCTGGGCGCTGGCGGCGGGGTAAATCTCTTCCAGATCGGTCAGGCTGATGGGGGATTCGGCCGGGTAAGGACCACTGTAGCTGGCATCAAAATAGGGCAAATCGGGCATCCGCCGTTCTAATTCAACGATAACCTGGCCCATTTGTGTACCCCAGTCACCCAGATGTACATCGCCGATCACGTCGTCACCCATATAGGCAAACAACCGCCTGATGCTCTCGCCAATGATACCGGCCCGCAAATGGCCAACGTGCATGGGTTTAGCCACGTTGGCGCCACCGTAGTCCACCAATACCCGGCGCGGTGCGGCCACGGCCGTCACCCCCAACCGTTCCTCATCCGCCATCTGCTGCACAAAATCGGCCAAAAATTCATCGGTCAACGTCAGATTAATAAAACCCGGCCCTGCCAGACTGATCTCTTTGAAGATAGGCTGAGCCTGCAAGTGGTCGGCAATTTGTTGGGCGATGTCGCGCGGATTACGGCCGTACACCTTCGCCGCCGGTAACGCCCCATTACATTGAAACTGCCCCAGGTCGGGCCGGTTAGAGACGGTGACTTCACCGTAACGGCCGTCGTAGCCACTCTGCACAAAAGCCTTACTGGCCAGAGCAGTCAGTTGTTGAGTTAATGCTTGCATTGTTGCTTCTACCTTCCATTATCCGAAGTCCAAATTCCGATTACCGATAACCGTTAACCGTTAACCGAAACGGGTTGCAAAAGCATAACTTACCGTTACACTGTAAGCAAATTGTGGCAATGGAGGTTGAAGATGGCATCCCCCTTTCCGGGAATGGATCCTTTTTTAGAAGATAGCAGTAATTGGGCCGGATTCCACCAATTTTTAGCGGCCAATATCGCCGCGCATTTGAACCTGCTCATTGGCCCCAAGTATTATGCCGATATTGAAGTACGCACAGTTTTTCAAGGCGTCGGCATTTCTAACTGGCAGACGATGTGTCCTGATGCGGGCATATTGCATGTGCGACGGCCGTCTCCCGCCCCCACCGCCACTTTAACCCTACCCACCCCAACCATCACCGTCCCCCACGCGCCCCTGACGCGCAAAACACAAACCGCCACCCAGGAAAAGTTACGGGCTGTGCGCATTTACGTCACCGAAACCTCAGAATTGGTCACAACGATTGAAATTCTGTCTCCGTTTAACAAACAAAAGGGGGACGGTGTAGACACGTATCGGCTAAAACGGCAGCGAATTTTGGAAACGGCCGTACACCTGGTAGAACTCGATTTGTTGCGTGGTGGGCAGCGCCCTGGCCTGGAAGTGAGCTACCCGCCGATAGACACAGAGTACATCTGCCTGGTCAACCGCGCCAACGAACTCGGCGAGCGCATTTCCGAAATCTGGCCGGTGGCCCTGAACGAACCTTTGCCACTCCTGCCCATCCCCTTGTTAGCCCCCGACCCGGACATTCCGCTGGACATGACGGCCGTTCTGCAAACCGTCTACCAACAAGGCGGCTACGCCTGGCGCATTGACTACACCGTGCCCGTTCCCCCGCCAGAATTGCGGGCACAAGTTGCCGATTGGGCGCAATCACTCTTAAGGTCAAACAGTCTTTAGCGGCCTATATCGCGGCGGTAGTGGACACCGTCAAAGTGGATTTTAGGGATAGCCGTATACACCCGATCCACGGCCGTACTCAACCCCTCTCCTCTGGCACTCACCGCCAGCACCCGCCCACCGTTGGTCACGATCTGCCCGTTCTCCATTTTTGTGCCCGCATGAAACACCAGCACATCATCCGGCACAGCATCCAGCCCGGTAATGGGCAGCCCTTTGGGGTAGGGGCCAGGATAACCCGACGCCGCCAGCACCAGCGTCACACACGCGCCGCTGTGAAAACGCACCATTTCCGGCGACAGCCGCCCCTCGATGCAGGCCAGCATGATTTCCGCCAGGTCGCCATCCAGCATGGGCAAGACCACCTGCGTTTCCGGGTCGCCAAAACGGCAGTTAAATTCGATCACTTGGGGGCCACTGCTTGTCAACATCAACCCCACATACAACACCCCCACATACGGCGTCCCCCGTTCGGCCATGCCGCGAATGGTGGGCCGAACAATGGTCGCCATGATTTCCTCAATCAGTTCAGGCGTCACATCGGGCGGCGGGGCATATGCGCCCATGCCGCCGGTATTGGGGCCTTGGTCGCCGTCGTAGATGCGTTTATGGTCACGAGCGGGTAGGAGGGGCACGGCCGTGACCCCATCCGTCAGCACCAGCAGCGATAACTCCGGCCCGGCCATGCGCTCTTCAATCAACACCTCATCCCCGGCCGTGCCAAACGCCCGGTCTAACATGATTTCCTGCAAGGCGGTTTCCGCCTGCGCCGTGTCATCACAAACGATCACCCCCTTGCCCGCCGCCAGTCCGCTGGCCTTAATTACCACCGGGCCGGGGTTCTGCGCCAGATAATCCCGCGCCTCTTCATAATGGGTAAACATGGCCGCTTTTGCTGTGGGAATGCCCATTTCCTGCATGAACATCTTGGCAAACGCCTTCGACGCTTCCAACTGTGCCGCCGCCTGCGTCGGGCCAAAAATGGGCAGCCCGGCAGCCTGGAACTGGTCAACAATGCCATTTGCCAGGGGAACTTCGGGGCCAACGGCCGTCAGCCCAATTCCCTTCTCCTGCGCAAAAGAGATCAGCCCGGCAAAATCATCCTCGGCAATAGGCACATTCTCGACCACCAAACCTGTACCCGCATTCCCTGGTGCAACATACACTTTTCCCACCAGCGGCGACTGCCCCAATTTCCACGCCAACGCATGTTCTCGCCCGCCGCTACCTATCACAAGCACAGAGATATTTTCAATCATTCCAAACCCCATCAAGAAACGTCACTGCTAAGGAAGTTGTCATTCCGAACGCAGTCTTCGGAGTGAGGAATCCTGATGTCACAGTCACTTGGCAAAGATTCCTCACCGAAGCGGTTCGGAATGACCCTTCATCCTTCATAATTCATAATTCATCCTTCATAATTCCTAATTCCTTCATCCCCACATCTCCTCAAAGACGAGCTTTTCCTGGTCACGTTCGTCGCGGAAGAGCCATTCGGGGATGGGGATGGGGTAGTCGCCGGAGAAGCAGGCAGCACAGTGGCCGGTTTGCTGGCGAATGCCGGCGGTAACGGCATCCATCATCCCTTCCAGACTCAGATACGCCAGACTATCTGCGCCAATGCGCTGGCGGATTTGTTCAATTTCGGCATTCGCGCCGATTAGCTCCTTTTTGGTAGCCATATCAATGCCCATGAAGCAGGGGTTGGTGACGGGCGGCGAGGAGACGCGCACATGCACTTCCTTCGCGCCGCCATCGCGGATGAGCTGCACCAACGGCCCGGCCGTATTGCCACGTACAATCGAGTCGTCAATCAGCACCACCCGCTTGCCCTTCAGGTTGGCTTCCAGGGGGTTGTATTTGATACGCACCCCCTCTTTGCGTAACTGGTCGTCTGGCTGGATGAAGGTACGGCCAATGTACCGGTTTTTGGTCAGCCCTTCGGTAAACGGGATGCCTGCTTCCAGACTGTAACCAATGGCCGCCGGCGTGGCTGAGTCGGGAACACCTACGACCACATCAGCGGCAACGGGCGCTTCGCGGGCCAACATCCGCCCCAACCGCTGCCGCACTTCATGGATGACCTGGCCCTCAAAGACCGAGTCAGGCCGGGCGAAGTAGACGTATTCAAAGACGCACAAGGCGCGGGTTTGTGATTGGTAGCCGGTGAAGGAGGTGACGCCTTCTTTGTCCAGGCGCAAAATCTCGCCGGGCATTACTTCGCGCAGGTACTCCGCGCCAATAGTTCCCAGGGCGCAGGATTCAGAAGCGACGACGTAACCGCCACCCTGCAATTGGCCCAGGCACAACGGCCGTAAGCCCAATGGATCCCGCACCGCATACACCGCTTCACGGGTGAGTAGCGCCAGCGAATAAGCGCCTTCAGCCACCTGCATCAACGCCCGCAGCCGGGCCACCCAGCGGTCTTGTTCCTGACCGTTTAGATTGTTACGCTCCGTCGCCCAGACATCGGCAGGAGCGGCCAACATTTGGGTGATGATCTCGCTGTCGCTGGTGGAGGAGAGGCCGACGCCTCGTTTGAGTAACTGGTAGCGCAGGTGCAGAGCGTTGGTCAGGTTGCCATTGTGGGCCACACCCAGCGGGCCGTAAATGGTTTCTATCAAATAAGGTTGAGCATTGCGTAAATGGGAGCCGCCGGTGGTGGAGTAGCGATTCTGGCCGATGCCCATATGCCCTTGCAACGGCCGTAAGTTATCCTCGGTGAACACCTGCGAGACCAACCCCATGCCTTTGTGACTGAAGGCCATACGGCCGTCGCATGTAGCAATACCGGCGCTCTCCTGTCCACGATGCTGCAAGGCATACAACCCAAAAAAAGCCAGCCGGGCCACATCCCGCTCTGGCGCATAAATCCCAAAAATGCCACACTCATCGTGGAACTTGTCGCGGTCGTGAAAATCTAGTCTGTCCATTACATCTCTCCGAAAACGGAGATTGGAGATTGAAGGCAAACAATCTCCAATCCCTAATCTCTCAGCAATTCCCTCGCCTCTCTCACCATTCTCTCCGCTTCTTCTACGCTATCTGCCAATGCCGTCAGATGCCCCATTTTACGGCCGTAGCGCGGTTCACGCTTGCCGTACAAATGTACCTTAATGTTAGGAATGGCTAGTACGGCCGTCCAATCCACCCCTTTTCTCTGCGCCTCTGCGTCTCCGCGTTGAGAAAACCACAAGTCGCCTAACAAATTCGCCATTGCTGCCGGTTGGCGATAGCGTGTATCCCCCAACGGCAGGCCACAAACCGCCCGGCACTGCTGCTCAAACTGGCTGGTGACACAGGCTTCAATGGTCAGGTGGCCGGAGTTGTGTGGGCGGGGGGCCATTTCGTTGAGCAGCAGTTTGCCGTCGCCCGTCAAAAAGAACTCCACGCACAACACCCCCACCACATCCAACGCTTCCAACACACACCGCGCCATTTCCACTGCTTCAGTCGCCACATTTGGCGGCACATCTGCCGGCGCTTTGGAGACATCCAAAATATGGTTAGCATGGCTGTTTTCGATGACGCCATAATGGGCAAAGCTGCCATCCAGCCCCCGCGCCGCCACCATCGAAACCTCCCGTTCAAACTGCACCCACCCTTCCAAAATGCAATCCACCTGCCCGGTAGACTGCCAGGCCACCCCTGCTTCATCAGGGTGGGTGATTTTGATTTGTCCTTTGCCGTCATAGCCGGACACGGCCGTTTTCAACACCGCCGGGCAGCCAATGTGCGCCAGTCCATTTTGCAAGTCTGTCAGCGAATAAACCGGCACAAAAGGGGCAGTCGGCAGCCCATTCTCCACAAAAAAGGTTTTTTCGCGCAGCCGATTTTGGGCGATGTGTAAGGCCTGGGGGCCGGGGCGAAGGGGGGCGAATTGTTGGCAGGCTACGGCCGTAGCCGCTGGCACATTTTCAAACTCATACGTCACCACATCCACCGCCCGCGCAAAGGCCCGCACCGCGTCCAGATCGTCATACGCCGCGCAAATTTCCCGGTCAGCCACCTGACCGGCGGGAGTGTCCCGTTCGGGGGAAAAGACATGAATGTGGTAGCCTAACGGCCGTGTCGCCAACGCCAACATCCGCCCCAACTGCCCACTACCCAAAATGCCGATGGTAGAACCAGGAACAATCACCGTTTACTATCTTCCCCTATTTGCTATCACCCGTTCAATGAGAAGTCAAGTCAAAATACCAGCGGGCCAGGTTGATAATCACTAACAACGCCCCTTCCCAGCGCGCCAAACGCCAACCGCTGCGCATCAGGATAACGACAAAAATTACCATCCCGCTCAGCAGCATAATGCTGGTTAGCCCTGCCGGGTCTATGACCATCGGCTCCTGTTGGATCATGCCGGCCAACCCTAACACGCCCAACAAGTTAAACAAGTCGCTGCCGATCAGGTTGCCAATAGAAATATCCGAATGGCCGCGCAGCACGGCCACCAGCGACGTGGCAAATTCCGGCGCTGAGGTGCCGGCGGCAACGATGGTAACGCCAATCGCCCACTCTGACAGACCAAAATACTCTGCCACCAGCACGGCGGACTCAACCAGATAGTGACCGCCAGCCAAAATAAGAGTCAACCCCACCAGGAACAGGAAGGGATCGCGCTTGCGAAACTCCCCTTCAGGGATTTCCTCTGTTGGTACTTCACGTTGGCGGAACAGGTAAACCAGGTAAATGATAAGGCCCAAAAACAAGAGAGCGCCTTCATACGGCTGCAAATGCAGGTCACGCATGAAGAACAGCAGCACCAGCGTGGCCGCAATGAGCATCATGCCATCCCGGTAAACCAGTTTGGGCGACGTAGCGATAGCGCGCACCGCCACCACTGACCCCAAAATGAAACCGAGGTTGAAGATGTTGGAGCCAACCACATTCCCTACTGAAATATCTGACTCACCTTGCAGGGCAGCGGCAATAGTAACGGCAAATTCTGGGGCGGAGGTGCCCATGGCCACAATGGTCAGGCCGATAATCAATTCAGAAAGCCCCATATGACGAGCAATACGCGCGGCTGATTCCACCAATATATTCGCGCCGTATGCCAGCACTACCACACAAATAATGATGATCGCAATGTTGGGTAAAATCATAATCCTCTTCTCAAAAATAGGGGTTGGTAAAACGGAAAAAATGTGCCTTCTTATTCCAGCGGCAGCGTATCCTCTAGCACCTTCTCTGTCTGTTCCTGTCGGAATCGGTGTAGCTTCTGGCGCAGCGCCGGGTCCTGATTACCCAGGATGGCGATGGCTAACAGGGCGGCATTTTTGGCCCCGGCCTTGCCAATCGCCAGTGTGCCCACCGGTATGCCGCCGGGCATTTGCACAATGGAAAGCAGCGAATCCAGGCCGTTGAGGGCGTGGCTCTGGATGGGCACACCCAACACCGGCAGCACCGTCTGCGCCGCTACCATACCCGGCAGATGAGCTGCCCCACCGGCCCCGGCAATGATCACCTGCAAACCGCGCTGTTCGGCCGTACTCGCATACTCGGCCATCCACTGCGGTGTGCGGTGTGCGGACACCACTTTTGCTTCATAGGGTACGCCAAACTGGTCGAGCACGGCCGTAGCCTCCCGCATCGTCTCCCAATCCGACGTACTCCCCATAATCACCCCAACCAGTATTTTTCCGTTCATAATTTTTAACGCAGAGGCGCGGAGGCGCAGAGGAAGATTTCTGTTGAAGTTCCCATTGCTTCCAAAACGCTAATCATCCAAACCGTTTACTACGCGGTGAACACCACGTTTCACCAGAGTTTCGCCAAAGTTGATAACAAGCCCTACGCGCAGATCAAGAAGTCGCAAATAAGTCAAAACTTGTGCTTCAAAAATCGTGTTGTATTGAGTTGTTGCTTTGCACTCCACAATGACTCGCTTTTCCACAAGCAAATCCAGCCGCAGTGGTTGAGCAAGCTGATTGCCTTTGTATCGAATAGGAACATCAATTTGTCGCTCAACCAGCAATCCACGATGCTTTAATTCCCACACAAGTGCCTCTTCATATACTTTTTCCATCAAACCAGGGCCACCCAATGTACGATGAACCTCTATTGCCGCGCCAATGATCTTGTCAGTAATTTCATTCTCTTTCACCACCAACAACCTCCCCAGGAAACCTATCTCTGCGCCTCCGCGTCTCTGCGTTAAAACTTCGCCTCCAGATAGTATTTCAGCATCGCCCGCCAGGTAGGCCAGTCGTGGGGCATATCATAGCCCCACAGGTCGAGTTCGTGGGGAATGCCTTTGGCCGCCAGAATGCCCGCCAACCGCCGCGAGGCATCCGGGTTTTCATAGTTCCCCTGCCCGGTAACAATGTGAATGTGCGTTTTCTGGCGCAACATAGGCAGGTACTGGTCATCATTCAGGGCAGGCAGATAATCTACCGGGTTGTTGAAGTAGATGTTCTCGTCGTAATAATCCTGCTTGTAGTAACCGCGAATGTCATAAGCGCCGCTCATGGCGATCATGCCATCGAACAGGTCGGGGCGGCGGAATAGCTGGTTGGCCGCATGATACGCCCCCAGGCTGGCGCCGCTAGTGATGATGCCAATTTGCCCCTGGCAGCTATTCCAGATGTAGGGCACAACTTCATTGCAGACGTAATCGTTGAACTGCTGTTGGCGGCGGGCCATGTGGCTGGCGTGCAGGTACGGGTTCAGCCACGCCTCGCGGTTGATGCTGTTGATGGAAAAGACCTTGACCTTGCCGCTGTCAATCACGCCTGCCAGCACGTCAATCACCAGGAACCGTTCATATTCCAGGTAATCGGCCGCAGCCGTGGGAAAGAGCAGCAACGGGAAGCCGTAGTGCCCATAAGTGACAATCTCCATATGTTTGTTCAGACTGGGGCTATGCCAGCCGTCTAAATGGCGGTGCATGTGATCCTCCTGTTGTCAGTGAGCAGTGGGCAGTAAGCAGTGAGCAGTAACAGTTGACCGCTCACTGCTCACTGCTAACCGCTCACTTCTAAATTAAACCTGATACGCTCCACAGCCGGTTGTGCGCCGGGGACAAATGGGCTGCCGGTTAGTTTTTCGTAGGCGGCGATGTAGCGGGCGGCGATTTGGGCGATGAAGTCGGGTGGCATGGTGGGCGGCGTGCCGTCACCGCGGTAACCCTGGGCAGCGTACCATTTACGCATGAACTCTTTGTCGAAGTTTTCCGGCTCGCTCTCCGGCTCAGACCTGACAGGTTTCAAAAACCTGTCAGGTCTATAGGTGTCGGCTACCCAATAACGGCTGGAGTCGGGGGTGTGGATTTCGTCTATGAGCGTCAGTTTGCCATCCACCAACCCCATTTCGTATTTGGTATCCACCAGGATGAGGCCGGCCTGGGCGGCGATTTGCTGGCCGAATTGGAAGAGGGCTACGGCCGTCGCCTCAATCTCCTGCCACAACTCCCGCGACAATAATCCTTGCTCCAAAATTTCGGCGCGCGTCAGGGGCACGTCGTGCCCGCCTTTGGCCGCTTTGGTCGTCGGCGTGATCAGCGGCTCCGGCAGGGGATCGTTTTTGTGCAGGCCATCGGGCAAGACAAAGCCATACGGCCGTCGCTCGCCCTGTTCATACAAATGCCACAACGATGTCTTGGTGACGCCGGTAATGTACCCGCGCACCACAATCTCCACCGGCAGCGGTTCCGCTTCGTGGGCAATGGTCACATTGGGATCGGGGACGCTGATAACGTGATTGCGAGCAATGTGCCCCGTTTGGGCAAACCACCAGGCGCTCAACTGGTTGAGCACCTGTCCTTTGTAAGGAATCAGCCCCAAAACCATGTCAAAGGCGGAAATACGGTCGGTGGTGATGAGGGTACGACGGCCGTGCCCCACATACACATCCCGCACCTTCCCCTCATACTTTGCCCCCAACTCTGGAAAATCTGTGCCCGTCAGGCAGTGGGGAATGGCCGCTAAAAGTTCATCGTGAGTTAACATAATTACGCCCTCTTAATCCCATTCTCAAACAATCGCAGCCCCAACATGCCCCGCTCACCGCGATGGGCGCGGGGATGCTGCCAGGGGAAAATGTGGTTCTCTGGATGCGGCATCAGCCCCAACACATTGCCCGCCGGGTTACACAGCGCGGCAATATCCAGGATGGAGCCGTTGGGGTTGTGGGGGTAATCCGTGATCCGTAACCCGTGAGCCGTGAGCCGTGATTCGTTTACGGAATACGGCTCACGGATTACGGTATACGTCAGTGGAACCAGGTTTTGCGCCTGCAACATCGCCGCCGTCGCCTCATCCTGCACCGCCAGGCGCCCTTCGCCGTGCGCTACCGGGCAGTAAATTGGTTCGTCCAACCCCTGCGTAAACAGGCTGGGGCTGGCCGGATTGGGCTGCAAATAAACCCAACGGCACTCAAATTGGCCGGAGCGATTAAACGTCAATGTCACTTTTCTTTCTTCTTCTTTGCCCCTTTCGCCCCTTTGCGCCCTTTGCGTCAAAGCCCCCGGTAATAAACCAGCCTTCACTAAGGTTTGGAAGCCATTACAGATACCGAGAACGGGACGGCCGTCGGCCACAAACCTTTCCAGCGCCTCACCAAATTCATACCGCAAATCCAGCGCCCACAACACGCCCGCGCCCAGATCGTCGCCGTAGGAAAAACCACCAGGAATCACCAGCATATGATAATCGGCCAGTTGGCGTTCCCCGGCCAAAAGCTGATTCATATGCACAATTTCCGGCTCGCCACCCGCCAGTTGGCAGGCCAGCGCCGCGTCATGGTCGCGGTTGCTGCCGTTGGCGTGGAGGATTAAGACTTTGGGAGATTGGGAGATTGGGAGATTGGCGGCGGGGACACCGCGAGACTGAAAATTTGACCGCTTACTGCTTACTGCTAACTGCTCACTGCTAACTTCTCCTCGCCACGCCTGCTCCATTTCGGCAACGGTCAACGAAAAGAGCGGCTCACCGGTACGGCCGTTCACCACCAGCTTATCCCCCCCTACCACGCCAATACATTCGGCCGGCTCGTCGTCCATGATGGCCCGGAAAGCGGCCTCATCTTCCGGCTGAATCTCCACCAGGAAGCGGCTCAACGATTCCGAAAAGAGGATGACTTCGTCAGTAGCATAGTTCGCATGATAATCACGCGGGATGCGCATCAATTGCGCTTCAATGCCAATGCCGCCGGCAATGCACATTTCCGCCAGGGCCACCGCAATGCCACCTTCGGCGCAGTCGTGGCACGCCTGCACAAGTCCAGCCTGTATGGCCCGGTGCAAACGGCGCATTCGCTCAAGACTGTCTTTGACCGGCACAGGTGGGGTATTGTTGCCTTCACTCGCCAGATTGCCAACCAGATTAAAATGGCTGCCGCTCATCTCGGCGCGGGTATCGCCCACCACAAACAGGAAATTGCCCGCCTGCTTCAAATCCATCGTCACCGTCTTGTGTACATCGGGCACAATGCCCAGAGCGGAGATGAGCAACGTACCGGGAATGGCATGTTTTTCGCCGTCCGCACCGGTGTATTCATTATTCAGGCTGTCCTTGCCGGAGACAAAGGGCGTGCCAAACGCTACGGCCGCATCGTAACATCCCTGCGCGCAGCGCACCAACGCCCCCAACCGGTCGGGCAAATTGGGGTTGCCCCAACAAAAGTTATCCAGAATTGCCACCTGATCGGGGTCTGCGCCTACGGCCGTCACGTTCCGCATGGCCTCATCCACCGCCGCCCAGGCCATCTGGTAGGGGTCGGGGTAGTGGGGGTTGATGCCGTTACTTAAGGCGACGCCTTTTTGAATTAGGAATTGTGAATTAGGAATTATGAATTGGGAGGGTTGGGGGACGAGGACGGTGGCGTCGGAAGGGCCATGGTTGTGCGTGCCGGTGAGCGGCTTCACGGCCGTGCCCCCCTGCACTTCATGGTCATACCGCCGCACCACATCCTCTTTGCTGCGGATGGTGGGGTGGGCGAGTAGTTGTAAGAGGGTAATCGGTAATCGGTAATCGGTAATCGGATTACGGCTCACGGATAACGGCTCACGGGTTACGGGTTTCCACTCTGCCCGCAGCCGCCGTGTGGGGATGCCGTCGTGCAGAAAATCGGCCGTCAGGTCGGCCACGATTTTTTCGCCGTAGTGGATGGTGAGACGGCCGTCGCCGGTAAACGTGCCCAACACAATCGCTTCCACATCCTGTCCGGCGCAAAGGGTTTGCAGGCGGGGCAAATGGGCGGGCGGCACGGCCAGCACCATACGCTCCTGCGCTTCACTCAGCCACATCTCCCAGGGGCGCAGGCCGGGATATTTCAGGGTGATGGCTTGCAGTTGAATGGCGGCGCCGGTCTCTGCTGCCATTTCGCCCACGGCCGAGGAGAAGCCGCCCGCGCCGCAGTCGGTGATGGCCGTATACAGCTTTTCATCACGGGCGCGTAAGATCAGTTCCTGCACCTGTTTTTCCATGATGGGGTTGCCAATTTGCACGGCCGTGCCCGCAATCTCGCTGGTGGCCGTGTCCATCTCCATGCTGGAAAAGGTGGCGCCGCGTAATCCGTCCCGCCCGGTGCGCCCGCCAATGGCAACGACAAGATCACCAGGCTGCACGGCCGTGACGTGCGCCCCATGCGGCAAAATGCCCAGGCAGCCGCAGTAGACCAGCGGGTTGGCCGTGTAACCGGGATGGTAATGGATGGAGCCGTTCACCGTGGGGATGCCCATTTTATTGCCGTAATCCTCAATGCCGTGAATGACGCCATCAGCAATACGGCGCGGATGCAGCACCCCGGCGGGCAGGTCATCATGTTCCATGTCCGGCAGGCCAAAACAGAGGACGTCGGTATTGGCAATGGGGCGGGCGCTGACCCCCAACACGTCACGCACCACGCCGCCCACGCCGGTATTAGCCCCGCCAAACGGCTCCAGCGCCGACGGGTGGTTGTGCGTTTCCACCTTAAAGGCCAGATCAAACTGCTCGTCAAAGGCGATGATGCCCGCGTTATCCACAAAGGCAGACAGCACCCAGGGTTTGTTTACCTGCTCGGTGGCGGCGCGAATGTAGGTGTTGAGCAGGCCGTTAATCGTCTCTTTGCCGTCTGGCCCGTCGAATTCGATGATCGCTTTGAAGGTTTTGTGGACACAATGTTCACTCCACGTTTGCGCCAGCATTTCCAGTTCCACGTCGGTGGCTGCCCGCCCTTCAGCGCGATAATAGGTCTGGATGGCCTGCATTTCGGCCAGGTCCATGGACAGCCGCCGTTCACGGCTGATGTGCAATAGTTCTGCTTCATCGGCCTCGCGTAAATCAATCAATTCGACGGTATCATCCGCCGGCTGGTAGTCCACAAAGGGAGGGGTAATGGGACGGCCAATGGTGAAGTGCTGGATAACAGGGTTGGCTAACAGTTCGGCGACGAGGGTGTGTACGGCCGTCTCCGCCATCTCCCCCTCAATCTCATACCGCTGCCCGGTTGCCGCCCGTTCGATCCCATCAATACCAATTAACCGCGCCGCCCGCACCAGATTATCGGCCGGCGGGTCAGTGACGCCGGGGTGCAGGGTGACTTCAATGGTCAATGGTAAATGGTCAATGGTCAATGGCAATTGTTCACCGATTACCGATAACCGATCACCCATTATCACCCTTTCCGTAACGGGATCAGCCAAAATCTCCCGCCCGATCCGTTCCACTTCGGCGGAGGTCAGATGGCCTTGAATGAAATAGAGGCGGCTGGGGCAACAGGCGGTGAGACCAACCAGCCCCAGTTGGTGCGCGGTTCTGACCAGTTTGTCGCTGCTGCGCCGGGTGCGGGGGTGAACTTCCAGGCGGTAGACGGCCGTTGTCTTGTTGTTTTCAGCCATAGACATCCTCGTAAGGGCGAGGCAGTCGGAGAGTTGTTTCTCCCGTCACCCCATTTACATTCCCGACTGCCTCGCCCCTACAGCAATAAATAAAAAACTCCCTTCAACTATGTGTGACGGGAGTTTTGGTTTGGTAAGTTGTTGGGTTTATTGGGCAATTTTGCCTCTTCGCCGTTGGAATTGTAACGCAGTTGCTCTTGCCTGACATGCTCATAATCACCACAAAACCAAGCTGGCTGTCGTTACTTTTGTCGCACACAGACGCCACCCTCAGGCAGCCGGCAAACGCAAAGCGGAGCGTTCATAGACAAAGTCAAAAGCCATTTTCCACACAATTTCGTGTACAGGGTCAAGCGGTCGCATCAGCTCATGGCCGGATTCGGGGAAAAATTTGATCTTCTTATCCGTCCCTGGCAGCGCCTCGTGCAGCCGTTCCACGCTGCCGGGTTTTACCGCCGGGTCATGCCCGCCATGGAAAGTGATGGTGGGGATGTTGAGTTGGGGGAAAAGGGTACGGCCGTAATCCGCCATCTTGAGCATTTCCACTATCGCCGCCACCGGCAGGCGAGTCATTTCCGGGATACGCTTTTTCACGTCAGGGTCATCCAGGTCAATGTCTGGATAAAAGTCTTGCACCCGTTCCTGAACCAACCGTTTCATGCTTTTGCTGGGCATTTTGGCCGGGTAAAACCAGGTCATAAAGGGCCGCACCAGTTTCATCACCACCAACCGATTATCTGGAGAATCAAAGAGGGGGGTGAGCATGATCAGGCCGCGTATATCCCGGTTTTGTAACGCCAGATGTGCCCCCAAGACGGTACCCATCGAGTGCCCCATCAAAAAAATCTCGTCACAGAGGGTGCGAATATGCACCAGCCCCTCTTCCGCTGTGGCCAGCCAATGCTGCCGAGTGTATCCTTTGAGTTTGTCCGGCCAATGCCCATGCCCCGGCAGCAAGGGGCAATGTACGGTGATGCCATGTTCGGCCAGGTATTGGGCCATGGGATGAGAGCTGAGGGGGCTACCCATAAAGCCATGCAACATGAGGATACCAACACGGCCGTTGGCGCTGGCGCTTTTGGCGGTTTCGGTATAAGGCAAACGTTCTTCAGGGACGGGGTAATCAGGTTGAAAAGGCATATTACTTTTTCCTGCCAGACAAATTTCAGCGTTCCTTGCAGGTAAAAGTATATAAAGAAGGCATACGGGCGGCAAACGCAAAAAAGGCTACTTGAGGATGGTCAACAAGGCCAGAGAAATAGTGGCGGCGTGACTGATGCTGGCAACACGGCCGTCTAACAAAGCATATCGCAGCTCCTTAAGAGGAATCCATTGGGGTGCGCGTATTGGAGATGCTGCCGTCTGTGCGGATGGGAGGACGGTTTGTCTGGCTTTTTGGGCGCAGAAAAAGTGACCGACGCCAACATGACAGCCCAAATCGGTAAGATAGCTGCTCAGGTATGTCCAATCATTTGTCACACAGCCGGTATGGGTCTGTAAGATGCGCTGCACGGCCGTGAGTGGGTCTTCCCCTGGCTCCACACCACCACCAACCAATTCCCAGGCAACACGGCCTGAATGCGGGTCAGGCGCCGGTAAAATGAGGACTTCACCAGATTCATTCAAGACAAGTGCATTGACATAATCATCAGCGCGTGTAGACAAACGTCCCAATATGTCTTCAAAGCGTGTCAAAGAAACATCATCCCTGGTTGAGTCAACAAACGGTTGCGGGGAATCAATTGTGGCTGTGTATATTTCCGAATCAGCCTGATCAACTACGGCCTTTATCATTTTGTTTTCTGACCACCCTAATCTTAAGTTACAATACCTCTCTGATGTGATTCCTAGCTTGCCAAAACAAAATTACAATTAACGTTTCGGTAGCCGCATATGGTGCGAGATAACAAAATGAGTCCCGGAAAAAAGTCAACGCAGAGACGCAAAGATGCGGGGGTGCCAGAGAAAAAATCCGTGCAATTCGTATAATTCGTGACTTTTTCTATAAGCTCAAAAATCGGCAAATGATGAGAATGCTCACGCGAAAAAGCGGTATTATAGACAGAAAAAAAGGGCTGGGTTATACTCTGCGTCAGCCGAACGAAAAGCATTCATCAGCAAAATAGTGGGAAATGACCCGGCAACCGGCAGGGTTTTGTCTTTATCATTCGTGGGGCAGCACATTCTGGCAATGGCGCCAGAATCTCAGGCAAATCCATCAGAATAGTATCGAATCTCAATATAGAGAATCATAGTGGAAAGGATGATGATGGGGCAGCATCATCTGTTGGAGAATTTGTCATGGTTGAACAAGATGTCGTTTATGTAACTGAAGAAGGTCTACAAAAAATAAAAGAAGAACTGGCCTATTTGAAGGGTGAAAAAAAGCATGAACTGGCTCATAAGTTGGAGGTTGCCATTGCCCAGGGTGATCTGAAGGAGAACGCCGATTATCACGCCGCCAAAGAGGAACAAGCTTTTGTGGAGGCGCGCATTAAAGACCTGGAAGATACCCTGCGCCGGGCACAGATCATTACCGACACTGGCCCATCCGATGTGGTGCGGGTGGGCAGTGTGGTCACGGTGGTGGAAGATGGTTATGACGATGAGGAGACCTACTTCATCGTGGGTGCGCATGAGGCGGATCCGAGCAACGGCCGTATCTCCAACGAATCCCCCATTGGTCAGGCGCTGTTAGGCGCCAAAAAGGGGCATATTGTCTCTGCCAGCACACCTGGCGGCGTGCTGCGGCTGCAAATCAAGTCCATTTCCTGAGAACATAATTGGTAAGCGAATAAAAACGGCCGTCTTCTATAGACGGCCGTTTTCATTCCCACACAACCCAATTCGCCACTTTCCTCAAAACGAATTATCATTTAATGGGTTTTGATACACAAAACCATACCCAAAACCATCTTTCACAAATGAAGGCAAAGAACGCAAAGATCACTCTCTGCATCTCCGCGCCTCTGCGTTGAACAATTCCTCAAGGAGAACTGGAGAAAGCCATGGCTAAAGCAAAAGTCGCCATCGTTGTAGACAGCACCGCCTATTTACCGCAAGAAGTCGTTGACCAATATAACCTGCACGTCGTCCCCCTGTTGGTGAATTGGGAAGGGCAAAGCCTGCGAGACAACGTGGACATTAAACCCACAGAGTTCTACACCCGGCTCAAGACAGCCAAAGAAATGCCCACCACCTCCCAGCCCTCACCCGGCGACTTTAAGGTTGCCTTTGAAAAGGCGGCAGAAACGGCCGAAGCCATTGTCTGCCTCACCATTTCCCAACCACTCAGCGGCACTTACGCCTCCGCCATTGCCGCCCGGCCTATGGTGGATAGCGTGCCCATTGAAGTAATAGATTCCCGTTCCACCACCATGGGGCTGGGATTTATGGCGCTGGCAGCCGCCCGCGCCGCCGCCAATGGGGCCGACTATAAAGAGGCCGCCGACGCCGCCCGCGCCCTCATCCCCAAAATGCGCGTGGTTTTTGTGGTGGATACGCTGGAATTTTTGCATCGGGGTGGGCGCATTGGCGGTGCATCTCGTTACATTGGCACCATGCTCTCCATCAAACCCATTTTGCACTTGGAAGATGGCAAAATTGAACCACTAGACCGGGTGCGCACCAAAAATAAAGCGGTGGCCCACATGCTGCAAATCATGAGCAACGAGACCGCCGGCAAGAAAACACACGCCGCCGTCATCCACGCTGCTGCTCCCGCCGAAGCCGACCAGATTTTCACCCGTGTCCAGGGCCAAATGGCCCCAGAATCGCTATATCTAACCGACATCAGCCCGGTCATCGGCACCCACACTGGGCCTGGTGCGGTGGCAGTGGTGTATTACACCGAAAATTGAGTAATTGGGTAATTGCGCGATTACCCAATTACCCAATCATCCAATCACCAACCTATGCTAGACAAGATCCAAAAAGTAGTCGCCCGGTATGAGGACATTGACCGGCAAATGACTGATCCTCTCATCCTGGGCGACCACGTCAAATTAACCGAATTGGCGCAGGAACGGGCCGAAATGGAGCCGCTGGTCAACGTTTACCACACCCATCAACAGGTGACACAAGAATTGGCCGAAGCCAGGGAAATGGCCGACCTGGCCGAAGACCCGGAACTACAGGCCATGGCCGAAGAAGAGATCGAGCGGTTGACAACCCGTCAGGAAGAGCTAGAAGCGGCTATGCTCAAGCTGCTCATTCCCAAAGACCCGCGTGACGACAAAAACGTCTTCATCGAAATTCGCGCCGGTACTGGCGGCGACGAAGCGGCCATCTTTGCCGCCGACTTGCTGCGCATGTATACCCGCTATGCCGAAACCAGGGGTTGGAAAACCCAGATTGTAGATGAAAACCGTATTGGCGTCGGTGGTTACAAAGAAGTCATCATTTCCGTGAAGGGCAAGGGGGCCTATTCCCGCTTCAAATTTGAAAGCGGCGTGCATCGGGTGCAGCGCGTGCCCGTCACCGAATCGCAAGGGCGCATCCACACCAGCGCCGCCACCGTAGCCGTTATGCCGGAATTGGAGGCGGTAGACATCACGTTGGATGAACGCGACCTGGAGATTACAGCCACCTTCTCCGCCGGGCCAGGTGGGCAGCATATGCAGAAAAACCAGACGGCGGCCCGCATTGTGCATAAACCGACCGGTATGATGGTGAAAATTCAGTCAGAACGCAGCCTGACGCAAAACAAGCAGTTGGGCATGGCTATCATTCAGGCGCGGTTGCAGGAGATGGAGGAAGAGAAGCAGCACACGGCCGTAGCTGCCGACCGCAAATCTCAGGTAGGCTCTGGCGACCGCAGCGAAAAAATCCGCACCTACAACTACCCCCAATCCCGCGTCACCGACCACCGCGTTGGCTTTACCAGCTACAACCTGCCGGTGGTAATGGACGGCGACCTCGACCCCTTCATTGACGCCCTCACAGTCGCCAACGAAGCCGAAAAACTGGCCGCCACGGAAAGGGAGTGACCGGTAATCGGTAATCGGTGACGGTTGTGCCGATTACCGATTACCGATTACGGAGAGAGATGAGCGAACGCACATATAAACCACGCGGCTACCATTTTGAGGAATTTGAGGTGGGGCAGGAATTGGTGACGGCCGCGCGCACCATTACCGAAGCTGATATTGTTAACTTTGCCGGGTTGTCTGGCGACTTCAATGCCATTCACACCGACGCTGTCTATGCCGCCCAGGATACCTTTGGGCAGCGGGTGGCGCATGGCCTGTTGGTGCAGTCCATTGCCACCGGGCTGATGGTGCAGTCAGGTGTAATCGAAGGCACTGTATTAGCCTTTCGTGAACTAACGGCCAAATTCAGCCTGCCCGTTTTCATTGGCGATACCATTCACGTGCAGGCCAGCGTGGTGGAAACGAAGGAATTCCGGCGGCTGGGCGGCGGAAACGTTACCATCAAGTACGGCGTTATAAACCATGAAGGTAAAACCGTACAGCGTGGTGAGTGGATCATGCTGATTAAAAGCAAGGTGTAATTGGGTAATTGGGCAATTGCGTGATTACTCAATTACCCAATTACGCAATTACAAAACAATGAACGACGAACTAGAAACCCAAAACCCAGCCATAAACCCGGAAGACGATACACCCACAGGCAAACGGCCGTCGGCGCAGCCCCCGTCGGCGCAGCCCCCGTCACCCCCACCCCCATCACCACCTGCCTCTGACGAATCGGAAACGGTCTCGCTCTTTGACCTGATGGATACCACCGATGACCCCACCATCACCCTCAGTGGCATGGTGGATGAAGCGGTGCAGACGGGGCCAACAACGCCAGCGCCCCTGACCGCCCCCGAACTGACCCCACGTGAACGGCCACCCATCTACGATATGGACGCCACCCAGGTACGTCCAGACCTGGCCATACCGGGCAGCCGCCAGACCACCCAGAAAGCGCAGCCATCGGCGACAAAACCCACAGCAGCTCCGGGTTCAGCAACGCCCCCCCCACAGCCACCGACCCGGCAGCAGCCGCCCGCCCCACAAACAGCACGGCCACAGGCCCAACCAGCACGCCAGCAACCGCCGCCACCGCGGCAGCCCATGCGCCAACCAGCGCCAGCCCGGCAAGGGACGCCACCAGCGGCACGGGTTGCCATGCCGCAGCAGGAAGTTGTGGCCCGCCCCATGCGCCGGGCCAAACGCAATTGGGGAGGCTGTCTCATGCGGGGTATGGTCGTGTTACTGGCCGCATTTATCGTCGGTTTTATGCTTTTGATCGCCGGCTCCGCCTTTGCCTACCGGGCCATCGCCGCCGACCTGCCCGAAATTGGCGACCTGGAGGCTAAAGCCAGCAGCTTTGAGACTGCCCGCATTTATGATCGCAACGGCGTGGAACTCTCCACCCTGGTAGACCCGGAAACGGGCAACCGGGTGCGCGTAACCCTGCCCGAAATCGCCCAGGATTTAATAGATGCCACCATTGCTACCGAGGATGCCCGCTTCTACCAAAATCCCGGCTTTGACCCCATAGGCATCACCCGCGCCATTGTTCAGGCTGCCCAGGAAGGGGAAGCGGTTTCGGGGGCCAGCACCATCACCCAACAGCTTGTCCGCGCCCTGGTGCTGAGCGAAGAAGAGCGCGCCGAGCGCACCCTACGCCGCAAAATTCGGGAGATCATCCTGGCTGCCGAAATGTGGCAGAAATACGACAAAGACACCATTTTAGAGCTTTATCTGAACGAGATTTACTATGGCAATCGGGCATATGGCATTGAAGCCGCTGCCCAAACCTATTTCAACAAGTCGGCCAAAGATCTGACGTTGGCCGAGGCTTCGCTGTTGGCCGGGCTGCCGCAGGCGCCCGCTTTTTGGGACCCCTACACCAACCCTGACGGGGCGCTCATCCGCCAGACGCAGGTGCTCAACCAGATGATTGCCGAGGGGTATATCACCTATAATGATGCATTGGCCGCGCAAAATGAAACGACCGTATTCATTTACAACATGATCCCGCCTGTTGCGCCCCAGGTGCGCCACCCCCATTTTGTTTACACGGTATTACAACAGGCGGAAGCGTTATTGGGTGCACAGTCCATTTATCGCGGCGGGCTGCGCATTTACACCACGCTGGACCCCGACGCACAACGATTGGCGGAAACGGCCGTGACCGATGCCCGCGCTACTATCAATAACGCCGGCGCTAATAACGCCGCCCTGGTGGTGGTGCAGCCCGCTACCGGTGAAATTCTGGCATTGGTAGGCAGCGCCGATTTTTACAACGAGGCCATCAGCGGGCAGGTGAATATGGCCCTGGCCCCCCGCCAACCCGGTTCCAGCATCAAACCGCTGGTTTATCTTTCTGCTTTTGAAAATGGCTGGACGCCCGGTACGCTGATCTGGGATGTGCCTACATCCTTCCCGGACGGAGCCAACCCACCCTACCAGCCCAAGAATTACGACGACACCTTCCATGGACCGCTGCGGGTACGGCCGTCGCTGGGCAATTCCTACAACGTCCCGGCGGTCAAAGCATTGGAATTTGTGGGCGTCTGTAACTTTATTGCCAATGTACAAAAAGTGGGGCTGACCTCACTCCAGGATGAAGGCTGCGCCACCGTAGGGCAGCCCGCTAATTATGGGCTGGCGCTGGCCCTGGGCGGCGGCGAAATCAGCCCGCTAGAAATGGCCGGGGCGTTTGGCGCGCTGGCCAACCAGGGCCGTTTCATCAAACCATTCACCATCAGCCGCATTGAGAATCGGTTGGGTGAAATCCAGTTCCAGCAAACACCGCCAGGCGCAGAAGCCCAGGTGGTGCGCCCGGAACATGCCTATTTGCTCAGCGATATTCTGTCCGATAACAACGCCCGGCAACCGGCCTTTGGCCTGAACAACCCGCTGGTGATTGCCGGTCACCGGGTGGCAGCCAAGACGGGTACATCGGGCAGCAGCCGCTTTGATGTGCGCGATAACTGGACCATTGGTTTCACGCCAGAAGTGGTCACGGCCGTGTGGGTGGGCAACACCGACAACACCCCCATCGGCCAGAACGCTTCGGCCGTAGAAGTCGCCGCACCCATTTGGAACCGCTTTATGAGCCAATACCTGTCCAGCCGGACGCCGGTAGACTTCCCCCGCCCTGGCGGCGTGATTGATGTGGAAATATGCGCCGATTCCGGCGCGCGCCCTGGCCCTGGCTGTGTCAACCGCATTGTGGAACGCTTTGCTCAGGATCAGCCACCGCTGAACGCCGACGCCGATTTTAGCCGGGTGCTTCCCATTGACTTGTGGACGGGTTTGCAGGCAAATGAACGCTGTCCCGAATCGGTGCAAGAGGCCACTTTTTTTGACATCCTGGTCAGCGGGCAGCCGGCGGTATGGGAACGGGAGCGTTTTGTCGCCAAACAATGGGTAGAAACAACGGCTGGTGGGCAGGCATGGGCGCGGGCGCGCAACATCGCCATCCCGCTGACGCTGCCGCCCGAACAATCGTGTGATGAAAATACACCCCGCCCGGAGATTGTCATCAATCAGCCCACCGAACGTGCCGAAGTTTCCGGTATCTTTGATATCTGGGGCACGGTCAAAGCGCCCAATTTCAACGGCTATCAGGTGGAGTATGGCCTGGGTGAGAATCCGGGTGGTTGGGGGCTGATCCAGGAACGACGGCCCGCGCCGGTAGAAAATGGGGTGCTGGCATCCTGGGATACGGCCAACACGAATGCCACCGGCCCGGTGACGATTCGCATCCTGCTGTTTGGCCCGGATAATCCCTATAATCCTGAAGCAGGGCCGACGGTTATAGAAAAACGGGTAACAGTGCTGCTTCTGGAACCGACGGGCACACCAACGGCAACGCCGACAGACACGCCCACGCCAACCAACACAGCCACTCCCACGGAAACGCCAACCATGACCAGCACGCCGACGGAAACACCTTCACCGACGCCCACC
Organism: Chloroflexota bacterium; assembly: GCA_035444285.1. Lineage (GTDB taxonomy): Bacteria > Chloroflexota > Anaerolineae > Promineifilales > Promineifilaceae > CAADGU01. The sequence continues at coordinate 32,580 of DAOMOK010000031.1, forward strand.
GGCACGGCCGTACCACCCACCGAAACGCCCACCCTGCCTGCGCCTACAGAGGAACCATCGCCGACGCCAACACCAGAATTTGGCCCACCTTCGGAGACGGTAACGCCATAGCCCTATGATGAAATATACGGCCGTTATCTTTGACCGCGATGGTGTTTTAACCGATTTTGACTTACAGGGAGCCGCCGCCTATTTTGAGTCGCTGCTGCCACTGTCAGTGCCGGAGTTGGCCGGGCGTTGGCAGCAGTGGGGGGCGACTGTTGGGTTTCCGGGCAACAAGGCCGAAGAAGCAGCCTTCTGGCAAGGTTTTTGGCAGGGATTAGCTGAAGAGTTGAAACTGCCGCCCCCCGTACTAACACAGCTTCAACAGGTGGAATACACCCGCTTTATGCGCCCTTTTCCTGATGCCCGCGGCGCACTCCTGGCAGTGCGCCAACTGGGATTGCAAACGGGGGTGCTGTCTAACTTTACCCTGGCGAGTCTGGCCGATTCATTAACGGCCGTTGGTCTGGCTGACCTGATTGATGAAGCCTGCGCCGCCACCGTCATCGGTGTAGCTAAACCCCATTCCGAAGCTTATCTGACCATTTGCCGTGCCCTGGGGGTATCACCGGCGCATTGTCTCTTTTTTGATGATGAAGCGCTGTGTGTACAGGGCGCGCGTGCAGTGGGTATGCAGGCTTACCTGGTAGACCGGCAGCGCCACGACCATGATCTGGACGCCGGCATTGTCTGTGACCTGACGGCCGTGCCCCTCCTCCTTTCCTCTATCTGATACATAAAACGCGAAACGTGAAACGTGATGTCTCTCTGGTCACGTTTCACGCTTCACGGATTGTCACCCCCCCTGAAGACCTTGATTAGTACCATTATGCCGCTGAATTTGACGGCCGTCATCGTTATACTTTTCACAGCCTGAAGTTGTATCAATTATTCATCGAGGAGTTGGCTGTGAAACCAGAAATTATTGTTGTAGACGACGAGCCCCATATTCGTGATATGTTAACGTTACTGCTGGAGCTGAACGGGTTTTCCGTTTCCACGGCCGTGGATGGGCTGGATGCCTGGGACAAGATTACCCAATCTGTGCCCCATGTGGTTATTTTGGACGTGATGATGCCGGAAATGGATGGCCTTACCCTTTGCCGCAAACTGCGCGCCCATCCGCAAACAACCCATTTGCCCGTGATTATGCTCAGCGGCAAGACACAGTTTGGCGCAGAAGCAGAAGGGCTGGCGGCAGGGGCCAATTTTTACATGTGGAAGCCGATGAAAACAGCCGAACTGGTAGCCAATATCCATACCGCATTGGCACAAACGGCCGTACCAGCTTAAAGAGGTAATCGGTTATCAGTAATCGGTAATCGGTGCCCCGATTACCGATTACCATTCACGAGGAAGCCAGTTTCTTTACACGGAAAGCCAGGACAATCAGCACAATACCACCGATGATGCCCCATATGGCGATGGCTAATATCAGCGCCACGGCCGACGCCAACAGATTCCCTAACACCAGAAACCCAAATATCACATAGAGAATGCCCAGGAAAAAGCCGGCCCACGAGCGATCACGCTGCCCATTCTGGCGACGCCCGGCAAAAATGGTGACAATGCCATTAATGAGCGCAGCAATTCCCAAAAGGATCACCGCCAGACTGGGGACAACTACGGTAGACCAGGCCATATTGCGCAGCACGGCCAGGCCGGCAATGATGGAGATGACGCCGGCCACAATCACCCACCATTTGTGCTCTTCAACATGTCCGGCTAACGCCGCCACAATGTTGAACACCCCACTTACCATCCAGTAAATACCCAACAAAGCAATTAACACCGTCACTGTTTTCTGCGTTGCCGTCAGCAGCAGGATGCCAATGAGCAAGGCGGCGACGCCTTGCAACAAATACACCCACCACGTGCTGGCAGCCGCCTGTTTTGTTTGTTCCATCTCAGCTTGACTCATGGTCATGGTTTTGTATCCTCCTTCATCCACATGATAGGAATTGACATAAATGCAAGTATTATAGCGATGACACGGCCGTTTTCCAACTGCCGACAAAACCCGGCGATTAAAATCGCGGCAACAGACGGCAAAGTCGGCCTTCGCCGGCTGCTGTTAACCTGCTTCTAGCCAACTTCTAGCCGACAAAGGTCGGCTTTGCTTTTTGTAGGCGCAGATTTATCTGCCGATTTATCTGCCGCCAAATGCCGTGTTACAATCGTGCCTGATGGAATCTCCCCATCCGGCGACTTCGCTCAGGACAGGTCTCTCCATCTCCGAAGTCGTGGAGTCGTTTTTTACAGAACTAAAGGAGGAAACATGTCTGTTAACTGGACACCGCCTGCCGATTGGATTAGGCTGACGGCCGTAGACGCCCACACGGCCGGTGAACCATTACGCATCTTCACCGGCGGTTGGCCTGAGATTCCCGGTGATACCATCCTGGCAAAACGCCGGTATGCACAGACCCACCATGACCATTTGCGCCGGGCCACCATGTGGGAGCCACGTGGTCACGCCGACATGTATGGCTGCCTGCTCACCGAGCCGGTAACGCCGGATGGCGACCTGGGCGTGTTGTTCCTGCACAACGAAGGGTTCAGCACCATGTGTGGGCATGGCATTATTGGCCTGACCAAGGTGGCGCTGGACACGGGCCTGGTTGACAAACCGGGCGACACACCCGTATTAAAAATTGACAGCCCGGCGGGGCGAGTTACTGCCTATGCGCAGCGAGAAAATGGGGTGGTCACGGCCGTGTCCTTCCACAATGTGCCCTCCTTTGTCTATGCGCCGGGTCAGGTGGTGGATGTGCCCGGTCTGGGGGTCGTGCCCTATGATGTGGCCTTTGGCGGCGCGTTTTATGCGTTTGTGCAGGCCGAGGCGGTCGGTGTAGGGCTGGCAGCGGCCGACGTGGCACAGTTGATCGAAAAGGGGCGGGCGATTAAAACGGCCGTGATGCACTCCCTGCCCATTCACCACCCCTTGGAACCGGATTTAGGTTTCCTCTACGGCGTCATCTTTGTGGGGGCGGCGCATGATCCGGCGTATCACAGCCGCAACGTCTGCATCTTTGCCGAGGGTGAGGTAGACCGCTGCCCCACCGGCACCGGCGTCAGCGCCCGCGCCGCCCTGCATTATGCCAGGGGGGAAATTGGCCTGCGCCAGCCGTTTGTGGTGGAGAGCATTTTGGGCACGACGTTTACGGGCGAAGTGGTAGAGGTAGTGCGGTTTGGGGATTATACGGCCGTGATCCCCCAAATCACCGGCGCCGCCCACATCTGCGGCCAAAACGAACTGCTCATTGACCCCGCCGACCCATTGCGACATGGGTTTGTTTTGCGGTAATGATTCACTTACCTGATTCGTTTGTGCAGACGGTTAGCAGTACCTTTGATGAGGGGGCGGCATGGCTGGCGCGGCTGCCGACGTTGATTACTGACTGTGAGGCGCGGTGGGGGTTGGCCGCGCAGCCCCATTTTCCTGGTCTCTCTTACAATTATGCCGCCCCGGCTACGCTGCCGGATGGTACGGAGATTGTGTTGAAATTGGGTGTGCCCCGCCATGAATTGACGACGGAGATTGAGGCGCTGAAATTGTACAACGGCCGTGCCATGTGCCACTTGCTCGACGCGGACGCCGACATGGGCGTTTTGCTGCTGGAACGGCTGCAACCAGGGCATATGCTCATCTCGATCACCGATGATGACGACGCCACCCGCATTGCCGCCGACGTGATGCGCCGTTTGTGGCGGCCGCTGCCGGAACAACACATTTTCCCCTCCGTAGCCGACTGGATTGATGATCTGGCGTCGTTGCGGGTTGAATTTGATGGCGGAACCGGACCATTCCCGGCGCGATTGGTGGACATGGCCCAAACCCTTTTTGCCGACCTGGTGGCTTCCAGCGCGACGGCCGTGCTGCTGCACGGCGACCTGCACCATTACAACATCCTGGCGGCTGAACGTGAATCCTGGCTGGCGATTGATCCCAAAGGGGTAGCCGGTGAACCGGCTTTTGAAGTGGGCGCCCTCATGCGCAACCCGCTCAACCTGCACGAATGGCCGGATCGAGAAGCCGTCACCGCCCGCCGCCTGGACATCCTGGCAGAGCAGCTAGAGATGGATCGCCAGCGCCTCCTGGCCTGGAGCCTCGCCCAGCAAATCCTGAGCCAGTGGTGGGATTACGTAGACACCCACAGCCGTCCGAATTTATGGTTGGCGGAATTTCTGGCAGAGTTGGTGGGGTGAGGGGGTGAGCAGGTGAAGGGGTGATAGTGTGATCTTAATTTCCTGCTCTCGAATCGCCTAATCTCTAGTCTGCAATCTCTTTTCCCCTATTTCTTCCAGAGCGTGCAGAATTTGTTGGGCGGTTTTTTCCCAGGAGAAGCGGGTCACATTGGCATATCCTTTTGTCACCAATTCCTGGCGTAAGCCCTGGTCTTGCACCAGTTGGATCATACCATCGGCGATGGCGTTGACATCGGAGGGGTCAACCAGCAGAGCCGCGTCGCCAGCCACTTCCGGGCAGGAACTGGTGTTGGCCGCTAACACCGGCACGCCACACGCCTGCGCCTCTAGAATGGGAAACCCAAACCCTTCATATAACGAGGGATAGAGCACGGCCGTAGCCCCGGAAATGAGCGCCGCTTTGTCTTCATCGGCAACAAAGCCGGGTAGGATGATTTTAGCGGAGATTGGAGATTGGAGATTGGCGATTGCATCGAAGATGGGTTGGGACAGCCACCCTTTTTTCCCGGCGAGTACCAGTTGGTGGGGCAGGTCGCTTTGGGCATATGCCTGCACCAGCCGTTCCAGGTTTTTGCGTGGATGCAGGGTGCTTATGTAAAGCAAATAGGGGGGTGTGATGTGGTATTTCTGGCAAACGGCCGTGACCGCCTCCCCCTCCACCCGCTGCAAGTCCGGGTCAACACCGGGATACACCACCTCAATTTTGTCGGCAGAGATGCCATCAAAACGAGTCAGGTCATCTTTTGTGGTCTGGGAATCGGCAAAAACGCGGCTGGCGCGACGGCCGTTGTGCCGTGTACTCCACCTCAGGTAAGCCAACTGGCGTTGCGGGTGGGTCTCCGGGAAGTAGTGGTAGCCCAGGTCGTGTACGGTGGCGGCGCTACGGCCGTGATAACTCAAGGGAATGACATGCGCTGGTGTAAAAAAAACATCCGGTGGGCGCTGCTGTAACTCCGCCGCCAGTCGCACATGAGTCCACAACCGGGCAAATGGCATAACCAGCTTTTCTACATGAGCCGCTTCCGCAAACAAATCGGGGGGCGGCGCCGCATTAAAATAAAGGCGAACCACATGCCCATGCCTCCCCGCCAAAGGAATCAGCGCCCGCAGCAAAAACCAGGCATACGCTTCCGTACCCGTGCGTTGCCCGGTAGTAGTGCGGCTGGCGTCAATTCCAACTAACACGATGAGTAATTCAGTAATTGGGTAATTGAGTTATTGAATGGCAATCTCACTATTACCCAATCACTCTCTATTGGCAGCCCGGTTCAATATCCAGGTAATCCTGCGCCACCCAACCTTCCTGCCCGGAAACAACCGAACTGACCTTGCGCCAGACCAGTCCGTTGACCTCTTGGGGCGGTTCATCTGGCACCAAAGTGATCAGAGTTGCTTCGGGCAGCGTGGTAATTTCCTCACCACCTGGTGCAGTACGCAGCAGCAGGCCGTTGCCCTGCGTACCCTGCACCACAGCCCGGCAAATAATAGGGGTGGGCGTAGGGGTAGGCAGCGAGGTGTCTTCCGTTGGCGTTGGTGTGAGTGGCGGCGGCAAAACTTCCACTTCTGGTGCAGGCGTGGCTGTTTCCACACCTTCAATGATGGCGCCTGCTTCGGCCGCCTCCTGATTTGTTGTTTGTTGTACCTGGGTAAATAGCAGGCCAATGGCTGCCAGGAAAAATAAAACAGCGCCAGCCAGCGTAAAACTGGCGCGGCGCAAAATGGCTTCTCGCTCTAGCGTGTAAAAACGCGCCCCACCACGCCGGATGCCGCGATAGGTGGCAATGGCTGCAAACAGGCCGGCAAGGGTAAGGGCAATAGGAATAAGCATAGGTGTTACTTAAAATAGGGGGATATTGTTTGCACAATATCCCCCTATTTCACTCAATAACTACCGGCCCCTGGCGCAAGACAACAGGTTTTGTACCGGTACAGTCAATCACCGTAGAGGCCAGACCCATAGGCGACGGGCCATCATCCAGCACGGCCGTAACCAACCCACCCAGATGGGACATGGCCTGCTCAGCCGTCTCCGCCGGGGGTTGGCCGGATAAATTGGCGCTGGTAACGGCCATGGCCCCCCCGGCCCTGCGAATAACAGCACGGGCGGCTTCATGGTTGGGAATACGCACGGCAATGGTGTCATCCGGCGACAAAGCCGGCGGTAAACCGGGGCGTTTGGGCAGCACAATGGTCAACGCACCCGGCCAGTATTGGGTTATATAACGCTGCACAATCGGCGAGACTGGTAATGCTATTTTTTCTAAATCGCTGACATCGGCCAATAACACAGGAATGGCTTTATACAGCGCCCGCTGTTTGATCTGATAGAGACGGCGGATAGCTGCCTCATCAAGGGCATGGCAACCTACGCCATAGACGGTGTCTGTGGGAATCACCACCAGTTTACCGGCACAGACGTAGACGGCCGTTTGAGCCACATCGGCCGGTCTGTCCGCATAAAGATGTTGGGCATATTGCTGCTCGCTACTTTCCAATCTTCACCACCACAATCCGGTCATGCCCGGCAAAATCAGCCTGTACAGTTACCTGCGCCTCTGGGAAAAATGTGTGTGCCAGGTGGGTAACGGCCGTTCCCTGCTGCCAGCCAATCTCCAGAAAAACAGCTCCACCGAGTGCCAATTTGCTGCCAGCCTGGGCCAATAACCGCCGAATCAAATCTAACCCGTCTGGCCCGCCTTGCAGCGCCAGAGCAGGTTCATACCATTTTACCCCATCAGCAAGTGCCGTCCACTCACCATCGGTCACGTAAGGCAGGTTAGCCACAATCCCATCCAGACCTGGGGCCAGCGGTGTAAGCAGGTCGCCCTGGTAAAACTGGATGCGTCCAGGGGCTAATCGGGCCGCATTGCGCCGGGCCACCGCCAATGCCTGCGGCGAAAGGTCCACCGCTTCAACGGCGGCGTTGGGTAACTGCCGCGCCAGAGCAATGGCAATGGCGCCGCTGCCGGTACCAATGTCGGCCACACGGGTGACCCGATGGGAGGTAGCCCAGTTCACGGCCGTCTCCACCAACTGCTCTGTCTCCGGGCGCGGAATTAAAACAGCCGGATTTACTTCCAGTTCAAAATCGAAAAAGGGGGCGCTGCCGATGAGATAGGGGATTGGTTCTTGCTGCCGGGCGCGTTCAAGCAACTGGCGGTAGTCAGCTTCTTGCCCGCTGGTCAATGGGGCGTTGTGATGAGCTACCAGGTAACTGTGGGGCTGCCGCAACACATGTTGCAGCAGCAGGCGGGCATCCAGGTATGGGGTAGGAGAGAGGGCGAGCAGAGTACGGCCGTAATCCAGCGCCTCGTCAACGGTCATGCTATTCATGGGGTAATTGCTTAATGATGCGGTGGGAAAAAGCCAGCACAGATGGGATAGAACCAGCAGGGGCGGGGCTATGCTCCCTCTACCCAAAAATCGGGTACGGCTGGCCTGGCCTGCCGGGCGTTGAACTCGGCCAGCAGTTCTGGCGTCAGGTTGTCCACCTTTACCGCACGGATGAGGTCAACCAACCGCTCGATGCGGAAATTGAGCAGTTTTTCGCCTTTGGCAGCAGTGGCTTTGTGAGCGTCACCCACATACATGTGCGGATACATGGCGTACCAGTCCATCGGGGAGTAGCCGCCGGCGTCGGCAATGGGTTGGTTGTGATGCTGGTTGGTAAACGGCCGTGCCGGTATCTGCGCCATCTTCACCAGGGAATCGTCAATATGGCGAATCATACTCGTTTCCGCTTCACAGGCATGGCCGTTTTCAGGATGTTCCAGGATGGTTTCATCCATGGGCACTACCGGCAAATCGGCATAATAGACCACATAAGGTTTTGACTTCTCCGGCAGGGTTTGCACAAATAGAGGCAAAAAGAAACGGTTGCCGCCATGTCCACTAATGAGAATGATTTTGCTCAAGCCATTGCGGTACATTTCATCGCAGATGTTTTCCAGTAGGGCAAAGGCCAGATCACGTTTGATCACCAATCCGCCGGGCAGATGGGCTGTTTCGTGGTTGATGCTAAAGGGATAGGCGGGAAAGACAACGGCCGTTTCCTGTTCTGCGGCACGGCAGGCCACATAGTGGGCGGTAAACATATCCGTCCCCAGCGGCAGGTGCGAAGCGTGCGCTTCCAGCACGCCAATGGGAATGATACCCACCCCCTGGCACTGGGCTATGGCAGCCGCAAAATCAAGCGAAGTCAACTGTTCCCACTGCATGGCAAACCCCACATCAACCGGCAATAATGCCCCACAGCACCACCAAAAAAATGCCAATAACAACAATATCTAACACGACCAACAGCGCCAAAACCAGCCGCTGCCCACCTGTAAAATTACTCAAAGAAAAACCAGAACTACCGTCGGAAGTTGATCTGCTCTCATCATCCAGTTCATTAAACATCGTTTCGCTGCGGGCACTGGAACGGCGCAATTGCTCGAATTCATCTGAACTTTCACCTACGTCAGAAGGGGAGGAAAAATCATCATCAAACCCATACTCATCATCGCTCAGATCATCAAAGTCATCCATTTAACCTATCCTCCGCGGCTCTTTTCTCTGCATGGCAGGGACGCCGCACTGGTAAACCAATTCTTTACAACATAACATAACATAAAATCGAAAATAAGGCTACTGGTTGGCTTTGTGCCCGGCAAAACCCGGCGCGCGTAAGGTAACATCGGCGGCGAGAATGGTGTGTTGACGGCCGTCCACCGTTCGCACCAGTAGATGGCCCCATTCATCCACACCTACGGCCGTGCCCACCAACTGCGCCCCACTATCGGCGTAGGTCACTGTTATCGACTGTCCCAACAGCATCAACTGGTTTTGCCAGGCGGGTTGTGGCGAACCGCCGTCCAGCGCCGCATCCAGTAAATCTTCCAGCCGCACCAGCACATCCAGCAGCAGCGTCAGCCGGGAAACCGGGCGGCCCAACGCCGCCCATAGACTGGTTGCGGGTGTTATACCGGCGGGCAAGACAGCAGCGGGGATGTTCACATTGATGCCAATGCCCAAGATAGCCTGGCGGCAACGGCCGTCTGCCGTCATATCTCCTTCCAATAAAATACCGCACACTTTGCGCCAACTGCCATCTACAGGCAGCACCACATCATTCGGCCACTTAATGCGCGCGGCCAGACCGGTTTGGACCTCAATAGCTTCAGCAACTGCCAGGCTGGCGATCATGGTCAACCAGCCATTTTGCTCACCCGGCCAATCAGGGCGCAGCAGCAGCGAAAACAGCAGCGAAGAGGCAGGCGGCGCTTCCCAGCGCCGGTCAAACCGGCCGCGCCCCTGGGTTTGATAATCGGTAATAAACAGCGCGCCAGGGGGTACGGCCGTGTCTTCGCTTAACTTTTTCAACTCATGATTGGTGGAACCAACTTGGGCCTGGTAAAACAGTGGTTGCCCCAACCAGCGCGTCTGCGCCACCGTCTGATACGCCCTTACATCAAAATGTTCCATCATACTCTTTCATTTTTTGTCAAAATCAAGGTTTGACATGAACTTTGCAAACTTTATAATATGAATTCGGAGTCATCCATATCAGCCTGAACAGTGCTTACCACATTATCACACAAATGCCGGGGATGATGTTAAAGCCTGCAAGGATCGAGAGTACAAAAAATGCATAAAGAGCCAATACCAGTCAATACTCCAGAAGCTCCCACTGATGAAACGTTTTGGGAGGCTTTATTTACTCAAGAATTATCAAACGTGCCTGTATCCCCCGTTGAAGATGACCAGTTTACCCCAGAGCTAGAGGCCCTGAATCATGTTTTGCCTTTGCCTGTAGCTGAAGAACCTTCGCGTGAAGATGCCTGGCAAATGGCCTGGGAGATGTTTGATGCCGACGAAGCGATAGAAACGGCCGTGACCGGATTCAACAAAGGTGGTCTGCTCATTAATTGGTATGGCTTGCAAGGTTTTGTGCCCTCCTCACAACTCATTGATTTTCCCCCCCACCGCCAGGAAGCCGAGCGCGTCCGCGCCCTACAACGCTGGCAGAACAAATCGCTGCGCCTGAAGATCATCGAAATTAATGACGAACAGAATCGCCTGATTCTTTCGGAACGGGCGGCGTTGGTAAAAGCAGATGAACGCGAACAGGTGTTTAAGAACATGGCGCCCGGCAGACGGGTACAGGGAGAAGTCACCAATCTCACCGATTTTGGCGCATTTGTAGATTTAGGTGGTGTGGAAGGGTTAATCCATATTTCTGAACTCTCCTGGAGCCGGGTAACACACCCCAGCGATGTGGTTCAGCCGGGGCAGCACGTAACAGTGCGGGTATTGAGCGTGGATCCGGGCAACGGCCGTATTGCCCTTAGCCTCAAACGTCTGAAATCGGACCCCTGGCAAACGGTTGACCAACGCTTCCAACCTGGGCAAATTATCGAAGGGGTGGTGAGCAAAGTAGTCAATTTTGGCGCGTTTGTGCAAATAGAGGATGAACTGGAAGGTCTCATCCACATCTCTGAATTGGCCGAAGGCGCTTTCTTGCACCCGCGCAATGTGGTGCGGCGCGGCCAGACTGTGCGGGCACGGATTCTTTACGTGGACGGAGACGCCAAACGATTGGCCTTGAGTCTACGGGGTGTTTCCGGCTAAAATAAGGGTCAGTATACGGTAAATGGTCATTGGTGGTAAAACCAACCACTGACCATTTACCGATAACAGACCTATGGCTCGTCCAAAATCTGCGCCCACCCGCGCTCCTCGCAAATCTGCCCCACCACCACCACCGCCACCCACCTGGGATGAACGTCTAATCAAAAGCCTGGTGCCTTACCGGGTTGAATTGGCCGGTGGCGCGGCGTTTATGGCGGCGGCCTTGCTTTTCCTGGCGCTGCTGAGTTTGCCGGATGAGGGTTGCCCTGGCGTTACCATTTGCGTTTTTCGGGAACTGTTCGGTTGGGGAATATATCCGCTGCTATTGACGGTTATGGCCGCGGGTGTTCATGTGATGCTGCGCACCGTGGGACGGCCGTATCACATCCGCGCCAGCCAGGTCATTGGCTTTGAACTGATTCTGCTGACACTGCTGCCTCTCTCCTTCATTTTCACCCAATCCACACTGCCCGCCGCCTACCGCGGACAAGGCGGTGGCCTGTTAGGGTGGGCCTTGTCCGCTCCCTTGCTCGATTTTTTTGGCCCAGTGTTGACCGGCGTCTTCTATTTATGTCTGCTTATTGGGGGCGTATGTTTAGTCGCTCAGGTCAGTTGGAATGATGTGCTGCTGGCGCTAAACAACCTTTCTAACCGGCTGTGGCGGCTTTCCCAAGAACTATCACCGCCAGCGCCGCCACGCACCGTTACTTCCAGGCCCCAGGCGACGGCAACATCTGCCTCCTCTCCCGTAGACGTACCCCCACCCCAGATCAATCTGCGCCCGGTTGTGGTTGAAGAAGCATCCAGCCAGATGGAAACAGCCGCCCCCTTCCACCGCAGCAAACGCCTGCCCCCCATTACGCTGCTGGAAGAAAGCCACAGCCTCCCCCTCAGCGACGACGAAATTGAGGAGAAAAAACGCATCATCGAAGAAACGCTGGCCCACTTTGGCCTGACGGGCAAAGTGATCCAGGTGCAGCGCGGCCCGGCTATCACCCAATTTGGCGTCGAACCCGGTTACCTGGAAAAACCAGGGCCGGATGGTGAAATCAAGCAACACAAAGTCCGCATCGGCCAAATTGCCTCCCTGCAAAAAGATTTGGCGCTGGCCCTGGCGGCGCAGCGGCTGCGCATTCAAGCGCCGGTACCTGGGCAGGGTGTAGTCGGCATTGAAGTGCCCAACGCCGAAATCAGCCTGGTACGGCTACGGCCGTTGGTGGAATCGGAGCCATTTCAGGCGCTCAAGACGCCATTGGCTGTAGCTATGGGGCGCGATGTCTCCGGCACGCCCATCGCCGTAGACCTGGCCAAGATGCCTCATTTGTTGGTGGCAGGCACCACCGGCTCCGGAAAATCGGTGTGTATGAATGCCCTCATCGCCTGCCTGGTATTCAATAATCAGCCCGAAGACCTGCACCTGATTATGATTGACCCCAAAAAGGTGGAACTGATCCGCTTTAACGGACTGCCGCACCTGATTGGCAAGGTGGAGGTGGAGGCAGACCGGGCGGTGGGGGTACTGCGCTGGCTCACGGCCGAGATGGACCGCCGCTATGAACTGTTTGCCCAGATGAATGCCCGTAATCTGAGCGGCTATAACCGCAAAGCAGGCCGCCAGCCAGAGCGCCCCAAACTGCCGCACATTGCCGTCTTTATTGATGAACTGGCCGACCTGATGCATACCTATCCGGGGGATGTAGAGCGGACGTTGTGCCGACTGGCGCAAATGGCGCGGGCGACGGGCATTCATCTGGTGGTGGCGACGCAACGGCCGTCTACCGACGTCATCACCGGTCTCATCAAAGCCAACTTCCCGGCTCGCCTCTCCTTTGCCGTCGCTTCCAGCATAGATTCGCGGGTTATTCTGGACACAGTGGGCGCGGAGCAGCTATTGGGCAAAGGGGATATGCTGTTTTTGGCTCCTGACGCCGCCGGCCCGGCGCGCATCCAGGGCGTGTTTATGAGCGATAACGAGGTAGAAGCCATCGTCAACTTCTGGCGGCAAAACATGCCCGCTGATTACAAACCCATGGCCGCCCCCTGGGAAAGCCTGATCGCCAAATACGCGCTGTTGGACGAAACGGACAGCCTACTGGAACAGGCCATTGAACTGGCGCAAAAGTATGACACCCTGTCCAGTTCCTTCTTGCAGCGGCGGCTGCGCATTGGCTACCCCCGCGCCGCCCGCATCATGGAGCATCTATACGAAATGGGGCTGGTGGAAGACCCCAAAGAAGGCGGCAAAACCCGCAAAACCACCGTCAGCGAAGAAGACGACCCCCTGCAAGACATCATTTCTAACCAGGATAATTAAGATATTGCGGAGTTTGGGAGATTGCCAATACACCAAAGCTTGTTTTGACTTTCGGCAGTATCATCTGTAAGATGCCTGGAAGATTAGTAAGGATGAGGAGATAGCTAATGCCCATAAGGGTTTATCTGGACACCAGCGCCTATAATCGTCCCTTTGATGATCAATACCAACCACGCATTTGGCTGGAAACATTAGCTGTCTCGGTTATTTTGCAAATGTTTGAGACGAATGCTGCTACTTTGTTAGCTTCCACTGTTGTTGAATATGAAACCAGTCGCAATCCCCATCAACTGCGCCAGGAATGGGTAAACAAAGTGCTGGTTTTAGCAGATGGTATTCAAATCATAGACGGCTCTATCAAACAGCGCGCGCTTGAGTTGGAGCAAAATGGTTTGAAGGCAATAGATGCTTTACATGTGTCATGTGCAGAAAAGGCCAATGCAGATTACTTTGTTACCTGCGATGACCGTTTGATTCGTCGGTACCAGAAAATGAAAGAACAGTTGCTGACGGTGTGTAATCCCGTCGAATTTGTCAGAGCGACAACGGGAGAACCATAATGAGTATACAAGTTGTTGGAGAAGCAGAAGTCATGCGGGAGGCGTCGGAAATCTTGCTCGAACATCTGACGCCTTCCAAAGCCGCGCGATTTTGGGCGAGCTGGCATGTAGGTAAAGGTGATTACCTGGTATGGCGGGATGAGCAATTTGCCAATGAAACAGTTACTACCCTGTACGAAAAAGTCCAGGAATACCAGTGGCAAAATCGTAATCCGTAAAAGGGTTGTTCATGGAAGAATATGAAGTACCGGCAGGTTTCAAATCTGGTTTTGTGGCGGTGGTGGGCCGGCCGAATGTGGGCAAAAGCACCTTGATGAATGCGTTTTTGGGGGAGAAGGTAGCGATTGTCAGCCCCAAACCGCAAACGACGCGGCAGCGGCAGTTGGGCATTTTGACGACGGAGGTGTATCAGATTGTGTTTATGGATACGCCGGGCATCATGCTGCCACAGCATAAGTTGGACGAGTTTATGGTGGACACGGCCGTAGAAACCCTCAACGACGCCGATGTGATCCTGTGGCTGGTGGACGCCAGCGAGCCGGTTGGGGCGGGCGACCGGGCTATTGCAGCCCGGCTGGAAGCCTCGCCAACGCCCTCCATTCTGGCGATGAACAAGGCTGACCTGCTGCCTGCGGCTGAGGTACTGCCGCGCACGGAAGCGTACCGCGCCCTGCTGCCGGCGGCCGAATGGATTTTATTTTCGGCGCAAAACGGCCGGGGCCGTGACGAACTCCTAGATATGATTGTGAACGCCCTACCCGAAGGGCCACGTTATTACCCGGAAGATCAGGTAACAGACAGCTACGTGCGCGACATGGCCGCCGAGTTCATCCGCGAACAGATTATGCGGCAACTGCGCGACGAGGTGCCGTATGGTACGGCCGTGCAAATCCTGGAATTCAAGGAGCGGGACAGCGGCGACGTGTACATCAGCGCCAACATCTTTGTAGACCGGGACACGCACAAACGTATCATCATCGGCAAAAAAGGGCAGCAGTTGAAGGAAATTGGTGCGGCCGCCCGTGCCCAACTGGAAGAACTGGTCGGCGGCAAGGTGTTCCTGGAACTATGGGTGAAAGTAGAACCCAAATGGCGACAAAACGAAAAGTGGCTCAAGCGGTTGGGATATGTGAAGCAGGAGTAATGGTGGCTGGTATGTGTCACCACATAGCGACTCCAGGCCTACGGATTAACAATGATTTTGATTCGATTAGATTCCTCTGTGCCTATAAGATCCCTCTCTGCCTGTCCATCCTCCATAGTCGAGAAAGCATCTGTGCGCCCCATGACAACCAGCTCATAAGTACCTGGCGTGTCTGGTAACTGAATGTGAACGGTTGCTCTCTGCCACATCCCGGCCTGCCGCTCTACAAAAAGTGGCAAATATTCATGCCCTTCATAAATGAGTGGTATCTGCTCATAATTTAAGAAAGCCATCACTGCAATCGTATCCCCATCTTCATCATGGATATCAGCAAGGAAGTTCAGGTCAAAAGTTAACATTTCTCCCCCTTGTCCCTCAGCTTCAACCCAAATAGGAATGTTACCAAATTCATCAGTCAACTTACCGCCATATGTTAGAGTCACTATGCCTGCTCCTTCAACCTGTCCGGCTACTCTCGGTTTAACTCGCTCTATGTCCGGCGGTGCAAGCAAGCCATCCACCAGAATATTGCTAGGGCTGGTAGAAGCCAGGGTAAAGAAACGAATATTATCACCCACCGCATTGCGGCCATCCAGATAAGGATCACGCACTGCCAAAATATTGAAATCATGCAAGCCCGGTTTTATGTCTGTTAACTCTACAGGCACAAAGGCAAAACCCTGACCGGGAACGCTTACGATGTGTTCTTTTGCAAGTTGTGGGGCACAGCCGATCTGGATGTAATCTAACAGACAGACAACAGCAACATCACGGAGTTCTGGAGACCAATTTCCAACCACAGCCTGAGCAATAAAGCTATCCTGGTGGACCATAAAAAAGGTGGTATCCCGGTCAACATATCTATTTTTGTAAGCTGGCCAAAGCCCAACGGATATGCCATTTGGATTTCCCGCCATCATCCCTTGTATCCAGGCTATATTTTCTTCATCGTAAGGCACATCTTCACCCATCTGTCCAGCCGGAACTGTAAGTGTCGGCACCGCTAACACTTTAGTAGCGTTAGACTGATCTTCGTTGGTGAAAATTGGCTGGCAACTTGCAAGACCTACACATAAGAAAAATAGATAGGAAATGATTTTGAGTATCATAGACTCCTTTGCGAAGTGACCCCAAACAAAATGAAGTTATCAGGTAGGTAAGTCAACCCGATAACTTCATTTTGTTTAGCTCATCACCTGATCAGATAACTATCAACCTTTCTTATCAGCCAGTGCATTGCGGTTCATAGTCCAGGTAAGTTGATGGCCAGTCCGCATTCAATTCATTATATTCGGTTGTACCTAAGCGACCTGTGTGATCGCCACGGGTATATACGGTTTGCCCCTGCGCCCAGGTGCTATTTTCGTACTGCCAGCCTGTATCATCTTTACATCCCCACCAATCAGTTCCCGAATTTCCTGTAGATTCGGTTCCACTGCCGTAGGTGGAGGCTTTAACATAGATGTAGTCAAGGCACTGATTCGATGTGGTTTTCCCCCCTGCTCTTACTGTGAACGTGTAACAAGCGGAACCCTCGTTTCGCCATTTTGCCTGACTGTGGCTTAATGTGAGAGTAAAAGAAGGCATCAAAGTATTGTTATTTTCACCGGTAATAGACTGTTCATCTGGATAGACTGCATAAGTTTTCTCTACATAGTGAACATCAACAACGATCTGAGGACCATCCTTAGCTTCATTGATAGGGACTAATTCTTGTCTTGTATACTCCTCCTGGCCAATTAATTGCCCAGATGCAGAGGGCTTTTCTGCTGATGTTTGACCAAAACTGAGAACGGCAAACATCAATACTGCAACACTCACTAGAAAATAGTTTTTTGAACGTTTCGCTGTTTTATCCTCCATACTTGGTTTGACATGAAATAAGCTGCACAGAGGTTATCGGGGATGAAGGGGTATGCCTAGTTACAATTGTACTCACACTGTACCGGGTGTTGTACCCCAGTTGTACCGGGTGATAGTACAAACGAATTAGAAGGGCGGGTATGTTATTTCAAAATTTAACGCCGGGCGTTGACAAGATAGATTTTCTGGCTACAGTATCCATCGGGTGGATAAGTTCCCTTTCAGATTATGAAGAAGTTGCTGAAAGAAAAAAGGAGAGCCATTCATGTCACACGCGATCCAAGTTTTGGTTGCCGACGCTCACTCTGCCACACATGTGGCCCTAACACATGAAACCAGAGGGAGCGACCTTGTTGTGTTGCCAGATTACGCCCGAACCTGGGATGAAACAATTTCGCTTTGTTTTGAATACCGACCAGACATTTTGCTACTGGCTTTAGAATTAGTTCCCTCTTTCCTCCAAAATCACCTTTTGTACTTATTCAAACAATTCGCCGATTTGCACGTCGTTGTCTTAGGCGATAGCGATGTACCTGTGAATTTGCCATCTCTCATAGAGGTCGGTCTTGCCGGCTACTTCCTCAAAACGGATGAGATGGCGTGCTGGTTAACAGGAATGAGAGCTGTAGTATCAGGCGTAAAATGCTTCAGCCAGCATGTGCTGGCAGGGCAGCAAGAGAATGGTCTCATTCAGCCCCAAATTGAGAACGTGTATGGACTGACAAAACGGGAATATGAAATTACTACTTACATGGCGGCTGGAATGGACGCCCGACAAATAGCTACCGAGATGAACTTGAGCTACCAGACAGTACGTAATCACCAGACCAGCATATACAAGAAATTAGGAATCAGAGGGCGCCATGAAATTTTCTCTTCGCCAATCATCATTGCCAGTTCGCAACCTTCGGTTTAATAAACTGATGGACGCTTATGAGGATAAGATGAAGCATGGGGCTTGACAGGAACGGGTCACGGCCGTACTGTGTTTCCATAGTATAATCCGCGAAGAACGCGAAGGGCTTCGCAAAGGGTGCGAATTAGTGTCAAAAATAAACCGGAGGAGAATTCATGGGCAGCAACCCATCACAATGAATAAAAATTCATAATTCATCCTTCATAATTCATAATTCATAATTCTCGGAGGAGTCTATTATGGCAGAGTATCAGGAATCAGAAGTAAGTCGGAGAGGATTTTTGTTGGGGATGGGGGTCACGGCCGTGGCCGCCACCGCCGTCGGCGCGGGCGCAGCGCTGCTCAAAGGGTCACAGCAAGCGGCCGTGACTACGATTACCGCTTCACCCCCAGTTGCCCCGGTTGTTTCCCTGCCGCCGTTAGCAGCCAATGCCAGTGCGGAATCATTTACCCAACTGGCATCTGCCCAGGCGGAGATCATCCGTTTGCAGGCGGCGCTGGATGCCGCCAACCGGCAGATCGAAGCGTTGTCCCAACCAGACAGCAGCGCCATCGCCGCCCAGGAAACGCTGCGCACCGAACTGGCCTCGGCCAATGAACGGGTGAGCGTGCTGGCCGGATTGGTGGCCCTGTATGAACAGTTGGATGGGGTAGACCTGGGCACGGCGCTGGATAATGGCATGAGCGCGGTTTCCAACGCCCTCACCAATCTGCTAAATGACGTGCCTTCGCTGGAAGAGAGCATGGCCGCGGGCACACTGGCGTTGGCGGAAGTGGAAAGCCATTTGCCGGTGCTGGCTAACGGCCGTGCCTGGCTCGACGCCCACCTGAACAAATTAGACGGCTACTTTCACCAGATTGAAAACCTGCTCATGGACGCGGTGGAGGCGGCCGGCGCGTTTATGCAGATGGTGAATGAGTGGTTTGCCGGAATTAAGAAATGGTTGCCCTTTGGCATTGGCGAAAAAGCGACCACCATCATGCAGTCCATCACCACCTTGCTGCTGGAAACGCCCGCTACCATCACCGGCCTGAACGCCAATCTGGCGCAGCCATTGGACGTGTGGCTGGCGCGGGACGAGCAAAACGAAATTGCCCTGAACAAAAAACTGGTACGGCCGTTACGCGATGATCTGATGGTGAAAACAACCGCCGCGCTGAGCAAAGCCAAAGGGGTAGAGAGTGTGTATGCTGCCAGTTTGCAAGAGCCGGTGGGCACGGCCGTGGCCCGCCAACAAACCCTGCGCACCCTCATCGCCGACTACCGCCAGCAGCATCGGATTTGATTGATGACCTGAACAAAAATCCCTGTATCCATCAGGTTATCTCACTCACGATCTGTTCAAGTTCGGCTTGGAGGACAGGCAACTTGTTCTTTACCACATCCCATACGATGTCATAGTCTACGCCAATATAATCATAGATCAGCCTATCGCGCATACCCGCCATAGCTCGCCAGGTAATGTGAGGGTACTTCAATCATGTTGCTTCATCTACATTTTTTGTGGCCTCGCCGATAATTTCCAGACTCCGCACAAAAGCCCGTTTCAAGGTTTCATCAGCCATGAATTGGTCTTTCTCAAGGTTGGCTGATTCCTGTAGCAGGTAATGAATCTCATCTATTATGTGATGCAGATAATCAGCGGCCGAACGGGACATACAAAACCTCTTGAAGGATTCGCGGGCCGATATAAGGGCTGAGCGATTCAGGCGTCACCAATTCCACGCGGCGGCTAAACAACTCTTCAAGCAAAAAAGAAAGCTGCATGAAATTGTCAAACGTCTTTTGTCAAGGCTCAAACTCCACCAGCAAGTCAACATCGCTATCTGGCTGTGGCTCTCCATGTAAAAACGACCCAAATAAACCTAGCCGTTTGACGCCTAATGCTACGATCTCATCTTGTTTTTCTGCCAACAGCTCCAAAACCTCATCTTTGGGCTGGATCATTGCTTCCATATGGTATTTTGCCTCCTACAACTAATCAGTGCAGGGCTTTATATCGGTGCGGTGTCCAGGGGCGGCGCGACGGCCAGAAAATCATGGGCGAAGCGCTGCCCGTATTCGGTAATGAGTTCTTCTACCCGCGCCTGACTTTCTGAAGCCACAATTAACCCGGCGTGCTGCTGTTTATGCACCCGGTACACAATCTCCGCGGCCTGATAGCCAGATAAATCCGGCCACTCCTGCTGTGCCAGGCAAATGAGTACCCCGGCATATTTGCCAGCGTCGGGTGGGGCGGCATAGGTTTCGCCTTTCACCTGGGCCACCTCCATTTTGGCCCACTCCGCCCACAAATTCGCGCCGCCGGCCGCTTCTACCATTTGCTCGATATTGGCCCCACCCACACGCGCGGCCGTTTCCAAAAAGTAAAATTCGCCATCTGCCCCCTTGATAAATTCGGTGTGCGAAACGCCGTTGACCATGCCTAATGCCTTCAGCAATTTAGCGTTAAAGGTGAGCAAAGCCTTTGTATCTTTGTCGCGCCGTGGCATGGTGCGGGTGACAAAAACGCCGCCGTCGTGGGCCACATGGATGGGCGGACGGCCGTAGACATGCGCCAGAGCAAATTCCACCTTCCCCTGCCACATGATGGTATCCACGTGAAACACATCCCCCGTCACAAACTGTTCCAGCAAAAAGTAAGATTGTTGGTCGCCCAACTCATTTAGCCAGTGCCATACCTCATCGGCCGAATTGACCCGTTTAATACCCATGGCCCCCGCTTCCATGCGCGGTTTGAGCAGCCAGGGTGGAGAAACCCGGTTCATCCACTCCGCCAGCCGGGTATGGTTAAACACCGGCGTAAACTCCGGGACACGGAATCCTTCAGCGCGCGCTTTGAGGCGCATCGCCAGTTTGTCCCGAAAATGGCGCGTCACCGTTTCGCCCAGGCCAGGAATACGGAAATGTTCGCGCAGCAGCGCCGCTGTGGGCACATCATAATCATCCAGCGGCACAATGCGGTCAATCGCTTCTGAACGCATCAGGTAGCCGATGGCATAGATGATGTCCGGCTGCGTGGAGAGGCGCGGCATGTAATAAATCTCGTCAATATCCTGGCGCGGCCAGGGTTCATCTTGCAACTTTTCCCGCGTCACCAACAAGACACGGCAGCCTAATTGTTTAGCGGCCGTCAGAAACGTAGTACCCTTGCAATAACTGGCCAGGCAAAGGATGGTTATTTGTTGGTCCATATAATTTCCTCGAAAAGACAAGAGATCAGGAGACTGGGCGATTGAAGACTTGAATCTCTCAATCCCCTTCCTTTCATTTCATTAGCGCAACAAAATGGCGGCAAACAGGATGACGATGGTAAATACGATAATAGCAACGAGCAAGAGAATGACCGCCCAATCGGTTTGCTGGCGAGGTCGAGGCTGCGCCGGTCTGGGGCGCGCCGGTTTTGGTTTCGGGGTAACATCGCCAACGGGATCATAGGGGGAAACGGCCGTGACGACTTCCCCCCCTGCCTCATCCTGCTCTGATGCGGCAGGGAGAATGGACAGCGACGGTTCATCTTCAAGCATATCCACGACCGGTTCATGTGGCTCACTTGTCCACTGCGCCAGTATATTCGGCGTCAATTCCACCTCTTCCTCACTTTCCATCAACGCCGACAAATACGACACCATCTCTTCATTCAAGGCAGTTTCCGCCGGGGGCTGGGCGGCCAGAATCGGCGCCTCCTCATCTGGTTCTTCTGTTGGTTCATCTTCACCCTCTTTCACCTCCAACGGCGCAATTTTTTGCACCCAAACCGGCACAGACGCCGGTGATTGTTTGGACACATCAGCCCGACGCTTAATCCCGCCTAATGCCGCCGCAAAAGCAGCCTGATCCCCCACCAATTCACTCAAATCAAGCGCCAGCAGGTCCGGTTTTTTATCGCCGACGGCGCTCACTACTTCAGCATCACGCGCCAGCAGGTAATATTCTGCCCGGCGTGAATCAAAGGACAAATGACCGCCTAAACGCACTTCCACCTGGTCATGCAGCGCCAATTTGTCCGCCTCGCGCTGCACCAACCGACAGCGCAGGCGATGTCCTTTTTGTTCCAGATCAAAACTGGTAAAGGGGGCACGGCCGTCTCTATGCTCACCGCCCTCTTCTAAATTTCTGACCACGCCAGTCACAAACACCAAACCCAACGGCAGTTCTGCCGGTAGCTGCAACGCCAACCGATGATTCAACTGACTGACCGAAATATCCATTGTTCCGCACTCCACCTATCAGTAACGAGCCTGCCTGATGATACCCGATTATACTCCAAAACTAAGATAGCTATTATTTGACGAAAAAATCGCAGATGCTATACTTACCCCTCGCCTGGGCTTGCTCATAATTTAGGTTGCTTATCCTTAAAAAATCAATCAGGCTCTTACTGCCGACGTAGCTCAATTGGTAGAGCAATGCTCTTGTAAAGCATAGGTTATGGGTTCGAGTCCCATCGTCGGCTCCTGATGAAAACATTTAGAATGGGTCAGTGTCCCGAGTGGCAAAGGGGGCGGACTGTAAATCCGCTGGCAGTAGCCTTCGTAGGTTCGAGTCCTACCTGGCCCACTATTCGGTAATCTGTAATCGGTAATTAGTGATCGGAACACCGATAACCGATTACGGATTATTGATCACCGGTCAAGACGCCCACGTAGCTCAGCAGGCAGAGCACATTCTTGGTAAGAATGAGGTCATGGGTTCAAATCCCATCGTGGGCTTTTAGCTTGTTTAGCGAAACATTGTTTTCAGCTAAGCAAACATTGTTTGTAGTTAAGAATTAGTTGGTTGCTTGTGTTAGGTAAGGGTAGGTTCCCTTTTTAGCACGGCATTATTTCAACATTTGTTTCAAAGATAAGGATTTGTAAACGATGGCAAAAGAAAAGTTTGTACGGGGAAAACCCCACTGCAATATCGGGACAATCG
>DAOMOK010000032.1:0-52544 GCA_035444285.1 Chloroflexota bacterium
GAATTACACCATTCGTCCCCGAAAAATGGGAGATAGTTTTTAGATGCTTACTAAGAACGGTGCGGGCGAGTTTCCCCGCACACCGCTCAAGCCTGACAAACATCTTCGGTGGGAAGATGCGGTTTGGAAACGGATAAGCCACGACTATGTAACTGTCGGTGACAATTAGGATGTAAAAGAACCAGGTTATCGGGTGTATCGAGGCCACCCAGAGAACGCCAGTGGATGTGATGCGTCTGCCAGCCCGAATCAAAATTGATTTTCTGACGGCAGAGGGGACAAATACCCTGTTGCGATTGCCAGAGGCGGTAGAGTTGGGGGCTAAGGCGAATATTATGGGACATCTGCTGTTCCTGGCGTAGTTCAAAGTAAGCGAACCAGTCGGGGTCGTAGGGATTGGCAAGTTGGCGAACTTTGACATGGCGTTTAATGGGAATGGAAGCGGTGTGAAAAAGTTGGAGGCAACGACGCTGACCCTTTTCATCCACTTTGTAGTGACAAAAATGCAGCTTGTGGCGGGGGTGAGCGAAGTAATGGCGGATGCGCCAGGATTTGCTCTTGGTGGGATGGCGGCGCTTGACCCAATGCCAGAGTGCCCAGAACAATTGATGGTCGAGATAGTCAAAGGTGCGTTGACTGACCCCATGTCGGTAGAAGTGTGCCCAACCTTTCAGTTTGGGGTTAAGCAGGGCGATGAGGTCAAGGGGGGCGGTGTGGGTATGGGCGAAGATGTCGGCTCTCAATTGATTCAGGAATCGTTGCACATTGGTTTTGGCCGGTTTGGTGAGCAGCTTGCCTTTGTACTTGCGGATGTTGAAGCCCAGGAAGTCGAAGCCGTCGCTGATGTGGCTGATATGGGTCTTGGTGGGTGATAGGGTCAAGCCTCTTTCTTGCAGAAAAGCCTGGAGTCGCGGTGTCACTTCGTTTTCCAGGAAGGCGCGGTCAGCGGCTGTGATGATGAAGTCGTCGGCATACCGGATGAAGTGAACCTTAGCCTGTTTACGCTGGTGCAGGTAGTATCCGGCGGAAATCGCCGCTTCCAGGCCGTCCAGGGTCATGTTGGCTAAGGTAGGTGAGATGATGCCGCCTTGCGGTGTGCCGGCCTCTGTGGGGAATAGTTGCCCTTTTTCTAGATAACCCGCCTTGAGCCACTGACGGAGGATGGTTTTCTCGATGGGAATGTGTTGTGCCAGCCATTCGTGGCTGATGTGGTCGAAACAGGCTTGAATGTCCCCTTCCAGTATCCAGACGGCTGAACCGGGTTGCCCGAACACAATGAAACATTGTTCGATAGCGTCCTGAACGCAGCGTCCTTTGCGGAAACCGTAGGAGTTGGGGTCGGCGGTTGTTTCGGCCACCGGGTCGAGGGCTAACAGGTAGAGGGCTTGCATGGCTCTATCCTTCATGGTGGGGATGCCCAGGGGTCGTTGTTTGCCGTTGGCTTTGGGAATGGTGACCCGCCGCAGGGGTTGTGCCCGATAACCGTGTTGGCGTAGGTTGCCGATGGCCGCTGTTTTGGCCGCGGGCGTTGACCACGTCTGGCCGTCTACACCGGCTGTTCTTTTGCCCTGATTTTCCGTCACGCGCTTCACGGCCAGGGCTTTGCCGCTGAGGGAGCGGGTTAGCAGGCGTTGCAAGGCTTGCACCTTGCCCCACTTGCCAGCCTTCGTTGCCTGCACAATACGCGCTTGCAGCCGTCGCACATTCTGGTGAACCTTACGCCAATTGATGTCGTGCCACGTATCACCGGGATGGGAGGACGCACCAGTCTCTGAAACGGCCGTCATTGGCTCATGCGTGTACAGGTTGGCCGCTGTGGCTATTTGTTTCATCACTGCCATCTGCTTTTCCTCCGGGAACGGTTTCTCAAGTTCTCTTGTGCTGTCAGACCAGATGGAAGTCGGCTCGCTTTCGCGCCGGATGGTGACCGTTGCTCTGGCAACGGGCGGCCGTCGCCTCAATCCGTATCCCGCCCATTACCGGCGGGCGTTCGCTTGCTCCATCTTCCTTTACCCGCACCCCCTTCGGCTTTCCTTGCGGTTGGCTTTCCTGTTGCCAGGGGGGATACGGGCTTACCACGTTCCGCTTGATGACCGGGATGGGGTAGGTCCCACCTTGTCCGCCGGTGGCTCGTCGTCTGCGGTAGATGAGTACCTGACATCTACGCCTGTCCACTTCCCTTTTGGGTCAAGCCTCGCAGCATCTTTGGCTTGTTCACGCATAACGACGGCTGCGGTGGTTCGCTTCTGTTGACCTTACCATCCGACCCTGGCTCCCGACCGCCTGATGCTGGCAGTCGTCAACGCCCCTCGCGGTTGGTTGACCACCTTGCGGTGAGGCTACGTTGTCCCCAGGGCTTCGCACCCCGCCGTTGCCAGCGACGCACGCCTGGGTAGGGTACTGGTGGCAGAACACCAGGTTATGTCATCATTTGTCAATGTGCATAACTGCTCATCAAGCGACTTCGTGTCGCACGGGGATGATGGTGTCGGCGCTGATGAATCTGCCCAGACCGGGCACATAGTACCGGGCGTTGTAATACAGCAGCCCCAACTCCATGATTCGCGCTGGCCGGTGAAGTCACGGTCGGTAATGGTTTGAGTGGGGGCGCTGCCCGGCCGGTAGCCGCCAAAAGGCAGGTACCATGTCCGGCTGCCCGCCACCGGGTTATTGCTGCCGTTCACCAGCAGGCTGGCGCTGCCTAAGTGGTCGCTGTCGTTGTCGTAGTAATACCAGGCGCCGTTGATTTGGCTGCTCATATTGCCGCTGTAGAGCGATTCGGCGCCTACCAACCCCACCAGCCAATGGCCGGTGAGCACGCCGCTGCCGTTTAACTCGGCGCGAGGATAGTACCAGCGGGCGGTGGTGCGGATGGGGGTGGCGGCGCTGGCGCTGTCATATTGGCGGATGTGGGTCAGGTTGCCGTACTGGGCGCTGCCCTGGTTGGCGCTGTTGTATTCGTAGGTCGTTTTGCTCGACAGCGTATTGCCGCCATTATACTGGTAGTTTCTGGTCTCGCTAGTGTAGGTAAACATGTTGGGCAGGCCGTTAATGGTCAGGCTGGTATAGGTATGGTTGCTTTGGGTTAAGGTGGTTCCGCCGCTATTTTGGAACTGCACCTGGGTGGGCCGGCCGATGCTGTTGGTGGCGTTTTGGGAGAAGGTGGTGATTTGTTTGTTGAGGACCGTCGAGCCGTTATAGTCGTAGCTGGTCTGGGTGGTGGTGTAGTGCCCCACCAGCGGGCCGTACTGTTCTGGCGCGTTTGGTTCGGCGCAGTTGACGGCCCCGGATGGCACAGCCCCCCATTGGGCATAACAGCGTTGGGTGTAGGTATAGGTGGTGCGCAGGTCGGCGTTACGGCCGTCGTTGGCCCGCATCTCACTCACCACATAACTAAAGCCGATGGTCGGCCAGGTGTACCGGTTATAGGTAATGTATTGATATTCACCTACCGAACGGTCATCAGAACTGTAGGTGAAACGCACCGAACCGCCGTAGCCATTCTTGTAGCCATGCAGATAGAGAAAGCGGAAGCACGGCTGTCCGGCCCAGGTGAAGTGGCGCAGCGGGTTATACTCAGCCTGGTTGTTGAGATTGTTGCCATAATAAAAGGTGGTCGGCGGCAGGGCATAACCGGCGTCATTGGTGGTGGCGTCGCCATCAGTGTTCACATAGCGCCGGATGGATTTGACAATGCGGGTGTGGCTCTGGCGATAGGTGTTGGGCTGCGTATCCTCATTGAGGCAGCCCAGGCTGTCCACCAGGACGCCCGTGGTATCAATCCGATATTCGCTGATGGGGTTCGCACCGCCGCCATGATAGATGAAGATGCTGTTGATAAGCGTAGGATAATACGTGGTGTTGGCTGAGCGGAACGCAATGCGCGTAGCCGGCGTAGAAGTCAGCCGGGCCACTGTGTCCGCGGCGGGCAGGCTGGTGACGCGGGTGGGGTAGTTGTACTTGATGTCGTTAATCCGGTTTTTGCGTGTGGTCAGGGCGAAACTGGTCCAATGGTCGGTATTCCACCACTGGATATTTTCATCGGTGTTCCAGGTGTAGTAATGGTAGGTCATCTGGTTGCCAAAGGCGTCGGTGACGGTATCCACATGCCAGGCAATGGCCGAATAGGAATACCCGCCCGGTGTATGTCCGGGGTGACCGGCGATGGACATGTTACCGCCCCAACCCGCATGCTGCCACTCTTCGGCGTCGGCAAAGTAGCCCAGGCGGTAGCGTGTGCCGTCGGGGGTGATGAGGATCAAGTAGATACCATCGGTGTTGGGCGCACCGGTAGCGCCGTAGTTGCGTTCCAGGTAGTAACCGGGCGCATCTTTAACGTAGTAACGGACGGCGGCGTCGCTGCTGGTGTTGGCCCCGGCGGCGGGCTGACCGGCGGCTCCACACAACGTGGGCGGGATTCTAGCCAGGTATATGGTAGTTAGCAACGAGAAAAATTTCATAAAAATCAGGACAACCAGGTAAGGAGATCAGAAATCTCCTGATCTCGTCATCGCCAAATTCTGCACCACTTCCTGCCGGGCAATTTTGCCCGACGCCGTCAGCGGCAAGTCAGGCACAAAAAAAATCTGGCGGGGGAGTTTGTAACCGGCCAGTCGTTCCCGGCAAAATTGGGTCAGTTCAGCGGCGGTCACGGCCGTGCCCTCTTTCACCACCACCGCTGCTGCCACCACCTGCCCCCATTCCCCATCTGGCAGCCCCACCACACAGGCCGCGGCAACGGCCGTATGGCTTTTTAGCACCGCTTCCACTTCCGCCGGGTATACATTTTCGCCGCCGCTTACAATCAGGTCGCTGCGCCGCTGCACCACCCACAAATCACCATCCGCATCCACATACCCCATATCCCCTGTATGAAATGACCTGTTGGTGAGCGCATCTTCACCAAAATAACCCACCATCACGGTCGGTCCACTGACCACAATCTCGCCAATTTCATCAGGCGGCAATTCACGGCCGTCATCATCCACAATACGCGCACTGGTAAAGAGCAACGGCCGTCCTACACTGCCCGGTTTACGCCTTACCTCATCAGGGCGCATCGTCGCCACCTGCGACGCCGCTTCCGTCAGGCCATACGTCGTGGCAATGGGCACACCCGCTGCCAACGCCGCTGCCAGCAAATCAGGCGCAAGCGCCGCCCCGCCAATCAACGCCAGCCGCAGCGTTTCTGGCCATTCGCTGCGGCTCTCCAGCAGCCACGCCAACATAGTCGGCACCAGCGAAATAAGAGTGATGGGTTTGTGGTTCAGGCTGTCGTTCACGGCCGTCAGGTCAAATTTCGGGTGCAGGTCTACGGCCGTACCATACAAACAACTGCGCCAGATAACCGCCAGCCCGCCCACATGGTACAGCGGCAAACAGCTCAACCACAGGTCATCCGGCAGCACCCCCACCCGGTAGGCTGAGGCCATAGCACTATAAAAATGGTTGGCAAAAGTGAGCTGCGCTCCTTTGGGTCGTCCCGAAGTGCCCGATGTAAACACCACCGCTTGCACCCCGTGCAGCGGCAAAGGCCGCGCCTCCCATGCTGCCGGTTCTGGGGAAAGCCAGGTTTCATCCACCGCCACCAGACGAATAGACTGTCCGGTAGTAGCAGCCCTCTCTGGTTCGCATAAGACCAGGCGACAGCCCACATGCGCCGCCTGCCATTGCCATTCGGCCGGCGTCAGGCGCGTATTCAACGGCGCCAACACTGCCCCCATGCGCGCCAGCGCGTGAATCAGGCACACATACACCAACGAATTGGGCAGCAGCACCCCCACCAATTCACCCGGCTGCACCCCCAACGCCGCCAACCGGGCGCAGCAGCCATTCACCAGCCGGTTTAATTCAGCATAGCTCCATTGGCGCTCACCCATAAGCAGCGCCGTTTGAGCAGGCGAAGTCTGCACCCGGCTGACCAACCAGTCACGTTGCGCTTCCATCATTGCCATGGTTTCACTCATTCACGGTAATTATTCACCCCCCCAAGACCTGACAGGTTTTTGAGACATATCGGGCAGGTAATTACTCTGGTAGAAACCTGTCAGGTCTCCCATCCACGCATTACGACAAAAAAACACGCTGCGAAGATTTCGCAGCGTGTTCATCATTTCATTGTGGCTGGCAAACAGGAAAGTGAGGCGCGTCTATTCGTCGCTGGCAGCACTACTGCTAGGCGCCTCGGCCCGACTGCGGTAGCGATAGGTAATACGACCACGCGCCAGATCATATGGCGTCATCTCCACCCGCACCCGGTCTCCCAACAAGATGCGAATGTAATACTTGCGCATACGACCCGACAGGTATGCCAAAACCTGATGCCCATTATCCAGTTCTACCTTAAATTGGGTGTTGGGCAGCAGCTCAATAATCGTGCCTTCCACTTCCAGTTTGTCGTTTTTTGCCATACTTAGTTTTCTTCAGCTTCCTGTGGTTCAGTTTCCTCAATCACAGATTCCGCTTCGGCCGGCGGATTGTCATCGGCGGCAACTTCCACGTCTACTTCAACGGCCGTGACTTCCTCACTTTCGACGCTGTCTGTTGTCATTTCAGCATCGGTTTCAATCTCGGCCACAACGGGTTCGGTCGCCTCAACTTCCACATCTTCATCAACGTACTCATCAGCCTGTTCAACCTCGGCTGCGGCCACTGACGTACCGGCTTCGGCTTGTTTACGAGACATCCACTCAATCTGTTCGTTGGCGCTTACCTGCCGCAGGCTCAGGCCAATACGCTGCCGGTCTTTCTCGATGCTAACGACACGCAGCAAATGAGTTTCCCCTTCTTTGACAACCTCGCCGGCGTTTTCTACCTGCCCCCGCGAAAGTTGGGAAAGATGCAGTAACCCTTCCACGCCCGGCTCAATTTCGGCAAACGCCCCATAGTCCACAATGCGCGTAACGCAGCCTTCCACCAACTGGTTGATGTGATACCGCTGTTCCACCGTATCCCAGGGATTGGGTAACAACTTTTTGCGGCTGAGGCTAATCCGCTGGTCGTCGCGATCAATTTTCATCACGTAGACATCCACTTCATCACCCACTTTGACTACTTCACGGGGATGATCAATACGGTGCCAGGCCAGTTCCGAAATGTGAACCAGACCATCAACGCCGCCCAGGTCTACAAAGATGCCAAAGTCACGCAGGCCACTCACACGGCCGTGCAGCACATCCCCCTCCTGTAATTTTTCCATCAATTCGCCCTTCTGCAATTCATCCCACTCTTTCTGGGCGTCACGTTGGGAGAAAACCAGACGGCGGCGACGGCGATCGACTTCAATCACTTTCAAGGGGATTTTCTGGCCCCGCAGTTTTGCCAGTTTTTGCTGGCGTTGCCGGTCATTCAAACCGCGCGTCAGGGCCGCCAGATGGGAAGCAGGAATAAAACCACGCAGACGGCCGTAGGGCACAATCGCGCCTCCCTTGTTATAACCAATCACTTCCCCTTCAAAAATATCGCCCGTTTCCATCAACTGCTCGGCTTCCACCCAGTCCTGATTCATCTTCGCCAGATGGATAGATACCTGCAAACTGTCCGGCGCTTCCGTATTCATCACGTAGACCGAAATCTCGTCGTTTACATGAAGTTCAGCCCGTTCCTCTGGTTCCAGTTTTGCCAGGTCTGTACCCGGCACAATACCATCCCGTTTCAGGCCCAAATCAACGATCACTCCCTGCTGCGTTACCGCGACAATGATGCCCTTACGAATGTCACCAACCTGGGGCAGCTCGTAATCATGCGTTTCCAAGAACTCTTCAAAATTGGTATCTTCCATCATGCTAATAAATTCTCTTCTCAAGTGGTTTAGGATAAAAAAACTCGACCGTCACACGAGTTTTTTTGTGGGACTGGCCGAGTCATTTTCAAAATATGTGTCGTTTACGAACCGCTATTCAGGTTTATACTTAATTGTACAGGCGCCTCCGAGAATACCTGATCAGAATCGGTCAGGTATTTCACAGGTTAACAATTGGTAAACAACGCCAAAATTAGAATGATCCAGCAAATAGTACCCAAGCGGGGGATTATAGCGGTACACTCTGGGCTTGTCAATTTTAACGCAACCGGCACGGCCACCGACACGGCCGTCACACGCTTACACATTGGAGCAAGTATATGAAGCGATTCATCATCGCCCTGATTATCATGATCGGAGTGGTGGCAGGGGGAACTTATCTTTACCGGCAGATGCAGCCCACAGCCAGCAGTGGAGCAGTCACGGCCGTACCCGACGCCAACACCCAGGCCATTAATACCGGCGTCAGCACTGTCTCCGCCGAAGGGCAGCTTGTGCCCATCCGCCATGCCATCCTCTCCTTTGCCACCACCGGTGAAGTAGTGGAAATCATCACCCCTGAAGACAGCCTGGTGCAGCCCGGCGACCCCATCTTGCGGCTGGACAGCGCCGACCAGGAGATTGCCATGCAGCAAGCACAGGCCGCGTTAGCCCAGGCCCAGGCCGGTCTGGCGGCAGCCGAGGCCGAACGAGAAGCCGCCGCCGCCGGTGTCGCCGCTGCCGACGTGAACATCCGCGCCGCCGAAGCGGCGCTGGCGCTGGCCCAGGCGCCCCCCACCGCCGCACAAATTGCCGTCAGCGAAGCAGCCGTGGCCCTGGCACAGGCGCAGATCAGCGCCGCCGCCGGCAGCCAGACGCTGGCATTGGAAGGGCCAACGACAGGCGAGCGGCTGCTGGCCGAAGCCCAGGTTCTGGCAGCACAGGCGGCGCAAAAGCCGGTGCAAGATGCGCTGGGTGCAGCCACCCGCCTGGAAGCGCCCCAGGATACGATTGACCAGATCACCACCCAATACAATGCCGCTATCGCCAATCTGGCGGCGGCCGAAGGGGCGTTGGCCGAACTGGATGCCGGCGCGACCGCTGCCGAACGCACCGCCGCTGCCAATGCCGTCAGCGCCGCCCAGTCGCAGCGTGACGCTGCCCAGGCACAGCTCGGTTTGCTGCTGGCAGGGGCCAGGCCAGAACAGATTGCCATTGCGGAAACGGCCGTCGCCCGCGCCCTGGCTGCTAAAACCGAAGCCGATATTGGTTGGCAGCAGGCGGATACGGCCGTGCTGCAAGCGCAGGCAGCCGTAAGCCAGGCAGAAGCACTGGTGGCTGCCGCCGCAGAAGCATTGGCGCAGCGCACACTCACCGCCCCCTTTGCCGGTACCATCGCCCGTCTGGAAGCCGAATCCGGCGAAGTAGTTACAGCCGGCGCGCCCGTCGTCACCCTGGCTGACTTCAGCCAATGGCTGGTGGAAACCACCGACCTGGCCGAACAGGATGTGGTGGCAATTGCGCCGGGGTTTCACACGGCCGTGTCCGTTGACGCCCTGCCCAACCAATCACTGGTGGGCACGGTAAGCGATATTGCCCGCTTCGCCAGCCTGACCCAGGGCGAAGTGACCTATCGCGTCCGCATCGCCTTGCCTGACACAACCGGTTTGCCGCTGCGGTGGGGTATGACCGCCTTTGTAGACATTGCCACCAGCGACGCCGCACCCGTCATCAGCGTCAGCCAGAATCCGGCGCCAGGCAGCGAATTTGTGGTGGCCGAAGGCGTGGTCGTGCCGCGCCGCCGCAGCGACCTGGCATTTCAGAGCGGCGGACGACTGGCGGAATTCATAGCGACCGAAGGCCAGCGCGTGCAGGCCGGCGACCCGCTGCTGCGGTTGGACAGCAGTAGCCAGGAAATTGTCCTGCGCCAGATGCAGGCAGAAGTCACCATAGCCGAGGCCGCCTTAGCCGCTGCCCAAACGCGCCTGACGGCCGTGCAGGCGGCGGTGCAAACAGCACAGACGGCCGTCGCCGAAGCCGAAGCGCGGCTGGCGCTGCTGCTGGCGGGGCCACGCCCGGAAGATGTAGCCGCCGCCCAGTTTGATGTGGCTGCCGCCGCCGCCAGCATTGCCCAGGCTACCGCCAACCGGGATGCTATTTTGCAAATTCCGCAGTCGCAAATTCTGACGGCGCAGGCCAATGTGGCCGCCAGTCAGGCGGCATTGAAGGCCACCCAGGATGAATACGACGCTATTTTGAGTAGCTGCACCCAGATAACGCTGCCGGATGGTTCAACACAAACGGTTTGCCCATTGTATGGCACGGTCGAAGAGACAAAACGCGCCGAACTGGAACAGGCAAAGGTGCAGGTGGAGGCGGCCCAGGCGGTGCTGGATGCGCTGCTGGCAGGGCCAACGGCAGGGCAGCGCGCGGCAGCGGGCGGCGGCGTAAGCATTGCCCAGGCAAACCGAAACTTAGCAGAAGCACGGCTGGCGCTGATCCAGGCAGACCCAACCCCGGAACAGATACAGCAGGCGGAAGTGGGGGTGGAATTGGCACAGACGGCCGTGAGCCGGGCAGAAACGGCCGTGAGCCAGGCTCAAGCAGGCATCGCTCAGGCTGAGGCAGCCCTCTTACAGGCCCAGGCCAATGTGCAGGCGGCGGAACTGGCGCTGGCGCGCACCACTTTGTATGCGCCCTTTGCCGGGATCGTTGCCAACATTCAGCCAGCGCTGGGTGAACTCGTCGCGCCCGGTATGCCTGTCCTTAGCCTGGCAGACTTGAGCGCCTGGCAGGTGGAAACTACCGATCTGACCGAACTGGATGTGGTCAACATTCAGCCGGGGGATGCCGCGGAATTAAGAGTGGATGCCATCCCCAACACTACCTTGCGCGGCGTCATTACCGATATTGACAGCATTGCCACCCCGGCGCGTGGTGATGTGACCTATGTGGTAACAATCGAATTGGGTGATGCCGCCAACCTGCCGCTACGCTGGGGCATGACGGCCGTTGTGGATGTAACACCGTGATGGGTGATCTCATGCATCACGCATCAGGAGCTACCGGATTGCGCAAGACGCCAATTCCCTCAATCTCGCTTTCAACCACATCGCCGGGCTGCAAAAATTCAGGTGGGGTGCGGGCAAAACCAACGCCATCGGGGGTGCCGGTAGCGATGATGTCGCCGGGCAGGAGGGTCATGCCACGCGAGAGGTAGGCGATGGTGGCAAGGATGTTGAAGATCATGATGTTGGTACGGCCGTCTTGTTTGGTAACGCCGTTGACGCGGCAGGTGAGCCGCAGGTTGTGGGGATCGGGCAGTTCGTCGGCGGTGACAATCCAGGGGCCGGTGGGGCAGGCGCCATCCAGACTTTTGCCTTTGAAGTATTGTTTACCGGCCATTTGCAAGTCGCGGGCGCTGATGTCGTTCAGCACTGTGTATCCAAAAACGTAGTCCATCGCTTCGTCAGCCGGGATGTTTTTGCCGGCCCGGCCAATGATGACTGCCAGTTCTACTTCCCAGTCCAGTTGGGTGGTCACGGCGGGGTCATATGGGATGGGGTCGGTGGGACCGGCGACGGCCGTGGTCGCTTTGGTGAAAACAACGGGCGTTTCCGGCAGTTGGGCTTGCTGCCCACGCGCGCCATAGGACTCCTTAACATGCTCGGAATAGTTCAACCCCAGACAAATGACATTGCGGCGCGGGGTGGGAATGGGGGCCAGCAGGTGTACGGCCGTGAGCGGAATGGTGTGGTTGGCAGTGGCTGCCTGGACAGTAGCTGCCTGGGCCGCTGCCAACCCTTCTTTTCCTGACTCGATAAAGGTTTGCATGTCCGGGGCCAGGCGGCTCAGGTCTATAATCTGGTCATTCAAGACGGCGCCAATGGCGGTACGGCCGTTGTAGGTAAAGGTTACGAGCTTCACAAGAATTTCTCCTTTGGCAGATGATTTTCCTGGTTATACCAATTGTTCAATAAAACGCACATCATTTGTAACCGTCCAATCCCTCAAGAGACCTGATAGGTTTTTGGCCTGTAAAGTCTTGATCAGAACTGGTAAAAACCTGTCAGGTCCGAACGGTTACAAGGCTGCAAATCCCAAAGATCCATTTTTGTCACCTGGTCAGGTATAGCGTAACATTGTGTTCAGGATATGTTAAGGAGGAAACCCATTCATGTTCCAAAAACTGCTCGTTCCTTTAGATGGTTCAGCCTTTGGTGAACTCTCATTAAGCTATGCGCGCTCGTTAGCCGGGCATTATCACAGTGAGATTCTACTGCTGCATGTGGTCTCGTCGGGTTGGGAGGGAGAAATGCGGGCGGAGATGCCTTCGGCAGAAAGCACGGCCCAGGCACACGAAACCCACGATGCCTCCCAATACCTGCGCGAAAAAGAACAGGCGTTGCGCGATGAGGGGTTTAGGGTAACGGCCGTCATCCGCAAAGGTGAACCGGTGCATGAGATGATATTGGACACGGCCGTGTCCGAAAACGCCGACACCATCATCATGTCCACCCACGGCTTTACCGGTCTCAAACGCCTCATGTTTGGCAACGTCGCCGAAAAAGTGATCAGCCGTGCCACCAAACCCGTCTTGCTCATTCGCCCTCCTGACGGCTAAAAAATTGTCAGGTGAGCTAACATAAAGTATCCTTACCAACGAACTTTCCTAATTCATAATTCATAATTTCCACTGAAGAGGGCCTATGATCCGCATACTCCGGCTCTATGCAAATTCTATTGACAAACTAACCGAGGGACTTGGTGCAATTTCTATGTATCTCGTCCTACCCACCGTTTTCATTGGCTTTGCTAACGTTATTCTGCGGTACACAGGCCAATACATTGGCCGGCGGCTAACTTCCAACGCCATCATTGAAATTCAATGGTACCTCTACTCCCTTATCTTCTTCTTCGGTTTTGCCTACATCCTCAAACATAACATCAACGTGCGCGTAGATT
The DNA here is from genome assembly GCA_035444285.1 of Chloroflexota bacterium. Classification (GTDB taxonomy): domain Bacteria; phylum Chloroflexota; class Anaerolineae; order Promineifilales; family Promineifilaceae; genus CAADGU01. The sequence goes on from DAOMOK010000032.1 coordinate 12,746, forward strand.
TCTGGTATGGGCAGCAAAGCCCCAAACGCAAAGCCATCATAGACTTCGCCGGGCATCTCATTGCCCTTGTCCCCTTCTGCATCTTGGGCCTGGTTGTCACCTACAATCCAGTCATGCTTTCTTGGGGTCGCCGCTTCGACGGCTCATGGGGCACATGGGAAATGTCGCCAGACCCCAGCGGTCTGCCCCGCGCCCCCATCAAAACCATGATCCTGTTCGGCTTTATCACGCTGCTGCTGCAAGCCATCGTGGAACTCATTCGTCTCTATGGCACACTGCGTGACATTGACGAACTACAACGCACCAAACCTGAAGAAAGGGAAGCACCCCTGCGCATTGAATAGAATACTCATGGTGGCCCGTTTCTGACCGCGCCACTTCAAAATAACATCATAGCATCGTAAACAGAGGAGAGAAGATATGGGATCGGGATTCGAATGGATAGCCATCATCATGTTTGTGTTATTCTTGTTTCTCATTCTGAGCGGCTACCCTGTTGCCTTTTCTTTTGCGGGGACAGCCATCGTATTTGGCGCGATTGGTCTGGCCCTGGATGCGTTTGACCTCAACATCCTCAAACTACTCCCCAATCGCTGGTTTGGTTCCATGTCTGACTTCACCTTACTGGCCATCCCATTCTTCGTCTTTATGGGCGCCATATTTGAAAAATCAGGTTTAGCCGAACGGCTGCTGGAAACGATTGGGCTGCTCATGGGGCCATTGCCGGGTGGGTTGGCATTAGCCGTGGTTATTGTGGGCACTTTGCTGGCCGCCGCCACAGGCGTCGTCGCCGCCACCGTGATCGTCATGGGGCTGTTGGCGCTGCCCATCATGGTACGTTATGGGTATGATAACAAGCTGGCAACCGGCGTCATCGTCGCTTCCGGCACTCTGGCCCAACTGATCCCACCAAGCCTGGTGTTAGTGGTACTGAGCCAGCAAGTGGGTGTACCGATAGGGGATCTTTTTCTGGGCGCTTTGATTCCTGGTTTAATTTTAGCCGGATTGTATGCCCTTTACGTACTGGTCGTTGGCTTCATACGCCCCTCCCTGGCCCCTCCCCTGCCCCAGGAGGCGCGTACCTTAAAAGGTTGGGCGCTGGCCCGCCGTGCATTGGTTGCCGTCGTGCCACCGCTCATCCTTATCTTTGCCGTCCTTGGCAGTATTTTCACCGGCCTGGCTACGCCCACCGAAGCGGGGGCAGTTGGCGCATTTGGCGCTTGTATTCTGGCGATTTTAAACCGGAACTTTACCTGGTCTGTGGTGAAGCAGGCTGCCCGCGCCACTGCCAATATCACTACCCTGGTTTTGATGATCCTCTTTTGCTCTACCCTGTTTAGTCTGGTGTTTGATAACCTGGGCGGGCAGCAATTTGCCACCCAACTCTTAACTAATTTGCCGGGTGGTTATTGGGGTTTCATCATTGTGGCCAATATCGCCATCTTCCTATTAGGCATCAACCTGGAGTTTTTAGAAATCAGCTTCATTGCGCTGCCCATTTTTATACCGGCTGCTATTTTGCTAGATGTGAACCTGGTCTGGTTCACCGTAATGATGGCCATTAACTTGAATATGGCGTTTATTTCGCCTCCGGTTGGGTTTTCCCTGTTTTATCTGCAAAGTGTGGCGCCGCCTGAGGTGCCCACATTGGATATTCACAAAGGGGCGCTGCCATTCATGGGGTTGCAGGCAGTAGGTTTAATTATCGTGATGTTGATTCCGGCGACTGTCTTGTGGCTGGTCAACTATTTTTCATAACTATCCACAAAAAAAGGTGGTCGTTCTTTTAGGACGACCACCCAATGGATTGCAGTCCACAGGCTGGCGGCTAGTCGTCTAGTGTAGATAAATCCCCTTCATCATGACCCAAAGCGCGGGCTTTAAGCACCCGCCGCATAATTTTGCCGGAGCGCGTTTTGGGGAGGGAGGTGACAAATTCTACCGTTTCCGGTTTGGCAATTGGCCCCATTTCATGCCCCACATGGTCGCGCAGTTCGTGAGCCAGCTTTTCAGTGGCATCAAACCCCTGGCGTAAAATGCAGTAGGCTTTGATGATATTCCCTTTCACTTCGTTGGGATCGGGGATGCCAATGGCAGCCGCTTCGGCCACGGCTGGATGGCTAACCAGGGCGCTTTCGATTTCGGCGGTGCCCAGACGATAGCCAGACACTTTGATCACATCGTCAATACGGCCGATCACCCAGATGTAACCATCTTCATCTTTCTTGGCGCTGTCGCCGGGCAGGTACCAACCCTGTTCGGCAAAACGGCTCCAATACTGCTGCACGTACCGGTCAGAGTCCTGGTAAACGGTGCGCAACATACCAGGCCAGGGAGATTGAATGACCAGGTAGCCTTCTTCGTTGGCCGCCACCGGATCGCCCTCTTCGTCCACCACATCCACCTGTACGCCGGGAAAAGCGCGGGTCGCTGACCCTGGTTTTAAGGGCACACAAGGCAGTGGGGTGATCATAAATCCACCTGTTTCTGTCTGCCACCAGGTATCCATAATCGGGCAGCGTTCCTTGCCAATCACCCGATGATACCACTTCCAGGCCTCGGGGTTGATCGGCTCCCCTACTGTGCCCAATAAACGCAAGGCGGATAAATCATGTTTGTTGGGCCAGCTTTCGCCAAAGCGCATCAACCCCCGTATGGCAGTGGGGGCGGTATAGAGGATAGAAACGCCATATTTAGCCACAATTGACCACCAGCGATCTGGGTATGGATAGGTGGGAGCGCCTTCGTACATGACACTGGTTGCGCCCAAAATCAGCGGCGCGTAGACGATGTAGCTGTGACCAGTAATCCAGCCAGGATCGGCGGCGCACCACCAGACATCGTCTGGCTTCACGTCAAACGTCCATTTCAGGGTGGTACTGGTCCAGACCATGTAGCCGCCATGTGTGTGCAAAATGGCTTTGGGTTTGCCGGTGGTGCCGGAGGTGTACAGGATGAAGAGTGGGTCTTCCGCGTCCATGACCTGGGTGGCCGATTTGGGGTCGGCAATGGGCAAATTCATCAGGTCGTGATACCAGTAATCACGACCGGAAACCATCTCGACTTCCTGTCCAGTGCGCTTGACACAAATAACGGATTGGATGGTGCCGGCGCGGTCTACTGCTTCGTTGGCAATTTGTTTGAGTTCCACAATTTTGCCACGCAGCCAGGCGCCATCACAGGTGATGAGCAACTTGGATTTGCTGTCATCAATGCGGCCCAATAAGGCTTCGGTGGAAAAGCCGCCGTAGACAACGGAGTGCATGGCGCCCACTTTGGCGCAGGCGAGCATAGCGATGATCAATTCGGGGATGCGGCCCATGTAAATGGTGACGCGGTCGCCTTTGTTGACGCCCATGGAACGCAGGACGCTGGCAAATTTGCAGACCTCAAAGTTAAGCTGCTGGTAGGTATAGGTACGCACGTCTCCTGGTTCACCTTCAAAAATGAGGGCGGCTTTGTTGCGCACGGCCGTGCGCATATGCCTGTCCAGCGCATTATGAATGATATTAACTTTGGCCCCCACAAACCATTTGTAAAAGGGGGCATTGCGATCATCTAAAACAGTTTCCCACGGCTTATACCACTCGTAATTTTCGGCCGCAATTTTGCCCCAAAAACCGGCCAGATCAGCCGACGCTTCAGCGTGGACTTTGTCGTAGTCAGGAATATGGGCGCGGGTGATAACTTCCGGAGCGGGATAGTAAACTTCACCTACCATACTATTATTTTCAGCCATTTCAGCCTCCTTCGAGTTGTCAATTTGTAAGGGTTGATGCCCCAAGTATATTGGTAAAAAGCCGAAACGTAAAACGCCATTGTCAGGCTACCCATTATGAGATATAAAGCGTCGAACATAACATAAAGGAGAAATCTCGTGACTTTATCCGCTGATAGCATCGCCACACTGACCACTTTAAGTTATCTCTTTGGTCTGGTGTTATACATTGTGTTTGCTGCCGGTTTATGGAAAACATTGGCAAAAGCGGGAGAGCCTGGTTGGACGGCCGTCATCCCCATCCTCAACTGGTTTTTTATGGTGAAAATTTCGGGCCGTCCTGGTTGGTGGATGATCCTGTTTTTAGTACCCATCCTGAACATTGTCATCTGGCTGATGGTGGCGTTGGACACGGCCTATGCCTTTGGCAAAACCACGTTGACCGGCATTTTGCTCTTTTTCCTGCCCTGGATCATGTACCCTGTGTTGGGCTTTTCTGACGCTTCGTACCGACGCACAGGCTAATAGGGCTACAAGGCTACAGAGCAAGCCAATTGACTTTTGCCCCAACTCCATACTACCATTAACATGTAATCGCTCGCATCTACGTTCAAAACAGGAGAGTAGACAAATGACCTTTTTACCTTTGATTGCCAATATCCTCTATCAAGATGACGGTGGGGGGATTATCGGGGCTTTGTTTGGCGGTGTGTGGATGATTTGCTGGCTGGCCTTTATTGTGCTGATCATCGCCGGTTTTTGGAAAACCTTTGAAAAAGCCGGGCAGCCAGGCTGGGCGGCCATTATCCCCATCTATAACTTGTATGTGCTATGCCAGATCGCCGGACGCCCCGGATGGTGGGTGCTCTTGTACTTCATCCCTTTTGTCAATATCATCGTTTCCCTGCTGATAGCAATTGATGTAGCCAAGGCTTTTGGGAAAGATGTAGTTTATGGGGTGGTTTTATTGTGGTTTTTCCAGGCAATTGGGTACCTGCTTTTGGGTTTTGGCGACGCCCAATATATCGGTCCCTCAAAAGCATAATCTTTTTCACAGACTTCATTCAAGCTTTGTAGACGGCAAGACGATTACATTTATGGAAAACAAAACAACCTGCCACTGTGCAGGTTGTTTTATTTTGGGCTGCTGTCGTTATTGTCGTTCTGGCTCTTGAATGGCAGAGGGCGGATTACCGTTGGTGGGGGACACGGCCGTATCCCCGCCCGCCTCTGCCTGATAGGGATCAATATGGTGGTTGCCACAAAACGGGCAGATATTCCACTGCAACTCCAACAGAGAATTACAATCGGGGCACGCTTTTTTCAGGCGCGTATGGCAGTAAGGGCACAACAACCAGTTGGATTCTGTGGTGCGTGAACAACCGGGGCAGCGCGGCCGTTCTTCGATTTCTTGCAGCAACGCCTCCTCTTCTAATGCCCGTTCATACGCTTCCGCCAATGTCTCGCGCGGCCGTAAAATGAGGTAGATGATGATGCCCACCACCGGTAACACCGCTACCACCAGCGCCGCCAAAAGTTGCGCAAACGGATCGCGTGACCGGGCGCGCATATCCCGAAACGCCCAAATGACCAGGCTAATCCACAGCGCCGCCAGCAGCGCCCCGGTAACGGCCGTAAAAATCGTCAAATAAGATTGGATGGTTTCAAAAGAAGGGATCGTCATCAGTTGTTGGTTTCCTCACCATTTAGGCGGCGATTATAACACAAAAAAAACGCCTCGCGGCTGCGAGGCGTTGGCCAGAGATCAACCCTAAAAGGCGACGGTAATCCGGCTGTACATGTTGCCAATTTGTGGGCCTAACACCGTCAGAATGGCGATGATGACGACTGCCACAAATACCAACACCAGCGCGTATTCCATCAATCCCTGGCCTTCCTGCCCTTCCTTTACAAATAACATGAGACCTTCTCCAAAAGATAGAACAGAAAGCAATAAATTGTTAATGGGTAAAAGACTAACAGGAAATGCCGGAAAGTGTCAACAGTAAGATAGCACTATAGAAGACAAAACTATGAGACCACCATTAAGCCACCGTCAGACCCTGGAAATTTCTTGTGGCGGGGCAAATAATCTTTTACACTGTAGCTACCTGCATGAAGTTCTTTTATTTCCGCCTGAAGGGGTTGCCACCACTGCAAACCAGGCGGCTGCGCACATAGGAAGGTGCGGCGGAGGAAGTAAGATGGCGGTTTACACAAAACAAGAAACACGTCTTTCTGAAAAAGCTGAATTGGTGCCGTGTTTGCCTATGGATTCGGCCAAAACGCTGCTTTTGGCCTCGGATAAACCGGCTTTTCGGCGTTTGCTGCTGCCGTTTGATAGGGAATGCATGGACGGCCCAGACTTAGAAACTGCCCTGGAAATGACGTCATCAGCCGAATTGGTGCTGCTGCACGTGGGGCGTGACGATGATCTGGATGAGGAAGCGTTGTTTACAACGCTGCGTGGCTTGCAGGCGCAAACACAACAGGCGGGGGTGAAAGTAGACAGCCTGGTAGAAGACACGGCCGTTTCCCTGCTGGATTATGCCCACCAACACCACATTGATTTGATTTTGCTGCACGATAAAGAGGTGTCGGCTTAACCGGCGCTGCCCATCCTATAGCATCTTTCTCTCATTTTCACGGCCGTCCCCCATCCATACAATAACGGTGATGAATCACGCACCAAATGGAAAGGACGGCCTGTTTTGCATCTATTGCCAGCATACCAACCAGTGGCGGGCCACACACTGCCAGCATTGTGGCGCACCCCTGGTGGCCCAAGACCCACAATTAGAAACGGAACGAAAACGGCAGGAAGAAATCTGGGACACAAACACCTACAAAGCCCAATATAATCAAACCTTGACCACCTTGTCCGACGGCAGTCTGGCCCTGTTTCTCAGCAGCAGCGCCGACCCCCTCATCTTTCCCATTGTGAGAAACCTGATATTGGGGCGTGACGCGGCCAACACCGGCGAACAGATGGTGGACGTTTCCCAGCTCAGCCAGTTGGGGCACAGCGTTTCCCGGCGTCATGCGGTCATTTTGCCGGCCGAAGGCGGCTTTACGTGCAGCGACCTGGGCAGCACCAATGGCACCTGGCTAAACCAACAAATGCTGGAACCCGGCAAAACGTACCCCTTGCAAAGCGGCGATCAGATACGGTTGGGATTGCTCACTGTCAGAGTTTGTTTCAAGGCGGCAAACGCGGCCGTAAAACGACTCACCATCCTCCTCAAAACACGTAACAGCCTGGAAAATCACCCCCACCTGTTACGCCCTCCTTATCTGTTAATGCAGCTTTCTCCCCATCTGCAAGCCGTCAACGAACTACAAGAGATCGTCGCGCTCTGCCAGGGACAATCCCCCCGCGACATCCATATTTTTGAGATTCAAGAAAAACCAAACGGCATTGCGGTCAATCTGGAACTAAATCCACAAATGCTGCACCTGCTGTGGCAGCACATCGCGCCCTGGCGCGACCAATACACCGAATTCACCAGTCGGGATCGCAAACACCCTGTCACCCATCTGGAGCAAGCCATCGAACAACTTGCCGACAACATGATGGCGGCGCTCCGCCCCACCCACTCTGCACCCGCCAACCTGCGCCAACGCCTGGAAGCGGCGCTCACCATCCTGGCGGTCAGCCCTTTGGAAATAACCCAAACAAATCTCTAAAAAAGCACGGCCCGGCAGGGTGCGCCATCACTACCGGGGATGAGCAGGGGCAGGCATACAAGCTGGTAAAAACCAGGCGGGACGCCATCCAGGTTTAACCCTTCCACCGGGATGACGCCCGCCTCCAATAAAATCTCGTGCGGCTCTACTAATTCCGCAAACGGCGCGACTGATAGATAATCCACGCCAATCAGTTTAATGCCATTGTCCACCAGCCAGCGAGCACCATCGGCCGTAACCGCCACATAATCCTCGTAAAAAACCGTCTCACCGGCCGTCCAGCGGGCAGCATTGTCTGTTTTAACTAGCAGGCGCTCCGTGTCGGGCGGAATGGGCAGCGCCGCTAACACGTCCGCCGTCAGCGCCGTTACCGCCAATGCCTCCACTACCAGCGCCGGGCCAATGAGAGTAGACAAAGCCAACACCTCCACACCGGCGCCGCCGCGCACAAAATGGGCGGGCGCATCCAGGTGCGTGCCGGTATGCACACTCAGGCTCAGCCGTGTCACCGTGCATATATCGCCGCGCTCCAGATGGTACGGCTGCGAAAAATGCAGCGGCGGGTCGCCAGGCCAGACGATGAGATCAGGGGTTATGGGTAAGGTCAGGTCGTAAATTTTCATCAGGAAGTAAATGGCTGGTAAACGTTCAGTCCCCCTGGAGGCCTGACAGGTTTAAGAACCTGCCAGGTCTGAACGGTTACAATGGCCGGTAAACCGGTTGGTACATTTGGTCTTGCATGAAAGCCAGCAAATCGGCCGGTCGGGATACGGCCGCCAGGTCATGGGCATAGGCTACTTTGGCCACGGCCGTGGCAATATGCGCCGACACCTCCCGAATCCGTTTCAACGAGGGGTAGATCAGCCCGGCAGCCAGGTCGGCTTCCGTGACCAACCGCGCCAGCGTTTGCGCTGCCGCCATAAACATATCATCGGTCACATGCCGCGCCCCGGTGGCCACCACTCCCAGCCCCACGCCGGGGAAGATGTAGGAGTTATTGCCCTGACCGGGAATGTAGGTACGGCCGTTTAGTTCCACCGGGTCGAAGGGGCTGCCGCTGGCAAAAATGGCCCGACCGTCTGTCCACCGATACGCCTGCTCGGCCGTACATTCAGAGTTAGCCGTAGGGTTGGACAGGGCAAAAATGATGGGCTTGTCGTTCAGGCGAGCCATGGCTTCCACCACTGGCTGCGTAAACATACGGGGCATACCGGAGACGCCAATGATGCCGGTTGGTTGTAAGGCTTCCACCGCTTCCAGGAAGGTGGTCAACGGCGCGTGTTGATGTGCATAGGGTAGTTTGTGTTCGGCCAGATCGGTGCGGCTGGATTCCACCAGACCGCGTGAATCTACAAACCAGCACTGCTGGCGGGCGGCTTCGGCCGTTACGCCCTCTTGCATCATGGCCGAAACAACCAGATCGGCAATGCCAATACCGGCTTCGCCGGCCCCTAAAAAGAGCAGCCGTTGTTCAGATAATTTGCCGCCGGTCAGCCGCAGCGCCGAGTATAAACCCGCCAGGGCTACCCCGGCTGTGCCCTGGATATCGTCATTGAAGGTGCGGTATTGATTCCGGTATTTGTGCAGCAGACGGAAAGCGTTCTGGTTGGAAAAATCTTCAAACTGGATGAGGGCGTGGGGGAAGCGGGCGGTCACGGCCGTCATAAATTCATCCACCAGCGCATCATACGCTTCACCGCGCACCCGATTTTGCGGCAGGCCAATATAAAACGGGTCATCAAGCAGCTTCTGGTTGTTGGTACCCACATCTAGCGTCACCGGCAGCGTCGTGGCCGGGTCAATACCGGCGCAGGCCGTGTACAGGGATAATTTGCCCACGGGAATGCCCATGCCATGCACGCCCAGGTCGCCCAAACCCAAAATCCGTTCACCATCGGTGATGACCACCACACGCACATCGTCATGCGGCCAATGCTTCAGAATATCGGCTACCTGTCCCCGGTCTTCGGTAGAAATGTACAGCCCGCGCGGGCGACGGAAGATATTGCCAAATTCCAGGCAGCCTTGGCCCACCGTCGGCGTGTAAATGATGGGCATCATCTCCATTAGATTGTCCATTACAACCCGGTAAAATAATGCCTCGTTGCGGTCTTCCAGATCGAGCAAAAAGATATATTTCTCCAGGTCATTGGGTTTTTTATGGAAGTTACGCAAAACGCGCTCTGCCTGTAAATCCTGGGTGAGGACGCGGGGCGGCAGCAAACCTCGCAGTTGGAACTGTTCACGTTCTTCGGCAGTGAAAGCCGTTCCTTTGTTGAGGATGGGGTTGTGCAGCAGGTCTACGCCGGTGGGAAACGGCCGTGCCTCTGCCTGTGATGTGTTATCTTGCTGATTCATACTATGCCTCCATAATGGTAGAGAATAGAGTTAGAGATTGAGCAATCTCCCTCAATAAAGAATGATAGCGGGGATGAGGGTACGGCCGTTATGCCCTTTTGCCCATTTTTCCCGTGAGGATTGTCATACCCGTGATGAGTGACCCGTGATGCGTGATGCGTGACCCGTAATCGGATTACGGATTACGGATTACGGATTACGGATTACCGATCACCCCGCCCACATGTCAAACATAAACAGCATCGCCATCACCCCCATGATTAAGATACTGGCAATGCTCCATACGCGGTCGAATGACGGCCGTGCCCCCCACTGGCTCAAAAACAGAAATACCGGCGGCGCCGCCAGCACATAGCGGTGCATCCCCTGAGCCGGGCCGCTGCTAAACGACAAAACCACCACCAGCAGCCCAAACCAGGCCAGGTCAGGGTATTTGCGGAGTCCGGCAATACAGGCCGTCAGCGCCAGGATGATAGCCCCAAACTCCACCACATAATACGCCGTCGCCTGCGGATTACTGCCCACCATGCTATAAAACGCCTGCCGCCACGACCAATACGTGCCGGTCAGGTCAAGAAACCCTCGTCCAAAAAAGGCATCTTCCACCCGGCTAAACGCCATGCCAAAATACGACAACCGCCAGACCATAAACGCCAGCAGCGGCGCAAATACCAGCAGCGCATGTCCAATCGCCTTCCAGGGCAGCCCCCGGAAATAAATCTGCCGCCATTCCATATCCAGTTCCAACCACTCACCCTGCTTCACCCAGGCGATCACCAGGGGCACAACCAGCAGCACGCCCGCCGCCCGCGTAAAGGTCGCCAGCACCGCCAACAGCGCCGCCCAGCCCCAATAGCCGCGCCGCAGCAGCAGCAGGCTGGAAAAGGCCAACCCCACAAACAACCCTTCCGTGTACACCACCGCCAGAAAAAAGGCGCTGGGGAAGATGAGTAGATAAAAGGCCGCCCGCAGCCCACCGTCCGGCCCCAACTCATCCCGTCCCAGTTCAAACAAAGCCACCGTTGCCGCCAATGTACCCAACAGTGATATGCTTACCCCGGCCAATGTTGCCGCCGCTATGGGCGTCAGCCCAAACAGTAACAACAGCGGCGTCAGCAGCCGGATCAAAAAAGGGTAAAAGGGGAAAAAGGCATAACTAAGCGAGATACCGGCACGCACTTCCCCCTGATTTTCCGGCACCACAAAGGGCCAGAAACCACCACCACTGCGCACCACGCCAAACGATTCCCCCACCCGGTCTGGGTGCGGGTCTTCATAACCACCCAGGGCAATCGCCAGGTAATACTCAGAATCCCAGGCGACGTGCCGCTTGAGAAATGGCTCTTGCAAATAATGTTTGGCGTCTTGTGGGCCGCCGGGCCGGGTGGAATCAGCCGTCCAACTTAATGCCCGGTCAGGCCGCTGCACTGTCAACCGGGCCGGAACCCAACTATGGTACAGCAGCATGATGACCGCCCAGCCGAGCCAGATGAAAAACACAGTGCGTGTGGTGGGGATTGATGACATACATTTATTCTCTAAGTCGGAGGGGAGGCTTTAGCCGACCGGGTCGGCTAAAGCCTCCCCTCCGATGGTTAACTATCTCTCAGCGCCGGTAATAACCAGGTTCCGCATAAAATGGCGCTGCGAAAGCAGCAGCACCAGCACCGGCACAATCATGATCAGCAAGGCGCTGGCTTCCAGTTGATTGATTACCGGGGAGAGCGACTGAAAGTTTTGGATGCCAAAGGAGACGGGAATCAGGTCGCGGCGGGTGCTGAGGTACAGCGCCGCCTGGCGCGTCTCGTTCCACATGTAGAAGAAGTGCAGGAGGGAAACGGTGATCACCACCGGCCAGGATTGGGGCAAGATAACGGAAAAGAGGGTTCGAATGGGGCCGGCGCCATCCAGCATAGCCGCTTCATCTAACTCTTTAGGGATGCTCTTGAAGTTCTGACGCAGCAAAAAGATGTAGACGGCATTGCCAAAGAAAAAGGGCACAATCAATGGCAGCCAGGAGCCATCCCAATGCAGCACCCGCGCAAAGATGTAGTAGGTGGGTATCAGCGTCACGTTTTCCGGGATGAGAATGGTGGCGATCATCAGGTAAAAGAGGAAGTTGCCGCCGGGCAGGGGGAAGCGGGCAAAGCCATAAGCAACCACAATCGAGGAAAGCAAAACGCCGATTTCGGTGATAAAGGCCAGCAGCAAGGTGTTGCGCAGCATTTCGGGCAGCCGCAGCGAGCGAAAAAGGAGGCTGAAGTTTTCCCACGTCCAGTGAAATTCATAGACGCCGACGAGGATACGCCAGTTGCCTTCCCAAATAATCAGCCCATCCTCCGGGTTTTGTGGATCAATAAACTCACTGCTCGTGCGGCCGGGCGCAACCAGGGCTAACTGGCGTGTACCGTCGGCAAAGGGTACGTCGTACACCATGCGCTCGCGTCCTTCGTATTCAAAGCGCACCTGCCGCGCCGGGTAGGGCGGCGCGTTACGGTCGCGCAGTTGGGCGCTCTCCATGAAGGCGGTGGAGATGATGTACAGGATGGGAAACAGGTAGGCGATCAGCAGGGTAAAAACCAGCAAGTTAAACAGCGCCGTACCCAACAATTCCCAACGACGCAGCGTGACGTAGGTGTGGGGGATAATGGCTTTGGATGGTTTTGGCATTTCGTCCATAGGTTCATTCGGAGACCCTAAGGGTTTGGGAAACCCTTAGGGTCTTTGGTCTGGGTAATAGACCCAACGGCGGGAGGTGGTAAACAAGAACACCACAACAATCATGACCAGTGTGAAAAAGAGCCAGGCCAGACTGGCGGCATATCCCAATTCCCATCGTTCAAATATCCAATAGGTGATGTAGCTGTCGAAGGGCGAAGCGCCGCCGCGAAAGGTATTGCCGCGATCCAGCAGGATGACGCCGCCAAAGACGGCGATCAGGTTGATGACCAGGGCAAAAAAGATGGCGGGCGTAATCAGGGGCAGGGTGATGCGGAAAAAACGGAACAGGGGACCGGCCCCATCCACGCGGGCCGCTTCCTGAATTTCGGTGGAGACGCTCTGCATGGCCGCCAGCATGATCAACATGCCGGGGCCAATGGCCCACAGGGAGTTGATGGCGATGAGCATGGCGTAGGCGGCGTCGGTATAGAGATTGTTGAAGCCGGTGAGGCCCAACGGCCGTAAAATAAACCGGTTCAGCCAGCCCACATTGGGATCCGCAAACCCAAACCACATAAACAGGATGGCTACGCTGGGGATGATGCTCGGCAGAAAAAAGAGGGTGCGTAAGGCGGTGCGCGCTTTCAACCGGGGGCTGCTCAACAGCGCCGCCAACAGGGTGGAGGCGACCAATTGCAAGGGGATGGTGCCCACGGCCGTGCTGATGGTAGCCACAATGAGAAAACCCACCGCTTCATCCTGCAACAACCGGGCATAATTTTCCAGCCCCACAAAGCGGGTCTGTCCCGGTTCCAGCAAGTAAAAGTTGGTAAAGGAAAGACCAAACGAGGCCAAAATGGGCAGCAGCTTAAACAGCAAAAAGCCCACCAGCCAGGGTGAAATCAACAGCAAGCCGGTGGTTTTGTCATACCCCAGGCGGAAGCGGGGTTTGGTAGCGGTTGGGGAATGATTTTTTACGGGTTCGATATTCATAGGGCTGGACAAGATTAGGAGATTGGGAGATTGACAATCTCCTGATCTCCCAATCTCTCAATCTCTCAAAACCTGAAAAGCCATATCATTTTCAAAATCAGGCAGCGGAATGGTGCAGGGTTGGTCGGCAGGGCAGGTGACGGTGAAGGTGTCCAGGAATGTACCTTGCCAGGTGTGATACGGCCGTATCGCATACTCTCCCGCCGCCATCCCCACAATGGACGCGGTCACGCCCTGCCGCACCGTTTCATCGGCGCGCACCTCTTCAATGGGCGCCCCTTCCAGGGCAAAATCTTGCACCCAAAACAGCCCGCCGTCCGCGCCCATGACACCCCAGCCGCGTACTGCCGGGTCGCTGCTGCTGAGGGTCACGGCCGTTGGTTTTAACTGCGCCAGCGGCAAATCCGAGACAAACTCGCCCAACCGGGCCAGGTCGGCCAGCATCTCCGGCGACATGCGCATCCAGGAGCCGCCGCTGTTCCATTCCGCCGGCGTCATGGCTGCCCCCGTGGCCAGCGCTGCCCAAATGGAATGGTGAAACAGTTCCGGGTAATAGCTGTTGCCCGTCACGCCAAACTCACCGACCCAATTCGGCTTTTCCGCCCGATCAAACATCAGGCCGGCCCAATCGGCCAATACCTGCGCCGCGCCTACCGCATCATTGTGGAAATCATACAAATGCACCTGCGGCGCATCCATCACCAGGTGCCCCTCCTCCCAATCCACATCTCCAGAGCGGCTGGCAGTGGTGGGGTGGCGGTAGGGATCATGGGCTACAAAGTAGGCGTTAACCTTTTCGTGCCAGGGATCGGTCTGGTCATAGGCATTGGTGCCGTTGATTTCTGAAGCGGTTTGCCACATGCCAATGGCCGGGCTGTAGCCCCAACGGGCGATAATATAGCGGTATAGATTTTCCTGCCAGGCCCACGCCTCCGGGTCGGTAAAAAAGGCGTCAATGTCCGTCAGTTTGCTAAAGCCGTTACTGCTCCAATTGCCCGTGCCCCAGGCATGGGTGTTATCGCGCAGTTGGGGATGATCCCAGATGGTAAAGATGAGGAAGATACCTTTGGCCTGGGCGTCTTTGACCATGGCATCAATCAGGTTGAGATTGGAGACGGTGTAGTTGTCATAGCTGCTGGATACTGGCGATGAGGTATAAAACGGCCACCAGACAACATAATTTTCACCCGCTTCCACCATGTTGTTAAACAGCCCCACGCCGCGCTCCACGGTAAAACCGTCAATGAGGATGTTCAGGGCGTCAGCGTGCCCCAGGCCGTAGAAGGGAGTGCCATCGTGATGCACCAGGTAATGGCCACTGTAGTCGGGGTTGACCCAATTACCCGCTTGCAGCCAGCCATGATGGTCAGAAGCGGTAACGCTGAATGTGCCTGCGGTCGGCTGGCTGGTTCCGTTGGCGTCGGTCAGATGAAGCTGATAGCGCCATTCGCCTGCTTGGGAAGGGGTGAAGCGCAGCCGCCATGCTTCCTGCCCATCCCAAAAGCCGGGCACACGCATTTCTGCGCCATCGGGCGCGGTGAAGAGTCCGTCCAGGGTCACTTCGCGGGCGTCGTAGGGGTTGCCATATTCGGCCGTCACGTCCGCCTCCATTTCCAGCGATTCATAGCGGGGTAAGGTGGGGCGGTCGAGGGTCACGGCCGTGATCGCCGGTAAATTACCGGTCGGCAAATTTTCCTCCACTGTGGGCGTGGGCGCGCTGGTGGCGGTGGGCACGGCCGTAGCCATCCCTTCATTTTGACCACAGGCTGCCAGCAGCACGGCCGTGACCACCAACCAACAAACAACTCTCCGGTAACTGTTCAACATCTACATTTCTCCTCAAAAACCGGGCTTGCAGGTTTGTAGTAGGCGATTTATCGCCTGCAAACGGTGATAAATCGCCTACTACAAACAGTGATTATTCAAAAATCTCGGCCAGAAAAGCATTGATGATCTCGTTAATTTGCGCCCGGGTGGGTGTGGCGTTGGCGCCACCCAGACTGTGGTCGCCATTTTGCACCACCACCAACGTGGCCGGTACCCCAACGGCCGTCAGCCGTTCGTGCAATATCTCGCTTTGCGCCAGGGGCACAACGCCGTCCTTATCGCCGTGCAAAATGAGAAAGGGGGGATCGTCGGTGGAAATGTAGGTGACGGGGCTGGCAGCGGCCATCTCCGGCGAGTCATCCCCCGCCAGCTTGCCAAAGGCATAATGAACGGCCGAATTGACGCCACCCGGCAGCCGCACGGTGAAATCAGACAGACCCGCCATGGTGATCACGGCCTGCACCCGGCTGGATTGATCGCCAAATTCGCTCTGGTCCCAGGTTGCCGTCTCATCTGCGGTACCCAACAGAGCCACCAGATGCCCCCCGGCGCTGGCCCCGGCCGCGGCAATGCGGGCGGGGTCAATGTTGTAATCGGCGCTGTGCGCCCGCAGATAACGCACCGCGCACTGCACGTCTTCAATCATCACCGGGAATTTGCCCTCGGCGGCCATACGGTAATTGAGCGACGCTACTAGAATCCCCTGTTCATTCAGGCCGCGCCACCCTTCTCCTTCCGCTTTGTCGCCTTCACGCCAGCTTCCGCCATGCACATAAACCAGCACCGGCCAGGGGCCACCCGCTGATGGGTAGTAGAGGTCGAGCTTTTGGGCACGGCCGTCTGGCGTACAGTAAGTCACATCTATTTCGGCGCTGCCCAGTTTGGCCGCGTCAAATGTGGGTGTGGGAACCAGGGTAGGCGTGGGTGCAGGTTTAGGTGGGGCCTCCACCTGACTACACGCCGCCAACAGCCATAAAAAGACAATCCAGAATGCATGTCTCATATCGTTCCTCTTCACAAGTGCCAGGCGCCACTCACATTGTTATACGTGGTCATATCCGCTATCATCCGCCCCCTAACAAACCAGGGAGATCAGGTCAAGATGAGCGAGGCAAAATTTTTACCGCATACAGACTATCATGAGTACCCCGTAGCAGAGATGCGGCAGCGGGCCACTGAATTTTACACCACCATGCGGCGACGGCGTACTGTGCGCGACTATTCCAACCGTGCAGTGCCCCGTGAGGTGATTGAACAATGCCTGCTCACTGCCGGGACAGCGCCGAATGGGGCCAATTTGCAGCCCTGGCACTTTGTGGTGGTCTCTGATCCGGCGATCAAGAAACAAATCCGGGAAGCGGCCGAAGCCGAAGAACGCGACTTTTACGCGCGGCGCGCGCCGCAAGAGTGGCTGGCGGCGCTGGAACCACTAGGCACCGACTGGCAAAAACCTTTTTTGGAAACCGCCCCCTATCTCATTGCCATTTTTGCCCAAAGTTACACCGTGAGTGCAGATGGCATACATGTAAAAAATTACTACGTACAGGAGTCGGTGGGTATTGCCACCGGCTTATTGATTGCCGCCTGCCACCTGGCAGGGTTAGCCACCCTCACCCACACACCCAGCCCCATGGGCTTTTTGAACGAGATATTGGGCCGGCCGAAAAACGAACGGCCGTATCTCATCCTCGTTGTTGGCTACCCGGCGGAAAACGTGCAGGTGCCCGCTATCACCAAAAAACCACTGGAACAGATCGCCACGTTTTTGTAGAGACGTTGCAATGCAACGTCTCTACATTATCTGGCGACGGACACCACCGCAATGGCCGGGTATTGTTGGTAAGGCTGCCAGTATTCGGCCGGGTACAGGGCCAGCCCTTCCACCGAAATTTGCATGGGGTACCAGACCGGGGAGTGAAACCCGGCCTGCCGGAAAACACGGGCATAGGCTGCTTTTGTCCAGTGATGGTTGGTAAACGTCACTGCCCCGCCCGGCACTAAAATGGTCGTGTCAATGCTCACACCATCGGATAGTGGACCTCGCGGCTTGATAGTCACTTCGTAGTGGCTTTGGGCTACCAGATGCTCTTCGGTCAGGTCTGGCTGCCCCGTCACCATCACCACCCGGCCACCTGGTTTTAAGTTGGCGTAAATGGCGTCTACCATGCCTTGCAGTTCATTTTCGGTGGCGGCGTATTGCAGCAGGTACACGGCCGTGACCACATCAAACGCGCCAATCGCCCCCATCCTGGTTACATCCCCCACATCATAGGCAATGCCCAACGGCTCGGCCATCTCCGCCGCCTGCGCCTGCCGGATCATCTCCGCGGAAAGGTCAATGCCTACCACCGATGCAGCGCCCCGGCGACGCACCGCCCGCGTGTAATAGCCATCGCCACAGGCCAGGTCTAACACCGACTGTCCATGAACGTCGCCCAACACTTCAAAAAAGGTAAACTCCTCGCTGTATTTCTTAATCGGGTTCACCTTCGTTTGCAGATATTCGTCCGCAATATCATCGTAATTTGTTGCCATGTTTACTCCTTTATCGTCATCCCACAACAAATTGAGAGTGGAGGTTTGGAGGATTGGAGATTAAGAGATCGGCTAGAAACAGTCGGCGAAGGCCGACTTTGCCTTCTGTTGCCGCGATTTCAATCGCCCGATTGTGTTAAATTTAGAATTGCTGAATCCTTATGGCACTGGCGGCGGGCCGCTAATATCAATGGTAAAACAGGGACTGCCGTGTAAATACTGGGTACACTGGGCCGGAGACAACGGCCGTGCCAACCGCCCCCACGCCTGCGCCAACAGCACATCCACCGTTGTGAGCGGCGTGATGCGGGCGGTGCTGTCCAGGCTGGCAGAAGCCAGCGAGACATCGTCCGGGCTAAAGGCCACGGCCGTCACCGCCGACGTATGCCCCAAAATCGTGCGCAGCACATTGCCAGTGGCTACATCCCACAACCGCGCCGTTCTATCTACACTGGCGGTGGCTAACTGAGAACCATCACTGTTAAAGGCCACCCACAACACCGGCCCGCTGTGGCCGGAAAAGGTACGCACCAATTCCCCACTCTGCAAATCCCACAGTTTCACCAGCCCATCCGCGCCGGCCGTGGCCAGCCGTTGCCCATCCGGGCTGAAAATGGCGTGGTGAATCAGCCCGTTGTGGCCGGAAATGGGCGGCGCGCTCTCCCCGGTGGTTAAATCCCAGATAACGGCCGTCTCCCCACTGGCAGCTACCAACTGCATCCCATCGGCAGCAAACGTCACCGTCGCCACCGGCGTACCCGTGACCAGTTCCATCACCACCTGCCCGTTGGTTGTATCCCACAGACGAACCACGCCATCCTGCCCGGCTGTCGCCAGCCAGACGCCGTCCGGGCTGAAGACCAGATCATTCACCGTATCCGGGTGTACATAAGGGCGCAGTTGGTCACCGGTGTCTAAATCAAACAGGCGCACTACCGTATCCTGAGAAGCAGTGGCTACGATGGACTGTGTCGGATGAAAATCGGCCACATTGACGGCGCTGCTAAACGCGGACAACACGTTGAGAACCTCCCCATTGGCGCTGTCCCATACCCGCACCGTTTGATCGTTACTGGCGGTGATCACGGCCGTGCCCTCTCCATTAAACCGCACACTATTCACCCCGCCGCGATGCTGCGTCAGCACCAACGGCTCCAGCCCCGTTTCGGCATTCCAAATGCGGGCGGTGCCATCGGCGCCGGCCGTCACCAATCGCTCACTATCAGGATAAAAAGCCACGGCCGTCAGCGCCCCGTTATGCCCGGAAAGCGTCAAAATGGCCCGACCGGTGTCCATATCCCACACTTTGGCGGAACTGTCAGCGCCTGCCGTCGCCAGCCGCGAACCATCCGCCGTAAAGGCAACGGCCGTCACCGGCCCATTATGCCCGGAAAGTGTGGTGAATAACTCCTCACCCGCCCACACACGGGCAATGCCATTTGCCTTTGCCGCCGCAATCAGACGGCCGTCGGCGCTGGCGGCAATATCGTTCACCGCCACCGGCTGTCCCTCTTCATCAAATTCGGCCACAAAAGAAAAAATAGGAATGCCGGAACTGCTATTTTGCACCACCACAATGCCATCTTCCCCGGCGGTAGCCAGCCGCGTGCCATCCCCCAAAAACAGCACATCATTCACCGGGCGACGGTGCTCAAACTGGCGCAGCAGCGATTGGCCGGTGGCAAAATCCCACACCCGCGCCGTGCCCGCCTGGTAACCGGCAGCCACTCGTTCGCCGTCCGGGTGGAAGGCCACCGCTCGAACCGCGCCATCATCCTCGCCGCGCATGGCGCGCACCAACGTGCCCGCCAACACATCCCACACAATCACCTGCCCCCCGGTACCGCCGGTCGCCAGATGGGTGCTGTTAGGCGAAAAGGCCAGGCTGCTGATGGGCGATTGGTGCCCGGTAAGGCTGTGTACTTCCTGACCGGTAATGGCGTTCCAGATTTTGACGGTGGTATCATCACTGACGGTAGCCACCCAACGGCCGTCTGGACTGACGGCCGTGTCATTCACCGCCCCCGTATGCCCGGCCAACGTGGACACCAGTTGTGACGCCTGCACGGCCCGGTAGAGCGTATCCGTTGCTTCTGGCGGCGCGGGGTCGCCGGCGCTCAGGGTCGTTTGCACCGCCTCCAATGCCAGCAGCAGGCTCAACTGAGGGTCGCTGCCCAATTGGGAGACGGCAGCGGCGGCCAATTCACGGGCCGCTGCCAGCCGGAAGTTGGCCTGGGCCAGTTCTTCGTTGGCTTCGGCGGTGGCGCGGGCGTCAATGGCCGCCTGGGCGCTGATTTCGGCCTGGTCGCGCTCGCTTTCGGCGATCTGGCGCTGCTGGTTGGCTTCGGCTTCGGCGGTAGCCGCCAGCGCCGCGTTCGCCTCGGCCAGGGATTGGGCCGATTCGGCGGTGGCCTGGTTTTGGGCGGCAATGTTGGCATTGGCCACGGCCGTGCCCTGGGCATCCTGGGCGGCCTGTTCGTTGGCCACGGCCGTAGCCGCATTATCTTGGGCAATCTGGGCGTTCTGTTCCGCTTCAATGGCGTTCTGCCGCGCCAGGATAGCAAAACCGAGGGCCACTAAAAAGACAAAGGCCAGGGCCACTACCAGCAGCGACAACCGCCGCGCAAACTGGCGCGTCTGGTCTAGCTCCCGCTGGCGGGCTGCTTCACGGGCGAGTTCTTCTTGTTTCACGGCCGTGATACTGGCGGCCACAAATGCCTTTTCCAGTTCGTTCAAATCCAGGTATTGCTGCGCCTCTTCCAGCACCAGCCCGCGCAGCAGGGCGCTTTCATCCCGGCCCAATACATCCCACTGCTCGGCCATTTCCGTCAGGCGCAGGCGATGGCGCAGCGCCACCCGATCTTCTTCCAGCCAGCCGATCAGGCGCGGCCAGTTACGCACCAGCGCTTCATGGGCTATTTCCAACTGGTCGGTTTCCGGGGTCTCACCTGGCGTCAAGCGAATCAGCCGCTCTCTGGCAAAATGGCTCACCACATAATCCGCCCGCGCCTGGCCCAGGGTTGGTTCATAGAGCTGCTGCCGCTGGATGCGGTTGCGTACCACATCCAGCCCTTGCGTGGGACGCACCATTTTCAGCAGTACGCGCCGGGCGATGCGCTGTTCGGCCGGGTTCAGGTTGTTGTAGAGGCGGTCAGCGCTGTTAGCCAGGGCGTCACGCCCGCCGCCCAGTTCGGTATAAGCCTGCCAGGTGACATGGTTGCGGTCGCGTTTTTCCCACAATTTGAGCAGCGTGAATTGCAGCAGCGGCAGCGCCGCCGGTTCGCCCAAGACATCACTGACCAACTGCTCTACCAGCCCATCTTCAAATTTTAGCCCCACCAATTCGGCCGGCTGCTGGATGGCCTGGCGCAGTTCGGCGGCGTTCATGGTTGTCACCCGCAGTTGCGCCGACGCATAAGCCGCCTGGAATTCGGCCATGCGCAGCAGGTTGCTTTCCAGGTCGGTGCGCATGGTGAGGATGAGTAAATGGTTATTTTCGGACGATTGCACCAAATGGAGCAAGGCATCCATAAAAGCCTGCCGCCGCGCCTGATCCTGGCAAAGCGTGAAAATTTCTTCAAACTGATCCACAACAAAAACGGCCCGCCGCCCCTGGGCCCGCCGGTTAATGAGGTCAGTCAACATGGCAGGGTTGCTCAACAACTGGTTTGTGGTCTCTGTGACCCAACCGGCCGTGTTGTCGGCGGTGCGCAGCAGGCGGATGAGGCTGGCGATGGGATCCGAGCCGGGTATCAGCGGCGGCAAATAGAGCCATTCCTGGCTACCTTCCAGGCCACCGGCCTGTAATGCGGGCAGCAGCCCGGCCAGCACCAGCGAGGTTTTGCCGCTGCCAGAGGGGCCGGAAAGCGCCAGGAAGCGGTTGCTTTCCAGCCGTTCCACCATGCTCTTGATGAGGGGTTCACGGCCAAAGAAGAGGTTGTGTACGGCCGTGTCAAATGGATCCAACCCTATGTAGGGGCACAGGCTGTCTTCCAATTCCGGCGCCTGCGCCGGATCATATTCCACCAGCGTGGCGGCAATGTCTTCCTGGGTCAGGTGGTATATTTCATTTGACCAGAAATCCAGCAGATTTTGGGCTTCCCATCGTTCATCTTCACCTGACAGGTAAACGCCGGTTGCCTGTCCCCGCTCAATGAATAACCGGATTTGCTGCAACAGCAGGCTGTTATTGACATTTTCATTACGACGCTCTTGCAGCAGGTCACGATGCGCCGTTCGCAGTTCGTTCAGGGTGGCGAAGGGAGTTGGTTGGGTCACTACACGTCCTTAGAAAATAGACCTGACAGGTCTTCAAAGACCTGTCAGGTCTTGAAGGGGTCTAATTATTCGCGTCTTGGGCGCAGCGGAAGCCGACGCCAGCATAAGCGGTATTTTCCACCGTTTGCAGGCCCGGCGCTAGATGTCCACGATTGCTAACCCGCAATTCACCGGCCGGGTCCAACCAGGAACCACCGCGCAGCGAGCGCTCACCGGAGGCGTTGTTCTCGTTTGGCAAGTGGGAATTGGGGCGCGCCAGATAATAATCCGTCTGGTACCAATCGGCTACCCATTCGGCTGTACCGCCGGCCATACCAAAGATGCCAAAGGGGCTGGCGCCCGGCGGCAGGGCATCTACCGGCCGAAAGGCCGTGGAAAAGTTGCGCAGTTGGTTACCAAAGATGGCGTTTTCATAGGCTACCGGGGGATCATTACCCCAGGGGTAAAGACGGCCGTCTATCCCCTTGGCCGCATATTCCCACTCCGCCTCTGTGGGCAGCCGCCGCCCCACGGAGCGGCAGTAGGCATCAGCGCCATACCAGCTCACCCAGGTGATGGGGAAACTGGCGGTGCCGGGGCGCGGCTCAAAGACGCCAAAGTTGTTGAGCAGGTTGGCCCACTGTGTATCCACCAGCGTTTTGACACAATCAAACCCGCCACACATGCCCCGGTTGCCGCCCTGCCGGTTCAGAAAGTCGGCATATTGCTGGATGCTCACCTCAAAACGATCCAGGTAAAAGCTGGGAACTGTCACCTCATGGGGCGGCTGTTCGTCCAGATTGTTGGCGTCGGCGTTAGCGCCCATGAGGAAGGAGCCACCGGTGATATACAACATGGGCATATTGTCTTGTTCGCGCACAAATGCCCGCAACTGCGCCTCCAGGCTGAGAGCGGCGGCGTCAGGGGTGCTGGTGGGCTGCGCCACACTGCCGTTACTGCCGGTGCTGGTAACAGTAGGGGTGGCACGGGCAGCCTGGGTAGCAGTGGCTACGGCGCTCTCGAAATCGGCGGTGGCGGTGGCGGCTACGGCCGTACTCGTCCCCCGATTTTGCTCAACAGCCCGTTCGGCGGCTACCGTCTGCTGCATGACTGCTTCAGCCGTGGCGGTGGCATTGCTGGCCGACGCCTCCTGGTACTGCGCCGTGCCGGCAACGGCTACCGCCTGGGCGGTAACCGCAATAATCTGCGCCTCTAACGCCGATTGGGTGGCTGAGGCTTCGTTTTCGGCGGCAATGCGGGCGCTTTCTTCGGCGGCGGCATTGGCCTGTACGGAGCGCACGATGGCCGCGGCGCCGATAATGACCAACACCAAGATAGCCACCAGAGCAATGGTGAAATTGCGGGCGCGTTGGGCCGCTATGGCCTGCGCTTCCGCGCGTAAACGCTGTTCTTCGGCTAACTGTTTTTGTTCGCGGGCCAGGCGGCCTTGTTCGGCGGCTAATGCCCGCGCCTGTTCCAATTCGCGGCGGCGCGCTGCTTCTTTTTCTTCCTCTTCCCGCTGCAAGGCGACCTGGCTGGCTTTGACAAAATCAGCCTCCAGTGGGCTGAGGTCTTCGTATTGCAGCGCTTCTTGCAGCAACGCGCCGCGCAGCAGCGCCCCTTCGTCTCGATTCAGGGCATCCCACTGTTCGGCCTGGTCGGTAAAACGCAGGCGGTGGCGCAGGCGTATCCGTTCTTCGTCCAGCCAGTCCACCAGGCGCGGCCAGTTGCGCACCAACGCTTCGTGCGCCACCTCAATTTGATCATCTTCTTCGGTCTGCCCTCTGGTGCGGCGCACTAACCGTGACTGTATCAGCTTGTCCAGCACCCGGTCCACGCGGTCGTGGGCTTCGCCAGCCTGGTAAATCTGGTGGATGGGCACACGGCGGCGCGTAAACTCCAACCCTTCACCCGGACGCACCAGACGCAGCAAAATGCGCCGCGCTGTTACCTGGTCTTCTGGCAGCAGGTTGTCGTAGATGTTGTTGGCGGTGCGCTCTAAAACTTGCATAACGCCGCCCAGACGCCGATAGGTTTCCCAGGTAACGCGGTTGCGTTCGCGGTTATCCCACAGTTGCAGCAGGGCAAATTGCAGCAGCGGCAGCGCCGCCGGTTCACCGACGATTTCGCGAACGACGGCGTCTACTAGCCCATCTTCAAATTTCAGACCTACGGCCGTCGCCGGTTTTTCGATGGCGTCGTGCAGTTCGGCCGAAGTCATGGCGCTGACGCGCACCTGCCCTTGCTCTACCAATGAGTGGAACAAGGGGACTTTGGTCAGGTAACTTTCATAATCCACACGCATGGTGAGGATGACTACATGGCGGTTATCGCGGCTGCGCACCAGATTGAGCAGATTTTCCAGGAAGGCGTTGCGCTCTTCTTCGTCATGGCAGAGGGTGAACGTCTCTTCAAACTGGTCAATCAGCAGAACAGAGGCTTCTTCACTGGTGTTTTCCACCAGGGTGGTGAGATAGTCTGTATCGTCGCGCAGTTTTTCGGTGGTTTCCAGTATCCAGGTGGCAGCATCGGCCTCTTCTGGCTGGAGCAGGCGGGCCAGGGAGGTGAGGGGAGCAGAACCGGGCACGATGACGGGGAAGTAATTCCACAGGGCGCTGCCGGGCAGTTCACCGGCTTTCAGGCGAGGCAGCAATCCGGCCAGGACAACCGAGGATTTGCCGCTGCCGGAAGGGCCAATGGCGGTGATGAGGCGGCTAACCAGAACTTGATTGAGCAGTTCACCGATGAGTTGGTCACGGCCGTAAAACTGATGCTGGTTGTTAACGTCAAAAGCGTCCAGACCCACGTAGGGGCAGCGGTCATCGGGGATTTCCGGTTGCAGGTTGGGGTTGAACTCGGCCAGGATCATGTCGGGGATGTCGCGCCCGGCATGGAAGAGTTGGGTTTCCCAGTAGTCGAGCAGGTTTTGGGCCGCTTCGCGGTCGCTGTCTTCGTCCAGGAAAGCGCCGGCGGCGCGGCCACGTTGCAGAAATTCGTCTACGGCCGTCCAGAAAGCGGGCGTCTCCTCGCCATGTTCCTTCTTCTCCTCGCGGCGGCGTTTCAGCAAATCCCGGTGGGTATCCCGGAACGAAACAAAAGATAGGAAAGGGACAATTTCATCTTCTGAGAAAGAGAAGTCTTGGATGTCGTTCATTTTTCAAACTGCCTCAACAACAAATCCAGCGATTCGCCCACGCGCTGCAAATCTTGGCACAAGGTTAACAACTCTAAATCCACCTGCCGGAAACGGCGCCGCACCTGGCTCTGGAAGCGTCGGAACAAACGGCGCACCGTTACCACCACTTTTTCGCGCAATGCCTCATCCAGTTTATCTACCACATCGTTTAGCTCTGTCGCCCACTCCCCGCTCTGCCCGGCCGCCAGATCGCGGGCCATCGGTTCCAGGTCAAACCAGGCATCATCCAGTTCATCTATACTCTGGTTGAGGGTGCCTTCCACCCGGCGCAGTTCATCATCAATTTCCTGCCAGGCGTTATGCTCCTTTACCAATACCGTCAGCCGTTCATCCAGCCCACCCAACGCCGCCACTCCATTAGCAATCTCTTCTACCACACTATCCAACTTCAGGTCGCTGGTAGACAGATTGCTGTTGATGGTTTGCATGGCCTGTTCCAGCGCATCCAGGCGCAGCGCAGTGGCGGTGGCTACCAGTTGGGCATTGATGCGCGAAGGGGTGCGGTTTAGCACCCGGTACAGCAGGCCGGTGCCCCGCTTGAGTTCGTCCAGGTCAAACTGCTCCACGCCCACGCGAATGCTCTCGCTGACTTTATCTAACTGCGCCATCCAGCGCGCTTCATCGGTGGCAAAGGTGGGACGCTGCGTCACCACCCGTAAATCGCTTATTTTGCCCTGTAATTCTGGTTCATTGATGGCAATGCTGTCCCAGGCCAGGTCATCGGCGGGCAGGCGACGCTCATCATTTTGGATGAGAAAGTAGCGGTTTTCTAACTCCTGAAAGAGGTCATGCGCCAGCTTAAAGTCATTCATCTGGTCAATCTGGCTGGAAGCGGCCTGGAAATCGGTCTGGAAAGCCACGACGGCGGCGCGCATATCAGGCCGAGCCAGCAGGCGCAGCAGCGTCACCAAACTTTTGCTGACCAGCATCGTGTTGGACATGTCTTCGGGGGCGGAAGGCAGGGTGGTGGGCAGCCCCTCTAAGGTGGCAGCCAGACCCAACTCGCCTTCTCTCAGAAGGAGATCCTCTATGGTGACATGGGGGCGTTGTTCCCGTAACACCGTTACCAATACATTGAGGCGGCGACGACGATGGAAGTAGTTAACCAGTTCCCGTGCTCTATCAACTTTATAAATCGCTTTTAGATTTTCGGGGTCCAGGCGCAATTCATAACAGAAATCTTTCAATTCCTGTTCACTGAATACATCAATCAATGTCTGTACCAGTTTGTTGGTATCTACTGGTTGTTCGCCATCGGCAAGGGGCAGGGCTTGCTCAGACATGCAGATCTCTTACAAGAAGGCTATACGGCTAAAGATAGCAAAATTATATGTCAAGTCCCCGGAATTGTAAAACAGGGCGAGCCAGGGTACAGGGCGATTGCATACTCAATTCCCGGCGATTAAAATCGCGGCTACAAACAGCAAGGCCCGCCTTCATGGGATGAACGCGGACGGCTGCTGTCCGTCGCCGCAGTGTGCCGATTTGTCTACCTTTTCCGGGAGTATGCCATCGCCCTATGGTCATCTGAACGGCCGTGTTCTGGCAGGCCAAAGTACGCTATATTCACAACAGCCTGGTGCGCAAAGGGCTGAGTGGGAAGCTGCAGCCTGGCGGTTTTCGTGGGCGGCCTACCGTCCACTGGACCTGGCAGGAGAGTGTGATGTGATATTGACGGAGGTGGTATGGTGAAACAGGGGGGTTCTGGCTGGCAAAGATGGTGTGGCTCGGTCTGGAAGACCGGCCACAGCGGGGCAGGACTGCATTTCCATATGGCATTACAAACTATAGGACTCTACCAAAAGAACAAATTTGGGTTAAGGCTCAAGAGATTTACGCAAACTACCCGGCGCTATTAGAGAGTGCCCGGCAAACTTTAGGAATTGTTGAGCAAGGAGCAAAGTAATGAAGATCAGGTATCGAATTGCATTTAGAGATTCAGAGTCTCCAGAGTTAATGAAGATTCTTGAGCAACACAAATTTAAATACAAACGTGTAGCCATGCCAGGAGAAGTAGACGCTCTGATAGGATTCGATATACACGATGATCATGTTGCCTGGGAGAGGATATCAGATTTGGTAAAGAGGCATAATATGGGGGACTTACCTCTAAACATCTTTTCCAAAGAGGAAATTTTACAGGCCCCCTGGTGTAGGGTTAAATTGGTCAATCCTGTTGGTTACCCACAACCGGAAAATAAATGGCTTTCCACTCATTTTACCTATGCCGGATTCGATGCTAAAAGCGGGATTTTTTCACATCAAATAGAACCCTTTCGCATAAAACGCGAACCTGCATTGAAGTACAAACAATTTATGACACTATTTTGGATTCATGAACTGTTCGCCAAAAAAGAGGTCATTGAGAAGTTTGAAAAGGCTGGTTTTCAAGGTTTTGAGGTGTCTGACGTCATCATCAATTCCTCAGGAAGACCCTCTGAGGTCATATCGCAAATAGTGATTCCTAAAATCACAGAGGCTAATGCCTTGTTAGCCAACCACCCTCTGTCCAAAACCGACAGTGATGTTGTGAAGTATCTTCCGCACACGCGAGGCATGTTGCCATACTCAAATGCCCTGTTGCAAGAAACAGCAGATTTTGTATTGTCAAAGGAATGGTTTGGCGACGGCGGGATGGCGTACCGGGAAATTTTGGTTTCCCAGAGAGTTTCTCACCTTTTCTTAGAGAATGGTTGGTCAGGTATTTTTTTAGAACCATTACAAATTGATTCTTGATCCCCTGCGGCCAATAGGATTACGCCTGTTCGTAAGCGGTCGAGGGTTTGCTTTTCGCCTAGCATGAACCGCTAGCAAACGGATAGAGGGTAAAAATTCGGTCGAAAATTACAATGACGGCAACGCCACCGACTGGACGGTACACAACGGCCGTTGACATATGCAGGTTGTGTGGCACGGCCGTCACCCCCTCACCCGCTCACCTCATCACCGAAGGGGTACGGCCGTGTCTTTTTTGCGGCAGCGGATGGGGAAGCGGATAAACGGATGAGGGGTACGGCCGTGCACATCTTCCCCTGCTCTCCGGCTCACTCCCTTCATGCTATAATCCCCTCCATGAGCGACCTCTCCAACCCCCACGACCGCTTTTTCAAAGAGACTTTCAGCCGCATCGAAGTGGCCCGTGATTTCTTTGCCCACTATTTGCCCGAAGCGGTCACGCCCGTACTCGACCTGGACACCCTGGAATTGCAATCCGGCAGCTTCATTGACCCGGACTTGCAGGAGCAGTTTGCCGATTTGCTTTACCGGGTGAGGCTGCGGAATGGCCAGGAGGCATATCTCTATGTGCTGCTGGAACACAAAAGCTGGCCCGACCTGCTAACCGCCTTCCAATTGCTGCGCTACGAAGTGCGCATCTGGGAAAGAGATGTGCGGGCCGGGCGGGGGCTGCGGCCCATCATACCGGTGGTGCTGTATCACGGCCGGGAGAAGTGGCAGGCGGCCACCGATTTTGGCGATTTGTTTGTGGGGGATGAGGCGTTACGGCCGTACTGGCCCACCGCCCGCTACGAACTGCAAGACCTGTCCCACCTCAGTGATGCCGATGTGCGTGGGGCAGCCCTGCTGCAAATTGGGCTGTTGGTGTTGAAGTACATCTTCGACCCGGCCCTGCGGGGGCGGCTGGCGGACATCTTGAACCTGTTCCATGACCTGGCGCAAACAGAAACAGCGTTGGAATATCTGGGCACAGTGTTGTATTATGTAGGGCAGGCCAGCAGCCATTTGACCCCAGACGAGATGGTGGCGGTGGTGCAACGCACTCTGGCCGACCAAGGGAGTGAAGCGATGCAAACGGTAGCTGATTACTGGATTGAGCAAGGGATTGAGCAAGGAATTGAGCAAGGGCGGATACAAAATCTACACGAAAACATCCTGGAATTGCTCAACCTCCGGTTTGGGCTGGCCGGTGAGGATGTGGCAAAGCGGGTCACGACCGTGACCGACATAGAGGTATTACGCCAATTGCTACGCACGGCCGCCACCGCGCCCACAACCGCTGTGTTTCTGCAATCCCTAAACGACCAATAAACCCGGCGCCGCCAGATCTGCCATTGCCTGACGTTGACCGGCGTTGAGTGATCGGTTGAGAGGCACGGCCGTATGCTGGCATACGGCCGTGCCTGGTTTATGTCACCGGTTAGCTCTGGCTAAAATCTCAACACCGTTAATTTACCCGCGTCCCGCCATCGGCACAAAATCGCGGGTGGGAGAGCCCAGGTAAACCTGACGTGGCCGGGCGATCTTTTGCTCGGAATCGGCCAGCATTTCCTGCCACTGCGCCAGCCAACCCACCGTGCGCGGAATGGCAAACAGCACCGGGAACATGGCAATGGGGAAGCGCATCGCCTGGTAAATAATGCCTGAATAAAAGTCCACATTCGGATACAGGTTGCGCTGCACAAAAAAGTCGTCTTCCAGAGCAATGCGTTCCAGTTCCAGAGCAATATCCAGCAGCGGGCTGCGCCCGGTGACTTCAAATACCTGGTCGGCCACCTGTTTGATGATGCGGGCGCGCGGGTCATAATTCTTGTACACCCGATGCCCAAAGCCCATCAACAGCCGTTCGCGGTTCTTGACAGCCTTGATAAATTCCGGCACATTTTTCACATCACCAATTTCCAGTAACATGCGCAGCACTTCTTCGTTGGCCCCACCGTGCAACGGGCCATACAGCGCCGCCGCCGCCCCGGCCATGGCCGTATAAGGGTCAGTATGGCTGGAACCAATCACACGCATAGCGGCCGTGCCACAATTTTGCTCATGGTCAGCATGGAGGATGAACAAGACGTCCAGGGCGTGGGCCAGCACCGGGTTTGGCTCATATTTTTCCTGGGTCATTTGGTCCAACATTCTAAGGAAATTGCCGGTGTAGCTGAGGTCGTTGTCCGGGTAAACATAGGGCAACCCCCGGCTGTGGCGGTAAGAAAAGGCAGCGACGGTGGGCACTTTGGCGATGAGGCGCTTGATTTGCTTCAGACGGGCTTTTGCGTCATCAATGCGCCGCCCTTCAGGGTAATAGGTGGACATAGCCGCAATGGTGGCAATGAACATACCCATGGGATGGGCGTCGTGGCGAAAGGCGTGCATGAGCTGTTTGATGTTTTCATGGACGAAGGTGTGGTGCAAAATGTCGTATTCCCAGGCGTCATATTGCTCTTTGGTGGGCAGTTCGCCAAAGAGAATGAGGTAGGCGACTTCCAGGAAGTTTGACTGTTCGGCCAGTTGTTCAATGGGGTAGCCACGATATTCCAGGATGCCTTTGTCACCGTCTATGTAGGTGATGGTGCTTTTGGTGGAAGCGGTGTTGGTGAAGGCAGGGTCGTAGCTCATCATGCCAAAATCATCATCGTTGACTTTGATCTGACGCAGGCTAATGGCTTTGATGGTGTCGTTTTCGATGGGAACTTCATAGGTTCGGCCGGTGCGGTTGTCGGTGATGGTTAAAGTGTCTTTGCTCATGAGGACCTCCAATTTGTGTTGCTAAAGAAAAATCCGCGAAGGACGCGAATGGCGTGAAGTTTTTCTATTAACTCTGCGCCGCCGCGTAACCTTTTTCAGGGGATTGGTTGATAAGTGGTACTGATGCGGGAGTATACCGTTTTTGGGACGGTGGGGGTAGTTACACCTGACATAGTAACAGGGTGACATCTGGCATTGTGGGCCGATACCCGTAATTCGTGACCCGTTATCCGTTGCTCGTAATCCGTAATCCGAAGTCCCAGTTCGGGTCACGGTTTACGGACTACGGGTCACGGATTACGAGCGGGAAAGGCGGGCAAAAGCGAGGGCTTGTTCGCGGGTGTGGATTTCGCCGGCGGCCTGGCTCTCTTCTATGAGGCGCAGCAGGCGGCCGATTTCAGGGCCGGGGGGGAGGTGGAGTTCGTTGATGAGGTCACGGCCGTTCACCAGCGGTGGCGGCGCAACTGTTTCTTCATACCGGGCAAAATAGTGGTCTAGCAATTGGGTCACGACGTTGAGAAGCCGTTCCCATTCCCTATCATCACCGGGGCCGTTGCGGGCCGCCAGATGGTCAGCCAAAGAGAGGACGGCCACGTCCAACCCGGCTGTGCCCAAAGCGCGGAAGTAGCGGTACACGGCGCGGCGGGAGAGGGTGCGCCCACTCTGGCCGAGCAGCAGTGGGCGCATGTGCCCGGCGACGATGCGACGCACATGGCTGGCGGCTTCATTGCTGAGCGCCAGGCGATGCAGTTGGCGGGCAGCAATGGCCGCACCCTGTTGGTCATGGTCAAAGAAGCGAATGCGTCCATCCGCATCAATTGTTCTCGTCTCCGGTTTGCCCACATCGTGGTAGAGTGCGCCCAAGCGGAGCAGGGTACGGCCGTCTACGCCGCCATCTACCACCCGCTGCCAATGCGCCTGCAAACCGGGGGCATACAGGCCCAGCCGGTTGTGGATGTCGCGGAAAGCTGGGGAAACAAGGTCGCTGTTGCCGCCGAGTGTCTCTTCCACCAGCACCAGCCAGCGCAGCACGGAAATGGTGTGCGTCAGCACATCTTCATGGTGTGGCGGCGATTGGGTGACGCCGGCTTCGGCCGCAATCTCCGGTAAAACGACAGGGAGCAGCGTCCATTCTCCCATCTGGCGCACTGCTTCATGGGGCTGATTGGTTTGCAGCAGTTTGAGCAGTTCGTCGCGGATGCGTTCGGTGGAAACGGCCGTCAACTGCGGGGCAGCGGTGATAATGGCCTCGGCCGTTTCCGGGGCCAACGCAAAACCGAGCCGCAGCGCCAGCCGCAGCCCCCGCAGCGTCCGCACCGGGTCATCCAGCAGCGAGTGGTCGTGGGTGTGGCGAATCACTCTGGCTTGCAAGTCAGCCAGACCATTCGTGGGGTCAATCAGGCTGGCGTCGGTGTGAGCGGCGGCAGGCAGGGCGATGGCGTTGATGGTGAAGTCACGGCCGTACAGGTCGGCTTCCAGATCAGCGCCCCGAAAGCAAGAAAAGTCGAGATAGGTGTGGCCGTCCGCTAAAATGACGCGCCCGGTATCCCGCTCTTTGTCCAGCACATAGACGGGTACGCCCAAGGCATCGGCCACGCGGAAGCTGAGCTTGACGGCGCCGGTTGGTTGCACAAAATCGAGATCATGACTGAGCTGCCCTAGCAGGGCATCACGCACCACGCCACCTACCAGGTAAACGGGCTGGCTTTCCTGGGCGAATAACGGCCGTAACTGTTCCATGAGCGCGGGTAAGGGCAACGGCCGTCCCCCAGGCGGCTCCACGAATTGCAGCGTCAAGCGGTCACGGGGGCGGCTGCGGCGGGCGGCATGGGTGGCGGCTACGGCCGTGTAGCCGATACCTGCCACCTCCTCCCCCACCAACGCCACCCATCGGCCGGCATACGGGTTCAGATCGGTCATTGGTCATTGATCATTGGTCATTTGTCCGCCAATGACAAAGGACAAATGACCAATGACAACATATCATTCCATTAGATGAGCAAAAATATCTGGTTTTAGGACGGCCACAAAGGGTAAATTGCGGTACAGTTCGTCAAAATCCAGGCCGTAACCAACCACAAATTCATCGGGGATGTCAAAACCAATGTAGTCAATGGGTACGTTTATTTCGCGGCGGGAGGGTTTGTTGAGCAGGGTGCAGATTTTCAGCGAGGCGGGCTGGCGCGCCAGCAAATTCTGGCGCATGTAGCTAAGGGTACGACCGCTATCAATGATGTCTTCGATGATGAGAACATGACGGCCGTCAATGGGCTGCTTCAAATCCATGATAATCTGTACCGCGCCGCTGCTGCGTGTGCCACTGCCATAACTGGAGACGCCCATAAAATCCAGCGCGTGCGGCCGTTTCAGCGCCCGGCTCAAATCGCCCAGGAAGATGTAGCCACCCTTCAATACACAGATGAGCAGCAGATCATCCAATTCGGCATAATCGGCCTCAATTTGCCGCGCTATTTCTTCAACACGCGCCTGAAGCTGCGTCTCGTCAATAAAAACTCGTTCGATGTGGTCGTATAGGTTGGGGATCATGGTAAGGGGTAATTGAGTAATTGAGTAATTGGGTGATTACCCAATTACTCAATTACCATTTTTTGCCGGAGCCACCTGGTGGCAGTGGCGGCAGCGGGCTTCGTACACTTCGGCTGCGCCTACCAACACTACCGGATCATCATAGGCGGCGGGACGGCCGTCAATCAGTCGTTGGGTGCGGTTGGCTTCTTCACCACAAATGACGCAGATGGCATGCAGTTTGTCTATCATTTCGGCGCGCACAATCAGACCAGGCATGGGGCCAAACGGTTCGCCCCGAAAATCGGTATCCAGCCCGGCGCAGATCACCCGTTTGCCCTGGTTCGCCAACGATTCACACAGGGGGATAACGGCCGTGTCAAAAAACTGCACCTCATCAATGGCCACTACCGTCGTATCTGGTTCCAGCCGCGCTAAAATTTCCTGAGCATCCTGTACCGGCTGCGCCTCAAACGCCAGCCCATTGTGCGAGGTCACTTTCTCGACATGGTAACGATCATCAATGGCAGGTTTGAACACCTGCACCTTTTGCCGGGCAATGCCGGCGCGGCGCAAGCGGCGGATCAGCTCCTCCGTTTTGCCGCTAAACATACTGCCGCAAATGACTTCCAGACGGCCGTGTGTATGTGTTGTCATAAATTCTCCCATTATTTTGACGCAAAGGACAAAAAAAAGCAGATACGTTTCCGCATCTGCTTTTTTTTATTGCATCTCATTCGATTTAGACCCTATGGGTTTATTGAAGCCTCCAGGGTCTTCAGAAGTTTACTCAATCAAGCCTTCGGCGCGCAGGAAACGTTTGATGTCAATCAGGGCTTTTTGACCGATGCCGGGCAGCGCCAGGAGAGCATCCTCACCCTGCTGCAACAGATTCATCACATCACCGACGGTAGTGACGCCAGCTTCTTGCAACGCTTTTTCGGCGCGGGTGCCTAAAGACATGGAGTCCACGCTCAAATTCACCGGTTTGGCTCTTTCTTCGCGTACTTCAACTTGTTTAACCATTGAGTCGCGCTTTTGCAAACGACGCATGAAGCGGTCTACCTGCCCTTCCGTGTCTACCAGGCGTTGTTGGCCGGTGTAAAACGGATGGGTGCCAGACCAGATTTCCAGACGAATTTCAGGTGAAGTAGAGCCGACGGTCATGACAACTTGACCATCTACCAATACTTTAGCATCCGGGTACCATTTAGGATGAATATCACTTTTCATGGCGGCGCTCCCTTAACTTTCCACCGGATAGACGCTGATGTATTTACGGCCGTGCCGCTCTTCAAACGTCACCTGTCCATCCACCATGGCATAAATGGTGAAATCTTTGCCAATGCCTACATTTTGGCCGGGCTTAAACTGGGTACCACGCTGCCGGACAATGATATTGCCGGGGATAACAAACTCCCCACCAAAGCGCTTCACGCCTAAACGTTTTGACTGACTGTCACGGCCGTTTTTACTTGAACCGGCCCCTTTCTTATGTGCCATAATACACTCTCCTAACCTGTCACAATCTCATCAACCCGTACACGGGTATATTGCTGACGATGTCCCCGGCGGCGACGGTACCGCTTCTTGGGCTTATATTTCCACACAAAAATCTTTTCGCCGCGAAACTGCTCCACAATGGTTGCTTTCACAGTGACGCCCTCAATAGTGGGCTGGCCGATCTTGATCTCATCGCCGTTTGCCAGGAGCAGCACATTATTCATTTCAATCTGCTCACCGACTTCGTAGGGCAGCTTTTCGGTTACAAAGCTGTTGCCCGCTTCGGCGCGGTATTGCCGGCCACCACTTTCCACAATTGCGTACATGGTGTTCCTCCAAAAAATAACCAGCATCAGGGATGCTGGTTGTGGTTTTAATTTTGTGTGGGGAGTGGTGTTAACCCACACAGCGAAACGGGATTATAACGACCAGCAAGGTTCCTGTCAAAAAAGACGAGGATGTGCAGGGCACTACTCAGCTAAAAAGTTCAAGATGTGTGCAGCGATCTCTTCGCCTTTGTCTTCTTGCAAAAAGTGGCCGGCCTGGCTGATGACTATGCGCGGCTGGTCGGCCTGGCGAATGTGCATCAGTCGCCGGAACCACAGGTCGCCGCCGGCCGTGATAGGGTCACTGTCTGAAAAGAGGACCAGGGCCGGTTTTGACCATTCGGCCAGCACTTTTCGCGCCGCCCGCATCTCGGCTGCGCCGGGATCATCAGGAGTTGTCGGGACGAGCAGCGGCCAGGCGGCTACGCCTGCTTTGAATGATTCATCGGGGAAGGGGGCTTCGTAAGCAGCTAACACATCGTCTGGCAGTTGACTGACGGTGCCGCCTTGCATGACGCGCCCTACCGGGATACGAGCACCAAATTTTTCACAAAAGGCACGCCAGCGCAGGAACGCTTCCGGCATTGCTTCGCCGCCGGGCAGACCGGTGTTCATAATGACCAGTCGGGCAAAACGGTCGGGGTGTTGGGACACGGCCGTTAACCCCAACATCCCACCCCAATCCTGGCAAACCAACGTAATGTCCCACAAATCCAGCTTTTCGATGAAACCCACCAACATCTCCAAAAACATGTGAAAGGAGTACACTGCCTGGTCCGCATATTTGTCGGAGCGGCCAAAGCCGGGGAAGTCGGGGGCGATGACACGGTGGTGCTGCGCTAACGGGGGAATCATCTTGCGATAGAGGTAGCTCCAGCTTGGCTGACCGTGCAGGCAGAGGATGGTTTCCCCTTCGCCTTCATCCAAGTAATGCAGGCGAACATCCTTCACGGTGACGTAGTGGGGCACGAAAGGAAAATCGGGCAGATTTTCAAAGTGATGGTCTGGGGTGCGTAAAATAATCATAGAGAGATTGTAACCTGTGATGAGGTGTTGGTTCAAACGGCCGTGTCAGCCAAATGACCAATGGGTTATCTACCATCTCCGGCAGGGATGGTATACTTACCCGTAATTGTCGTCAGCTTCACTGCAGGAACCAATCGTCATTCCAAACAGACGTACATGTACTTGACAACCAGCAGACATTCAGAATGTCAGGTCAATGTGCCCATTGACGACCATACCACCATGAACCAATCATCAAATGATCTCCACAGCCAGCACACCCTTCCTCTTGAGGAGCTATTGCAGGCCGGGCTGGAACTGCTGGCCGAATTAGACCTGAATAAACTGTTACAGAAAACCATTCGGCTGGTGGCAGATATGTTGGAGACGGATATTGGCGGACTCTATTTGTGCCAGCCTGGTCGGGAGCGGCTGCAAATTACAACCACCATTCGTGGCCGGGGCGATCCCGCTATCGAGTTGGCGCGTGGTGAAGGATTGGCCGGTAAAGTGTGGGAACGGGAAGAAGCAATGATTGTGGAGGACTATGCCAATTGGCCCGGCCATGCCCCCCATCTGGTTCCTTCTTTACAGCACCGTTCACTGGCCGGTTTCCCCATTCAACGTACCGGCGAAATGTTGGGCGTACTGCTGGTGGCTGCCCCAGCCGGCCGCCTGTTCACACCCACCCAGATTCATGTATTGAACACATTGACCACCCAGGTCGCCGTTGCCATTCAAAATGCCCGTTTACACGAGCAGATACAACAATACACGGCGGCTCTGGAGCAAGAAATCTCCCAAAGAACGCAGGCGGAAATCTCGCTGCGCCAGGTGAATGAGGCTTTACAGCAAAGCGCCACCGAAAATGCCCGCCTTCTGGCCGAACAGCAAGCAGCTAAAGAGATGGCCGAGAGCTTGCAAGAAGTGGCGCTGGCCCTTAACAGCGGGCTGGAAATGCGCCCGCTGCTCATTCGGATTTTGCAGCAGTTGCGCCGGG
Source organism: Chloroflexota bacterium (assembly GCA_035444285.1). Lineage (GTDB taxonomy): Bacteria > Chloroflexota > Anaerolineae > Promineifilales > Promineifilaceae > CAADGU01. The sequence continues at coordinate 49,816 of DAOMOK010000032.1, forward strand.
TGATCCCCTATGACAGCGCCGGTATCTTCCTGCGTGAAGGCAACGATTTGGTACATTATGGTAGCTCGATTGGTGGTGAACCCGAAGAAGGTAATTTTATCCATCAAGCATATGATGACCCCACTTACTATCCACTCTATACCCGGCGGCCACACGTGGTACCTGATGTACACCAGGAACCCAACTGGCATTTAGACTGGGATTGGGAACTGGCCCCTCACATCCGCAGTTGGATGGCCGTCCCTTTGCTAGAAGAAGATGATGTCATCGGCGTGATTACCACCGATAGTTTTACGGTGGGGGCCTATGATGAAAAATCAGCACAGATAGCCCAATCCTTTGTCAACCAGGCGGTGGTGGCTATTCGTAACGCCCGGTTATATAAAGAGGCACAGCAGGCCAGAGAAGCAGCCGAAACTGCTAACCAGAGCAAAAGCCGTTTTCTGGCGACCCTCAGTCACGAACTACGCACACCGCTGAGTGGGGTGTTGGGTTATGCCCACCTGCTCAAAAAAGATAAAAGCCTGACCGGGCAGCAGCGACGGCAGATAGAGATTATTGAGCAGAGCGGCAGGCATTTAGTGATGCTGATCAATGACTTACTAGACCTGGCAAAAATTGAGGCCGGCCGCATTGAATTATGGACGGCCCCTTTTGAACTGTCTCCCTTCCTCCAAACTATCGGGGAAATGATATTGGTGCGGGCTGAGGAAAAGGGTTTAACGTTTGTGTTGGAAGGGCAGGGTTTGCCTACGGCCGTCGTCGGCGATGAAAAGCGGCTGCGACAGGTGTTGATCAATTTGTTGGGTAATGCCGTCAAATTCACACCGCAAGGTCAGGTTACACTACGGGTAGAACAGCTTGAATCGCCCACCACACCTTCGACAATTGCCCAGCTTCAGTTTACGGTTGAGGATACAGGCATTGGCATTGAACCCACCCATCTACACCGTATTTTTGAACCGTTTCATCAGTTAGGCAGCCCACAGCAGCGCGCCGAAGGCACCGGCTTAGGTCTGGCAATCAGCCACAGCCTGATCGAACTGATGGGGGGACAACTAGAAGTGAGCAGTGTGGCGGGCAAAGGTAGTACATTTTCTTTTACTCTGGCGCTGCCGCTGGTACATAGTGGGGTGGTAGACACGGCCGTAACCCCTACACCCACTGCCAGTCATTACCCCCTGGCTGCCATCTCCCTTACCGCCGTGCCTCCCCAGGCAGAATTATCCAGGTTATATGCACAAACCTTGCAAGGCGACATGGCCGCCATTCGCAACACAGTCAGTTACCTGGCCCAAACAAGTCCCCCCTATCAGTCATTTTTACAGGAAATTGAACACCTGGCCTGTACCTGTCAAGTGAACGAATTACAAAAGTTATTGACGGCCGTTCTGCTGCCAGCACAAAAGGGACTGAGTAATACTGAGAAATGAGCTAATTTGCCTTGAAAATAGTGGCTGGTAATCTTACCAGTCACCATCCACCAGCCACGTTGACCTTATGAACAAGACATCTGTCCTCATCGTAGATGATAACACCACCAACTTATCTCTCTTGTTCGAGGCGCTGCAAGCAGCCGGCTATCATGTCATTGTAGCCCAGGATGGCGTCAGCGCCCTGGAACGGCTGCAATATACCCGCCCTGACATCATTCTGCTTGATATTATGATGCCCGGTCTGGATGGTTATGAGACATTGCGCCACATAAAAGCCCACCCGGCGCACCAGGGTACACCGGTCATTTTTATGACGGCCGTTCACGATACCCACTACGAAGTGAAAGGGCTGGAAATGGGCGCCGTAGATTACCTCACCAAACCACTGCATATGGAACTGGTACTGGCCCGTTTGCACACCCATCTTACCATCCGCAGCCTGCAAAAAAACCTGCAAGAACAAAACGCCGACCTGGAAGCATACGCCCATACCGTCGCTCACGACCTCAAAGGCCCGTTGGCTGTCATTTTAGGGCATACGGAACTCATCGCTGATGAACTGGCAGCGCGCGGCCTGGACGATCTGACAGAGCAATTTGCCCTGGTACAGAGCAATGTGCAGAAGCAGATCAATATCGTCAATGAACTATTGCTGTTGGCCTCGCTGCGCAAAGAAGAGGTACAGCCAACACGGCTGAATATGGCCGAGATTGTGGCCCAGGCCCAACATCAATTGGCACATATGGTGGCCGAATATGGCGCTGAAATTGTCATGCCCACCACCTGGCCGCAAGCTGTTGGGCACGCCCCCTGGGTAGAAGAGGTATGGACCAACTATCTGAGTAATGGCCTGAAGTATGGCGGCCAACCACCGCGCCTGACGATAGACGGCGCTACCCAACCGGATGGCATGGTACGCTTCTGGGTGCAGGATAACGGCCGTGGCCTGACCCCCACCGACCAGTCTGCCTTATTTACGGAATTTACCCGCCTCAACCAGACCCGCGCCCAGGGGTATGGGTTGGGGCTTTCCATTGTCAGACGCATTATCTACAAACTGGGGGGAGAAGTGGGCGCAGAAAGTGAAATGGGGCAGGGCAGTACCTTTTATTTCACCCTGCCGGGGACAGGTATTGAGTAATGGGGATATTGGGTACTCAAATACCCAATATCCCACAATACCATATTTATTACGGTTTCAGGATGATCGGCAGGTAGATGTAAGACAATGGCGGCAGCGGCACCGTCGCCGTCGTGGTCAGGTCAACAGTGGCCGAAACGGTGTTGTCCGCG
>DAOMOK010000033.1:0-48096 GCA_035444285.1 Chloroflexota bacterium
CCGTGTCGGACGCGGACAACACCGTTTCGGCCACTGTTGACCTGACCACGACGGCTGGCGTTGTTGAGCCGGTTTACACCATTTACCTGCCGATCATTCTCAAACCATAAGGAAAGCAATTGGGTCATTGGGTCATTGGGTCATTGACGCCCAATTACTCAATGACCCAATCACTCAATGACTCAATGACTCAACACGCCATCATACCCCCTACCCTTTCAGACATTGTCACCTTCCCCCAGCCGGGCATGAACATGCCCGGTTCGGTGCAGTTCAGTCCCGACGGCCGTTGGTTGACCTACCTGTACAGCGAAGCCGCCGATCTGACGCGCCAGTTAGTCGGCCGTGACCTGCAAACCGGAGAGGTGCGCCCCATCGTGCATCCACCCGACGGCGGCGCCACCGACGATAACATTTCCCTGGAAGAAACATTGCGCCGCGAACGAATGCGCCAGCGCGAATTTGGCGTCACCCAATACGCCTGGTCGGCCAAAAAGGAGCGACTGCTCATTCCCTTGCGCGGCAGCATCTACGTGCAAGATGGCGTAGATAGCGACCTGCGCCTGCTAGTCAGCGGCGACGTGGCCCCCTGTCTGGACGCCCGCTTCTCGCCCGATGGCGAATGGGTCGCTTACGTGCAAGATGCCGAACTGTATGTGGTACCGGCTGCGGGTGGGCAGCCGCAGCAAGTGACCAGCGGCGCGCGTGGTACAGGCAAAACCAACGGGCTGGCCGAATACATCGCCCAGGAAGAGTTGGGGCGCAGCCAGGGCTATTGGTGGTCGCCGGACAGCCAATGGCTGGCGTTTGCCGAGGTGGACGAAACGCACATCCCCATCTACCGCATTGTGCATCAAGGCAAAGATGCGGTCGGCGAAGGGGCACAGGAAGACCATCGCTACCCGTTTGCCGGAATGCCCAACGCCAGAGTGCGCCTGGGTGTTATTTCCCGCACTGGCGGCGCACCGATATGGATGGATTTGGGCGAGGATGATGAAGTCTATCTGGCGCGGGTGAAGTGGCTGCCGACCGAGCCGGGATCGGTCAATCGTTTGACTGCCCAACTGCTCAACCGCGCCCAAGACCAGCTTGATCTGCTGGTCTTTGATGCCCAAACGGGCACAGCCACCCGCCTGCTGCGCGAAAGCAGCCAGGTGTGGATTAACCTGCACAAGCTGTTTTATCCGCTCAAGGACGGCCGTTTCCTGTGGGGTTCAGAACGTACCGGTTTCCAACATCTCTACCTGTATGCAGGCGATGGCTCACTCATCCACCAGCTAACGGCTGGTGATTGGCCTGTGGAAACTATTGCCGGGGTGGATGAAAAAGCGGGGCTGGTTTACTTCACCGCTGCTTACCCCACGCCATTGGACACGCAACTGCTGGTCGTCTCGCTGGATGGGGGAGCGGCACGGCCGTTGACCCCCGAACCGGGTACACATGGCGTGGAAGTGGATGTGAAAAACGGCCGTTTCACCGACACGCACCACAGCCTCAGCCAACCACCCATCGTCACCTTGCGCTCTCTAGCCGATGGCGCAGTACAGCAAACCATCCACCAGCCGGATGACCCCCGCCTGGAAAATCTGCTCCTGCCGCCGCCGGAAATTTTCACCCTGCCCAATCGGCAGGGCGTCACCCTATACGGCGCGATTTATCGCCCACCCGCCCACTTTGGCAGCGGCCCATTCCCCACCATCGTAGCTGTGTATGGCGGCCCGCACGCCCAAACTGTGGCCAATCGCTGGCTGATGACGGTTGATATGCGCGCCCAATACCTGGCGCAGCAAGGTTTCCTCGTCTTCAAACTGGATAACCAGGGCAGCACCCGGCGCGGGCTGGCCTTTGAAAGCGTCATCAAACACAACCTGGGCGATGTGGAAGTGCAAGACCAGGTAGACGGTGTGCGCTGGTTAGCCGCGCAAGGGTTGGCCGACCCATCCCGCGTGGGCGTCTATGGCTGGAGCTACGGCGGCTACATGACCATCATGTGCCTTTGCCGCGCCGCCGACACTTTCCAGGTGGGCGTAGCCGGCGCGCCCGCCAGCCATTGGGATGGCTACGATACCGGCTACACGGAGCGGTACATGGGCACACCGCAAAACAACCCGGACGGCTACGCCAGCGGCGCAGTCACAGCCCACGTGGACAACCTGCAAGGGAAACTACTGCTCATTCACGGATTGATTGATGAAAATGTGCATTTCCGCCACACGGCGCGGCTGATCAATGCGCTCAATCGGGCGCAACGGCCGTATGACCTGCTCATCTTCCCCGACGAACGCCACATGCCGCGCAAACCGGCCGACCGTCTCTATTTAGAAAAACGCCTTTGTGGATATTTCCAAACCCACCTGGCAAGACCCGAAGGGTTTTCTGAAACCCTTCGGGTTTAAGGAACAAACCAAAATGGACTTTACCCTCTCCCCTGAACACAAAATGATCGAACAGGCCGTGTATGATTTTGCGCGCGGCGAAATTATGCCCATCATCAAAGAACACGACCGCAACCACACCTTTCCCCACGAACTGATCCCCAAAATGGCGCAGTTAGGCTTCATGGGCATTTGCCTGCCGCAGCGTTACGGCGGCGCAGGCATGGACTACATCTCGCTGGGCATCGTCTCCGAAGGGCTGGAATTTGCCGATTCCTCCGTGCGCGAAACCATTGCCGTTCACCTGGGGCTGCACGCCTTACCAATCTACCAATGGGGCACAGAAGAGCAAAAACAAATCTTTTTGCCGCCGCTGGCTACCGGCGAAAAGCTGGCCTGTTTTGGTCTGACCGAACCCGGCGCCGGTTCCGATGTAGCCGGTATGGGCAGCCGCGCCCGCAAAGATGGCGATGACTATCTGCTTTCCGGCGAGAAAATGTGGATCACGCTGGCTGACATTGCCGACCGCTTTCTGGTTTTTGCCAAAACCGATAATAGCAAAGGGGTAAATGGCATCACCGCCTTCATCCTGGAGCGCGGCTGGAAAGGGCTGACCACCGGCACCATTGAAGGCAAGATGGGCGTCCATGCCAGCAATACCGGCTGGATTAACATGGATGAAGTGCGCGTGCCTGCCAGTCACCGTTTGGGAGAAGAAGGGGAAGGCTTCAAAATTGCCATGAGCGCCCTGGACAATGCCCGCTACGGCGTGGCAGCCGGCGCGGTGGGTATCATCAAAGCCTGCCTGGAAGAATCTATCCGCTACGCCAAAGAGCGCCATACGTTTGGTAAACCGATTGCCGCGTACCAGCTTATCCAACAAATGCTGGCAAACATGCAGCAAAGCATAGACATCGGCCAACTGCTGGTGTGGAAAGCGGGTTGGTTGAAAAACCAGGGCATTCGTAATACGCGGGAGACGAGCATGGCCAAGTGGTACTGCACCGAGGCGGCTAACCGGGCGGCCAATGACGCCGTGCAAATTCACGGGGCCTATGGTTACTCCGATGAGTACAACGTGGAGCGCCACCTGCGCAACACCAAAAGCGCCGTCATTTACGAAGGTACCTCCCAAATTCATACGCTGATGCAGGCGTCTTATGCTCTAGGCGAACGGCAGGATCGCCCCATGCGCTGCGAACTGCCGGCCTATGAAGCTGACGCCGATTAGGAGGTGGGGGAGGTTGTAAATGACCTGCCTCATGTCCTGGCTACTTATACTCCCAAATTGCACCATTTTGGATCATACAGAAAAACGTGACTGGTGGTAAGCTGTCATTTGTTTACCATCAGGCAGGTTTCTGCTGTCAGACCTGCAAAACACACAGGTAACTATGATAGAGTTACGCAAATTTATCCCCCGGAATTGGAAAGTTGTGTTTGTTGGTTTGCTGGTTAATGCCATAACGCTGGCGGTGGTCATTCTCTTTATGCCCGGCATTCAACTGGTCAATTATCATTATGGTTTGCTACTGTTTATGGCGGCAGGGTTGGGACTGCTGGAAGTGTTCGTGAAGCCCCTACTGCAATTGCTCACCATTCGCCTGCTTTTTGTCACCTATGGCATCGTTTTGATCCTGGTGAATGCGGCCATTTTGTGGTTGACCTCCCTCATCTTTAAGTCCCTGGTCATAGACGGCTTGCTGGCAGCTTTGATAGGCGGCATTATTGTGGGCTTGTTGGGCAGTTTTCTGGATTATGTTTTTGGGGTGACGCCACCTCTAGGTTATGTACAGGCGCTGCGGGAAGAGGAGGCACAACATGAAACGGCGTAACCGTCTGGACGAATTTAGAGAAAGTTTACGTTTGCAGCAAAGCTATAACACGATTATGCGTTATGGTCTGGATTTTGCACTGGATCGAGGCGTGATCGGCATAACGCGCCGCTTTTTCCTGGAGTGGTTATATGGGGTGGATCAATCCCCAGAAGTGCTAACTGTCCCGGTTAAAACCAGATTGTTGCTGCAAGAGTTGGGGCCAATTTACGTGAAGGTGGGCCAGCTTATTTCCAGCCAATCGCAGGCATTGCCGTCGGATTGGGCGGTGGAGTTGAGCAAGTTACAGAGCAGTGTACGGCCGTTTCCCTATGACCAGGTACGCGAAATTATTATTGCCGAACTGGGTGCACCGCCAGAGCAACTCTTTGCCACATTTGACAGCACCCCCTTGGCGGCCGCTTCACTGGGCCAGGTTCACCGCGCCACCCTGCACACCGGGGAAGATGTGGTAGTGAAAGTACAACGGCCGAACGTCATCAAACAGGTGCGCGCCGACGTGGGTATTATGAGTTGGCTGGCCCGCCTGGTGCAGCGACGGCTGCAATGGGCGCAAGATATGGGGCTGGTCGGCGTGGTAGACGAGTTTGGACAGCAAGTGCTGGCCGAACTGGATTACCGCATTGAAGCGTATAACATCATCCGGCTGAACCAAAACCTGGAAAACATTCCCGCCGCCCGGCTGCCTGCCATTTACAACGATTTTTGCACCCAGCGGGTGCTGACGATGGAGTTCATTGACGGCATTAAGATCACCAACCTGACCGCCATTGACGAAGCCGGTTTTGACAAAGAAGAACTGGCGAAAAACGCCCTGCGGGCGACGCTGAAACAAATCCTCATTGATGGCTTCTTCCACGGCGATCTACATCCTGGCAACGTCTTTATCAATCGGCGAGATGGCGATATTGTCTTTTTAGATGTGGGCATGGTGGGTGAACTGACCGTCCGCCAGCGGGCCAACATGATCAACCTGCTGCTGGTGATGCAACAGCAGGATGTACGCGGGTTGGCGCAAGCCGCCCGCACACTCAGCGTGCCCTTCCGCGAGGTAAACGAACATGCCTTCCAGCATGATTTTGAACGGCGGGTGGGGCGGCTGATGCAGCAGCAAACCGTGCCTATGTCCGAAACGTTGAACGAGGTGATGTCCGTTTTGCGCGAAAATGGCTTGCAGCTAGACCCCAGCCTGACGCTGGCGATCAAATCCATGATGCAAATGGAAGCGGCCGGCCGTTTGCTCTTCCCCGAAGGTGGTTTTGTGGAAGTAGGCATGGGCATCACTCTGGAATTGGTGCGCAAAGAAATTACGGCCGAAAACATCACCAACGTGGTGAAACAGGAAGCGACCTATACACTGCGCGAAGTAGCCCAACGCCTGCCCAGCCTGCAAGAGGCCACGCTAAAATGGCTGGATCAATATGAAAAAGGGCGACTGGAACTTTACCACGATACATCTGGCCTTAACGAACAAGTGGATAGACTGGGGCGGCTGGTTCGATTCGTTGTGCTGGGCATTTTACTGAGCGGTTTGATTGTCGGCTCGGCTATTGCCACCGGCATTGCCGCCGCTTTTGAATTTGAGCGGTCAGAAACATTTACCACTATCGCATTTACCGGTTATGTAGCCGCCTCAATCCTGGCCGGGCTACTGACACTTTTAATCTTGTGGCAGTTGTGGCACGGCCGTGACAAACCCTAAATCTGGCCCGCCACCTGCCGCATAAACAAATCGGCTGCCACGCCGGGCCAACTTGCTCATAAACAGGGCGGCTTATGAATTCCCCAGGTGATGAACATCACCTGGGAATGGTGGCATTCCCCACTTCCATTTTCACCTGGAAATCGCAAAAATGAGAAGTATGGCGAGTTAGACATTTTCACCGGCCTCACTTCTTCCACACAATACTCCTTAATGACGACAAGCATGATAACAACGGCCGTTGTCCCGGTGATGTACGCCAGTTGCCGGGTTTATCAACCGTTGAGGCAAACACAAAATGTTTGCAGGAGGTCAAAAGATGAAAGCGAAATACTTTTTGATCGTTGACGCCATCATTTTGCTGCTATTTGCCGTGGGGTATTTGCTGACGCCGCAGTGGGTACTGGCCCAATTCGACATCACCGTCAACGACGGCGGTGTGATGATGGCCCAGCTTTTTGGCGCAACCTTGTTGGGCATTGCCGTGCTGAACTGGTTAAGCCGAGAGGCGCACTACTTCGAAGAGCTGCGACCAGTGGCCCTGGCAAATTTTGTTGGGCATGGTCTGGTTTTTGTGGTGCTGCTGCTACAAAAGATGAATGGTTTGGGGAATGGGTACTGCTGGTTCGTCATTGCTTTTGCTCTGATCTTTACCCTGGCCTTCGGCTACTTCTCGTTTGTACACACCGGCATGGAAAAACCAGGTGTAACGCCTAAACCAGCCTGATGCAGCAGCCTGACGGCCGTTGTCCCCGACCCGGTTCATCGGCAACGGCCGTTTCCCCACCATGATCACCGCCATTACCCGCTACTTGCATGAACGCTACGGCGCTCCGGTTGACATTCAATCTATCCGGGAACTGAATGGGCAGCCGGCCGGCAGCGACACACTGAAACAATTCGGCTACGGCCGTCCCATTCTGGTGACCTACCATGTGGACGGCGCTGAAAAAAGCGAGGTTTTCCACCGCATCCGCCACAACGCCTTTGGCCGCGAACGCGACGATGACCGGGTAGCCGTTGTCTGGCTGGATTACCACACCTTCAACCGGCTGCCACGCCATGTCACGGCCGTAGACATGCTGCTGCACACCCCAGACGGCCGTCTGCAATCCATACAAACAGCCGATGAACTGCTGCTGGTCACCACCTACCAGCCGGGTCAACTGTACGCTGCCGACCTGGCCCGCATCCGCGACGAAGGCGTCTTACAACCAACCGACTGGCAGCGGGCGGCCACGCTGGCTCATTATCTGGCCGACATTCACCAACCATCACACCCCGATCCCACTTTGTGGCGGCGGCGCTTACGCGACCTGATCGGTCACGGCGAAGGCATCATGGGACTGACCGACAGTTATCCACCTGACCTGGCTTACGCCGACGAACATTACCTGGAAGAGATGGAGACACTGGCGAACCGGTGGCGCTGGCGGCTCAAAGGGCGGCATCATCGCCTGCGCCAGGTTCATGGTGACTTTCATCCCTTCAACATCGGGTTTGACGAGAATGGCGCACTCTTTGTGTTAGACCGCAGCCGGGGGGAATGGGGCGAACCAGCCGACGACGTGAGCTGCCTGACCATCAACTATCTGTTCTTCTCGTTACAGAGAGATGGGCAGTGGGCACGGCCATTTACCGACCTGCACGATCACTTTTGGCAGCATTATCTGGCGACGCGACCGGATGAAGAGTTGACGGCCGTTATCCAGCCCTGGTTTGCCTGGCGCGCCCTGGTTTTAGCCAGCCCCCTCTGGTATCCGCACCTGACCGAAACCACCCGCCGCCAACTCCTCACCTTTGCCCGGCGCGTATTAACGATTGATCGCTTTGATTATGGTCGGATCAAGGAACTGTTGGCATAGGCAAAAGGCAGAGATTGGGGAGTGGGGATTAGAGGTGGGAGATTGGAGATTAGTGGAACAACACACCATCACGCCCGGTTTTGTTATCTGGTTTACCGGGCTGCCTGCTTCCGGCAAGAGTACCCTGGCGCACGCCCTCAGCCGACGGCTGGCGGCACAAGGCATCCAGGTGCAGGTGTTGGATTCCGATGAACTACGCCGCCAACTGACACCCCACCCCACATACGCCGCCGCCGAACGCGACTGGTTTTATGACACCATCATTTACCTGGCCGAACTACTGGCTAAGAATGGCGTCCACGTCTTTGTGGCGGCAACCGGGTCACGCCGCGCCTATCGGGACGCGGCCCGCACCCGGCTGCCCCGTTTTGCGGAATTGTTTGTGGACTGCCCCACGGCCGTATGCCAGCAGCGCGACCCCAAAGGATTGTGGCAGCAAGCCACCACTGGGCAGATTACCACCCTGCCGGGCAGAGGCGACGAGTATGAGCCGCCGCTGCACCCGGAACTGCATGTGAACACGGGCGATAAAAGTGTAGAAACGGCCGTGTCCGAACTCTGGCAGCAGTTAGAAATCCAGGGCTTCCTCGCTTTCTTTACATAACCGCGACTGTGGTTTATACTACGCCGCATGACGAAGCGGTCCAAAGATGAAGCAGTCATTCCCCTGGGCATCGTGTTTATTGTGGTTGGTCTTGTGGCCGTTTGCACGGCCGTGATCCTGCTCCTACTCCTCTCCTACAATCCGCCGCAAAGCATTGCCCTCATCCCCACGGCCGTCTTGCCCACCACCCCACCCCAAACCGCCGATGTGGAAATGGCCCTGCTGCCGGAAACACCGCTGGAAGGGGAGGAAGAACTACCATTGCCAGATGAAAATACGCTGGCATTTGTGCGCGGACAGCCAGAGCGCATTGTCATTCCCGCCCTCGATCTGGATGCGCCCGTCAGTGGCGTGGGGTTGATTCAGGTGCAAAACAGGGGGCAGACCTATTATCAGTGGCAGGTTCCGCCGGAGTTCCGCGCCGGCTGGCATAATACCAGCGCCCCCTTGGGCACAGCCGGCAATACCGTGCTTAACGGGCACCACAACATTCATGGCGAGGTTTTTCGTGATCTGGTTGAATTGGAAGCAGGCGACGAGATAATTGTGTATGGGCTTGAACGGCCGTACACCTACACCGTCGCCACCGTGGAGATTCTGCCAGAGCGTGACCAACCGCTTGCCGTCCGCATCCAAAACGCCAGTTGGATTAACCCCACACAAGATGCACGGCTCACTTTGGTCACCTGTTGGCCTTACGAAGATAATTCGCACCGGCTCGTTGTTGTGGCCTATCCGGTAGTAAATACCGATCAGAAGGCAGATAATATTCAATAAAAGTTCAACTTTTCAGAAAAGTTGAACTTTTCGTAATTGATTCAAGGAGGTTCAAGATGAAATTTTGGCAACGTAAAAGTGTGATCTTACTCACAGTCGTGGGGCTGCTGCTGCTGGCGGCAGCAACGGTGACGGCACAAAGCTCAGACACACAGGGGAAATTGGCCGGCGCTGTCTACACAGATGCCAATGGCGACGGCGTTTGCGTGGGCACCGGCATCGCCGGGGAGAATCCCGTACCTGGCGTGGAGATCGTCTTTGTCAGCAGCGATAAGGCCACCGTTGTTTCACTGACAACGGGCAGTGATGGCACCTATGGGTTAGCCGCCGCCGGGCAAAGCATCTGGGAAGTGACGGCCCGCCCTGACTCCACCAAGTGGATTGTCACCTCAAAGAATCCGCTGTTTGTACCGGTCTTGCCGGACACCGGCCTGGTGCAAACAGATGTCAATTTCTGCATCAGCCAGGGCAGCCCCGCTGGCCCTAATGCAGTCATTGTCCTGCCCCAATCAGGAGCAGCAGCTAATTCCCCTATGCAAACTGGGGTGATGGTCACGGCCGTACTCGGCGCTCTTATTCTGCTAGTCGGCCTGGCGCTGGAATGGCGACGTAGGAAGGCAATTGGGTAACTGGGTGATTGGGTAATTGAGTAATTTAGATTAAATAACTCAATTACCCAATTACTTTATTACAGTTCTATCTCCGCCTTAATCACTTCCGCCTCGCGGTGGAAGGTAAAACCCAATCTTTCACATACATGCAACATGCCCCGGTTTTCGGCCAGGATATAGGCTTCTACACGGGTAATTCCCTCATCACGGCCGTAGCGCAGCAACCGCCGCAATAATTCCGTGCCCAGGCCATGCCCCTGGTACATATCGCTGATCAGCAGGGCGAACTCACCCGTTTCGGTATTGCGCGCTCTGGTCAGGCGGCCAATGCCCAAAATCTGCCTGTCGCCGTTCGCCTCGTCCGTTTTCTCCGCCACCAACACCACCTCCCGGTCATAATCCACATGGCAAATACGCACCAGCCGGTCATGCTCCACCCGCTGGTCATATTGAAAGGCGCGGAAATAGCGCAAATATACGCTCTTTTCGGATAACGTTTTGTGGAATTCCACCACATGCGGTTCGTCTTCGGGACGAATGGGGCGAATGAACAAGTGGTCGCCCTGGGTGGTAGTATACGGCTGGGCATATTGGCTGGGGTACGGCCGTATCGCCAATCGGGGCAGTTCATCTTCCGTCACCTCCGGCCCATACAGCACCACCCGCGCATCCAGGGCGATCAGATGCTCATCGGAGGCAAACAGCGGATTAATGTCAATCTCCTTAATCCAGCGCTGCTCCACCACTAAATCGCCAAAATGCACCAGCAGCGACTCTAAAGCCGGCAGGTCAACCGGCGAACGGCCGCGCACCCCTTTTAATGCCTCATGTATCTTCGTCCGTTCCATCATGCGCCGCGCCAGCGTGGTGGTCAGCGGCGGCAGCCCCAACGCCCGGTCTTTGAACACCTCCACCAGCGTACCGCCGGAGCCGAACAACAGCACCGGCCCAAACTGTGGGTCCGGGCTGCTGCCAATAATGAGTTCATAGCCATTTTTCAAATTCAACATCGGCTGCACGGTCACGCCCAGGAAATCGGCGGCGCTGTATTTAGACGTGACCGCCTGTTCCATGGCCCGGTAAGCATGGCGCACCTCATCGGCCGTTACCAAATCCAGCCGTACCCCACCCACATCCGTCTTGTGGGTGATCGTCTCTGAATTGAGCTTGATCACTACCGGGTAGCCAATCGCTTCCGCCGCTGCCACCGCTTCATCTTCATTAGCCGCCAGACGGGTATCTACCGTCGGGATGTCATAAGCGGCCAACACCAGTTTGGATTCATACTCGGTCAGAATGGTGCGCCCACTCTGCCGTACCCGCTCTACCATTTGCCGGACTTCTTCATGGCGAGCTGTGCTTTCCGGCGTCTGAGCAGGCGTATAGGGTGTCTCGTACAGGCTTTGCAGCCGCCGTTGGAAACGCCACATGTAGAAAAAGGTACGCGCCGCCGTATCTGGAAAATCAAAAGTGGGGATGTTGCCCTGGTTCAAAATGTCCTGCCCGGCGTGAACGTCCGCGCCACCCATCCAACTGGCTAATATCGGTTTGCCAAATTTGTAACCGGCAGGACGGCCGTACTGCTTGTGCAGCAGTTGCGCCGTTTGCGTGGGCGAGGTCATCGCCTGCGGCGTCAAAATCACCAGCAGCCCGTCACTATTCGGGTCATTTGCCGCCACCTGAATGGCTTGCGCGTATCGTTCGGCATCGGCGTCCCCCAAAATGTCCACCGGATTATTGTGGCTCCAATGGGCGGGCAAAATCTCGTCCAGCGCCGTCATTGTTTCCGGGGCCAGCGGCGTCAATTCACCGCCGCTGCCAATGAGCGCATCTGTCGCCAACACACCGGGGCCGCCAGCATTGGTGACAATGGTCAGGCGCGGGCCGCGCGGCAGTGGCTGTTTGGCCAGCACTTCGGCCATGTTAAACAGGTCGTCAATACGGTCCACGCGCAGCACACCGGAACGGCGGAACGCCGCCGCCAGCACTTCGTCGCTGCCCGTCAGCGAACCGGTATGGGAAGCGGCTGCCTGCGCCGCCGCCTCGGTGCGCCCCGGTTTGATGACGATGATCGGTTTTACCAGGGCCACTTCCCGCGCCGCCGAAAGGAAGGAGCGGGCATTGCCGATGGTTTCCATGTAAATGACAATGCTTTTGGTGCGCGCATCATCACCCAGGTAATAAATCAGGTCCCCCCAATCCACGTCCAGCATGGAGCCAATGGAGACAAAGGCGCTAAACCCCACGTTCTCGCGCAAACTCCAGTCCAGAATGGCCGTGCAAAGTGCGCCACTTTGGCTGATGAAGCCGACCGAACCAGGGCGGGCCATGGTGCTGGCAAAGGTAGCATTCAGGCCGCTGACAGTGTTCATTACCCCCAGACAGTTGGGGCCGATAATACGCATATTACCGCGCCGCGCTTCGGCCAGAATTTGGTGCTCCAGGGCCACTCCTTCTGGCCCGCTCTCCTTAAAACCGGCAGAAATGACGATGGCGCCGCGCACACCAGCGTCTACACACTCTTTGATGATGCCGGGCACGGTCTTGGCCGGGGTGACGATAACGGCCAGGTCTACGGTTTCGGGCACGGCCGTGACATTCGGATACGCCTTGATACCCAACACACTGTTGCGGGTGGGCGTTACCGGAAAGATGGTGCCGCCAAAGGAACTACTCATCAGGTTCCACAATATGGTACGGCCTACGCTGCCCTCGCGTTCGGTGGCGCCAATGACGGCCACGCTTTTGGGGGCAAACATCACATCTAAAGGATTTCGGGCATAACGCAGCACATTGTGAGCGGCGGCCCGTTTTTGATCAGTCATAGGGGACTCCTTGTGTGTTCAGGTGTTCAGGTGTTCACGTAGACACTTGAGCACCTGATCACTTGATCACTTTAACGACTTCAACACTTTGGCGTGTTGTTTTTCGGTAATGCGTTCGTGGCTTTCCAGGATGCTCAACAGTTGAGTCAGGGTCATGGCCGCGTGGACGGTGTAGCCATGCTCCTGCATGATTTCCTTGCCCCCCTGCTCGCGGTCAATCAACACCACCGCCTCGCTTACCTGCAAGCCGGCCGCTTTGAGGGCGATTATCGCTTCCATAATGCTGTCGCCGGAAGTGATCACATCGTCAATGACGACGGCCGTTTGCCCCACGTCCCACACCCCCTCAATTTCCTTGCCCGTGCCGTAACTTTTGGCCGTTTTGCGCGGGTAGATGAGGGGGATGTTCATATCCAGGCAAAGCGCCGTGCCAAAAGGCAGCCCGGCCAACGGCGGCGCGGCCAATACGTCAAACGTCAGCGTTTCCAACACCTGCCGGTACGCGGCCGTTGCCTGCCGCAACGCCTCCGGGTATGAGACCAGGATGCGCAAATCCAGGTAAATGCGGGAGGTACGCCCACTGTGCAGCACAAACTTACCTAACTGCACCGCGCCAATGTCAAACAGGGTCAGGGCAAATGTTTCCAGGGGGGGGATTTCTTGTGTGGTCATAAATACATCGTTAAACAAGTCTTCTTAGCTTAAAAACTTCACCTGTCATTCCGAGCGGAGTCTGCGGAGCGAGGAATCCCTCTACTGTAAAAATGAGAAGGATTCCTCCTCGAAGACTCGTCGGAATGACACGAGAAAGTTACTCCTCTACCGCCGTTTTAATTTCTTGTGAGACAAACGAATTATATGCCGTCAGGAGGCGCTGGCAAATGGGGCCGGGACGGCCGTCGCCCACTACCTGCCCGCCAATTTGCACCACCGGCACAATGGCCCGCGACGAGCCGCTGAGCGCCGCCTCCTGTAAATGGGGGATTTCGGTGAGGTGTACGGCCGTGAAATTCACCGGTATGCCCAATTCCGCCGCCAGTTCCAGCACAATTTTGCGGGTAATGCCGCCCAGTACGCCGCTGCCCGCCGTACGCAGCACGCCGTCCCGCACCCCATAAAAGTTGGTGCCCGTGCCTTCCAGCAAATGGCCGGCCTCATCCAGCAAAAGGTATTCGTAAACAGCGCCACCCACCGGGTAGACCTGGCGCGCCTGGGCAAAGTCGGCTGTTTTGGCTAACGGCCGTGCCCGGTGCAAATCATGCGCCATAGCCACGACCACGCCCCGTTCATACAACGCCGGGTCGGGCGGCGTAAAGGGCAGCAGGGCAATCGTTTCCCGGCTGCTTGTGCCCAGGTGCGTGGGCGGCGCCGCCAACACATCAAAACGCACCCGCGCTTCGGGAAAGGGGAAAGCGGTACACACCTGATGCAGCGCCCGGCGCAGCCGCTTTTCGTCCAGGTGATAGTCCCATCCCAACAGCTGCATGGACTGTACCGTGCGGTCAATGTGGTCTGGCAGGTGCAGAAACTTGTTGTGCGCAAAGGTGCGCAGCGCCGAATAGACACCCAACGCCAACCCGTCATACAGGCCATCAAAACTGGACACATCATCTGGAATGGGCAACGGCCGTACCCCCTCCTCTTCTATCACAAACCATTGAATTGTCATGCCGGGATTGTATCTCAAAAAGAGGTGAAGGGATGCACTGCCGTCTCCCCACCCAAACCACCCCGGCAGCATTGCCAACTTCTGCCACCTGCCATATGATCCCACCCACGAAACTGCGTAGCGCGATTTGGAAAATCGCGCTACAGCCAACAAGGAGCATGGGTACATGAAAAAAGTGCAACCGCCCCAACGGCATACCGAAGACGAACGGCTGTTAGCGGGGCCAAATCTGGAGCCAATGCCCTATCACAAAACGGATACCTGGCGGATTTTGCGGGTGATGGGGGAGATGGTAGAGGGGGTAGATTTACTAGCAGAAGTGGGCACGGCCGTGACCATCTTCGGTTCAGCGCGGGTACAACCGGGAGAACCACAGTATGAAACGGCTACGGCCGTGGCCCGCCTGCTCGGCCAGGCCGGTTTCAACATCATCACCGGCGGCGGCCCCGGCATCATGGAAGCCGCCAACAAAGGGGCACGTGAGGCTGGCGTCGTCTCCGTCGGCCTGAACATCGAACTCCCCTTCGAGCAGCATTTGAACCCCTACATAGATATCGGCAAAGAATTCCGCTACTTCTTCACCCGCAAAGTAATGCTGCTCAAATATGCCCAGGCATCTATCATCTTCCCCGGCGGCTTTGGCACGATGGACGAAATGTTTGAAACCCTCACCCTCATCCAGACCGGCAAAATCAACAACTTCCCGGTGGTTTTGTTCGATTCCGCGTTTTGGGGCGGATTGCTAGATTGGCTGCGCCACACCATGCTGGCTCAGGGCAAAATCCACCCCGCCGACCTGGAACTCTTCCACATCACCGACTCCCCCAACGAAGCTTGCGCCATCATTAGTCAGGCACTCAAAAGAGTAAATTGAAACGTGAAGGATTCTTATGGAACCCATACTCATTTCGTTGATACCATACATCATTGGCAGCGCGGTCGTGCCGGTACAAATCATTATCGGCGTGTTACTGTTGCAAAGCCCCCGGCAGGGATTGTTAAAAAGCATCGCTTACGTCGCCGGTATGACGGTCACTCGTCTATTGCAGGGGCTGGTTTTTGGATTTGTTTTCGCGGCATCCGGCGCTGCCGCAGTTGATGGCAGCAGTGGCAAAAGCCTGGTCGTTTCTACCCTGTTATTGATTCTGGGCATTTTATTGTTAATCGCGGCATACAAAAAGTGGCGCCGTGAAGAAGATCCCGATGACCCACCCCCAAAATGGCTGGCTACACTTAGCAGTGCCAGCCCGCTCAAGGCATTTAGCATCGGCTTTTTGCTGCCGCTGATTGCCGCTAAATTGTGGGTGTTCACCCTCAGCGCCCTGGCTACCATTGCCGACGCCCAATTGGGCCAGCCGACCAGCACCATAGCTTACCTGATTTTCATTTTGCTGGCGCAATCCTTACTGCTGCTCCCTATTCTCATTCGCATTCTCATGCCCGCCAGATCGAAAGTGATTCTCGACAGCGTTTCCGCCTGGCTTACGAAAAACAACCGTCCTATTGCCATCGTTGTCTCGCTCGTTTTTGGTCTCTTGTTTCTGTATTCCGGCCTCACGGGATTGCTTTCATAATTTTTAGATTTGTCATTCAATCGGCCTGTTCCGCCAAAAGCTGCCATTGGCGTACCATGTTCCCGGCAAACCAGCCACCATTGGCCGTCAGCACATATCCACCGTTACCCCCTGGCTGGATCAGTTTTTGCTGCTGCCAGTAATGAAGAAGTGATTGACCGTTTGCTGTCATAGCTTGCAAAATGGGCACAAACTGGGGTGGAATTGTGCCGGACAGAACGGCCGTTCTCATTGGCAGCAGTGCGCTTTCCCCGGCCGTGCGCCGTAATCCCCCCTCTAAACCCGGCTGCTCCGGCCCGCACTGGCGCATGTACGCGGCATAACGTGGATGCCGGTAATGGTAATCACCCAACACGCCATCAGCGATGGTGCCAATCGCCAGGCAATCTTCACCCCGTGTGGGAAAGGTAAAGTAGATGTTCTGGTCACGGCCGTCGGCCCAATGGTTGAACAGGCTCTTGTGAAACCCATGCGATTCCAACACGCTGGCCCCCGCCTGAAACATAAAATAGTTGGGCACATGGCGGCGCTGCGTCAGCCCTAATGATTCCGCCCACTTCTGATTCTGCGGGTAGATGAGCAGCTCATAGAGCGAAAAACCATTCACACCGGCGGCGATGAGCGTCTGGATGTCATCTACAAACCCGGCCAACGTTTGCTCCGGCAGGCCACACACCAGGTCAACCGAGACCACCCACCCCAGCGCCAACGTCTGCTCAATTCTTGCCAGCAGTTCGGTCACCGGGCGGCGGCGGTTAATGGCGGCCCGCACCAGCTCTTCCAGGCTTTGCACGCCCAGGTGCAGGCGGCGATAGCCCAATTGATGCATGGTGGCAATCATGCCCGGCGTCAAACTCTCCACGGTGGATTCCAGCGCCCATTCCGTATCGTCGGTAATGGTAAAGTGGGCGCGGCAACACTCAACAATTTGGGTTAGCGCCACTTCCCCCAAAAAAGTAGGCGTGCCCCCGCCCATATGCACCGTGGAAACAGGCCGCTGGCTCAAGTTGCCCTGGCAGCCCCACAGTTGCAATTCCGCGCACACACGATTAACGTAATTCTGGATGTGTTCCGTCTGGTGCGCTCCAAGTTTGAAGGAGTAACAATCGCAAAAATGGCATTTGCTGGAGCAAAAAGGGGCGTGCAGGTAAATGCAAAATGGGCGATCCGATGCGGCGTGGGCCAGGTCAACGCGCAGGGTTTGCCAGGCGGCCGCGCCGTTGTGCTCATACGGCCGTTGACCCCAAACAGGCAATGGCAGCAGCCAGCGCTCCACATCATAAGGCGGCGAGAGCGCCAGCCATTGTTCGCGGATTTGGGGCACGTTCACGGCCGTCGGCGCGTCCGCAAAGTATTCGTCAAACAGTTTCTCTTTCATGGCGGCATCACCTGTGCCTCTGCCAGCCCATTTTGCCGCCCACTCTGATTCCACAAGACAGCGGCCATTTGTTGCAATTGGGCAAGGGCCAGCTTTTGTTGCACCTGGCAGCGGAAAGAGGACACGGCCGTTTCCACCTTGTGCAACGGGCAGCTATCCGGGCAGTCACCGGTGCAATGGTATTGGTTGAAGCAGTCATGACAACGCCGCGGCAGCGGGTACACCCTCCGGCGTAAAGAGACAATGTGGGCGTGGTTGAGGCTGAAACGGCCGTCCGCGGCCACCTGTCCAATCTGTACCTCCTGCCGCCCGGCCTGCTGCGATGTGATCGTTTTGAAGCAGGCAGTGGCCGCGCCACCAGGTACCAGGTTCAAGACATCGCGGAAAATGTGGCAATACGGGCCATGGGTTTCATGCAGACGGCTGCCTGATATCAGCCAGCGAATCCCATAAGCAGCCGCCACCTTCTGCGCCGCCAGAAAATGGTCTACAAACTGATCGGCGTCCGGCAACACGGCCGTCTGCGCCCGGCCCCCCCTGTACACAGGTTCGACGTGGATTTCCTCCGGTCGCAATTCCCGGCATACATAATCAGCAATTTCTGCCTGGTGGGTCACAGAAAGCGGGGAAATAGTCACTCGCACATGCAAGGGCGTCTGGTGTTCGTGCAAGATGCGGGCAGTTCGTTCCACATAGGGGGTGCTGCTCTGGCTACCAGCTAACGGCCGTTGCCGTGATTGAATCGCTTCTGGCCCATCACACGAGAGTCCCACCAGGTCAAATTTTTGGGCTAACCAATGTACTTTGGCCGCCGGCATGACGCCGTTGGTAGCTATGTAACGAAAAAGAGATAGCCCCGACGCCGTGGCAATGGCGTCTATTTCGGCTACAGCCTGCGCCAGTTGGGGTTGGTTCAGGGTTGGCTCACCGCCGCCGTGGCAAACCAGTGTGAATGGCCGCCGCTGGCGGTGGCAATTGCTGGCAACCAGGCGGGCGGCCGCGCGTATCGCCGGTATATCCAGGCCAGACGTGGGGTAAGGCGAAGGATCGGCATAGCAGTAGGAGCAGCGCAAATTGCATTGATTATGTAAATACAGTGTCAGGCAAACAGGGGCAAAGGGGGTGGTGAGAGTTAATTGGCGGGTGGTAACGGCCGTTTCCGCCCACTGGTGTAGCCGCCGTGATTCCACCAGTTGCGGTTCCGGCTGCTGTAAATCGTGCTGCAAAGGGGTAACAAACGGCCGTGCCGCCACCACCAGGTAGCCCGGTGCATAAAACAGGCCGTACTCATCGCCCTCCTGCCAGAAAATGGGTAAATGGTGTTCCTGGTTGATTAACAACATTCTTGATGACCGGAGTAGAGGCTTTAGCCGTCACGTGACGGCTAAAGCCTCCACTCCGTGACTATTACTTCGGCAGACAAATGCGCCGCTGCACCAGGTGTAGAAACAGGCCACGCACCAGGGTGAAGGATTCTGCTTCGGGCCAGTGCAAGTCTCGCGCCAGTTGCAGGCCGATGGTTCCCAGGTCGTTACGGCCGTTGAACAAGTTGAATGCCTGGGTAACGGCCGTATCCAATGCAAATAGCGGCTGCGGCTGCGGCCACGACGGCAGTCGTCCCCACACCCAACCCTGCGCCACCAAAATCTGACATTCGGGGACGATAACCGGCACGACCTGCGCCAGATAATCATCTGCCACCTGGCCCAGGTCAGCCAGACGGCAACCGGGAATGCCCCTGGCCTCATCCTCAGACACCCGCATTTCATCTTGAATCAAGTGCAATAGATCGCGCCGCGAAAATTGAAAGGCCACCTCGCGCCGGGGAAATGCGGCCAGTGGGTTAGCCGATGGTTTATCAGGCATGTTCGCCATCCTGGTAAGCAATGGCTGCCGGGCGATGCCAGACGCCGCCGCCGTCGGCCAGGCCGTTCAGCAACATGCGGCGGGTGATGGCCTGGTTCATCAGGCAGCGCGAGCCGCGCTCCCGGTGGCCGTCTGGCCCGGCCTGGAAGGCGCGGGTGTAACAATCTCCGGCGCAAGACCAGTAGCAAAAACAATCCCGGCACTGCTGGCGGCGTTCGGCCATGAGGCTGTGCAAATGCTGGCGCGCCGGTTCGTGGATGTGTATGTCATCCTGGTCATAACGGCCGATGGCAGACAGGGCCGCCAGGGGATGGGTAACGGCCGTCACCTCATAGCAGCTCACCAAAACCCCACCAGGCCCGATGATGAGGGCGTTGTAGGGGGCGGTGCAAAAGGAGGATGTAACCAACCCCAAACGCGCGCCGGAGTAGCTCAGGCGACGGCCGTGCTGCTGCGCCACATCCAGCGCTTCCATAAAAGCATCCACAAATGCCAGGCAATCAGTCGGTTCGGGATGACCGTGCCCGCCCCGCCCTGTGTTGAAAGCCGGTTCCACCTGCAAACTCTGGCAGCCGGTTTGCTCACAGATGAAGCGGACGCCGTCCACAAAGGCGGGCCAGGGTGCGGTAGCCGTCAGGCGAATGCCATACGGGAAGTGGGCGCGATCCAATTCAGCGATAAGGCGCAGCACCATATCGGCCGAGCCGCGCCCGGAGGCAAACGGCCGTTGCCGGTTTTGTGTTTGCGGCGTGCCATCCCAGGAAAGGGTTAACCCGTCTAAATGCCGCAAAATCCACTGCCGCTGCCGGGCTGACCAGATGCCGTTGGAGGTTACGGTGATGCGCGCCGGAATCGGCTTTTGCCGGGCGTAAGCCACGCACTGTTGCAGCACCGACCAGGCCAGCGTCGGTTCACCGCCGCCATGAAAGGAGATTTCAAACTGTGGTTGTTGTAACCGGCGGGCGTTTTCACAAACGGCGTCAATGGCGGCGAACCCCTGTTCCGCGGCCAACTCTTGCCGGGGCCATTCACCGGCGGCAGCATAACAGTAGGTGCAGCGGAGCTGGCACTGGTTGGTCATCAACAGCACTGCCATGGTAGGGGCAAACGTGCCGTCGGGTGACGCGGGCGCGGGTGGGTCAGCTTCCAGAAAGCCAATTTGGCGCAGAAAAGAGAGGGCGGTGACGTGACGGCCGTTTGTTCCCTCGTCCACCGCTTCATCCTGCCGGGCAATTTGCTGCGCCAGTTCGGACATGGCCCGGTTGCCCACAAAAGCTAACCCCAGCAATGGCCGGTAAATAATCAACTTATCGGCCTCACCCTCAGCCACGGGAATGACGTATACGTCCATTGTTTATGCCTCGTGATCTGTAAAGCGCCATGCTCAATTCGGATACCAGTAATGACCATGATTCTGGCAGGTGCAGATGGTGTCACAGGTGCAGACGGTATCACAGGTACAGACGTGCCCTACGCAACTACAAACAGGTGGGGCCGTGACACAATTGCAAACGCACACAGCCCCCGGCGGTATGGGAGAGCCGCACGGCAAGGTATAGGTTACGTTTTCAATGGTGTATTCGATGGCCGTTTCACCCGGTTTAACCGTGCTGTTGGGGATACCTGGCTGCGTAGCCGTTGTCGGCTGCACGGGCGGCGGCGTGGGGATATTTTCCGCCACCAACACATCAGCCAGATCAAAATCAAAGTCAAGCACCGATGCGCCAATCCAGCCAATTTCATTTGCCCTGAATTGTATTTGAAACCAGGTGCCATCCCGGTTACGGGCGAGAACGTCAAACGTGTCATTTAACCGGGCCGTGCCGATGATGGGATAGGCCGTGCCAGGGCCTTCGCGCACGTTGACACTCGTCAGGTTGACTGTGACCTGGGGCAAGGGCTGTGGCGTGGGCGTTGGGGTGCGGGTGTTGGTGGGCGTCCGGGTCGGGCTGGGGGTACGTGTGGGGGTATGAGTGGGACTAGGCGTCTTGGTGGGAGTGCGGGTCGGGGTACGGGTTGGGGTGCGGGTGGCGGTGCGGCTTGGGGTAGCCGTTACCTCGACTTCAACACGCACGGGCGTTGCCGCTGAACCGCCATCGCCACAGCCAACCACTGTGGCGATGGCTGCGGAGGCGGCTGCCAGTTCGATGAAGTTACGCCGACTAAACTGGACGCCATTTCCTTCGCGGCTAACGGCAAATACCTGAGGTTCTTCTGTTTCGGTTTGTTCTGCGGGGACTATGTCTTTATCTGTCATCTTTCTCTCCATTGCCCCCAAACGGGGTTTTGTGGCAAAGCCCATTTTCTGGGGGCACAACAAATCGTAGGGCGCGTTGGTGAAAACGGCGCATGGTTTGGGCCAGACAGCCACCGGTGCAGGCGGCTTGTTGTTTGTATGGGCAAAATGAACATTCCCGGTAGATTCCGGCCAGGCGGTATGCCTGGGTTTGCGTGGTTAGCTGCTGGCGCAAGGTGGCCGCATCTTGGGTGGCAACGGCCGTTTCAACCCGCCCTGTCAGCGGAAAACAATGAATGGCGCGCCCATCCAAGCTGATGTCCAGAATGGGGTTGCAGCGCCAGGCGACGTCGGCACCGGCCTCTTTGAGTTGGGTCAACTCTTCTTCAGTGAACATGCAGCGCACAAAACCGCAGTCAAATTCTAATGAAATGCCAACTGCGGCGGCGCGGCGGGCGAACTGGGCAATCTGGCGGCCAACGGCGGGGTACTGTTTGGGGTGCAAGTGGGCGTTGGCTCCAGCTAACATGGGCTGAGCCAGACCCAGGCGAATGGCGGGGCGGGCGTTGGCGTTTTGGATGAGAGTCAGCAGCGGTTCCAGGTCAAATTGGGGACGGTAGATGTTGAAACCCAATAAGGCGCGCGGCCCTAGCTGCCTGACGACGGCTTCGCGCTGGGCAGTTTCGGCAGCATCTGGCAGTTGGCCGGAACGGGTGGCGTTCATATTGACCAACACCAGACATTCGTCCGGGGAAAGAGCGGTGAGGCAGGCTAACGGCCGTGCCCGCATCAGTCCATGTGTAAAAACGAGAATGGTAAAGCCTCGCTGCCGCGCCAGTTGTACCAGGGTCGTAAATTGGGGGTGCAGTGTGGGTTCGCCGCCAATCAACCGTACCTGGGAGATGTGGGAACGTTCTAAAAAATCCAACCGCTGCGCAAAGGCTTCCGGGGTGATGAACGGCCGTGTGGTCGCCTCATTTGCCCGGTTCATAAACATGGCGGCAAAACAGTAAGGGCAGCTCAGGTTGCAGACATTGCTGATAGCCAGGTTAGCCATGATATGCTGCCTTTTGCAGCAGGCCTCTTTCTTGCCATGCTGCCAGTTGTTGGCGCAGGTGATATTCGGCCTGTGGCGTTGGCCGGTCTGTTGAAGCGGCGATGAACTGTTTTATCCGGGCATATGAGTATCCCAACATAAGCCAGTCCCATATGGCGGCTTCCTCACCCACCAACAAGTGCGCCTGCCCGGTTGCTTCGTTCACTACCAGGATGTGCGCAGACTCATAGGCCCAACGGATGTGCGGCGGGCAAAGGAAAATTTGGGGAGCGTCTGGTTCGGCCATCGTCATCCTATGTGCGCCTGTAAACGATCATCAGGCTGCCAGGCGGTTTGTTGCAGCAGACGGTCGTCACTGTGCCAGGCGGTGATAACGTGGTGCAGTCCCAGTTGCCGCAGCAATCCGGTGATGGTAATGAGGCGGGTTTGGATGCAGAGGTCGTCGTAACGGCCGTTGCCATCTGCATGGTTCACATGACAGCCACCGGCACAGTGGTAACGGCAGAGGCAGTGGGCGCAGCGTGTTAGGGGTTGGGCAGTTAGCTGGCGAATTTGCTGCACGGCCGTTGTGTCCAGGTTAAATTGCTGCCCGCCCACTTCCAATTGACCCAAACGCAAGTCTAGCCCCTGCTGCTGCCACTCTTCTTCCAACAAATAACAGGCGTTCACTTTCCCGTCCGGCGTGACAATGAGGGCGTCTTGCCCAACGGGACAAAATGTGACCTGTTTTGTGCTGGTATCGGCCGTAGACATGACCGTATGGATACCGGCGGCGGCCAGAATTTGGGCAGCCTGATCGAAGTAGCGGGCAAATTGCCAGGGGTCGGGGGGGTGGAATCTGGCCGAAGCTGACAAGGTGGATGGGGTGAGGCTTTCAAAGCAGACAGCACGCGGACTAAATTCTGCGCTTATCCAGCGAGCTATTTCTGGAAGGCGCGTCACCGTGACCGCGGTGACACAGGCGCGCAGGATCAATTCGGCGCTGCCTTCGGACAGTATTTTGGCGCTGCGGGCAACGATTTCAAAGAGTGGCTGCCCATTCGCGCCGGGACGGTGTTTATTTTGAACGTCGGCCGGGCCGTCAAGGGACAAGATGACGGTGTGAAAGTGATCGGCAATCCATTGGCAGCGGGTGGAATTGTAGAGGCCATTGGTGGTGGCCTCAAAGTGAACGCTCATGCCGGCGCTGGCAGCGCGGCGGCGGGCATAGTTGACCACAAAATGCACCACATCGGCGGCAAAAAATGGCTCGCCGCCAAAGAAGTGAATGTTAGCCTGGCGTTCACCGACGGCCGTGAGCAGGCGCAGATAGGCATCTACGGCCGTGCGCGCCAGCGCCAGCGACATGACGGGGCTGGTTTGTTTGGGGGCGGCAAAACCACAGTAGCGACAACCCATGTTGCAGCCACGGGTGGGGATGATGCCCAGGAAAAGGGGAACTTGCAGGGGGCCGCTGCGGGGCGCAGGCGGTGGGGATGGGAGCGCGGTGAGTTGGGCGAGCAACGGCCGTATGGCCGTTGCTACCTCACCTTTCTCTTGTAACCCTTGCTGGATTTGCTGTAATGCCCGCCGATTAACAAACGCTGTTACATTATGCAGGGGTGCATATATCAGGAAGTTGCCGGAAACGGGTACCGCGAAAATGTCGCTGGCCACCAGGTTGTTGTTCCTTTACCCCGCAAAGCAGTTGCCAGCAAGGGTATGCATGACGCGATGGACGTATGGTAAGGAACAATTTCTCCGGTGGGCAATAACAAATGTCACCAGAGGGATGGCGTATTGTCATTAAAAGCAGGGGTAATGATTACGGCCGTGCCGTGCTCACCACTTTTGCCTTCTGTTTGGGGGCCGGTCGTTTGCCGTTTGGCTGGGCCGGGCGGGCGGTGCGTGGTGGGCGCGGCGGGCGGGCAAACTCGGTGTCTCTGGTAGGGGCGGGCGTCGAATAGTCAAATTCGGGCAACGTCCGCCGTTCCAGTTTTTCACCTAACACACGCTCAATCGCTCTGATCATGTCCGTATCTTCTGAGGTGACAAAAGTAAAAGCGTCACCGGTTTTGGCGGCGCGCCCGGTACGGCCGATGCGGTGGGTGTAGGCGTCGGCCGTGTCTGGCATGTCATAGTTGATCACATGCGAAATCTGGGTCACATCAATCCCCCGCGCGGCAATGTCCGTCGCCACCATAATTTTGTATTGGCCGGAACGGAAACCATCCATCGCTTCCTGCCGCCGATTTTGGGACATATTGCCTTGTAGGGCGGCCGCTTTGTACCCGGCGCGGTTGATCTGCTCGGCGACACGCCGGGCGCGGTGTTTGGTACGTGTAAAAATCAGTACCGACTCGGTGTCCATGTGGCGCAGCAGGGCCAGCAGCAGTCCTGTCTTGAGGTGCTGCGGTACCGGGTAGAGGGCGTGGGAAACGGTAACGGCCGGTTTGGCCAGATCAACCTGGACTGTCACCGGGTTTTTGAGAATATCGTGGCTCAGGCGGCGAATGTCATCGGGCATGGTGGCGGAAAAGAAGAGGGTTTGCCGCTGCGTGGGCAGGTGCTTGAGCAGTTTGCGAATGTCGGGCAAAAAGCCCATATCACACATGCGGTCGGCTTCGTCCAGCACCAACACTTCCAGCCGGGACAGGTCTATCGTTTTCTGGCCGATATGGTCGAGCAGCCGGCCGGGGCAGGCCACCACCACTTCCACGCCTTGTTTGAGCCGTTGAATTTGGGGATTAACGCCGACGCCGCCGTACACGGCCGTGCTGCGTGTTTTCGTTTGCTGCCCCAGTTGCACAAATGAATCGTTGATTTGTTCGGCCAGTTCGCGGGTGGGAGCCACCACCAGGGCGCGCACGTGGCCGCGTGGCCCTTGCATGAGGCGTTGCAAGATGGGCAGTACGAAGGCGGCCGTTTTGCCGGTGCCCGTTTGCGCCAGCCCTAAAATGTCTTTGCCTTGCAAAATGGGGGGGATGGCCTGTTTTTGAATAGGGGTTGGGGTGATATACCCCGCCGATTGGATGCCAGCCGCAATGCGCGGATGGAGGTTGAAAGTCTCGAAATCACTCACTGAAAGTCTCCTTGAATGGTTAAACGCAGCCAAGTCGCACTCTCAGCTTGTTTTAGTTTGCATAAGATGGGGGCAGTGTAACACAAGCGGCCGGATTGGGCGAACGAAGTGAGTATAAGCTGAGCGGGCAAAGGCGTGGATAACGATTTTTATCCATTTCAGGTGTTGACAATTACGAGAAAAACTAATAGTATTATAAAAAACTAATACTATTAGATATTCTATGAAGAAATCATTTACCTCTGTCCGCCGACAACAGAATCATGATGCCACCGTTCAAGCAATTCTGGATACCGCACGGGCTATCATGCGGGAGGAAGGCATCGCCGCTCTTTCCATGCAGGAACTGGCCCGGCGCATGGGTATGCGCGCTCCTTCCCTCTATAACTACTTTTCTGGGAAGATGGAACTCTATGACGCGCTCTTTCGCCTGGGATTCACGCTTTTTGATGAGCACAACCGCAGGTTAATGGAGACGTCAACAGGTTGGCAAGATGAACTCCGCCTGGTTATTGAAGGGTACATGTCTTTCGCCATGGAGAATCCTGAGCTTTACCAGCTTTGTTTTGAACGGCCGGTGCCTGGTTTTGTCCCCTCGCCGGAAAGCCTGGAATTGAGTTTTGGATTGCTCAACCGGTCTTACGGCCGTGTCGAACAGTTAAAAAATGAAGTCGAAACCGATCTGTCCAGTGAGCAAATCGTCAACCTCGTGATCGCCATCGCCCATGGGATCACCGCCATGCACCTGGCTAACGAACCACATCTTCCCATTGGGCAAGGGCGATTTGGCTCATTGCTGCCCATTGTTTTATCCATTCTGGAAAAAGTTATACCCGTACAGGAAAGTGAATAAAAATGAATCTTGCCATTTTCCCTTCAACCACAGTTTCTGCCGAACAGATTCCGTATGTCACGGCCGACGAAGCCTACGAGCTGATGCAAACCGCGCTTCATCGTTTCGTCAATCTCGTCGAATCTCTCGACCCCGAAGATTGGCACAAACCCACCGCCTGCACGGAGTGGAATGTGCGTGATATGGTAGCGCATCAGGCTGGCGGGTTTGCCAGCGGCACAAGTTACCGGGAAATGATCCGCCAATTAATCGCCAGGCCCAAAGCCAGACCGGGACAACTGATTGAAGACAGTATCAACGCACTGCAACTGGCCGAACGGTCAAACATGACACCCGCAGAGTTAATTGCAGAGGTGAAACAGACCGGCCCAAAAGCCAGCCACAATTGGGCCTACGGTTTTCGTCTGGTTAAGTGGGCAGCTATGCCGCATCCTGTTCCCGGCAGGTTGGGACTACGCCACCTGATGTGGGTGATTCACAGCCGCGATACCTGGATGCATCGCCTGGACATTTGCCGGGCAACGGGTCGTCATTTTGAACAAACGCGGGAGCATGACGGCCGTATCAACGAATTAGTCATCCGTGATCTGGCGCATGTTCTGCAAAAGAAGTTAGACGGGCAAGCCTTCACGCTGTCTCTGACAGGTATTGCCGGCGGCACATGGCAGATTGGGACGGGTAACGCCAGAGCCGTGATTGAAATGGACGCACTGGATTTTAACATTTATGCCTCCGGGCGCTTTAGCCATGAAGAAGGCCTTTCTCACGCGAATTTCTCTGGAGATAAGAATCTTGCCAGGACAGCATTCAAAAACTTCCTCGTTTTGTATTAAACCAGGAAAGAGTTCAGCTAATCTTTGGGGTCGTCAGGGATGGAATTTAGTGGAACTCGGCTAACACAGGGAAATGATCGGAGGCGGCCATAACGGCGTATGGTTCGTGGGCAACCACGCATTTCCGCAAATGGGCGTGCAAGCTGTCGTTAACAAAAATATAGTCCAAGCGAACACTTGGGTCAGGTGGGGGCAGGGTGCATCCACTTTCCTCAGGATGTAATGAACGGAAGCAGTCAATCAATCCCGCGTTAAGCATTCTCTGTATGGCGTGGCGGGGAAGCCATCCTCCCTGTACGGCCAGCAGCCATCTCAGCCATCGCGGCCAATTGGTTGTGACAACTTCATCTTGAGGGGAAAAGGCATTAAAGTCACCGGCAATGAGACAGGGTTCTGAAAGGAATGGACTAACAAGCTGCAATAAGGTTTCGACTTCCCACAACCGCCAGCCTTCCAAAACAAAAAAGGGCGAAGCCACCAGATGAACACCAAAAACGTGTAAAGGCCCGGCAAAAGGGCTTGCCAATTTGGCATACAAAATAGCACGATGAATGGCGGGTGAGGGATGATAGTTGCGACTTTCCAGAATGGGCAGCCGACTCAGCAAGGCCAAATGGCGGCGCGAATTGCCTTCGGCAAAAAAGTATTGCATATCAAGGCTTTGAGCCAGGTCATGCGCAAGGGTTGGGTTGAATAACTCTTGCAGGAAGACTACATCTGGTTGATGAGCTTGTAGCACTTCTAAGATAAGTGGTTCACGGCCGTGTCCCCCATCCAATATGTTGTAAGTCAAAACTCGCAGTGACATTTGGTATCTCCACTCAACTTTTGGTACATTCTACAAAAGATTAGCTCAAAGTCTGTACATGCTCAAGCAGGAGAATGTGATGGGATTTTTCAAGAAGTTATTGGGTGGCAGTGAAAAGAAGACGGCTGGGGAATATGTAGACAAGACGGGCATTTATTTCTATTTCCAGTGTGACAACTGCGGCAAACGGGTGCGGGTACGGGCTGATAAGCAGCACGATTTACTCAACGACGACGGCGGTTTTGTCTGGCACAAGACGGTGGTAGACAGCAAATGCTTTCGACGTATGGAAACGGTCGTTTACCTGGACGGACATTACCACGTGACCAGTTATGAGCTAACCGGCGGCAGGTTCTTGACGCAGGCAGAATATGAAGCAGCCGAGCAGGCAGAATTGGTCGCCAAATCCCAACCACCAGAAACAGACCAAACCGATACGGCCGTATGATTTACTTTCTCATCCCGCTGGCATTTCTGGCCGACCGTCTGGGCAAATGGTGGGCGGCTGCTTATCTGGCCGAACATGGGCCAACCCAATTCAACACCCTGTTCACACTGGTAGAAACGTACAACCGGGGCATTGCTTTTGGCCTGTTCCAGGGCATTGGCCCACTGGTGGGTTGGCTGACACTGGCGGTACTGGCAGGGTTGGTGATTTACATTCACCGCTTGCCGCGCGAGCAATGGCTGGCGCGGGCAGGATTAGCCATTCTCATTGGTGGGGCGCTGGGCAATCTGGTGGATCGCATTTTTTGGGGGGAGGTGCTGGATTTTATTCAGACGCCCTGGCGCGTGGGTATTTTTAATGTGGGGGATATGATGATTCATCTGGGGATGGGGCTATTTATTTTGGGGTCTATTCTGCAACGGCAAAAAGAGGAGGGGGAGACGGCCGTTACTCTTGAGTAGTGCCTGGCACTGCCCAGACAAAAAAAGAGGCTCCGGGGTGGGGAACCCGGAGCCAGGAAGGAGGAGGAAAACGAGTTGAAAAGCAATTCAGTTTGTTGTCTATAGAATAAGGGAAATGGGGGTGCTGGACAATGGGATAATGTCACCATGACAGCAGAACTACTCTGGTACTGCGGGGGTAAACCATCGGTACCGGAGGTGATGGGGTGAGCAGGTGAAGGGGTGATGGGGCGATTGAACTTTACCCTTGCGCACCGGTTGAAGCTGGCGATTTTAGTTGTCAAAACGGGAGTCGTCTAGCTGTTTGCGGAAGGTTTTTTCTTTGTCTTCAGAGGGCAGCGCTGTCAGGTCTTCTGTGCCTTTTTCGGCCTGGAGCATGGCGTCGAAAGCGGCTTGCAGCAGGTCGGGGTGGGCGCGCTGCACCACGCTCCACTTGCCACAGTGCGGGCAGCGATCTAACTTGCCGATCACCACATTCATCCCCCACCAGTGGCGGGCAAATGGTTTGTGACATTTAGGGCAGATGGCGCCGCCAAATGGGCCGTTAATGGCGGCTTGCCCGGATGCCTTTTGACCCCGGCTGGCCAGCCACCAGGAGAGCAGGCTGACGCCGATGACCAGGGCGATGACAGGCACGATGGTCATGGCCACCCGCTGGTTGGCATCGCTGCTGGTGATGAAGCTGCGGGTGATGGTGTTGGAGGTAAGTTCACGGCCGTCGGCCGTATACCCTACTGCCCGTAACACATGCGCGCCAGGAGGAAAATTACCCGTGCTGAATTGGTAGCGAAATGGAGGCGCTGTTTGTTCGGCCATCTGTGTCTCATCAATTAAAAACAGCACACGAACCAGATCATCCGGCCCATCCACGCGCATAGAAAAGCGCCCCTGAATTTCCGTGCCAAAACCGGCGCCAAAATCGCGGCTAAGGGAGAGACGGAGTGTGTCTTGAGCAGCTACGGCCGTGACCGTCATTCCCAACAATAACCAGACCAACAACGACGCTTTGCGGATCATGTGTTTGTTTCCGATGCGGGTACGCCTGTACTAAGCGCAGCTGAAGTAGCCGTTTCGCCCATACCTTCACGCATCAAATCCAACAGTTCATCCACCCGGTTGCGCCGGTAAAGGTATTGTAGCAATTCGCGCACCTTGCCCCGCTTTTCTGCCCCCTCTAACTGTTCCCAATCAATCCCCAGGCGCGCCGCCATCTGTTGCAGCTTTTCCAGATTAAAATGCACCAGCAAATAATAGCGCAAACTGGCGCGCGGTGAAACGGGGGTCAACTTTTCCAGGCGGGGCAGCATCTCCGGCGGCGGTGGCGTCAAGATGCGCTCAATGGCTAACGCGAGCTGCGCCGTCTGGCCGTTACGGGTGGCATAAACGACCACTTCATGCGCCAACGCCTGCAAATTTTGGTTCATAGACATGACGGCCGTTTCCGGGATTTCCAGGTCAAACATCAAATCCAATACATCTTCCCGGCCAAACCGCTTTTGAATGTCGTCCAACAGAGCCGGTACATCGTAAGCGGCGTCCTCCGGGTTTTCGGCCACTTCCACCACCGGCAAAGGTTCGGGCGAGGTGAGTTCGGCCTGTCCATTAGCTGATGGCGCTGCGGCAGTGCGTTCTTTATCACTCATTGCAGGCGAAACCACGGCCTGAGGCGTAACGGCCGTGGCGGGCACAGCCGATTGGGGCAAATGTGGCCACAACACACCCAACAACCAGAAAGCGCCACCGCCCACAATGGCCCCGGCGATGAAATAAAAGAAAAAGCCTAGTTCGGCCAGGAAAGCTTCTCGATTAAACGTACCCAAGATGGTGTCCAACAGCACGGCCGTTGTCACCGTTAATAAACCAACGCCCCAGGGCAGGGACGGCCGTCGTAAAAACATCACCAAAAACAAGACAACCACAAACAATTTGAAGAGTAACAAGGCAGTCATAGTGGACAAATTGTAACACCCACTCCCATTGGGGCAATCAAACCCTAATCTATGACGCAGGTACTATTCGCAAAATTGACATAAGGCTAAACAGAATGTTATTATCCTGCCCATGCAGCCAAAACGCTTGATAACTGACCGACTGTCCTTTCACGCAGCCCCCATTGGATTGCGTCTGGTAGTTCTTGCTTTCATTCTGGGAACATTATCGGCGTGCGCCTCCACCCCGTTGTTGCCCACACGCGCACCCGCCATCATGTTGGTGGTTGTCCCCCCCACCGTCATCCCCACCGTCCCGGTCACATTCACACCACCACCACCCGGCGCCACCATTGATCCCCTATCAAACCACAACCAAACCTGGCAAGTAGGGCCTTCTAGCACACCCAGCATCACACCTCCCATCCCTTCTCATACGCCAACTCCCTCTCCAACTTATACACAGTCACCAACCTTCACTCCCTCTCCCACACGTACTCCCGCTGCAGGGGCGCAGGCGATTAGATACAACTACCCCTTCACTATTAGCCCCCATAAAAGCAAATTGAGCATTCACGTCATTCGCCCGAACAGCCCGCGTATCGAGGAGTTTATCCGCCAAACGCAACCCAATGTTATCAAGCTAGTTGATGACTTTGGTCTGGCGGGCGTAACCAAAGAACTGTCGCCCCGCACCATTGTGATTGGGCGGGTGGATAACCTTAACCAACAATATCGGGGCAACCCGGAAGAAGAAGCGCGCAAATACGTCCATGAAAACCTGGCAAAATACCGGGCAAATCCGGCTGTGGATTATTGGGAAGGGTGGAATGAGCCAGACCCCGGCCTGGAGCATATGGGCTGGTATGCCCGGTTTGAACAAGAGCGCGTGCGGGAAATGGCCCGGCAGGGTTTGAGTGCAGCTATTGGTGGGTTTGCCACCGGTGTACCGGAGATGAATGAATTTGCCCTGTTTATCCCGGCCATCGAAACAGCCATGCAATATGGCGCTATTCTGACGCTGCACGAATACAGTGCTCCGGTTATCACCTATGGTTATGGCAGTGAAATGCCCGGCTATCCACGTTATGCCGACCGGGGAACACTCACTTTGCGCTACCGCTGGTATTACCGGGAATTTTTGGAACCTGCCGGACTGGTTATCCCCCTGGCAATCACCGAGGCAGGCATTGACGGCATCATTGGCAACCGGCCTGGCCCTTCTGGGTTTGGCTGGGCCGATTTCCAGGCACATGCCGTAGCCGAGGGATGGGGACGCGACGGGATTGAAGCGTTTGTCAACCAGATGGCCTGGTATGACGCCGAAGTACGCAAAGACCCCTATGTCATCGGTTTCACCATTTTCACTGCCGGCTCCATCGGGCACTGGCGCAATTATGAGATCAGCGAGGTACTGCCCAGGCTAACAGATTATGCCCGACCTTAAAGACGAGGGGGGGGTGAGTAGGTGATGGGGTGAGCAGGTGAGAAGGGCATGAGGGCGTGCGGTTTGTCATGACAGATGAGAACCTTTGCCGGGGACAGTGGGTTAGCATTATTGTTGCAACTAATGGCAATAAAACACGTAAGCGGGAGTGTTATTAGTAATGAGTAACCATAAAGATGAGACGAAACCTATGAATACAACAGCATCAGCTTTATCTACCGACCGCCGGGACCCCGGCTTTTGGCGCGAAGCGTGGCAGCAAGCGCGGCTTGTTTTGCGTCTACTGTTTGATCGGGAAGTCCCTTTCTATTTGAAGTTTTTGCCGTTCCTGGCAGTTTTTTACGTGATATGGCCAATAGACCTGCTGCCTACTGTACCTTTGGATGACATTACAGTGCTGTTGGTGGGGGCCAAGGTGTTTATTGAACTGGCGCCACAGCATGTGGTGATCAAACACCTCAATCAGATTCGGGCTGCCGATGGATATGGGCCAATTGAGGGGTCGGCGATAGAGGAAGACACGGCCGTGAACGAGCAAATCCACATCATCGAAGGCGAAATTGTTGAGAAATAAAAAAGACCGGGCCAGTAGCCCGGTCTTTTTAGTAGATACCCAGATATTGCAGCAGCCAATCCCCACCCCACTGATACATAAACCCGATAAACGTACAACAACAGCACAACAACAACAGCACCACGACCACAATCGTCATGTTGCGGCGGTTCTTGTTTGGTGGTTCACCGGGGGGCACAAACGGGTTATAGTGGGGATCAGGTGAAGATTGAGATGGTGGCGCTGAGGCGGGATATTGATAGGAGGGGTATGTTGGCGGCGCTGAAAATGCGGGCGCTGGATTGGGTGGGGCGTCTGGTGATTCGGTTTCTACCAGCGGAACGGCCGCCCACGGCGGCACTTCATCTACCATTGTGTCTACGTCAGACTCCAGCGTGCCGGCCAACTCATACACCAACCGCACGCCGCTACCCATGTTGATCGCCTGCCCTGGCTGCAAGGCAAATGGCTCACTGCCCAGGCGCTGCCCATTGACAAAGGTGCCATTGGTGCTGCCCAGGTCTTCAATCTGAAAACCTTCTTCTGTCAGGGTAAAGCGCGCATGTTGGCGAGAAATTTCCGGATCGTTGATGGTAATGTCGCTCATAGGGTCACGCCCAATAATGAGCGAATGGGCATCCAGGTGAAAGACCTGGCCTACCTGCGGCCCTTTGCGGATGACAAGCTGGAATTGTGGTTCTGACACGGCCGTTTCCTTATCTGTTTTGGATCGAAAGTTGTGATCAACTCAACGCAGAGACGCGGAGGCGCAGAGAAAAATGCGACAACGGCCTCTCTATTTAACTATTGCAGAACTGCCTGCATGTTATACCGGAAAGCGGTATGGTTGCAAAATTTTAACGTCGCCTCAGTTTCCCAGCCACCATGTTATACAGCGCCCGTGCTTCAGGAATATCCAACCATAATACCATGGCCGCATACGCTCCCAATCCGGCGGCGCTGCCCAATAATACAATGAGCAAGCGGTTGGCAAAATTGTTGGCCGTAAACAGCCCGGCCACACCGTTGGCTACCAACATTGCCATCGCCCCAGTCACGGCCGCAGCAAAAATGGTTTTGACGGTTAACCGGGTAATGCCAAACCCATGCAGCCCACCCAACTGCCGCTGCAAAAACCAGAGCATGATCACGGTATGCACAATGTGTTTAATCGCGTCAGCGATCATCAGGCTGTAGAGACCCATCGAAGGCAGCAGCAGCACGGCCGTTGCCGTATACACCCCAATCGCCAACACCCCCGCCAATGCCGGTCGCCAGGTATCCTGCCGCGCATAAGAGGCAAAAACCAACATCTGGTCAATCCCGGCAAAGGCCAGCCCCAACAAATAAAAACGGAGGACGTGGGTGGTGATTTCAGAGTCGGCGGCGGTGAAACGGCCGTGTTCCAGCAGCAGCACAATGATGTATGGCGCTAATGCAAACAAGCCCGCCGCCGCCGGTATGATCAGCGCCACCACCAGGCGAATCCCGCCTGCCAGCGTGGCCTTAAATTCCCCAACTCTGACTACGGCCGTCTGGGGATCAACCAACCGGGCCGCATGGATAGAAGAAGCAATTTGTGAGAGTGTCGGTAAGATGGCCAGAGAAAGCGCCGTCACCACCAGCCCCAAAGGGAATTGGTACAGCGTCGTGGCATAAGTCATATACGTTACACTGTTATCACCCGTTAGAATGGCCAGCCGGTAGCTGATCCAGATGGCAATCTGGTTGACGATCAATCCGGCCAGGATGGGGGTGTAGAGGATGACGATGCGCCGTACTGCCGGATGCCGCCAATCGAGACGCCAATGGAAACGGCCGTCACGCAGCCCTGGTAATTGGATGACAATTTGCAGCGCCGACCCCACCAACATGCCCCACACCAGGCTGGTAATTTCGTCTGGCCGCAGCAGCGCCGCCACCACAATCGTGCCGTTAAACACGGCGCTGGTAAAAGCCGGAAAGGTAAACCGCTTCAGGGCATACAACAGGCCGGACAGCACACTGGCAATACTCAAAAACAAAACGGCCGGGGTTGCCAGCCGCATCAAATCCACCGTCACCTGAAACAGCGCCGGGTCGCTAAAATTGCGCGCCCCGGCCAACCAGGCTACCTGCTCGGCAAAAACCTCCACCAGCACCACAATCAGGCAGAGGACAAAAGTCGCCAGCGACAACACGGCGCTGCCCACTCGCCACAACTCCTCCCGCTTCTCGCGGCTGGCATAATCGCTAAACACGGGCACTAATGAGGAACTGACCATTTCGCCGCCGCTGATCAGGTTAAACAGGGTCATGGGCGCCAACGCCGCCACGGTGTAAGCAGCCAGCAGCGGCGAGGTGCCGTACAGATTTGATTTGACGATTTCACGCACCAGCCCTAACACCCGGCTGGCGATATTACCCACTGCCAGCACGGCCGCTGCTTTGACCACACCGCGATCCTCGCCTAAATTTTTCGGCGAGGCGGGCGGGGGCGTCTCTACGGCCGTGACCACCGGCTGCGTATTCATATCAGGCGAATCAGTGGACTCTATCAATCGTCACCATCCAGCGTAAGTGGGTAATTGCCTTAATTACCCACTTATGCAATTACCTTTATAAGTTCGGGCGGCATTGTAGAGGATAGGCACAGGGTGGGCAAACGCGGGTGGGCAACGGAAGCGGTTTGTTATGCCTACGTTCAGGGTTGCAGGCGGTAGGGGCGAGGCAGTTGGGAGCAGATTTGTCTGGAGAAACCAATTACTCCCCAACTGCCTCACCCTTACGTCTTCGTCAGCAGCAGATTGCCGTAGCTGTCACCGGCCGTGTCCCATTCCGGCGGCACAACAATAGTGGTGTCGTACTGGAAAATGATGGCCGGGCCGGGGAATTGGTGACCGGGGCGCAATCTGACCCGGTCATACAAACGGGTGACGACCGGCTGTTGGTCAAACCACACCTCTTTTTCGCCCACTAACGCGGCTGACGCATCCGGCTCAACCATGGGATATTGGGGCAAAGGAGGTGGGATGACAGGGGCTACGGCCGTGAGCCGAATGGTCACAATCTCCACGGCCGCATCTGGTTGGTGGTAGCCATAGCGCGTCTGGTGGACGGTGTGGAAGAGAGCCGTGATGCGTGATGCGTGATGCGTGATGCGTGAGCCGTCATCCGTGAGTCGTGAGCCGTGAACCGTTATCGGATGACGGTTTACGGATAACGGATTACGGTCAACGGGGATGGTCAGTTCGTGGGATTGGCCTTTGTAGCGCATGTCCAGGGCATAATGCAAGGTTACGGTTTCATGCCCTTCCGCTGCCATCTCATTTGCCGCACGTTCTTCCAAATCAGCAAATACCCCATTCAACCAATCTCCAATCTGCCAATCTCCAATCTCCAATCTCGCAATCTCCTGCATGACAGTTTTTGAATAATCCTTCGTCGGCGCGGCTACCAACATGCCCAATGCCGACAGCACACCCGGCGACGGTGGGATGAAAACGCGGGGAATGTGCAAATTGGCAGCCAACTCGGCAGCGTGCAGCGGCCCCGCGCCGCCAAACGGCAGCAGCGTAAACAGGCGTGGATCGTACCCCCGCTCCACGGAAATGTGGCGGATGGCCCGCTCCATATTGGCGTTGGCTACCTG
Source organism: Chloroflexota bacterium (assembly GCA_035444285.1). Lineage (GTDB taxonomy): Bacteria > Chloroflexota > Anaerolineae > Promineifilales > Promineifilaceae > CAADGU01. Next base: position 36,398 of record DAOMOK010000033.1, read on the forward strand.
AATCACACCCCAGGCCGCCGCTTCCACCGAGGCGGCCCCCATCGTATCTGCCAATTCCGCCAACGCCGCCCGCGCCGCCGTCACATCCAACCGCATCATCCCTCCCAAAAAATGATCCGCATCCAACCGCCCCAACACCAAATTTGCATCCGTCACCGTCGCCCGCCCACGATCATTGACCATTGACCATTGACCATTGACCATTCCCCGCCCATAACACGCCGGGCCGGGGTCTGCGCCCGCGCTCTGCGGGCCGACATGCAGCGCCCCGCCCGCATCCACGTGGGCCAGGCTGCCGCCGCCCGCGCCCACGGTGTGAATGTCTATGAGAGGCAAACGTAGAGGCATCCCGGCAATGTGGCCGCTGGTGGTGGTGGGGATACGGCCGTGACACAAAGCCACATCCGTACTCGTCCCCCCCATGTCAAAGGTGATCAGGTCGCTAAAACCGGCCTGAGCGGCCACATAGTGCGCCCCCACCACGCCGCCCGCCGGGCCAGAAAGCGCGGTACGCGCCGCCTGCTGCCCGGCCATTTCCGCGCTGATGACGCCGCCGTTGCTCTGCATGATGGTCAACGGCCGTGCGCCCAACCCCGCCGCCAATCGCCCCAGATACCGGCTCATCAAGGGGGCCACGTAGGCATTGATGACGGTGGTGGCGGTGCGTTCGTATTCGCGGTACTCGGGCAGAATGTCGGAGGAGAGGGAGATAGGGAGATTGGAGATTGGAGATTGGGCGGCCTCTTCCATCTCCAATCTCCAATCTCTAATCACTTTCTGGACACGCTGTTCATGCTCTGGATACAGAAAGGAAAAGAGCAGGCAGACGGCGACGGATTCGATTTGTTCTGCGGCCAGTTTGTCCAGGATGGGACGCAGGTCGTCGGGGTTGAGGGGGCGCAGCACCTCGCCCTGGGCAGTGATGCGTTCGTCCACTTCAAAGCGCCAGGCGCGGGGGATGAGTGGCGGTGGTTTTTGCGGCACCAGGGCGTAGATGTCGGGGCGATTTTGACGGCCGATTTCCAGCACATCGGCAAACCCTTTGGTGGTGATGAGGGCGGTACGCGCCCCGCGCCGTTCCAGCAGGGCGTTGGTGGCCACGGTGCTGCCATGGACAACGGCCGTGTCCTCCGGCACATGCAGCACCTCTATCCCCTGTAAAATGGCGGCTGATGGGTCATGGGGAGTGCTGAGTTGTTTGTGGATTTGCACATGACCGTGCCCATCCACCCAGACAAAATCGGTAAATGTCCCGCCCGTGTCTACGCCTAATCGCCAATTCATGTTGAACCTGCTCTACGAGAAATTTCCAACCATGAATATAACCAGCAATTTTCTCCCTGCCAATTCCTCAACGGCCGTGAGGTGATTGGTGGGTGGGGTAGTACGGCCGTATAATGCCATTATGTGTGTTGCGGCAAACAGGCGTGGCATTGACGCCAGCCAAAATAACCAGCAGAAGGTTGCGCCAGAGCAGGAGTATTGAGATATTATGGCCCAAGGAACGAAGAATGAGATTTGATTTCATACACCAGTTTACTCCAAGAAGAATTTTGTTAGGAAACTTTATGATTTTGTGCGTTGTTACTGGTTGCATAGAAAATATACCTCCAGAATCAGAGAACATGCTTTCACCTGTATCAACCAGTGTAACTTCGTCGCCACAACCTTTTTCTGAAACTGTCGCTACTTCACACACCCGGTTGAATGTCAATTCAGAGTTGACTCACGTAGCTACTGACCCTGCTTCCTCTGTATCTGCGACAACGATAAGTGAAACTTCGGCACCGCAATCTACGTCCATGCCCACAATTGATATGACCTTAACTCAGCCTATACTGACACCAATTCCTACCTTATCTACTGAATGGTTTGCTGATTCACTCACTCCGTTTATCCCCGTAGAAAATCCTGATCATCATATACTCATTTCAAGTAATGATGCTTTATGGCACCCGGATAGCAAATCAGCCATGTCCCTACCTGTTCCAGCGGGTTGGCATATTTATTCCTGGTCACCCACTGGAAAACATTTGCTCATGTATGAATGGGGGGGATCTATTGGTATTTTTTCTTTAGAACAAGGTGATTTAGAAATTTTTGATAACATCTCTTTTCAAGGGGGAAGTTGGTCACCCGATGGAGTACACCTGGCTATTACTGATTTGCAGGGGCAAATGAACCTGTTTTCCCTGGAAAGCAACGAATTCGCTGCTTTAGAAAATGCGCCCAAAGGAGGATGGCCGTATTGGTCACCAGATGGACAATACCTTTTTTATCGTGGGTTCGAGGATGGCGATGACCCTGATTCTTTATCTGGTGTGATTTACAATTTACATTCAAGAGAGGCGCTTTTGCAGCTTGAGCCAGTTGTTTTCTGGAGGGTATTAGGATGGTCTGTTGATTCTAAGTGGGTGGCGTTTCTAAAATGGGATGGAGAACGGCCGTATGCCGAACAAATTCTCCTTGAAGTTGTAAACATTACAACGGGCGAGCAAATAATTTATGAGAATCTGTCGGGTAATATCTGGCTAGACGGCTTTTGGTCACCAACGAACAATCAGATTTTACTATCAGGAGCGAATGCCGCCTGTGGCCCCGACATTCCCTATCAAAGTCAATTCCCAATAATCATTGAAAGCATGGACTTAATTGATTTGGACACAGGGGAAATGACTCGTTTGAAAGAGTTACCAGATGACCAAAAATGTGTGTCGGTAAGGCAGGGATACCGTCTTGGTGGTATGCCTTGGTCACCTCATGGTGATACACTAACCTATACATCAAATAGGCAACTTTGTTTTCTGGACATTTTGTCTCAAGAAGAAAACTGTCTGAAGGATTTATATGTAGCTCTCACTGGCGCTGGTTATGGCGGAATAAATTCACCTAGCTGGAGCCCCGATGGGCAATGGATCGCCTTATTCTTGCCGCACCCAGATCAATACGGAGAGTTTGTATCAGCCATTCGCCGGGATGGTACTGAGCTGAGAATTTCAGAGCATATGGCAATTTCAGAAGACCCGCTACTCTGGGCACCGACACGTTGATGCCTTCTGGCTATGGACAAGCTTTTTAAGTGATAAAAATTGGGAACAGGCTGAGTGGCTGTGACAAGTGTTCAACATCGGGCTACATTTTTGGTTGGCGGGGTAGTGGATGAGAGAAGTGAATAAGCGGATGGTCTCACGGGCTACGGCCGACGGCTCAACTCCCGATACGCCAGCGTCCAGGCTACGGCCGTGAACGCATGAACCACCCCCTTCAACAGCGCCACCAACAGCGAGAGCAACACATTCAAGCCAGTCGCTAGGATTCCGGCCAGCGAAGACGAACCGGCCGCCAGGGGCACGGCCGTCAGCGCCAATACCGGCAGCGTCAGCAGACTAAACAGCCAGCCAAGCACGTAACTCAACCCATACAGCAGCACCGCCAACGCCAACAGTACGCCGAAATGTTGGCGGATGACCTGGCGTGTGTGCCGCAAGGATTCCCGGACGCCATGCCCCAAAATGGCCGCATCGCGGAAGGCCAGGGTACGGTACCAGATGAGGACGAGTGTCAGCGGCGGAATGCAGCAGCCCAACCCCAACACACACAGCCAACCCAGCGCATAGATAGTGATGACCGTGCTCGTTTCTGTCTGCGTTTGCAGCGTCAGGTAGGCAATGACGGCCGTATCCGCCAGCGCCACCGCCATCATCAACAGTAGCAGCAAAAATACGGGTAAAAAGACAGCGGCATCAATGGCGGCAAAACGAGGTAGATAACTCAGGCCCAGGCGCACAGAATGTCCCAGGCGAGACGGCCGTCTCTCAGCCTCCTCATGTGCGGCGCCAATGATCGCCCCCTCCGCCACCGTCACAATCACCCAAAACAGCACCACGTAAACAAACAGCGCCACCGACCCCCATAGCACATAGCGCCACAATTCCGCCGTCGTCAGGCTGATGGTCGGTAACTGGAAACTGCCGCTTTGCAGCATCGCCAGCCAGTATTCTAGTGACAGCCATTGTTCAGGAATAGCCGTGCGCAGGAACGGCCGTACCAACCCCACCACCAGCCCATTGATCCCCATCAGCAGACCCAGCAGCCACAAAAACTTGCGCCGCCATACCAACGTCAATGATTGCGAAAGCAGCCCGCCGATGTCTATCATGCCCGTTATAGCGTAAATCGTAATCCGTAAACCGTAATCGGAATACGGAATACGGATTACCGATTACCACTCCTCCCCCTCACTCTTCGCCAGTTTACCGCCCGTTCCCGTCCATTCCTGGTAAGCCAGGGTAAAGGCCGCCGACTGCCAGGTGGTCAGCACCGAAGCCAGCGCCGCGCCCAGGATGCCCAGGCACAATGCCCCGCCCGTCAACAGGAAAATTTCGGCCGCGCCCGGCGTGCTGCCACTGGAAGCCATCGCCATCATAGGGACGAACAAGATCAATGCTAAAGGCGCCAACACGACCGCTACCGCCATGCCAAAACCAATGCTGATCACAAAAAACAGCAGGGAGAGCAGCAGCACTTCCACAAAATTATGGCGGAACACCTGCCAGCCATGCGATAGGCTGGCAATAGCCCCCAAATCACGCAGCATAATGCCCCGGTAAGCAAAGGCATTGATGAATTGCAGGAAGAAGCCCAGCAATATCAGCCCGCAAATCAGCCCACAGAAACAAAAGAAAATCAGGCCAAGTGTGGCCACCATCGCCTCGCCGGCCGCCGACGGTTCTTCGGCAAAAGAGGCAAATGTAATGCCCGAACCGGCCAGCAGCGTAATAACACCCACCACACTGACCAACGCAATCAAAATGATGGGTAGATAGAGCAGGATGTTCATGCCCACCAGGGTCAAGATGCGGGATAGTCCGGCGCTAAAGGCTTCACCCAACGTCACCCGCTCGCCGCTGTCAATGCGGGACACGGCCGTGATCAACCCCCCTTTTGCTGCCAGACTGAGCAGCCACAGCGCGATGCCCACCAACAAAAAGAAACAACAAAGCCCCATCAGCAGCACCATACCCTGCATCATCTGTTCAAGCGCTTCTGGCGTCATTTCTGATGAATTGGTCTGGTAACTACTGGTATTGCTGCTAATACGGGTCAGCGCTGCCAGAAAACCAAGCACCCACAGGAACTTGTTGTTCCAGGTAATCCGCCAACTGCGGCTGAGAATTTGTCCATAGTCCATGAGTCGCCTCCTTGTTCCGATAATCGGTTATCAGTAATCGGTAATCGGTTATCGGTAAACGGTTAAATTAAACTACCGGTCAATACGCAGCACGGCCGTGAACCGTTGTATTCGTAACCCGTAATCCGTGATCCGTAGCCCGTGAACCGTTATCCGTGAACCGTGAGCCGTATTCCGTGAGCCATATTCGGATAACGGATTACCGATTACGGATTACGGATTACCGCCCACCGTTGTACGGGCGAGGCAGGTGGGATATTACTCCTCTCGTTCAGACCAGGTTTTACCCACCTGCCTCGCCCCTACTCCCACTCAATCGTGCCCGGTGGTTTGGAGGTAATGTCATAGACCACCCGGTTCACGCCGGGCACCTCATTGACTATGCGACGGCTAATGCGCGCCAACAGATCATAAGGCAGGCGCGCCCAGTCGGCCGTCATAAAGTCATCTGTGGTTACCGCCCGGAGCGCGATCACTTCCTGGTAGGTACGGCCGTCGCCCATCACCCCCACGCTCTTCACCGGCAGCAGCACCGCAAATGACTGCTGCGTGCCCCATTTCAGCATATCGGCCTGGCGCAGCTCCTCCACAAAAATCATATCCGCCTGCCGCAGCCGCTCCAACCGCTCCCAGGTAATCTCTCCCAGGCAGCGAATGGCCAGTCCCGGTCCCGGAAACGGCTGCCGCCACACCAGACTCTCCGGCAACCCCAGCGCAATCCCTAACTGCCGCACCTCATCCTTAAACAGCAGGCGCAGCGGCTCCACCAGTTCAAAATCCATATCATCCGGCAGGCCACCTACGTTATGATGCGTTTTGATGACATGCGCGTCCTTTTTATCCTTACCCGCGCTTTCAATCACATCGGGGTAAATGGTGCCCTGCGCCAGAAAATCAATCTGCCCCAATTTACGCGCCTCTCGTTCAAAAATACGCACAAACTTCTCGCCAATGATCTTGCGCTTTTGCTCCGGGTCGGTGATCCCGTCTAATGCTTCCAGATACTCTTCAATCGCGTTCACGGCAATCAGGTGCATCCCCTGTTCCCGCTCAAACGTCTCCACCACTTGCAGCGCCTCGCTCTGGCGCAGCAAGCCGTGATCCACAAAAATACAGGTCAACTGGTCGCCTACGGCCTGGTGGATGAGCGCCGCCGCCACTGCCGAATCCACACCGCCGCTGAGACCGAGAACAACACGGCCGTTGCCCACCTGCGCCCGAATCGCTCCCACCTGCTCCTCTATAAAGCTGGCGGGCGTCCAATCCGGCGTACAGCCACAAATCTCTAGCACAAAATTGCGCAGCAGCGTGCTGCCCTGCGGCGTGTGCGCCACCTCCGGGTGGAACTGCACCGCATAATACCGCTGCGCCACATCCGCCGCCGCCGCCAGCGGCGAATTATCCGAGTGCGCCAATGGCCGGAAACCGGGTGGCAAATGCTCCACCTTGTCACCGTGGCTCATCCACACCTGGGTGAGGCTGGAGATTGGAGATTGGAGATTGGAAGCCAGGCCATAATCTCCAATCTCTGATCTCCAATCTCTAAAAAACAAATCATCCTGCACATCTACCTGCAAATTTGCCGGGCCATACTCCCGCTTCTGGCTGGCGGCTACTTTGCCGCCCAGGTTGTGCGCCAGCAGTTGCATCCCATAACAAATACCCAACACCGGCAGTCCGCTTTCCAATACATATCGGGGCAATGTGGGCGCGCCCACATCATATACACTGTTTGGCCCCCCGCTGAGAATGAACCCCTTGGGATTCAGCGCCAGCACCTTTTCCGCCGGCGTCGTCCAGGAAACCAGTTCACTATATACCCCCACCTCACGCACCCGCCGCGCAATCAACTGCGAATACTGCGAACCAAAATCGAGAATAACAATCGTATCGTGGGCCATTTTTCTCCGTAATCGGTAATCCGTAATCGGTAATCCGTAATCGGTAATCCGTAATCGGTTCGGATTACGGGTAACACAGTTCACGGATAACGGGTTACGCTAACACGATCCTCCCTTCACTCATATCCACAATGGTCGCCGCCGCGTAGATGGGCACACCCCAGGGCATGAGCGCGGCGCGACCACCTTCAAAGGTCTTTTCTACGACCGTGGCAATACCCACCAGTTCGGCGCCGGCGCTTTGCACAATGCGGCATAGGGCATCAATGGTACGCCCCGTCGCCAAAAAATCATCCACAATGAGAATACGATCCCCGGCATGGATGAATTCCGGCGATACCATCAGTGACACTTCATTTCCTTTGGTGTGACTGGGGGCAGTTTCAATGAAGACCGGCTCCATCATGGTGATCGGTTTGTGTTTGCGGGCGTATACCACCGGAATGTTGCCCAGAGCTTTGCCCACCATCGCCGCCGGAATCAGCCCACTCACTTCGGCGGTCAGAATGCGCGACGGCCGTGCCCCCGCAAACTGCCGCGCCATCTCTTCCCCCACCACTTCCATCAACAGAGCATCAATCTGATGGTTCAAAAAGCTGTCAATTTTGAGAATACCCCGTCCCAGATTTTTCCCTTCCGCCAGAATACGCTGCTTTAACAAATCCATTAGCCCTCTGTGGTTGGTGGCTGGTGGTTGGTGGTTTGTACCAGCCACCAGCCACCAGCCACTACCTTAATAAACATTGCCAATCGGCCAATATCCTATATCATCCTGACCGATGTCTTGCCAATTGTCGGCAATTATCTATCAAGTCTAAGAGGCAAGACAACTATACTTGCTGTGGCCGGTTTCCAACCGTGCCACCTCTGGCAAGAACGCCGGATTATGACCTCCGCAAGTATAAACAACGTTAACCGTATTTGAGATTTCTTTCACAATCGGCTTGACCAGCCTCTTTGTGTCAATTATAATCTCAACAATGCGTTCAAAAAAAATTGAAAGTTGTGAACAAGGTGGTTCAATTATGGTTAAAGATGCAATTCAAGATGGGCTAACGGCCGTTGAAGACCAACTCCGCACCATCGTCAACAGCGACGTGCAACTGCTCACCGATGCCGGTCTGCACATTATTACTTCCGGTGGCAAACGGCTGCGCCCCCAACTCGGCCTGCTGGCTTATCTGGCGGTTGGTGGTCAAAATTTAATGGAAGTTGTGCCCGTGGTTGCTGCCGTGGAAATGGTTCACACCGCCACCCTGGTTCACGATGACATCAACGACCACAGCCTGACCCGGCGCGGCAAAATCACCGTCCATGCCAGGTGGGGGCGCACTTTTGCCTTGTTGGCTGGCGACTACCTGTTCACCAAAGTGTATGAATTGATGGCCCCCTATGGTCCAGAATATAACGTCACCATGGCCGACGCCTGCATCAAGCTGGTGGAAGGAGAAACGCTGCAAGCCGCTGCCGCCAAAGCAGGCACAATGGATCGGGAAACCTACAAAACCATCATCAGCCGCAAGACCGCCAGCCTGTTTGAAGCTGCCGCCCGCATGGGCGCCATGCTCGGCGGCGGCGATGACAAAACGGTGGAAGCATTAGCCGCTTATGCCTATAACCTCGGCCTGACCTTCCAGATCGTGGACGACATTTTGGATATTGTGGGCGACCCAGAAGAGATGGGCAAACCGGCGGGGCTGGATTTAGCCCAAAATCGGGGGGTAATCATGGCCCAAAATGGTGGTCACACCGATGTATTGGCAGCAGATGTAGCCGTAGCCGAACTACCCGATGATCCCATTGCCCGCATGATGGCGCAACTACGCGAATCGGGCGCGGTGGAAATTGCCCGGCTGCAAGCCGAAGAAATGGGCGCCCGCGCCCGCGCCGCCCTGGACGATCTGCCTGATTCAGAAATCCGGGATGAAATGTTGGAACTGGTGGAACTGGTACTGGAACGTAACCGGTAATTTCGCAGGCGGACTTCGGACATCCGATTACGGTTCACGAAAAAGGCGCAGGGCAAAGGTGAAAGTTCTACCTTTGCCAAACCCTTCTCTTCCCTTACCCCCTCTCCCCCCTAAAACACCCGACACCATCAATAAAACATGATGTCACTATTGGCATGACCAGGTCACAGCCGTTATAATTTGACTCGTTAGTTTTATTTCCCCTATCCAAGAGTATTTGTTCCCTTTTGGCGAACAAATACCCCACATATAAGGAGCAGGTCATGAAAAAGTATACTGTCCTCAGCTTGATGTTCTTGCTGTTTGTGGCTGTATTGGTCATAGTTAAAGGCCCCGCCAATGCACAGACACCAACCGGCAATGGCATCTATCGTGGGGTGAGTACGGCCGTGCAATTCGACGTCTCCCCCCACCTTCGAGACATCGCTCCGCTTGAAATCAAGCCCCAGGCGATAAGAGAGATTCCCGAACTTCCCACAGGACTGGAAGGCCCCTTAGGCCCCCAGGATATAGATCCATTGGTACAAAGCAGCATCGGGCCAAACCTTATCCCCGCGCCCCTCGTCAGCTTTGACGGCCCTAGCAACATCGCCAGCGTTTCCCCGCCAGACCCGGTTGGTGACGTAGGCCCCAACCATTATGTGGCTATGAGCAACCTCTATTTTGCCATCTATGACAAAACAGGCACACTGCTCTTTGGCCCCGCCGCTAATAACACCCTATGGGCCGGTTTTGGCGGCCCTTGCCAAAACGAAAACTCTGGCGACCCCATTGTGCTGCATGATCAGATATCTGATCGCTGGATGCTCAGCCAGTTTACATCTGCCGGCCCCACCTATTACAACTGCGTGGCTGTGTCCACCACGCCCGACCCCACCGGCTCTTATTACCGTTGGGCCTTCAGCACAGGCAGCAACTTCCCAGACTACCCCAAATACGGTTTCTGGTCAGACGCCCTCTACATCAGCACCCGTGAATTTGCCGGTAGTTCCTTTGCCGGCATCGGCGCTTATGCTGTTAACCGCGCCCAGTTAATTGCCGGCAATCCCACCCCTACAGTCATCTCATTCCTGGCAACCCCCGGCTCTGCAGGTGGCGCCTTTAACATTGGCGATGGCCTGCTGCCCACCGACCTGGATGGCGCTACGCTGCCACCCGCCGGTACGCCCAACTTCTTTGTCGGCTCCATGGACAACGGCGGCCCTTACGGCGCGCCACAAGATGCCCTCACCTTGTGGAAATTCACTGCCGATTTTGTAACCCCTGCCAATTCCACCTTTGTCCTGGCCAACACCATTCCCGTTGCCGCTTTTGACTCGATGTTCCCCTGCTCCCCTGGTTCCCGTGATTGCATTCCACAGCCGGGCACGTCTACCAAAATTGATATTCTGTCATATCGGCAACGACCCATGTGGCGGCTGGCATACCGCAACTTTGGCAGCCACGAAGCACTGGTGACCAATCAATCCGTCGAAGCTACAGCCAATATGGCCGGTATGCGTTGGTGGGAAATCCGTGATCCCAATGGCACACCCGTGATCTACCAGGAAGGTACATATGCCCCTGGCTCATCGGATGGCATTCACCGCTGGATGGGCAGCATCGCCATGGATAACTCCGGCAACATGGCCTTTGGGTACAGCGCCTCCGACGCCACTGCCACCTTCCCCAGTGCCTGGTACACCGGCCGTTTGGCCAGCGACCCATTGGGCACCATGTCTCAGGGGGAAGCCTCCATCATAAACGGCACCGGCTCTCAAACCGGCAGCGCCCGTTGGGGTGATTACACCTCCATGAACATTGATCCGGTAGACGACTGCACCTTCTGGTATGTCAACCAATACATTCCAACTACCAGCCCGGTTGGCTGGCGGCTGCGCATCGGCGCCTTTAAGTTCGACCAATGTGGTCAGCCAGATTTCACTCTTTCGGCTACACCAGATAATCTGGCGATTTGCGCTGGTACAGATGCCCTTTACACGATTAATGTTGGTTCGGTTCAGGGTTATGATGATCCTGTCACCCTAAACGCCAGTGGACATCCTGCTCCTAGCACAGCCGATTTCAGTGTCAACCCGGTTATTCCTCCCGGTAGTAGCGAACTAACTATTGGCAACACCGGCGCGGCGGCGGCGGGCAGCTACAATATCAGCGTGGTGGGGGTGGCCCCCACCAGCACCCATACCACCACCGTGCAGCTCAATCTGTTTGATGGTGTGCCTGGCGCACCTACGCTGTTAACCCCAGCCGATGCGTCCACCAACATCCCCATCACCCCAGACTTCACCTGGAATGCGGTCAGCGGCGCTGTTTCGTACCACCTGGAACTGGCCGACGACATCAACTTCACCAACATCATCTACACCGCCGATGTCGCCGGTACCAGCCACACCCTGCCCGGCGCCAATGCCCTTGCTTACAACACCTGGCACTATTGGCGCGTCACCGCCAGCAACGCCTGCGGCAGCGGCGCCACTTCCGCCGAGTTCCGCTTCCGCACTGTGGAACAACCGGCCACCTTCTGCGCCACACCCAACCTGAGCATCCCAGACAACAACCCCACCGGCGCCAACCACACCATCAACATCCCCACCAGCGCCAACATCCTGGATGTGGACATCTACGTCAACGCCACCC
>DAOMOK010000034.1:0-43635 GCA_035444285.1 Chloroflexota bacterium
GGATAATGCCGCCCAGCGCCAGCCCACCACCAAAAAACAGCAGCAGACGCCAGAAGCTGCCGGATGTGGGCGACGGCACGGCCGTGTCCGGGGTGAGGGCCGTCGCTGGCGGCGGCGTTTCGTTGACCGGTTCGTCTTTTGCGACAACCGGGGAAGGGGTGGAAACGATGCCGCCGTGCCAGGCTTCGCCCACAGGCATAAGAGGAGCAGGTACAGCCGCTTCCGGGGCAGAATCGAAGTAGACACGGCCGTCGCTGTGGAAGGTGAAATGGTAGGTGATGTCTGCATCGCCTACGGTAAGGCCCAGACCACGCAAACCACCTTCCGCTACGGCCAGGGCCGAGATGCCATCCAGTGGCCGGGTAAACAACACCTGGTACAGCCCCCACCCGACCAGCCAGGTACAGACGCCGTCAGCGTCGGTCACACAGGGCATTGGCTCTTCCTCCGGCAGCCGTTCCAGCATGATAGTTTCGCCGGTCACGGCCGTACCGTCGCTGGCCCGCAGCCGGACGGTCAGGTGAACATCACCAGCGATCTGCCTTTCGGTCACACCTACCAGCAACGCCAGCAAAAAAGGCAGCCAACCGGCCCACCAGTTCAAGTACATTCGTCTCATCACATTCTCCACAGTTCCATCATTGCCCATGGGCCATTGCTCATTGACCATTTAATAAAGCTCCTGGGCTTTCCCGTATCGCTGCCCGTTGTATGATTTGGTCACGCGGCGCACGTATTGGCTGCGCCGGGGCCAGAAGAGAAGGAGCACGATAGAGAACAGGCTAACAAGGAGGATGGCGACCAACATGCCTTACCCCTCCCCTATCAGTAAAGATTGGTGCCAGGCGATAAGTTCGGCCAGACCACCACCCGTCTCCTCGCTAAAGGAATACCAACCCCGGCCATCGGCCGTGACCAGCAGACCCCCCTGCCCCAGGAAACGGATGTCGCCGTTGCGTTCTTCCTGCTCGGCGGCGCCGATGAAACGCCGGGCATAGTCCAGACAGTTCCGAATGCCGCTGAGTTCACCACTCAGCCTCACAGGACGCGCCGTCAGCTTGCGCTCCGGCTGTGACGGCCGTTCATCAAAGGATTTGCTTAGCGCGACCAATGCCTGGTACTCCCCTGCGGTCAGGATGGAAATATCGCCATAGCCAGCGCCGGGGGTAAACTGGTAGCGATGGCCGCTGGGATGGCGACAGCCGGCGGCGACCACCTGGCGACCGGTGCCCAAGGTCTCAATGAATTTGAACAATCGCTTACGGCCGTTTGCCTCACCCAGAGTTTGCACATAACGGCCGGCTAATGTCTGGCCGGCATGGGCCTCGCTGGTGAAAAAGTAGACATGGTAGCCGCGGGCGCTCACAACCGTGACCACTGGCTGGCGAAAACACTGGGCCACACCCCACCGCCAGGCGGGATAGACACGGGTTGCCTCGCCATCAAAGTCGAAGACAATGAGGCTACGGCCCCCGCGACTGGCTCGGGGCAGGCTTCGCTGGAGACCACAGCGGATACCGATGTTGTTCTGCGGCGGCCAGGTACGGACATCTGCCGCGGTGTAAACGGCCGTTTGCCAGCCTTTGAGTAACGGCCGTTTGAGATCTTCCCCTTCGTTACCGAGGAGTACGGGATGTAGTCTGAGTTCAATCAGTCGTAACGCTTTCTTGTTGGCCATCACTATCCTCACTTTGTCAAAGTATTACGGACTCGGCCCCGGCCCAGCCCACAGCGCCGGGTCTATCAGGTTGCCGTTTTGATACACAATCCAGTGCAGATGGGAGCCAGTTGAACAACCGGTGCTGCCCATTTCGGCCACCATCTGCCCGGCGGTGACACTGCCGGATGTGACCAGGAAGCCGCTCAGGTGGCCGAAGTAGTGGAGCGTGTCGCTGCCGCCAACGCGCTGGTAGTTACCCAGTCCTTCATGGGGCGGCTGCGAACCGGGGATATCCGAACAGTCCGGCCCGGTACTGTTCGGGCCGGCGTAGAGCATCGCCCCATCTACCGGCGACCAGATGAGGGTTCCCTGGGTGTTGGCAATATCCACACCGTTGTGGAACCAGGGACGTTCCGGCGGACAACCAAAACCTGTGCCATCAATGCCGGTGTACAGTGCGTGGCAGCCAAAACCGCGGCTGATGAAGCCGGTGGTCGGCCAGAGGCCATCGCCACTGCCTGGATCGCCAGGGCTGCCCTGTGTGCCGCCATCGTCCAGGACAATGGGCGTGGGCGGCGGTGGTTGGTAGGCGTCAATAAATGGCCCCAGCGGGTCCTCTTCCAGGTAAAACCAGACGGGCAGGCCGCCTTCGACCGGCCGGTTCCAGTCGGTGATGAGACCCAGTTCACGCGCCTCGCCGTTAGGGACCACAAAACCCAGAATAAAGTCCCGCTCGCCGTCTGGAGGAAGGGGAGCCAACTGCTGTGTTTCGTAAGCCGGCAGGCCGCGGGCGATGAGGGGTTCGTTTTGGGCTACCCAACGGCCGTGAAGCCGTCCATCGGTGCGCTCGACACGGCGGATGAAGAAGACATCGGAGGCAGGGACGATAACCTCACCGGCCGTGTAGTTGGTGACCCGGACGGTGATGAAGTGGTAGGTAGCTTCGTCGTTGTTAGGGCTGGGCTGCGTCTCGTGGCCGGTGATGCGGAAGACCAGACTATTCGGCCCACCCACGTACACGTCGCTGTTCATGTAGAAAGTACCGATACGGTAGTAAGGGGTCTCCAGTGGCTCCGGCGTGGTGTAACCAATCATGGGTAGGCCAGGCGTGGTGGTCACCGGTGGCGGTGGGGTTTCCGTGATATAGATAGGGGTGGTCGTTACCCAGAACGGCGTCGCTGTGAAACCAAATGGCGTCGCTGTGGGCGGTGGCAGGATGGGTGTGGCCGTGACCGTTGTCCATTCGGGCGTAGTGGTGATGAGCGCAGGCACCGGTGTATCAGCATAGACTGGGGTAGATGTGCCCAGGAAGACGGTCACGGTGGGGATGGGTGTGCCTGTTTCGGCAGCCCAATAGCTGGGGCCGGCCAGGGAAGCGGGGTTTTCGATGAAACCGATGATGCCGCAGCCTAAGCCCGTCAGCATGAACACACCTGCCAGAAATAGTAACGGCCGTGTTGTGGTCGGGTAGCAGCTATCCGTGCCCGGCGCCAGATGGTCTTTCACGGCGCCACCTCGTCAACGTGCAGGAACGGGATATAGGTTTGCCAACGCACATAGAGGTAATGGGTGGACCAGACATGCGCCAGCGCCGGATCACTGGAACTGCTGGTGGCCACGGCCGTGTTGGTGATGGTTTCCGGTACCTGCGCATTGACAATGGCTTCGTAGCTGAAGGTACGATGGTACTCATTAGCCGCGCCAAACAGCACCGGTCGTAGATACAGCGTCGCCCCGGCCGTCGGCGGGTAGCCTTGTGGTGGTTGGGGATCGCCACAGCAGGGGGCATAGGCGTAAGTGACGCCGCGCCCCCCTGATTTGTCGGCGATGCCGATGGTGTAGCCATGGGACACCATTTGGGCCGGGTCGGAGATGTTGTCGTAGATGAAAAACAGGTGGGCGGCTGCCGGAAGACCGGCATCCTTGTTCAGCAAAACGGCGATGGCGTGACGGGCGGTCAGATCAGGATCATTGGCGTTGGGTGCATCGTGCCATTGGGCGTAGAAAACATCGTGCCCGGCCACCAGGCCGCTGATGATGGCTGCGTGGAAACGGCCGCTGTTTGTCATGTCCACATCACGCCATAGGCCGGCCAGCACCAGACCGGGCACGGCCGTATCCGGCAGCCACAGGTTACGGCCGTCGGCGCCAACCTCGCTGCCCAATACCAAACCATTGGACGACATAGTAAGTTGGCTCAGCACTTCGCCGTACAGGTTGGTGGTGTAACCGTTCCCACCCAGGTTAAAGGTGACGGTCACGTCGTCACACGCCTCACCGTTGGCAATGAAGTCGTCACACAGGTTGACGACGCCAAAGTCGGCCAGGTCCAGGTAGGGCAGCGTGAGACTGTTTTCCTCGATGATGGTGTCCAGGTGGCCGGGGGATAACTCGCCTTGCCAGGTCAGCGAGCGCGTGGCCGGGTCGAAGGTCAGGTCACTGGCCGGCACTGAGTGCGGACGGCTGCCGTCCGTCGTCGAAGTGGCCGAATCCGGGACGTAGGTTAACTGCGGCGGCAGCGTATCCGTCAGCCAGTAGGTGTGGGTAATGCTTTCATAGTTGGCCAGACTGATTTGGTAACGGGCTGTCGCGCCTGGATGGAGAAAAGTGGCCGCGGTTTTGCGGATAACGGCATAGGGATTGTTGGGGTCGCTCCCCCCACCCCCGGTTAATGGTAAATGGTCAATGGTCAATGGCAATTGGCCAATAGCTTCACCAAACAACTGCATCGGCTGATAGCCAAAGTCACGGATGTCAATGACGGGAATGTTTTCCGTGTACCGTTGGCCAGGGCCGGTCACAATCATGTCAGGGGACGCACCCTCGCTTTGCGCCACAGCGAGCAAGAAGAAAAGGAAAACACGTAAAGGTAAAATCAGCAGCAAGAACATGAACCCGAATAGTCGTTGTCTTCTCATCAGGACATTTCTCCATAAAAGGACTTCATCATTCCTAATTCGTAATTCCTAATTCCAATCAACGCAGGACCACATAGGTGGTATACACATCTTTATTGGTGACATCGGTTTGCCAAGAATCCCAGGCCAGGATGGCCCGGTCGGGGTTGAAGGGATCGCGGGCTACCAGCAGGCGGTCGCTGGGGCGCACCACCGGGCGCGGCAGCAGAGCCTGCCCTGAGCCTGTCGAAGGGGGCGTACCAGGGGTAGCGGTGCAGGAGGCCGTGCCCAGGTCACACACGGTCAGATACGGCCGTCCAAAACGCAGAAAGGTGGTATCGGGAGGTGGATCGCCGGTCTCGTAGATATAGAAGAAGCTGGCCGAGGGCGGTTCAGTGGCCATCGAAATAATGGGTTGCACATCTGGCCGGATCGCGCCGGTGATACCTCCGCTGGAGTCGCGGTTGGCGGTAACGGCTTCCGGGCCTGTCCAGCCAGAGCCGCCATTGTCTGACCAGGCCGCATAAACGGTGTACACGTCACGGCCACCTGAGAGGGTATGGCCGCTGTCCTGGTACCAGGCTGTCCAGCCTGCGGGCACGGTGATGGAATCTTGCATAACAAAGGGGCCTTCAAAGTCGCCGTTGACCAGCGCTGACCCTGCGCCTGCCGAAGGATGCATCACGGCCGAATCCCAGACGGCCGTACCAGGAACAGCGGCCGTATCCAGCGTGCCGCGCAAGAAAACGGTGGCCGTACTGCCCTGGGCGGCAACCATGATACTTAAGGGAGTGAACGTGGCCGCCGTTGTCGCCTCTGACCAGACCACCGTAGGGCTGTCCGGGTTGTCGCCGCCGTTGGGGTCAATCCCAATACGCAGGGACAGGCTGCCGCCAACGGCCGTGTCCGCCAATCCCCAAGCCTCAAATGTGAGGCTGCCTTGCGGGTCAGGCACGGCCACCGTTTGTTTCAGCCCGGCGTCAAATGGAGTCTCCAGGCTGCGCCAGCGAACGGCATTGAGGCCGGTGTGAATGTGGTCGGGGTTGGCGATCTGGTCGGGGTACAACGGGTTGGCCGCTTCGTAGAGGGGTTGGGCATACAGGGGAGAGGAGGCAGCGGGGTACGGCCGCTCCGTCACCCAGGTTGCATACACCCAGGCTTCATCGGCGCTAACGGCCAGGTAATCCAGCCCTACGCCCCCACTTAAGGTCTCGTCGGAGGGTAAGGGGAAAACGGCCGTTTGCTGCCACAGGTTGAACCAGGAGAGATACCGCAGCAGGCGTATCTGGTTGTCTTGAGCCACAGCCAGAAAGAGGCCAAACCAGTAAACGTCGGTCGGCGCACCAAACACGTTGCCCTGGTCGTTGTAGAACGGTTGGACGCCTACTATCGTGCCATTCGTGACGAACTGGGCCAGCCAGCCGTCGCCCGACAGGTGTTTGGCTTTGAAAATGCTGCCATCCTGTTCGTACAGGACGTGCGCCCAGTTGATCTCGTCCACGACGACCTGGGGCGTACGGCCGTATTCCACGAAGATAGGCTCTACGTCGGCCGGATGTGTGCCCTGGTCGGCGGCGCGGTAGAGGATACGGCCGTCTTGTTCGTAAGCGACGTGCAGGCGGTTGGCACGGCTGAAAGCCAGGGAGACGCTGCTACCGCTGTCGAGGCGACGCACCTGGAAATGGTTGCCGCCGCGAGAAAGAGCCACATACATGTCGCCATCGCTGAGCCAGGCGACGGCGATCTGGTCATCACCGACGGCCGTGGCTGCCAAATCCTGGTTGGCGATATCCAGCGTGAGATTGACCACTTCGGTGGTGACAAATTGTTCAGGAAATTCCTCAGGCACGATGTCCACCGGGATGGGAGTGGGACAGGAGGTCGTATCATCCCCGCCGTCAGGCGGTGTTGGCGGGTTGAACAGGTCGGGGTCTGTCTGCCGGGTGGCGGTGGGTATGATACCCATGCCGTTGCTGGCGCAGCCGGGCGGTTGCGGTTGGCCAGGACTGTTACAGGCGGTTAGGAGCAAAACGACAAGCAGGGTGGTGATAGGGAAGGAAATACACCAGCGATGTTTCATGTGTCACCTCTTTTCTGCCATGTCCCTTCTCTAGGCAGGCGGCGGCGAGCAGGCAGTAAACAACCACCCGCTGCGGGCAAAGGGAACGACAGATTGAAATAGATATGGGGTTTGGGCAGTGAACGAAATGGGGACAGTGCCAGACTGGTCGTTTAGCCAGTGTGTATGGTTCCCTCAAACGTCCGGTACACCCAGATAATGTTGATGGCCTTCTGATTTCAGACGGCCGTGTTTACCATCATGGGTATGATCTTATAGCGTTTTCGGTTTTATTCCAGAGTATATTTATACCGATTGCCGGTATATATCTACCGATTTTGGGGTTTTTGGCGTGATCTGGCTTATTGCGTGTGGGGAAACGGCCGTGCCCATCTTGCAGTCATTGGGATAGCTACGGCCGTATCTCCACCCTATTACAAAAAAACACGGCCGTAGGGGAGGTTACGGCCGTGTTGATCAGGCTCTTGATGCTTGGTGATGGCAGTACCGCTGCCGATCAGGGGATGATCCTACTACTCCCTAATTGCAATTGCCTTCAGACCGCAGCGCTTCCACCTCGGCTATTGGTAGACCAGTGATTTCGCTGACCGTTACCACATCATGCAGTTTCAACAGCTGGCGGGCAATGTGGCGCGTTGCTTCCAGGCGGCCTTTCTCCTGCCCCTCCTGCAACCCTTGTTGCAGCCCTTGTTCCAGTCCTTGTTTGATGTACTCTTCAGCAATCGTGTTCATGATTTGCTCTCCTGGCGCGCCTTGGGCCAGCAGCGCCTGTTCCAGTTCCTCACGGCTCACCCGCCCGGTAGCTCTAGTCAGATAATACAATATGGTGCGGATGTATTCAACGCCTGTTTCTTTTTCCCTTAACTCAAAGGCCATCTCCACGAGCGGCAGCAACTCGTGCCGTAGTCCAGGATGAAAGATGGCGCGCAGCACACTCAGGCAGACCCGCAGCCAGATTTCTCCCTTGATTTCTTCACTGGACAGGTGAGAAAAGTCGCTGAGTTGGTAGTGGAAATCGAGCAGATACGGCCGTAACCCCGCCGGCGCATCCAACAGGCTGAAAAAGTCGGTGGGCACGTGCCACAGCTTTTCGCCGTGATAGACTACCAACGGGATAACGGGTGTTAACGGCCGTTTCTGTTTCACCTGCTCTTGCCAGATGCCCAGCAGATAGCCCAACAGTTGCAGGGCAATCAGCAGTTCTGGCTGGCTCTTGTGTTCAAAGAGGAAGTAGAGGTAGAGGGCACGGCCGTCCCCCCTTAGCCGCGTCTGGTACAACAAATCCGATTGCTGTTCGCGCAGCGTTTCGTCAATGAACGTGCCCTCTTGCAAGTTGAGGGTGTCCAGGTCAAGCAGCGCCAGCAAATCGGCCGGCAGGTACTCTTGTAGGTAGTTGCGCGCGATTTCGGGACGGCTGAAGCTGTCGCGGAAGAAACGGTCGTGAGGGTTGTGGACGGTCATAGTGGAATTGTAGCGGTGGTGGGGTGAGCAGGCGAGGGGTTGAGCAGGTGAGAGAGGGACGGCCGTGCCCCCCGGCGAATGAGAGCAACAAACGAATGAGCCGCCTAAATTCGCTACTTGCTCTCATTCGCTGTCGCCATGGTGAGAATACAGCCTGAACCCGGCGCGTTTCCCTACCACCGGGGCACCAGGGTACGCCGGGGAACAATACCACGCTAACAGCCAGGCGCCGAACGGCCGTAAACGGGCTGGTGACTGGCAAACGAATGTGGTGCGGGGGGAGGGGACTGCCTAGAGCTAGCCGAAATGACACCGGCCAAAGCAACCCAGAAAGAGCAAGGAATTCACCTCTTCATAGCTCCGAATTTACCCGATTTGTGTCCCTTTTAGTTTGCCCACCATTTTCTACAGCACTGCCTCAAACTTCACCGGCTGGTAACCCATACTTTTTTGCCGTCCAAACAAGCTTCTATTTGCTCCGGGAATTTCATGGCGTTTATCGACTTGCTGATAAATCCGGCAAACCTTTTGGTTTGTGCTTTAGGGATCTCCGATTCCGCATCAAGTGAACTGACAGCCACGACCAGTATCTGGCTCAGTTCCGGATGCACCTGCCATTCGTCAAACACATCATACCCACTGATACCTTTACGCAGCATAATGTCCAACACAATCAGATCTATGGGTAAATGCTGCAATAGAAACTCGGTCGTTTGTGTATTCCACGCATCCTGAATTACAGCTACCCCTTGTCGGCGCAACGCCGTGGCAATAACAGCCAGATTGGTTACATTGTCTTCAAAAACGACTATTCTCTTACCTGTCAGTGTACTCATTATACTACCTCGTATTAGGCAATATGCCAGACAGCCTCACCCGCCACGATACGCGCCATCAATCCAGGAAAGAGTGACACGCTTAGCGGTTTGCTGATCGCACCATCAAATCCTCGGGCACGCATTTTCTCCACTTCTTCATTCATCACACTGGCCGTGAGCGCAATAACTCTGGCTTTCTGTAAATCAAGGCCTTCCCGGATCATGCGCAACATAGCAAAACCATCATGTGGCTTTATATGAATATCCAACAGGAAAACGTCAGGCTGTTTTGTGGCTGCCTTGATCCGGGGGGTAAAGTTGGCGCTATCTTCGAAAATGACCAGATTTGAAGCCTTCATAGCTTTTGTTATGATTAACTCCATCACCTGGCGGCTGCGCAAATCATCTTCAACATACAAAAAAGAAACATTTTCCCACATAGAACACCTACCTATGAATTCGGTATGGCCATGCCGATGGGCAGTGTCACATAAAAGGCTGCCCCCTCACCCAATGCACTTTCTCACCATAGGTCGCCCCCATGAGCTGCTACCAGACTTTTAGCGATAGGCAAACCCAACCCTGTACCTTGGGCATGTCTTATCCCATCCTCTGTCTGCATAAATGGTTCAAAAATAAGCGATTGCATGTCAGCAGCTATGCCAGGGCCACTATCAATGACGGCGAGCAACAGGTGATCACCTCGATTCTTGACACTAAGAGTCACCATGCCCTCATCTGTAAACTTGGCAGCGTTAGACACCAGGTTGAGCAGAATTTGGCGAATACGCCTTTTGTCCCCTAGTGTCTTTAGTTTTTCGCCACTTGCCATTTCGCAGTCGAGTAGCAAATGTTTGTGGCGAAAACTTCGTGACACTAGCGGTATCCCAATTTGCATCCGTAGATGTGCCATGGAATTGATGATGGTCTACACTTTCACCCATTGCCAGGGTCAAGGTTCTTGTCTAAACAGTATTTTTGACCAGAAAATTGTCCCGCACAGCGGCCTATCGGGCATTGGGATAAAAAATAATAACTTAATTCAAGCTGGAAAACTGGCTGAAACTTACCACAATCTTCGGGGGATTTGCCAATAAGCGTTCCAAGAGGGCTTCTTGTTACACATTTGCGTATCGATAGTGGAGGCGCCCTTGATACGAGGAAAACGAGAAAATAAGCTGTTTAGGTGCAGAGAGTTTTCCCAGTATGTTGATCTATCCAGAAGGATATGGTGAAATTGGCGCCATGAGGTTCCCGATTCTTTACACAGATGGCGCCCTGATGGAGGTCGGCAACCATTTTGCAGAAAGCCAGCCCCAGACCGATAGCACGGCCGTTGCCCCCCTGTGATTTCAGCGTCTCAAATTTCCCAAAAATGCGTCCCGCTTCTGTAGCCGGAATGCCCATACCTTCATCCATCACCGAAAGCGTGAAAACGGCCCCTTGTGGATCATACTCACGTGGGTAGCTGGCCGACAATGTGATGCTACCCTCATGAGGACTATGTTTGATCGCGTTAGCCATCAAATTATCTACGGCGCGAGTAAACAAATGTGAGTCCAGAAAAATGGGATAAGGCTGCTTGGGAATGTCTATGTGCAAAGCAAGATTGGTTGCTTGCAGTTTAACATCCAGGTACTTAACCTGATCCGCCAAGGTTTGTTGTACATCCAATGGTTTCAAGTCGGGGACCAGGGCGCCATGTTCCATCTTGGCCGCCAGTAATAAGTCGTTCAAATACGCCTCCGTCTGACGCGCCAAATCCAGGATAGCCTGCGCTGAATCGATGACTTTTACTTCGGACAGTTGGGCGGAAGCCAACAAACTGCTGTGCAACATGATGGCGTTTAAAGGGTTGCGAATGTCATGCACAACCATGTTAGCCATATCTTTGCGTAGTTGTAGAGCAGCCTGCAGCTGATCATGCTGCCGCTTAATTCGCAACATGGACATAATCCGTACCAGCAATTCATTGGTATCTACCGGCTTATTGAGGAATTCATCCGCGCCGGCCATCAAGCCCCGCAACAGGTCTTCTTTGTCATTGAGCGCCGTTACCAAAATAATGGGAAGATGCTGCCAGACTGGATTCTGCCTGATGCACCGACACAAAGTAAATCCATCCATTTCTGGCATCATGACATCCACCAACAAAACATCCGGCTGGAGGGTTTCCACTTTTGCCAGAGCCTGCGCCCCGCCGTTGGCTGTGGCTGTGGCAAACCCGCTGGCCGCCAGGAGGTCCTCAAAGCCTTCACAATGGATGGGATCGTCATCAATGATGAGAATGAGAGGTAACTGACTCATCGAATTCTGGCACTCTGGATACAGAGGCCGTGGGTAAACGGATTTCTACGATAACACCAGGGGCATCCGGGCGATTGCGTATCTGGCAACGGCCGTTTACCCTGTGGACAAGCGACTCTACCATGGGCAACCCTACACCTAATCCTGTGACATTACCGGTAAAATACTTTTCGCCCTGATAATACGGCCGCCAGGCATTTGCCAGTTGCGCAGGTGACAGATGTATACCATCATCCATGATAACAATCCGCATATATTGTGCTGCAGAAACCACCCTTACGGTTATCTGTGGCGTTCGTTCAGGGTGGAATTTGCGTGCATTGTCCAGTAGTTCACGAAATAGCTTGCCCAAGACTTCAGCGCTCAAAGGTAATTGCAGACTGTTGTTGGCGAGGTTCCCTTCAAAGCTAACCACAGGTGAATCCATACCCATTTCAGCAGCGAGCCATACGATCAAGGCACGCAACTTCCTGACAGGGAAATAAGCTGCTCCGCTTAGTTGAGAATTGTGGATCGCATCAGCGAAATTACTGATGCGTTCTACTTCCTGGTGTAGTTGTTCAGCTTTCTTATGTACTGCGTCGAGCAGGTCCAGGCAGCTTGCATCAGAATGGTCGTTGAGACGTTTCTTCAACAACGCCAGCCCTGGTAGCAAAATCATCAATGGTGTACGTAGTTTATGTTGCACCAGAATGTGAAAGGCTCGCACCTCTTGTTGGAGACGAACTTGTTCCGTTGCGTCTGTCAGGCCGAGGACCCATTTATCACCGTCAGGGTCAGGTAGTCTGGCCAATGTATGAATCCCCAGCCAAAAAGATTTAGCCGACCCATTTTCAGGTTGCGTTAAATAACGGGTGTGGCCAGGTTGTGTCGGCGCCGGCCAGGAATCCCACGACCCGGACATCATCAACCGATAGGCTTTAGTAGCCACATCCCAGAAGCGAGGTGGTGATGTTCCCGGGTCATGGTACTCGGGCAATTGAAGATATTGATATGCCATGTCGTTCGCAAAGAGGATTTCATCCCGCTCGTTGATGATCAGGTACCCCATACTGGCATGTTCCACTACTTGCTCGAACTTAGCGCGTTCATTGAGCAATTGGCGGTAACGGTTGAGACGTAAGATGGTGCGCACACGGGCTTGCAGTTCGACAATATGATACGGTTTGGTCAGGAAATCATCCGCGCCCGCTTCGATGCCGCACAGACGTGATTCCTGGTCGTCCAGGGCTGTAATCAGGAGGATAGGGATTTCGGCGGTCAGGGGGTTGCGGCGCAGTTCTTTACACACCCCAAAACCGTCCAGGCCAGGCATCATCACATCCAGCAAGATCAGATCCGGCAGAACTGCCTGGGCGCGCTCCAGACCGGCCTGCCCGTGTGCTTCTGTCAGAATCTCGCAGTTTTGACCTTGCAGAATATCGGTCAATGTTTCCCGACTGATGGGGTCATCATCTACAATGAGAATCTGGCTACGAGTCATCTTCAATCCTGAGGCTGGTAGGAGTCATCCGCAATGCTGGTCATATTTTCAACGAGCGCGGTCAGGTCTTTCAGGGTAAACGGTTTGGTCAAGTACGCCGTAGCCCCAGCCTGCAGGCAACGTTCGCGGTCACCGGGCATGGCTAGTGCCGTCAGCGCCACAATAGGTATATTGGCCGTCTGGATGCCATTGTGACGAATACGTTGAATGGCTTGCAAGCCATCCATATCTGGCATGTGGATGTCCATCAACACCAGGTGAGGGAGTACCTGCCCAATTTTCTCTAGCACCTCGACGCCGTTCCGCGCCAAAGTTACATCAAAACCTATGTCAGTCAAGTAATCCTGCAGCGCCTCAATGATCTCTTTGTTATCTTCGGCTAGTAAAATGCGCTTTCGTGGTACAACCGTATACGCTACTGAATCATTTAATGGTAGAAGTCTTTTGGTGTTCCCGTTTTTCATGTTTTCCTTTCGTTTCCAGGGCAGGCGAATAGTCACTTGCGTGCCCTTGTTTACCATGCTATCCACCTCAATACCACCGCCATGCAGATCAACCAGTTGTCGTACCAGTGTAAGGCCCAAACCGGTTCCCTCATATTTACGATTCAAGCCGCTGTCTAACTGAACAAAGGGCTGAAAGAGGGTGGGGATTTCGTCGGCAGGAATACCAATACCGGTATCGAAGACGACAAAAGTTACGGCATTGAGGGTCGCCTCCAGCCGAACGGACAAACATACCTGGCCTTTGTCGGGGGTGAATTTGACGGCGTTGCTTAACAGGTTGACCAGGATTTGTTTCAGGCGGCGGGGGTCCGCCTCCATTTCGTTTATGTCCGGGGCTACTTCCAGAGATAGAGAAATGCCTTTTTGCTGTGCCTGTTGTTGCACCATAATCAGGCTTGATTGAGCTACTTCCTGAACAGAAATCTTTGCCAGATCCAGGGTAAGTTTGCCGGCATCAATTTTGGCAACATCGAGTATGTCATTTATCAGTGACAGCAGATATTGGCCGCTGTTACGAATGATTTCTACGGAACGCGCCTGCTTTTC
This sequence comes from Chloroflexota bacterium, assembly GCA_035444285.1. GTDB lineage: Bacteria > Chloroflexota > Anaerolineae > Promineifilales > Promineifilaceae > CAADGU01. The sequence continues at coordinate 13,759 of DAOMOK010000034.1, forward strand.
ATTTAAGTGGCCGTAGCGTGTGTTTTGCAGCAGGTCGGTGCGTAACAAAATGGAACTGAGTGGTGTGCGTAGTTCGTGGCTCATGTTAGCCAGAAATTCATCACGGCTGCGCATGGCGTTGCTTAATCTGGTATTGGCGATGTGCAATGCGGCCGTGCGTTCCTCGACGCGCTGGGACAGGTCATGCGCTTGCTGCTGCACCTGGTCAAATAGGGCGGTGCGATAGAGAGCATTGGCTGTAATGTCGGCAACGGCCGTTAATAACTGCGCATCTTGTGTCTGGAAAACTGCCTTTCGGCCAATCCAGAAAGCGCCAAACTGTTGTTCTAGTACTTGAAGTTGGATGCTGGCTAACGCCTGTATCGGTTCCATTTCCTCTTGCATTGATGACTCACACCTGGAAGAAAAGTCGTTGAGGAGAATGGCTTTTTCGGCTGCGTTGAGTGCGTGATGCTCTCCATTTAAGCTAGACAGCCATTCCCCTCTGGCAAATGCGGGATGCCCTATCGCACATTCCAGAATATAGTTACCGGTGATAGGATCTTGTTGTATCAACGCTGCTCCATCTGCCTGGAAAATGGCTTGTAGTTCATACAGGGTGATTAACAGCATCTCATTGTGGTTGTTTGCCAGGCGCAGCGCCGAGGCCACACGGGCGATGGCTGCCTGTTTTTGTTGAGACCGGACCTCCTCGCTAACATTGCGCATGACAATGCCCACACTGTTTCCCGATTGATCAGGCTCATCAATCGGGAAAATATCCGTGTCTACATATAGATCGGTGTTATCTTGGAAATGGAGATTTAGCTGCCCATGCCAATTTTCTTCCCCGGTGAGGGCATTTTGCACCAGCCCATCCAGGTCATTTCCATCAATCATGTCAGCCAATAGCTGTAAAGGCTGTCCTACAATCTCTTTGGTTTCCTGGCCGGTGAGGATAGTGAAATAGGGGTTGGCGTAGATGATTCGGTTATCCTGGTCAACCACCATTTGGAGTTCAGTGGCCTGCTCCACCAGAGCGGCCAGCCGGGTGATTTGTGCGTTATGCTGCCGATGCTCGGTAAGATCACGAGCAATTCCTAATACGGCGGTGATTCTCCCGTCCGTATCATATTCTGGCACCAGGCGCCAGTTTAAGTAGAATCGCCCCCGTTTGCTTTCATAGTAGAACTCGTCTTCCACACATTGGCCTGTCTTCAGAACCATCTGGATTTTTTGCTGCCACAGATCGGCAAGATCAAGAGGTACATCCAGGTCGTGGTATGTTTTGCCCAAATACTCTTCTACAGCGCGGTCAGACACTGCCGTGATGTTGGAGCTGACATACACATGGCGCCCCTGTTCATCATACCGAACGACCATGTCCGGTAAGTTTTCAACCAGGTTACGGAAACGAGCTTCGCTTTCTTCTATCGCTTTCTTGGCCTCTCGTTCTTCAGTCACATCCTGCTTAATGGCAATAAAGTGCGTGGTATCCCCAGCCTCATTTTTCAGGGGGGTGATGGTCATTTCTTCCACATACTCTTGCCCATTGCGCCGGCGATTGATGAGTTCACCATGCCACACCTCCCCAGATTCAATTGTTTGCCAGAGTTGTTGATAGTAAGCGGGTGACTGGCGCCCCGACTTCAAAATTTTCGGGGTCTTGCCCAGAGTCTCCCCTGGTGCAAAACCGGTCAATGTGGTAAAGGCAGAATTGAACCATTCGATCTTGCCTGTTCTGTCTGTAATGAGTACCGCATTGGCTGTACTCATGAGAGCAGTAGATAACAGGCGTAATTGGTCTTCATACTTTTTGCGATGGGTAATGTCTCGGGCAATAAAAATGAGGTCATCCTGATCGGGCACTACCCGCATAGTCGTTTCCAGCCAGATATAACGGCCATCTTTATTCCTGACCTGACATTCAAACAGGGGACAACCAGCTTCTGTGTAGGCCAGGCGCCCCATTTCATCAACGAGCGCCTGGCTATCGGGATGAATCCAGTCATAGATGCTGGTGTTGATCATCTCCTCCGGAGTGGCATCAAGCAAAGTGCGGCTGGCCGGTGACATGTACTGAATTTGCCCTTCCTCATTGACACGGCCAATGAGGTCTGTGGCATTTTCAGCCAACAGCCGGTACTTACGCTCGCTCGCTTTTAGGTCGATATGTTGTTGCCACTGTCGGCCAGCAGCCTGTACCCGCGCCAACATTTCACGGGGGCTGATCGGTTTAATCAGATAATCGTCGGCGCCAGCGTCTAACCCGCTAATACGATCTGTTTCGCCACTACTGTAACCGGAGAGCATAATGATCAAGGTGTCCGGATAAGTAGTTTTGATTTGCTGGCAAAGTACTGTGCCATCCTGGTCGGGCAGGTGCCGGTCCAGAAGGATAATGGCGGGCTGATGCGCTGAAACACTGTTCCAGGCAGTTTTGGCAGTGGCGGCTGTGGTCACATGGTAACCTGCCTTCTCCAGTAGGTGTTGATGCAGGTTGAGTTGCCAGTAGTTGTCATCAACTATAAGTATGTGAAGTAGTAAATCATCGGACCCAATGGTCATTTGAGGTTTCCTTCCAGATTATCTGACGTTGCATCTGATTTGACCGGTAATAAGAAAAAAACAGTCATGCTTCGGCCAGGGATGCTGGTGGCCCAAATCTCACCGCCGTGTTCATGAATGATCCGATGGCTAATAGCCAGCCCCAACCCGGTGCTGGTTTCACCCATGGTTGGCCATGCAAGGGTGTGGGAAAATGGCTGAAACAAGCGGCTTAATTCCGCTTCAAAACCACTTTGTCCCTGATTTTCTACGCTAACTTGCACATGTTCTCCTGTTAGTTTGGCCTGAACCTGAATACAAGAGTCCGGCAATGAATACTTCATGGCATTGCTGAGTAGGTTGTTAAGCACCTGTTCAATTTTTCCCTGGTCAACCCAAAGCGGTGGAAGGCTCGAGATGGCCTGAAAATGCAGGCTGATTTTTCTAGGTGTGGCCAGCATCTGGTTTAGTTCCAGATTACGTTGAATCAGGAGAGCCAGGTCGGTAGGCTGGCAGTGTAGGTTAAGTTTGCCGGATTCAATGGCAGATAGATCAAGGAAACTTTCGACGTGTTTGAGCATGAAATAGCTGGTGGTGTGGATAGTTTCGATGAACTGTCTTTGCTGTGATGTCAAACTATCTGCATCTTGGCGCAGCAAAAATTCGCTGTACTCCATAATGATACTCATCGGATTACGCAGTTCGTGAGCGGCCATACCGAAGAGTTGATCCTTTTGGGTGCTGAGTCGCGCCAGGGCTGCATTTTTTTTAGCCAAGTGTCGCTGAAGATTGATTAGTTCATTGTTCAGACTCATTAACTCATTCACCCACACATCGTCTTCGACCGGCTGATGACATTCCTCAAGTTCAGGGAACACCTGTTTTCTTCGTTTAATTAACATTGATTATTTACCCCTGTGAAAATGAGCCACGAATTACACCAATTTCATGAATTTGTGTTCATTCGTGTTCGTTCGCGAAATCATGGCTTTTCATTCATCTTGGTAGGCAATCGCTCATGAAGTCCCCTTCGTAAATGGTTTGTAGTAGGCGATTCATCGCCTGCTGACGGCACTAAAGTACCTACTACGAACCGTTTTGATTTATCGTGGTGGGCTGCTGCCCATGTGGTCTCCTGTGTAAATAGGACGCAGATTGGCGCGGATGATGCGAATAAAATGTTGTGAATAGGCGTCCTGTTTTCATTCATCGGGGTGCGCTACCGTCCATGTAAACTCTATTAGGTGCTGGTTATCCGGCATAAAACAGGCCATAGGGCCCTTATGCCTCTACAGGCATGTGGTACCTGATAGGTCAGAAGGATAATTGCCAGGGGAGATTAGGTATATCAGCAGGAATAGGGAGTTGTTATCAGAGAAGGGGATGGCTGTTTGTCAGAGAAAACCTGACAAAAGGGAAACAGCACAATCTGAAACCTTGTCATCGGGGTATCCCTATTAATCACTCAGGTTATGCTGCAGGGCATAACGGATAATATCGGCTGTAGTTTCCAGGCGCAGTTTTTCTAAAATGCGGCGACGGTAGGTGCTGACTGTTTTGACGCTCAAGGAAAGGTCGGCAGCAATATCACCGACAGTCTTGCCCTTGCCCAACAGGATCATGACCTGATACTCTCGATCAGACAGGGTGGTATGGGGTAGCGCAGGTTGTTCAGCCATCATTTCACCCACGAGCAGTTCGCCGAGGGACTGGGATATATAACGGCTGCCACGTGCGACCTGGCGTACGGCCGTGACAAGTTCGGTAGGCACGCTCTCTTTTGTCAGGTAGCCTAGCGCGCCCGCCTTGAGTGTGCGCAAGGCATACTGCTCTTCCGGATAAATGCTGAGGATCAGCGTGCGCACATCAGGTTTTAAACTTCTGATCTGGCGCAATACTTCCAGGCCGTTCATATCTGGCAGGCTCATATCCAGCACTAAAACATCAAAATGTCGCTGGCGCGCCAATTGCAATGCTTCCTGCCCGGTACCAGCTTCCCCCACCACTGTCAAGTCAGGCGCTTCATTCAAGATTTCCATGACGCCGCGACGAACAATGGCATGATCATCCACTACCAGTACACCTATCATCATCTACCTCCCTGGCAGTTGCCCAATATGAATAAGTGCGCTACGCACGTTATCCCTGTCGTTCTGGGTGAGTGCCAATAACAGGAAGTTGTAGGGTCATGGTTGTGCCTCTTCCTGGCCTACCCTTGACGACGGCCGTGCCGCCCAAAGATCGGGCGCGCTCCTGTATGCCCACCAATCCTAGAGATTTGGCGCTGTTTAGCTGGCTCTTTTTAATACCCCTGCCATTGTCCTTCACTGTCAGGCTAAACTGGTTGAGTGACTGTCTGACCGTCACCGTTACCTGGGTAGCATCTGCATGACGGGCGATGTTGGTGAGCGCTTCTTGAAAAATGCGAAAAACGGCGATGTTGGCTTCCAGACCCAGGTCAACCGGCATTACCGGCACATCTAGCGTACAGGCAATGTCGGCGCGTTTGCTGAAATGATGCGCCTGCCACTCCAGCGCGGCAATCAACCCCAAATCATCTAGCAGACTAGGCCGCAGCTCGGCCGCCAGATTCCGTACTGTGTTGATGGCCTGGTCAATCAGATGGGACATTTCTTGTGCCTTTTCTTGAACGCTTTCATTTTCAAGAGGCAACCGTTTGCTTAACCAGACGATGTCCATTTTCAGCACTGTTAACATCTGGCCAAACTCATCATGGATCTCACGGGCGATATGGGCGCGTTCTGCTTCGCGCGCTGTCTGTAAGTAATTCGTCAGGCTGCGCAACTGCTCTTGTGACTGCCGTTCACGGTCAAGAAGCTGTGCGTTTTGGATGGCAATGGCGATCTGGGCGGCTATCGTTTCTAATAACTGTTGTTCGGCCGTGTCATAAGCATTGGCGCGTGAGGTTTCCACGCTGATAACGCCAAAAGCAATTTCCCCGGTCAGCAAAGGGACACAGAGTTCAGATTGAATTCCCTCGTGCAGTGGGTAGTAGCGCGGGTCAGCCGCTGCATTGTTCAGGCAAACACTCTGCCCATGCTGGGCTACCCAGCCAACAATGCCCTGTCCCACGTTCATTTCTGGCATCTGCCCGTCTGCATTTCCAGTTTGTGCTGCCTGACCGTGAGCGGTATGCACAAAGGGGATCAGGCGGTCTGGTTCTTCAATGAGCCAGACACAGATGTATTCATAATCGAACGTCTCACTAAGCACTTGGGCAATTTCTTTTGCCAACTGTGTGAAAGGCAAAACTCGTTGTAAACGCTGGCCTAACTGATGAAGCGTGCTTAACTCCACTACCCGCCGTTCTAGTCGAGAAACCAGGTTCGCATTTTGCAGCGCCAGCGATATTTGACCAGCCACTCCCTGGGCGATGGAAATTTCTTCTGGGATAAATGCTTCTTCCTGGATACGCCCCAGATAAAACAAGCCAATCAATTTTCCTTGCACAAGCAGTGGCAAGCCGAGAACCATACGAATCCCTTCTTCAGATAGTTGCTGCTGCATAGGATTTGGTTGGACGATTTTGCTCAGGTCGTAGAGCAAGGGTTTCCCGGTCGCTAGCTGCTGACGATCTCCCATCGGCAAATGGGTATGCACACCAGGCAATACGGCCGTTTCACCGTCCCGATGAACTGCATACACCAAGCCTTCTCCAGTTTCCTCGTCTAGCAGCATTACACTACTGCGCGAACAAGCGACGATATCCCGTACCAGCCCTAGCGCCTTGTGTAAAACCTCTTCGGCCGGGCGAAATGCTAGAATTTCCTGGTCAATCTGGTGCAGAATACTCAGTTGGTATATCCGTTGCCGCAAATCCTCTTCCGCCTGGTAGCGGGCGACCATCAGGCCAATGAGATTAGCAGCCTGCTGCAAGAAAGCAATTTCCTGACGGGTAAATTCTGGTCGGGTGGATAGAATGGCCAGGACGCCGAAGATACCCTGACGGCCGTGTATAACTTGGGCGATTCCACTGGTAATACCTGAATTACGTAGCCATCCATCTGCGGGAAAGGACGACCAGGCCCCCGTTGCTACTGCCAGCCCATCATCTGCCTCCAAAGCAGCGGCGAACAAAGAGGGTTCACTAATGGAAATACTCCTTTCTCTAGCGGTCGCAGCACAAGAACCAGCAGCATAGCCCATCTGCAATGTTCCCTGTGGGCGCTGCCATTCCCATAATAAGGCGGAGGTCAGATGCAGAGTGTGCGTAAGGCGATTCACGCTAGTTTGCAGCAGATCTGGCAGGTCCTGTCCGGTTAACCCCAGTTGACCAAGAACAGCCAGTAATGTCTGCCGCTCTGCCTGAGCTGCCAGGGCCTGGGCGACCTCTTCGCGTTCGGTCACATCACGGGCAATGCCCTCCACGGCCACCAATTGCCCCGCATTATTATAAACCGGCGTGTTGCGCTGTTCTGTCCAGATAATCCGCCCATCTTTGTGTTGCCAGCGCAGCAGCAAGGGTCTGCCAGCCATATTTGTATCCGCGTAAGCGTGCAGCAAATGACGATCCTGGATATAAACCAGCTTTTGGCCCAACTCCGGATCGGCATAATGCTCTTGTGGCGTGTAACCTGTAATGGTTGTGACAGCAGGACTGACATACTCGAACCCCGGAGTGGGGCGTAGCCGGTAGCGATAGATAATGTCCTGTGCCTGTTCCGCCAACATACGAAAGCGGGCTTCACTTTCACGCAGGGCAATTTGCTCCTGAAGGAGTTTCCCAAGATGGTAAGCATTTTCCAGAGCCGCTGGTAATTTGAAGAGGTAGCTGGCATGTTTTACCAGGTAGTCGGCGGCGCCCAGGTTCAGTGCATTGACCGCAACTTCTTCGCTGCCTTGTCCTGTGATCAAGATGACGGGCAAGGCCAGGCGTCGTTCCTGGCGTATAATTTTGAGGGCATCCAGAGCATTCAGTCCTGGCAAATTGTAATCCAGGAGGAGAACGTCATAAGGGCAGCTTTCTTCTGGAATGAGCGGTAGTCGGGCCAACGCGTTGCTGATGTCGGGGACTACATCCAGGCGGATGTGGGGAGCATGCCGGGAGAAATGGTGGCGGGTGAGGTCTATATCGGCGGCGTTGTCTTCAGCATAGAGGACACGCAGGGGTCGGCTGTGGCGAGCGGCGGCAGCTTGATGGCGTTGGATAGCCGTCTCGACCAGGGCCGGTAGGCGAATGTAGTAGTCGGGCTGTTTGACGACGTAATCATCAGCGCCGGCTTTGAGGGCGGCTACAGCCATTTCTTCGCTGCCGCCCCCGGTGAGGACAATGATGGGAAACGACCGTCCTGCTGCTCGCAGTTCGGCCAGCAAGTCCAACCCGCTGCCATCAGGCAAGGAAACGTCGAGCAACATTGCCTCATAGGTACGGCCTTCTGCCAGGTATTGACGGGCTGCCTGTAATGTGGTGACCGCGTCCAGTTCATATTCTGGCATTTCCCGGAACAGCTCGTGCCGTGTCAACTCCGCATCCTGCACATTATCTTCGACATACAGTATTCTCATTGCCACACTCATTTATGCCACCCGATTTCTATAAAAAATCAAATAACTGTTGGCAACTAATCTTACCACAACATGGTACCGTAGTTATCAGACAAAATCGGACATACCTGTCGGAAAGGTCTGATAAACAATACTAGCTTTGGCTGATAGGTTTGGCTTACCCTCTGTTTTATCCTTTAGTCATTGCATGAACAGCCGTTAAGTTCAAGCCGCAAGATTCTATAAACAATCAATTTCTATTGTTCTGGCCACAGAGGAGTATGTCATGTTACAAGCATTTGCCCCTTACAAAATTGTCGCTGTTGTTCCCGCTTTTAACGAAGAGCGATTCATTGGCAGCGTAATTCTCAAAACAAAAAAACATGTAGACCAGGTCATCGTGGTAGATGACGGTTCGAGAGATGCCACGGCCGACATTGCCCGCGAGGCCGGCGCCATTCTGGTGGCCCATGATCAAAATCAGGGCAAAGGCGAGGCGCTCAACAATGGCTTGCGGGCCGCGCGCGAATTGGGCGCGGATGTAGTGGTGGTATTAGACGGAGATGGGCAGCATCTACCGGAAGAGATGGCGCTGGTGACAGCCCCGGTGCTGCAAAATGAGGCAGACATCGTCGTCGGCTCGCGATACATTCAAAGAGGGTGTACCGTGCCCCGCCACCGTATTTTGGGCCACTGGTTCTTTAACATGTTGACCGGCGCCGCCTCTGGCATTCATGTCACCGATTCCCAAAGCGGCTTTCGCGCCTTCTCGCGCCATGCTCTGGAAGTGCTGAACTTCCAGTCGGCCGGTTTTTCGGTGGAATCAGAAATGCAGTTTATCGCCCATGAAAAACAGCTGCGCGTGAAAGAAGTGCCGATCACTATTCGTTATCTGGACCCTCCAAAACGTTCCGTTCTGGGGCAGGGCCTTAACGTCTTAAATGGGGTGCTGCGCCTGGTGGGGCAGTACCGGCCGCTGCTCTTCTTCGGCCCACTGGCGGCGATGATCATTCTGGCAGGGTTAGGCCTGGGCTTTTTGATTATTGACATTTACCAGCGGACGACCAATCTCGCTGTGGGTTATGCGTTGATCAGCGTTCTGTTGTTTATCATTGGCACAGTCACGTTCTCTACCGGCGTCATTCTTCATTCGGTGCGCGGTTTATTGCAGGATACGCTCCAGGCGCGCAGCCAGGCGTAATAAAACAGATGAGTGATATGGTGATGGCTTCAGCGACGAATAAGTGTATAGACGGCCCAACCATAGCGCCGCGAGCTTCAATTATCATTGTGAACTACAACGGCCGTACCCACCTCCCCCGCTGCCTGGATAGTCTATTGGCTGACAACATGGCAAACGTGGAAATCATCGTCGTGGATAACGCCTCCACTGACGGCAGCGCTGATCTGGTCGTCCATGATTACCCCCAGGTGCGGCTTATCCGCAGCCAGGAGAACCTGGGTTTTGGCGGGGCCAATAACCTGGCGGCCGCTCAGTCTCAGGGGCGTTACCTGGCCTTTCTAAACCCGGACACAATGGTAACGGTCGGCTGGTTAGACGCGCTCTTTACAGCGCTGGAAGAGCAGCCTCAGGCTGGGTTGGTTACCTCGCAGATTTTGTTATTGGACCAGCCGGGGCACATCAATGCCGCCGGGAATGAGATGCACCTGACGGGGCTGACGCTGTGTCGGGGGCTGGGTGAGGAAGTGGGGCGTTGGCAGCAAGGAGATAGAGTGACTGCTGTTTCCGGGGCTGCGTTTGTCATGCGACGGTCACTCTTTATTGAATTGGGCGGCTTTGATGCGGACTATTTCATGTACTTTGAAGATACTGACCTCTCTCTGCGCGCCCGGCTGTTAGGCTATGATTGCCTCTACGTGCCCAACTCGGTGGTCTACCATGATTACCAACTGCGCTTTGGCCCGCGCAAAACGTTTTACGAAGAGCGCAACCGCTACATGACGCTACTGAAGGCGTTGCGCTGGCCGACATTGCTGCTGCTGCTGCCGGTCTGGTTGCTGGCAGAGGTGGTGACGTGGGGGTTTGTCCTGATACGAGACCGAGCCAATTGGCGGAATAAGGTGCAGGCGTATGAAACTGTCTGGCGCGAACGATCGCTGCTTCAGCAAAAACGGCAGCAAGTACAAGCCAGCCGTAAAGTTTCTGACCGGACTCTGTTACAGGAGATGACATATCATCTGGCCTTTGCCCAAACCGGCCCAGGTACTGCGCCCAAACTGGCACACTGGCTGTTTAACCCAATGTTTTGGCTGCAGGGCCGGATGTCAAATCTATTAGTCAGGTGGTAAATGAAAATCTGTCTTGTTTGCTCTCATGGAGGGCATTTTACGGAAACGATGCAAATCCTGGAAGCATTTGACGGGCACGAACTGGTCTTCGCCACGTACCACAGCTCCCGTGAAGCAGAGGTGGCGGCCCTGGGGCGCGCCTATTTTACGGAGAACATTGGCGCGAGCGTCCGGCTCATGTTTTTGGCCTTGTTTTGGGCTTTGCGCATTTTGCACCGCGAAAAACCAGACCTCATCGTCAGCCTGGGCGCGGAAATTGCGCTGCCCTTTATGTATTGGGGCAAATTGTTGCGCATCAAAACAGTGTTTATCGAAAGCTGGTGCCGGGTTGAGGATTTGTCCAAAACGGGGCGGTTAGTCTACCCAGTTGCAGACGTTTTTTGGGTGCAGTGGCCGCAGTTGCTGGCCGCATGTGGCCGCAAAGCAGAATACAAAGGAGCGGTGATTTGATACTCGTAACCGTAGGCACACACGATCATGGCTTTAACCGGCTGGTACAACCCATGGATGAACTGGCGGCCGATTTGAATGAAACAGTTGTCATTCAGCGAGGCAGTTCCACTTACGAGCCACAACATGCCGGGCATTTCCAATTGACCACCAGTGAACACATGGCCCAATTAACAGAGGCGGCTGCGGTCATTGTCACTCATGCCGCGGCCGGGGCCGTGATTCTGGCCATGCAAAAGGGTAAACCACTCGTGGTTGTACCCAGACGGCAGCAATTTGGCGAACATCTGGATGACCACCAATTGCAACTGGCAAAAGCTTTGGAGAAACAGGGCAAAGCAGCCATCGTTTATGAGCCATCACCCCTGACACTACTCGAAGCGTTAGTAAAGGTCGTCGGTGCTAACAATTACCACCCCCAAGGCGCGGCGCAACTGAAGTCGCAATTACGTCAGTTGGTAACTGGCGACTCACCAACTCATCAGGAGCTTTAAAGATGCGGATTTGTATGATTATGTCTTCCCCTTTGCCCCCGAAAGAAGGGATTGGGTTTTATGTCTGGAATCTGTCCAGGCAATTGACCAGATTGGGGCATCAAGTACAGATCATTACACGTGGTCAGGCCCGGTCAGTTCGACGCGAGGTGGTCGAGGGCATTGTCATCTGGCGGCCTACTTTTCTACCTGCCTACCCTTTTCACGTGCATGTGCATCGTTTGTTTGTGGACAGATTGCTACAAGAGTTGAGCGCCGAAATAGATCTGATACACCTGCATACACCTCTGGTGGGGCTGCCAAATATCAGAAAACCAATGGTTGTCACCGTTCATACGCCGATGAAGGCGGATGTCAATTCGGTACAAGCCAACCATTGGTTGGGTGTGTTGGCCAAACTTCAGGCGCCAATTAGCTACAGGCTAGAAGAACAGCTCTTTCACCAGGCGCAAAAAATGATCGCTGTTTCCCACAGTGTGGCTGCTGAATTACAGGATTATGACTTGAACCCGCAAGATGTCGCTGTACTAGGGAATGGTGCTGACACGGACATTTTTTCTCCGGGGAAGGGGCACAATCCGGATGGGCCTTATTTTTTGACGGTGGGTCGCCTGGGGCCGCGCAAGGGTTTAGAAGACCTTGTCCGCTGTGCGCGTCTGGTGGTCAATCATTTTCCGGAAGTGCGCTTTATGATCGCCGGCTCTGGCCCATTAGAGGGCAGTTTGCGAACCGAGGTAAAGAAATTGGATTTAGGTGCTCACGTGCAGCTTTTGGGGCACATAGCAGACCGGGCTAAATTGGTAAACCTATACCGGGGAGCAGTGGCCTATGTTCATGCGGCCCATTATGAAGGTTTGCCCACGGTATTGCTAGAAGCGATGGCTTGTGGACGACCAGCAGTGACCACGGCCGTAAGCGGCGCCCTGGATGTGATTGAAGATGGTCACAACGGTCTGCTGGTGCCTGTCAGCCAACCCCAGCAAATGGCTACGGCCGTGATGCGTTTATTACAACAGCCTGATTTTGCCAAAAATCTGGCCGAACAGGCACGCCGCACAATCGAACAGAAGTATTCCTGGCGTGTGGTGAGTGGTTATTACACGGAACAATATGAATCAGTGTTGGCAGGAGCAATCGCGTGATAGAGAAACATCACTCCATCTGTCTGGTTGTTAGTGATTTGACACAAAATAACAGGCGGTTGCAGCCCTGGCGCTACCTATTTGAAGTGGCTTGCCAGTTAAGCGACTTGGGTCATGCGGTATCTATTATCACGAATGGCGCATCCCCAGCGTTTGTGCCGCCTGCAGAGAATGTGACGATCCATCACCTACCGACAGTGAGTAATCCCTGGTGGAAGCCCAATAGGGCCTTGCAGCAAACCATCCAACAGTTAAAGCCGGATGTTATTTTTTGGCATGTTGGTCTGACCAGCTTTTTGCACCAGCGCTTGCGTCATGCCGGCGCTGCGCCTATTGTCGGGATATTTACCAGTCCTATTTACCATCTGCGAGAGTTAGCCCCGTTAGGTGTAGAAAGAGTTGTCTCTGGGTTTCACTTAACGCTTGTACACATCCTGGGCACATTGGCGCCTAAATGGCTCTTGCGTCGTTTGGCAACTAATAATCACCAACTTCAACGATTGGTGGTGCAGACAGAAACCACGCGCCAAATGCTCTTAAGTACAGGGGTGTGGTTAAAGAATATAGACGTGATCAAACCTGGTGTTGATGAAGTATGGTCACAGTTTCAGACCAATAGGGGCAATGACCTCCGGGTTAGATTGGGCTATCATCCAGGCGATAAAGTCGTCCTGTATTTTGGCTCGCCAGCCCCTTTACGCGGTTTACATACGTTGATCAAGGCAGTGCAGCAAGCGGCAACGGCCGTGCCCGACCTTAAATTGATCATCTTGAGCCGCCGCCATACCAGCGAACTCATACAAGAGGACGCCCAGTTGCGCCAGTTATTAGCTCATTCGGAAACAGAGGGACGCGTTCAAGCAATAAACGGTTATTTAGAGGCTGAAGAGCTGGTCGCTCACCTGGCAGTCGCTGACATAGTGGCGCTGCCCTTTGAACTGGTGCCTTCAGATGCTCCCTTAAGCCTGTTGGAGGCCAAAACATTAGGTAAGCCGGTCGTGACCACAACGTCCGCCTGCCTGCCTGAATTAGTGGCTGACAGCCCGCATTATCTGGCACGACCTGCTGATACCGATTCTCTGGCAGATGCACTCATACGCGCTGTGAATGATTTAGATTGCGAGCAATCTCACCTCTTTCCCACGAGACGTACCTGGCAACAAGTGGGTTCGGAATGGGCGCACCTAATACAGGGATTATGATGATGCAGAAACACCCCCATTTCATTTATATCACCGGCTGCGATGGCACAGGCAAAAGCACACACGCCCGCCTGCTCCGCCAGAAGATGGCTGCTGTGGGGATCGAGACATCCCATCTATGGCTGCGTTTCCCCTTTTTCTCCAGTCTACCGCTACTGGCCTATGCTCGTTGGCGTGGTTATAGCTGGTATGAAACAAAAGGAAATGTCCGTCACGGCTACTGGGATTTTCGCCAATCCCGGCTATTGCGTCTCCTGTTTCCCTGGTTTATGTTGCTTGATGCCACCATTGCTGCCATTCACAAAATTGTAATCCCCCAATGGCAGGGAAAGTCAATCGTTTGTGAACGTTTTGTGCTTGACATATTGGTGGATATGTCGCTGGCCTTTGGTGAAAGGATGCATTGTACCTTGCCTGGCAAATTACTCTTGCACCTGCTGCCCGCCCATGCCCAGGTTGTCGTCCTTGATCTGGATGAGGCTACCACACGTAAGCGACGCGCCGACCTGGTTTGGGATAAACGCCTGCCAGATCGTCTAGCAGCATTTAACTACCTGGTGACCGATTTATCGCTGTTACGCCTTTCTAGTTTGATGCCCGTTGCCGATGTAAGTGACACTCTCTGGCTAACGCTTGGAGTAGGCCATGAACAGTAAAGGGTATGCCAAATTTGAGTCAGCCTGGATACGCTATTTGGTGCGGCATCCGCTGACGGCCGTAGGAATGCATTGGACATTTCAAAGCTTGTTTTATATGGACAGGACAGAGCGGCGATTTAAGCTAGTTTTAGACGTGGCTCTTACCCTTCTTTTCTGGCTGCTTTTTCAGCTCTGGCTGCCCTGGTTTGCAGCCATCCTGCCCGCGTTCTTTGTTGCGCACACGCTCAATTTTTTGCTGAACGGTCACCTGTGGGGAGCCCTCAAACATTACGGATATGTTGAGAACAGTTACGATGAGTTCTCGTCTTATGCTGCGCACCTGGCAGATAGGGTCAAAGCAAACCATAGCATCGTTTACGCTGCAATTTATGGAAGCTGCGTGAGAGAGGAGTGGTGTTCGACATCGGATCTTGATGTCAGAATCATTCGCAACAAAGGATTTGGGAATGGGCTTAAGGCATGCTGGTATTGTACTACGGAAAGATCTCGTGCACTCCTCTTTGGATTCCCACTTGATATGTATTTATTGGATGACACTAAAGGTTTGGATTATTTGCGGCTAGATGAATCACCGACAGTTCTGCTTGATAGAAATCAAGAGGCTTGGTAGCCAGAAAATCTATATAGCCTGGAAATACCTGCAAGGTCTAATATCTCTGCACAATTGATGAACCCATGATAACGATGAAAAACGACCCGAAAAAAGCATACCCGCAGGCTCATGTATCCTGTGCTTTCAGCCTGTTTCTGTTGCTGGCTATCTGGACACTGTTGAGTGCTGCTTGGAGCAATAGAGTGTACCAGGATTCCTGGATACTTGAGGGGTTGTTCATCCCTTTATTGCTTACAGTGTTAAGTTTTTTTTGGGTTGTCTTGGGCAGTTCAAACATTCAGATCGTCACTGTAGTCACAATGATATTAACGTTCTTGTTTTTTGTTCTCCCTTCTCTGAAATATGTTACACCTTATGGTTCTGCCATTGATGTTTCCGCTCACATATCGTTAGTGCGATACATTGCTGAGACTGGGCAAGTTGATCCATCAAATGTCTATCAACACACAGCAGGTTTTCATGTTTTGCCGGCAATCTTGGGCAGGTTATCAGGTCTGGATCCCGAACGCTATGTTAAAGTCATTCCCCCATTCTTGGGAAGTTTAGTGCCCGCCATCTATTACCTGGTCCTGAGGCGGATCGAAGCCCCATCTGGTCTAAAAAAGATAATCATTGTGCTTTCTGGACTCAGTTTACCGCTGTTATATTCCCTTAACGGGACCACTTTCACAACACCATTGTTTCTCTTTTTTCTCTTTCTACTCTTGCTTCGTCATTTTGAAAGCCCATGGACTGAGCGCAATGCCTTCGCCCTTACAATTCTCATACTCCTCGTCGGAACCACCATTATCTTTTGGCACCCCTCTAGCTCATTGGTAATCATATTCGTCATGCTTGTGGGGGGATTGTGGGTCCGGGCATCGGGCAGTTCAAATGATAATGGGGAAGCTCTCTGGAGAATTGGCTTGCTAATTTTCGTAGGCACATTTTCATATTGGATATTCAAAGCAGATCTGGTATGGGAACATTTTGTAAGTAACCTGTATTTAAGCTTGCAACCGGAACTCACGCCTGATCTTGTGCCCAAACGATTATTTGAACTTTCCCTGGTGGAGCAAATACAGATTGGCCTTTATTCCCATGCACGAGACGTGTTGTTTATAGCACTTGGCGCCGTTGGATTCTTATTCCAAATGCGATCGCGTGGCCAATCGGGTGACTTTAATAGATTAGGACGAGGTTTAGCGATTTTTTGGTTATCCAGTCTGTTGATGGTTGCGGCGGTCTTTTTTATTGGATTCGGGTCACAAGGGTACAGACGATTTCTAAACTACATTGTGATATTAAGCCCATGGTTAGCCGGGTCCGGTATTTGGCACAGCATCAAAATCCTTTCGCTTCAAATACCCAGTGCAAAAAAAGTAATAACAGTAATGGGGATATTGTTAATAACCGTTTTTGTGTCTGGTATGCAGTTGTTCCCCTATCAACCAGGTATACCGGCAATTTCTACAAATGAAGACGGACGCATGGACACACCTGCCTTATGGATGCACCAGGTGAATACTTCCTATCAGTACCAAATGCTTGATTACGCGCTTCACCAACTGCCTGGAAATGTGAAGCTAACTGCGGATTATGTTGGACAGCGACAAAGCGGGATATTTTTCGACAAGCAGGCGCAATCTCGTATACAACGCCTTGAGACGCCGCTTGCCGGATCTGTAGCCCTCTTGCACTGGCCTGGTATGGCTGGCCCCTATTTTGAACAGGCAGGCTCCCGGTCTACAGAAGCTATTGCTGGGTGGCGTAGTCATTTTGGGGTGATGACAATATATGACAATGGAGGTTCCTTCATCCTCTTTGATCCGATAGGTGTGGTTAGAGTCTCAAGAATGGAGAGTAAACAGTAATATGTTAGACATCGTAACACAAACCTACTTGATTATTACCTCTGTCGTACTGGTTTTTTTTGCCCCGGGATTCTCCTTAACTCTTCTTCTGTTTCCCGACCCAGAACTCGACAGATTAGAAAGATTCACATTGGCCGCTATCACAAGTGTTGCCTTATCAAGCCTGGCTGGAGCAACGTTGCTCATGATCCCTGCGGCCTTGTCCTTAAGGGTATTCACGTTGCTTCTTGTTGCACTGTCATTGTTGCTGGCCTGTGGGGCCTGGTGGCGTTCCCGATCCAGAGACGATGAAGTGACATCGGCCAGGTTTTCTTCAAAACGGGGGGCGTGGTTTGCTTATCTAGCGTTGGGTGCTGTATTAATGCCGATTCTCTTGGGTGGCCAAACGTCAGGTAGCCTGCGTTCGCCATTACGATTTACTGAGTTCTTCCTTGAACCAGGACAGTCTGGTCAGGTTTTTGAAGTGGAAAGAGGCGAACAGGGCAAATTACTCATTCCGGTTAGTGTCAGGGCCGGATTGGATCACACAGGGCCATTTCTAATAGAGGTGTACTCAGAAGAAGAAAAAGTGTGGGAATCGCCTGTTTTTAGTGTGCAGGTCAACGAAAGCTGGCATGAGACTCTAAATGTCCCACCACCTTCGCATCTGAGGTCAAACTCACTGCACTTATATTTGATTTCTGACGTGGATAAAGAGCCCCTCAGACATTTAACTGTGTGGTTGTCCTATAAGGACTCTTAAAGTAAAGCAATCGGTTAAGTTAGTGCAGCACAGGTTGCGATTGAGGATTCACAATGGAGAACTTGCTTCTGTCAAGCAGAAACACTCTGGTCAAACCAAACAAGCTGGCGACCAATTCACTCGTGATTATGATAACCCGCCTGGTGGGGCCAGGGGGAAGTTTTCTCTTCTGGGCACTTGCTGCGCGTATGATTTCAGCACAAGAGTTGGGATTGGCTTCCGCGGCCCTTGCTGCTGCTGCATTTCTTAGCAGTATGGCACAAATGGGAATTGGTTTCGCTCTGATACGCTACCTGCCACATGAAAAGAACCCGATACGCTTAACAAACCTCGCTTTAGAAGCTGTTGGCGTCCTATCAGTAGTCATTGCTTTACTGTTTATCTTGGGTGTTCAGGTCTGGTCTCCAGCTCTCGTTCTGCTGCGCAGTCATTGGCTGGTAACATTAGCCTTTATTGTCACGATTGTTGCATATAGTCTTATTCAACTACTAAATGCCGCCTTTGTAGCCAGACGACAACCAGTTTTATCATTCCACGTAAGTAGCACACAAACTATTCTTTCCATATTCTTCTTCTTGATGTTGACTTTCTGGCTTGATGGGTATCTGGCTGTTATTGTTGCCTATCTGTTTTCTTTCATAATTAGTCTTGTGTTGGCCGTCTTTGCTTTTTTACCGCGCTCAGAGCCAGGATTTCAACTTACCTTCACGATTCCCCAGAAATTGCGAACCCCATTTAGTCGCTATGCTGTAGCCAACCACGCTGCTCAACAGTTGATTCAAGCCCCTGGAAACCTGATGACCATAGTGGTCATCAATATGTTAGGACCCAACGTGAGCGGTTTTTTCTTTGTTGCCTGGGCCATTGTGCAAGGCGTTTTCATGGTGGCCGGCTCTGTTGCTTATTCGCTGTTGGCGGAGGGGGCAAACAAGCCCGAATTAACGGCCACCTTTACCCGGCAAGCGTTCAAACTGGGATTGCCCGTCGCCGCTGCTTTCACACTTTTCCTTTTGTTGCTTGGTAAGCCGCTACTGGCAATTTTTGGACAGGAGTATGTGCAAAACAGCCTGGTCCCGCTCTGGCTTCTTTCGCTTTCGATAATTCCCAGCGTAACAATCGCCATTTTCTTTAGCATGCTTCGTATTCGCTCCACGATAGGTGTGCTGGTTATTTTAGCTTTTATTTGGCTTGTGTTTAGCCTGGCAACCACAACTTTCTTTATGTGGAAATTCGGGGTCAATGGTGTTGCATTTGGCTGGTCTCTTTCGCAAATCGCTCTTGCCAGCGTCTTAACCATTCTTTGGAAACGGCGTTGTTTTCTGCAACATGGCAGGTGACAAGTCAATGAAGTCACCGCAAATTAGCGTGTATAGCTTTCTATCAAAGGATAAAGATTTATGTCAGTAATGATCAAAAATAAAATTAGTTGCCCCTCTTGTCATCAGCAGCTAGAAGCTGTGGGTTTGAGGAATTATTGCCCTAAATGTGGCGCTGGCTTTGAATACCAGGGTGGTATTTATGACTTTATTCCAGGTGAGGATTTTTATTGGGGTGAGGTCAGCCAGGAGAAAATGTGGCAGATCAACAAACAAGCAATGCAAGATGGTTGGCACACAAGCCTTCGCGAGAACCTTCAGGACCGCGCCGGTTTAATATCATATATCACCAACCCTGCCCGCCTGGGTTGGCTTTTTCATGGCTACGACCCAAAAGCCAGAGGGGTCTGCGTTGATTTTGGCAGTGGTTGGGGGTCACTCAGTTTTGGCCTCAGCAACTTTTATGACACCGTCTATAGCGTTGACGGTGTGTACGAGAGACTCCGGTTTCAGGCGATACGCGCCGAGTTGGATGGTGTTGACAACATTTGCCTCATCCGAAGTTCCCTGCTCAGAGTGCCCTTGCCCGATAGTTCCGTTGACTTGGTTGTTCTTAACGGTGTGTTGGAATGGGTAGGGTTGAGTATGCCCCATTTGAATCCACGTGATGTGCAGTTGCTTTTTCTACGCGAAGTACGGCGTATTCTGAAACCGTCCGGCAAAATCTACATTGGCATTGAAAATCGCCTGGGGGTGCAATACTTTCTAGGAGCTAAAGATCACTCCGGTCTACCTTTTACCAGCCTTGTTCCTCGAAAAGTTGCTGACAAAATGCTTCAGGTCGTCAACCGAGGAAAAACAGGATTGGTCACAGATGCCCATGTCTTTTCCGGCGCGGAATCTGAATATCGCACGTTTACCTATTCTCTAAGAGGGTACCGTCAATTGCTGGCCGAAGCGGGATTCCCACGCATGAAACCTTATTGGGCCTGGCAAAGTTATAGCTATCCTCGCGTTAGCGGCCCCCTTGATGGAACTGGAGCAAATGTACGCTACCTGGTCAACTATCTGCGCGATTTGACAGATAATCATTGGCTGCGTCTGGTCATGGGATTGGTGCTGTTTTTACCGTCATTTTTGCTCGGTCGCCTGAGTATGATATTTGCCCCGTTTTTTCTGCTCTTTGCCGACAGCGGCACAGATACAACAGGTATCGAAGAAGAGATATTGCAGAGCGACCCAGATGTTGGGAGTTTTTTGCGAACAACACTTGGTGATAGTCTGGAATATAAGACAACGTATTTGTTGCTGAATAGAAAAGGGAAAGTGCGGAAAGCGGTAAGGGTTGTGGCAGATGCGGACAATTCACCAGGTATGACACTTGTTGCCGAACGGGAAACTGAGGGGATTGCAGGTCGAATGTTGCGTCCGTATCGAATGAAAGAAATAGAGACAGCAGCCACCTGGCTGGCCTGTTACCAGCAAAGAACAGCCTCACAAGAGTGGTCGCCCACCGATTTGGAACAGGAAATGGATGCGTTAGTGGCGGTGGTACGGCCGTTGCTCACCGTAGATTGTTACTCTGAATTATTGAATCGCTACCATCAACTCTACATAGACAGCATGAGTACGGCCAGACTGCGAGTGGTGGGTGAACACGGTGACTTCACCCCGCCTAACATCCTGGTATCCACCTATGGCGAAATTGAAGCTGTTGATTGGGAATTCTCACGAGGCCAGGGTAATCCCTTGTTGGATGTAGGCGCTATGGGGCTTTCACTGCTAAGACGCTCTGCAAGAATAGAAGATTTTTCAATTGAGCCAAATTCCCAGACCCCATTGCTTCAGTTTTTTGCAGCCTACCTCAACAATATGCCGGTCTATGTTCCTGTTCACCTTTCGCCGGCGTATTACCTGTTACGTTTAATTGCCAGGAAAGCGAATGTAGGCAATGGTGTGTTAGAGAATCACCTGGCCCTTGCTACCTGGCTCCCGTTACTCAAACCGGTCCTTGAATACAGTATCAACAGTGCAGAAAGTTCTATGTCTGGCTCCGGAAACAGGGGGGTGCGCGAATGTGTCTGAACCTGTTACGTCGTCATCATTCCCTGTGGGAACTGATATTATTGGTTGCCGCCACGCCTTTTTTGCTTTTTCCCAGCTATGTGGCGCTATTCGGCCTGATTCTGTTGTCCGCTCAGACTGTGCTGCGGCGTGCACGAACCGGACGCTGGGTGTCTGTGCCATCATCATGGACAATGCTTGTTATCGTGTTGCTGGTCACGGCGATGATAGGGGCTGCGATAGCCCCAGATAAAGCCCTCAGCCTTAACCGGCTGTTTGTGCTGGTGTTGGGTATCGCTGTGTTTTACACCATTGCTGGCATTATTGATTCCGCGCGCGACATAACCAAAGTGGCTCTTGTTGTCATTAGTCTGGGTGTTGGGATGGCTGGCCTTAGCCTGGTCGTTACTAACTGGTCTATGGGGGTGTTACTAAAGGACATGTCCGTGCTGCCAGAAGTGCCACTACTGTGGAATCTGCCTAATAGTGGCGTGCCTAAATCCTATGAAGGGGTAAATCCGCGGTTAATTGGTGGGGCTATGGCCTTTTTTCTACCATTGTCGCTGTCAATGGTTCTTTGGGGACAAGGCAAACGACTACAGACTTTTGCCGGCCTGGTTTCTCTGGTAGTGGCCTTGCCTCTGGCTCTCTCCCAGACCCCACAGGCGTATTTGGGGTTTGGTCTGGCGCTGGCGGTGATAGTCGCCTGGCGCTTTCCCCGGAGTCTGCTACTGGAAATTCCGGTAGCATTGGTAGTGATAATTACCTGGTGGCGCTGGCGTTGGTGGCTTTCTGAGGCGCTCGTTGACCGATTAGAACTGGGCATCGCTGCCCGTTTCCCTATCTGGTCTAAGGCATGGCTGATGATAAGGGACATGCCCTTTACCGGCAGTGGGCTGAACAACTTCCCGGTAATGGATGGGTTGTACAGCCCGATCCCCAGCCAGCAGGTGAGCGCCCACAATGTTTTTCTGCAAACGGCCGTAGACCAGGGCATCTTCGGTCTCATTGCCTTTATCACCTTGTTTGCACTGGCCATAGTAGCTGGCTGGCGAGCATACCACCGCACCACTAACCGAAACGCACGGGCCGTTTTTCTGGGCTGTGTGGGCGGCTGTATCGCCTTTCTTGGATTTGGCCTGTGGGACGTGATTTCATTGGGGCACAAACCAGCGCCTGTTTTGTGGGCCATGCTGGGTATCCTGGCTGCCGGAGAACGACTGACTGCAACGGAAGGCTTGACAAGGCGTGGAAAGGCCAGGGCAGCAAAGGTGCTGGTGCCGCTGGCTGTGGCTGTTTTCCTCTTATCTCCACTTTGGGCCAGCGCACTGCTGGTGAATGTAGCGCGGGCAGCCTGGCATCAGGCGATGGTGCATCCGGCAGCGGCGCTCCCTATCCCATTAGCGCAGGCGGAAAACCTTTCTCAACAGGCAGCAGCTCTGTATCCGGGTAACGGCCGTGCCTATACCATGTTGGGCTTTCTAGCTAATGAACGGGGTGATAGGGCAACGGCTGTTACCTATTGGCAACGTACCCTGAACCTAGACCCCACCGACTTCTCGGCCCACTTTCAACTGGCAGAAGCCTACCGTGCCGCCGGGCAGGTTGATTTGGCGCTACCACACTGGTATCAGGCAGGTGGCCTGGAATTGCTTTACTGGCAAGGCAGAGAGGCTGCACGCGAAAATGAGTTTGCCCTGGCTGAAGCCTGCTTCGCCACAATCATGCAGAATGATCCAGCTTACAAAGAGGCATGGTGGTACCTGGCTCGTATGCAGATACGACATGAAAAATGGGAGTTAGCCAGGCAGACCTACGAAACCCGGATCTACCTTTTCCCTGACGACGTGCGCCCCTACGAAGGTCTGGCCGACCTTCTTTATTATCACCTGGACAACCCTGTTCTGGCATTGCAAGTTATCGAGCAAGGTTTCGTTCATGCCCAAACCAAAAGCCCACAGCTCTATTTTTTGCGCTCGCGCATAACAGCCGATGGCGAAGGTTATGCGGCTGCCGAGCCAGATGCAAAATCGGCTGTTACTCTTTTACCAACCAGTGATGAATACGCCACCTGGTTAGCAGAGTTATATTTCAAGCAGGGTAGATACCAGGAAGCTTTGGCGCAGTATGATCACATAATCGCCAACACGACCAACCAGGACATGGTGTGGCGTACCTATCAACGCCAATCCCGCGTGTATGTCTCGCAAAAAAACTGGTTACTAGCCATCAGCGCCTATGAGGCTGCCATTCCCTTAAGCCACGCGCAAGACGCCGCGCCGACAGCGGTCGCCACCCTCTATGCTTCCTTAGGCAACGCCCTGTTCCAAAATGGCGACCTGGCGCGGGCAAGGTGGGCCGCCAACGAAGCGCTGGTGTATGACCCGGACAATAACACGGCCACACAACTGCTGGCAAAACTGGAATCAGGATAAAAGTGGTGAATCCACTTCATAAATAGGACACACGATGACAGAAACAACCATCTTACCTTCTCACCCGTCTTGTTATTCAACATCGCTCATGGCCTTGTTATGCCTGGCGGGAATAACCCTGGCAGAATTATTCACTGTTTTTGCTGACGCCCGCCTGGGGTTAATCTTGCACACCCTGATTTTGACTTCGCTGATCTTTTACAGCAGCCGGGTTCGGAGGCGGTCAGGGTTTTTGCTGCTCCTGGCTCTCATCCCTCTGCCTCTGATCCGGATTGTTAGCCTTTCGTTGCCGTTAGCCAACTTCCCGTTGGTTTACTGGTTCCTGCTGACGAGCCTGCCGCTCTTTGTAACTGCCTTAATGGTTGCGCGACTTTTGGGCTGGGGCTGGCGCGATTTGGGTCTATCTTTATCGCTCAAAGGGGCCCCGGTGCAACTGCTGATCGCCGCTACCGGATTATTCTTTGGTTACGTCGAATACCAAATCTTGCGGCCGGCGCCATTGATTGAGCGTTTATCCTGGCAGACTATCTGGTTACCGGCTGTGATTCTGCTCATCAGCACCGGTTTTTTAGAAGAGCTGCTTTTTCGCCGGGTTCTGCAGCGTCCTGCAATCAAGGTTTTAGGAGTCTGGCCAGGTATCACCTATGGGGCGCTTCTGTTTGCGGTCTTCCACATAGGTTACCGATCCCCGGCTGACGTACTTTTTGTGTTTTTAGTCGGTATCTTCTTTGGCTGGGTTGTCTGGAAAACCCATAGTCTGGTGGGTGTTACCCTGGCTCACGGACTGACTAATATTGCTCTTTTTCTGGTCATACCATTCTATGCCAGTGGCGTTAATGGTATGGTCGCAGGCGGCTTATTTGAAATAACCCGCACCGTTATAGTTGCTCTTTAATGAAGTTAACAAAAACAACAACCAGAGCGAATAATATAGGAGTTTCACATGGTTTCCACAGTCACCACAACAACCATCACAACTGCTGCCGTAGGTAGCGCGATTACACTCATTGCCATTCTGGCATTACTGATCTTCTTGATCTACCAGGAGATACTAAGCGTTTCAGTCAATGTAAATACCAGGGTGACCCGCCGTTTACTTAATCTGGCCATAGCGCCCCTTCTCATCGTTTTTGCATTTGTGATCCTGGTCAAAATCATTGAGGTACTACGGCCGTAGCCTGATCTAAGGCAATCAGGCTGCCGGTTGCTCAACTCCTGAGGCAACTGGCAGCCATACTGTAAACGTGCTGCCCGCTCCGGGGTGGCTGTCAACCACAATTTCACCGCCATGACGGGCAACAATCTCCTGGGCAATGGCCAGGCCGAGTCCGGTACCAGGCGCGTCCGATTCTCGCCCGACATGGCCCCGGTAAAAACGCTCAAACAACTTCTTCTGTTCATCCAGAGGAATGCCTGGCCCATCATCTTGTACCCGAAACCCCGCCATGGTTGGCTCTGATGATGACTGAGTGACACTGCTAACAGTTATGCGCCCATTTAATGGCGTGTAATTGAGGGCATTGGTCAGTAAGATGCTCAAGACCTGCTCTAACAATCCGGCATCCCCATATGCCAATGCCAGTTCCAGGCTCTGCTTCAGGGTCAGCGTGATCTGCTTCTCAGATGCCAGCACCTGACGGTCGGCTACTGCTTCGCTTATAAGCTGTTGCAAATCTACCGGTTTTTTAGCCAGCTTTATTTGCCCCTGATCGAGTCGAGACAACCGCAACAAATCTTCAATGATGAGATTAAGCCGTCTGATTTCGCGGGCTATTTTGTCAATGAGTTCGCCTAATTTTTCAGGCCTTTTGACGAGAGTACCATGATAAAGCAGCAAGACAGATATGGGGGTGCGCAGTTCGTGGGAAACGTTGGACACAAAGGCTTCTTTCATGCGCTGGACTTCTTTGAGGGCGGTAATATCACGCAGACTGCAAACAAGCATGGGTAATTCTTGCCCATCTTTATGCCCATCTTTATGCCCATCTCTATCTACCGGAGATAAGGCCAAGTCAATGTCCAATTGACGGCCATCTTTGTTGCGAGCCACAATTTCCAGGCGACGGCGTTTGCCCTTAGACAACACATCAGCCAGTAACTCCATAAAAGGATTGGCTGATGGGGGGGACATGAGGCTCAATAGACCTAGATGCGATACTTCGGTAAATTCGTAGCCGAAAATTTCTTTGAAGGCCAGGTTTCCCGTTTCAATCTGACCATCTGGTTTTACCAACAAAATGGGGTCAGGGCTGTTATCCAAGATGGTCTGCAATTGATTCAGGGCGTGATGCAGTTCGTCGGTACGCCTGGCTACCCTCTTGTCCAGTATTTCATTGTGGTGGGCCAGGGTCGTATAGAGGCGAGCATTGTGCAGCGCGGTTGCTACTTGACTGGTAAATGCAGCCAGACGTTGGGCATGTTGTTGGTTAAAAAAGCCAGGGGTAACGCTGGTTAGATTCAAGAAGCCAATACATCGGTCATGGAGCTGAATGGGAGCGCCGACGTAGGATTGAATCCATTCGCGCTCCGGCAACTGGCGCCAATGGGGATCAAGGGTGGTGTCTGGGACAACGGCCGTTTGACCTGTTTCGGCCATCCATCGAAAATAATACATCTCCTGTAGCTGGTAAAGGTTGGGAGAAGAATCGCCTGCCTGCGACTGTCCTCCTATCCCCCGGCGACGCACGGTGCGAATGATCTCATCTTCCAGCAGCATAATATTCACCCCATCATGGGGAATCACACGCTGTACGTTTTCCAGGACGTAGTCTAAGACATCTTCCAGGTCTAAAGAGCTGTTCAAGGCATTGGCGGTGTCTACCAAAGCAGCTGCAAAACGCCGTTCTTCACGTTCGGCTTCTTCTGCTGCTTGTTTTTCCCGGTGCAGCGCCCGCTTGCCCAGTGCATGGCGTATAGCTTCTCCTAACCGACCCAGCCGATCTTTAAGCAGGTAATCGGCAGCGCCTAGCTTCATACAGCGCAAACCATTCTCTTCATAGGCGCCGGTCACAATAATAAAGGGGATGTCTAACTCTTGCGCCTGTAATAGTTGCAAAGCATCCAATCCCGTGAATTGCGGCAACTGGTAGTCGGCCAGGATAACATCAACGGTTGGCGTCAGATGTTCCAGGTACGCTTTTCTGGTATCTACACGACGCCAGTGTGGACTAAATCCGGCTTCACTAAGCGCCAGCAAAATCAATTCGGCGTCATCAACATTATCTTCCAGCAATAATACATTTAAGGTATCAGACATCATGTATCCTCACTTGTTCTTTGACCGTTACCGGAGTGTTTTCAGCCTGACACACTACTACAGGCGACTGGCAGCGAGTTGGGTATTTAGATGCTTATCTAGGAGGACGGTTTAACAACAACCAATAAAATCCCAACTGCTGAATGGCGGCCACAAATTCCTCAAATTCAACAGGCTTGCTAATGTAACTGTTGACGCCCAACTGATAACTGTCCACCACGTCTCTTTCTTCTTTTGAGGAAGTGAGAACAACAACAGGGATCGGCTTTGTACGTTTGTCCTGTTTGATTACCGCTAGAACTTCCAGGCCATCCACTTTGGGCAGTTTTAGATCGAGCAAGATGACTTTCGGATGGTCATCAATATCGCGTTCGGCATATTCTCCCCGGCAAAATATGAAATCAAGTGCTTCCGCACCATCGCGTAAGATCACAACATTGTTTGCCAGGTTATGGGAGCGCAAAACACGAAGCGTGAGTTCCACATCATCGGGATTATCTTCCACCAGTAAAATTTCCACGGACTGTCTCATTTGTTCTCTCCCACACCATTGAGAACGGCCAAAACACGGCCGTTCCCGCCTTCACATACCCACCAGCAACAACCGGTGAAGTAGCTATTCCATTATTTCTTCAGGGGGCACGCCTATCGTGAAGTAAAATGTTGCTCCCTGGTCTACGACCGCTTCCACCCATATCTGACCGCTGTGGCGATGAATGATGCGTTGTACTAAAGCCAGCCCAACGCCAGTACCCTCGTATTCTTCCGCCCGATGCAGCCGTTGGAAGACGCCAAATATCTTCTCCGCGTAAGCCATATCAAAACCGATACCATTGTCCCGCACAAAATAGACCGGTTGGTGGTGCGCCGCGGCCGTTGATGCTAACTCCTGCGTTCCCACCTGAATCTGCACCACGTCGCGCTGCCGTGAATACTTGACAGCGTTTTCAATCAGGTTGAGAAATACCTGGTACAAAAGCTGGTGATCAGCCAGACACTCCGGCAGTTCGTCCACGACGATATCCAGTGGGAAGGCCGCCGATTTTAGATTGAGATCCACCAATACCTGATGGACAACGGCCGTTACATCCACCATCTCTCGTTTTACCGGCTCACGGATCAAACGGGAGAACTTCAATAAATCATCAATCAGAGCGCCCATCTGCCGTGCATTTTCCCTGATGCGTTGCAAATAATGTTGCCCACTCTCATCCAGTGCATGGTTATAATCGTGAATCAAAATTCGAGAAAATCCACTCAATGCGCGCAGCGGGGCGCGTAAGTCATGGGAAACGGAGTAGGCAAATGCTTCTAGCTCTTTGTTGGCTATTTCCAATTGCAGAGTACGTTCCCGCACCCGGTTTTCCAATTCACGGTTCAGACGCCTGATCTGCGCCTCGGCCTTTTTACGGTCGGTAAGGTCGCGCGTGATTTTGGCAAAACCCAACAACTGGCCCTGCTCGTCGTGCAGCGCGATAATGTTGACGGTGGCCCAAATTTTGGAACCATCCTGGCGTATCCGCCACCCTTCATCTTCCACACTTCCCCGTTCGGCCGCCAATTGCAACAATTCTTCTGCTTTGCCGCAAGCCTTATCTTCGGCCGTATAAAAGTTCGAAATGTGCTTTCCAATAAGATCTTCGGCCTGGTAACCTTTAATGCGCCTGGCGGCATTATTCCAACTCACCACATGCCCACCAGGATCGAGCATGAGTATGGCATATTCCTTCACCCCTTCCACCAACAGGCGAAAGCGTTTTTCACTTTCTTGCAGCGCCTCTTCCATCTGCTTGCGGGCAGTGATGTCACGTAAGATGGCAGTGTAAAGTCTGGCGCCGGCGGCCTCAATCTGGGAAATAGAAGCCTCAATGGGGAACTCCTCGCCATTAGCCCGAATACCAACCACGGTACTTAACTTACCCATAGAACGATTGGTGATGCCGGATCGCCCGAACACACGAATATGGTCATGGTGCGCCTGGTGGAAGCGGGGTGGAATGAAACGATCTAGAGGTTGACCCAGCACTTCGGTGGCCTGGTAGCCAAACATAATTTCGGCCGCAGCGTTGAAAAGAACAACGCGCTGTGTTTCATCTATAGAGATGATAGCATCCATTGCCGAGGCGATAATCCCATGTAGCCGGGCCTGGCTATCTTGTGAAGCAACTTCTGCTTTTTTGCGGTCAGTAATATCCAGGGTGAGAATGAAGATGCCTTCGGGTTCAGGTTGGATGCTAAACTGGAACCAGCTTGTGTCGCCATCAGAGTAAGTAAATTCAAACTCGGCCGTCCTGGTTATGCGTTGTTCCATACACTCCTGCATCAGCGCAAACAGTTCTGTGGTTTCAATACCGGGGTACTTTTCCATAACGGTGTAACCCACCAGATCTTCTTTCGTCTGACGGCCGTACCGGGCTGCGGCATTATTCACATAGAGATAACGCCAATCAAAGCCAATGATCTGGCAGCCTTCCAACATATTATCCAACGTATGTCGGAATCGTTCTTCACTTGCAAAAGCAGTCATTTGGCGGTCTGGCGAAGATACGCGCTGAGTTTTACTACCTGCATCTTTTGTTTCCGCTTTTAACGTCATTCCGAGGTCCCCGTCATTTACGGACATTCGTTAACGGATAGTATAGGCTTTTGTGGTGAGTTGCGTAGCTTTTTCGAAGATGTGATCCCAGTGACGAGCATAGCCTGCGAGTTGTTACCCAAACAGTTTAATCATTTTCTCCAACTGGATCAAGTTTTTTTGCTGTATACCTGTGGAGCTGTGGGGTATCGCAACGATTCTAAAGGGGGAACCAATCAACATGAGGGGAAACTGAATTGACGCCGTAGGCACACCGGAGGATGACTGGTCAGTGCGGGAATGTGTGAGCAAGAGAACGGCCGTACTCATTGAGGGCACTGCCGTTTGGTTTGCGGCGGGTGGGGACAGCGAATGGAAGTAAGGAACCAATGGGGGTACGGCCGTTCATTTCAGGCAGGGCGAGTAAGAACAAATGAAGGGGTTACGGCCGTGCCTCGTTCGCCCCCGGCCACGTTGGTACTGCGGTACTAATTTTTCACGTCCCCTTCACAGCCTGTTGGCGCAAAGTGTGGTTACAATCCTGACCGGGCGCGGAACGCATGTTCCATTGTGCGGAACATCATCCCTTTCTCTGCTATTACAACACACACCCTCGTTATGTCTTTTCTGGAACGTCTGCGACACTCCCTGGGGCTGGCTGCCCCCCTCCCCCCGGCCCCATTGAGATTTCCCCGCTCTTGTTGCCCCATTTGGAGCGCGTTGCTGCTCAAGAAG
>DAOMOK010000035.1:0-42626 GCA_035444285.1 Chloroflexota bacterium
AGGATAAGCAACAACAGGGGAACATCTGGTCAGAACAGTCTGGCAGATGTTCCCCAATGTCCAATTTCTGTTCTGATCCTAGTCAAAGCCCATGGACGACATTCGCACTTACGAGCGAAACGTCCTGTCCCAACGGTAATCAAATGAACGGATTGATAATGGTCAATTGATTTCCCACCACAAGCCCATGGTGCATATCTTCGGAATACATGATGGATGCCCCCGCTTCTAAGGCAGCGGCCACAAGAAGACTATCCCAATGCGAAAACGAGTAACTTTCACGCAGAAAAGAGGCTTTTTCCTGGATGGTGCGATCAGTTCTGGTTACTTGATGTTGGTCATAAAAAGAAGCGATCAGCAAGCGAATGCCTGGTTCTTTAGCTTGCCCTTTACGGAGCAAATTATTCACTACTTCATTGACCACTTGTGTGCTGATGAGAATGGTTGATTGTTTCTGTTGAATAAGGTTTTTGGCGGCCTTTTCTCTGATCACAGCTTGTTTGGGTAACAATGCATACAACCAGATGTTACTATCCACAAAACAAAGAGGTTGTCTACTACCGCTCATGTGCTTCTTCCCTCGTTAAATACTCGACGTTGGGAATACGAATAGGATGGTCTAGCAAATAATCCAGAAAAGAAGTGTAACCCTTATCTTTCGCATCTTGCACTAGGTCAATCTCTGGTTGAGCAGTGGTCTGGGTGGCCACAACGGGCTTTTTTTCAGGGGCCATGACAATGACACGGACAACACCGCCATTGATTTGGGATAAAAGACCCTCTCGCTGTTCCACAGGAATTTCTATCATGCCATCATGGATTTGGGTTTGAAACTCAATAGCGTACATGGTTAATCTCCAAAAAATGATAACGATGGGATTATAACATAGAAGGACAAGATGAAATCATTGGTTGTTTTAGCGGTGGACTTGGGCGCAGAATCAGGACGGGTGATGGCGGTGCATTTTGACGGCCGTACCCTTCACCTCGACGAACTGCACCGTTTCCCCAATACGGCCGTTACCGTCGGCCACACCCTCTATTGGGACATCCTCCACCTCTGGCGCGAAATTCAGACGGGCATTGAAAAGGGCAAAGTATTGCAGCCGGCCAGCATTGGCGTGGACACCTGGGGCGTAGATTTTGCCCTGCTGGACAGACAAGACAGGCTGCTCGGCAATCCGGTGCATTACCGCGACGGCCGTACCACCGGCATGATGGAACGCGCCTTCGCCAGAGTGCCCAAAGAGGAAATTTTCGCCCAGACCGGCATCCAATTTATGCCCATCAACACCCTTTACCAGCTTCTCAGCCTGGTAGAGAGCAAATCGCCCCAATTGCAAATTGCCGGGACGTTTTTAACCATTTCCGACCTGCTCAACTTCTGGCTGACCGGCGTCAAGGTGTGTGAATTTAGCAACGCCACCACGACGCAGATATTCAATCCGGGTCACGGCCGTTGGGCCACTGACCTCATGTCCCCCCTTGACATCCCCTTTACCATCTTCCCGGAAATTGTGCCGCCAGGCACACGCCTGGGCGCGTATAAAGGAATTTCTGTCATCGCCCCCGCCTGCCACGATACCGGCAGTGCCGTAGCGGCCGTGCCCACCCAAACGCCAGACTTTGCCTACATC
Source organism: Chloroflexota bacterium (assembly GCA_035444285.1). Lineage (GTDB taxonomy): Bacteria > Chloroflexota > Anaerolineae > Promineifilales > Promineifilaceae > CAADGU01. The sequence goes on from DAOMOK010000035.1 coordinate 1,638, forward strand.
AGCAGCGGCACGTGGAGTCTGGTGGGGCTGGAAGTGGAGCGGCCAATTCTGACAGCCGAAGCCTTAGCCGCCAACGTCACCAATGAAGGTGGTGTTTATGGCACATACCGGCTGCTAAAAAACGTGATGGGCTTGTGGATTTTGCAGCAGTGCCGGGCGCAGTGGGCGGGCGAAGGACAAAGCTACAGTTATGCCGAACTGGTAGAATTGGCAAGAGAAGTGGAAGTGGACACGGCCGTCTTCAATCCCAACGATCCGATTTTCCTCGCCCCTGGCGATCATCCGCAGCGCATCCGCGCGTTATGCCAACAGGTTGGGCAGCCTGTCCCAGAATCACCAGGGGAAATAGTGCGCTCCGTGCTGCAAAGTCTGGCGTGGGCTTATCGGGAGGTGTTGCACGAGGTCACAGCTTGCACTGAGCCTGCCGAAGCGGCCGTAGCCGCACACCCCGTCTCCACCATTCACATCGTCGGCGGCGGCAGCCAGAATGAACTTCTCATCCAGCTAACGGCCGACGCCACCGGCCTACCCGTGATCGCCGGCCCTGTTGAAGCTACCGTGATTGGCAATGCGCTAGTACAGCTCATCAGCCTGGGCGAAATCGCCGACCTGCCCCAGGCGCGCCAGATTGTGGCCGAGATGGCCGAATTGAAGCGGTATGAACCACGAGCAAATTCGTGATGCGTGAAACGTGATGCGTGAGAGTTTTCCGGTCACGCATCACGTTTCTCGCCGCTTGCGGTCTTCTGAAAAACCATGAACTTCCACCTTCTCCACCCACGCGACCAGTTGGTCGTCATTATGAACCGCATTTACCACAGCGGCATGACCACCCTCAGCGGCGGCAATCTCTCTATCAAAGACGACAACGGCGACATCTGGATCACCCCATCGGGTATTGACAAAGGCCAACTGGCCCCCCGTGATATGATGCGCCTGTGCGCCGACGGCCGTGTCGAAGGCCCACACAAACCCTCCTCCGAATTCCCCTTTCACCGCGCCATTTACCGGCAGCGGCCCGACTTACACGCCATCGTCCATGCCCATCCCCCCGCTCTGGTTTCCTTTAGCATCGTCCGCGAAGTGCCGGACACGCGCATCATCCCCCAGGCCAACCGCGTTAGCGGGGCGGTGGGCTACGCTCCCTACGCCCTGCCCGGCAGTGAGCAGTTGGGGGCCAATATCGCCGCCACCTTTGCCGAGGGGTATAACATTGTCATCCTGGAAAATCATGGCATGGCAGCGGCGGGCAGCACCTTGCTGGATGCCTTTCAAAAGTTGGAGACGCTGGACTTTTGCGCCCGCACCCTCATCCGCGCACGGCCGTTGGGGGAAGTGCAGGTGCTTTCCCCAACCGAACTGAATTTGTTTGACAGTCGCGGCCACCTACTGCCCGAATTTGTGCCCACCAGCCACAGCAGCCGCGAGCGTGAACTGCGCCAGCAAATGGTGGAAATTGTGCATCGCGCCTGCGACCGGCAGTTGATGATCAGCACGGCCGGGGTCGTTTCCGCCCGGCTGGATGCGGACAGCTTCCTCATCACCCCCACCAACCAGGATAGGCGCAGCCTGACGGCCGTAGACATTGTTCTCATTCGCCAGGGTGTGCGCCAGGCGGGGCAAGCTACCCAGCCGCGCCGTCAATTTGCACCAAGCCATCTACGCAGCCCAGCCGGACATCCACTGTGTGATGACGGCGCAGTCGCCCAACGCCACCGCTTACGCCATCACCGCCGCCCGGTTTGATTCGCGCACCATCCCGGAGAGTTTTATTCTGCTGCGAGACATTCCCAAATTGCCATTTCGCACCCTCTACACCGCGCCGGAAATGCTGGCGGCGCAGATTTCCTTGCGCCAGCCGGTGCTGCTGGTGCAAAATGATTGTGTGCTGACTGTGGGCACGGATGTATTGAATGCTTTTGACCGGCTGGAAGTGGCCGAATTTAGCGCAAAATCGTTGATAGACACGGCCGTGCTCGGCCCCCACGTCCCCATCGGCGATGCTGAAATCCATGACTTAGAAACCGCCTTCGGGCTGAGTTAGAGGAGCAATTGGGTAATTGAGTAATTAGGTAATTGATGCCCTATTATCACCCTAAAATCATAATCTGCGTCATCGGCGCCATCTTTGATTGTTCTATGAAGGAGAAGAAATGAGTAACCAAATTGAATCCCTTATTTCCCAAATGACATTGGCGGAAAAGGCCGCCCTTTGCACGGGGGACAGCATGTGGACGACAACGGCCGTGCCCCGCCTCAACATCCCCCGCCTGCTCGTCTCCGATGGGCCGCATGGTATCCGCCGCGTTGCCAACGTTCATGCCGTGATGGAAAAAAGCCAGCCAGCCACCTGTTTCCCCACCGCCTCCAGCCTGGCAGCCACCTGGGACGTAGACCTGCTGCATGAAATGGGGCAGGCATTGGCTGAGGAAGCGATTGCTCTGGATGTGGATGTGCTGCTTGGCCCTGGCGTGAACATGAAGCGGTCGCCGTTGTGCGGCCGTAACTTTGAGTATTTTTCCGAAGACCCCTATCTGGCCGGGGAAATGGCCGCCGCCCTGATCAACGGCATCCAGAGCAAAGGTGTGGGCACATCGCTCAAACATTTTGCTGCCAACAACCAGGAATTCGAGCGATTTTCCATCAGCGCGGAGGTGGACGAACGGACGCTGCGCGAGATTTATTTGCCCGCCTTTGAAACGGCCGTGACCAAAGCCCAGCCCTGGACGGTCATGTGTTCCTACAACAAAATCAACGGCACTTGCGGCTCCGAACATCGCCAACTGCTCACCGACATTTTGCGGAACGAATGGGGCTTTGAGGGTTTCGTCGTCTCCGACTGGGGCGCGGTGCATGACCGGGTGGCCGCACTGCAAGCCGGGCTAGACCTGGAAATGCCCGGCCCGAAAAAGGCACGAGTACAGGCAGTCATTGAGGCAGTAAACCACGGTGAACTGGACGAGGCGGTATTGGACACGGCCGTTGCCCGCATCTTGCGCATCGTCTTCAAAGCGGCCGTAACACCAAAAACACAACTTGACCCTGGGAAAGGCATCCAATTTGACAGCGCCACCCATCATGCCCTGGCGCGCAAAGTGGCCGCCGCGGGCATGGTGCTGCTGAAAAACAACGGCCTGCTGCCTTTGCAAAACCCGCAGCACATCGCCGTCATTGGCCGCGCCGCGCAAACGCCCCATTTCCAGGGCGGCGGCAGTTCCCACATCAACCCCACCAGCGTAGACGTGCCCTTTGCCGAACTGCAAAAACTGGCCGGGGACGCCGAATTGAGCTTTGCGCCCGGCTACCCAGCCGATGACAGCTTCCAGCAGGCGTTGATTGATGAGGCGGTGGCTATCGCCCAGACGGCAGACGTGGCCCTACTTTACATCGCCCTGCCCGGTTTCAAAGAGTCAGAAGGGTATGACCGGCCCGATTTAGACCTGACGGCGCAGCAGGTGGCGCTGATCAAGGCGGTCACGGCCGTGCAGTCCCGCACCGTCGTCATCCTCAACAATGGCGCAGCCGTGACCATGAGCGACTGGCTTGACGGCACAGCAGCGGTGCTGGAAGCATGGATGATGGGCCAGGCGGGCGGTGGGGCGATTGCGGATGTGTTGTACGGCCGTGTCAACCCTGGCGGCAAACTGGCCGAAACTTATCCGCTGCGGCTCAGTGACACGCCCGCTTACTTGAACTTCCCCGGTGAAAACGGCGTGGTGCGCTACGGCGAAGGGCTGTTCATCGGCTATCGCTACTATGATGCCAGGGAGCAGCCGGTGTTGTTCCCCTTTGGCTATGGCCTCAGCTACACCACCTTTGCCTATAGTAACCCGCGTGTTTCCACGACCACATTCAAAGATACGGACGGTGTGACCATCTCCGTGGATGTGACCAACACGGGCGCGATGGCCGGGTCGGAGATTGTGCAGGTGTATGTGCATGACAAGAAAGCACGGTTGGTACGGCCGTTTAAAGAACTCAAAGGGTTTGCCAAAGTGATGCTGCAACCGGGTGAGACCCAGACCGTCTCCATCCCCCTCAACTTCCGCGCCTTCGCCTACTACGATCCCGCCTACGGCCGTTGGGTTACCGAAGATGGTAATTTTGACATTTTGATTGGCGCGTCGGCCACAGACATTCGGGCTACGGTGACGGTGACGCTGCAAACGACGGCCGTACTCCCCACCATCCTGCACCGCGACTCCACCATCCGCGCCTGGATGGCCGACCCACACGGGCAGGCGGTCTTAGGGCCGTTTATGCAGCAAATGATGGGGCAGGGTGGCCTGTTTGGCGGCGGCGATATGGGCGAGACGGAGTTCATCGGCATGAATCCGATGGATTTTCTGATGGACATGCCGCTGTTGAGCATCCTGCATTTCCAAAGCGACAGCCTGCCGCAAACGCCGGAAGAACTGGTAGACGGCCTGCTGCAACAAATCGTCCGTTTGTAGTAGGCGATTTATCGCCGTTAAACGGCACTAACGAAAGTTAAGAAAATAAATCGGCAATCCGCGAAATGTCATTTCGAGGTCTTCCGAGAAATCCCTGCGTGGTTGTCAAATTGGTAGGGATTCCTCCTCGAAGACTCGTCGGAATGACAGATGATGCGGCACTTTTTAAGGAGATTCAGATGTCACAGACCTTCAAACACGTCAATTACGCCTGGGATGATGCCATGGCTGACCAGCTTGATCCGGTCGAGCGGCTGCGTTACCGCTCCAACATCCTGGGCGACGACCAGCGCATCACCAACACCGGCGGCGGCAATACGTCGTCAAAAATCTGGATGGATGATCCCTTAACCGGCGAAAAGGTAGATGTCCTCTGGGTCAAAGGCTCCGGTGGCGATTTACGCACCAGCACCCGCGCCAACTTTGCCTCGCTCTACATGGACAAACTGTTGTCGCTGCAAGCCATTTACGACGCTGCCGATAACAAGGGCGTCAAAACCGAGATTGAAGACAAGATGGTGGATATGTACCCACACACCACCTTCAACCTCAATCCCCGCGCGAGTTCCATTGATACCCCCCTGCACGGCTTCCTCCCCGCCCGGCACGTAGACCACATGCATCCCATCTCCGCCATCGCCATCGCCGCCAGCAAAGACCAGGAGCGGCTAACCCGCGATGTGTATGGCGACGAGGTGGGTTGGGTGGCCTGGCAGCGGCCCGGTTTTGACCTGGGCTTGAAAATGGGGGCGCTGGCCCGCGAAAACCCCCGGCTGAAAGGGCTGATTATGGGGCAGCATGGGCTGATCAACTGGGCCGACGATGACAATGCGTGTTACGAATTGACACTGACGCTCATTGAAAAAGCGGCCGAATACATCGCTGCCCGTGATAAAGGTGAGGCCACGTTTGGCGGTGCAAAGTACCAATCACTGCCCGAAAATGAACGAGAAACATTGCTCATTCAACTGCTGCCCAAATTGCGGGGTATGGTATCGCAGATGAACCGATTCATTGCCACAACTCACATTACTGAGAATGTGCTGCAATTTGTGAATAGCCACGACGCACCCCGCCTGGCCGAACTGGGCACTTCCTGCCCCGACCACTTCCTGCGTACCAAAATCAAGCCGCTCTATGTGGATTGGAACCCACAAACCGGGAATTTGGAGAAACTGCTGCAAAAGTTGGCGGCCGGAATTGCTCATTACCGGAGTAATTACGCCGCCTACTACGAAGCCTGCAAACACCCCAATTCGCCGGCCATGCGCGACCCCAATCCGACGGTGATTCTCATTCCCAGTGTCGGCCTGATTGCCTGGGGCAAAAACAAGAGCGAGAGTCGGGTGACGGCCGAATTCTATTCCCTGGCGATTGAGGTGATGCGGGCATCGGAAGCCATCAGCCAATACCAGGGTTTGCCACACCAGGAGGCGTTTGACATTGAATACTGGCTGCTGGAAGAAGCGAAGTTGCGCCGGATGCCGCCTGAGAAGGAGCTAGAACGCAGTGTGGTGGTGGTCATTGACGCGGGCAGTGGTATCGGCCGGGCGGTGGCGCAGCGGGTGGCTAAAGAAGGGCGCATGTAGTCTGTGTGGATTTGAGCGAGGCGGCGGCAAAGGAGACGGCCGTGACCCTCACCAACCAATACGGTCTGGGCATTGGCATCGCCGGGACAGGCATCTCTGCCTGTGGCCCGGCCATCGGCCTGGGCGCAGACATCACCAGCCGCGCCAGCATCCAGGCCATGCTGCGGCAGGTCATTCTGGCCTATGGCGGTATTGATAATATCATCGTCACAGCCGGGGTGTTCATCCCGCCCAGCAAAGAAGGCAAAGTGACCGATGAACAGTGGGACTTGACCTTTGCCGTGAACGTAAAGGGCAGCTATCTGGTGGCCGAAGAGGCGCGCAAAATTTGGAAAGCGCAGGGTTTAACAGGTACGCTGGTGCTGATGACCAGCGTCAACGCCGTCGTGGCCAAGAAAGGGTCGCTTGCCTATGACGCCAGCAAAGCGGCCGCTAACCATCTGGTGCGTGAACTGGCAATTGAACTGGCGCCGCTGGTGCGGGTGAATGGGCTGGCCCCCGCCACCGTCGTCGAGGGTAGCAGCATGTTCCCCCGTGACCGGGTGATCAGTTCGCTGGTGAAATATGCCATTCCCTTCGTGGAGAGCGAAGAGACAGAAACACTTCGCCACAAATTGGCCCACTTCTACGCCCAACGGACCCTGAGCAAACTGCCGATCACCCTGGCCGACCAGGCGGAAGCGGCCTATCTGCTCACCAGTCGCAAGCTGAGTAAAACCACCGGGCAAATCATTCACGTAGACGGTGGGCTGTCCGAAGCATTTTTGCGTTGATGGGGCAATTTCGGCGCTTTGCATGATAAGGGCGCAGTAACTATACAGGTACAAAACCTGTGATACAAATACGTATCATGGAAGAGTTGCGGCGCGAAAATGAACGGCTCAGGCAAGAAAACCAAGAACTCCGGGAATTACTCAAACAAGTCACGGAGCGGTTAATCGCTGCCGAGCAGAAATGCGAGATTCACGTAAATCTGATCCGCAACCGGTTATGATTTACCCGGCTTGCCGCAGTAATACACAATCGGCTGCATTATCAAGAAACCTGATACAGTAAATCGGTACGCGCCCCTGATACCGTAGCAATGATCGGATGGCGAGGCTCAGTTTGGCTTTTGGGGTCATCATAACTCTCACGGCTGGTAAATTCGCGTATCAGGCCGGAACGCGGCCCAGGAAAACCAGAAGTGGTCAACCTTCACCAGCGGCGTCAGCGATTGGCCAGCCAGTTCCCCGGCAATCGCCTGCCCAAAAATGTTCCAGACGCTGCCCGTTTGCTCGTCCACGATACTGTCGCCTTCCTGCACAAAGGTCAGTGTCTGGCCGTTCAGCGAACGGTCAAAAACACCGCTGGCGCCCACATCCTGCCCCTCGGCAATACTGCTGCTGTCTAGCGCTGAAGCCAGCCCCGGCTGCCAGATGACCACAACGGCCGTATCTCCAACCTCGTCATTCACCACCCCCACCTGGGCCAGCGTTTCGTTGGGGTAAGCCACCGCCTCGTCCGCTAACGCCACTGTGGTTACACGGGTCATGGGTGGCAGTTGGTCAGGCGTATCGCCCTGGAACAGGAAGGGTGAACTGTTGATATCGTCATAACCCACATAAGGGTTTTGCCCATAGCGGCGGCTGTGGCCCGTATCCCGCGACAACACCTGCGCCTCCGGGAACATCGCCTGTGCCTCCGCCCAACTGATGATGGTCGCCGGTAAGAAGGTCAGCTGGCTGCCGGCCAGTTCGCCAATGACGGCGTCGCCGCCGGCCTGCTGCCACCAGCTTTCCGTCTGCCGGTCATACATCAACAGGTTGCTGAAGCGCAGCCGCCCCGTTGTGCCAAACGTCAATGCCTGCCCGTTGACGGTGGCGTCGAAGACGATGGCGGTATTGCACAGCGGGCAAAAGGTGACGAACACGAGTCTGCCCCCCACCACATCGTTGACGATTTCATGCCAGGTCAATATCTGGAAAGGATAAATGCGCGTCTCTGCTTGCTCTTGAAAGACGATCACCGGTTCCAGGTCGCCCAGCCATTCATCGGCTTCGGGCACGGCAATAAAGCTGGGGTTGTCAATGGCGGGAATGCCATCTTTGGGCGGCCCACCGGAGAAGATTTCGCTGTAGGGAATGGTGTGCCTGGTAAAGTCGGTGCTGAATTCACGGGCAGCGCCGGGCGGCGGCTCTTCGGCGGGCAGCAGGGCAGGTGTGGGTAGTGGGGAAGTGAGGGGCACGGCCGTCGCCTCATCCTCTGCTGCCGCTACCACCTCAATCGTGGCTGGTTCACCGGCAAGGGTCGGTGGCACGTCCGTCGGAGGGCTTGTGTCCGCCGCCGTTGCACAAGCCGCGTTTATCAAAACCAGCGCCAGCAAAGTGGCGATTACACGGAAGTTGGTTGGCATCATATTATTCTCACCTTCAGGCAGCCAGCCGGTAGCCCACGCCGCGTACATTCAAGATGAAGTGGGGCTGGTCTGGCTGCGGTTCGATTTTTTGGCGCAATGTGTAAATGTGTCGTTTGATCAATTCTTTGGCTTCCCATGCTTCCGCTTCATAGTCCAACGCGATTTTCGTAAGGCTTACATAATCCATCACCGCCCCGCCCCGCTCGGCCAGCGCCAGTAGCAAACCATACTCGGTGGGCGTGAGTGACAACGGCCGACCGGCATACCAGGTCTCATACGTGGCACGGTCTATCACCAGATCGCCTATTTTCAGCATACCGGCCGGCGGCATAGCGGCCGGATGGGTGGGCGGCGTGGTTGGTAACTGCTCCAGGCGCTGCAAGCCAGTCTGCAATGTTTCCAGCAGAGTCGCCTGCTCTCGCTGGCGGCGGGCGGCGGCCAGCGCCTGCCAAACGACGGCACGCAAGGTATCTGGCCGGGCCGGTTTGAGCAGGTAATCGAAAGCGCCTTCCTTCACGGCCGTCATCGCCGTCTCCAGCGTGCCATGTCCCGTCAGCATAATCACCGCCAGGTACGGCCGTTGGCTCTTGACTGCCGCCAACAACTCCGTACCCATCATACCCGGCATGCGAATATCCAGTACTGCCACTTCGGCGGCAAAAGTGGACAGCAGATCCAAGGCGGCCACGGCCGTGCCCACATCACGCACCTCGTGGCCGTCCTTCTGCAAAATCGCCTTCAGCCCTTCGCGGATATTGATCTCGTCATCCACCAGCAAGATTCTGCCAGGATACTGTCCGTGCTGAGCCGGTTGCCGCAAAATTTCCTCACCCATACGCCACCTCAATCACCTGCCTGCCCATCAACCGGCAGCCGCGCCGTAAACGTCGCGCCCTCTCCGGGCATACTCTGCACCGTCAGCGTACCGCGGTGATTGGTCACAATTTCATGGCTCACCGCCAACCCCAATCCCGAACCATCCACCTTTGTGGTAAAGAACGGTTCAAATAAACGCTCTTGTACCTCTGGCGCCAAACCAGGCCCGGTGTCAGCAAATCCCAGATCAACCTGTCCTCGTTCATAGCAGGCCGTAATGGTTAATGTGCCTCCATCTGTCATCGCTTCCACGGCATTGAGAATCAGATTCAGAAACACCTGTTTCAGTTGGCTCTCCACCGCCATCACCGCCGGCAGCGTGTCCGGCAACCGCTGCACCAGATGGATGCCTGACCGTTGTAACTGCTTTTCCGCCAAAACGATCACATACGCCAACGCTGCCAAGAGATCCACCGGCTGCGGATGCCCCTCTTTTGGCCGCTGCAAATCCAGCAGGCGTTCCACAATGTTGGCAATGCGCTTAAATTCCTGCTGCACCACCGTCAGCCGCCGTTGGCCGCCGGGTGACAGGGATTCATCCGTCAGCAATTGTAAATGAAGGGCAATGGCTTGCAATGGATTGTTAATTTCGTGCGCCACCGAAGCAGCCAGCCGCCCAACGGCCGCAAGTTTCTCGGCGCGAATAATCTGCGCCTGTTTTTCTTCAAGCTGGCGCGTCCGTTCGGCCACGCGCCGCTCTAATTCCGTTGTCCACTGGCGTAGTTTCCCCACTAGCCGCGCATTTTCCAGGAAAACGGCCGCCTGGTCGGCAAACACCTGAGCCAACTGCAAAGCGACCTCGTCAAAAGCATGTGTGCCCGTCTGGCAAAAGAGCGTCAGCACCCCGGCTACTTTTTCACGGCAGATGAGCGGCACAGCCAGCACGGATAAAACGCCGGCGGCGACAACGGTGGGATGAACCCGTGCGTCCAGGCGGGCATCGTCAATCACCAACGGTTGACGATGCTGCACCGTCCAGCCGGGTACGCCTTCGTTAAACGCAAAGGTGATACGCTCCACCTGTTCTGGCGGCAGATTGTGGCTGACGGCGACGCGATAAAGCTGGGACGCTTCGTCCCAGATAAACAAGACACCGGCATCCATGGGCAGGGTTTCGGCCGCTTTTTGCATCACCAGATGCAACGTGCGGTCCAGGTCTAACGAAGCGGCAATTTCACGGCCGGCCGCATGAATGGCAGCTACGGCGCGAGCATGTTCCCAATTTTGTTCCAGGTGGATGGGTTGTGACATAGAAGTCCTCTTTTTGAAAATGACGACAAAATTTTAATTTGCCTACACTGTACCATTTTCAACCATACTGGTGATAGTAAATGACTACATCGTCACCAATTCGTAACGAAACGGTTTCTGAGGCACGGCCGTTTCCACCCTACCATAAAAATGGACATGGCCAGATACAAGGTATTTTTGCCGTATGTCTGGCGCTACAGAGGAATAGAACCTTATGACATCACCAAACAACAACACAATTATCGTCTACAGTACCAATTGGTGCCCGGATTGCAAACGGGCCAAACGCTTTCTGGGGGAACAACGCATCCCCTACATCAACGTGGACATCGAGCAAGACCTGGAGGCCATGGCCTACGTGGAGCAAGTAAACAACGGGATGCGCAGTATTCCCACCATCGTTTTTCCCGATGGCGACATTATGGTGGAACCGAGCAATGCGGCGCTGGCCAAAAAGCTGGGCCTGCACACCCAGGCTAAACGATCTTTTTACGATGCTGTGGTTATTGGCGGCGGCCCGGCAGGACTGACAGCCGCCCTCTACATGGCCCGCGAAGGGATTGAAACGCTGGTCATCGAAAAAGCGGGCATGGGGGGGCAGGCGGGCATCACCAACGTCCTGGATAATTTTCCTGGCTTTGAGGAAGGCATTGGCGGCGCAGAATTTGCCGAGCGGCTGACGCGCCAGGCACGCCGGTTTGATGCCGAAATTTTGCAAGCGCAAGAAGTGATTAACCTGGTTCGAAATGGGCCTTATTGGTGCGCCATCACCGCCAGCGGTCAGGAATACGCGGCTAAGGCGGTTTTACTGACGACCGGCGCGCAGTATCGCCGCCTGAACGTGCCCGGCGAAGAAGAACTACTGGGGCTGAACATCCACTTTTGCGCCACCTGCGATGGCGCTTTTTACAAAGGAAAGAAGGTGTTGGTGATTGGCGGCGGCAACAGCGGCTTTGAGGAAGGGCTTTTCCTGACCAAATTCGCCAGCCAGGTAGACATTGTAGAGTTTCTGCCAGAGGTGAAAGCCAGCCGCCTTTTACAAGAACAGGTGGCCCGGCGCGAGAACATGTCGGTGACGGTTAATCATGCCGTCAAATCTTTCAAAGGCCGGCACGGGCTGGAGGCGGTGGTGGTAGAAGACCGGGCTACCGGCCAGGTGAAGGAGTGGCAGTATGATGGCGTTTTTGTCTTCATCGGCCTGACGCCCAATAGCTACCTGGCGCAGGGGTTAGCTAAAACCAACGAGTGGGGCTTTGTGGTCACGGACAAAACCTTGATGACCTCAGCGCCGGGTTTGTTTGTGGCCGGCGACGCCCGCGACGGATCCACCAAGCAGGCGGCAGCCGCGGCTGGCGAAGGGGCTACGGCGGCGCTGATGATCCGCGAATATCTGAAGGAAGTGGGATGAAATTGTCCGGCAAATTTGAGCACCGTGTCTCCTGGCAAGATGAGCTGCGGCAGCACGGTATTCCTAAAGAACAGGTAGAAGCTTTGGAACTCTTTGTTGCCAAAGCGGCTAACCGTGAACTGATTAAGGCCAACCCGCGTTATCTAGCTGAACGGATGGGCCTGCCCGAAAAAGACGCACTACATTTGCTGGTCACGGCCGTTGCCGGGGGATTATTCACCTTAGGCTGGCGGATAACTTGCCCGGCCTGTGGCGCTGGCAGCCAGCCTGCCGTAAATCTGGCGGAGATTGACAGTCAGGCGCAGTGCCACTACTGCCATTTTCAATTTGTGCCCCACCTCGATGATGAAATTTCGGTGACGGCGACGGCCGTGCTGCGCCCATCAGAATCGCAGAATGATGATCCTTCGTTTCGCGCTGATGTGGATGCCCGTCTGGGCAAGACCCCGGCGCTGGCATTGATTAACGTGCCCGGTTTTCGGCAGCTCATTTACAATCAGACCGTACCGGAAGGGCAGTGGTTGGGCGTCAAGCAGTTGGTCATCTTCTTCTCCGATCTGCGCCAGTCAACGGCCTTCTACCACCGGCGGGGTGATGCGGAGGCGTACCACTGGGTGAATGAACACTTTCGGGTCATGTTTGCCGCCGTCGAGCAGTTTGGCGGCACGGCCGTGAAAACCATTGGCGATGGTATTATGGGCGTCTTCACCGAACCGGTCGGCGCCCTAAAGGCTATTGCCACCGGCATGGAAGGGCTGGCGCGGTTGAATAACATGGGCGGATTGGCGGATGGTGACCGCCTGGTGCTGAAAGTGGGTATGCACCAGGGAAGCTGCATTGTGGTCACGTTAAACGGGCGTCTGGATTATTTTGGCGAAACGGTTAACATCGCTTCCCGGCTGGCGGGGCTGGCCAAAGGCAGTGATGTTGTCCTCAGCCCAGAGGTCGTCGCCGATGCCGGGGTTTGCCAACTGGCAGAATCGTTAGGGGCTTTGCACCCCTTTACCAGCCAGCTATCTGGCTTGCCGGACTGTTTTGACCTGTTTCGGTTAACTTTGAAGCCTGCCAACCAGAGCGTTACTGCTTTGTAACTGAATCGTTTCTGGGACACGGCCGTTAACCACCTACACTGTTTTTATTACTTTTCACTATTTTCTGGTCTGTAACGCAGACAAAGGAGACAGACATGAACATTTTTGGTGCAATCGTAGCTGGTATTGTAGGCACTATCATCATTACGATGGTGATGGGTATAGCCCCTAAAATGGGGATGCCCAAAATGGATATTGTGGGCATGTTAGGTTCCATGTTTAGCCCCAATGGCAACCGCACGGTGGGGATGGTCATCCATCTGATGATGGGCGTCATCTTTGCCATTATCTATGCCCTCTTGTGGAGCATCGGCCTGGGCACGGTGGGGCTGTTATGGGGCGCGATTTTTGGCGCACTCCACTGGCTGGTTGCCGGGGCGATGATGGGTGGAATGCCCATGATGCACGCGGGCATCAAGGCGGGTACAGTAGAAGTGCCTGGCGTCTCTATGCTGCACAATGGTGGCATGATGGCTTTCATGGGCGGCCTGATGGGACACATCATTTATGGCCTGGTGGTGGCCCTGGTTTATGGACTGTTTATGTAAGCGGCCATATCTTCCTCCTTGAACCAGGCCGGCTTTGCCATAGATGAAGCCGGCCTGGTTTTTTATTTCCACCCTTTTGCCCTAAACTACCCGACAAACTTACCCGACAAGGAATATATCACTGTGTCCCAAACCGCTGAACAGGAACGACTACTTGCTCACCACCAGCGCCGGGCCAACTGGAGAAACTGGGGCCCCTACCTCAGCGAACGCGCCTGGGGCACGGTGCGCGAAGATTACAGCGAACACGGCACGGCCTGGGACTACTTCCCCCACGACCACGCCCGCAGCCGCGCCTACCGCTGGAATGAGGATGGGCTGGGCGGCATCAGTGACCGGCAGCAATTCCTTTGTTTTGCTCTGTCGCTGTGGAACGGCCGTGATCCCATCCTCAAAGAACGACTCTTTGGCCTCACCGGGCCAGAAGGCAATCATGGCGAGGACGTAAAGGAAGCGTACTTCTACCTGGACAGCGCCCCAACCCACAGCACCATGAAGATGCTGTACAAATACCCGCAGGCGGCTTTTCCCTATGGCGAATTGGTGGCGGAAAACGGCCGTCGCGGACGCCACGACCCGGAATATGAATTGTGGGATACGGGGGTGTTGGCGAACGGCCGTTATTTTGACATCACCATCGAATACGCCAAAGCCGCCGAAAGCGACATTCTCATCCGCCTCAGCGCCGCCAATCGGGGACCGGAAGCAGCCGAACTGACCCTACTGCCCACCCTCTGGTTCCGCAACACCTGGTCGTGGGGTTACAAAAACGGACCGATGGGCGACGTGCCCGGTAAGCCGCGGCTGTGGGCCGACGGCGCCACCCGCATCGTCGCCGACCATCCCGCCCTCGGCCGCTACACGCTGCACGCCGAAAACCCCGCCGCCCTGTTCTTCACCGAAAACGAAACCAACAACGAGCGTTTGTTTAGCCCGCCCAACGCCACGCCTTATGTAAAAGATGCCTTCCATCGTTATGTGATTCAGGGCGAAACAGGCACCGTCAATCCAGCGCAAACTGGCACCAAAGCAGCGGCACACTATCAGTTGACCATTCCGGCAGGACAAACGGCCGTTATCCGCCTGCGCCTCATCTCCAACGTAACCACTTCCACTCCTTTTACCAATTTCGATGCCCTTTTCAGCCAACGCCTCGCCGAAACCGACGACTTCTACGCCGCCATCCAGCCCGCCAGCCTGAGCGCCGACGAAAAACGGATACAACGGCAGGCGTGGGCGGGCCTGTTGTGGTCTAAGCAGATGTATTATTACGATGTGGAACAGTGGCTGCATGGCGACCCGGCCGGCACATCACCGCCTCCACCCCGCAAAAACGGCCGTAACCACAACTGGACGCACCTCAACAATTTCGACATCATCTCCATGCCCGACAAATGGGAATACCCCTGGTATGCCGCCTGGGATTTAGCCTTCCACGCCCTGCCGCTGGCCCAAATTGATCCTGACTTTGCCAAACGGCAGCTTATTCTGATGACCCGCGAATGGTACATGCACCCCAACGGCCAACTGCCTGCCTATGAATGGGCTTTTGGCGACGTCAACCCACCCCTCCACGCCTGGGCCGCCTGGCGGGTTTACCAGATGGATGCGGCGCAAAACGGCCGTGCCGACCGCCCCTTCCTCGAAGCCGTCTTCCACAAACTCCTGCTCAACTTCACCTGGTGGGTCAATCGTAAGGATGAGGACGGCCGTAACGTCTTCCAGGGTGGTTTTCTTGGGCTGGACAATATCAGCCTGTTCGACCGCAGCGCCACCCTGCCCACCGGCGGCCACATTGACCAGGCCGACGGCACGGCCTGGATGGGTTTTTTCAGCCTGACCATGCTGCGCATCGCCCTGGAACTGGCCCGCGAAAACCCCGTCTACCAGGATTTAGCCACCAAATTTTTTGAGCATTTCCTGGCGATTGCCACGGCCATGAGCCGGGGCTTTGGCGGCAAAGGACTGTGGGACGAGCAAGACGGCTTTTATTACGACGTGCTGTATTTGCCTGATGGCTCGTTTCACCCGCTAAAAGTGCGCTCCCTGGTGGGCCTCATGCCCCTTATCGCCGTCGAAGTTCTGGATGCAGAGATGCTGGCGCAAATGCCCGACTTCCAGCGGCGCATGGCCTGGTTTCTGCAAAACCGGCCCCATCTCAGCGGCAATATCATGTGCAGTCTGGATGAAATAAGCGGCCAGGAGCGCCACATTGTGGATATTGTCACCCCGGAACGGCTGCGGCGCGTCCTGGGCTACCTGCTAGACGAAAATGAGTTCCTCTCCCCCTACGGCATCCGCTCCCTCTCCAAAATCCACCAGACGCCGTACCGGGTTCACCTGGGCGGCCAGACGTTCCACATCGCATATGAACCGGGCGAATCGCAGAGTACCCTGTTTGGCGGCAACTCCAACTGGCGCGGCCCTATCTGGTTCCCCATCAACTACCTGCTCATCGAATCGCTGCACAAGCACTACCAGTATTACGGTGGTGAGTTCAAAGTGGCTTTTCCTACCGGTTCCGGCAATCTGCTGAACCTGAAGGAAATAGCGACGGAACTGACAAAGCGTCTGGTGGGGTTATTTTTACCGGATGGGCAGGGGCAACGGCCGTATGCCGCCCCCATTCCCCCCTTCCAACAAGACCCCCACTGGCGCGACCTCATCCTCTTCCATGAATACTTCCATGGCGACAGCGGCGCCGGCCTGGGCGCATCCCACCAAACCGGCTGGACGGGATTGGTGTCCAGCCTGCTTCAAGATTTCACGCCATAAAATGTGACCACCAGCCTTTCGGGAAGTTTCTATTTCGGCACAATATAGATGTCTTTATGACGAAACAGCCGTTCAGCCCTCACCTTCCCCCCAAAAACAGAACCAAACTCCTGGCTCTGCTATTCTGGCTGGCGCTGATTGGCAGTTACTACGCCTTTGTGCGCTACCACAACCTGACTATGGCCGAGTCTGTGCAGTGGCTGGCCGACTGGCTAACGGCCAGCCTGTGGGGGCCACTGCTATTTATCGCCCTTTACATCGTCGGGCCGTTGTTGTTCTTTCCGGCAACCCTCCTCTCCTTGCTCGGCGGTTTTGTTTTTGGTCCCATTGGCATCATTTACACCGTCATCGGCAGCAATAGTTCGGCCATGGTGGCGTATGGCATCGGCCGTTACTTTGGCAATGGCGTTTGGCATCCTGAGGGCCACATAACCGGCCTCGTGCAGCGAGATGCCCGGCACATACAAGAAAACAGTTTTGAAACCGTGCTGATTATGCACCTGATATTTCTGCCCTACGAATTGGTCAACTACACCTGCGGCTTTTTACAGATTGGCTGGAAACCCTTTTTGGCGGGTACTGCGCTTGGCTCCATCGTCGCTACCATTTCCATCGTCATGATGGGCGCATCCTTTGGCGCGGTGGAACAGTTGGTTGCTGGGGAGTTACACCTCAACCCGGTTACCCTTATCATGTCTATTGTTCTGATTGGGTTTAGCTTAACGCTGTCTCGATTGGTTAAAAAACGTGAAAACCACAAACTCATTGGCTGAGTTCGCTAACAACGGCCGTAAGAAGACCGGGGCATCGCTTACCTGGCTGGCATTCCCTATGCTGACGTTACACCGCTAGTCGGCAATTAGCGAAGCATCCTCACTCGTACCTGGCAGGTTTAGCAGCTGGTTGGCAACGGTCAGTAAGTCAGTGCCGATGATGTCCGGCGTTTCAGCCGTGCCACCCAGTATTATGCCGGGCCGGGCCACAAACGCAGCCTGCGCCCCGGCGCGAATCGCTCCCGTCACATCCCAGTCATGCGCGGCAATCAGGCGAATATGGTGGATGGCGACGCCCAACTGGTCGGCAGCATAATGGTACGTTTCTGGCGCAGGCTTAAACAACTGCACTGCCTCTACCGAAAATTGGCGCTCGAAGAAATCGGTTAGACCGGCATGGGCCAACTGGCTGGCCTGTGCGGAAGGCGCTGAATTTGTGAGCGTGACCAGGCGATAACCGGCGTCTCGCAGTTGCGTCAGCGCCGGGATTACGTCGGGGTAGGGCGGCAGGTGCAGCATCGTACCCAGGATGTCGTCCGGTACGGCCGTGTCCCATTCCAGCCCATGTTTCCGCGCCGTTGTCACCAGGGCATCCCGGCCCAACTCAGCAAAGGGCCGGTACGCGCGCGTCACCGTGGCCACCAGTGACAGGCGCAGCATCAGGCCAAACCACTCCCCCATCACCCGCCTGTCGCCAAACAGCCGCTCAAAGTGGGGCTGCAACGCCCGCAAATCCAACATCGTTTCGTTCACATCAAAGACGAGAATTTCTGGCTTTTTCATAAGCGTCACTGTTCCGTAACTGAATGGTTTCCGGAAAACGGCCGTTTCCCGTTTACACTTGATTTCATCGTTTAAGCAGTTTACACCAGGAACAGGAGTAAGTCATGTTAACCAAACATGTTGTCAAGTCACGACAGGTAGTTAAAGTCACCTTTGAGGTACCACAGGCAGAACTGCCAGAAGGGTTGGCAGTTTTGTCTATCCATGTGGTAGGTGAGTTTAATGAGTGGGACGAAACGGCCGTGCCTCTCAAATACCACAAAAAAGAGCAGACCTACCGCGCCACCGTCGAACTGGAACCGGGCCGAACCTACCAGTTCCGCTACCTCATCAACGGCCACTATTGGTGCAACGACTGGGCCGCCGATGAATACACTCCCAACAACCTGGGCGAAGACAACTGCGTGGCGATCACGCCCGCCATTGAAAACAACTCAAACGAAGAAACCCAATAAAACAAGGAGGCACTCAAACCTGAACAAAATCGCTATTGTTGTACTCTCAGAAATCGAAACCCATGAAGGATTAGGTCGCGTGGTCAACGCCCTGCAAACCGCCCGCGAATTTAAGGAAGCAGGCGATGAGGTGCAAATCATCTTCGATGGCGGCGGCACTACAGCCGCCGCCGCTCTGGCCAATCCCAACGACCAGCGCCATCAGGTTTACGCCCAGGTCGCGGATAAGGTCGTCGGATTGTGTCGCTACTGCGCCAAAGCGTTCGGCGCTTACGAAAAAGCAGAACAACTCGGCCTGCCCTTCCTGTCCGAATATCATCAACATCCCAGCCTGCGGGCGCGAGTGGCCGATGGCTACCAGATCATCACCTTCTAAAACGTATGGGCAAACAACTATCTCGTCAACAACGGCAGACTGCCCACGCCAAAGCGGCCCGGTTAAAATGGCTGCGCGTTGGCGGTGTGGGACTACTCATTTTCATGGTCCTGACCGGCCTTATCATCTGGCGCAGTATGGCCGTGTCAACCACAGCGGGGGACACGGCCGTACTCGCCGCCCCTTTACTCGACGGCCCGGCTGACGCCCCCATCAAAGTGGTCGAATACGGCGACCTGACCTGCTCATCCTGCCGCCAGTGGCACAACATGGGCATCAATGAACAACTGCGCGCCGAATTTGGCGACCAGATCAGCTTTGAATACCGCCTCTTCCCGGTCATTACGGCCGCCTCCCCCCGCTGGGCCGAAGCGGCTCAATGCGCCGCTGAACAAAACGCTTTTTGGCTGTTTCACAATTACGTCTACGAAAATTTGGAGCCATACCCCGCCGTCAACGATACCCGTTTGCAGGAAATCGCCGCTGCAATTGGGCTGGTGCAGGAACCATTCTCTGGCTGTCTGGACTCTGGTCGCTACCGCCCCTTTGTTCACGAAGCCATCCAGCGGGCGCAGCGTGACGGCGTGCGCGGAACGCCCACCTTTCTCATTAACGGCCAACAGGTCTACCCATCTTACCAGGCTATGTTCGAAACGATGCGGCATCTCCTGAACAATTAATCTCGAGGAAAACATGATCAACACTACCGAAAGCACAACAAAACTTAATAGGGAATCAGGCGGGTTTACCAGATACCTGGCCGCCATCCGCCACACCGGGCATGACAAAATCTTGGGCAGTGTCCGCATTGCCTTGGGTATCTTGTTCTTAATGACAGGCTTGATGAAGCTCTTCGTCCCTGAACTGCGGGCCGCCTTTTCCGGCCAATTGACAGCAGCCGACATCCCCTTCCACAGCCTGAACATGTGGCTTGTGCCGATGATGGAAACGGCCGTGGGCCTTTTGCTGCTCTATGGCCTGTTTTCACGGATAGGCGCATTGGTCGTCATTGGCCTGATGTTTGTCGCCGCTTACGTCCACCTGGTCGTTTCTGATCCGGCGCTCTTTCCCTTGCAGCCCACAGAGCCGATCATCCCCATCCTGGCTATTGGCGCGGCCGTTTACGTGTTGTGGCGCGGCGGCGGCGCCTGGAGTGCCGACCTGAAATGGAGCGATAAAGAACCAATATGACAAAATTGCACGACCTCACCCAACTCGGCCAGTCTATCTGATGTGATAACATCCGCCGGGCGCTCATTCACTCTGGCGAACTGCAAGCCCTCTTGCATGAAGGCGTCACGGGGGTCACTTCCAATCCCTCGATCTTTGAAAAGGCTATCGCCGGCAGCGCCGATTACGACGAGGCGATTCGAGAATTAGCCGGTTTAGCCTATTCGGATGAACAGATTTATGAATCCCTGGTGCTGGAAGATATTCAGCGCGCAGCCGATCTCCTGCGCCACACTTATGAAACTACCAACGGCCTAGACGGTTACGTCAGCCTGGATGTCAGTCCTATGCTGGCGCATGATACAGCCGGTACCATTGCCGCCGCCCGCCGCCTCTTTGCCGCGTTGGCGCGCCGTAATGTGATGATTAAAGTTCCGGCCACCCCGGCCGGCATTCCGACCATCGAAACGCTGATTAGCGAAGGGATTAACGTCAACGTGACCCTGATTTTCTCTCTGTCTCACTATGAAGCGGTGGCCAAGGCATATCTGGCCGGGCTGGAAAAGCGGGCGGCTAACGGCGGCGACCTGAGCCGGGTGGCGTCGGTGGCTTCGTTTTTCATCAGCCGGGTAGACACGGCCGTGGACGAGCAGTTAGCAGCCATTGGTCATACCGATTTGCAAGGCAAAACCGGTATTGCCAACGCCAAGGTAGCTTACGGCCGTTTCTGGCAAATTTTCAGCGACCCCCGCTGGCAGGCATTGGCGGAAAAGGGGGCGCAGGTGCAACGGCCGTTATGGGCCAGTACCGGTACAAAAAACCCCGCCTACCCCGACATCCTCTACGTAGACCAGCTTATCGGCCCCGACACGGTCAACACGGTGCCTCCGGCCACCCTCACTGCCTTTCACCGTCATGGTACGGTGGCTGCACCGCTGGGCAAAAATCTGGTCGAAGGAGCGGATCAGTTAGCCTGGTTAGCCGCCCTGGGCATTGACCTGAAAGCCATCACCCAATAGCTGCAAGACGACGGTCTGGCTGCTTTTGCCCGATCGTTCGATATGCTCCTCGCCAGCATTGGCGAAAAGCGACACAAATTACAAAACAACTGGTAGGGCCTGACGGCTGACCTGGGGCCATACCAGGTATTTGTAGACGCTGCCCTCAAGGAGATACGCGCCAACCGCATCTTCCATCGCATCTGGGCGCATGACCACGCCGTCTGGAAGCCGCAACCGGACGAAATTAACAACCGCCTGGGCTGGCTGCACAGCATGGAGAAGATGCAGGCCAACTGCATCCGCCTGCAAGCCTTAACCCAGTCCATCATGGCCGATGGTTACACCGGCGTGCTACTGCTGGGCATGGGCGGCTCCAGCCTGGCGTCAGAAGTTTTTGCCAAAACTTTTGGTGGCCATGGCCTGGCTCTCTCCGTTCTGGACAGCACCGATCCGGGGCGGGTGCTGGAATTGGACGCCCAACTTGACCCGGCTAAAACGCTTTACATCGTTGCTACCAAATCAGGCGGTACGGTGGAGACTTTCTCATTTTTTAACTATTTCTATAACCGCGTGGTCACGGCCGTTGCCGGATACCGCCTGGGCATCCACCCCTTCGACCAGCCCAACGTGGAAGCAGCCAAAGTTCTGGCCCGCCAACTGGTAACACAGTATGCCAAAACGGGGCAACTGCCTGCCGGTGAAAGTGCGCCGGTTACGACCGTGACGTTGCACGACTTCCTCAAACAGTCTCGGCCAGACGATTACATCGCCATTCACGCCTACGTCCATCCCAATGCCGCCACAGACGCAGCCCTGTCCGACCTGCGCGCCCAACTGCGTGATTGCTACCGGCTGGCTACAACCATCGGCTACGGGCCACGTTTCCTCCACTCTACCGGCCAGTTACACAAAGGAGATGGCGGCCACGGACTGTTCATCCAAGTCACGGCCAATGCCAACGGCGACGCGCCTATTCCCGACGCGGCCGGCCGGCCGGAATCCAGCATCACTTTTGGCGTGGTAAAGCAGGCACAGGCCCTCGGCGACGCCAAGACGCTGCTCGATGCCGGACGGCGCATGATTCGCTTTGATTTGGGCCGCGACGTAAACGGCCAGTTGCAAAAGCTGCTGGTGTAGGTGAAAGGTTTGGGAAAGTGGAGAATAATTGGTGACGCTTGAATACTGGTTTATGCTGCCTGTTTCCATCCTGGTGGCCACCATAGCCATGGCTTCTGGTGTGGAAGGGGCGACCTTTTTTGCCCCCATTTTCATTCTGGTACTCGGCCTGCCGCCGGAGGTTGCCATTGGCGTGGGGCTGATTACTGAAGTGTTTGGTTTTGCCAGCGGCTTGTCCGCCTATGCCCGCAAACGGCTGATTGATTATCAGTTGGGTGGGTGGCTGCTGCTGGTGACCGTACCGGTAGCCTTGCTGGGCACATGGCTGGCGACGGGCATCCCCGCCGACATCCTGAAAACGATTCTTGGCGTGGGTCTCTTTGCCATCGCCCTTAGCTTTTTGCGGGCGCCGGGTCATGGGGATATGGCGCTGCTGGATGGGGATATTCAGGCCAAAGAGGGGCCGGGCGTGGGGGAAACAAAGCTGGTCACGGCCGCTGGCGAGGAAATCTGGTACACCGTTTGCAACAAAAACGAAGGTCGCCTCATTTCCGGCATTGGCGCGTTGTTCATGGGCATGATCTCCACCGGATTGGGGGAGATGAATGGCTACTTCATGTTGCAGCGCTGCCGCGTGCCCAGCAAAGTGGCGGTGGCTACCAGTGTGCTGATTGTAGCCGTAACGGCGCTGGTGGCCTCAATCGGCCACTTCTACTCATTTATGCAGCAAGGGCCAGAGGTGCTCAATACGGTCTACAGCCTGATTATCTTCACCATTCCCGGCGTGATTATTGGTGGGCAGTTGGGTTCGGTGGTGTCCGGCCGTATCTCACAAAATGCGCTGATGCGGGGGTTGGGGGTTTTGTTTGTGCTGGTGGCGGTGCTGACGCTGGGTGAGGTGTTGTTATGATTACCGTGCAAAGTGGGCAAATAACCTGTTTTTAGCTGCTTAAAAGCGTATGCCCAACAATCCGCCATCTTCACTAGCGTCTGTTAATTCAAGTCGCTTATAAGCGTATAAATCAAACCCTTCATCAAAGTCGTCTTCAGGAATCAAATCCGAGTTTAGGCAGCAAATGTATTGAAATCCCCTCAATTCAGACTCGTGTGCAGCTAATTGTAAAGCCTGTGCCACTTGCCGTTCATCTACGCCATCAAAAATTGTACTATCATGAATCAGAAAACCTGGCCCAAAGTCTCGTTCCGACCATAGCTGAGCCAACATCAAGTCATATGAAAAGACCTTCATTTGTTCTACGCCTTGACTTGTAGAACGTTCGATTTCTACCTGGAACTTATACCCTGTTGCATCAACGTTGATGATCAAACGCCCAGGGGCTTTGTACAATGTCTCGGAGTTGGCATTAAACAATGAGATGGCACGTTGTCGAATTTCCTGTCGTTCTTCATAATCTGATTGTGCCTCAACCAACAAGCGTTCCTTTTCTATTTTCAGGTTGCTTTTTTCTCGCTCAAACTTTCGCAGGTTGTCAATCCGAGTTTTAACTTCTTCTAGCCCGGTCATGATTTGTATATGGCGCTGTTGTAGTGTTGTGTATTCAGCCAGAGCGCCATGTGTTTGCAAGATTTGCAACAACGAAGCACGCTCATTCGTTGCCGCTCGCACCTTTTCGGAACGTTCAACCAGATCGTCTTGTAATCTTTGAATTTCTCTTTCTAAAAACGCCCGCCTGTCAGCTGTGATTTTTCTATGAAACTCCTGCACATCTGTAAGGCGTTTGACAACATTGTTGGGTAAGGCAACGCCTGCTTCCTCATAAAGAGATAACACTGCTTCTTCGCTGGCTGGTCGTTCATTTGCTAACCCACTTTGATAAAATCCCACCATTCGGCGATCTTGTAGGTTCTCGTTGCTAAATTGGTGGATAAGTGCAGTGAGTACGTTGGCACGTTCCTCTATTTCCTGGTACTGAGGATGAACACGAAAGCTATTTAACTGTTCTTGTGTTCGCGCTACTTGCTCTGCTTGACGTACCCTCTCCGCCTCTAAATCCCCAATACTTCCCATAAGGTTAGGCATTAATCCAGATTTGCTAACATCTTTCAATTGTTGAATGGCCTTTTCACGATCTTTGAGTACCTGCCACCATTGCGCCTGCTCCCAACCAAGATTCAGCAAAAATGTATTGTTGACCTGCTTATCCCAAACTTGCTGTTTCCTATAATGTTCAAAAGGGGTGCTAAAAGCGTCGCGGCCTTCCCGAATGAAGTAGTTTATAAGACTGCGGAACGTAGGTCGGTATTTTTCCTCGTTTGATACTGGCAAATCGAACATGAGCCAGCCAAGAACAGCGTTCCAATCGCGCAAAGAGAGTGAGGCTTCGTGTGTATCAGAATCAATGTGGGGTTGTATCGGCCATCCTGAATAATCGCCTGTGATGGTTATACGCCCTGGATTACTTGTATTTCGGGCAACCGTATAAAACAGACCTCTTAAATCAATGTCTATATAGAAAGTCCAACCGTCTAACGGTTCGCGGCGTAAATCCTTTCCTGGGGAGGTGTTTGCCCCCAGGCAGAAATGGATGATTTTGATTAAAGTTGTTTTTCCCAACCCGTTGCGAGAATCTTTCTTGGTAGATTCTTTGGTGCGCTCAGCCAATATGACGTTGAAACCTGGCTCAAAGCGCACTGCCTTAAATGTGGGTTGATCAGCGCGGACTGCGTGAATCATTTTTCTACCCGTCTCAGCAATCCTTGATAGGAATCAATAGAACCAATAGCATATAGTAAATCGAGTGCCAGGGTGAATCGTTCAAAAGAGCCTATTCCAGGAATTTCCCGGGTTTGTTCCCACAAAGATGTTATGGTGTACGGCCGTTCCAAATACTTCAACAACACTGCACCCACACCAATCAAGGAGTTCGCGGTGGAGATATGTTTAGTAGGTAAAATCATTTTTCAAACACCTCGCATTTTTCAAACAAATATATCAACACAGCTAACCCGGCGGCCTGCCTTGCAAAATTTGAATTGCCATTACTGGCAAATTGGCGCAAAGCCTCAAACAACGAATCGCCCACATACCCTTCATCACGTAACCGGTTGTACTCGTTAACGAACCCCGCCCGCAGCCTTTCTGGGAAACTGGGATCCCGTACAGCAACGTGTTCGACAAAATCTTCTACTTCTTTGGACTTGCCTATTCCCAGTGTCACCATAAAAAGCACACTGTCAGTCAGGTCGTTTCGCGCCATTTTTTCATGCGGACTTATGACAGTAAAGTCAGAGGATGGGGGCATAGGTGATTGTAAGAGCGCCTGCGTAACAATTTCCAACTCTACAAACGTTATTTCCGCAATCTCTGTTGCTAATTGTGAGCTGACCCACGTTTCCAGGTCTCGTTTCCACGATAGTAAATCTTCTGCGGTAAATGTGTTGGGTTGCGCATCAACCAAATCGTGATGTCTACTGCATAAAATAACCCAGTTGTCGTAACGGTCGCGTTCTTCATCGGTTAGATCAGGTTTTGCCCTTGGCCCTTCATTGCTGTGGGCATAAATGTGGGCGATTTTGCCAATGATTGCTCTGTCATCAACTTCTGTTCCATCAATTATGCTCGGTTGCCGACAATCTGGGAATGCACAGCGCCCTGCTGAAAGACCCCAAAGTAATTTTATATCTTTTGTTGGGTACCTGCGACTCATTTTCTTTGCCTGCTTTAACCTAAACCAATTTACGTTATGTTACATGAAAAAAGAGAAATCTGGTAGGTCAAATTGGGCTGTAGCGACAACTGTTCCCCCACTATCTCGTCACCCGCTGATACCCCCTTTTCATTTATAATCGCCTCTATGATTACGACGATGATTTTTGATCTGGACGGTACGCTGGTGCAAACGGAGCGGCTGCACGAATCTGGGCTGCTGCCTGAAGGGTTGATTGTGGATGATCCGGAGAGGGTAGCGGCCGCCGTTGCCGCTGCCATCTTGCAAGGCACTATCTAATCTTTTCTCTACGCTATTTACCCCGCGCAGCAGCTTAACAGCGCCACATCTTTTTCAAAACCCAGTGTTGCCAGCTTGATCCCTTCCACGTTAGTCAGGTAGGGAAAGATGGTCTGGCGCAGTTCGCTAACGGTGATGCCGAGACGGATGGCCAGAACGGCCGTTTTCCTTCCGCACCTGTTTGGTGGCAAACCCGGTTAGAATCCGCAGCCCTTCTTCCGCTAAATAGCCGGTCAGGGCGGCGCTGATTGCTTCGTCCTCAAACGGCGCAATGCGCGGCAGTAGTTCTACCACCGTCACAAACGTCCCGGCGCGAGCATAGGTTTGCGCCAGTTCCAGGCCGACGGCGTTGGCGCCCATCACAATCATAGAATTGGGGCGCTCTTGCAAATTGAGTACGGCCGTGCTGTTCAGGTAGCCCGCTTCGGCCAGCCCATCAATGGGCGGCGCCCAGAGGCGGGCGCCGGTGGCTACGAGGATGCGGTAGGGGGAATAGGTACGGCCGTTAATTTCCACCTTGTTTTTGGCAGTCAGGGTGGCATGGCCTTCAATGTAATCCACGTCAGGATAACCGGCCAACACATCGGCGTATTTGCCCTGGCGCAGGGAGGCCACCAGTTCATCCTTTTGGGCGATCACTTTGGGCCACTCAATCTGGCCGGGCGCGGTATGAATGCCTTGAAAGCGGTGTGTGCCCGCCTGGTGCGCCGTTTCCACAGCGCGGATAAGCGTCTTGGAAGGGACACAGCAACCATTTTCCAACCGTCGCGCCGGGGGCAGCAGGCCAATTTCTTCGTAGTAGCGAATAGTTTTGGCGGGCAAATTCGTTTGTTGGGCAAATTCATTTATTTGCATCGCGTCACCTTACAAGCCACATTGTAAACCTTCCATTTGCTGGAAGGTCAAGCAAAGAACCATTTGGTTACTGAACCGTTACTGGAAGCAAACGGTAAACGAAAAATAAAAGGCGTATACTGATGCGGAATGATTCAAGGAGGCAATATGGTCCATTACGACATCATCTGGATTGGCACCGGCCAGGCGACCGGCACCATTGTGCCCCGGCTGGTAAAAGCCGGTAAAACCGTCGCTATTGTGGAAGGCGGCCGTTTCGGCGGCAGCTGCGTTAATTATGGCTGCACGCCGACTAAAACCATCGTGGCCAGCGCCCGCGCGGCACACATGGCCCGGCGCGGCCCTGATTTCGGCGTTGTCACCGGCGATATACAGATTGACTTTGCCCGTGTCATGGAGCGGCAAAACAAGATGCGTCACGGGGCCAGTGATGGCCTGGAAAAGTGGCTGCAAAACATGGAGGGGGTGACGGTATATGCGGGCTACGGCCGTTTCACCAGCCCCCACACTGTGCAAGTCAACGATGATGTCATTGAGGGCGAAACCATCATCATCAACGCCGGCGCCCGACCACGCAAGCCGCCCATCCCCGGCATTGACGAAGTGGATTGGCTGGATAATGCCCGGTTGCTCGCATTGACCGAACTGCCGCAGCGCCTCGTCATCGTCGGCGGCAGCTATATTGGCCTGGAATTTGCCCAGGCATTTCGACGCCTGGGCAGCGAAGTGACCGTGCTGGAAGGCAGCCCGCAAATTATGGCCCGCGAAGACGACGACATTGCCGTTGCTGCTCAGGAGATTCTAGAAAAAGAAGGCATCACTCTCTATACCAGCGCCAGGGTACAACGGCTGGCGCAGGCAGCGCCGCAGCAGATTGACGTTTTCTTTGAGCTGGATGGACAGGATAGGCAGGTGCGCGGGACGCATCTGCTGTTGGCCGTGGGCCGTATGCCCAACAGCGACCGCCTGAACCTGGAGGCAGCGGGGGTGGAGGTAGATGAACGTGGCTACATTCGCGTTAATGAGGTGATGCAAACGGCCGTATCCCATATCTTTGCCGTGGGCGACATCAACGGCGAGGGGGCGTTTACGCACACGTCGGTCAACGATGGCGAAATCTTCTGGGATTTTTACAGCGGCGCCGATGATCGCACCCTCTCCCAGCGGATTGCCACCTACGCTATGTTTATTGACCCGCCGCTGGGCCGGGTGGGCATGAACGAGAAGGAGGCGCGCGCCAGCGGTCGTAACGTGCTGATGGCCACGTGGGCGATGAAAACCATTTCCCGCGCTAAAGAAAAAGATGAAACGGCCGGTCTGGTAAAAATCCTGGTAGACGCGGACACGGAACAATTCCTGGGCGCAGCCATTTTTGGTGTGGGCGGTGATGAGATCATCAACATGTTTACGCCGTTCATGTACACGCGCCAGTCGTATAAGCTGTTCCGCAAGGCGGTGCTGGCTCACCCCACGGTGGCGGAGCTGATGCCCTGGATTTTGGATGATTTACGGCCGTTGTCGTAACCAACCTATCAAAGAAGAATGCGATGATATTTCCCCTTTACACCAACCCAATTCCCGCACTCACCACTCGGCAAATGGCTGAGGTAGATCGGGGGATGATTGAGGATTACCACATTGACCTGATCCAGATGATGGAAAATGCTGGGCGCAACCTGGCTCATCTGGCCCGTGAACGTTTTTTGAATGGTGACCCACGCGGCCAAAAGGTAGTGGTATTGGCCGGAACCGGCGGCAATGGCGGCGGCGCGCTGGTCTGCGCCCGGCGGCTGCACAACTACGGTGCGGATGTGCGCGTTTTTACGACTAAACTGGATGTGGATTTCACGGCCACTTCGACTTCGCTCAGTGCAGGCGTGCCCGCCCACCAACTGGATATTCTGCGGCGGATGGATGTGCCGGTGGCGCTGGCTGAGGAAATGGCAGCAGAGGGAAATACGGCTACTTCGACGACGGACGCTGCGTCCGCTCTCAGTGCAGGTGTGCTCATCATAGACGGCCTCATTGGTTACAGCCTACAGGGCAGTCCGCGCGGTTCAGCTGCTCAGTTAATCCGCTGGGCTAACCGGCAGGCGGTCCCCATTCTGGCGTTGGATACCCCCAGCGGCCTGGACACAACCACCGGCGCCATTTATGAACCGGCTATCCGCGCTGCCGCCACCATGACGCTGGCGCTGCCCAAAGTGGGGTTATTGGCGAATACGGCCGCACCCTATGTAGGTGAACTGTACCTGGCCGACATTGGTGTGCCGCCGAGCCTGTACGCCGGCCCGGCTTTACAACTTACCGTTGGCCCCATCTTCGCCGCCAGCGACATTGTCCGCCTGCGCCAGGAAAGAAGTCCAACTTTTCACAAAAGTTGAACTTCTGAAACATTGACGAGGAAAGTACCATGGAGAAAATCATTAACCACGCCCGCATTACCTGCCCCTTTTGCGGTTTCGGGGAGATGTTAGAAATCCCGGCCGATTATTGCCTCTTTTTTCATCGCTGCGCCAACTGCAATATGCTGCTCAAGCCAACGCCCGGTGACTGTTGTGTCTTTTGCTCTTACGGGAATACACTCTGTATTCCCAAACGGCGCGATATGATGGAGGAAAAACGTGGACAACTCTGATTTGTTAACCGCTTACAACTATGATGAATTTATACCTGCCAAAGTATTACCCTGGCTGAACTTTGCCAACAGCCCCGCATTGGGCGAACCGGCCCCCGATTTTCCGCTGTGGCAGCTAGACGACACGGCCACAGCTCTCAGCGAAATCTGGCGGCAAAACCAACTGACAGTAGTCGAGTTTGGCAGTTTCACCTGACCATATTGTGGGATGGCGGCGCCATCCATGAATGCTCTGGCCGAGCAGTTTGCCTCGCAGGGTGTTGGTTCTATCTTTTTGTACACCAATGAGGCGCACCCGGGTGAAAACTTTCCGTACCTGACATCCATGACCCAGAAGTTCGACCATGCCCGCGCCTTGCGCGATGTGTTGGGTGTGTCCCGGCCTATTCTGCTGGATGCCCTGGATGGGGCCTGCCACCGCGCTTACGGCTCCATGCCGAACATGACCTGGATTTTTAACCGGGCGGGCAGTCCGGTTTATAAGTCGGATTGGACAGATCACAACAGCGTCCGCAATGCACTGGAATACTTCATAGATGTGATGCAGCGGCGGCGTGGTCGGGAGCGGCTGGTTCCTTTTCGCGTGGAGCGGATGGATTACCGCGCCAGTGACCCGGACGGTTTTCAGGCAGGGCTGGCGCGCAGCGGGCCAAAAGCCGTGCGCGAGTTTAAGGAATCCGGGTTATGAAATTTGTAAGATTCTGGCTACTCCGCCCATCTCACTGAACGATTCACTCGCCAAAAAACAATTGCAGGAGATCTTGATTGAATTCACAAACCAACCGATTTGTGTTCTCGCGTTTTTGGCAGCGTCATGGGTCCAAGTTGTTCGCTTTTGTGTTCTGGATCACCGTTGTCGCTGGCTATTACTGGTATGCTCGCCAGAATGGGTTGACGCTGGAAGATAGCGTGTCCCGCCTGGCGGATTTACTGGCGAACAGCCTGTATGGGCCACTGCTGTATATGGTGTTGTATGCCATTCGCCCCCTGGTTTTCTTTCCGGCGACGGTGCTGACGCTGTTGGGTGGCTTTTTGTTTGGGCCGGTGGGCATCATTTACACCATCATCGGCAGCAATGCTTCGGCGATGGTGGCGTTTGGTGTGGGCGCTTATTTTGGACAGGGGATTTTGGAGGGCAAGGGGGATGCTGGTGTTATCCAACAGTATATGGAGCGGATGCGTGAGAACAGTTTTGAAACGGTGTTGATCATGCGGCTTATTTTCTTGCCTTATGATCTGGTCAATTATGCCGCCGGTTTTTTGAAGATTAACTGGAAAGCGTTCCTGGCGGCGACGGCTATTGGCTCGGTGCCGGGAACGGTCTCCTTTGTGCTGTTGGGCGCTTCGTTTGGCACGTTGGACGAACTGCTGGCGGGCGAGATTCAACTGAATCCGGTCACGGCCGTCGCCTCCATCCTGATCATTGGCATCAGCATTGCCCTCTCCCGCCTCATCAAAAAGCGGGAGGGCCGCCTGGAACAATACCCCGTTGAAAAGGAATCGGTATGACCACAGAAATTAAAGTCCTCCCCTACGATGTGTACAATCAAACACTGGTCAGGAACGCCCATCCGGCCAATTGGCAGAACCCGACGCCCAACGGCCGTTACAATCTACTGGTCATTGGCGGCGGTTCGGCCGGGTTGGTGGCCGCCGTAGGCGCAGCCGGGTTGGGGGCCAGAGTGGCCCTGGTGGAAAAACATCTGCTCGGCGGCGACTGCCTTAACGCCGGTTGTGTGCCTTCCAAAACGATCCTGCGCTCGGCCAGAGCCATCGGCGACATCCGCCGCGCCGCCGAATTGGGAGTGCATGTGGCGGGCGAGGTGATGGTGGATTTTACGGCCGTGATGGAACGGATGCGCCGGATACGGGCCGACATCAGCCATCACGACTCGGCGCACCGTTTCCGCGACCTGGGCATTGACATCTACCTGGGCGACGGGCAGTTTACGGGCAAAGACAGCTTTGTGGTAGACGGCCGTACTCTCACCTTTCGCCGCGCCGTCATCGCCACCGGCGCCCGCGCCGCCACCGTGCCTATTCCCGGTCTGGTAGAGGCAGGTTACATCACCAACGAAGGCGTCTTTGAACTGACGCAACGGCCGCAGCGGCTAGCCATCATCGGCGCCGGCCCCGTCGGCCTGGAAATGGCGCAGGCGTTTGCCCGTTTTGGCAGCCAGGTGACGGTGTTTGACATGTTGCCCATCATGGGTGGCCTGCGCGATGCTGACGGGCAGGCGCTCATTCGCGCTGCGCTGGAAGTGGACGGGGTCCAGTTTTTTCTGGAAAGCCAGACGCAACAGGTGGAGCGGCTGGGAAGTGAAAAGGCGATCACCTTCACCTATCAGGGCGAGACAAAAACGGTAGTGGTAGATGAGATTTTGCTGGCCGTCGGCCGCCGCCCCAACGTCGAAGGGCTAAATCTGGAAGCGGCCGACGTGGCCTATACCAAAAAGGGAGTGACGGTGAATGACCGGCTGCAAACGAGCAATCCGGCCATCTACAGCGCGGGCGATGTGGCCATTCCGGCGCAGTTTACGCACACGGCCGACGCCACCGCTCGCATTGTGCTGCAAAACGCCCTCTTCCTGGGGCGCAAAAAGTACAGCGACCTGATCATTCCCTGGGTCATCTATACCGACCCGGAAATCGCTCATGTCGGTTCGTTTCCTGAGGAGGCGGCGGCGCGGGGCACGGCCGTGACCACCTTCACCATCCCCATAGCCGAGACCGACCGTGGGCGCACCGACGGCGAAGAGGGGTTTGCCAAAATTTACGTGCGCCAGGGCAGCGACCAGATCGTAGGCGCGACCATCATCGCCCGCCACGCCGGCGAGATGATCAGCGAAGTGACCACGGCGATGATGGTCGGCGCGGGCATGGGCAAACTAGCGCGAACCATCCACCCGTACCCCACCCAGGCGGAAGCGATTAAGAAGGCGGCCGACGCCTGGAACCGCACCCGCCTGACGCCCATGGTGGCAAAGTTGTTTGATAAATGGCTGAGTTGGACAAGATAGAGATGGAAGATTTAGATAATGAGATTCTGGATCAGGAAATCATTGAAGTTATTTGGACTGGACCCTATAGCTGGCCGAAGTTTGAGCATCAAAACGGTTTGCTTTCCATACCAAGACAACCAGGTGTTTATTTGCAAACCTTTGAATATAAAGGTGGTTATCTGATTTATGCAGCAGGTTTGACACGTCGCCCAATTCCCGTTCGATTTCGTGAACATACCCGCAATTATATGAACGGAGAGTACAATGTTTTAGATGTTGGTGCTATACAGCAGGGTTTCCGAAAAGAGGTCTGGCATGGTTGGGGATGGTCTCCAGAAAAGCAGATTGAATTTGAGAAACACAAATCCGCAATCCATAATGCATTACACAAACAACTCGCAGAGTTCAGAATCTTTGTTGCTGAAGTAGGGACTCAGATCCGTGTTCTTGAGCGTCTTGAGGCAGCTATTATGATTACGCTTTATGAACAGCCCAGCCCTTTTTGTGATATACCCGACAAGGGAATGATGCTTGCACCACGATGGGACTCAGAAAAACCCATACTGACTGAAAACAAAGTAATGGCCAAACTTTATGGTATCCCCTTAAGGCTTGAAATATAGGGAAACAGTCATTTTATATTTTGCGGAGGAAAGCATTGAAAAAATATCTCATTTTGTTGTTCATTTTGTTGTTTCTGGTGGCTTGCAGTTTCGGTAATGGGCAGGAGGAGAAGGCCGTCAATGAAACTACCCCACCCACAACTGAGACCGTTAGCGAGGCCGCGCCAGAGGGGGCCGCGCCGCCGCCCGGCTACGAAGGCCAGGCGTGGGCAGACATCGTGGCCGAGGCCAGCGGGCAAACGGTCAACTTTTACATGTGGGGTGGCAGCGACCTGATTAACACCTGGGTGACAGCGTATGTGGCGACGGCCGTGCGTGAGCAGTACGGCATTACCCTGAACATGGTGCCCATCAGCGACGCCACCGAATATATCAACAAAGTGCTGGGCGAAAAAGAGGCCGGGCAAGACACAGGTGGCAGCGTAGATTTAGTCTGGGTCAACGGCGAGAACTTCCGCACCATGCGCCAGGGGGAGTTGCTCTACGGCCGTTGGTCGCAGTTCCTGCCCAGTTCTGCCTATGTGAATTGGGATGATCCCAGCGTGGCCAACGACTTTGGCTATCCGGTGGAAGGGTACGAATCCCCCTACGGCAAGGCGCAATTTGTAATGATTTACGACAGCGCCCGTGTACCGGAACCGCCGCGCACCATCCCCGCCCTGATTGAGTGGATCAAGGCCAATCCCGGCCAGTTCACCTATCCCGCGCCGCCTGACTTCACCGGCAGCGCCTTTGTGCGCCACATTTGCTACGAAGCAGCAGGTAGTTATGAGGCACTGTTGGGCGAGTTTGACCAGGCGTTGTTTGATGAAAAAGCGCCCGCCTGCTGGCAGTTGCTCAATGAGATTGAGCCGTTCCTGTGGCGCGAAGGGCAAACGTACCCGGAGAGCCACACCCGCCAGCAAGATTTGTTTGCCAACAGCGAGGTAAGTTTTGACATGGCTTATAACCCGGCCGAAGCGAGCAGTCTGGTGGAAAACGGCCGTTACCCGGAAAGCACCCGCACCTTTGTCTTCGATAGCGGCACTATCGCCAACACCCACTACGTCGCCATCCCGTACAACTCCGACCACAAAGCGGCGGCCATGGTCGTTGCCAACTTCCTGCTTTCCCCGGCGGCGCAACTGAGCAAGGCGCAGCCGGCCAACTGGGGTGATTTGCCGGTTTTAGACCCGGCGCTGCTGCCCGCCGACTGGCAGGCGCCGTTTGCCGCCATCCCGCGCGGCCCGGCCACCCTCTCCACCGAAGAACTCGCCGCAGCCCGCCTGCCGGAGCTACAGGCTGACTGGCTGGTCGCCTTTGAGCAAGGCTGGCAGGAGCAGGTTTTGCAGAGGTAATCAGTAATCGGTAATCAGTTATCAGTTTACCGCTCACTGCTCACTGCTCACTGTTTACTGCCCACAGTCCCATGTCCCGTTTCCGTATTCCCCTCATGCTCACCCCCGCCTTGCTGGTCATTGGGCTGCTGTTTGGCGGCGGGTTGTGGCTGGCGCTGCGGCAAAGTGTGGGCTATGTACCGGCCGTTGGGCAGACGGAACTGAGCCTGGAAGCGTATCGGCGCGTTTTCAGCAATCCGGCGTTTGGGCGATCTTTGTTGTTGACGGTATGGCTGGCGGGGATGAGTACGGCCGTGTCCACCCTATTGGCCCTCATCGCCGCCCTGGCCCTGCGCCGCACCTTTCGCGGTAAAGGTGCCGCCACCTTCATCTTCCAATCCAACCTGCCCATTCCCCATTTGGTGGGGGCCATCGGCATCTTGTTCCTCTTCTCCCAGAGCGGCTTTCTGGCGCGGTTGGGGCATGGGCTGGGGTTGATTTACACACCGGCCGACTTTCCGGCGCTGGTGTTTGACCGCTACGGCCTGGGCATCATCCTGGAATATGTGTGGAAGAGCAGCGTGTTTATTGGCGTCATTTTGTTGGCGACGCTGCAAACCATCGGCCACGATTATGAGGATGTGGCGCGCACGTTGGGGGCCAATAACTGGCAGCGTTTCCGCTACGTCACCCTGCCCCTGATTCGCCCCGGTTTGCTGGCCGCCTCTATTCTGGTTTTCGCCTTTACCTTTGGCGATTTTGAAGTACCGCTGTTATTGGGGGCGCGGTATCCGTCGGCGCTGCCGGTGCTGGCTTACCGGCTATATACCGATGTAGACCTGAATGCCCGCCCGGAAGCGATGGCCTTGAGCGTGATTATTGCCGCCATCAGCGCCGCCCTGATTCTGGTGTATATGAAATTAACGCGGCAAACATAAGAATGGGGTAGACCTGACAGGTTTTGAAAACCTGTCAGGTCTATGCCATACATGAGGAATGATGGACAAACAACATTTTGATGTGGCTATTATAGGGTCTGGGCTGGGCGGGTCGTCGCTGGCGGCGATTTTGGCGCGGCATGGGCAGCGGGTGGTTGTCTTTGAGGCCAAAGCACACCCCCGGTTTGCCATCGGCGAGTCGCTCATTTTGGAAACGTCGGAGATGATGCGGGCGCTGGCTTATTTTTATGATGTGCCGGAACTGGCCTACTTTAGCACGGAGAATTTTTTGCCGTTTGCGGGCACAACGCATGGGGTGAAGCGCCACTTTGGCTTTTTGCACCACGATGTGGGACGGCCGCATGACATTTGCCACACCTTGCAGGCCGTTATCCCCAAAGAGCCACACGGCCACGAACTGCACCTGTACCGGCAAGACAGCGATTATTTTATGATGAGTACGGCCGTCTCCTACGGCGCTACCATTCGCCAAAACACGCCCATCCAGGACATTGAATTGCATGACGACCATGTGACCATCATCCCGGCCCAGAGTACGGCCGTTACCACCCGTTATGTGGTGGATGCGGGTGGCTTCCGCTCCATTCTGGCGCAAAAGTTTGGTCTGCGCGATTTTAATTTGCAAACCCACGCCCGCGGCATGTTCACCCATATGGTGAACGTGCCCTGTTACCATCAAACGGGCAGCTCCAAAGAAAGCTACGGCCTGCCCTACCGCATGTCTGAAGGTACGCTGCACCATGTTTTTGATGGCGGCTGGCTGTGGGTGATTCCTTTTGACAACCATGCCGGCTCTACCAACCCGCTGTGCAGTGTGGGGCTGCTGCTGGACCCGCGCCAGCACCCGCCGTGTGATGACCTGACGCCGGAGCAGGAGTTTTATGCGTTTGTTGCGCAATATCCTGATATAGCCACCCAATTTGCCCATGCCCGTGCGGTGCGGGAATGGACACGGGCAGGGCGGCTGCAATACTCGTCTACGCAGATGGTGGGTGAACGCTGGGCGCTGATGGGGCACGCCGCCGGTTTTATTGACCCGCTCTACTCGAAGGGGCTGTATACGACGTTTACGGCCGTGTTCATCCTCTCCCATTTGCTGCTACAAGCGAAGGAGACAGGCGACTATTCGGCCACCGCTTTTGCCGATTTGCAGACAGTAACGCATAACTTCGTCTGTGCGGCCGACCGGTTGGTGGCGAACAGCTACCGCGCTTTCCGGGATTACCGCCTCTGGCAGGTGTATGCGGTGATGTGGCTGCTGGGGGCGTATACGGAACTGGTAAAGCTGAACATGATGCGGGCGCAGGCGATGCTGCGAGCGCAGGCGATAAAACGGGGACGGCCAACAGAGACGCGGCAAGCCTATTATGAACAACTGGTGACGTTGCGGCTGGTAGGCGGCGGTTTCCCGGAATTCACGGCCGTAGCCGACCGGGTAGATGCTATCATGGAAACAGTGAATCTGGCGGATGACACGGCCGTGAGCGCTGCCGCGGCTGAGATTAACCAGATTTTCCGCTCGCTGGATTGGATTGCCGACCCGTTTATCGCTTTGTTGGACGGCAAAACGTACCTGCCCAAAAACAAAATCCGGCTGAGTTTGCTTAAACCAGGGGAGGGTTTTATGCGTTCCGGTGCGTACAAAGCGCATTTTTTTGGCGATTTGACGATGCGCGATTTGCTGGCATATGGGGTGAAGGAGAAGGTGCGGTTTGCACGGCCGTATCTGGCGCGGCGACACAGGCAGCTATATGGAAAGCGAACGGAATCTTAGCATATGCAAACGTACTCGCATTTGTTGCTAACGGCCGTATGGCGGCCCTTGATTCAACGCAGAGGCGCAGAGGCGCAGAGGAAGGCATTGTTGGCCGGTTCGGTGCTGCCAGACATTCCGTTGGGGCTGTTGAGCATTGGCTACGTGCTCGACCGGCGCTACCTGCGCCCTCATTTGCCGGACAAGACGCGGTGCAGCCCCACCTACAACGACCTCTACTTCCACAATCCCTGGTGGATTGCCGCCCATAACATCCTGCATGCGCCGCTGCCGGTTTTGTTGTTGGCGTTGATGGGGTATTGGTGGCGCGAACGGCCGTGGGGGCGGCGGCTGTTCTGGGTGGCGGTGGGCTGTGGGCTGCACACGGCCGTAGACATTCTCACCCACGCCGATGATGGCCCGGTCATCACCTTCCCCCTGGAGTGGCAGACGCGCTTTCGCTCCCCGGTCAGCTACTGGGACCCGGCGCATGGCGGGCGCTGGTTCCGCTGGCTGGAACATCTGCTGGATGCGCTGCTGGTGGTCGTGTTGTTTTTTCAACGCAAAGAGGCAAAGGGGCAAAGAGGGATAAGAGGATGAAGCAAAAGGCGCACTTCTTTCTCGTGGCTGCCATTTTGGCAGGGGTGGTGGCGCCGCTGCTGCCGCTGCTCATCTGGGCCTTTGTCCATCGCTGGTTTTTCCCGGATGTGCTGCCAGCCACATGGAGCGGGCGGGCCTGGATATATCTCCTTTCCGGCAGTTCCCAGATGGGGCGGGCATTGTTCAACAGTGTGACGGTAGCGCTGGCCGTGACGCTGCTGTCGCTGCTGATTGCGCTGCCCGCGGCGCGGGCATTGGCGCTGTATCCATTTCGGGGCAAGACGGCCGTCCTCTTTTTCATCCTGGCCCCGGCCCTCATGCCCGTCATTGCCGTCGTCATGGGTATGCACGTCGCCTTTTTGCGCCTGGGGCTGGCCGACAGCCGATTGGGGGTCATCCTGGCCCATCTCGTCCCGGTGCTGCCCTACCTGGTGCTGGTGCTCACGGCCGCATTTGCCAACTATAACCTGGATTATGAAGGGCAGGCGCGGGTATTGGGGGCACGGCCGTACCAGGTATTTCGCCATGTTACCCTGCCCGCCATCTGGCCAGGGCTGATGGTTGGCTGCCTCTTTGCCTTCCTCATCTCCTGGAGCCAATACCTACTGACGTTGATCATCGGCGGCGGCCAGGTGCTCACCCTGCCGGTGCTGCTTCTCACCTTTGCCAGCAGCGGCGACAATACCATCACCGCCGCCCTCAGCCTGGTCTTCATCACCCCCGCGCTGCTGCTCTTTTTGTTAACCGCCCGCTACCTCACCGGGCGGCACACGGCCGTTGGTGGATTTGGTAAATTATGACCGAAGTGCAACTACACCACCTGCACAAAAGTTATGATGGCCAGCGCCCGGCCGTATCTGACCTGTCGCTGCACATGGCGTGTGGCCGGATCACGGCGCTGTTGGGGCCTTCCGGCTGCGGCAAGACAACCGCTCTGAAGCTGATTGCTGGGCTACTGCCGCCAGATCGGGGCGATATTACCTTCAACGGCCGTTCCGTCCTCACCATCGCCGCCGAAAAACGGGGCGCGGCTATGGTCTTCCAAAACCATCTACTCTTCCCCACTATGAACGTCTTTGACAATGTGGCCTTTGGCCTGAAGATGCGCGGCGAGCCACAGGCCGTCATCCAGCAACGTGTGGCAGAGATGTTGGAATTGGTGAAGTTGCCCGGTTACGGCCGTCGCCAACCCCACCAGCTATCAGGCGGGCAGAAACAACGGGTAGCCCTGGCGCGGGCGCTCATCATCCAACCCAAAGTGCTGCTGCTGGACGAACCGCTCTCCAACCTGGACACCCACTTGCGCCTGGAGATGCGTGACCTGATCCTCGGCTTACAGCAGCAGATGGACATTACCACCGTCGTCGTCACCCACGACCAGGAAGAGGCGGTGATCCTGGCCGACCATATCGCCCTGATTTTTGACGGTGTGTTACAGCAGGTGGGGGAACCGGCCGATTTTTACGAACGGCCGTTAACCGCAGCCATCGCTCGTTTTTTTGGCGGCGTCAACTTCATTCCTGGCCTGAAACAGGGGGCAGACATCTTTACCAGTCTGGGACAATTGCGGGTGCGTCGGGCCGACCTGGCGGGGGACGGCCGTGTCCTCCTTACCATCCGCCCGGAAAATGTGCGGCTCACTGATTGCCCGCCGCCGGAAAACTGCCTGCCGGGGCGCATCCTCAGCCACGTCTACGCCGGTACCCATACTCGCTTCAAAGTAGCGACGGCCGATCCCACGCTGCCCCCATTTGAGGTGATCGCCGACGCCACCAGCCAGCGCCATTTTGCTGAGGGGCAGAACGTGTTTTTGCAGCTGCCGCCCGCCCACCTGTGGCCGCTGCCAGAGGGAGATACCCATGTTTGATGAGAGGATGCGACGCGCCAAAGATAAAGCCTTCACCCCCCTGGCGCACCGGCTGCTGGCTGTCCCTCCCTGGCTGTTTTCGGTGTTGGGGCTGCTGACGGGGCTGGCGGCGGCGGCGGCACTCTGGCAGCAGCAATATGCGGCCGGGTTTGCCCTCTGGTTTCTCAACCGCGCCTTTGATGGGTTGGATGGGGCGGTAGCCCGCGCCCGCAACCGGCAAAGTGACTTTGGCGGCTACCTGGATATTGTGGTGGATTTTGTGGTCTATGCGGCGATTCCGGTGGGGCTGGCGCTGGGGGTGGGCGGCATGGCCGTGTCCCTAAGCCTACTCTTCCTGCTCTGCACCTACTATGTCAATGCCGCTTCCTGGATGTATCTGGCGGCTATACTGGAAAAGGGCCGTGCCGGGCACGGCCGTTCGGCACATAGTGACCGTCTAACCACCATCACCATGCCCGCCGGGATTATCGGTGGCACGGAGACCATCATCTTTTACACCGTCTTTATTTTCTTTCCCGCTTATCTGGCGTGGCTGTTCAACCTGATGGCGCTGCTGATCCTGGTGACGATTGTGCAGCGGCTGGTGTGGGCTGGCCACCATCTGGATTAAGGAGTTTCTATGCCTTCATTACGCCCCGGCCAACCGGCACCGGATGCGACCTTGCAATTGTTAGACGGCCGTTCCGTTTCACTGTCAACCTATTGGCGTAACGGCCGTAGCCTGCTGCTTATCTTTCTACGCCACCTGGCCTGACTGCCCTGCCGCGATCATGTGGCCCAGGTTGTGGCCCATTCCGCTGCCATTCAAGCCGCCCACGCCGATGTAGTCACAGTTTCCTTTGAGACCTCCCACTGGGGGCAGGTGTGGCTGGCCGAAACCCAATCCCCCTTCCCCTTCCTGGTTGACCCGGACAGAACTGCCTACCGCGCTTACGGGCTGGAGTCGTCGGTGCTGCGCTCCTGGAGTCCGGCCACGCTGTGGTATTACGGCCGTGCCCGATGGCAGGGGCGGCCAACCTATGGCAAACGGGGCGATCCGCATCAGCTTGGTGGGGACTTTATTATTGACCGGCATGGCCTGATTCGCCTGGCCCACCCCAGCCGCGAACCCACCGACAGGCCGACCATCCAGACGTTGCTGGCTACGCTGCAAATGACCTGAATAATGATGAGCCTCTGCCAGATTGGTGAATGGACGAGTCGGAACAGACCGCCTGCACCGCAGCAGACACTGAGCAGGTTAATTGTGTTGTAATAAGCTCTACTATATAAATTGTAATAATCTCTACTATTCTCTACCGGACACCTATGTTTGTGTAGGTTGAACAAACAGGTGAAAGGCAA
>DAOMOK010000036.1:0-41253 GCA_035444285.1 Chloroflexota bacterium
TGCTGCTGGCGCCTGCCTGCCTGGCCTCGGTCAAGGCATCGGCCGGGTCTACGAATTGGGAGCGGAACTTGAATTGCCCCCTCTTGACTGCCAGAGGCGGCAATGTATAGACTGGCTCTGGCGCGGCCGTTAATGGGGCCAGCATTTCCTTACCCACGGCCAACTGCGCCAGCTTCTCTACCATCTCGCCATCGGGGGTAACAGCTTTGGGCCGGTGGACGCCAAACAGAACAATCTGCCGGAATTGATCATAAGTATCGTCGGGGAAACGGTATACCTGCACCTTGTCGTACCAGGAGATGATGTAGCGGGTTGCTTTGCGGAAGCGCAGCATATGCTGCGGCACGACCCAAACGAGCAATCCGCCTCGTTGCAGCCAGGGCCGGGTGCGGACCAGCCATTGATATTCAAGACGGCCGTCCTCATCATCATGGTCATAGGGCGGGTTGCAATAGAGGAGGTTGTAACCTCCTTGGGAAGTGATCAGGTTCAGGTAACTGTCATGCAGGATGCGGGTGGTATGCTTACCAGCCGTGGCCTGGGAGGCAATGAGTTGGTTTACCGCTTCGCGGGCCGCCTCTGCCCGGCCTTCATGTAGCTCTACGCCGAAAGGGTCCAGACCCAGCTTTTCAGCAAAGGTGACTAAGGCTGTCCCCTCGCCCGCGCACGGATCCAGGATACGGCCGCCGTGTGGGGCTGCAATGTGGGTTGAGACAAGTTCGGTGACGGAAGGGGCAATCGGAAAGTAGCCGGCCTTCTCCAGGTTAGCAAGTCGCATAGCGTATTCCTTTTTGGGGTTTTCAAGGGGTGAAAGTAAAAATCCGTCACACCCGGCGCGCTTAGCGCCGCCCCCGCTTTATCTCAGGCTTTCGTGTAAAATGGACGTGTGAGAGATTTCACTTTTCGCTGGCAATTACAAATCCCTACGATGAGGAGACAGGGTCATGAACGTTTACCATGTCCAAGGCATTCGCCACCGGGCGGTGGTCTTTGCCGGGACTTCAGATGAAGCGGTAGCTCAGGCTTTAGCCAGTGGGGAAGTCGGCGAGTGGGAAGCGCCAGAAGCACAAGAAATTCCACTGCCCGCCGGCTACGCACTGCGCCCAGAGCGGCAAAGCGGGCAATGGCTGGCCTTTGCCCTGGAAGAAGCCTGGACTTTCCTGTGTCGCCGGCTGGAGGGGTTGACCGACGCCGAGATGTTCTGGCAACCGGTCCCCAATTGTTGGACGGTGCATCAGGACGGGAACGGCCGTTGGGTCATTGATTACGCCCTGCCGGAGCCTGACCCGTCGCCGTTTACCACCATTGCCTGGCGGTTGGTGCATGTGGCCGCTTGCAAGATCATGTACCACGAATACGCTTTCGGTTTGGGCAAGCTTACCTGGGATGGACTGGACATTCCGCACACGACCGGCGATGCCATTGCCTGGCTGGAAACAGGCCAGGCCCAATTAAAAACCGCCCTCGACGGCCTGAATGATGCCGATTTAGCCGGGATGCGGCCGACCAACTGGGGCGATGTATGGCCTACCTGGCGCATCTTCTGGACGATGGCTGCCCATGACTTGCAGCATGGCGGGGAGATTGGCTGCCTGCGCGACCTGTACCAGATAAGGCATTCATGAGGCAGAATCGAAAATTGTCAGGAAACGGCCGCGGGCATTTTAGATTATCTCGAAATTGATAGGCCATCTTCACTCACTTTCGCAGTGCGGCGACTGAAGAGGCAGGCTGATGAGCTGTCGGACAAGTGGGTTCAGCGCTATCTTGAGTTGAATCAGCGCCTAGAGCGATTCAATGTGTCATGAATCAGGAGTGTCAGGTGGAAATGGAACTCAGCGAGAACGTCACCCAGGTCGCTTACAACAGCCAGGTAACGTACAATAGTGTTCGTTTAGAAGGCGTGCCGCATCTCTATCTGGTCACGAACACCTGAAGGTTGAGTACTGCGCCTTCGCTAGAGTGTAAAGACATGAGTGAAATTGTACGTGTCGCCCGTTTGTTGGAACAGACTTTTGAAGGTAAACCGTACTACTGCCCTTCTCTCCTCAGCACGTTGGAGCACATTCCAGCCGATATTGCTATTCGTAAGCCGCGTTGGAGCGCCCATAGCATTTGGGATGTCGTGGTGCATCTAACAGCGGAACTTAACTATGCCCACACGGTCATTGACGGTACGGCCGAAGCCTGGATTGCGGGTGAAACAACCTGGCCGGCCATCACCGATACATCGCCTGCGGCCTGGCAGAAAGCAAGCGCAGAGCTGAAGAAAGCCAACCGGGCCCTGGGGCATGCCGTGAAACAACTGGATGATTCGATCCTGGAACAAAAGCCGGTTCCTGTGCGGGGGCCGTTCTATCTAATGCTGCATGGTACTATACAGCACAACGTCTTCCACGCCGGACAAATCTCCCTGTTGGCAGGGCAATTTTCTCTGAATAGAGAGCCAAAATGAATGAATCACACACAGACCCATTGCAGAGATCTGCCAGGTTAAAGCAAGAGGCGGACTTTGTTCTGCAAGCAATCAACTTATACGAGATTGTGCAGCCTTATGGCCGTATCACGCCTACCGGCAGCTATTACCTCGACGTGATGGCTTATCCAGATATTGACCTCTACCTGTCAAAAATTTCCGTGGCAGAGTTGTTTGCTATTGGCGGGTGGCTGGCTGCCTCTGATCTGGTCTTTCAGGTTGTTTTTGAGAAGTCGCAGACGGCGCGGCTGCCCGGCGGCCTATACTTAAAACCGAGGATCGCTTACGGGGATTGGAGACGGCCATGGAAGATTGACATCTGGTCCCTGGACGACGAGGTAATAGACCAGCAGATGGCTGAAATACACCGGTTCCAGCAGGCCATGACGGCCGAAATCAGAGAACAGATAATACACTACAAACACACCATCCTGACCGAAAGCCGGCGAACACCGATGTACAGCGGCTACCACATCTGCAAAGCGTTCATTGATGAGGGTTTGACCGATTTCCAGGCGGTTACGGCCTACCTGGTTGAGCAGGGCGTTCGCATGGGTTAACATTGAAATTGCCTGCTCATCCAGATGTGGGCAACTCATCAAAGTGGAGGGAAAGTGGTGACCACTCTGAAAGAGGATAACCCTGAATATTTTGTTTGCCGTAAACATCGCGGCCAAATCTCAATTCCCGGTGGGGCGATTTTCGAGGATGAGGTGCTGTATGTAGGGCACGTACAACTCCCTGAAGGGAAAGCCGGAGCCTACCTGGGTCATCTCATGGTTGAACCCAAACGGCACGCGCCGGGACTGGACGACCTGACGGACAGAGAAGCGCAAGCCCTGGGCTTGATGGTTACCCGCCTCAGCCGGGCGCTTAAAGTCAGCGAGGGAGCAGAGCATGTTTACGCTCTTGTTCTGGGCGACCATGTGGCCCATCCCCACATTCATCTCGTGCCTCGTTACCCCGGAGCGCCACGCGAGTATTGGGGAGTCCGTGTAGATGAATGGCCAGACGCACCACGCGGCGGCGCCGGCGAGATCACAGCGCTGTGTGTACGCTTGCGAGATGCTTTACAAATGGGATAACATGATACCCATGATCGATTTCTTGAGCCGATCTTGTCATTATGCCGAAGATATAGAGCGCATTTTTTTCCTCTTGATCAATTACCGCACGGCCGTTTCCCGTTATACCTACCCGCACCCCTGGCGCCTACGCCTGCTGCTTTCATCCCGAGTGTGGCAGCCGGCCCAAGCCAGCCGAATTTGGGAAGACGCGAACGAGCAGCCGATAGCGTTTGTCATGCTGTGGTGTCGCCGTCCCACATCGCCCTATCTGGTACTGGACCGGTTTGTCGATCCCGCCCATAAATTTTTACCTCTTCGTCATGTGTTGTAACTACGACGAGATTGTTATTATCTATTCGTAGTTGTCAGACCCCAATCGTTATCAAAACGTAATATGTTCCACTTGCAATCCATCCTCCACCACCGC
Source organism: Chloroflexota bacterium (assembly GCA_035444285.1). Lineage (GTDB taxonomy): Bacteria > Chloroflexota > Anaerolineae > Promineifilales > Promineifilaceae > CAADGU01. The sequence goes on from DAOMOK010000036.1 coordinate 3,971, forward strand.
CTGCCACTCCCGTGGCGCCGGCAGCACCCACCAGGCCGCATAGCCCTGACCTTCGCCTTCATCTAATAGCGTAATGAGGTTGCGCTCACGGCCGTTTGCCCACAAATACCCCACCCATTCCAGTAATAAAGGCAACGCCTGGCAGTTGTTGCACATCAGGTAAAACAGGGGGGAATTGGCTGCGCACCATCACCCAGGAGACAGGAGGGCTACTCAGGATTCATCCCTTTCAGGCTGGCTTGCTTGTGAATGAGGATGTGATTAATCCAGCCGCAGGGTAGGACGCTCTGTATCTTCTTAAGCTTGTGCCAAATCCTTGTCAATCTGTGTTAAGTCCACGAGTTGCGCCTGATACTCGCCAGCCATCTGTTGCGCCACTGCTGTAAAACCGGCCCTGCTGAAAAAGGCGTAGAATATCCTCCAGCCTTCGCCGTTATCAGGCAGCGATGCTTTTACCTTTACCGTTTTCTCTTCGATTAACTCGCGTACAACCGCGCGTCTCATGTCATCAGGTTGCCACTTAGCCTCTCCTAACAGTAAGGCCTTTTCTCGCCAGTTAATGGCGGCAACATCCACCTGTACCTGGCTATCCCAATGAGAGCCAACCTGTTCTACAGCAAACGGCAGCCTTCCTTGCTGGGCTTGACTCAATACCCAATCCCGGCACAGTTCTTCAAAGGCTGTCATGCCGATAAAGGCTCGTAGTTGTTCAGCAATGCGCTTTTCCAATTCGTCATACAACTGTTGGGCGATTAAATCCAGGTGGGTTCGCACAAAACGGAAGTAAAAACGCAGGTAGTTATCTGCCAGAATGTACCGGCTGGCCCGCGAGGTTGCCCGCTGCGATGGCGGCACAGTAACAGGTAGCTCCCGGCGCACATAATCCATCTCCACTAACTGCGCCAGGTAGGGGTCTACCCCAGAACGATGAGGTAATTTAGCGTGCAAAGCAATGTCGGCCGGTTTGCGGGCACCATCGGCAATAGCAGCCAACACCGCCTGGTAGTTAGATAAATCGCGTACTTGCTCCCCAATCAGATAATCTGGATCGCTGCGAAATAGCCCAACGTCTTGGAACAAGTGGCGACGCAAATTCTCCAATAGGGAGAGGTCGCCGGAAAACTGTTCCAGATAAGCCGGGACGCCACCTAGAATGGCGTACACTGCCACCCGCTGCTCGGCGCTGTATTGGGGGAAAAAGGCCCGAGTAGCTCTAAAGGGCAAGGGACGCACCTGTAGCGGCCCAACCATCCGCCCATACAGCGGCGCATCAGCTTCCAGTAATCGTTCCATCATTCCCACCTGACTGCCGCATAGCACCATACAAACGTTGCTAAACTTCAAATGATGATCCCAGGCATTTTGCAGCGCAGAAGGTAACCCTGGCTCTGACTGCACCGCGTAAGGAAACTCGTCCAAAATAACAACATGTCGCCGTTCTCCCTGGCAGGCTTCAGCCAGCATCTCAAATGCTTCACTCCAGCTCTCATAGCTAAACTGCCGTGGAACGCGCTTGTCGGGATTGCCATGCTGCCACACTTTCCGTGAAAACTCAGCCAGCAATACGGCCGAGGGAAAGCGCGAACCAACCCAATAAAGGTAGGGATGGCCGCTGTTCTTGCCCCAATGGACTAATAAGGTCGTTTTCCCTAAACGCCGCCGCCCACTCACCGCAACCAGTCGGGAGGCTGGCGCTTGCAGCAAGTTATTTAATTCTTGCAATTCCCGAACGCGATCAACAAGCATAGTGTGTTCCTCTTTCTAAAATAAGGATATTATGATTAGGCTAATCGTAATATCCTTATTTCTTTCTGTCAATCTCAAAACTGAAGGTGCCTTACCGATAACCCTTCTTGTACCACTACCTGCCACTCCTTTGGCACCGGCAACACCCGCCAAGCGGCATAGCCCTGGCCTTCACCCTCATCGAGCAAGGTGATGAGGTTGCGCTCACGGCCGTTTTCCCACAGATACGCCGCCCAGCTCTCCAACAACGGCAGCGCCAGGCATTTGTTCAGCATGGCGTAAAACAGCGGCGGAATCGGCCGTGTGCCGTCGTCCAGGAGATAGAAGGGCTGCTCCGGATTCATCTCCTTCAAGCTGGCCTGCTTGTGAATGAGAATGTGGTTGGCCCAGCCACAGGGGAGGGCGCTTTGTATTTTGACGTGGCTCTTCATGCCGTCCAGTTGCACCCGCTTCCGCCCGATCCAATGCACCTTGCCGCCACCGACAAGCGCCGCCCAGTTGGCTTTCACTGACTGTTTAGCGCCCACCATCTCCAGGTAGACCAGGGTGCCATCCACGTCGTCAATAGCCAGGGCTGGGGTGTAAACGGCCAGGCCCTGGGCCAGGGAGAGGGTCTTGTTGGGGTCGTGCTGCACCCGTATCTCTTTGAGAATGACCTGATGAGTACGGTCGTCGCCCAGCTTCGGTTGGAAATGGTACGGCTGGCACCAGGTCAGTTCGGCCTGGTAGCCCAACTGCCGCAGCGCCTGGCTGATACGGCCGTCTTGCACCAACTGCTCCGCCTGCCACGCGCTGATAGCCTGGTCACGACCTGCCGTGGCCGCCAGCACATCCCGCAGCAGCAAGCCAGGGCCGAAGCTGGTCATCACCGGCGAGATGGCCGCCAGTTTCCCGGTGATGGTTGTCCCTGTTTCCGGGGCCAGCGCGATAGGCACCGGCCGGTATTCGCCGTCTTCCGGGGAGGGGCGGTAGCCGCTGGCCTGAAGCGTCTCGGTGACGATGGTTTGCAGCGCCGGGACCAGTTCGTTGCTGTAAAAGCCACGGCCGTAAGCGCCTAATTGAACCTGGTAAATGACGCTGCTGGCCGATACAGGACGGCCGTTTTCCTGGCTGAGTAACTGCCCCAACCGGCCGCGAGCGGTCGTTTCGTCAATGGACAGTGGTTTAGTGTAGCTACCAGTAGCCGTGCTTTCGTCTCTGTGCCAGCCGGCTTGCCCGGCAATCTCGTCCACCTGGGCCTGGATGAGGCTCTGTTCGGCTAGAGTGAGTTTGCTCCAGTGACGGCCGTAGACATCCAACCCCGCCTTATTCCAGAGAATGGTGCAGGCCACTTCTTGCCGGGGATGGGTGCTGCTGGTCCCGGCCAGTTCCAGTTCATCCAATACCATCTGGGCCGCCACGGGCAGGTGTTGTTTGCGATACGACCCACGCCGGGAAAACGGGACGGCGGGAGGGCCTAACTCCACTTCGGACCCATACCCGATATGAGCGCACGCTTTTTCGGTCACATCGCACACCGTCTGGTAGGCAGATTCAGTTTGGATGCCGTCGGGATAGAGTACGGCCGCGACCACTTGCAAGCTCTCGTTGCTGGGCAGGTACACATCCTGCTCGACGGCAACCGTTTCGATGGCGTTCAAGCCGTCAATTATCGCCTGCCGTTTGCCTTCTTTGTCGTGGGTATAGGTTTTAGTTTGCCCACCCACAGTCAAAGTGAACTGTTTGCCGGTGGTGTCTGCAGGCAAGTGGGTGACAACAGGTGAGGGATTCATTATTTACTCCATATCGTTTACCAGCCCAAATCAGGCTTCATCGCCACCGTTGCCCGAGAAGGCCAGGCTGCGCTGGCGCTCACGCATTGGCGGCTGGGATGGTAGACCGAGCGAGCCTCTCTGCCGGGCGTGATCCGGCCGTTGGCCGGAATCAGGGGCCGCTAATCGTTCCAGAGCCAGAGCGACGCTGCTGATGAGCGAGATACGGGTCAGCCAGACCAGCAGGGCGATAAACAGCGGCGCAGTGCGCAGCATCTGCTCGTGGGTGAAAAGCGTCGCCCCTATCTCCGCGCCCAGCGGGGCTACCAGCAGCGCCATGGCGTACCAGGTCATGGTGGCGTTCAGGGCTGCTCCGACCAGCCAGGCGCCGGTCAACCACCAGATTTCAGGTGACTCCCGCTTCAATTCCTGTTCTGGCGTAAATACCCGCACCAGGCCGGCAAAATCGAGGCTGCTAAAAGCCAGGGCCACCCCCGCCTGCGCGGGGGCCACTCCAGCCCCAGGAAACGCCGCCCGCCCATCAGTTGAGCCAGGGCAAAGCGGGTGGTGTCAAAGTTGAACAGTTCAAAGCCGAGCAAGGCTACGGTTAAGATAAGGCCGATAACGGCCGTCTTGCGGTTAATCAAGGCTGTTTTAGGGTTCATGGGGGATTCTCCTGTATGGGGGGCGGTTAATCAAAGCCCAACCCACGTTCTTTCAGGCTCACGAAAATACCGTTGCCGATAATCAAATGGTCGAGCAGTTCAATGTCCAGCAGCTTACCTGCCTTCACCAGTTGCCTGGTGACGTTGATGTCCTCTGGCGAGGGCGAGGGGTCGCCGCTGGGGTGATTGTGAGCCACAATCACGGCCGCCGCCGGCGCTGCCACGGCCGGGCGAAAAACTTCGCCAATCCGCACGACGCTGGTATTCAAGCTCCCTCTGTAAATGGTCGAGATGTCCAACACGCGATTGCGGGTGTCGAGCAAAATCACCCAAAGCTCTTCTTGCTGTAGATGCGCCATGCGGCCCAGCAACAGGTTGGCGCCGTCGGCCGGGCTGGTCACCCGCAGGCGTTCGCCGGCCGGTGGTCCTTGCAGGCGGCGGCTCAACTCCAACATGGCTACCAGGCGACCGGCCTGGGCCTCGCCAATGCCCCGCACTTTCATCAGCTGCGTCTTACTGGCCTGCGCCAGTTGGTGCAGAGAGCCAAAGGCATCGAGCAAATCCGCCGACAATCCAGGGGCATCGGCCGTGCCTAACACGAGAGCCAGCAGTTCAGTTGTGGCTAAGGCGTTGGAACCGGCGTGATGCAGGCGGTACAACGGCCGTTCTTCGGCCGGCAGGTCACATACCCGGCGACGTGGTATGGTTGCCATCTGTTGATGTGGCAGATAGCCAAAGCTTAGCTGTCTGGGCATGGCTACACCTCCTCACCGGCCATTGCCAGCCGCGCTTGCAGCCCCTGGGCAATGAAGTCGTGTTCGATGTAGGGCGTCTCTTCTCGCGCCGGCACGGCGGTCAGGGCCTGGTGCAAGGCCCGGCCTAACGTCGCTTGAATCTCCAACAGCGTGAGCAGAATAAGCCTGTTTCGCGGCTCTGGTTCTCGTTGCTGGACATCGGCGATGGCCTGGTACAGCGCGTTGGCCAACAGGTTGAAGGCCGAAGCTTCTATCATGCCCGGAATGAATTCGAGGCGTAGATTGATAAAACGATTCAAGGCCACTACCGGTTTGACGGCCGCAACGCCAACGGTCGTTGGCGCCGTTTCCGGCGTATGTTCGGCGGCAAAAGTGAGGTTTTTATTCACGTCTACTGCCAGGATGCCAGGCTTATCCGGGTGAGGAATAGCCACGTACCACTCCCCGGCCGGGGTTATTCGTACCAGTTGGGCCTGTTTGTAGATAGATGCGGTCATGGTTGAACCTCCCCGTTGACTGGTACCAGCACCGCCCATGTCCTGGGGCTGTCAATCCAGACTTGGGCGTTGGGAATATGTGCCAGCAGCCTTTTGGCACGCCACTTGGGACGCAATTTGCGAGCAATGACCCGGAACAGGCCGGTATCGGGGCCGCCCATGTATGGGCCGCCTACCAGGTCGCCGGGTTGAGCGTTATCCCAAGAGAGAATCGGTACTTCCCCCTTGGGATAGCCTCCCGCTTCCAGGACGTGCAGGATTGTGTTCCGTGACTGCATGGCCACAGCGGTAATCTGGCCGGTGCTGGCCTGCGCCAGGGCCTCATCGAGCAGCCGGTAGGCTTCGGCCAACCGGTGGTAAGGACGAATGGCCCTGGGTTGGTATGGCCGAAAACCCATGCTCTCAACGACAAACAAGTTACCCTGCTCATCACTTCGACTTCCCCTTCGGCTACGCTCAGGGCTTCGGCTCTCAGTGCAAGCTTCCAACACGTCACCCACAGATGTACTGCGGACGTGAAGCATCACATCTTCACGATTCCACCAGCCGCCGTCCACGTCGTCCAGGTGCTGCGTTTGCCGGTAAGCGATTTCTAAAGCCTGTTCGCCTGGCGTTTCTTCCGACACCTGCACGGTGGCCACCGGCCGGATAGGGGGCACAATGCTGGTATGTTGACCTCGGTAATCGAGAAAGTTGGGGTTGTGATAAACCTTGATAGTTGGCATGATTCACCTCCGCCAATAGTCCCAAAAAGCCTGGCTCAAAGATGCGTGGCCGAAATGGAGCGACGGCCGTTCAAACCGATCCACGTATTGCTCTGTGATTTCCAGGTGGGGATGTCCTTGTGCGGCACGAGCTTCCAGGTAACGGGGGCAGTCGCAATCTTCTTCCAGGTAAGCATATTGGCCTTCGATGTAGGAGTAAACGGAGATTTGCGTCTCCAGTCCCAGGGCGACAATCTCGGCCAGCGGCACACGCAGCCAGCCGTGGCCAGGGTCAGAGATAAAGGTTAAGTGGGTGTTGAGTTCGGGCATAGATCACCTCCAAAGGATGTTGAGGGTCAGGCGCGTCCACCAACCCTCACCCCATGCCCGGCGTTAGCCGCACAAAGCCGCCAACCGGCGTACCTCATCAAACAACACCATATCGGCGACCGCTTCTGGATTGTCACGTAGTTCGGACGGCCGTTCTTCGGCTGACCATTTGACCCACACTTCGGCTACCAGGGCTGCCGGCAGCAGTCCGCGTTGCACGATATACTCAGTCATGCGTTCCCCATGTCCCCACAACCCACGAATCTTTTTCAAGTTGATTTGCGCGTGCGCTTCCACGATGACCAGGACGTTACCCATCCTGGCCTTCGTTTTCTGCCAGGAGTGGGTCAGATCTGAACAATGGGGCTACCGGCCGTTTCAAATCTAGCGCCAGACTGAGCCAGCAATATTAACGACAGTTTTGCTAACAGCCGGGATATGCCCTGTGTTATGGCGCCGGTTCTACCTTCAACTGCGTGCCGGTAAAGGGGCCGCCATCAATATCTGGGATGATGGTTCCGTCTGGTTCGATGAAGTCTACGGCCGTTTGTCAGCGGAAATCCGGCGATTGGCAAGAAATGTCATATCTGGTAACTCACTCGCTGGTAGACTAAGCCGCAACTGGTAGAAGATTACCAGACTGCAAAGTGGCTCGAAAAACGATAACAAGGAGACGGAAATGAACCGATCAGATGAATTGAGCGAATTGACCAAAGAAGGGCTGGAATCCTTTGCCAGTGGCGGCCTGGGCTTCTTCACCGACCGCATCTCCCGGCAAGATGGCGTTCTGGCCATTGGCACCGATCCCAAAGAGTGGTGGGCTGGTTACGATACGATTGTTAATGTTTTCCAGGCGCAGTCCGAAGCAATGCAAGGCATGGCTATTGTAAACGTACAGCCCCAGGCGTATAGCGCGGGGAATGTGGGCTGGGTAGCCGCTGAACCTGCCTTCCGTTTGCCGGATGGGACAGAACTGCCTTTTCGCCTGACGGCCGTGTACCACAAAGAGGATGGCGACTGGAGAATCGTCCAGTGGCACGCCTCGCTCGGCGTAGCCAACGAAGATGCCATTGGCGAAGAGTTGCCGATCTGACCGTGAAACGTGATACATGATACGTGATACGTGAGAGGCGGCGGTATCTATACAGGTGAAACGCGCTTATGCCAGAGTAAACAACGAGGCTAAAAGTGCGTTTCACCTCTAATACCTCAAGGACAAGATGGACACTTCAGACGAATTAAACACAGCCACGATTGTGAAGATGACGGCAGAGATAGTGGACGGCCGTCACTTTGAGACCATCCACTACCCCGACGACGAGATTCTGCTGCGGGTGACAGAAGGCGGCAATGTGCAGGTCATCGAATACCGTTCGGCCGATAGAGAGGGGCCGCCGCTCCATTTCCACCCCTGGCACGAAGTGGAGTACGTGATCGAAGGCGAGGTAGAGTTCTATCTGCACGGAAAATGGGTACGCAGCGGCCCTGGCACGGTGCAGATGCTACCAGCCGGCGCTGCCCACTCGGTACGAGTGCCAGAGGGATCCGCCCGGCTTCTCTATATCACCATCGGCGCCCCTTACGCCAATTTTGCCCGCGAGATGGCGGCGCTCTATGCCCAAGACAAGGCCAATGGGCCAGCCATTGTCACCGTAGCCAACCGTCACGGCATCCGGCTCGAGGGCGATACTTTGGAGTAAACCATGAATGAAAAAGATAAACGCCATATCGAAACCGTCAAAAAGATGTATGAGGGTGATGAAGCCGAACGGGCCAATATCGCTGCCGACATTGTCTGGCACGTGCCGGGGTACAATCCCGTTTCCGGTGATTATCACGGCTTTGCTGCCTACACGACGGAAATGTCCGCGCGCATGGCACCGCTGGCCCGTTGGGACTTCCATCTCGGCAATGTGATGGTTAATGGCAACTACGTCGTGACCACCTGGCAGCTTCAGGGCGTGCGCAAGGGCCAGAGTGTGGACGTTGCCGGCGCCCACATGATGCGCCTCAACGACGACGGCCGTATTGTGGAAGGTTGGGGCTTCACTGACGACCAGGACGCACTGGATGCGTTTTTCTCCGCCTGAGGCACATTGCTAACGACCTGACGGAACATTGGGAAGGTATACCAACGGCCGTTCCTATCTCAGCAGAGATGATCAGCGCCGCCGCCCGCGCCAGTTTAAGCAGTGGACAGGATTTTTTCGTTTTCTGCCTGCCGCCGCGCCACACTGGCCATACCCGCCTGCGCCCCCAGCTGGCTAAACATGGCCCGCGCCTGTTCGTACCGCCTGGCCGCCAGCTCATGCCGCCCCTGCTTTTGCGCCACGCTACCGGCTATAAAGGTAATCCAGGCCATGCCCAGCCGGTCGCCTACCTGCTCCGCCAGCGCCAACGCTTCGGCCAGTGCCTCCTCCGCTGCCTCCAGGTCATGTTGGACCATCAAGATGGGGGCCAGGTTGGCCAGCGCGTAGCTCAAATTGGCCCAATCGCCGGCCCGGCGCAAGAGAGTAACGCTCGTTTCCAGGTAGCGCCGGCTGGCGGCCGCCTCCTCATAACCGGCAACATGTCCCAGATTGACGAGCGCCAGCGCCTCTAGCCACTCTTCCCCAATCTGCTGGCTGAGGGCCTGGCTTTCGCTGGCCGCCAGGTAGGCCGCCTGGCGCTGGCCCCTATCCAACAAGACGTTAGCCAGCCAGCAGAGCGCTTCGGCCAGTCCCGGCCGGTCGCCAAGCTGCCGGCAGAGACGGACGCTTTCTTCCAGGGCGGTTTGCGCCGCCGTGTACTCCCCCTGGCACCAGGCCAGCATGCCCGTGCCGTGCCAGACCCGGCCCATATTTGCTTCCTGCCCGCTGCCCGCCGCCAGGTGCGCTTCATCAAGCGCTGCCAGCCATTGGCGACCTTCACTAAGATAGCTGCGCAGGTTCCAGAACCAGGCCATCGCCCCGCCCAATCGCAGCGCCGCTGCCAGGTCATGCTGGCTGGCCCAGGCCAGGCTGAGGCGCAAATTGTCTATCTCCGTCTCCAGGCGATCCAGCCAGGCTACCTGGTCGGGGCCGTGCAGATGGGGTGCGGCCGTTTCTGCCAGTTCCAGATAATAAGCCAGCCGCCGCTGCCGTACCCTCTCGCCAGGGCCACTTTGTTCCAACTTCTCTCCGGCGTATTGGCGAATCGTCTCCAGCAGCTGGTAGCGGCTTTCCTGGCCCGGTTCGCGTTCGGCCGCCACCAGCGATTTGTTGACCAGCTGGTTCAGCAGTTCTAGTACGTCCTCCTGGCTGCTTGGCTCGCCAGCGCAAACTGCTTCGGCCGCCGCCAATGTCCAGCCGCCGGCAAAGACGGAGAGCCGCTGCAACAACATCTGCTCCGGCATACTTAACAGGTCATAGCTCCAGTCAATCAAAGCACGCAGCGTTTGTTGGCGCAGGCGGGCAGTACGGCTGCCACCAGCCAACAGGCGAAAACGGTCATCCAGCCGTTCGGCGATTTGGGCGGCCGGCAGCAGGCTAATACGGACGGCCGCCAGTTCAATCGCCAGCGGCATCCCATCCAGGCGGCGGCAAATCTGGATGACGTAAGGGGTATTGGTGGGCGTCATCTGGAAAGTGGGCCGCACGGCCGTCGCCCGCTCACAAAACAGCTTGATAGCTTCATAACTGGCCGCGGCTTCAGGGGTTGGCGATTGGCGACCATCGGGCACAGCCAGGGGCGGCACGCGCAAAGTTGATTCGCCGGAAATCGCCAATATCTCACGGCTGGTGGCCAGGATAGAGAGATGGGCGGCGCTTTGCAGGAGAGTGGCCGCCAATTGGGCGCAGCCATCAATCAAGTGTTCACAATTGTCCAGGATGAGCAACAACTGTTTGCCTCGCAGCGAGTCTGGCAGGGTATCGCTTAACGGCCGTCCCGCCTCCGGGCGCAGGCCAAAGATGGCCGCAATGGTGGGCAGCAACAGCGTCGCGTCGGCCAGCGGCGCCAGTTCCACCCACCAGACGCCATCCCGGTAAAAGGGGGCCTCCTGTCGGGCCACGGCCAGCGCCAGGCGGCTTTTGCCGCAGCCGCCAGCGCCAGTGAGTGTCACCAGCCGGGAAACGGAGAGCAGCCGCCTGACATTGGTCACCTCACGATCACGGCCGATGAAACTGGTCAGCGATAGGGGCAAATTCCCTGGCAAGACGGCATCCTCCGTTACGGCTCTGGCTTCCTTAACCACTGCCCGCTCAACCGTGATCTGTTCTGGCGCGCTTTCGCCGCGGGCTATGGTCGCCAGTTCCAACAGGCGGGCCACCGTTTCCGGTTCATCTTCCAGATCGAGAGCTGGCGCCAGCAGGGCCAGGATAGCAGCCAGATCGGGCAGCCGTTCATTGCGTTCCAGGCGGCTGATTTGAGCCTCGCTGTAACCGGCGGCAATGGAGAGTTCCCGCTGCGTCAGGCGGGCACGGCGGCGCAAAAACTTGAGCAGCTCGCCAAAAGTGGCAAATGAGTCTAGCGAAGCAGCCGTCGTAGATCGAGACATAAAGAACATTATAAAGCGATGCCGGTCGCTGGCAAGAAATGTCATATCTGGCAACTCATAACCTGTTATGCTACGGGTATTAAACCCGGAGTAAGGCATGAGCCAAACAAACAAACCCAACACTACGGTTGTGACCACGACCTGGATACTGAAATGGCAAGACCAGATCATCCGCTTTGTAGTTGTGGAACGGAATAGTGGCAACCAGGCTCCGGTAGTTCGTTCGTTTACCAGCATCTATAGATGTGCAAAAAAAGAAGATGAATCTGATCAAAAAAATAAGGAGTAGTGAATGATGAACACAAAACGTATCCTATTGGTAGTGATTCTGGTGAGCCTGCTGCTGGCGGCCGTGGCCACGGTATGGGCGCAGAGCGGCGATTTGCCTCTTTTTGCCGACCGGTCAGCTAAGTTGACCGGTGCCTGGCTGATTGATGTGGCGGAATCAAACGGTGGTTTGCCCCCCTTCCAGGCGTTGCAGACCTTCCATGGCGACGGGACGTTTACGGAAACGTCAAGCCTGTTGGGCGGCGGCGAGGAGGGGCCGGCGCATGGGGTCTGGCAACGGCTGAACAACAATCAGTACAGCCTGACATTCTACCTGTTTGTTTTTGACGAAAATGGGGAAGCGGCCGGGATGGTGCGGGTACGGGCGGCTATTCAAATGGTAGATAATGAACATTTGACGGCGCAAACGGCCGTAGACTTCATCGAACCAGACGGAACCATCATCCCAGATATTGATGGCGGCCCCTTTACCGGCACGCGGTTGAAGGTAGAAGCGGCCCCATAATACAGGCCAGAATTGGGCCGGTATCGTTAATCGCTCGCACGTGGACACTGATACCGGCCATCCGTAAACCGGGGATCTGTGAGGAAGCGCTTTCGGTGATGTCCAGGGCCACCACGCGCACAACATTACCGTGATGAAGATCTTCCTGGATAAACTCTTCCAACTTGCCGAATTGCAGCGCTATTTTCGAAGTCATGAGGCACCTCCTTGCCAAACAAAAACGCCGGCATTTTGCCGGCGTTACCATGTTTAAGCGGGGTAAATCAGGGTTAACCAGCCTTGCGTGTCTACTGTATGATTGAGATACTTTGAATGCTATGGTGAAAGTAGCTGTCCATTACTCAACGGCAACAGCCGAGTTGTATAGAGCAGGACTGATTCAAATCGACTGTTTCAAGTGCCCTGCTTGGCCAGACCTCGTTCCATCGGTTCAGGAGATTTTGCCAGTTTACGTCCATTTCTCTCTCAAAGCCGGACTAGGTGTAGGTGATGCTGTTGAAACGGGAACAAACCAACCAGCGGATTGGGAAAAGATTGAGGGGCTCCTTGCACAAACCAGTACTCCTTTCATCAACATCCATCTTTCGCCAACCGTAACGGACCACTCACACATCCCTGTTGATACGACATCGCCAAAGCACATTGAAATGCTGACCGAATATTTGATCAAGGATGTGCAAGCGGTTGTCGAACGATTTGGGACGCAGCGGGTTATCGTCGAGAACGACCACAGTTTTGCAGGTGTCAATCTTCGGCCTGCGTTCCTACCTCAAGTCATTGGAGAGGTGGTACAGGAGACGGGGTGTGGACTCTTGCTTGACTTGGCTCACGCTCGCTTGGCCGCAACACACTTGGAAATGGATGTGCGTGAGTACATAAGCTCGTTGCCAGTGGCGAAAGTACGCGAAGTTCACGTGTCAGGTGTACAGATGGTTGAAGGGCGTTGGCTAGAGCTGTTTCGTGGTTTTGATAACGGGCTTGTCGAACGCTTTGCACATAAGCTACTAGATCACTTGCCAATGACAAATGAGGATTGGAAACTTGTTGAATGGTCGATGCAGCAGATACGAGATGGGAAGTGGTCCGAACCGTGGGTTGTGGCAATGGAGTGTGGAGGTGTCTCGCCATTGTGGGAGCTGGTGACCTTCAAAGATGTTCTGGAACAACAGGTTCCTCATCTATATACTGCTGTGAAAGGAACGATCTGGGAGTAATTCTGCTTCCTATTTCACTGAGAAGTCTGGCTAAGCCAACCGATCAATCGTCAGGGATTTCCGGCCGCCAGAAATCCTCTTCTTCCAGACCCACCAGGGGCATCACCAGAGCGTAAGCCCCGGCGCTGGATAGTTCCAGGGTCTGGCCCTGGGTAAAGAAGGCCAGCCGAACGTGCCGGTCCTGCCCGGCCAGCGCCTGCAGCAGCTTGTCCCGCTCCACCACGATGGTGGCGGCCGGTTGGGATTGGGGCAGGCTGGCGGCAAAGTCCGGTAGGCGGCCGTTGGCGCTCACCTGAAACAGACCGGCCTCGTCTAAGGTGACGTGGCCGTGTTTCTCGGTGGCCACCTGCCGGGCATGGAGGCTGTAGCCATCCGTCGCCCACAGTTGGCGGCCGTCGCTGTAGACGTAGGCCTGTTCTTTCTTCTCAGGGGATGTGGCCACTTCGGCAGGCTCAGGACAGGCCTGTTTCAGCCATTCGTACCATTTCTGAATCACTTCGCGCATGGGTCACCTCAACAGTTTATTTTCAGGGCTTTTCGCAAAAATTTGAGCACATCGTTGATGTCATCAAGTGTCGCCGACTCCGGATAACCAAGTGTTTTGGCCATCGCCAGCAGGTTGCGGGCGTAAATCTGGTTATCGTATCCCTGGGAAAAGCCAGCGCCATATAAATTCATGTTTTTCTCGATAACTTCCTTTTGCTGCGGCGTGGGACACTTGGGATCCACAACGGCCGTTTTAGGGCTGACACCCAGGCCGGGCAGTGAAAGCTGCGTCACTTTCTTAGCAAACAAGACCAGTAAAACAGCCAGGACAAGTCCTAAAACCAGCCACAAGCGCCAGTTTCGTTTTTGTGTTTGTACCATCATAGTATATCTCCTAATAGAACATATGTACAGTTTTCACCCAATTCAGCCTGTTAAGGCCAGCGAATACAGTGGCCTGGAGAGGGCAGGAAGCTGGGGTAGGGGGATCCGTTCGATATCTGGGTCGTTGAGCAAGACCGGCTCCACAATGCGGCTGCTTCCTAAAACAAAAACGCCAGTCGCTATGACCGGCGCTCCTGTCAGTTCCAATATAACTTGAGGATAGAGTGGCTTCTTTTGACCTGTTTTATGGCGAAAAAGCCTCTTTCGCGCCGTGAGACTCCCCCCGTCCAACATAACTGTAGAATACGGATTTTCCATCCACCATAACTTGAGAAAACGGATTTTTCGCAACGACCGCAATCCCAGACTAACTGAGCAGCATCGCCTCAAGCAACCAGAGAAAAGGTCGTAAACACGTTTTCTGCACTTACGCTGGATTTCATTCTTTTCTCAAGTTACGTTAGACGTGACACGCTCCTTTTGGTACTGGTTGATGTTCGCCCTGGTGATTAACCGGCTTCTGGCTGTAGGTGGGTCAAGATTGAAGTAACTCCCTAGCTGTAGGATTTGCTTTTGCAATACAAAAGTAGCTACATATTGGGCAGCAATGGCGGCCGCCATCCGGTTGACCATGAGGCTTTGCGTCTCGGCCAGCGCCATTTCCGCGCAAGACTGGTTTTCTTCTTCAGGGTCTGGCTCCAGCAAGTCCGGCTCCTGGACGTAGGGGGAAGGCAGGCCGGTGCAAAGTCCCAGGCGATCCAGCTTTATCTGGCTCACGTCGGTCAGATTGCCGATCAATACCTGGCCGCTCCATCTATCATTACCACTATCCAGCGCCCAGACACGGCCATGATACGCATCAACCGTTTTGGCTATCTCCCGCCGGCCGGCCGTGTTGTCTACGGCGCCGATAATGAGATGTGGTTGGGAACACCCACCAGCACGATGGTTAAACCATTCGGAGGCCAGCCCTGCTTCATATCGCTCCGGCCACGCAGTGATGGAGAGACCGTAGGCCGCATTCAGCCGCAGCGCCAGCGCACAACACTTGGCTACTCCGGCAGAGGCTTCTAACGGTGTAAAAATCTGACGTCCTGGATTGGCATAATCCACATGATCTGGGTCCACGAGTGTCAACTCCACCTCGATGCCCTTCTGTTGGGCATGATAAGCCAGACCAGCCAGGGCTAAGGCCAGAGATGAACCGGTACCACCACAACCTACCAGCATGATGCGGAAGCCGTTCACGTCTCCCAGCAGTACTCGATAGGTTTGCTCCATGTTGAGGGCCTGCATCGCTACCGGCTCCCATTAGCGGCCGCCATCCTGCCGTTTGCTTGGGGAACGGCCGTTAAATCCTCAACCGCAATCGTGGGCAGGCCAAAGAAACCGCCGGTACCGCCGTTTCCCTGGGCGCGGGAGATTTCATCTTCCACGTTGGCCCACAGGCTTTGCCACATCCGATCCAGCGCCATATGTAACTCGCCCGGGCTGTGGGCCACATGCCTCACGTCACTCCAGTCGGTGTAGCCGGGGGTAATATTCTGGTAGTTGCCCAAATTCACCTTGTAGACCAGACTGACGCTGATGGTACGCACGAAGATTGGGTCTGTGCCGCCACTAAGCGGTGGCTGTAAGCCAAGAAAGACTACTTCCGGATTCCCCTGCAGACGCAGCAGCTGCGCCCGCACGTTTTCCCGCGCCATGCGGCGTACACGCTCCTTGGCATGGTGCAGGTCGAAGGCTTCCCCTTCCGGAACGTTGCCCTTCACCCAAATCGTGATGGCCGGATTCAGTGACTCAAAGTTCCCTGTATTGAACTTTCGATCATAAGTAACGGAAAATCCTTTGATCGTGATCGGTTCTTCCAGCTCGTAAGTGAAGCCGGTGAAGTCGTCGTTGGCGGTGGGGCCATCTCCATTGTCATTGTAGTATCCATTGAGGGTCATGATTATTTCTCCTTCAGGTAGAGGTCTTTGAAACTGCCAGTACCGGTGAACACGGCCGTGACCGGCAGAGGCTGCCAGTAACCGTACACGCCCACGCGCAACCGTATCTCTGGCTCTGTGTCCAGCTTGCCGATGACGGCAAAGATACGGGCTGACTGTTCATCGGCATCATCGGTCTGGCTGAAAAAGGCACGCATAGGGCCATGAGAGTGCAAGTCGCAAATGATGGCCGGATCATCCATGCCAGTCGCCAATACACTGGTAGGCGTAGCCTGTTGGGCTGGTTTCTTCACCTGCACCGTCTGGCCGTGATGGTGGAATTGGTAGAGGACTTCATTGAGGCCCCCATCCGGCCGCCGGGCGCGGCGGGCGTTGGCCAGGACGGTATCCAGCAGGCGATCCGGTATCCGGGGGACTTTTAGCCGAAAGTGATGGCGCAGCGGCGCCAGGCCGCGCACAGTACAGGGCGCGATGGGCAAAATCGCTTCAAAAAAGTGGGTTTCGGCTCGGATAAAGAGGCCGTTTCCGGCCAGGATGTACTGGTAGGCTAATGCATCGCTGGGAGGTAGCGGGTTTTGCTTGTGGACATGGTAGGTAACGAGATTGGCGAACATGACTGTCTCCAGAAAATATTCCTACAGATGGCTTTGAAATTGGATCGTGATACTTTTCGGGATGAGACGCATATATAAGTAGATGACTGGTCAAAATCAACGATGTTTTTGTTGAACAAGGACCCATCATGATTTTTAGGCGCCGATTAAACACAGTGACGGCTGACGAGTTTGCCCGGCTTTACGAGCAGCATCTGGATGCTGTCTTCAGCTATTGCCTCTTCCAGGTCGCAGACCGGCAGTTGGCGGAAGACCTGACGGCCGATACCTTTGAACAAGTCTGGCGCGACCGTCGCCGTTACAACCCGGAGCAGGCAGGATTCACCACCTGGCTTTTTGCCATTGCCAGGCACCGCATCATTGACAACCAACGACAGCAAGGGCGGCGAACGCACCTTTCACTCGATGGCCAACATAAGGATGAAACACCCTTACCAGAAGAGCAGGTCGCCAGAGAAGGTCAATTCACCTGTTTGCGCGACCTCATCCGGGCGTTACCAGACGAACACCAGGAATTGGTTGCTCTGAAGTTCGGTGCCGGGCTGAGCAACCGGCGTATGGCGGAAATACTAAACAAAAACGAGTCGGCTATTGGCTCAGCGATTTATCGCATCATGCAAAAACTGCGACAGCAGTGGGAGGTAGAAAATGTCTCATCACACGAAGCTTGAGTCGGGTGGTTTTCGGCAGCAAGCTGTTGAGGAAATTGTTGCTGAACTACATTTGGAGAACGATGAGTTGGTTAGAGTCCTGGTGGGATTGCGCCCTTCTCCCAGTCAGGCGCTAAGGCAGCGGGTGCGAGCAATAACAGATATGGAGCAGGCGAAGGAAATGGAAAAAGCAGGTGAGCCACGTCGAGAGCGAATTCTTCCATTGTTACCCCGGCTTGTGCTTCGCGCCAGCGTTGTTACTGCAATACTTCTGGTTGCTGTATTTCTACTGATCGCGGCCGTGCCGTCCGTTCGCGCTACCTTCGGCCGTATCATGCAACAACGTTTTGGGCTGGTACTTGTCGAACCGGTTCTAGAAACCACATCTGCTATAGAGCCAGAAGCCAACTCTGAGGTGCTGACCGAAGTAAAGGTTATCCCGCCCATCAGCCTGGAAGAAGCCCAGGCACAGGTACCATTTACTATACCGATGCCCGCCATCCTACCAGAGGGGTTTGAGCTGTGGGCAGCCCGCGTGGGCACTGGACCACATGGCGAAAGCATGGATGAAGATGGAAACAGGATCGTAACCGTACCGCCTATAGCGGTCATCCTACATTTCAAACCAGATGAAGATAACCAGGGCCGATACCATCCTGAGGCTACCTTGGGTCTTGATATTATGGACAGGATTGGTCTGTCAGGAGGCTACACGGCCCCGGCAGGAAGTGAACAAGAGGTTGATGTTAACGGCAATAGCGCGGTCTTCGTCAAGGGGGCATGGATACGACCTGATGAGAATAAGCCACCGTCTCCGGACAACTTGATTTGGGATGATGCCTATGATGCCGCCATGCTTTCCTGGGAAGCGAATGGCTTGACCTACATCCTAAGTGGATCCCATCTGGGTCTCTCACAGGAGGACTACATCAGAATTGCTGAGTCTGTGCGTTAATTTGTTGATCGCTAGATAACCGAATTGATTGTCCGTCCCGTCGGCACAAGCTCACCCAAAGGGAAGCGCTTACGGCCGTCCAATTCAGCCCACAACTGGCGTACATCTTCTGGATGCGACCGGCACTTTCCACGGCTCAAGTCGACATTAAACAGGCTGCCTTCCAGGAACAGCGTCAAAGCGGTCTGGATGTTTCGTGGCGAGTAAATGGGGAAGGGGGTGTTGCCCTGGCAGATACCACCGTGAGTATGGACGTTGGGGCAGGGGGCGTGATAGAGCTGATCATGTTCGCTAGACGGCCGTTTTTTGACGGCAAACACATAATAGGACGACCCATAACCGGCAAAAACAAAGGGTGGCATGGGCACGTGATAGCTGTGTTCTTCCGTTTGGACTTTCCAGCGCCGCGCCGGTACGTAGATACCCAGCATGACCTGGTTGGCTTGCTGCTTCCAGAACAGAGTATTGGGCGGCAGCAGGCCGCTGCTCAACTGGACGTTGGTGCAGGCGCTGACGACATCGTGAACCGAAACGGGATAGGTGGCCAGACGGCCGTTATCTTCCCAGCGGGACATCAGGACGGTCGTGTTGTAGAAATCCAACCGCAATCGCGGCCACTGTGGGGTTGTAGAATCGGGTTGTGGATTCATCGTATCTTCTCCCCTGGTATTCAATTTGTCTCACCAGAACAGGTTAACGTTTGCTGGTAGGCATCCAGCAGGGCATCACGCACGGCCGTGAGTTTGAAGCCAATTTCTTCGGGCGTGCTGTTCTGCCAGTCAAGCAGCCGGTGGATGCGGTCCAGGATGGGTTTTGCTTTCTGCCACTCTGCTGCTAACCATTCCACATCTTCCTGGTTCCACGGCGGATAACCGCCCCCTTCGGCCAGGCTTAGCTCTCCGACGTCTAAGAAGGAATTACCGGTGCTATGGTCAAGCATCTCAATTAAGTCAGGCAGGGCATCGAGCGGCTCCGGCAAAGCCATTTCCCGCAGTGTCTTAACCAGGCGGTGGGATTCCAGATGCCGGGGTACCTGTTGGTCTGGATACAGGCCGGCAAATTCGTCACGCGAGTAAGGGCTGTCTTCATCGCGGCGTGAATAGCGCAGGTGGAGCAGATAGGATGCTGGCTCTTTCAGATCATCCCACCCGTCATACCATTCGTCGTACCCCATCGGGATGACCGGGATTTCATACAATCGCCATTCCACAACTTCCAAATCCACATCCCAGATGTCGTCATGGACGGGAAACAGGGTACTCACCCGGGCCAGGAACCGTTCGACGGCTGCGGCGACTTCTGTTTCATCCTGCCAATCCACAACCTCACCACTTAACCATTCTGGGCGGTCAGGGAAGACCAGCTCATACAGCTCCGCCAGCCGATCGGCCAGTAAGAGGAAGGAGAGCAGGGGGATGTTGGCACAGATAAAATTGTGGGGGATTGAGAGAGTGGCTTGCAGGGTAGATGTCAGGTCTAAAATCCCAGGGGCAGGATGGGCAAGGGGGTAGGGGGAATTCGTTTGCATGAGACGATCACTTTATTCACGGCAAAGGTCTGGTCTCGCGCCTGATCCGCGTGATCATGCAACAACTGTGTGTGCTGCCTGATGGCTTGCAGAGTCAACGGCCGTTGCTGCCCTAATACCTCATAGAGTGGGTTTAGCGGATTGTCGTATTCAGGCACGGCCGTTAATGCTTCAACCAGGATGTCTATTGCCGCTGGCTGGTTCATTGAACCACCCTTTGGGTGGCCCCTTTTCTGGTCACTTGTTTGCTGAAAGTGATTTCCAGGGTGCCGTCATCCAGCATTTTCTCTTCGGTTTTGGCGTGGCCCAATTCTGGCAGGTAGGTTCGAAGGTGCTGGAGCACTTGTTCAGCAGTGTACTCCGCGCCAGGGTCTGGGAAGGTTTTGTCGCCATACTTAAAAACGCGACGGGTATACGTTGCTTCTTGCGTTGTCATATTTGTGCCTCCTAGAAAAGGGATAGATTTTTCACCTGCGGTTTGGGCGTGGATAAATTGGGGGGCGGCGTTGGTACTGGCTCATCATCACCGGTACTGACTGTGGCTATAACTTGCTCCTCGGCCACTGTTTCGCTTTCTGTAGCCGCTTCAGCTACCTGCGCTCGCACACCAAAAGCTGTCCAGGCTTCATCGATAAGCGTGGATAACTCGCCAAATATTCCGGTTTTGATAACCGGCAATTGCTCAGCAATACCAACGCTCACCATTGCCGGCCGTTCTTCACGAAGTTGGTCACCCGCTGCCAGAGTAACAATAATGGTTACTTCCTGATCTGCTAATGGATCAGCTACAGTCAGACTCGCGTTCATGTCGTCTCCTTTATGCGCCACGACCGTTCGTGGTACGTGGCAAACTGTACGCCATGCCCGTTCACCGGCAGGCTAAACTGGCTATTCCGCGCCCGCTGCCACTCGGCGTGTGTCCAGACAAAGAGGGTGAACAACTGGGCATCGCTCAAGTCACCGCCCTGGGCATCCAACTGCTGGCTAAACCAGTCGCTGTAGTTTTCATTGGCCCCCATCGGCCGGCCGGTGAGGAACTCAAATGCGTTCCGGTCGCTGCCATGGCGGTTGGCGTCTTTGGCCAGATGTAAGATTTGCTCCCTCAGCCACTCTCTGGGCATTTCCGGTGGGCTGGGATGGCCGGGTATCAGCTCGTGCCAGGGCTGGTTAGGTGCAAACTGGCGGCAGACAGGCACAGATGGCGCGTTTTTGTCATCCGGCGCTAACACCTTGAAGGTGACGCTGCGCAACCGTCCGGCCCAGGCGCAGTGAGGCACGGATTCATCTTTGGTCGGGCTGCTATCCAACCGGTGCCGGCAGCGGCCGCAGGGCGTGGCAAAGGGGTGACCGGCGGCTAGCTGCTCGTGTCGCTTCATGAAGTCGGCAATCTGAGCGCGTTGTTTGGCGATAGGTGAGTCCTTGGCCGGTGTGGCGGGAGCAGGGGCTTCGTCTGGCTGTTGATTGTTGACCGGCGATGAGGCTTGTATAGGCGGCGATGTTGGCGTAGCCGCCGTCGCTCCTGGTTCTTCATCAGGAGTGGTCAGGAGCACTTCATCTTCCGCCTGTTCTTTGGCTGCCTGCGCTTGCCAGGCCGAAAGCAACTCCTCGTAGCTTTTGATCCGGTAGTCGCCGCCTTCGCCTGCGACACCAGGATGCTGGCTCCACTCCCAGGGAACACGCACATCAAAGCTGTCATTGGGCGCCAGGCCGTGGATGCAGCGCGTAGCCGTTTCACCCACACGGCAGGGCATCCCCAAAGGCCCGCCTTGTCCCTGTGACAGGTCTGAACGCAGCTGCTGGTTGGGTAGCTGGGCAATGGGGCAGGTCTCGCAAGCGACTTCGGTGATCAGGTATTCGACCACAGCCGTCCAGTTAATGCGGCCGTCCGTAAAGTATGTATCGCCACCCAGGGCCTGGAACCAGAGCGTCAATTTCTCTTTGTTACTCCAAGGGTCTTCGTGCAAATCGCGGTAGATGAGCATGGCCGCGGCCGCGTAAGCATCTTCGGGATAGGTTTCGATCACCTGGCCCCACAACCGCACCAGAGCCCGGGCGATGTTGCGCTGCGACTGGTGCTTGACCATGAGGGGCACCTGCAGGCCAGACCATTTCTTGAGCGTTGCGGCGCAATCCTTGATGGCCTTTGCGGTCAATTTCCCCGGTTCATTGGCCAGGATGAAGATGGCTAGGCCGGTGCGTTTGGGTTCGGGCAGGTCGGCTACAGTTACGGCCACGCTCATGGACAGTTCGCCGGCGGCGATGCGCTGCGCCAGTTCGGGTGGAATGTTGGCCAGCGCCAGATGATTTAGCACATAGTTCAGATGCTGGCCGGCATTGCGGGCAATCTCTTCTGGTGTCGCTCCGGCTTCCACTGCCTGGCGGAAACTGTGCGCCACGCCCAGTGCGTCTGGCTTCTCGCTGCCATAGTTTGCGCTCTGGAGCGCTAGAATCTGGGCTTTCTGGCTGCCCTCAAAGGTGACAAACGCAATTTCTTCATCGCCATATTTGGTGAACAGAGAAGCGATCACCTTTTCCAGTGACCCCAGTGATTCCACCAACGTGTTGAGCATGGTTCGCACAACCTCAATGGTAATCTCGGTATCTGAGTGCTCTTTTGCCCAACCACGTAAGGCAAAAGCCAACAGTTGGGCCATGTGCCGCCGGTGGCCCGACACCAAATAGTAGGCCTCGCCATGCGGCGCGGCCACAATGGGCTGCCAGTCGTCCAGGCCACGCTCGAATAGTTGTAACGTCAACGTGGCCAGAGCTTCCAGGTCATAGACCGTTCGCATCTGTGCGGGATGAGGTTTCAGGAGTTTGATAGCTGCTGTTGGCATAGGGAATTCTCCTTGTGCTGGGTATATAAAAGGAAAGGTGTGCGGCCATGATTGGGCAAGCGTTGGCCACAATCACAGCCGCACCAAACAAAGAGGAGGAGAGAAGATGATAGCGGCGGGAGTTCCCGCTTAGAGTTTCCGTAACAGGCGCACGTCCCGCTCGTCAATAATTTTCAGCCGGTTACCTGTATCGACGGTAATGGCATCGGTCCATTTTGTGGCCGGAGTCGTGCTGTAGTCATAACTGGTCTCGATTTGGGTGATAGTCAGGAAACCAATGAAGGCTGGGTGAGTCACACGGTCACCAACCTTCAGTTGCTTAAATTCGTCGCGGGTCATCGTTTGCTCCTTTGGCAGAAATATGAACACATGAACACAAAACAGTGAGCCCATCAATATTCCCCCGGAGAAAGCACGGTAGTCGTGCTGCGATCCGCCTCCGTGATAATCCAGATGCGCTCCGTTTCTCCATTTCCGATGGGCACATCATACGCTGAGAGAATACGGTATCCTTCTCTCACGGCAATGTCGTTTTGCCGCTTATCAAAATTGTCCAGATCACCCCAATCAGCTTGTGAATGTCTGGCTAAAAATGGAGCAAAATCCACCCCCAATTCCGCCGCACCGGGTGTCATGACCACATGGCCTAGCTCAAAAAGCCTGTCCTTGTCATCTTCATCGGCCAGGGAAATGAAGAGGTATGGATCGCCCATTGTGTCAGGCTTAAGGCAGGCTTTGAACTGCCAGTAGCGTCGTTTGCTTACACCACGAATGATGACGGTGAACAGCCGATCCGTCGGACTGATGTCCTTGCCCCCGGCTATAGACATCCCGCAAATATCGTGCCACAAACCCTTGAAATCATTGGGCCAGTCAGAGGCGACGGCCCGATGCATGAGGTCAATCACACCATCGGAGGCAGTCACGGGGATTTTGAAGTGCTGCCGGGTGACTTCATCCAGCCCAAGCTGGCTCAGGCGGGCATCGAGAAGTAAACCGTCCTGCATCATCTCTACCCGGCCGGGGCCAACGTGAATCATGACGAGGTCTGGTTCTGGAATGGGTTGCGGTGCAGTTGACCAGTAAAGTCCCATCTGGTTGAGCGGGACTTCCGGCGGTGTTAACTTAACTATCTCAACGTATCCCAATTCACGGCAGAGGGAGTCGGCGGTTTCCAGGATACGTTGGTAGCCGGCTTCGTCAATCCGGTCAGCCGGTAGGGTGGGGAATAAAAAAGCGGCCACCGTATCGGTGACCACCTGATAGGAAAGATAAGCCTCGCCACCCATCATGATAGTAGGTAAGGCGGCGATGCGGTTTTTCAGTTTTTCCATAATAGGTCGCTCCCGTGAACGGGGGTGTTAGAGGTCATGCAACTGCCGGAACGAATCGCTCATAGAGACAATCTCATAATCCCGACCAGCTTCCAATTCATAAACGGCCGGGTACACAGTTACATAGTGATCCGCGTCATATACGCCCTGTCCGGATAGTTGCAGTTGGCGATGAAGGTCGTAAGCGTCATGGATAACGATAAGGGTGTTCAGGTGATCGGGCCAGCAGCCAACCGCCAGCAACTGCCGGGAAACCTCGATGGCGCGATGGTGAGCGCCGGTGTCACTGCGGCCGCGCCCTATTTTTACTTGTAAATTCCAGTCGGGGTTGGTCATGGGATGTTCTCCTTGCCTGCCGGCGGGTATTCCCAGATGGTGACCTGCTCTGGTAGTTGGGCTATGATGGGCAAGACATTCTCGCGGCGGAGACGGCCGTTGCCGATGCCGGGGTAATTCAAATGAACGATGGCATCAGGATGTTCGACACACCAGGCACACAACGCGGCCGTGCTGCGCTGGATGAGTTCCATGATGGCCGGTTGGCTGTAATGGCGCTTCACTTGAAACGCCCCCAACTTCGCGGCTGGCCAGCGCGGGCTGACAAGCAGCCCATAGATGCCCTGGTTGCTACAGAGGGCTTGTATGTGTCCGCCCAGAGTGGCGTCCAAGCCTGGAAACCGTTCTTTGGCCTGCCGGGCTATTCCCCGGCCCATCACCAACGCACCCCGAGTAGTAGTTGTGGCATTCGCGGTGATCAAGAAAAGGTCTGCTTCGTCATAGATTGACCACATATCGCCGATTCTGAACTGGGCATGGGATTGCCTCCTGATGGGGTCGAACTTCACCCCATCGGCGCGGTTACGCGCCAGATAACCAACTTCCTGACGGCCATTCTCGTTCTTCGGTCATTTTCCAGTTACACTGGCGTCTATCTACTGACTTGACTGAAAAGGAGATGCGGGATGGCGCTCACGCCCAAACATCACGAACTGGCCCAAGAAATTGACATTTATGTGCGGAAGATATTCGCTGCTGGTGGCGGTGATGAAGAGATTCTCACCACCATGGTTGATTACATGCCCAGCTTCAAGCAGCTTTTGGATACATCAAAACAGGGGGAGGTAGATTTGCTCTGCCAGCAATATGATGGATTTTACCATTTCGCCAAACTGTTGGAGTCTCTGGCCCAGGCCATCGCCGATGGTGCAATCGTTGTGCCGCCTGAAGAGAACCGTCCAGCAGTCTAAATCCCAACTTGTTGCATCTATTGACTGACCAGGTTCTTATTCTTTTGCAGAGGGGTCAATTAGCTCCAAGCCCTCACCATATTCGGCCACAACCTTGCGCCGCAGTTCTTCCCGTGCCTCATCAGACAGCAGGAACGCTGTAGCTGAATATTCCCAATCTCGCTGCCGGATCAGAGCCTGCACTGAGCTTGTCGAAGTGTCTCGTTCCAACATCGCGGCACACACCAGGCACAAACCCTGATCGTCTAGCGGCCGGAACATATCACAATGGGCACATTCTCCGGCGCGCTCCAGCGCCGTCTCGTCATCTTCATATTCCGACCAGACATCGGCCCGTTGGGATCGCAGCCGGGATCGCTTCCGTCGTTTAATGGCCGCCTGGGCTGCGGCCGTTTGCAGGACCCGCTCTTTGTATTCAGGATCGATCGGAACCTGTAGTCTCGCCAGCTCAACAAAAGCTGCGTCCCAGGAAACCCCATAGCGGCGCCGGTAATCCCGGACAACCTTGTTGCCCTCATAGGTTTCCAGCCAGCTTTTAGCCGATTCCAGACGTTGCGGCCGTTTCATTCGTTTCCGTCGCGGTGGTTGATTTTGTTTCCGTTTTTAGCCATGCCAGGTTGCTCGTCCACCTCTACCTGTTGTTCACGATTGTAGCACAAGGACTTCCCGTTTCCCTGGTTGACCTCATTCTTAACGCCAAACAGCCACAAAACACAGAAAAACGGCTACTTCATCCATTATTTCCGCGTCTCAGAAGCCCGCTAAGAAATTTTTCGTTTTTTTTCGCCGGAATTCTGACAAAAAATCACACACACAAAGCCCGATTTATGTAAACTTTTAAGTGCGTTTATTTAAACTTGCGTAATTTACGTGTTTAATATATCATAGTTACAACAATGATATTTACAACTATGTTTACTGTCAAGAGGGAATCATGTTCGTTGACCGTCACGAAGAACTCGCCTTTCTGAATCGCCTGCTGACGCGCAAGCAGCCCGGGCCGGCGCAGATGGTGCTTTTGTACGGCCGTCGCCGGGTGGGGAAGACTGAACTCTTGAAACATTGGGCTGAACAAAGTGGGCTGCCATTCACGTATTGGGCGGCCGACAAGGAACCGGCGGCATTGCAGCGGCGCAGCTTCATGGCCGCCATGCTGGAAATGCCGGAAGAACAGGCTACCGCCTTTGATAGCTGGCCGGCCCTGTGGCGCTGGCTGGCCCCCCGCCTAGCAGAAAAACCTGATAAGCAGATCCTCATCCTGGATGAACTCTCTTATGCTTCGGCCGCCGACCCGGCTTTGCTCTCGGCTCTGCAACACGCCTGGGATCATCATTTGCAGGAATCCAATGTGGTTTTGGTGCTGTGCGGCTCGCAGGTAACGACGATGGAAGCGATCATGCAGCACCAATCGCCGCTGTTCGGCCGTTTTACCGGCCAGTGGCATTTGCAGCCGCTGCCGTTTTCCAGCTTGCGCGAATTCTTTCCCGGCTGGCCGGCCGAAGAGCGGGTGGCTCTATACGGCGTTGTGGGCGGCATCCCGGCCTACCTGCGCTGGTTAGACAGCGACATGACGCTCGTTGACAATATCCGGCAGGTCATTCTGGAACCGGGGAACATCTTCCTGGCCGAACCGGAGCTGCTGCTCCATGACGAACTACGTGACCTCTCCACTTACCAGGCCATTCTGCGGGCCATCAGCAAGGGCCACCATACTTTGAAAGCGATCAGCGACGACTGCCTCATCGGGTCATCGGGACTCACGTTCCATTTGAACAAGCTGCAGGAACTGCGCCTGGTGGAGCGCCGCCTGCCGGTGACGCTAACCACAGCCCAGCAGCGCACGTCAAAGCAAGGTCGGTATCACTTGAGCGATCCTTTCTTCCACTTCTATTTTCGTTTTCTGTTTCCCCATCTCAGTAAGCTGATGCCTCCAGAAGAGACAACGGCCCACATCAAAAGCGAACTGCGGGCTTTTGTTGGGCTATCCTTTGAGAAGCTGGCCCAACAGTGGGTGGTGGCCCAGTCCCGCGCCGGCCATTTGCCTTTTGCCCCGGAAGCGGTGGGCAGCCATTGGAGCCGCCGGGTGCAGGTGGATGTGGTGGCCATCAACCATCAAAGCCGGGAGATTCTGCTGGGCGAATGCAAATGGGGGGAAGACAAGGGGGGTCGCCAAGTGGTGCGGGAACTGATCGAACAGAAGGGACCCAAGTTACGCCAGGAGTTACCAGGCAGCGACGATTGGATTTTCCATTACGCCGTTTTTGCCCGGGCCGGTTTTACCGAAGCAGCCGCGGCCGAACTGGTGGCTCGTGAAGGATTGGTGGTAGACCTACCGGCGCTGGATGAAGTATTGTCTGCCTGATTCAAGCCTACCAACCAAAACGCTTCGTTGTGTCTGCCGGCAGCAGATGTCTGCTAAACGGCCGTTTTCATGTCTCCTTCAACTGCGCCGCCCGTTCCAACGGCCCTTCCAGAATACCGAGCCACTCCTTGACGATGTTCTTGCCAATAATGGGCGCATACACCGAGCGGGTGGTGGAGATATCGGCATGGCCCAGGTATTCTTGCACCACCTCCACCGGCACACCCTCCCGCAGCAGTTCTGTGGCCCGATAGTGGCGGAAATCGTGGGGAGTGAGGGAGGCGTCGAGGCCCAAGTCGGCTACGGCCGTTTCCACAATGCGCTGCACCGACCGGGTCGTCAGCCGTTTGCCGTCGGCACGGCGGCTGTGGGAAACAAACAGCGCCGGGTTATTGTCGGTGCGTTCAGCCAGATAGGCCCGGATCGCTGTCCGGGCATAATCCAGGAAGTGTATGGTGCGGGTGCGGCCACCTTTGCCGGTGATCAAGACATCTTCCGCCTGGCCATTGGCCACGTGTTTCCGATCCAACGCCACCGCTTCGCTGATGCGTACGGCCGTGCTGTAGAGTACCATCACCAATGCCCGGTCGCGCAGCAGTGACAGCCGCCGGTTGTACGGGTCGTTGCCAGGGGAGGGTAGGGGGAGCGCGCAGTAGTAATCGACGATGAGCGGGACTTGCTGGCGTATCGTATCCAGGTTGACCACCTTCGATGACGGCCGTAACGCCGTCTTTCGCTGCCGTTTCAGCCGTTCGCGCACCTTTTCCAGACTTAAGCCTGAAGGGATCTGGTCAATGCTCACCAGGTAGCCAAAGAAGCTCAGCAGCGCCGCCATGTAGGTGCGGCCGGTGTTCTGTGCCCGCTCGGAGCGCAAGGCTTCGTTGAACTTCAGCACCAGTTCCGTCGTCAGCGGGGTGAGGTCCAACGGCCAGGGCTGCTCCAGGTCAAAGCCGGCGTGTTCGCCGACCTGGACCCAGTCGGCAAAGTAGCGCAACGCCGCCAGGTAGGTACCTTCGGTCTTCAGGCTGCGGTTGCCGACGCTTTCCAGGAAGGCGGCCGTGTGCAGCCAGGGCATTTCTGCGGGAATGTCACGTTCAGAGAGAGGCAGTTGCTGGCTCATTTTGGTCTGCTACGTTGCGGTGGGGTAGTTAGACTTTTCATGTTTATAGTTCATATGTCGCTTAATTACTATTAAGTGACTTATATTATGCCAGGAGAGAAGGAGGTGTCCAGAAAAATGTGTGGTATGGAGGAATTTCTCAAAAACCGTAGGATCCTACATGTTTTAACCTCTTAATCAATCACTCGTATCGTGCCCACCGGTGCAAATCTGTATCCACCTGTGACAGGCTCAATAACACCATACCTGCCGGCTGCCAGTTGGCCGGCGCAGATAACGTCGGCACACCGACGCTCCCCGCAAAGGTCTGCGCCGCATGGGTCCATCCCTCGCGGGCGAATCCCAGGTAGAGGACGCGCCATTGACCTTGTTTTGGTACCATTTGCCCGGTTTTCTGCACAAGGTACTGTAGCACACCCTCTCCCACAGGCCTGGTCTGCCATTTACATTCCCCCAGCACGATGGTCTTCGTCATTGAATTGAGCGCGACCACATCGACCTGCGCCTGGCGTGTCCAGGCGCTGCCCACCTGATCCACCGGCAGACTCAGTTGTCCCCGCGCGCCGGCCCGCAGCGTCCACTCCCGACACAGCTCTTCCCAGGTATGCGTGGCAATGAAGTCCAACAGATGGCGCTTAATCTCTGTCAGGGCCAGTTCGGTCTCCCCTAATGCCAGTTGCGCCTGCCGGGTAGCCAGGAAACGATAGTAGAAACGCAGGTACGGATCTACAATGTGATAACGGCCCAGCCGCGAACTTTCGCTGGCTGTCACCGGTACCCGCCGCTCCACAAAGCCGGCCTCCCGCAGGACGCTGAGATATTTGGAGACGTGCCCCTGCGCCAGGCCGGTGCGTGTACTAATCGCTTTTTGGGCGCGGTCACCCTGGGCGATGGCGCGCAGGATGCTCACGTAGTTATGGGGCTCCTGAATAAAGTCTTGCAGCAGTAAACGGGGTTCGGACTGCATGACGTTATCCGGCGTGAGCAACTGCTGGCGGATGTTGTCGGCAATGGAGTGCTGCGGGTTAAGGCGTTCCCAATAGGCCGGAATGCCGCCAAAGATGGCGTAGATGGCCACCCGTTCATCTGCCTGGTAATCGGGGAAAAAGTCCTGAGTATAGCCAAAGGGAATCGGCCGTAAATGGAGCTGCCGCGTGGCCCGACCGTACAGCGGCGCCTGATATGACAACAGGTGGCGCTGCATCATGCCCAGATGTGAGCCACATATCGTCAGGAAAAGATTGCTTTGTTTGAGCACATGGTCCCACATGTTTTGCAGCACGCCGGCCACGCTGGGGTCAATCTCTAGCACATAGGTGAACTCATCGATGAAGAGGGCCAAGCGTTCTGTTTGCGCCAGGTTGGCCACCTGCTGCCAGGCCTGCTGCCAGGTGGCATAGGTGAACTCCAGAGGCGCCGGCGCTTGTGGATTAGCAAAGGTATAGACAGCCTGGGAAAACGAACGCAGATGGTCTAGCGCCGAGGCTGGGTCGGCCACCCAATAGAGTGCCCGCTGCTGGCGTTGCTGTATCCACTGGGTAATCAGGCGCGTCTTCCCCACTCTACGTCGCCCATAAAGAATAAGCAGGGTCGCATCTGGGGATGCCCACAGAGCGTCCAGCAAGTTCAGTTCTCGATGCCGACCCTTGAATTCCTTAAATAGCGTCATAATTATACACTTGAACTATCATACTTATGGCGTATATTACCATGTATTTTGCCGGATGGCAATAAAAGGCTCATCATCTTTCAGGATAAAAAAAGTAGGGTATCTCCCAGAAACGTCCGTAAATATACGGAAGGAAGAGGCTATCAGCCTACCCGGCTTGCGTATTTACCCCGTTACCCGAACAGGTTGGGCAAATCCCGGCCATTCGGGTTCTTTTTTGCCGGCACAAACCGGGCAACCGGTACTCCGTTGAATACTCTGGTACCGGGCTGACCACCGGTGGCCCAGGTGGCCAGGCTGGCACTGCCACCAGGTCTTCATATGGGTGTTCTGAGGCAGGGGGCCCAGCCACAGAAACCCTCTTTCTCTGGCCAGTTGATGGTAATCTTCGGCCGTTTTGGGGACATGGTTACTACAATGGGGACAGCCGCGCCCGGCGCGGATCTTGCCATAGGTCGCCGGCCATTGGTGACCGTGGGGGCACTGCCAGTTGGTTTTGGTGTCCGTTTTGGGCACGACCGGCCCCAGCCAGAGAAACCCTCTTTTCTCAGCCAACGCTTCATAATCTGCCGGCAGCTTGGGCGAGGTACCGGCACAAACCGGACAGCCTCTGCCTTGCAGAATCTTGCCATAGGTTGTTTGCCACCGGTGGCCATGTACACATTGCCAGCCGGTCCTGGTCATGGTATCTGGCGCTTCCGGCCCCAACCAGCGAAAACCCCGTTCTTGGGCCAGGGCGTGGTAATCGGCCGGCGTTTTAGGCATGTGGTTAGTACAAACAGGGCAACCGCTGCCGCGGCCAATATCGCTATAACGCGCCTGCCACTGGTGGCCGTGCTCGCATGCCCAACCGGTCGGGGTAGAGGTGTTGGCAACGACCGGGCCGAGCCAGCGAAAGCCGCGTTCTTTCGCCAGGGCGTGATAATCTTCCGGCTGTTTCGGTATCCTGTTGGCGCAGAACGGACAGCCCTGTCCCCGGCGCACCCGGTTGTACGTTGCCTGCCACTCATGACCCTCCAGGCAGGCCCAGCCTGTCTGGGTCATGGTGTCCGGCGCTTTCGGCCCCAACCAGCGAAAGCCACGCGCCTGGGCCAGCGCCTGATAGTCTTTAGCCGTCTTTGGTACGCGGCCGGCGCAAATAGGGCAGCCAGACCACCGGCGCACGTTATTGTAGGGCGCTTCCCATTGGTGCCCTTGCGAACATTGCCACTTTGTTTTGGTCCTCACATTGGGCGCTTCAGTCCCTAGCCAGCGGAAGTTACGCGCTTTGGCGACCTGGTGATAATCCGCGGCCGTTTTAGGGCGTGTGCCAGCGCATAGGGGGCAGCCGCCACCTTGTTGGATATGGCTGTAATCTGCCTGCCATTGGTGGCCACGGGGACACAGCTACTCTGTTTTCGTGCTCGTGTCAGGTACCTCTGGGCCTGGCCAACGAGATCCCCGTTGTTGGGCCAATCGGTGGTAATCAGCGGGGGAATGGCGCCGGGCCGCGCTGGCACACACCGGGCAGCCATGCCCCTGGCGATAGTGCGATAGGTGGTTTGCCAGCAGTGACCCTGATGGCACTCCCAGGCTGTTTTCGTACGAATGTTGGCCACAACTGGTCCGAGCCAACGAATACCATTGGTTTGTGCCAGTTGGTGGTAATCGTCAGACGTTTTGCACTGCATAGTCTGGCTATAATACCGGAGTTTTCTCCTACCTCACATTTTTTTCCTTGGGCAAAACAGTTTTACCGCAAGGTTTTCGATATCTTTGCCGCCAGTATGACACCAAGACGGCCCAGGCGCAGAAGTTCTTTGCCACGGTGCAGAACAAGTTTCACTACGCCACTCACGGCCGTACTGCTGCCTAGTTGATCACCGAACGCATTGGTAGCCAGGCGCCGGCCAGGTAGCCAACCGCGCCGCGGCTGATCACCTCTTCGCCGATTACCGCCAGCGCCAGGCACAGAAGACAATTCGCACGCAAACGGCCACTTTGTTGTTGTGGGTGGAATACCTGGCCGAAGTCGGTGCAGCCGGGGAGGTGCTGGCAGAAGCAATAGATTGGGCACTGACTCATTTTGACGAGGAAACGCTGGACGTAATGGACAAATATGCCCAGTTGCAGCAAAGCTCTCTTCCTATTATATATGGCACCCATTACTGCCAACATCAACCGGCCGCCTGGCAAGGTGTGACCTGGGGCTGGTCGAAGGCTTTGTCAAATGGCTGCTGCGCCAGGGATATACACTGGCCAGCCTCAACAACCGGCTATCGGCCGTGAAGGCTCATGCCCGCTTGTCGGCAAAAGCAGGCATCATTCCCCCGGCCGAACATGCCCTCATCCGCGAAGTGCGTGGCTACCACCGTACTGAAGGGTAAGCGAGTGGATGAACTCAGGGAGCAGATACGTGTCGGGCACAAGAAAGAGGAGGCGATTGTCCTGACGGCCGTGCAAGCCCGCCAACTGAAAACCCAACACCCCCCCACCCCACAGGGCGGCTGCTGCTCTGCCTGCTGCTGAATTTGAGGCTGCGGGGCAGCCGCAAGAATGGCAAGCTTACTAACCAGGTGATATCCAGGCGGGCATCAGCCGCGCCTGATTGGTAACGGGTAATGCCAGTGCATCCCCCGCTCAGGCGGTGGTTACCTTCATTCAGAAGCTATTGGGCCATGCCTGGATAGCCACCACCCAGACCTACGTAGCCGCCAATGACCGGCAGGTACAGGCGGATTTCTACCAGGCGGTGGCGGCGATGGAGGGCTGGCAATGAGGTCGCTCAAGTCGAACGATTACACGCTGTCTGCGGCCGACCGCTACACCGGCGCCCTGCGCAACGGCCGTAAATCCCGTTTGCCCCCCGGTGTTTCTGACCCGCAGCCTCCGGCCGTCTGGCCGCCCGAAAACGTGGCCCTGCTGGAACGTTACCGCGCCTGGCTGGTAGAAGATGGCGCCGGTCACACCTGCATTGACCTCTACTACCTGCCAGTAGCCGGTCACGTGCTGGGCTTCAACCTCAAACCCTACCCGCAGCTAGATTTAGACAATGACCTGGAACAGGTGATGGTCTATGCCCGCGCCAAACAGCTCAGTAAACGGGTACAGGCCATGTACCGCAGTGGCCTAAAACGCTTTCGCCGTTTTCTCCTGCTAGAGCGCGGCGTGGCCGAGACCATCGTCAATTTCAAGCCGCCCAATATCGCCCCTTACCAGGAAGGCCTGCCCGATTGGCTGGTAGCGCAGCTGACCCATTACCAACAAATACGCCAGGCGAGCTGGCGACCGGCGCGGCTCAACCAGGCGCTGCTCAAGTTTTGGAGTACGCACACCCGGCTGTTCCGCTGGCTTTTTACCCATTATCCCATCCAGACGGTGGGCGACATTCGCCGCGACCATGTTTTTGCCTACCTGGACAAACGGCTGGCCGCCGACTATGCCGTCAAAAGCGTCAACCAGGATTTGCGCGCCTTTCATGCCGTCCTCCGCTTTCTGCAAGAGCGCGATTTTGCCGTGCCCCAGGCGCTGCTGCGTCTACAAGGTCTCAAAGAGCCGGACAGTCTGCCCCGTTTCCTGACCGATGAACAGGTCAACGCCCTGCGCACTGACCTGGAACAGCGGGTGATGGAGGCAACAACACCGGTGGCAAAACGCAATACCCTGCTGGATAGAGCCGCCTTCTACCTGCTCTGGCAGGGCGGGCTGCGCCTGGGTGAAGTGGAGGAACTGACCCTGGCTGACCTGAACCTGAGCCAACGCCAACTCATCGTGCGCCGGGGCAAAGGGCTGCAAGACCGGGCGGTGTATCTGACCGATGGCGCGGTGGCGGCTCTGCAAGACTACCTGGCGGTGCGCGGCAGCGGCCAGAGTGACCATGTCCTCCTCTTTCGCCACAAACCGGTGTGCAAGGATTTCCTGCGCGGCCGGATAAAAGCGGCTGGCGAACGCACCGGCGTCAAAGTGACCCCCCACCAGCTACGCCACACCTTCGCCACCCAACTGCTCAACGCTGGCTGCAAAATCACCACCATTCAAGCCTTGCTCGGCCACCGCCACCCCAACACCACCCTCACCTACGCCCGCCTCCACGACCACACCATCGCCGCCGATTACCTGGCCGCCATGGCCGTTGTTGAAGGCAGGTTGGCAGAACAGGTGACGGCCGTGCCGGAAACGCTAGCTGCTTCCACTTATAATGGCAACGGCCGTCTCCTGGCGTTAGTCGAAGCCCTGGACAGTCAACTGCTCAATGACAACCAACGTGAACTGGTGGCGGAATTACGTCACGGCATCCTGGCTTTGGCAGATTAAAGGGGAAAACGGTTTCTGGTTTGGCTCTACGGGGCCACAAATTGAACGACATACCCCCTTGTTTGGAAAAGAGGGCGGGATGGAAAACCAACCCGCTTCTCCTTTCCGCTTGGGGCTATGACCAGTCTACGCCTACAGCCTGGCCTGTGTCAACCCATTCCTTGCACCAACCATGAACAACACCGTTCCAGCCAGAAC
Organism: Chloroflexota bacterium; assembly: GCA_035444285.1. Taxonomy (GTDB): domain Bacteria; phylum Chloroflexota; class Anaerolineae; order Promineifilales; family Promineifilaceae; genus CAADGU01. Next base: position 38,568 of record DAOMOK010000036.1, read on the forward strand.
CTACTCACTCCTTTCTTGTTACTTCATTTCATCTTGTCTTGTTAACGTGCATCTTCCTTTAGCCAGAGACTGCTCAAGACCAAACAAAGGAAATCGGCCATAGAAAATCCGGAAACCTCACCGCAGCAGAAACCTGACATAACTTGTCCCCATCAAGGGCATTGGCTATTCATCAATATTCAAAATAGTCGGATGCGCAACAAAAGTTAGCGCATTTTGCTCATATATCTCAGAATCCAGCACAATGATTCGCTTGCTATCAGGCGACCAATCAAATAAATCTCCTTTTCGCCAAACCCGACTTATCCCCTTTGTTTCCATGTCTAAAATCCAAATGCCTTCTTTGCCGGAAAATTCTGCGCTAAAAGCAATGCGCTTACCATCTGGAGCCCACTTGAGAATAGGGGAGCTTAACCCCGTTAGTAATTCACGGACGTTACTACCGTCCGCATCCATCTGGTAAATTGTCCACGGATATAAAAGTAAATTCGCAATGTCGTGATTGGATTTTGGATCAGAGTAAGGCGTATTGGTTGTTCCAGCAAATATAACGGATTGACCATCTGGCGACCAATGTGGCGCTGCTGCTCGTTGGAAATCAGGAAAAATCTGTTTCCCATCCCCACCAAGGGAAAAACGATATAGTTCATTATTCAATCCGACACCTATTGCATTTTCTTGAATGATCTCCGTGAAATCAGGGGAAACAGTATATTTAGACGGTGAAAAATCTGGGTATTCTTGCAACACACTTACTTCAGCGGTCTCGATATCCCATCTGTATAATGTACCTGAATGTCCCCCATCAACTTTGTTGCAGAAAAAAATATAGCCGAGACTTCCATCAGGTAATCGAGATAACGATTCATAAGAACTAGGACGAGTAAAACAATCTGCTAACTGCATAGGCGGTATTACTATCTCCCATTTATTCATCTCAATGTTGAAAACACCAATGGCGGCATCACTGTTACCATCTAAGTCAGGATCTTTTGATATAAAAGCTATGGTCTGTTCATTTAACCACGCTACAGATTGATAATCAGCATTGGGAACCTTTAACCGTGTCATTTCTATTTCACCAGTCATATCCGTGTATGCTTTATCTTGACACCCTACAAAGCTACCGAACATTAAAAGCAGTAGGAGAAGATAGCGCTTTGGCGAGTTGCCTTCTTTTCTTTTTAACATAATGGGTTTCTCTCGTGAATGCCATATTAGCCAGGGCTTGTTGACGCTTACTTTGGTAGGTCAGCTTGTTTCTACCATTAGAAATGTCAATAGAACCTGGACAAGCATTGCTATTCGTAATGCTATCGCCAAACTGGCTGATTGCTATTAGCATATGCATTAGCAAGAAAATCAATAGCCCCAGCCACAACATCAGGTGCCTGAGATAATTGCTGGATTAACCAAGTGTTCCCTGATGTTCTCGGATCTGTGTGAGCTACAACTAATGCTTCAATCATACCTCCAGCACCGCTGATCGGATTTGCACAACCGGCTTGACATGACATACCGGCGCTACGATATGAATCCGCACCCCATAAAAATAAATCGATCTTAACTCGCACACGGAAGTTTTCTGCTCCATATCGTCTTTCAGTTTCCGACAGGGTTGTAGCATAATTGATTCCTCCTTGTTCACCCGCCAATCTTAATACGATTAGATTCCCTTCTGAAATCCTATTGTTCTTAAACAAGTCTAGCCCACCAAAAAACGTTGCCCAAGCTCCCCCACCATGGCTCCCTCCTGATCCGATGGCGTTCTGCCCCTTATATAGACGCATACCATCGTTAAGAGCTTGTAACACACCTGCATCTACATAAGCGGCCCAACCATTCATATTACTATAGTCAGGATCTCCGGCTAATACGTTAATTGCATGGGCAATATCCACAAACCAACTTCCCAGATCATAATCACTGACAAATTGACTGAGCCAGGCTTTTCTTTGTTCCCATGTTAATGCTTGGAAATCGTCTACAGTACAATCAGTTTTTGCTAGTTGTCCATCGTCATTAAGAAGAATATTTCCATTTGCATCAACAGCGCAATGACCAGATGGATCGGAATACTTGACAGGGACAACATCTAAATGAAACCCCTATACCGATAGAAGATCAGCAGGTTGTGCGGATTATACATCCAAATCACCCGCTGGCAGGGCAAACGGCCGTCATCAAACGCATTCTCAAAGCGACCCACCGCCAGCCAGCCCGCTACCTCATTCACCACCCCCAGATAGGAAGCGTCAGCATCCCCCAGGCGTGGGCCGTCCCGGTGGCAGAGCCGGCCGAGAGCCAGCCGGCCGCCGTCCCCACCGCCACCACCGCCACCACATCCCTCCCCCGCGTCACCCTCCATACCCTGCTGGCATTGGCTAAACTGGTACAAACCATACAAACTCAAGCACCACAGGAGAACAGCCATGCCTCTTACTCCCCCGCCCATTCCGCCAAGCTGGGAAAACCTGCCCACAGCCCGGCAGCAGGAACTCACCCACCTGCTGGCCACCCTGCTCAACCAATACCTGACCGCCCACAAGCGCCAGACCACCAGCCCCCCACCACCGGAGCGGGCGCTCCAGGAGAGCAACCATGAACGAACATCCCAAAATCCATGAGCAACACCGGCAGCGACTGGCCTACGTCTACATCCGCCAATCCACCCTGCGCCAGGTCG
>DAOMOK010000037.1:0-40090 GCA_035444285.1 Chloroflexota bacterium
AACTCGTCCATGATGCGTATTTATATCACAGGTTTTGTACCTGTATAGTTACATCCGTGATTCGTAATCCGTGAGCCGTAATCCGTGAGCCAAAATCGGATAACGGATTACGGTTTACGGATTACGAAAAGTCTTCACGGGAGCGTTCAATCTCAATGCCGACGGATTGGGCAAAACGCAGCGCCGTTGGTTTTTCCACGCGCACCTGCACTTTTTGCACCAGTGGGTTTGTTTCCAGCACCAGCCGGGCGATGTCTGTGACCAGCTTTTCCACCAGGAAATCCGACGACGCTTCCACATGGTCAATAATGCGTTTGGTCGTGGTTTTGTAATCCACCGCATCAGCGATGTCATCCGAAGCCGCCGCCCGGCGAATGTCGGCAAACATGACCACGTTAATGAGAATATCTTGCTGCTTCACGCGCTCTTCGGGGTTAATGCCGATGATGCCCCGCAGCAGCAGGTCTTTGATAATGATTTTGTCCATGACTTCAAATTATCCTTAATAACAGTGCGTTTGTCTCTTTGCCCATTAAGAATCAACCCCTTGGGAATCACTCCAGTTGATGGGAATACCTGAAAAAGGTGTGTTCAAAATCTCCCCGGTTTTGAGATGAACGACGGCCGTTTCTGGCCTGTTCTCCACATTTCGATAAACAGCCATCCATTCTCCATCCGGGCTAAACGCGGGAAAGCCAACCCCCTCAAACTGTTGAACTGTGCCCGCAAGGGAAATAAGCCGTAAGGCAAATGGGGGAACCTGCTCTGCAATATACACGCCATATGCAACTTGATGGCTATCTGGATGCCAGACTGGAAAGCAAAAACCATCTCCGGGGCAGTTGGCGAATGCTTCCTGGTACACCAGTTGATTGGTTTGTAGATTGTAGATGTGCATTTCACCCGACAGCAACATGGCTACATATTCACCATCTGGCGAGATAGCCCCGCTGCGAAATAGGGGAAACGGCCGTTTCTCAACTTCCATCTTTGGGCCGCGCCAGGATACGGTCTCGCCATTTTCCCAATAAATGACCTGGCTGCCGTCTGGGGCCACGATGGGGGTAACATAGGGTCGCTCATCACTGATGAGAATGGTCTCAAATGTCGAGAGCGAAACGGCCGTTAAGTTGCCAACCTCTTGCTGAACGGTCCAATCTAATGAAAATGAACTCAAAAGAAGCCAATCATTCACAATTCCAAAAACGGTTTGGGGGATGCGCGCGAAGGGTATCTCCGTTTGCCCGGTGGCTGACATTTCGATGATCTGCCCGTTTTGTACGGTGTAAACCTTTTCATCTTTCGTGGCATAGCCAAACCATTTGCCATTGGTTAGCTGGGCCGCTTCATATTTTGCTAATGCCATAGACTCATGGTCTTTGATAATGGACACGACTTCAAAATCACGCGGGCTGCTCAAAATCAAACCTTCCAATAAGTCCGCTTCGATGTGTGGTGCAGTGGTGACTGTGGGTCGGGTAGGTATAACTGTGGGGGGATTGGGTGATAATGTGGCCGTTGCCAACGCCGTTGGTGTTATGGTCGGTGGGGTTGTAGGTATAGTTGTGGGCGACACGGCCGTTTCTGTGGCAACGGTAGGGATTGATGTCTGTGGCGGTGCGGCAACGGCCGTTGGTGTAAAAATTCCCTCACTCTCACTCGTTGCACACCCCATCAAACAGAGCATGAAACAAATAAAAACAACATGTTTATTCATCATGCTTTTTCACTCTTTTACTACTTTTGGGGCGCATCTGACCAACAAAAAATTGGGCACTTGGGCAATCACCCAATTACGCAATTACGCAATTACATTACAGATGTGCTTCCAGCCACGCTGTTACGTCGGCGAGCATTTCCTCTTTGTGCAGGTCATTGTGTGATTCGTGGTAGCCGCCGGGGTAGATGATGAGTTTTTTGTCCGGCTGTTTCACCTGGGCAAAAAATTTCCGGCTTTCTTCCACATTCACAATGCGGTCAGCATCACCATGAATCAGCAGGAGCGGCGGCTGGAACTCGGCGGCGTGGGCCATTGTCCACACGGCCGTGTCCATAAACGCCACAGACCAGCCGGGCGACCCTTTCCCGTGATTGAGGGGGTCATTATTATAGGCGTCCACAACGGCCGTATCTCGTGAAATGGCCGTGCTGTCCAGCCCGGTATTTACGCTCAAGTCAGGTTTTATCTTTGCCAACGCCTTACTGACCGCTACCATGATGGGGGGGATATTGATTTTACCAATAGCCGGGGCGGAAGCGACGACGGCCGTCAGCCCCTCCGGGTAATGCAGTACATAATCAAGCGTAATGCAGCCGCCCATGCTATGCCCAAACAGGAAAAACGGCCGTCCGGCTTCCTGCGATTGCGCCAACTGCACCAACGCGCGTAGACCTTCGCGGAAATCGGCCCAATCATTGATGTAACCACGCTGTCCGGGGGAACGGCCGTGGCCCAGATGGTCCAGCGCATAAATGCCATACCCCTTGGGAACCAGGTGGTTGACCACATTCATATAGCGGCCGCTGTGTTCACCCAAGCCATGCGCAATCACCAACGTCGCCCGCGGCGTCCCTTCTGGTCGCCACATCTGGTAATAGAGGCTCACATTTCCGGGCCCCTTAATTGTGCCTTCTTCGTGAATCATTTTTATTCCTCCTACCCTCAATTAAAGCAGTAACCAGCTAACGCGCAACACCGCTTGTAATCCTCTCATAAGAATTTGTTTAGCAAAATGTCATCAGACCAACCCATACTTGTTATAACTTGTATGGAAGTAAAAAACTTGCCTGCAATAATATCCCAATATCGTTGTATCCCTATAAAAGTGTGAGGTTGGCGACATGTTAATTAAGAAAAGAACTGGAATTGAGATTCCCTCATCAGAAATCACCCCCAAACACCTGTACCTTTCGCGGCGGCAGTTTATGGCCGGAGCCGCTATTGCCACGACAGCCGGATTATTGGCAGCATGTGGCCCAGGTAGCGCCCCAGAGGATGCCAATACAACGGCCGAGACCATGTACACTCCTGGCGCCACCACCGACGAATTAGGCGACCCCCTTAATACCTATGACGAAGTCACCAACTACAACAACTACTACGAATTCAACACCACCAAAGATGGCCCGGCGCGCCTGGCTAAAGACTTCCCCACCTCACCCTGGCAGGTCGAAGTCGGCGGCATGGTGCGAAATCCCAAGACCTACACGATGGAAGATTTGCTCAAGTTCGACCAGGAAGAGCGTATTTACCGTCTGCGCTGCGTGGAAGCCTGGTCTATGGTCATCCCCTGGATGGGTTTCCCCCTGGCCAAACTGCTCAACGAAGTCGAACCCACCAGCGACGCCAAATACCTCCGTTTTGAAACTGTGTATGATCCCGACAATATGCCCGGCCAACGTGGCCGCATGTTCCCCTGGCCCTATGTGGAAGGGTTGACGGTTGAAGAAGCGATGAACGACCTCGCCTTGTTATCCACCGGCCTTTATGGCGAAACATTGCCGCCCCAAAACGGCGCGCCCATCCGCCTGGTTGTGCCCTGGAAATATGGCTTCAAAAGTATCAAAGCCATCGTCAAAATTGAGTTGGTGGATTACATGCCCACCTCCCTATGGATGGAATCGGCTCCTACTGAATATGGCTTTTACGCCAATGTCAACCCCGAAGTAAACCACCCCCGCTGGTCACAGGCCACCGAGCGGCGCATTGGTGAATTAGGGCGGCGCCCCACCTTGCTGTTCAACGGCTATGCCGAGCAGGTAGCCCATCTCTACCCCGACCCGAAATACGATACTAACCTGAAGCCGCGTGGCTCCTAAATGGGATGAAACAATGACGCCAATGACCGAGAAATCACCCAGCATCCGCCGTCTCGACCGAAAAACAAATGCCCAGATTTTGCGTGTCAGCGCCCATATTGTGTCTCTCTATGCGCTGGCGCTGCTGCTGCTGGATTATTATCGTAACAATCTGGGGGCAGACCCGGTGCGGGAAATCTTGCTGCGCACGGGCGAACCGGCGCTGGTGCTGCTCATCCTTTCACTGGCTATCACCCCTTTAACCACCCTGTTTGGTTGGAAACAACTGCATCCCCTGCGCCGCATTTTTGGACTATATGCTTTCCTGTATGTCGTCCTGCACTTTCTGACTTTTGTCTGGTTAGATTATGGTCTGAACCTGACCTATATTTTGGATGGTATCCTGGAGCAGAATTTTGTTTTGGTTGGGTTTGCTGCTTTTGTGCTGCTGCTGCCGTTGGCGATCACGTCCAACAAGTGGTCACAGCGCAAACTGGGCAAAAAGTGGAGGACGCTGCACAAACTGGTCTACATCATCATTTTGCTGGCGCTGATTCATTTCTGGTGGTTGGTAAAAAATGTGTACTACATGCCGTTCTTGTATTCGGCCATTGTCACCGTGTTGTTATTGCTGCGCTGGCAGCCGGTGAAGCAAAAGGCACTGCGCTTCCAGCGGCGGTACCGGGGCCGATAATCGGTAATTCGGTAATCGGTAATCGGACTTTGGGCCTGGGACACAGCTTGGAACATTCGGATGGGTGGGGCGTATAGAGGGCAGTTAACGGCCGTACCCCTGGCAACATTCTCCTGACACGCTGGGGGTACGGCCGTTTTCTTTGCTTGACAAGCAATCGGCAAATTGCTTAGAATTCATTATCCTGAGTCCTGGTTCTCAGGAAATCTGTGTTCTTGTACCCTATTGTTCTTGGAGGCCCTTCATGAGTGTTATCAAAGTATCTGCACGTTCTCGAACCGCCGCCGTAGCTGGGGCCGTTGCGGGTGTCATCCGCGAATCCCAAAAAGCTGAAGTACAGGCGATTGGCGCTGGCGCTGTCAATCAGGCTCTAAAGGCCATTGTCATTGCCAAAGGCTATCTGGCTGAAGAGGGAGTTGACATTTTATGTGACCCATCATTTGTGGATGTAATCATTGATGGGCAGGAGCGAACAGCTATTCGTATTGTCGTAGAACCGCGTAGCCATTAGCTCAACAGGCAATACAGTGCCTTATATTGGGGGACTCGTGAAGCGGCGAGTCCCTTTTTTGTATCTACAAGACTATCTTGCGTACCCTGATAGGCTGGCAAAACTTGTCTAACCGTGATTGAAAAATGAGATTTGCCAGTCAATCAGCTTGAGTGCCTGTAACCTCAGAGTCTGCCAAAAGAATCCTGCATTTGTGTTGGGCGGAAAGAGAAAGTTTGACGGAACTGTCACTTTTCGCCATGATCTTTGTCTGATGAAAGCCAGACACATGATCCTGTTTATTGTGTTCCCGCTGTTATTAGCAGTGGGGGTATGGGCGCTGCCTTTTTCTGGACGTCTGTTCATTATGATGGATGAACCGGCGCGCGAATGGCCGCATATCCATTTGCAGCCGGAATCGCCCCGCCCGGGTGAGCGAGCCAGCCTGGTTGTCCGTGATACAACACCGTGGGTGCATGTGAAGTTAATGGTGGCGGATGAAACGGAAGCGACCTTTACCCAGGCACAGCAAACGCCGCTGGGTTGGGAATGGCAGTGGCGCTTTATTGTGCCAGACACGGCCGTCTATGACCTGGTGCTGTATCACGATTGTGACCGGGGCTGCCGCGAGTGGGCGCGTAAGACAGTGAATAACGCGGTAAACACGGCGCGTTATCCTGCCGCACAGACGCCTACCAAACTATGCGCCGTTTTCCCTTATGCCGCGCGGGAGTGGCACGGCCGTGCTGCCTGGACAGTGGAACTGACTTATGCACAACAAGCTGACAGCCTCTATTGGGGTGTGGATGACGTGGCACGGCGGGTAGCTGCTGCCGCCCGCCAGGGGCACCGGGTGCTGCTGCGGGTGGAATATGACCAAAACCAGACCATGCCACCATCGGACGACATGGCCGCACTGGTCGTATATCTGGATTATGTACGCCGCCTGGCGCGCGATGACCGTTTCCGCGGCGTGTATGCCTTTGTCATTGGCGATGGCTTCAACAGCCGGGAACACAACCAGCAAGCGCCGGACAACCTGACAACGCCGGCCTGGTACGCGCGGGTATTGAACGGGTACGGCACGGCCGTGACTGACCAGAACAACGTACTCGCCATCATTCGTGCGGAAAATTCGGGGGCGCGGGTGCTGGTGGGGGCGGTGCAGCCCTGGGTAGTAGACGATGTAGGGGGGGTACGGCCGTATGCCGTTGATGCTCCCTGGCTTAACTACATGCACACGCTCGTCACCCTGCTGGATGAAACGGCCCAGGCGCGGGCCGCTGCCGGCATTCCCCTGGCTGTCCCCGATGGCTTTGCCATTGACGCCCCCGGTAATCCCGAATCTGCCAAAATGGACGGCCGTGACCCCGCCTTGGAACCACAAACCGACCTGATCAGCGAAACCTGGCACGGCGCACAGCTAGGTTTTCGGGTCTATCAGGACTGGTTGGCAATCATCAACAGCGCCCCGACCACGCACGGCCTACCGGCGTACATCATCGCCAGCAACACCTACGGCGCAGACAGCACCGGCCCGCCCGCCCAAACCTACCCAAATGGCTGGCTGACCCAGGCATTGGCCGAAATCAACCAACAGCCGCAGGTGCAATCGCTTTGCTGGTTTGTAGATGATTTCCCCTATGGTGACCAATGGGCCGATTTCAGCCTGACTGCGCCGGTGGAGAATATGGTGGCGGCGGCGGCAGAATTTGACGCGCTGTTGCAGTTGGGAGATGAGATTGGAGATTAGAGATTGGGAGATTGACCAATCTCTAATCTCCAATCTCCCTCAACAAGGAGAGATGTCCGATGAAAATTGCTATCATAGGTACAGGCAGTGTGGGGCGGGCACTGGGCGCTGGTTGGGCGCAAAAGGGACACGCCGTAATTTTTGGTTCACGCCATCCAGACGAAGAAAAGGTGCGGCAACTGCTGGAGATGGCGGGGGCCAATGCGCGGGCGGCGCTGCCAGAGGCTGCGGCGGCGGAAGCGGAGGTGGTGGTGTTGGCGGTGCCGGGTACGGCCGTTGCCACCACCATTCCCACCCTCGGCGATCTGTCCGGCAAAATCCTGGTTGACGCCACTAACCCCATTGCTCCCGGCCTGCAACTGGCAGTCGGCCACATCACATCCGGCGCGGAACAGGTGGCGGCTCTGGCCTCCGGTGCGCATGTGGTCAAAGCCTTCAATACCACCGGTGCGGAAAACATGGCCGACCCCATTTACCAGGGTGAACCGATTACCATGTTCATTTGTGGGGATGATATGGCGGCGAAGACGGCCGTGAGCCAACTGGCGCAAGACCTGGGCTTTGATGTGGCCGATGTGGGCGACCTGAGCAAAGCCCGCCTGCTAGAGCCAATGGCCCTGGTCTGGATCAGTCTGGCGATGCCCCAGGGCATGGGGCGTAACATCGCCTTCAAACTCGTCAAAAGAGGAGATTAGGAGATTAGAGATTGCGAATCTCCAATCTCTAATCTCCCAATCTCCAAAATTTGACCCTGTCCCACCAGGATGATAGAATTCCGCCCGTTGCCCTCATCGTCTAGGGGACCAGGACGTAAGCCTTTCAAGCTTAAAACCGGAGTTCGAATCTCCGTGAGGGCACAAAGACATGCATGCAAGAGGCCGCTGATAAAAAACAGCGGCCTTTTTGTTTATTCGGGCCGGTACAGGGAGGTGGCGGGCAGTAGCTCTTCCTCGCGCCCTTTTTTGAGCATAGACTGGACGGCAAAAACGTTGGGCAAGGCTTTCATCTGGTGCAGAATGCGTACAAGTTGGCGGGGGGCGACAATGTCAATGGTGAGGTCAATGTATACTTCGTTCAATTGGGAGGGGGGCGGGGTGTGGATGTAGGAGATGTTCATGTGTTCGTCTTGGATGAGGTGGGTGATTTCAAATAGCAGTCCGGGGCGGTCATAGACTTTGACATGAATGTCTACCTGGTGAGCCTGGCGTGGCGTTTGTCCCCATCCCAACTTCAGTACGCGCCCCCACATGCGCTCTGGCTGGAGGGTGGGACAGTTACGGCTGTGGACGGTGACGCCACCATCTTTGCGCACAAACCCGATGATGACGCCCGGTGGACGGGGTTGGCAGGTGCTACATAGACGCAGGTTACGGCCGTCGGCGTTCATCACCACATACCGTTCCCGATCATCCCCCCATACCTCGTTATCCAGGGCGCGAGCCGGCCCTAACGTCCACCTTTCATCCAAAATACCTAGCGCCACCGTCGTGGGCAGCAGGTCGGCGCGCCCCAAATCATGGTAAAGCGTCTGGGTATGGCTGTAGCCAAACATTTCAGCAATGCGCGTATGGTTGTATTCGGGAAAACCGAGCATACGCAGTTCAGTTTCCAGAATTTGCTGTCCTTCCGCTACGGCCTGTTCCGATGACAATCGCCGGAACCAGCGGCGGGCATGGTGACGCGCATAGTCTGTGAAAATGTATCCCAAATCTTCGTCCAGCCAGGCGCGCTGTGGCTGCGCCCGAATCTTTTTGACGATGCGTACCTGGTCGCCATCGCGCAAGGGTTTGTTTAGCGGGTGCATTTCATCATTCACCAGGGCGGCATAACATTGTTCACCCAGTCCGGTGTGGATGGCATAGGCAAAATCTATGGGTGTGGCTCCTTGCGGCAGCTCTTTTACATCGCCACGTGGGGTGTAGACGCGGATTTGTTTAACAAATACGTCTTTGACGACACCGTTGACGACGGCCGTTGGCGGTTGTTCCAGATTGATATTGCCGCTGATGTTTTCAAAAAAAGCCTCTATCCTGTCGGCTACGCCCTTTGTCCAAAAGGGCGTCCCTTTGTAAAGCCAGCGTGACAAGACGCCAATTTCATCTACCTTATCCATCGAAGCAGTACGGAAGCGCAGTTTCAAATGCTGCCCATTGCTGTGAATAACCGACGTGTGCAGCGACCGATACAAATTCTCACGGGGCACGGCAATGTAGTCATCAAATTTGCCCGGAATGGGCCGCCATATCTGGTGTAAATGGCCTAGCGCCAGGTAACAAGAAGGGAATTCATCCACCAGCACCACCAGCCGCATGGTTTTATCCAGATCAAAATAAGAGACGCCGCTGCGGCAAATATCCTGATAAATGGTGTAGATGTTTTCCGGCGCATAAATAACATCGCGCACATCTACATCTACCTGCAACAGCGCGTCAAAAATCTCGGCTTTGATCATCTGGTAGTCGGCTTGTTGTGCCTGGGTCAGACGCTCGCGCTGTTCACGGATGATGTGGTAGGCTTTGTTATCCAACACTTGCAGCGACAGCGATTCCAATTCGTTTTTCAGGTTCCAGATGCCCAGACGGTTTGCCAGTGGGGCATAGATCGCCAACGTTTCCCTGGCTTTGTAAACCTGGCGGTGGGGTTGGGTGGCTTTGATCGTGCGCATATTATGTAAACGGTCGAATAATTTAATGATGACGGTGCGCACATCTACGGTCATAATGCTCAGCATTTTTTGTAGAGTGGCGTCTTCCACTTCTTTGTCGCTGAGTGTTTTACCTTTGGCCACGCCTTTGGTGACATCTTTTAGCTTGGTGACGCCGGCAACCAGCAGGGCCACCTCTTCGCCAAAGTTTTTTTCTATTTCTTTGATGGTAACGCGGGTATCTTCGGCCACGTCATGCAGTAATGCGGCGGCTAAGGCAGGGGCATCGAGCTGGTATTCGGCCAGGTAATAGGCCACGGTGAGGGGGTGGGTAAAAAAAAGCTCGCCGGATTTACGGCGCTGGTCGCCATGTTCCCGACGAGCAAGTGCAAAGGCTTTTTGCACGTAGGCTCTATCCTCGATGCTGAGGTAACTGTCTATTCGCTCGAAAAATTCACGGCCGTCGGCAGCCAATGTCTCACTCATAGCCGCCAATGATAGATGAATTTTCCCAAAAAATAAAACGGGCTTAATTTTTCTTGAAGTCAATAAACCGGTAGCCCACGCCCCGTTCGGTGAGGATGTAGTGGGGGTTGGCCGGGTCTTCTTCTATCTTTTTTCGCAAATAGTTTATGTAAAGCCTGAGATAATGCGTTTCGTCCCGATACTCATACCCCCACACTTTCGCCAGCAGCGTATCATGGGGCACTACCCAACCGGCATTTTGAATGAGGGTATACAACAGCCGGTATTCTGTAGGCCGCAGTTCAATGCGCTGCCCATCTACGATGACCTGATGGCGATTGAAATCCACCGACAGGCGATCATCAATGCGCAAGACGGTGCGCGGTGGCGGCGCCGGCCATTCGGCGCGGCGCAGCACGGCTTCCACCCGGCTGACCAATTCACGCGGGCTGAATGGTTTGGTGATGTAGTCATCCGCGCCCAGCCCCAGCCCTTGAATTTTATCTTCCTCATCACTTTTGACGGTGAGCAGGATGACGGGCACGGTGGAGATTTCGCGCAGCAGGCGCAGCGTTTCAAACCCATCCATCTGCGGCATCATCACATCCATAATGGTCAGGTCTGGCGTGAACACCCGAATTTGTTCCAGCGCGTTGATACCGTTATCGGCTTCAATGATCTGGTAACCTTCCAGTTCCAGATTCATGCGAATAAAGCGGCGCATCCGGGCTTCATCATCCACCACCAAAATGAGGCGTGGGGCAGCAGGCTCTAGCGTCGAAGGGATTTTGTCCACCATGTTTCAATCAGTCACGGACGAAACCGATCACATCTTCCGTTTCAGCGGATGGCAGAATCTGAACAAAATTGATGCGATGCCAGGGCAGCATCATGCTGGTGACGTTTTCGTCCAGGTAGTGCAGGTCACTGCCATCACGCAGACGCGGATTAAGCAGGGTGATATAGGCGCTGTTGGTTTCTGGCATGTCTTCCATTTCACAAACAACGGCGTCTTCATTATTGATGTGTACGATTAAGCTGATCATAGGCTTTTCCCTGGTAGTCCTGACAGGTTTGGGAAATCTGTCAGGTCTCATGAAAATCAGTCAATAAAGATGTGCGTGAGCAAATCGCCAAAGCGAATTTCATCTCCGTTTTTCAGAGGGTACGGGCGGTTTGGCGGCAGCCGGTAAGTGTTGAGCATGGTGCCGTTGGTGCTGTCCAGGTCAATGAGAACGATGCCTTTCTTGACAGATTTGATGCTGGCGTGCAGGCGAGATACGCCTTTTTCAGCGCCATCATCCGGGGTGAGGTCAAGTTCGGGGGACATTTCGGCGTCGGCGCGTCCCACCTTAATTTCCTGGCGCAGTTCTAGCTGCAAACGGCGACGGCTGCTGGGAATGACAAAGGTAACCTGGCGGGGGTTTACGGCCGTTTCCAACTCTTCTTTGGTCAGTGGCGGCGGCGGTGCATGGACGGTAAATTCAGAAAAGGGCAGGATGGTCGTTTTGCCTTTGCTTATTTGCTCCACCAGGAATGCGCCACATTCCGTACAAAACAAGGCCCCAATATATTGCTCTTTGCCACATTCAATGCATCTAATCATTGTCGTCGTTATCAAAATAGGTCGTGTGCGTGACCAGGGCGCGGGTACCAAATTTGAGTTTTTTACGGCCGTCTAGCGACATCGTACCCGCCTGTAAAATCCGCTCGGCTTCGAAGTTGGCTTGCTGTGCCAGTTGCGGTTCGCCCGCCTCCAGGAGTCGCGTAGTCAGGTGGCGCATCCGACGTGCTGCCACTTCCAGTTCCCCGGCTTCCACATCTTCCCACACCCGTTCATTCATCCGGTACATATTGAGCATCCGCACCGCTTCCACAATTGGCTCTGGCGGTGCTTGTATTTGCGCGTTTTTCAGCACATTCACCCGCACATTTTGGTTAAACGTCTGCTGCTGCATCTGTTTGGCGGGAATATCGGCCGTTAGATTGATGGGAATACTCAGCCGCCTTTCCGTAGACTGGGGGCGGATGTTCATTTCCAACAAAAATGCCAGACGCGAACGCCCCTCTACATTGCCTAAGCGGATAACACTATCATCCAGAATCAGCGGTTGGGCAAAAGGTACAATCTTGTACCCATATTCCAAAGATAGAAAATCAGGAAAATCGCGCTGGAGACGCATATTTTGGGCGTAAACCGTGCCCATGCCGGTGATGCGCTCTTGCAGTTTTTGCACCACGCTTTTGGGCTGTTCAATAAATCCTGACAGCCCGCCAGATGGAGCCACTAGCTGATCCAAGAACTGGTCATTCCAGTCAGAACCAATGCCAAAAGCGGTGATGCCAATGCCATCTACGGCCGTGCGCGCCGCCAACTCCAGACATTGTTTATCATCGCCATAGGTGTGCCCATCAGTTAACAAGATCAGGTGGTTTGAATATTCGGCCAGCGGTGATTGCCGCAGCTCTTTGACCCCTGCCGCCAAGCCCTGGTAAATCTCTGTGCCGCCGGAGGCTTCAATGGCGTGCAACCCTCGCAGAAGGCCGGGTTTGTGGCGCAGCGGTTCGGCCGACGCCATCACTTCCGCCCGGTCACTAAAGCTAACGATAGACAAGACATCAGCCGGTGTTAACTTCTCAATAACCAGTTCAACGGCGGCTTTCACAGCATCCAGCCGTCGCCCCTGCATCGAAGTACTGCGGTCAATGACCAGACACAAATTCAGGGGCAATTGTTGGCCGCTGCTTTGTTTGGGTGGACGAATGTCCACCAACAGGTAGAGACGCTGCTCAGTATCAGAAACTTCTAGCTGGTCCCGGCTGAGGGTCAGCTCAATGTCCAGGTCAACCATGGTGGTTTCCACCAGGAGGGAGTCATACGTGGCCCGCCGCACCGGATCGCTCAAGACTTCATACGCATTGACCAGTCGCTGGTAGTCAGCGTTACGCGCCCGGTCACGCTCGGCAGGAGGGAAACTGTTTTGCAAGGTTTCAAAGGCAATACGAATTGCCGTTGTTTCTGCTTTGGGGTCAACACCCAAAATAGCATAATAATCAAAAATCTTACTCATTTGAAACCTTGTTGTAATCAGGGAAGATGGTTCTGCATGGCGTTTCTGCCGGCTGACAATTAGAGACTGAACTCTACCAAAACTACTGTGACATTATCATTGCTGTTGGCATCCATAGCGGCATTGTATAGATCATCTACCATTTGCTGGATCGGTTTGTCTTCTTTCAGAATACCATGTATCACGTCGTCAGATACAAAGCCACAAAGGCCATCGCTGCAAAGCAGTAATTTACCCTTTTTGGGAAGTAAGCGCATATAGGTGTCAATTTCCACTTCTTCGCCCTGGCCTACCGCGCGCAGCAGGACGTTGCGATACCGGTAAACGGTGGCTTCTTCGGCGGTAAGCTGGCCTACATCTTGCAGGCGTTGTACCAGGGAATGGTCATTGGTGATGGCTTCCAGTTTTTCATCGGTGTGTAAATATAATCGGCTGTCACCAACATGGGCCACATGTAACCGGCTGCCTAACAGCAAGGCGACGGTGAGGGTGGTGCCGCTGTCTACTTCTGGTTCGTCCTCGTACACGGCCGTGTTCGCAACTTGTACCGCCTCTACCAACGTGTCTCGAATTCCTACCTGTGGGGCCGTGTCGTGTGCCAACAGCGGCAGATAAATTTCCTTCAAAATGTGATTGGCGGCCTGACGGGAAGCGATCTTGCTGGCTACATGCCCATTGGTATGACCACCCATGCCATCGGCCACAATGTAAAGGCCAAAAGGCATCATGGTAAAATGCCCGCCTGTTTCTGAAGAAAAGGCAATGCAGGAATCTTCATTGCGGTCGCGGGCGCCAATGTCACATCGTTTGGCGAAATGGATAACCGCTTCGGACTTGTCGGCAGAAGTTGGCAGGCCAGAGATGATCCCTTTGACGCCAGGGATGCCAAGAGCGGGTAGTTCATCCGTTTTGCCAGGGCCAGCTACGGTTTCCTCTTCTGCTTCGTAAAAAAAAGGTTGTGTATTGGGCGAGGTGTGTTCAGCGCCATCACCCAAGGTGGCTGCTAACTCGTCTGATTCTGAAAATGAGGTTGATTCATTCATTAGCGTTAAACCTAAACAAGGTCGCCACACCGTTTGACGAAAGTGAAGCGGGTCGCAAACAGGCTGGCAGTGTGCCGTTATGCCGGTAAAGCATATAAGGTATGATTACTAGAACCAATATAGATCATGTCATCCATTATCACAGGGGAAGCAATGAAACGGCCGTCTGTATCAAACCGCCAGCGTAAATCCCCTTTCCGCAGGCTGAGGCAGTAAAGTGTGCCGTCGGTAGAGCCAATGTAGACAGCGTCGTGGGAAACGGCCGGGGAAGATGTAACCTGGCCTTTTGTTTCAAAATTCCACAACTGGCGGCCTGACTCGGTGTCCAGCGCATACAGGTTGCCATCGGCGGAACCAATCAAAACAACGGTGTCGTAGACGGTGGGTGAGGAGACAATGGGGCGGCGGGCGCGGAAGCGCCAGATCACATACCCGGAAGCGGCGTCTAAAGCGTAAACAGTAGCGTCGTGGGAACCCACGTAAACAATTTCATTTGCCAGGGTAGGTGATGAGGTGACATTCCGTTTGGCCTGAGCCTGCCAGACCGTTTTGCCAGAGGCCAGTTCCAGGCAGAAAATATACCCGCCTTCTGTGCCAAAGAATACCCGTTCATCATCCACAAAAGGGGTTGAGCGGACGGCGCTGTAGGCGCGGGCTTTCCAGGCTGAACGGCCCGTGCGCACGTTGACGGCATAAAAATGTCCATCGTCAGAGCCGAAAAAGGCATGGTCGAAGCGAATACGGGGAGATGTATAAATGGGGCCGCCGGTGAGAAAGCGCCAGTTTTGACGGCCGGTACGGGTTTGCACACTGTAAAGATGCCGGTCTACGGAACCGATAAAAACGTTATCTTCATACACAAAGGGGGCAGAACCGCCGACGTTGTCCATAGCCGGGAATTTCCAGGCAAATTCCCCCTTGGCCTGGGAGATGGCATAAAGATTGTTGTCATAGGCGCTGACAAAAACCATGCCGTTGGCTACGGCCACCCGCCGCCGAATTTCATCTTCACATTTGAATGTCCACACCGGCTTGACCTGGTTGACGGTAGGGGCGGCAGCCGTTGGGGTGGCAACGGCCGTACTTACGGGTACGGCGGAAAAGGCGGTGACGTCAGTGGAGAGCGGGCTGACGGCCGTTGCCGTTGCTGCCAGACCAGGCCGCCGCAGCGCCTCCAGCGCCATTTTAAGCGCCTGGGCATTGGGATAGCGGTCAACGGGATCATATGCCAGACAGCGCATGATGACCGCTTCAAATTCGGGGGAAACCTTGGGGTTGACTTTGGTGATGGGCCGTTCGTTAAAGGTGAAAGGTGGTTCCAGCCGGGGGTCTTGTTTGGTAAGCAAATGGTGCAGCGTTGCCCCCAGCGCGTAAATATCACCAGCCGGTTCGGCCCGACCCCGGTATTGTTCTGGCGGTGAATAGCCCTCGGTGCCGATCATGGTGCCCTTGTCACCGGTTTCAAATACTTTGGCAATACCAAAATCAATGAGGACGATACGGCCGTATTGATCCAGCATAATGTTCGATGGCTTCACATCGCGGAACACAATGGGCTGCGGTCTCTGATTATGCAAATGATCCAGAGCGTCACACAGTTGAATGGCCCATTCTAGCACTGTGGTCTGGTCTACCATTTCGGTGGACTCTTCCAGCCATTGGTCCAGGTCTTTGCCACGAATAAGGTCTAGCACCAGATAAGAGCGGTCTTCTTCGGTAAAATAGTCAGACACATCGGGGATGGCGGGATGATCTAACATGGCCAGCATACTGGCTTCCCGCTCAAACGACTTGATGGTGAGCTCCCGCATCTGTGGGTCAGGGGTGGAAATGACCATCTCTTTAATGGCGCAGAGCTTGGTCACATTGGGGAAGCGCATATCCCGCGCTTTGTAAACAGAGCTGAAGCCGCCTGAACCCAACGTGCCTACAATGCGGTACCGGTCTTGCAGCATGTCACCCGGCTGCAAACGTGCTTTATTTGACGTTTTTTGGCGGTTTCTCTTGCTGGTGAGTTGTCTAGTGGTTAATTGCCCCATGTTTATCAGGTCTCTTTTCCTGTGATGGTTAATTATAAGTTGACCCCGGCGAAATGATCAAGCATCCACCGGATTTGGCTTGCGCTGCCACAGCCGTTCGCCGCCAATCGTTGTTGCATGGTGTTGAATCTGTTGTTCCAGGTCTGCACGGCCGTTAAAAAACGTGCTGAGTTGTGATGTAAAAGCAGCAATGGCCTCAATTTTAGTGGCGAGGTCGGCGGCTGTCAGTGGGATGGTCTGGCTATGCCAGGTGGAATCCGGCGGAGAAAGTACGGCCGTCACCGCCTCCTGATCCCGCGCATAGGGATAATCTTCATAATAGAGCAGGCGCACGCCAAAACAGCGTTCGGCGGCCTGGCGCACAATCTGATGATCTACATGGTTGCCCACCGCCAGCGGCGCGATTACCCTGGCGCTGCCGGGTAGGGCGGCGAATTGTTCGGCCAGTTTTTCCACGAGTGATTGTTCAGCCGGGTGAATGGCGCCGGTTATCCTGGCCCAATCGGTGTACAGGGCACGGCCGTTTGCATCCGTCCGGTAGATACAATCGGGAATGTTCACATGCTGGTAGGCGGCCTGCAAGATGGCGCAGGCGTTGATGTCCTCGGCGCGGCGGGCGGCGACGGCGTCATGGGCTAACTGCCAACGGCCGTGCAATTCCTGGGCATAATCTGAAAACCCGACCGCTGCCGGGTCGCCGGCCATCATGGTGACGATGAGAATTTGTTTACCAACGGCCGTTTGCTGCGCAACCTGCCCGCCGCAAGACAAAGCGGCATCATCTAGATGAGGGGAGAGGTAAATGGTGTCGTAAATCATGTAATTAGGAGATGGGGAGATTACAATCTCTCAATCTCCTCATCTCATCTTTATTGGCTTGTGTGTTGCCAGCCTACTATAATACGAAGCCTATGCCTGAGCAATTAACGCATTTGGATGAACACGGCCGTGCCCGTATGGTAGACGTGGGGCACAAAGAAGATACCGTGCGCGTGGCGACCGCGCGCGGTGTGGTGCAAATGCAGGCGGAGACGCTGCAGCAGATCATGGCCGGACAAATCAAAAAAGGAGAAGTCCTGACCGTAGCCGAATTGGCCGGTGTCATGGCGGCCAAACGCACCAGCGACCTGATCCCGTTGTGCCACCCCCTCATGCTCAATCACGTCTCCGTCACCTGCACGCCCAACCCGGCCCAAAACTGTATTGAAATTGAAGCGACCGTGCGTTTAACGGGTAAAACGGGGGTGGAGATGGAGGCATTAACGGCCGTGACCATTGCCGGCCTCACCATTTACGACATGGCCAAAGCGATAGACAAAGGAATGCGCCTGACCGACGTGCGCCTGGTACACAAGGCAGGTGGGAAAAGTGGAGATTGGAGTAGTGAGCGGTGAGCGGTGAGCGGTGAATGGTCTTACTGCTCCCCGCTTACTGCTTACTTAAATTAACGGTATGGAACTCAATATTCGACTATTTGCTACTCTCAAAGACCGCGCCGGGCGGAGCCAGATCCTGGTCAGTCTGGACGAACCGGCGACGGTGCAGACCGTGCTGGAGACCATTGTGAGCCAGTATCCGGCATTGGCCACGGCCGTGGCCAGTTCCATCGTCTCGGTGAATAAGGCGTTTGCGGGGGCGGATACGGCCGTGCGGCCCGGCGACGAAGTCGCCATCTTCCCCCCCGTCAGCGGCGGGGACATGCCCCATCCTACCTACTTCACCATTACCACAGCCGAGGTGGACATCAACGCCATTCACCAGCATCTCACCACCCCAGATGTCGGCGCCATTGTTAGCTTTGCCGGCTCCGTGCGTGGTCAGACCAACCGCCAGGGTTTACCAGACGCCACCACTTACCTGGAATATGAAGCTTATGAGGAAATGGCTGAGCAAAAAATGGCCCAAATTGCCCAGGAAATATGGGAGCGCTGGCCCCTGGTCAAAGGGATTGCCATTGTACAACGCATCGGCGCATTGCAAGTAGGTGACATGACCACCTTCGTTGCCTGCGCCGCCGCCCACCGCGATCAAGGCGCCTTTGACGCCGCCCGCTACGGCATAGATCGCCTGAAAGAAATTGTGCCCGTTTGGAAAAAAGAAGTCGGCCCCGATAAAAGCGTCTGGGTAGAAGGGCATTATCACCCCACGGAACAAGATAACAAAAGCCCGTAATCCGAAGTCTGTAATCCGATTACCGATTACCGATTACCGGTAAACTGGAGAACCGTATGGAATATGAAAACACCCGCCACCGCCAGCGTGTAGTGATCACCGGGATAGGGTCCATCAACGCACTCGGCCACACGGCCGAAAGCACCTGGGAAGCGGCGCTGGCGGGCAGATCGGGCATTGGCCCGCTGACCTTGCTGGACCCAAACGACCACACCGCCAACGTCATCTGTGAGGTGAAAGAGTTTGATCCCGACCAGTACATGGATCGCAAAGAAGCCCGCCGCCGCGACCGTTACCAGCAGTTGGCAACCGTGGCTGCCCGCGAAGCGATGGCCCAATCCCAACTCCCTGTTACCGAAGAGAACAGCCATCGCATTGGCATCATCATGGGTACGGGGGTGGGGGGCATTCGTACCCTGGTAGAGCAAGGTAAGATATTGGTCGAAAAGGGGTTGCGCCGGGTGACGCCTTTTGCCATCACCATGATTATGCCCAACGGCGCGGCCGGCATGTTAGCCATTGATTATGGCATTCACGGCCCCTCGACTACCATTACCTCTGCCTGCGCTTCGGCCAGTGACGCCATTGGCCACGCCTTTCGTGCCATTCGCTCCGGCGATATTGACGCCGCGCTGACCGGCGGCAGTGAGTCCATCATGGCCACAGTGGCTGTGGCCGGTTTTGAGCGGGCGGGCGCCACCTCCACCAAAAGCAGCGTTACCCCACAGCCGTTCGATAAAAACCGGGATGGGCTGGTGGTAGGTGAAGGGGCGGCCATGTTGGTGCTGGAAAGCCTGGAAAATGCCCTGGCGCGTGGGGCCAACATCCTGGCGGAAATTGTGGGGTACGGCCAGACAACGGATGCTTTTCACATTACCGCTCCATCGGAAGGCGGCTCCGGCGCGGCCCGCGCCATGCGAATTGCCTTGAAAGAGGCCGGCTTGCGACCGGAGGATGTGAATTATGTGAGCGCCCACGGCACGGCCACGGAATTAAACGATTCTAACGAAACGGCCGCGATCAAAACCGCTCTTGGTGAACATGCCTACACCATCGGCGTCAGTTCTACCAAATCTATGACCGGGCACTGCATGGGCGGCACGGGCGCCATGGAGAGCGTCTTTTGTGTGCAGGCCATTCGTGACCAGATTATTCCCCCCACCATCAATTACGAAACACCAGACCCCGCCTGTGACCTGGATTATGTGCCCAATGTGGCCCGGCCGGCCCGTGTGAACGTCTGTATGAACAATGCTTTTGGTTTTGGCGGGCATAATGCCGTTTTGTTGTTCAAAAAGTATGAAAATGAATGATGTCCTTGATGATCTGGCGCTGCTACAGCAGAAGCTCGATGTGCAATTTCGAGACTATTCGCTGTTGACGCGGGCGTTAACCCACCGCTCTTTTTTGAATGAGAGGCCGGAGGCGGTGCTGGAAGATAATGAGCGATTGGAGTTTTTGGGGGATGCCGTGTTGGATTTTGTGGTGGGCGCTTACCTGTACCATCATTACCCGGAGATGGATGAGGGTGAGTTGACCAGCTTGCGGGCGGCGTTGGTGCAGGCCAAATCGTTGGCCGCTTTTGCGCGAGAATTGGAACTGGGCGACTTTTTACGTCTGGGTTACGGCGAGGCGGAAAATGGGGGGCGGGAACGTATCCCTATTTTGTGTGCGACGTTTGAAGCGGTGATTGGGGCGGTGTATCTGGATCAGGGTTTAGCGCCTGTGGAAAAGATAGTGGCCCGGTTTATCAGCCCGGCGCTGGTGGAAATTATTGCTGAATCTTTGCATAAAGATGCCAAAAGCGAGTTTCAAGTGTGGGCGCAAGCGCGTTACAACATTACACCGCGTTATGATGTGGTTGGCACGAGTGGGCCGGATCATGCCAAGATGTTTACAGTGGCAGTGCGGGTGGGGGATGCGGTGTGGGGGCAGGGCGACGGCCGTAGCAAACAAAGCGCCGCCCAGGAAGCCGCCATCCAGGCCATGGCAAAGGTCAAGGAGTTGGATGAATCAGAGGAATAATGTGCGCTTGCTGATTACGGGTGGCGGCAGCTATTTGGGGCAGCACCTCATACCGTTGGCTGCGGTTGGTCACGATACCCTTTACACCTATTTCCAGAACGACCCGCTGAGCAGCGGTCGGCGTGAACAGTTGGATTTGCGGGATGAAACGGCCGTACACCACCTGGTTGCTGATTTCCAACCACACGTCATCATCCATACGGCCGGCAGTAACCGCGGCGCAGATATGGAAGCGGTGATCCGGCTGGGAGCCAGACACATCACCCAGGCTGCCCAACAAGTGAACGCCCGGCTGATTCATCTTTCTACTGATGTGGTGTTCCGGGGAGACGCGCCACCTTATGCGGAAACGGCCGTGCCCACCCCCATTAACGCCTACGGCCGTGCCAAAGCCGACGCCGAGGCCATCGTCCAGACCCATCCCAACCACGTTATCATCCGCACTTCCCTCATTTACGGGCTGGACATGATGGATCACAGCACTGCCTGGATGGCTGGGGCGTTGCGCGCCGGGCAACCCGTGACCCTGTTTAATGACCAGATACGCAACCCCGTGTGGGTCAATAGCCTCAGCCAGGCTTGCCTGGAACTGGCACAGCACACCTTTACAGGTATCTTGAATGTGGCCGGCTGCCAGGTGATGAGCCGGGCAGATTTTGGGCTGCGGATGCTGGATTATTGGGGTATTCAGGAGCGGGCTTCGTTAACCATGGGCCCCACCAATTCCCCGGCCTGGTCACTGAATTGTGAGCTGGATTTGCGGCTGGCGACGGCCGTTTTACGCACCCCCCTTCCCGGCATAGATGAAGTGCTGCGCATAGCCCGTTAGCTGATTCCTTCTTCCCTAATTGAAAGGCCACCTTAACCCCTCCTCATCTACCCTCTTTCCGCTTTGTCCCCCCTTGACTTTGCGCTTGCGAATATGCTAGACTGCCCCGCAGTGTAAGGAAGAGGACGACTTGGGTGAGCGTTACACCCCACCATCAAAAAAATCTGGGAAGAAAGGGTTTAATATATGAGCGAGATGCAAGATCCATTTGAGGAGATGGACGTAGTTAGTGTTCTGCTTGCAGAAGGAATTGAACAAGGGTATCTGACATATGATCAAATAATGGAAGCACTGCCAGAAGTTGAAGATAATCTGCAACTGTTGGAAACGATCATGGAAGAAGCACAGGCGGCCGGGGTGCCCATTTATGAAAGCGAAGATGAAGTAGATGCGCCGCCGATGTCCCTAAACGGGGCCGGAGCCGAAGAACTAGACGACGACATTTTAGAGAGTTTCAGCTTTGCCGCTGGCGAATTGGGCGATTCTTCTCATTCTGCACCGTTGTTTGATCTGAGCAATGTACCCATTGATGACTCTGTGGGGCTGTATTTCCGCGAAATGGGGCAGCAAGGGCTGCTTTCTGCCGAAGAGGAAGTGCAGTTGGCTATGGAGATTGAAGCCGGCCGGGCCGCGGACCGTAAACTGCACAAAGAAACGGACACCCTCAGCGACGATGAAATTGACCACCTGGTGAACATTTGTGAAGTCGGTGACGCCGCCCGCGCGCACCTGATTCGCGCCAATACCCGCCTGGTGGTAAGCATTGCCAAGAAATACCGGGGCCGTGGCCTGCAATTTTTGGATTTGATTCAGGAAGGCAATGTGGGTCTGATGAAAGCGGTGGAAAAATATGACTACCGTCGTGGCAACCGGTTCAGCACGTATGCTACGTGGTGGATCCGGCAGGCCGTTACGCGCGCATTGGCCAATCACGGCCGTACCATCCGCATCCCCGCCCATCTGGGTGGCCGCATCAGTAAGCTGTATCAAATTGCGCAAGAGTTGGAACAGGAATACGGCCGTCAGCCCACCGCCGAAGAGATCGCCGAACACATGGAACTGCCCGCCGACCGCGTGCGCTGGATGCTGCGCACCAGCCGCCAGCCCGTCCATCTGGAACGCCCGGTTGGGGATGAATCCGATGCCGAACTGGGCGACTTTATCGAAGACGTGGACGCCCCGCCACCCGCCGAAACGGTCGCTTCCAAGATGTTGACCGAAGAGTTGGGCGAGATTTTAGACCAACTGACGCCGCGTGAAGCCCGCATCCTGCGCCTGCGGTATGGGCTGCAAGATGGCGAATCCCGTACTCTCAAAGAGGTGGGCGAAATGTTTGGCCTCTCCCGCGAGCGCATCCGCCAACTGGAAAAAGAGGCGCTGCGCAAACTGCGCCACCCCAACTTTGCCGGGCACCTGCGCCAGTATTTGAACTGAGCCTAGACATCGGATTTTTCCAAAAAATCCGATGTCTCCAAGATGCAGCATCAGACCCGAAGGGTTTCCAAAACCCTTCGGGTCTTTTTTGTGAAAACTACGGCCATGTCCCGCTTGATTGGTGGACAGTTACGGCCGTCAAACAGGTTCGCGTTGGCCTAAACTTTCGGCCAAAATAGTTGTCACCAGTGAATTCATGCTAACCCCTTCTTGTTTGGCCCGCATGGCCAGCCGGGCATGCATACTTTTGGGCACACGCTGGATGAACTTGCCACTATAACTGCCACCGCTGCCGGGTTCAGGCACGGGCAGGTTCAGGCTTTCCAACGCAGCGATGGTCTCTTGCAGCGCATCCAAACCATTTTGGATAGCTTCTTCCACTGTTTCGCCGTCTGAAATGCACTCCGAAAAATCCGGGAAGGAGATCAAGAAGCCACCACCTTCTGCCGCGGTTAACGGCCGTATCTCAAAGGGGTATTGATGCAACTCTTTCATCGTTCACTCCATCACAAAATCTACTGAATATGATACTAAATGCGATAGCACAAGGCAAACCGTGAAAACGGCGCCCTGCCCTTTTTTACTCACCTGCCCGGCCCCTCATCATCTCTTCAAGGAACGCTACGGCCGTTACCCCATCGGATGGAATCCGGCGTCTGATATAAAAAACGCACTGAACGTGCGTTGCAGATGGTTCCTCTAGGTACGGCGCCCCCCCAGTGCGCTTTAGCGACCTTTGTATAACAGTCTGGGAATTCCATTCCCAGGTGAAAAATCGAATCCACCACGAGTTCCAGGAAACTGTGTGTAGGTGAATGTTTGTTGGAAAGGGGAGAGGGAGGGGATAGGGTACGGCCGTGACGCGATTGGTTGGTGGCGTGGCACGGTCGTATCATCCCCCCGTTCACATTGCGCAAAACAGGCGGCACGATGGGGACGCCGGCCACAGTGACCCGCCCAAGACCGCGCCGGAGCGGGAGTTTTTTCTTTTATGATTCTTTGAACAGTTCCCAATCAAGATCAAGTTGGCGAATAATCTGGCGCAGCGTCCCCAATTTCAAGTCTTTACTGCTCCAATAACGGCCGGTAATGGCCTGCCTAAATCTTGATAGGCTTCAATGATCGCTTCCAGTGCATCGGCTACGTGCGGCGTCACTTCTTCCAGGGTATCCGCTTCGGTGATCAATTCTGGCAACAATGGGCAGGTAATAGTAAAGCCCCCCTCTGGCTGTGGTTCTAAAAGTAATGGCAGCTTATAGATCGTTTCCATTTGCTTCTCCCGGTGAAATTTTGTTTCAGTATAAAGCAATGGTATCGGGCTGACAACGACAGGGCACTGTAATCCACAGGCGGAAACACAAAACGTACTAAGGGCTACGGCCGTACCCCCATTGATCAGGCGACAGCCACAGCTACGGCCGTTACCCCACCGGATGGAATCCGGCGTCTGATATAAAAAACGCACTGAAAGTGCGTTGCAGATGGTTCCTCTAGGTACGGCGCCCCCCCCAGTGCGCTTTAGCGTACTTTGTATAACAGCCTGGGAATTCCATTCCCAGGCGAAAAATGCCATGAATCACTCCCTGGAATCACTCACCACTTGAATCCACCACGATTTCCAACATTTCCACCAATTGCGGCGCATCTTCACAGGCCAGTTTGGACAGGGCATAGAATTTAGACATATCGGCGTCCAATGCGTCTAGCAGGGCGTCGCGGTCTTTGGTAGCCTGCTGCGCCTCCCCTTTTTCTTTGGCCTGAGTAATGTTCGCTTGCTCGGCCGTGTTGACCAGGGCCAGGGCGGCATTGATGTCCGCCAGAGGGGTGTTGTATTGGGCATAGGTGGCTAAAGCGGCCGTGTCATCCAGCAGGTTGGTATAAAATTTGCGCGCCTGCGCCAGCCAGCCGGAGAAGGATTTTTTACGTTCTTCGTTCAGGGTGAGTTTGACGGTGGTGGCATAGTCGTCTTTGAAGAGGATGCGCCCCAGTTTGACGAGGCGGATATAGGGGGTGTGGGCGGCGGCCCAGGCCTGCTCAAAATTGAAGGTAGCAATGTGCTGTTCGTTATATTCCGTCTTTTGCGCCAGATAGCTGTCGAAGGCAGCCTGGCGTTGGGTGAGCATGTCGTCGAGTTTGGTGGGGTTGTAGCCGTAGAGAGCCACCCGGCTTTGTAGTTCAGGCACATCGCGAGCGTTGGTGAGGCCGGTGAGATAATGGGTCAGACGGGTTTCAATGGGCAAACGAGAGATAGGCATGACTGGTCTCCTTAAGTGGGGCAGCCTCCGCGTGGATCAATTTCGCGGAGAACTACAGTAAAACGATAATAAAACTATTCAAAATGATAAAACAGTGCTTCTGCATGGTTTTGCACTGCTCCTCAACAGTTTTGTATGGCTTCTCTACAGTTTTGTACTGCTCCTCCATGGCTTTGCACTGCTCCTGGATGGTTTTGTAATGCTCCTGGATGGTTTTGTAATGCTCCTCTATGATTTTATACTTCTGCCCAATCGTTTTGCACTGCTCCTGGATGATTTTTACCCGTTCCAGTCAATTTGTGCAATGATTTGTTTGTGTTTTTTGGGGCTCGGGAGGGGTACGGCCGTGTCCTCCATAAATGATTCGTCTAACGCCCGGTTCAGTTGCGCTGGCGCGGTCAACCAATGAATGAATCGCAGTCAAAAAGCCAGCCGTCCCAGGATTCGCGCCAGCGTCATCTGCAAACGTTGTTAGGTTTCTTTGTCTTTCTGAGCAACAATTCCCAACGCCTTTGCCCCAGCGACTGCCCACAACAATCTTAGGTTACTGGTGGATTTGAAGTGAACTTAAGAGCTCACTTGGAGAAGTTGTAATTCCTGTTATACCAGCGGTATAAGCTGCTTGCTGATGAGACATTCCCCTTGAACTTGTATAAGCAAAGATCGGAACATTTGCATTTGTTCTTCTAATGATTTTTGTCAGTTCAATGCCGGCTACTGGATTAAATCTCCCATCTTCCTGTCTCCCCATATCAGTTATAACACGATCAAATCGAACGTTTTGAAACTTTTCAATGGCTTCATTTGTAGATAAGGCGGTCACAACTTGAATTCCCTGATCCTGAAGACCCTGGATAAGAAAAGAGTTGTTTTTAGGTTGGTCATCAACCCACAGGATCAAGCGAACCTTATCTGCTATTTCTTCATTGAGAACACGTTTAGAATTTTCTTCGGAAGGTTGAATTTCACTAGGGCGCTTATTGTTAAGGATGGTATCAACCTGTTCCTGAAGTTCTCCAACACGTTTCTGCAAATCGGCTATCAGGGTTCGTTGTTGATCATTAATTTCTTCCATCGTCAACTCGTTCCCTGCTACCTTAACCGTGAACTTCCTTGACTTACCGCTTTCTATCAACTCTTTTACACTTGAACGAAAACTAAACAAAATTACAATCACAATAACTGGCCAAGCAAGGAGAGCGATACTTTCAATAATTGCTGGTATGTTTTCCATGTTGTACTTTCCTTATTATCTCAGGCTGCTTTTCACCTAACTATTTATTAGGACGACTCATTACACAACGAATCATCATAATCTCTTCTACTGCTGAACTTTCAATAGCTGCAAGTTTACCGCAGGCAGCTTGTTGTTTGCCACTGTTATGAAGGGGGATGTGTCTAATGGAGCAACGGCCGTGCGGGCCATCAGACCCTAAGGGTTTCCGAAACCCTTAGGGTCTTTTTTTGGAGTATAATCCCCCCTCATGGCAATCCTCAGCGCAAACCACCTCGGCCAATCGTTTGGCGACTTTGACGTGTTCAGCGGCGTCAGCGGCAGCATCCCCCACGAAGGCAAAGTGGGGCTGGTTGGCCCCAACGGCGTGGGCAAAACCACCCTGCTGCTCATCCTGGCCGGGTTGACGCCGCCCTCGGCGGGCAGCATCCACATTGCCAGAGGCACACGGTTGGGCTACCTGCCCCAGGAAGCGTCGCAAGCCTTCGCCGGGCATGACAACACGGTACACGACGAACTGCTCACCGTCTTCGCCGCCTTGCGCGCCGACGAGGCCCGGCTGCGCCAGATGGAGCAGCAAATGGCCGACGGCGACCATTCGCCAGAGCTGCTGGCCGAATACAGCCAGTTGCAGGTGCAGTTTGAAACGGCCGGAGGCTACGAATACGAATTGCGCATCAAACAAGTGCTGACCGGCCTCGGTTTTGAGCAGGCAGAGTGGCAGATGCCCCTGGCGCACCTGAGCGGCGGCCAAAAGACGCGCCTGCTGCTAGGGCGGCTGCTACTGGAACAGCCCGACCTGCTCATCCTGGACGAGCCGACGAACCATCTGGACGTGCAGGCGGTGGAGTGGCTGGAAGGGACGCTGAAGCTGTGGCCGGGCGCGCTGCTCATCGTCAGCCACGACCGCTATTTTCTGGACAATGTGGTCAACACCATTTGGGAAATGAGCCGCACCGGGATGCAGCATTATCGCGGCAACTATTCGGCCTATGTGCAGCAGCGGCAGGCGCGTTGGGAAAAGCAGTTGCAAAACTACGCCGATTTCCGCCAGCACATTGAGAAGGAGATGGATTACATCCGCCGCAATATCGCCGGGCAGCGGACGCAGATGGCGCAGGGCAAACTCAGCCGGTTGGCGCGGGAAGTGGCCGCGTACCGGGCCGGTGGGCTGGCGGCCATTGGCGCGTTGCAGAGCAAGGGGTGGATGCAGCTCACCCATGAACTGGATTTGAGCCGCATTGCCACGACGGTGAGCGAGTTGCAGCAGCAGATTGGTGAGTTGGAGGCCCCGCAACGGCCGTCCCACCTGCATATGCGTCTGCAATCCAGCCATCGCAGCGGCGAACTGGTCTTGCGCAGCAAAGGGTTGGCTGTGGGCTACCCCGGCAACCAGTTGTTTGCCGCCGACGATATTGAACTGCACCGGCAAGAGGTGGCGGCCCTCATTGGCCCCAATGGGTCGGGCAAATCCACCTTCTTAAAAACGGTTTTAGAGCAAATGCCACCATTGGCGGGTGAAATCAAGCTGGGAGCCAGCCTGAGCCTGGCCTATTTTGCCCAGGCGCACGAGACATTACACCCGGAAAACACGGTGCTGGACGAACTGCTGAACCGGGAAAACATCCCCATCAGCGAGGCGCGGAATTATCTGGCGCTGTTTTTGTTCCGGGGGGATGATGTGTATAAGCGGGTGAGTATGCTCAGCGGCGGCGAGCGCGGGCGGCTGTCGCTGGCGCTGCTGGCGCGGGAGCAGGCGAACTTTTTGCTGTTGGACGAACCGACCAACCATCTGGACATCCCGGCGCAGGAGATTTTGCAAGAGGCGATGTCCCAATATGGCGGCACCATCTTGATGGTGTCCCATGATCGCTATCTGGTGGATCGGTTGGCGACACAGGTATGGGAGCTGGTGGACGGCCGTCTGCGTGTCTATCCCGGTAATTATCAGGCGTATCTGGCGGCGCGGCAGCAAGAGATAGAGGCGGCGAAGGGGCCGGTGCCGGCGGCACGGCCGTTGCCAAAAGAAGAGGAGTCACCCGCCAATGGGGTGGCGTTGAGCAAAAATGAACAGCGCCGCCTGGAAGAAATGGTGACGATGCTGGAACGCCACATCGAAATGGCGGAACAGGAGTTGCAGCGCACGGTGGCCGCTTTGCAGCAGGCGACAGAAGCCCAATCTTTTGATAAGATACAAAGCCTGAGCGCCGCTTATGCTGAGGCGGAGAACAATTTGAACACGCTGCTGGCGCAATGGGAGAAGTTACATGAGTAAGGGCAAGAACGATAAGCTGCAAAACGCTACTCATTATGACGGCAAGGTGATCATTGGCCTGACCGGGAATATCGCCACCGGTAAGTCGGCGGTGATGGGATTGGCAAAGGATGGCGGCGCCCTGACCATTGACGCTGACAAAATCGTACACGAGTTGATGGAGCATGACGCTAAAGTACAGGAGGCCATTGCAGCTGAGTTCAGTTCAAAGGTGCGGAGGGCAGACGGCCGTATTGACCGTGATCTGCTCGGCCAGATAGTTTTTTCTGACCCTGACCAGTTGGCTTTGTTGGAATCTATTGTGCATCCGGCCGTGCGCCGGGAAGTGGACAAACGTATCTTAGAAAGTGACGCCGGTTACGTGATGATTGAGGCTATTAAACTGTTAGAAGGGGATATGCCTCACTCTTGCCACCAGATATGGGTGACGCGCTGTGACCGGCAGAAACAACTAGAACGGCTGCGAGTTTGCCGGGGTATGGAAACTTCGGTTGCTGCCAGCCGCATCAAAACCCAGGGCGCGCAGGAAGAGAAGGTGGCCTTTGCTGATGTGGTGATTGACACGAATGGTTTGATGAAACAAACCAAAGAGCAGTTTGACGTCGCCTGGAATCGCCTGCCAACGCCGGGGCAGGCTGAGGCCAAACCGCGTCTGAACTTGACGCCTGAACCTTTGAAACGGCCGCAAACCAGGCCAGAGGTCACGGCCGTTGCCGCCGAAGAAACACTCCCTGCCGAAGAATCTACCACGGATATTGCCGGGCTGACCCCGTTGGAAATGGGCGAAACACCAGAAGATTTGCAGGTGCGCCGGGCACGGCCGAATGACATCCCCTCCATCCTCTTGCTTATTCAGCAGTCCACTGGCGGCGCGATTAAGATGAAACGGGCCGATGTGCTGGCGGCGTTGAGCGAGCGTGGTTATTTTATCGGCCAGGTAGGGTCGGAAATCAGTACGGTGGTTGGCTGGAAGATTGACAGCCAGGTGGGGCGAATAGAGGAGATTTACATTCATCCGCCGGAGATGATCGGGGTGACGGGCACGGCCGTGATTCAGGAAATTCAAAAGTCTGCTTACGGCCATATGTGCCAGATCATTGTCGCCTTTATTTCCAACAGCGCCCCCGATGATCTGCGCCGCCTCTTCCTGGCGCATGGCTACGCGCCCATGGAGCGCAGCGAGATGGCCAATAACTGGAAAGAGGCGATTGACGAATCACCGCCGGAAGATAGCACGTATCTGGTAAAGGTGTTGTTGGATACGCGGTTAAAGTAGACGTGATGCGTGATACGTGAATTTCTCACGCATTACGCATCACTTTTGGGTAATAAAATGAACAGTCTAAAAACATGGATTATGAAACACCCCAACCTCTCCGCCTGGTTTGTGCTGGCTTTGGGCATGGTGCTGCTGCTGGTGTATGAGGCGCGGGATGTGGGGCTGCAAGCCAGCCAATGGTTTTGGCTGGTGGTCATTACGGTATTGGTAGCCGGCGCCTGCATCTGGATCATTAGTTGGGGGGATGATGATGAGACGGCCGTAGCCGACGTACCGGCGGATAAACCGGCGGAAGAAACGTGATATATCCGTAGGGGCGAGGCAGTTGGGATACATTTTGTCTTGCCAGACAACATCATCCCCAACTGCCTCGCTCCTACCCATCATATGCCCCTTTCCCCCTTCATGCCGGAAAAACCGGCAATCTCATTGGATAAAGTCCAGGCGATGCGCAACGGTATAGCCGATTGGTTTACCGTGCTGCATACCGGGCTGGACGAACCGTTTCGGGGGGCGGTGCAGTTTCACGGCCGTTTCGTGCAAGATTCGGCCGACTGTTTTGAAGACATCCGCGCCCTCTTTGCCGTTTATGGGTTTACGCCCTATGTGCGCCGGGAAGCGGACGGCCGTATTGTCATCACCGCTGAACCTGGCGTTTTTCGGGCAACCCCTTCAGACTGGCGCATCAATGCCCTGCTCTTTGTGCTGACCGTTTTTTCCACCATGTTTACCGGGGCGCTGTTTTTTGAGGCAGATACGCTGGAACAGGGATTACAAATCTGGCGCGGTTGGCCTTATTGCCTGAGCATTATGCTCATTTTGGGAGCGCACGAGATGGGGCACTATCTGGCGGCGCGGTATCATGGTACGGCCGTGACCCTGCCCTACTTCATCCCCTTCATCCCCCCCATTGGCACCATGGGCGCCGTCATCCGTCTGAAAACGCCGCTGCCCAACAAGCGCGTCTTGCTGGATGTGGGTGCGGCCGGCCCATTGGCCGGTTTGCTCTTTGCCATACCCATCCTCTTTTATGGCCTGTACACGTCAGACATCGGCGTGGTGGTTAACGGCGCGCCCATTGAAGGCAACTCCATCCTCTATTATCTGGCAAAATACATCACCTTCGGCCAGTTTTTGCCCAACGCTACCTACGATGTCTATTTGAATCAGGTCGCCTGGGCCGGTTGGGTGGGACTGCTGGTGACGGCGCTCAACCTCATGCCGGT
This sequence comes from Chloroflexota bacterium, assembly GCA_035444285.1. Classification (GTDB taxonomy): domain Bacteria; phylum Chloroflexota; class Anaerolineae; order Promineifilales; family Promineifilaceae; genus CAADGU01. Next base: position 30,727 of record DAOMOK010000037.1, read on the forward strand.
GGGCCAGCTTGATGGTGGGCATATCACCTATGCCCTGCTGGGCGAAAAGTCCAGTAAATTTTACTTGCCGGTCATGATTATTTTGGCGCTGTTAGCCATTCTTTCGATAGTGAGCGGGGGTGTTTTAACCTGGGTGGTGTGGCTGATCTTGCTTTACTTTTTCGGCCGTTTGCACGCGGAACCATTGGACGATGTGACGCCCTTAGACCCACCCCGCCGGGCAGTCGCCATTTTCAGCATGGTAATGTTTCTATTGGTTTTTGTCCCCCTCCCTTTTTATGTTATTAGCTGAAACCCAGATCAAACTTTGGACTGTTTGCAAAAAAAATGTTATGCTATTGTTCTGGTTTATAGTTTTTAGGCAAGTTTGCAGCATGGCCGCAGACAAGCGCAAAATGGAGATTTTGGTAAGTTGAACAAGAAAATTTATGTCGGTAATTTGTCGTTTCAGGCCACAGAGGATGAGGTTCGTGACTTGTTTGCGGAATTTGGTTCTGTGGAGTCAGTGGCCATGATTAATGACCGGGATACCGGTCGCTTTCGCGGCTTCTGCTTTGTAGAGATGGAAGAAGATGCGGCCGAGCAGGCAATCGCTGCCTTAAATGGCAAAGAAATTGACGGCCGTGAACTGCGTGTGAATGAAGCCAGACCTCGTGAAGAACGCAGCGGTGGCAGCGGCGGCTATCGTGGTGGCAGCGGTGGTAATCGTGGCGGCAGCGGCGGTTATCGCGGCGGCAGCGGTGGCAATCGTGGTAGCAGTGGTGGTTATCGTGGCGGTGGTGATTCTCGCAATAAGGGCGGCAGCGGTCGGCGGGATGATAATTACCGTCGTCGTGATGACTCTGGCGGCGATCGCTGGTAAAAAACTGCGGTGGAAGTGCAATTTGCTGTTGCCAAGATAAGCAAATACGCCTCCAGCGAAAGTGGTGACACACTGGAAATGATAGAAAGGCCGTCTGGCGGCCTTTCTTTCGTTTTAGCTGATGGGCAGCGCAGCGGTCTGTCTGCCAAGCTCATCAGCAACATGGTCGCCCGCAAAGCCATCCAATTGCTGAGCGAGGGAGTGCGCGATGGGGCTGCCGCCCGCGCCGCCCATGATTACCTGTATGCGCAGCGGGGCGGCAAGGTCAGCGCCACCCTCAACATCCTTTCCATTGACCTGATCAGCAAAACGTTTGTCATCTCGCGCAATAATACCGCGCCGGTGTTGGTCTATACCCAGGCCGATGGGCATATTCTGCTGGATGAACCATCCAAAAGCGTGGGAGTGAACCGTAATACCAAGCCGGTGATTACAGAACTACCGCTGCTGGTGGGCACGATGATTGTGGTGTTTACGGATGGGTTACGTCATGCCGGGGAATGGAGCGGGCACAATGGGTATGATCCTGAGGCGTCATTTAAGGAAATGGTGGCGGCAGGGATCACATCACCACGAGCCATTGCCGATTCCTTGATGGCGGGGGCGCTGACAAAGGACAACGGCCGTCCCAAAGATGACATCAGTGTGTTGGTCACGGCCGTGTTGCCTGCCAATGTAGAACCCAAAATACGGCGGATGGAGGCACATTTACCTCTTTAACCATACCCAATGGAAACGCCTCCCCCACCTGAGCCTGACAGTCCGCCTTTACCTGACAAGTCGTTCCGTGTTGCCGTTGTTGGCCCCTGTTCGGCTGGAAAGAGTACCCTGGCTAAAACGCTGAAATCACTCGGTTATGATACGCGCCAGCCAGCCCAAGAACACTCCTACGTGCCCGACATGTGGCGCCGCATCAGCCGTCCTGATATTCTGATTTACCTGGATGTGGATTATGTCAATGCACAGATGCGGCGTCCGCATCTGGATGGTGGGCAGCCACGCTTGATGTTGCAGCAACAGCGCCTGACACACGCCCGCCAACATTGTGATTTTTACCTGGATACCAGCACGCTTTCCGCGGATGAGGTTCAAGAACAGGTAGTCGCGTTTTTGCAGCAAAAATCGTGACATTCAGCAAGAGATTGCCAATCTCCCCATCTCCCACTCTCTTTCTCTCTTTTTTTATCCAAACAGCCGCCCCGTGCGATGCCCTTCGTGTTTTTTGGCTTTAATGGCTTCATGCAATTTCAAGGCCGGGCCAAAGTCTGGCTGCAAGCGTAGGGTCTGTTGGTTCACCTTTTCCGCTTCATCTATGTTTTCTTGCTGCCAGTAAATAATGCTGATTTTGTGCCATAAGCGTATATTGTGGTTATCAAAATGAATGGCTTCTTTATAAATAGCCAGCGCTTCATCCAACTGGTGTTGCTCAAAATAATAGTCACCCAGGCGGGCGCGCATACGCAGCCGTTGAGGTACATTGTCGGCGGCTTCGGCTGCTTTATTGAACCAGTGGACTGTTTCCTCTACCTGTCCCTGTTGTTTCCAAAAGGCGACCTCGGCTTTTGCTAACTGGTAGTTGTAGGGATCAACTTCCTGCAAATAGTCCAAAACCAGGCGGGCGTCTTCGTAACGGCCGTGGCCCGCATAGATCATCGCTTCAATCACATTGATTTCTAGCACATCCGGGGCCAGTTCTTGCGCCTGTTCAAGCCACTTCATACTTTCGGTCAATCCCAGCGGCGTATAACTGCCATCACTCTCTTGTGCTGCCATCAGCAATGTAAACGCTATACCCGCACAGGCATATGGCTTAGAGTTCCCCGACTGAAACGCGCGCAGCGCCGAAGATAGCAACTTCACATCGCCATCATACTCATCCAGCCGCTCCAGACCCACCATATAAGCCTGGCGCCCCTGTTCAGTTGCTTCTGGTACCTGTGGCCATTCCATTTTTTCTAAAGCTGGGAGAAGTTTTTCAAGTAATTGTGCGCTCATGCGTTGAGTTTACCAAAGGCAGTGTAAAAACAAAAGACCCCCGGGTGGGGGTCTGTGGAAATTTGTTGACTTTGAGTGATGCGTGAAACGTGATGCGTGAAACGTGACGAGAACATTCACGCATCACGTTTCACGTAAATTTCGATCAGGTACGGCTTAGAAATCCATGCCACCCATGCCGCCGGGCGCGCCGCCGGGCATTGGTTTTTCCGGTTCAGGAATGTCGGTGATCAACGCTTCGGTGGTCAACACCATAGCGGCGATGCTGGCTGCGTTTTCCAACGCGCCGCGCGTCACTTTGGCCGGGTCAATGATGCCTGCTTTCACCATGTTGATGTATTCGCCGGTCATCACATCGTAACCGATATTGTTATCGCCCAATCTTTCCTGTTCACGCCGCACATTTTGGATGATTACGTCGCCATTCTGTCCAGCGTTCTCGGCAATTTTGCGCATGGGCGCTTCCAGAGCGCGGCGCAAAATGCCAACGCCTGTGGTCTGATCGCCTTCGGGCAAAGTCACACTATCCAACGCCGGCAGGGCGTTCAACAGCGCCACACCACCGCCGGGCACAATGCCTTCTTCCACAGCAGCGCGGGTAGCGCTCAGGGCGTCTTCCACGCGGTGTTTCTTCTCTTTCAGTTCCACCTCGGTGGCTGCACCGACACGGATGATGGCCACGCCACCGGCCAGTTTAGCCAGACGCTCTTGCAGTTTTTCGCGGTCATAGTCGCTGGTGCTGCGATCAATTTCTACTTTGATCTGTTCCACGCGAGCTTTGATTTGCATTTCGTCGCCGGCGCCATCTACGACGGTGGTGTCGTCTTTGCTAGAAACAACTTTGGCCGCACGACCCAGGTCAGCAATCTGCACGCTTTCCAATTTACGGCCCATTTCTTCGGTGATGACCTGGCCGCCAGTGAGGACGGCAATGTCTTGCAGCATTGCTTTGCGGCGGTCGCCAAAACCTGGCGCTTTAATGGCCAAAGCGTTGACCATGCCGCGCAGTTTGTTCAGTACCAGGGTAGCCAGCGCTTCGCCGTCCACGTCTTCCGCGATAACCACCAGGTTTTTCTTGCCGATCTGGAGCATTTTTTCCAGCACGGGCACGATGTCTTGGGCGGAGCTAATTTTCTTGTCGTGGATGAGGATGTAGGCATCCTGGATGACGGCTTCCATTGTGTCGGCGTCCGTCACAAAATAGGGGCTGATGTAACCACGATCAAACTGCATACCTTCGACGTATTCGGTCTCAAATTCCAGGCTGCGGGATTCTTCGACGGTGACAACGCCATCTTTGCCCACTTTGTCCATGACGGTGGCGATCAGATCGCCAATCTCGCGGTCTTGGGCGGAGATGGAGGCCACGGAGGCGATTTCTTCTTTGCTATCAATGGTGATAGCCATGCTGCGGATTTTCTCGGCCAGGGCATGGGTGCCGGTCTCAATGCCCCGCTTCAGCAGCATGGGGTTAGCGCCGGCAGCGATGTTCTTCAGCCCTTCGTTGATGATGTTTTGGGCCAGAACGGTGGCGGTGGTGGTGCCATCGCCGGCGATGTCGTTGGTTTTGGTGGCGGCTTCTTTCAGCAGTTGGGCGCCCATGTTTTCATAGGGGTCCTCCAGTTCAATTTCTTTGGCGACGGTGACGCCATCGTGGGTGATGGTGGGGGCGCCAAATTTTTTGTCCAGGGCAACGTTGCGCCCTTTGGGACCGAGGGTGGTGGCTACGGCCGTAGCCAGGGTGTCAATGCCTTTCTTCAGCTTGCGCCGGGCATCTTCGGAAAATGCAACTTGTTTGGCCATGTTCTTGGTTCTCCTTCGCGGTTAGCTCTCGACAATAGCGAGAACATCAGATTCTTTGAGAATGAGTAATTTCTTCCCGTCAATTTTGACTTCGGTGCCGCCATATTTGGCGTAGAGGACGCGGTCGCCAACGCTGACGTCCATGGCAACCCGTTTGCCATCATCATCGCGGCGGCCAGGACCAACAGCGATGACTTCACCTTCTTGCGGTTTTTCGGCCGCGGTTTCCGGCAATACAAGGCCGGAAGCCGTGGTCTGTTCGCGCTCTTTGGGTTCCACGACTAAACGATCACCCAGGGGCTTAAGATTCATACAGCAACTCTCCTTTTGTTAACTTGTATAGGATTTCTTTGGGAAAATTTTAGCACTCTCGCGTGTGGAGTGCTAAATTACGCTGGCATTTTAACACAGAATGGGGGGTTGTCAAGCCGCTATTAGCAATCAGGGTATTGGAGTGCCAGAAGTGCCGGGATGATAGGCTGCTTGAAGGAAAAATGCAAGGATTGTGTATTATTGGCTGCCCTCTAGCACGGCGCGGCGGCAATCCAGCAGGTATTGCTGTGCCAGTTCACCGTAAAACTGGTTCTTTTCGGTGACGGCTTGCAGCAGGGGAATTGCCTGGGGGCAATTTTGCAGACCGGCGCGGATATAGGCGTCTGCCAGCAGGTAGAAGAAGCGGGCATTGGTCTCTGTGGGTGCGCCGTAGAGCGTGGTGGCTTTGGTAAATTCTTCAATGGCCAGGTCAAATTTGTTATTGCGCATGTAGGCTTCACCCAAACGGCCGTGTGCCCGCGCCACATTGGGGTTTAATGTGACCGATTGCAAGGCATTTTCTTCTGCCTGCACATCATCTCCCAATTGCAGATACATATAGGCCAGTCCATCGTAAGCGGCGGCATTATTCGGGTCTACTTTCAGCGCATCTTTAAACCAGATAATGGCTTCGGGAATTCGGCTGTTAGCAAAGGAGTTGTAAGCCATTTCAATATAAAGATCGGCGAAGTTGGGGTTGGATTGTAAACCCAGTTGAAACTGCTCTCGCGCCGCCGAATAAAAGGCTTGCATGGTGAAGACCTGCCCCATGTAGTAACGGGCCAGGGCATTATTGGGGTCTAAGGTGATGGCTGTTTCCGCTTGAATCTGGGCATCCTGCAATAACTCTGGTTTGCGCTGGGCTACCAGACCACCGGCTGTATAGGCATAAGCGGTGGAAAGGGCGGTGGGGTCGTTATTGTTCAGGTCAATGGCGCGTTCGGCAGCGGTGACGGCCTGGGCAAATTCCAGGTTCGCGCCATTGGGGTCACCGGCGTCTAATAGGCGGGAGCCATTGGCCATATAAGCAGCGGCAACGGCCGTCCATACCCGTGGATTGTCCGGCGCTAACACGATAGCTTCTTCACTGCGCGCCAATGCCTCTTCGACGCAGTTAATAGTCTCCCCGCTGGTACCCACATCCATAGACGGGCAACTGTAGTCCACCAGCAGCTCGATATAGCGAATGTAAATCTCCGGTTTGGTGGCATCCAGGCGCAGCGCCTGGCGATAATAGCCGATGGCCTCGACCGTTCCCCCGTCTTTCTGGCTGATTTCTGCCAGCAGTGCATACTCGGTGGCTGAACGGGTCGGCTCAGGCGTGGGGGTAGGGATGATTACATCACGGACTTCGTCGGCATTTTGAATGACAAACAGAGTGACAGCCAATCCAAAGATGACAAACAAAACCAGCAGGCAAGATGGCCCGCGGCGAGGGTAACGTGGAGGAGTGCGTTTGATCACCATAAGCACATTCTTGAAAAAAAGCCGACGGGTTACGCCGGCTCAAGATCGGGAGCAATGGTAGCATTGGGGATGTGGGGGGGCAAGGCAGTTTAGGGGTTCTCTCATTGTGCCACATATCACATGGGCGCTTACCGGTGTCGCCAGCGCCACCAGAGGCCGACCGGGTAGCCGAGCATTTTAGCCACATCACCGACCAGGCGGATGATGGGGATGAGGGCGATGGCGCGCAGGCGGGAAGGGGGTCGCCAGCCCCAGGTGTTTTGCCACAGGCGTTGGGTGGGGCGCTGGCAGTACACGGCCGTGCCCCCCACCAGCAATAACCATCCCCACACCTTTTCGCGCCAGATGAGGCGCAAAATGAAGGGTAGGGCAATGAGGTAGGTGGCATAACGAATGAGGTGGCGCAAAGGCCAGAGATTGGCTTTGCCATCGCCGCGGCTGTAGCGGTAGTATTGTTTGAAAAAGGCGGTAAGGCTGGGACGAGGGCGGAAGTAGGCGACGGCCGTGTCCACAAAAACAAAGCCCCCAACCTGCTCTTTCAGAGCAAAGTCAAAAACCAGGTCTTCGCTGTAATCCAACCATTCCGGGTAGCCGCCTACATTTTCCCAAATGCTCTTGAGGAAGGCGACCGAGCGGCTGGAGGGCAGAAAGGTGTCGGGGTCAATATCGCGGCGGGTGGGTAACACCGTTGCCCCCATCACTACTTCAAAGTCGGTGTAGGGATCGGCTTCAAACCAACCGGCGGCTACGGCCGTTTCCCCTTGTTCAATGGGCGTCACAATATCTTCCAGCCAACAAGGAGATAGCACCACCCCGGCATCGGTGACGGCAATGATAGGGCCGGCAGCGGCAGCGATGGCCCGGTTGCGGCCCTGGCTGATGTTAGCGCCAGGGGCGACGAGTACGGTCAGAGGCAGCCACCGTTTGTACTCAGCCAGAATTTCCAGAGTGTTGTCCGTTGAGCCACCATCACAAATAATAACTTCATCGGGGCGACGGCTTTGATCAATGAGGGAATCGAGCAACGGCCGTACCCCTTCGCCTTCATTTTTTACTGTAACAATGACCGAAACGCCCAGGGTAGTTTCTGGTTCAGCCCGGCGTATATCGTTTATAGCCTGTTCGTTGTTTACCTGTACCAATGCTCACTTCTCCAATTGAGACGCTATGTTATAATCGCCTGTCTATGTTGAAGTCAATCTTACAATCACCCTGTTAAACCCCATTTGGGGAGCGGGGTTGCTACTGGCTATGTTTGTGGATTAAATAATCTCCAATCGCCCAATTCCAACTGTATGTATACAAAAGACCTATCCATTGTGGTGCCAGTTTTTAATGAAGTAGAAAATTTACGGCCGTTACTCGATGAAATCACAACGGCGCTGGCAGCAGAACCGATTGATTACGAAGTGGTGTTTGTGAATGATGGCAGCACGGATGGCAGCACGGAATTGCTGCGCCAGTTGGCAGCGGAAAATTCACGGGTTGTCGCCGTTCAATTCCGGCGTAATCATGGGCAAACGGCGGCTTTTGCGGCGGGGTTTGATTATGCTTACGGCCGTGCCATTCTCACTATTGACGCCGACCGCCAGAATGACCCGGCGGACATTCCCAAACTCGTTGCCAAATTGAATGAAGGGTATGACGTGGTCAATGGCTGGCGGCAAAACCGGCAAGATGCTTTCCTCATGCGTAAGCTGCCCTCCTATATTGCCAACCGGCTAATTGCCCGCGCCTCCGATGTGCAACTGCACGACCGTGGCTGTTCGCTGCGCCTGTTTCGCGCCGAGGTGACACAAGATTTGCACCTGTATGGGGAGATGCACCGCTTTATCCCGGAGATGGTGAATTTTGCCGGGTATAGTATGGCGGAGGTGCCGGTGAACCATCGCCCCCGTGTGGCAGGGGAATCTAAATATGGTATTGGCCGCACGTTTCGTGTCCTGGTGGATTTGATCACGGTCATTTTTTTGCGCAAATATAGCGACCGGCCTATGCATTTATTTGGCTATTTGGGGCTGGGTTGCGGCGCGGCTGGCGGTTTGATTCTGGCATATCTGGCGCTCTATAAGATATGGGGTGGCATTATTGGTGGTTGGGATGGCTTTCATGGGACGCAAATTGGGGAACGGCCGTTGCTCTCCTTAGGCATCTTGTTAACCACCCTCGCCGTACAATTCCTGGTGCTGGGGCTGATGGCAGAAATGATGGTGCGTACCTATTATGAGACGCAAAACAAGTCGGTGTACCGGGTGCGGGAAGTGTACGGCCGTGAAGAGAGCCAGGTGTAGCTCATGTTGTATCCCGTTTTTTCTGCTTGTTAGTCACAAAGCTGTATAGAAACGGGTTCCACTCAATGCCATCAATCTTGAACATTTCATAGTGTATCTTGACCCAGGCTGTTTGCTCTTCATTATTATCGTCAAGGAAATGAACCAGGCGATAAGTAGTCCAATCACCACGAATTCCCAGGAAATGAACTCGTGAGCGTATCAATTTTGGTCTTGTAAATTTGGGGAAAGGGCCGGTATCAAAAGCATTTGGTGATTCTTCGGACAGGTAAGTGAAGCCATAGTTCTCCAATTCGGCCGTTAACAGGGTGCGATAAGAACGTTCATGCCGATATAACCATACGGCTATGGGTAACAGCATCAATACGCCAATCCACCAGTTAGTAATGACAAATGACATCATTATTTCAATCTCCTATCGCCTGGCTCTAATGCCAAATGCAATCCAAAACCCTTGCCGGGTGGCAACTTTCACCCGCTTTTTCAGGTTGGCGTGTTTGGTTTTGGTCTCGTATATCTTGGCATTTAACTCTTCGGTCTTGCTTTTTAATTGTGCCTTGAGATGTTCTTGTTGGGAATTAAGTAAGCATCTAAAAACTATCTCCCATTTTTCGGGGACGAATGGTGTAATTCC
>DAOMOK010000038.1:0-39852 GCA_035444285.1 Chloroflexota bacterium
AGGAAGATGCCCTGCGCCTGGTCGCGGCCAAAGTGGCCGCCGCCTTGCGGGTCAATGGCGATACGGTAGGCGATGACAGCCTGGCCGACCTGGATGATCTGACATCCGGCGACCTGGTGGCTACGCTGGCCAAGATTATCACCGGTGATGTGCAAATCGAGGCCCGCAGCTTACAACAAGCCTTTGCCGAAGCCAATGCCAGCCTGCGGCAGGCCAATGCTCTCATCGGTGAGTACAGCATCGTAGATGATGATGAGGATGATGAGCCATTCCCAGTTCTTGAAGGCGTACCGCAGCGGCCGTTGCCGGCCATCGCCAGTAACGGACATGTCACGCGCCAGCCGTCCCTGTTCTCAAGCGGCCAGGTCAAGCCAAATGGCGTCGTGGCCACTATCAATGGAAAGGAGCAGCGTAGAGATAACTGCGCCCCCCACCAACAAGAAGAAACAGCGCTATCCAGCGATGGCAAGCCACCTGTGCCACGGCCGCGCCTGTTGATCAGCCAGTTAGGACTGAAATAGAAGGAGAATTCCATGAGCTACAAAGTACGGTTTGAAATCGAGTTCCCTTGGACAGTTGAAGAAGCGGAAGCGGCTGAGTGGCTGCTGATACGCCGGTATGGACTGCATGATATCACCCATAACCGGCTGGCAACGGCTATTTACCAGGCGACGTTGGAAGCCGTTGAGCGGGAAGCCATTGAATCCGCGGCCGCGTTTGCGAAAGTGTTAAAGAAGCCGGAACCGCTGTCAAAAGGAAATGCCCATGAACACCGATAACCTAGACATCCCCTGGTTTGTGCTTGAAGAAACGGACCCCGTCTTGCCTGATGTCACCTGGCATCGTATCTGCCACGAGTCGGAGTTTGGACCGGTTGAAATGGCTGCGCTGCAAAGCTTCCAGGATTATCCACATACCCATCGCCGCCGGCGCATGGCATATCTCATGGCTGCCGCGCCGGCAATGTACGAAGCATTGCGAGAACTCTTCCAATTATTGGAAGAATACCAGCCTCCCTGGTATCTACGCGGCCACTATGACCTGGCCGCTAATGCCCTAACCGGCGCCGAACCGTCAGAGGAGGCGACGTGACGCCACCGGCTGAAACTGGCTTTCCCGCGTATCCCTGGCCTGACGAAGAGATGATCGCCCGTTACTGCCTGCACCACTTGACACCGGAAGAACAGCAGGTTTTCCCCGGCTTGCGGCTGGCGCTGGATGTTTTCAAAGCCAGGCTCATCAAGCCGCCTGCGGCCGTCCCCCGCGTACGGGCTGGTTGGATTATATGGGTCGCCGAGACCTACCCTGGCCAGCATCACGTCCGGCTGCCGGGTGGGGCGACCCTACTGGCTCCTTATCACGACATCATCTGGGAGCGTGTTCCTGTGGAAACACCGGCCACAACCGTTGAGGACATCCGGGCTGAAGAAAAACGACTGCAAGCAGAAGCCAGGAAATGGCGACCGGGACAGGTCATCACCACGCCGGGTACGCGATTGTCGTGGGACAGCCTGGCCGGGTGGATTGCTGCCTGGCAGCAGCTCCAGGGCCGGGCGCATTCCAGCGACCGTTACTGGAAAGAGAGCCAGCATATCCGGGCGCTGCCACCGGAAATGATCGCCGCCGAAGGGGATGAAACCATCCTCTACAACTTTTTGGACCTCATGAACACCGGCGATGCCCGGCCACCTAAAGGGATGAGAGAGAACCATCCCGCCACCCCGCTGGTCGTAGCCGCCCACAACCGCCTGGCGCAGTTGGGAGCGACACACTACCGGCAGCAGCAAAACCTGCGCCGGGCGCTGACAAATACAACCGGCGAAACGACCCGGAAACGGCCGTCTGGCGAAGAAGCCGCGCCCCACCTCTCTCTGTTCTGAATCGTCTGGCGAAAAGGAATAACGCTATGCTCAAAGCCCATCCTGAGATTGCCGATGTGACAAGCCACCAACAGCCTGCACTGAGCGGCCCAACTATGTTGGGCTTGTCGAAGTGGCCGTTGCTTCCCCCACCCCACGCGCCGGAAACTCTCTGGCCTATTGCCCTGGGCGAATTGAAGCAGCAGATGACCAAGGCCACTTTCAATGCCTGGCTGGTGGATAGCCGCGTGATTCCTGAAGCAAGTAGCCCGGCCTTTCTGGTCATTTCTGTGCGGAACCAGTATGCCTATGAATGGCTCACCTACCGGTTGCAGCCTGTTATTGTCCGCACGTTGACCGGCATGGCCGGTTACGAGGTTGTGGTCTGCTTTATTCCCAGGGTTTGCAGAACTATGCGAAAGAGCTATGATGAATCCGCTCGAAGACCGTCTACAACAATACCTTGCCCAATTCGACGATGAGCCGGCCATCGCGTCCAGTCTCAAGCGCAGTGCTTACCTGGAGCAGTTGCTCATCAAGGCCGGCATTGTCCCCACAAATCCTATCGAATTACCGGCCAACACCACCTCTGAATTACTCAATAACCTCTTAAATCAAGGAGATGCTCCCATGAATAACCAATCAAACCCTACCCGTGTACGCATCCATTCTCATGTTACCCAATCCCGCTTCTTGCATGTCGAAGATGCCCTGGCTATTGGTAAGCTCCGGCTTTTTGCCGGTAATTACCGCAAAGGCCAGGGCATGGATAAACAGGGGTATGCCCATGCCTTCGTCGATATTGCCGATGCGCGCGTCATCTTTGGCGCATTGGCACGCGGTGAACAAAGTTTCAGCCACAAGGAATACAAGGGTACGCCGCCACAGGCTCGTCACCTCGACAAGCTCGGCGCAGGCTCTGAGTGGCGACCAGGGGTCGCAGGTCGAAGGAATGGAAATGGCGCCGTCAGCCGGGTGCTGTCTATCACCGTCAAAGGCGAGAACGTGTACATGGAACTCAAGACCGGGCCGGGCAAACTAACCAACACGGGGGCGATCACGCCCAACGGCAAACCGGAAGTCGAGGTCAATGTCGGCTTTAAGCTGTACGAGGCACGGCGCATGGCAGCTTCGGTCCTGGCCTATATCCAGGCCTGGGATGTGATGCGGATGATGGTCAACCAACAGATGGTTAGCCAGCCAGCCCCGTACCTGCTGGTGCCGGCGACAAGCGCAGCGAATGGTATCCAGAGTGCGCCAGCAAACGGCGCATCGAAGTCTAATGATGTAACCAGGCCGCCTGTTGTGGCTGCCAACGGCCGTCCGGTGACTCGCAAAGACCCCATACCCAAAGCAAACGGCGCGGCAACAAAGCGGCCGAATGGCCAGGCAGTGAAGCCTGCTCCGCCGACAAGTGACCAACCGGTAAAAACAGGCATAGCCCGCACTGAGTACCTCGACAAGCTCGGCACAGGCTCTGCCGAAGTGGCCGTTGCCAATACCCAATTACTCAAGTATGGCGATGGCACTATGGTTGATGGGCAGAATTTGACAGAAGTTCAGACGTTTCAAGGATATAAGGCTGAAAAGAAAGCCGCCCCAGAGTCAAAAGCAGTGCTGCTGGACTACTACCGGCAGCGGGCGCAGGTTCCGGCCACCGTTGCCAGTCAGTAAAGGCATATTTGATGTTGAGCGGTTTTATTACTAGATAGGGTGGCTGCGTCTGTTACAGGAGCGATTCCGGTTATCCTGGTGTCGCCAGAAGTAGGCTCAGCCGCCATCGTTCATACGCTTGCGCCGGCGCAGGCCCGTCCTGAGCAACGCCGAAGGAACGACCACCCCACCACAATGGGGGCAAATGGCTTTGTCCGGTGCGGTGTCGGAAGCCGTTACCGGCCGCTGGCTGTCAGGGTGCTGGGCGACTTTCATCGGAGTTGTTTCCCTCTTGTATAGCCTCATCTTACCCCTGTTTACGGCCGTTTGCCAGTATGAGTACCAGGCAGCGTTACAGCACAATTCTCTTCCCTATCGTAATATACTGGTTTGTAAATAAGCTACTCGCTATGTATAATACACAGCACGTAGCTTATTTGAGGCATTGGCATGTTTATTGACCGCCAAAAGGAATTAGACTTTCTCAATAACCTCTTAACCCGCCGTCGCCCCGGTCCAGCTCAATTGGTTTTGTTGTATGGTCGCCGGCGCGTGGGCAAGACGGCCTTGTTGCACTATTGGGTCGCCCAAAATGATGTGCCTGCCACTTATTGGGTGGCCGAAAAAGAGCCGGCCATCTTACAGCGACGCAAGCTGTACGCCCGGATACAAAATATTCCCCTGCGGCAGGCGCCTATCTTTGATAGCTGGTCTGAACTGTGGACCGCAGCCGCTAATATTCTCGGCCAGCAACGCCATATCTTGATACTAGACGAGTTACCCTATGCCGCTGAAGCCGACCCGGCTACCCTATCGGCCCTGCAACATGCCTGGGACCAATATTTCCAGCACTCAAATCTGGTCATTGTCCTGTGCGGGTCGCAGGTGAGAGCGATGGAATCGCTCCAGCTACACCAGTCGCCTCTCTTTGGCCGGTTGACTGGTCAGTGGCACTTACAGCCTTTGCCTTTTTCTACCCTGCCTGAATTCTTCTCTGGCTGGCCGGCTGAAGAACGGATTGGTGTCTATGCTATCGTGGGTGGTGTGTCGGCTTACCTCAACTGGCTGGATCCGGAGTTAAGCCTGTTGGCCAACATTCGCCAGATAATTCTGGCCGAAGGGGGGATGTTCCTGGCCGAACCGACGTTCCTGCTTTACGATGAAGTGCGCGAACCCCAATCCTACCTGACCGTGCTGAAGGCCATTGGTCTGGGCAACCACACCTTGAGCGACATCAGCAACTACACGCTAATAGCCACCAGCCATCTGTCGGTACACCTGGCGCGGCTGCAGGAGTTGAAGCTGGTGGAGCGCCGCCTGCCGGCAACCGTACCACCAGCCAAAAGGCGTCTCTCGCGCCAGGGACGTTATCACTTGCAAGACCCGTTCTTTCGCTTTTATTTCCGCTTCATCGCCCCGTTCTACGATTATCTTCCCTTTGATGTAGATAGCGTCGAGCAAAAGGTAAAGCAGGAGTTACGCGCCTTTGTCGGACAGACGGCCTTCGAAGACCTGGCACGTCTATGGGTTGTGCAACAGGGCAAGGCGGGTAAGTTGCCGTTCAAACCGGACATCGTTGGCTCTCACTGGAGTCGTCGGGTTCAGGTTGATGTTGTGGCCGTTAACTGGTCTACACGCCAGATTTTGTTGGGTGAATGTAAGTGGGGTGAGCAGCCCATTGACCGCCAGATAGCGCGGGAGCTCATTGAGCGCAAAACCCCCCACTTGAAACGAGATTTACCGGATGAGGGTGAGGGGTGGCAGGTGTTCTACGCGCTTTTTTCTCGTGGTGGTTTTACCGCAGCCGCGGCCGGAGAGCTACAAGCCCATCATGGGATGACTGTTGACCTTGCCACGTTAGATGGTGACCTGGTTTAGCGAGATCCGCGCCAGGTGACGTGGGCACTGGATCGGTCCCTGCCCTACCCCCGTTAGCGTACGGTGATGGCGCCCGTGTTGTTGAGCCCACAAGGCCGTCCAATAACCCGTAAAGACCCCATACCCAAAGCAAACGGCGCGGCCACAAAGCAGCCGAATGGTCAGGCAATGAAGCCTGCTCCGCCGACAAGTGACCAACCGGCTAAGGCTTCTCCAACAGTGAACGGCCAACCGGCAAAACCGGACACGACCGTTGCCACTGAACAGCCGCTGAAATATGGCGATGGCCATATGGTCGATGGACAGAATTTGACGGAAGTTCAGACATTCCAGCGGTATAAGGCTGAAAAGAAAACCACGCCAGAGTCGAAAGCGGTGCTACTGGACTACTACCGGCATCGGACGCAGGTTCCTGTGAATTCCAATGTAACCATATAAAAACCGAAAATTCCTGTGTAACTGTACAAAAAGTATCAGGTTGAAAGGTGCAATCTAAAGGAGAAACACAGCCTGTCATGACTTCAACACCAGTGTATTTATAAGCCAGAAGTGCGCTTCACTTTTTATACAGTTACGCTGGAAACACTAACTTTTTATACAGTTGTGTTGGAATTTTGTACGCTGACGTTGCACCGATCCCGCTTTCTCTCGCTGAGGAACTGATTTTTGTATTGTGCCGTTACGCTGGAATCCACAGTTCCAGCTAGCGGCGCCGGTCAGTGAAAGACTGTCTAATTGTGGGAGCCTCATCGCTAGACAGGGTGGCTGCGTCTGTTACAGGAGCGGTTCTGGTTATCCCGATGTCGCCAGAAGTAGGCGCAGCCGCCATCGTTCATACGCTTGCGCCGGCGCAGGAAGACCACGCCACCGCAATGGGGACAAATGGCTTTGTCCGGTGCGGTGGCGGAAGCCGTTACCGGCTGCTGGCTGTCAGGGTGCTGGGCGACTTTCATTGGGGTTGTTTTCTCTCTTGAATTGCCTCATCTTACCCCTGTTTACGGCCGTATGCCAGTGTTGTAGCCTGTAAGACAACTCCCCTACTTTCTTCACCTGACTCTCAAAGAAAAAGGAAATAGACAATGAAAAAGAAGCAGTTACTTCTTGGCCTGTGTCTCTGGCTGTTATTCAACGGCTGCGCCACCCTGATCCGTTTCTGGGCGCAGGCGATGAGCCTTTACCCCGATCCGGCCGTCAATCCGATGACGGCAGCTATCTTACCGGCCGTGGCTGGCCTGATAATTTCTCGATGGATACCATTCAAGACTTGCGTGCTGCTGGCGGTTATGTCTTTCACCAGCTTACTCTTTTCGATGTGGTTGGCTGCTGTCTTGCTGCCCATCAACGGCGTTATTGCCTACTGGTTGGCTGGAGAGATGCTGGCCGGGAATATCACCAAGAATACGCAGCGATGATCCTTGTCGCCCTGGCGGCGCCGCCAGGCAATATCGTTATGAACTGATTCTTAGAATCGTTTCATAGTGATTTTGTGGTCGCGTCTCATTCTATCCAGTCGCCAAAAGTGACTGCTTACTCAGTACAACTGCGCTGCAATCAGCATATGCCAATCATGATAGATTTTACTTCCATTTACTTTGGCCGTTCTTAGACTTGAAACATGAAGTACGCATGGTGCTTGTGTGAGAAGGTGAGGCGAAGCGAGGCTTACAAATGAGCGAGGATACACCATTCGTTCAGCTTCAGTTTGAGGGCTACCAAATTCGGCGAATCATGGACGAAGAGACCGGAAAGTGGTGGTACGCTGTTGTCGATGTCATTGAGGCGTTAACGGACAGCCAGAAACCGCGCGATTACTGGTATCGGATGAAAAAGCGGGTGACCGAAAATGAAGGTATTCAACTGTCGACAATTTGTCGACAGTTCAAGTTAAAGGCCCCCAACGTGGGCATAACCCGCCGAACCGCAAAACCAATACCTTCCCCAACCAAAACCTGGCAGCGGTTCGGTCGGGTGGATGTATTGTTGGGCAAGGACGCACACGGCCGTTGCCAGCCAGCGCCCGCCTTTTCTAATGAATACCACACCATTACAAACGGCAGCCATTCCATATTTTCCCCCTTCCTGATTTAATGCAGAACTAAGTGTGCAAAGTATTCTTGCACTGGTTTAAACTTCCTTTTCGCCAAATACTTTATCTACAAGTTTTTGAATTATTGGACCGATGATTAAAATGGCAGGGATAACCATTAAATAAGCAATCACCCAGGACTTTAAAAAAATCTTCCAAAATTTCTCTGTGAAACCAATATTCAAATAAATCAAGGTAAAGGATATAATGGCTGTTGTTATACTGCCCATAATGAGGGCGAATGCGATTTTTTGTTTCATCGGTTTAAAATTTTTGAACGGAGAAAATGTGTAAGAAATTCTGCACATTCAGGAATCACTTCACTCTCTCATGAATTTATTTTAGTTACCCTTGCGGGTAGTTTTTGATTAAACAAATTCATGTTCGTTTCACTCTAAAGGGGCATTTTAATACTGCTGACTACCAAATTGGAAGTTGCCTGTGCCACGAGTTTTTTGGTGCTTTCATTAATCACATCAGCCTTGATATTGATAACTGTCTTCCCTTGTTTTATCATTTGCGTCTTAACGATCACCGTTTCCCCTTCTGATGCGGGACTGAAAAACTCAACATTGAGATTAATGGTAGGATAAAAATATTCCAAACCAAGAATGAAAAAGTTTACCCCCATGCAATCGTCTATCATCCCGGAGATGACTCCACCGTGTAACATCCCAACAGGGTTGGTCATTTCTTTCCGAACCATGAATTGAAATTCAACTGATTGCGCTTCCACGGAAATTACTTTCCCTTTTAACCAATGAGCAAAAGGCGAAGGGCTGCCTGTAAACTGTTTTCCAACAAAGCTTTGAATATGTTCTAATCTTTGGTTTTCCATCATTACTAATTTATTTACGGCATTCACATTTTTCAAAACGGAACTTTCAAACACATTATCTGATACTGGCGAGCTTCATCTTGATTTTCATCATCACAGAGCCAGGCAGTATTCCTGCTAAAATGGAATTAAACCGGTTTTGAAAGCCTACAATTTTCTTTCCTTTTCCGTGCAGCAAGAGTTTCACCAGCGCCTTCCGTCAACCAAACGCCCTGTAAATACCACGCCCCGTCCAGAATGGCGACCCGCGCCGCGCAGCCTAACGTGGGCATAACCCGACGAGGTGCCGCGGAACCGACGTCAGCGGGCGAGGAACTCCAGCGCGTGTGGGACGAACTCCTCGTGGTGCTGGAAGACGCCGCCGTGCCCGGCATCGGGATAGATCTTGATCTCGCTGTTGGGCAAGCACTCGGCCAGGTCGAAGCTGTTGGAGGTGGGCACCATTCGGTCGTGGTCTCCGTTGGCGACGAAGACGGGCTGCTTGATGGTAGACAGGTTGGAAGGCTGCTGTACACCCCAGGCGTGGATAGCCTTCAGCTGGGCCCCCATGGCTTTCAGCGAGATCTTCTTGTCGCGATCGTCGGTGCGCTCCTTCAGCCGATTCATATAGTTCGCGGACTCCCGACGGCCGTTGGCCGTCGTGGTGAAGAACAGGTACTGCTTGGGGTCCTTGAACGTCAGGTACCCCTTGAGTACGTCAATGATCGTGATTCTCGTGACCTTGTCGATGCCGGCACCGCCGGCGGGGCCGGTGCCGGCGAGGATCATCTTGTGTACGAGCTGTGGCTCCAGCTCCACGATGACCTGGGCCACCATGCCGCCGAGCGAGAATCCGAACAGGTCGACCTGTTCGAGTCCGAGCGCCCGGATGAAGGCGATGGCGTCTCGGGCCATCGCCTCGACCGTGTCGGGTGTCGAGCCGCCGGAGGCGCCGACCCCGCGATTGTTGAACGCGATCACGTGGCGCTGGGCGGCGATCCCGTCAATGACCCGCGGATCCCAGTCGTCGAGGACGCCAGTCAGGTGGTGCAGGAAAACGAGCGGCACGCCGCCGCGTGGCCCAAGCTCGCGGTAGGCGAAGGTCGTACCGCCGACGTTGACCGTCTTACTCGGGGCGTTCGCGTAGGTCGTCTCCGTCATTGCCTCTCTCTCCTGGATGTTTGCGTTCTTTTGATTTGCCACGTTGAAATCCTTTCTTTTACTATGTGTATATGCACTATTCAGATAAAAAAATTAATCTGAATGGGCCAAAGTTGCTGCTTCAGACAATTGCGTCAGTAATAGGGATGCGTTGGCTTTACCAATCCCCTCGACCATATAGGATTGCGCTTGCTCCCATAATGGTAATGCTTTTAATAAGGCCGTCTCACCTTCAGAGGTTAAGGTCACAACCCGGGTGCGCTGGTCGGTACCTGGAGCAATGGTCAGTAAGCCCTGACGGGCTAAGGGTTTAAGATTGCGGGTCAAAGTCGTCCGATCCAGCTCTAGTTTCTCCGCCATTTCATTAATCGTTTGCATACCAACCAGATATAGAACTACCAGGACAGTTACTTGACTCACCCGGAGGCCAGCAGGTTCAAGCAGCGTGTCATAATAATTTGTGACCAGCCGGGCAGCGCGTCGCAGATTATTGCAGATGCAGGACGAGCCAAGTTGGGCAATCCGCTCATATTCGGTAGAAGATGTTTGTTCTCTCACAATTAGGAGTATATACACATATTTCTGTTTTGTCAAGAATAGCCCTCAAATTGCCCACTTGCTAATAAAGCCCAACCCACGCCCAAAGCGGAGCCATTCAAACGTTGGCTGGCTGAAGTGGGCGCGGAACGATTGGATGAAATAGATAATCCCGAACTGGCAGCCGAGCGCCTGCGTCAAATCTACCGAGTGAAAGGATATTCCGACGACTGGATTGAACGACGGCTGCAAGCGCTAGTCACACGTAATGAGTTGACGGACGAATGGCAGAATCGGGGTGTCGAGGCAGGAAGGGAAGTGGCGATTCTGACAGCCGAGATTGCCAAAGCCACGTTTGGTATGACACCAGGCGAGCATAAGAAACTCAAGCAGTTGCAGCGGGAGAACCTGCGTGATCACATGACCGGACTGGAATTAGCTTTTACCATTCTGGGTGAAGCGGCAACCACTGAAATTACCCGGCAAGATGACGCGCAAGGCTTCAATGAGAACCAGACTGCTGCCCGTAAAGGAGGCCGAATTGCTGGCAATGCCAGAAGGGAACTGGAGGCAGAAACAGGCCGTCCTGTTGTTTCGTCCACCAATTACCTGGAACGGCCACAAGCAGAGCAGGAGTACCTGCCATCTGGCGGGGAAGATGAAGATGATTTGGCTTTTTGAGATCAGGTAAGATAGCGGCAAGATCGCCTCCCTGTGTGGTTGTTACAACTATGCAGGGTAGTAATAAAGTGACCCTCCCCCATTTTCATGGACATTCAGTTAAGGCTAACTGATGTTGATAATAGGCGGCTTCATAGGCGGCCAGTCCGATAGACCTTGTCAATGCCGAACCGATAAAGAGAATTAGCTTTCTACAGTGGTAATCAATCGACTTAAAAGTGTGTCCCAGGGACGCGATAGGAGTGCTGTCTGTCCAAGACGCTCGGCTTCCCGTTTCAACCATTCCCCCTTTAACCAGCTCACACGCGCACGAAAGGACTGGGATCCGCTGTCAGGTTCACGGCGTAAATAATTTGCGAGGATTTGAGACTCGTCAGGTTCGTAGATGAAAACCGCGCGAATCTGTTCCTTGTATTGAGCGGCCAACTCCGGATGAATAAAATCGCCCTCCAAAATAATCGGCTGCTGCGACTCAATGTGATTGTCAATCACCGCCTGTAAAGCCGGGGTCATCACCCGCCCAATTTCGATACCCTGCTCAAAAATTTCCTTCGGCGAGAGCGCCGTAGGGTTTGGGTGTGTATCCCAAAAATGGAGCGCTGGTTGCTGCTCTGGTGTTGTCATTTTTTTGAGGACGACCTGAAAATCATCGACTTCCGTGATACCAACACCAAAATGTCGCGCGACATCGTAACTGACACTGGTTTTACCGGACCCGGAAGCGCCGCCAATGAGCAGCACCGTCCAGGGAAGAGTTGTATTGGTCATATTGCACCACCTCGTGGAGTAGCGATGATTACATTGACGGACGAAGCGACCACTGAGCAGGCAAACAACCCGGCAGATCAAGGATAGGGTCAGGCACGGCGTTGAGGGTATAAAAGGCCGTCCGCTCGAATAAATTTGGCTCAACAGGCATCGCATATCTCCTTGTAAAGGTTGTAAGAGGCAAACATTCACTTTGCCCAACATGGTTTCCCAGTTGCTAGAGGGTGTCTTCCCAATTTTTGGGAAATTTCGTTGGGTGTCTGGTGGGCAAGAGAAATTACCCAGCGTCTGCCCTGCCAGACTTTCCCATCCCCGCTTCCAGGGCCATGAGCATCAACTTGGCGCGGTCGGTGGCCTGCACTTTCAGCAGCACATTGGAGATGTTATTGCTAATCGTCTTAGGACTGAGGTTCAGCGTTTGGGCAATTTCGGCGTTGTTCTGCCCCTGGGCGATCAGTTCCAGAATCTGCCGCTCACGCGGGGTCAGTTCGTCGAAAACACTGGCTGGCAGATCGGGTTCGGGCGCATTGAGGTAACCCAGCACCCGTTGGGCAATGCCGGGGCTGAAAATAGCGCCGCCGTTGGCGACGGTGTGAATAGCCCGCAGCAGCTCATCTTCTTCCGTGTTCTTGAGCAGGTAGCCACGTGCTCCGGCACGAATTGCCGGGAAGACCGAAGTGTCGTCTTCAAAGATGGTCAGGACGAGGATGCCGATGTGCGGGCTGTGGCGGTGGATGCGGCGGGTGGCTTCGATGCCGTTCATGACGGGCATGCGTAAGTCCATCAGTACTACGTCGGGCTGAAGGGCAGTCGCCTGGGCCACCGCTTCCTCGCCGTCACGTGCCTCACCCACAATCTCAATATCTGGCTGCTCGGCCAGCAAGGCGTGCAGCCCGCTGCGGGTAATGGTCTGGTCGTCGGTAATCAGCAGGCGAATGGCTTCCATTTCATACCTCAAGAACGGGCAGGCACACGATAACCTGTGTTCCTCCTAGCGTACCTGGTTCCAGGCGACAGCTTCCGCCCACCTCGGCCGCTCGCGCCTGCATAGAGAGCAAGCCCAGACCGTTGGCGCGTCCGGCCGTTAACCCCGGCCCATCGTCGGCAATCTCCATTTCTAACACGCCCCCTACCAGCGCCAGCCGCAGCCGGCAGGAACGGCCGCCGGTGTGTTTTTCCACGTTGGTCAGGGCTTCCAGGGCGATGTAGTAAGCGGCCGTTTCCACCGCCGGTGGCAGCGGTGACAGCGATTCAGGCGCATCCAGGCGAATGGTCAGGGTAGGATGTGTGAGAGCGCGTTCGCGCAATGCCCCGGCCAGCCCCAGCAGTTCCAATTCCGGCGGATGGAGCTGGTGGGACAGATGGCGCACCTGGCTGATGGCGGTGTTCAGATGTTGGGTGACGGCCGTTAACATCTGGCGGGCGGTGGTTGGGTCTTGATCGAGCAGGGAGACGGCCGTTTCCACCTGCCGCACCAATCCGGCCAACTGATGACCTACCCCATCGTGTAAATCGCTGCCCAACCGCCGCCGCGCCTCTTCGCGGGCGGCCACAATACGCCGGCGGGCCTGTTCCAGGTCAGATGAGAGCAATACAGCGTGGGCAGTGACGCTGATTTGTCGCGCCAGGTCGCGCAGAAGTTGCTGGTCGGCCGGGGTGAGCAGCTCGTTGGGGGCGCGTTGGGCCGCGCTCAGTTCGCCAATGGTCTCTCCGGCATAGACCAGAGGAAAAGCTGTTGTTTCGTTTTTTACAGCACCATAGGCTGCCACGATTTCCAGGGTATCTGCCTGTTTGAGCTTGATGGTCACATAGGGCAGTTTGAGCGCATGGGCAATTGTTTCCACGGTGAGGGGCAGGGCAGCGGCCGGCTCAATGGCCGCTTCCAGCCGTTGGCCCAGGCGGGTCAACACCCGGTATGGCTCGTCGCGTTCGCCGTACATCAGGCGGTTGATGGCCCGCTGCAGCCGTTCCCGCAAAGGCTGAAACAAGACAGCAATGAGGCCGGTAGCCAGGAGGGAAAGCGGCAAACTCCTCTGTGACTGGAATAATGCTCCCAACCCGCCAACAATGGCCGCGTATATACCAACAACACACGCCGTAAGCAGGCTATAAACGAGGGTGCGATTGATAAGAATCTCAATATCAAAGAGGCGGTAGTGCATAATGGCAATAAAGAACGCGATTTGATTGAACAGCAAGGCACAGAATCCATACACATTGAGCAGGATGTTGGGCGGTGTACCGAGTCGCAAGATAGAAGGGATCCAGACGAGCCACACAGGAATTAGCAGCGCCGGGAGTGATAGGAAGAACAGGCTAAAGACCACCCACTTTGTTTGCTGGCGCTGTGTCCACGTGGAAACTTTCCAGAAGCGGTAAAGTTGTACACTCAGTACAAAAAGAAAGGTACCGCCAACCAGGGCAACTTCTAAACCGGGAGGGAGGGTAAAGCCTGGCAGAAAGTTTGTCAGACTTCCAATCACAATGGCTATGGCAACCCACTTCGACCAGGGCGGTACCCAACGGCCGTCAGGAAAGAGGCTGTATAGGGGTACAAGGGCCGCGTTCTGGATAAACTGGATGCTCTGCTCGACCAATTGCAGCCCGGGATAAAGCGATGCCAGCGCATTAATGCCTCGTGCATTGGAAGCCCCCAACGCGACAGTTGCAAATGCAAATAGACAGGCCACGCGGTCACCAGGTTTGCGCCACATGAGTAGCGCCCCCAGCCCATACGTGACAAGCGGGAGGAGAATGCTTCGTGTCAGGAGAGTGTAGCGGGCATAGTCGGCCAGCGAAAAACCGGCCGCCTGGAGCGCCTGCGCATTTTCATAAGATAGCTGGAAAAGCAGGCAGTTTTGGCCATCACACGCCTGTTGAAGCTGGCCGTAAAACTCTGACAAACCCGCTATGGTCAAGATTCCCGTCACGGCCGCAAAAAGGAGCCAAAGTGCTTGCACAACCCAAAGCCGGCGGGTACGCAAAGGTGAGCCTGCTGGCACAAGAGAAGGTGTTGCTGGGCTGACAGAAGTAGCCATTGCCACTATAGCATACCATAATTCAGGCGGCCGCCACGATTATTCAACACTCCCCGGACTTTGATAGCGTGGTTCCCACAGGGTGAGTGCCCAATAGCTAATGCCAGCCAGAACAGCAAGTGCGCCGCCAATCATACCCCAACTTCCAGATTCATTCGGTATGGTCATGGCAACAACGCCCAGGTAGAGATAGGCTGTGCCCAGCAGCAGGCCAAGAATCCGCCAGCCTGGACGTTTGCGAGCAACCAGAAGGCCAGACAGAATCAGGGTAATATCAACGCCAATCGTTTGCAGCCAGAAGAAGCGCCTCAACTGTTCTCCGCCGATGCCCGCAAGCTGCCATTGCAAATGGCGCAAAATATCGGGGATAAGCAGTAACCCCACGCTTGCTGCCAGCACAAATAAAGATTTGCTGGCAGGGCCTTCACCCACCAGGCTCCACAAAGCCCGTGGCCGCGGGTAAAGCGCCAGTATCAAGGCACTGAGAGCAAACATCAGCCAGCCAAATAGCTCAAAACCCAAAACATTGATCCTGAGCAGGGCGATAATCACCCCCTGGATCATATTGAAGGCAAAGAGTTGGAACAGCGCAGGCTTTCTTTCTGGATGCCATAGGCCAGCCAGCAGCAGCGCTCCCGTGAGCAGCCCGACCACAGCAGCACTTTGAGCTGCGTGCCAGGGAGCGATGTGTTCCGGTAATGTTTCAGGTCTCCAGGGGCTGGGAGCGATAACGAAGATACCAATGATGAAGCTCTGTAAACCAAAGAAGGCGACGAGTAAGGTGAAGACAACACTGCGCCAGCTCCAGCGTCTCGTTTCAGAAATGGGGACAGTAGCCATGTTTTTTCTCCCTTAGAAGGATATTTGTAGCAGGCGTAAACTTAACATGCCTGGACCTGGGCAAAAAGGGAGGAGTTCCCGAATTCGTCGGGAAAAAGTCTTGGGAGAAATTGGGAGTTTGCCATCTACCGGCACGGCCACAACTTTTACGATTTCGTCCTTTTGCTCCAAGTGCGAAAACGCCGTAACGGATTACAGCAAAACCCTCTACCTGCTCCCCCAACGGCAAATAGCCGGATAAAACAAACCTCAAACTTTATGTAAACTTGCCAGGAAACTGAGCAGCACCCTTCTTTTTCAGGCAGGACGGCCTTCGGCCGTGAGCGGCGCGGGGCGGGGCGAGAAAGGGCTGGTCTGGGGCATTGGCGCCAAGGGCCAGCCCAGTTTGTTTATCGTCCCTCATTCACATTAAAAGGAGTGTGTTATGTCTCAAAATGCGTTAGTGCAGGTATCTATGTTCGTGGATGGCTCGTGTTTGGGAAATCCTGGTCCGGGTGGCTGGGCCGCGATTCTCCAATGTGGTGAACGCGAGAAGGAATTGGTTGGCGGCGCCGATCATACGACCAATAACCGCATGGAGTTAACGGCCGTTCTCGAAGGTTTGAAAGCCCTTACACGTCGCTGCCAGGTGACGGTGGTTACAGATAGCCAGTACGTGGCCACCATCCTAAACGGCGGTAAGGCCAAAGCCAATCGTGACCTGGTGCATGAAGTGCGTGTCGAGGGCCGGCGTCATCTCTTTTTTATGGATGCCGCGCATTTCGTGCTGCAACCTTTTCTGGGCTTTCTTTGGTCTTTCGCCCGCCTTTTCATCAAAGCGCCAGCGGGGCGGCAACGATTCAACGTCTTGGGCGCGCTGCACACCACCTCACTACAATTGGTCACGGTCACCAACTGCGATTACATCAACAGCCAAAGCGTTGTCGCTCTCTTGAGACAATTGGCCGCCCTATTCACCGACTTGCCCATCACCCTGGTGTTAGACAACGCTCGCTACCAACGCTGTCGCTTTGTCCAGGCTGTTGCCGACGAGTTGGGGATTGAGCTTCTCTTTTTGCCCTCTTATTCCCCCAACTTAAATTTGATTGAGCGCCTCTGGAAGTTTGTCAAAAAGCAGTGCCTCTATTCCCAATACTACGAGAAGTTCGCCGACTTCAAGCAGGCCATTGAGGATTGTTTAGCGGAAGTTTCTGGCAAATTCAAAGAGCAACTGCGTAGCCTCCTCACCCTCAATTTTCAGACCTTCGAAAATGTCAGTTTATGACCTTCGGCAGTATAAAATCTTTGCCCGATTTGAGAGAACTAGAAACAGGCCACAAATAACAACAAAGTTGCCAGTCTTGATTTCTTTCTCCAAAAGGTAATCCAGAGCCAATGCCTGCCGCTCAGGTCATCCTACAACTTCATATCACATTTTGACGCCGTCTTGTTTTGAGAATCCGGTGAAAGTCAAGAGGGGAAAAGAAAAAAGTTCCAGAGAAGATTTTGGCGGGGCGCAGGCAGGGGAAAACAGGCCGGCCTGTTTTGAGAGTTAAAAAACAAGGCAGTGGTAACGGCCGTAGGTCAGGGCAAAAAGCGGAGTGGCCGGGGGTATGGGCTGCATGGCGGGCCGCATGAAGGCGGGTCAGGCAGTAGGCGTCTCCTCAAGCCGGCGCATCTGGCCTTTGTGTAGCAGGGCAAAGACCGGACGGACGGCTTTACGCGCCGTCAGGATCAAGGCGCGTTTGTGTTGGTGCTTAGAAACTTCACGATGTTTTTTCCAAAAATAATCGGCGTACTCCGACTGATGTCCCTTCAGGGAGTAAGCCGCCTGGACAAACCAGTAGCGCAGATAGGGATTGCGTTCGTGCGCCAGGTGACGGTCCTGACCCTCAAAACGGCCAGAACTATTCTTGGGCCACCACAGGCCAGCCATACGCGCCACCCCCGCCTACCCATCCTTATACTTACGGGGGCGGGAACGGTGAATACGGCGGTCGTACTTCTGGCCGGAAATGAAACGATGCGTGTCGCCAATTTCTCCCAGCAGGCCGGCCACCAACACCGGGCCAAAACCAGGTTCCGCCAACAACAGTGCCGCCTCCGGGTAATGAGCCAGCTCCGCCGCCAACAACTGCTTGTAGCTTTCCTGCTGCTGCTCGAAAAAGGCAATCGTTTGCAGCGTCAATTGCAGGCAGGTATGGACGGTGGGGCGCAGGCTGTCGGGCAGAGGGAAAGAATCGGCGGCCACCTGGTGCAGGGTCTGGGCCGTGGCCGTGGCATCCTTGAGCTTGCCATGAGCCACCTGGTTGAGAGCCGCGGCCAGGTCGGGCAGGGGGATGGCGGCAATGGCGGCAATGTCCGGGTATGCGGAGAGTACATACTGGCTGGTGCGGCCAAAGAGGTCGCTAAAGGCTTGCAGCCGTTTGTACTCGCTGGCCAGCAAGTAGACCAGGGTGAGGCAGAACGCCTTTTCGGCCGCCAGACTATGCACCGGCCGGCAGTAGGCCCGGCTGAGTTGGCGCAGCGGCAGGTAACGCAGGTCGCCATCCCAGAAGTTCTTGACGCCATTATTGTGGAAGTAGCGGGCGATGAGATGGGTGTCGGCCGGGTCATCCTTATCCCGTTCCGGCAGCGCCTGGCGGAAATGCTTCACGTGCATGGGGTTAAGCAGCGCCAGTTCCGGCTCGTAGGCCGCCAACGCCGGGTCGGTCGCCAGGTGGTGGAAGGTATGCCACCAATACAGGCCGGTAGATTCACCCACCACTGCCAGCCGTGGCCCCGGTGGGCATTGGCTCAGGCAGGCCAACACCTCTTGCTTGAGGGCGCTCAGGCCAGAGAAGTTATTGGCAAACGCCTGGTGGGGTATCAACCAACGGCCGTCAGGAGCTTGCAGCGCCACATCCAACCGGTCGGCGCTAAAGTCAAAGGCTAAAATCGCCGGGGAAGATTGATCCATGTGCCCTTCTCCTTTTATAATAGAAAGACCAACGTCGGCCACACAGGGGTACTGCCCAGGAACCCGCCACTGGCAACAGCCTCGTACTGATGAGAGCCTGTCTGCCGGGGAAGGGACACCCTGGCTGACACAGGTGTGAAGTAACGCTTGTTGGCGTCACTGCTACAGCGCCAGGGTTCTCCCGTCAGTTGCACAGTATCCGTGTGAGAAGATCCAGCGGCGGCCGGGGTTCAAACTCTCAAAGAAGCCACGGGATCCTGACCGGGCAACAGGGGTGAAAAGAACACCCTGGGTACCGACCACTCACCGATGTGAGCTACCGGTATTGTAAACCTGGGCAGCACCTTTGTGTGACCCACTTTTGCTTGTTTCTGGCTTTATCTTATACGAGGGTTGTTTGTGCTGCTTTGCACCCTGGTGCATAACCAGAACAGTTGCCAGACTGGTTAGGCCCTCATCAAGGCAATCAGGAGGGAATAATGCGTTTCAGTTACTTCTTATCAACGGTTGCACCGCTGGGAAAGTTATGTTTGCGCCCACTGCTCTTGACCGCAATGCCAATCATCCTGCTGGCTTTCTTGTTAGGCAGCCTCCGCCAATTTGCAGCTGCTGAACCCCCTTCTTTTCCCATGACAGAGGTGCTGGATGATTTCAACCGGGCTGATGGGGCCATCGGTGGCAATTGGTCTGGGAGTACAACCGGTTATGCCATCGTAGACAATCAGTTGGAGTATACAGGCTCGGGAGAAGATATCTACTGGAACAACACAGCCTTTGCCGCCGATCAGGAAGCCTATGTCACTTTGCAGGCCATTGACCTTGAAGGCGAGGAGATTGGGTTGGTGCTCAAATCCCAGAGCAGCACTGGTTATGATTCAGGCTTGCTTGTAATTGCCTACCATATAGATTTGGAACAGGCGATGGTATGGAGTTTCCTGCCCGGGAGTGGGTGGACTTCATATGGGGCGGCCATTTCCGTTACTTTTGAAGACGGCGACCAGTTCGGGGCACGGGCTACTATCAATGGCGAGGTGACAGTATATAAAAATGGTACGCTGGTGGGCACCCGCGATGTCTCCACCTGGCCCTATTACAACCAGGGTGGGTATATCGGGCTGTTTCCTTATGAACCCGGCGCTATCGTTTTTGATGACTTTGGCGGCGGCACACTCAATCCCATCCCCTTTCCGATAACAGAGGTGCTGGATGATTTCAACCGGGCTGATGGGGCCATCGGCGGCAATTGGTCTGGGAGTACAACCGGTTATGCCATCGTAGACAATCAGTTGGAGTATACAGGCTCGGGAGAAGATATCTACTGGAACAACACAGCCTTTGCCGCCGATCAGGAAGCCTATGTCACTTTGCAGGCCATTGACCTTGAAGGCGAGGAGATTGGGCTGGTGCTCAAATCTCAGAGCAGCACTGGTTATGATTCAGGCTTGCTTGTAATTGCTTACAATATAGGTTTGGAACAGGTGATGGTATGGAGCTTCCTGCCCGGAAGTGAGTGGACTTCATATGGAAAGCCAATTCCAATCACATTTGAGCCAGACGATCAGTTTGGCGTCCGGGCCATGGCCAATGGGCAGGTTGAGGTATACAAAAATGGCATGTTGTCAGGTACCCGCGATGTTTCCACCTGGCCCTATTACAACCAGGGTGGGTATATCGGGCTGTTTCCTTATGAACCCGGCGCTATCGTTTTTGATGACTTTGGCGGCGGCACACTCAATCCCATCCCCTTTCCGATAACAGAGGTGCTGGATGATTTCAACCGGGCTGATGGGGCCATCGGCGGCAATTGGTCTGGGAGTACCACCGGTTATGCCGTCGCAGATAATCAGTTGGCGCATATTGGCTCAGGCGAGGAAGACATCTACTGGAACAGCACGGCCTTTGCCGTCGATCAGGAAGCCTATATCACCTTGCAGGCCATTGACCTTGAAGGCGAGGAGATTGGGCTGGTACTCAAATCCCAAAGCAGCACTGGTTATGATTCAGGCCTGCTCGAAATTGTCTACAATCCAGATTTGGAACTGGTGACGGTGTGGAGCTATTTGGAGAAAACGGGCTGGGTTTCATATGGGAAACCAATCCCCATCACATTTGAGCCAGACGATCAATTTGGCGTTCGGGCCATGGCCAATGGGCAGGTTGAAGTATACAAAAATGGCGCACTGGTGGGCACCCGGAATGTTTCTGGCTGGCCCTATTATGACCAGGGAGGGTATATTGGGCTGTTTGGCTATCAGGCCGGTGACGCTATCCTTGATGATTTCGGGGGCGGCTCGGTAGACACATCCCCTGCACCGACCCCAACTCCCACTCCCACGGCCACCCCCACCAACACGCCAACACCAACAGCGACACCCTCCTTGCGGGCAGACTTCACGGCTGACCCTGTTATCGGCAATGCCCCTCTAGCTGTCAATTTCTATGACAACTCCGTGGGCAGCATCACCAGCTATCTCTGGAATTTCGGCGATAGCGGCAGCTCTGTGATGGCCTCGCCTGTTCATACCTATACGGAAAGTGGTATTTACACTGTTTCGCTGACGGTAACCGATGCCTCCAACCAACATACGTTGACGCGTACCAATTACATATTTGTGAATCCGCCTGTGGTGTCGCTGCCGAATCAGGCGCCTGTCATCACCATCACCACCCCATCACTGGGGAGTGTCACCGACGGCACATCTGTCCAGGTGAGCGGAGAGGTTACAGACGATGGTATGGTACAAAGCGTCGAGGTGAATGGGGTGGCAGCCACCATAGACGGCGACACCTTCTCGGCCAACATCACCGTAACCGGTGGCAACCAGACGATAAACGCCGTGGCTGAAGATGATGAAGGGGCGATGGGTTTTGATAGCACGGTTATTCGGGTGGATGATGAAGGGCCTATCATTGACATTATCGCGCCGCCAGATCGTCAGGCCGTTTATACGTTAAATCCCACGGTGACGGTCGCCTACCGGGACTTTCTGAGTGCCGTTGTCACCAACACCTTGAGCGTGGAGTTGACCGACGAGAACAGCATGACAGATGATGTAACCAGCGACCTGGTGGTGGGATCTGACAGCGCCACCGGCGTCTTGAGCACCCCTTTGTCCCAGGACACCAGCTATACCCTTACCGTCACTCTGGAAGATGAATATGGTAATAGCGGTGTGGCTATCAGCCGCTTTTACGTGCCCATCAGCCCCACAATGATTACCCCCCCATCAGAACCGGATGGCGCGGCCTGGGCCAGCGGCGTCGTGTACGATTCCAGCACCTGTAATGAACATTTGACTACCTGCCAGGGGTTATCTGGTGTGGCCGTCACTTTCTCTTATGCGGGCAGCATCACAGACAGTATCACCGGTACGATTGTGACCGGTCCCGATGGTTTTTTTGCCTTTCCCTTTACCGAAACGGGCGTCTACTGGTTACGGGCTGAAAAAGATGGTTACACGTATAGCCAGCGAGAAATCGCCGTCGTTCGGGAACGCAGCACGGCCGTGAACGAAATTTACCTCACTCCCATAGACAGCACCAGTACGGTTTGTGAAAACGACACGGTAGATTGCCTGCATGAAAGCTCTGACGGGCGTATCCAGGTAGTCATTCCACCCGGCGCGATCACCGAAGGGGATGTGGTGACCGTAACGGCCACCATGTTTGACCGCGTCTATTTCCTGCCTTCGGGGCAGTTGCCGCCGGGCACATGGGAAACGTATGCCTTCAATCTGGGCGGTGACTCCGATTACGTCTTCCAGAAGCCGGTGACGGTGACAATTTCCAACACGTTGGGCTTTGCGCCGGGTACCTTGATTCCTCTGGGATATTGGAACCAATCTACCCTGCAATGGGAACATGAGGGAGTGGCCACGGTAGATGAGGCCGGCGAATGGCTGGTGATGCGGGTCAGCCACTTTTCCAACCACGACCCGAATTTTCCCATCGTTCCTGTTTTTATAAGTTTATCTTCCTTGTGGTCATTGCTCCAATCACTCACAGGGAACGACGCACCTTGCCCTGACGGTGTAGCCGGGTGTTTTATCAACTTCAAATCAGGCGAGTTGCAGGAGTGGGTTGACCTGCCCGGTGTCAACGTATTAGGCGAAACGATAGCGCCGCAGCTTCGCTACAGTACAGAGCGGGCTAATCCTTCCGGCCTGATTGAAGTGCAACTGGATGTCGAGGTGACGGGCAACATTGATGCAGAATACATCCAATGGCAGCTTTACATTGAGGGAGAGAGAACTAACAATTTCACTTTTGCAGCAGACCTGAGCACAAGCGGTGAAGTTGGCCGGTATCGTTTACTCTGGGACGGCCGTAATGCGCAGAGCGAGCGGCTACCGGCCGGCATGTATAATTACGCTCTCAGAATTCGTGTTCCTTTCACTGCCCAGTATTGCCGGGCGGTTGGTAACGTTTTTGGCAATCCGCCCGACTGCCGCTTTCCCATAGATAGTTACGTCACCGCCACCCAAGAGTTATGGTCTTATGGCACAGTCGCCTTGGACAGCACAGTGGACAATCCATTAGGGCAAGGCTGGGCGCTGGCCGGGCAACAGCATTTACACGAAGATGAAGCCGGCAACCTCTTGGTTGCTGAAGCCAGCAGCCTGACCGAATATTACTTTACGCAAAACGACGCTTTGGAAGGTCGCGGCCAGTATAGCCACGTGCAGCCCCATGTTTTAGGGCCGTCGGCGGCTATACCCATTCCGCCATTACCAATTTCCGGCACCTACGTCAGCGGTACGATTAATACACACGCCACCTGGACGGCGGCGCAAAGCCCATACATCGTTACCGGTACCGTGACCGTGGCCGATGGTGTTACCCTGACCGTGGAACCGGGGGTCCAGGTGATGTTCGATCAATACCAGAGCCTGCTGGTTGAAGGAGGAATTACGGCCGTAGGTACCATCACCCAACCCATCACGTTCACCGCCTATGTAGACGGCCCTTTCCAATCCTGGGAAAAGTACGACCTTTCGACTTTTGATGACACACCGGTACAGGCTATTGCTGTCGCTGCCAACGGTGATATCTGGTTCGCCGGTTTCTACGAAGCTGGAAGCGGCCCAAACCTGGGCCAGGTTCATCGCTTAAAGGCCGATTTACAGACCTGGGATAGTTACAACATGCCGGGAACCTTCAACGCCTTCCAGGTTACTGGCATGGCCATTGACAGCATGGGTCAGAAATGGATTGCCACAAGCAATGGGGTCATCATGCTGGATATTTATGAAGACTGGACGATCTACCAATCAGGTACGCCTGGCCTGGTCTCTAATTTTGTGAATGCCGTAACCGTAGATGCCGACGACAACATCTGGTTCGGCACAAACGCTGGTGTCAGCAAACTGGCAGGCAGCAGCTGGACAACTTACCAAATGGCTGATGGGTTGGCCTCTAATACTGTTTACGCCATTGCTGCCAGCAGCGATGGCGCTATGTGGTTTGGCACGGATAGCGGCTTGAGCCGGCTGGATTCCGGCAACAACTGGACCACCTACGACACCGGCAACAGCGGCATTTTGGGGGACATTGTTGAAGACATCGCCATTGACAGAGATAACAACGTCTGGATGGTAACGTCAGTATCCGCCATAGACGGTGGCGGCGTCAGCGTTTTGCGCCAGAGCGACGAATGGTTTACCTACACGCCGGACAACAGCGGCCTGGCCAGCCCTTTTGTCCGTTCGATTGCCGTGGATAGAGGCGGACGAAAATGGGTTGGCTACGAGATGGACGGCGTCAGCATTCTGGCGGCTGATAACAGCGCCTGGGAGTTTGAAACGACGCCCCGGTTGAGCGGCGAGACAATCGTAGACATCGCCGCAGCGCCGGGTGGCGACGTCTGGCTGGCGCATGGCAGTGATGGCGCTACGCGCAGTTATGGTAGCGATGGTGTCTCTACTGATAGCACCATTCGCAGTGGTTACTGGCACACCCTGCAAATTGGCGGGGGAAGCGACCCCGACGACAGCGATGGCTCGCACCTGAGTTACGTTACCATTGAAGCGGCGGGCGCCGACCTGTTGAGCAGCCTCAAGCTATATCACAGCTCTCCTGCCCTGGATAATATCACCATTATTGGCGGTGGTGGTGACGGCCTGCACGTGGTTGAGAGCGACCAACTGACGCTCGAGGATGGCTTTATTGCCGCCAACAGGCAAACCGGCGTTCGCATTGAGGGTGGTGGCGGTGGACATACCCTGGCCAATGTTACGATCCAGGCAAACGGTGGGCATGGCGTGGCTCTCAATCACGCGGGGGGGATTGTTATTACCGGTACGTTCATTACCGGTAACAATGGGTATGGCATTTTTACGGAACACGCAGACAATGCCCTGGAACTAGGAAACAGCGTCGTAGAAAGGAACGAGATACCGGCTCGTTTAGCGGTGAATGCTTTTCTGGGGGAGGACAATGAATGGCTAGATAACACACACCACCAGCTTGAATGGATAGCCGGCACGATGGACAACAACCGTATCTGGGCCAGCCATTTTGACGCCCATATTGTGTTGGGGGAAGTGACGGTAGCTGAGGGCGTCACTTTGACTGTGGAACCGGGAACGACGGTGCTGTTTCATCCTGACGTCGCCAGCCTCGACGTGCCAGGCACGTTACAGGCATTGGGTACATTCGACGACCCCATTTACTTTGGCATCACGCATGGCTGGCGTTGGGGCGGCCTGAGCCTTCCAGGCAGCGGCGATTCTGTGCTGCGTTACGTGATTATTGAGAGTGCGGAGACGGCTCTGTTTGTTCACAATGCCACACCTGTGCTGGAATATCTCACCTTCATCGGGAACGGTGATGGGCTGGCCGTTTCCAACAGCGAGGGGCTGATCATCACGAACAGCAACTTTCAGGGTAACTCCTTTGGTCTGCGCAACAACACACCGGGCCAGCCGGTCACGGCCGTCAACAATTACTGGGGGGCTACTACAGGGCCGACACATACCAGCAATCCCGGCGGTAATGGCGAAGAGGTCAGCGATGGCGTTATCTTCGACCCCTGGCGTGGGCCTGTTCTGATGGACGGGATCAATCCCTTTCTGCAGAAACTGACGGCCACCGATCGCAGCGTGTTAACCTTTGACGTAGCGGCTGGCGTCTATGTTCGTCATTATCCCAACGGCTATTCCGTCCACTTCGACAGCCAGGGCCGGCATGACACCACTCACTACCCCGACGGCCGTCTCCTCAGCTACACCTACAACCCCGACGGCACCACTGCCAGCATGAGCATCACCGCCGCCGGTGAAAGTACACCCCATTGGACGTGGGCGTTCAGTTACACCAATGGCCTGCTGGACAGTATTACCGACCCGGCTGGACGGGCGACGGACTTCATTGTAGACGCCAACGGGCAATTGGCGGCCGCCTCCTTCCCCGATGGCAGCAGCCGCGCCTTCTTCTACAACGCCAGCGGCCTGCTGACGGAGCACATAGACAAAAACGGGGCCATCAACAGCTTTGCTTATGACGGCTACGGCCGTGTCCTCACCGACACCCGCCCCATCCGCGCCGTCTATGACCCGGCCACCGGCCAGGCCAGCCCCACGGCCGAAGCGCGCCTGTTCACCCCCTCCGACACCGCCTATCCCTTGATTAACGACAGCGCCGTGGGCGACCCGGACGACCCGGCCCCGGCCATGCCCCTCTCGGCCGATCTGGTAGACGCGGTCGCTTTTGGCCGCGGCGGACTCAGCGGTTATACCAATCAATGGGGGAACTGGACCGAAATGACCGACGCCACCGGCCGGACGGTGCAATATGAACGGGATGAGGCCAACAATGTTATCCAGCAGACGTACCCGGACGGCGCCTGTGACCGCTTTTCCTATGACGCCTTTGGCCATGTGCTCTCGGCCCGGCGCATGGGCGCGGCCGACTGCGCCTTGAGCAATCCCACCAGCTTCCAGGAAGTGGTGATGACCTATGAGCCGCGCTTTAATCAGGTCAAGACCATAACCGACCCGTTGGGGCGTGTGACCACCTATATCTACGACTATGAGGAAGACATAGGGCAGGCGGGCCAGGTGATACGCATCGAATACGCGCCGGTGCTGGATGAAGGGGGGAATTGGGTAACGCCCACGGTGCGCTACACCTATAACAGCCTGGGGCTAATGGAGACCGAAGAGGACAAAAATGGGGCGGTCACTCGCTATGTGTACACCACCATCACCGATACCCATCTCTTCCTGCCCGGCGTCACGCCGGTACCTGGCTTGCTGACTCAGGTCATCCGGGATGAGGGCGGCCTGGAATTGACCACCACCTACCGTGACTTTGACGCCCACGGCACAGCCCTGCTGGAAATAGGGCCGGGCGGTGCGGCGCTAACCCATTACCTCACCGACGAAATGGGGCGGGTGATAAGCCAGACAAACCCGGCTGGGGCCACCACCCTCTTCGCGTATGACCTTCAGGGCAACCTGGTGCAGCGGATCGAGGATTACACGCCGGATGGGGTGACAGGGGCCAATCTCGTCACTCTCTACACATATGATGCCGATAACCGGCTGCTAACTGAGGACAGAGTCGGGGATGGCCTCATGGTGCGCACGAGCCATGCAGCCGACATTAACGGTAATCCTTCTCACAGTGAAAATGCGCTGGGTTATGAAAGGATTTCTCTGTATGACGATGCCAACCGGCTGGTGAGTACCATTGATCCAGCCGGGCAAACGGTCACCTATACCCATGATTTGAACGGCCGTGTCGAAACCTTCACCGATGTAGATGGCGTGGTGCGCCGCACGTTTTATGATGATTTTAGCCGTGTCATCCGCACCGTCAACAACTGGCAAGATGGCCTCTTTGACCCCGACGAACCCGACCAGGACATCGAAACCCTGACCGCCTATGACCTGGTGGGCAATACGGTCATTGTGACGGATACCCTCGGCCGCATGACCCGCACCTTCTACGACAACCTCAACCGCGTCCAGGGCACGATCACCAACTGGGACGGCCTCATCTCCCTGGCGGATTGTGACAATCTGCCACTGATCCGGGATGAGAACATCTGCACCCGCCACCGCTATGACCCGGCTGGCAATACTGTCATCATCACCGACACTCTGGGCCGGATGAATCGCACCTTTTACGATGAGTTGAGCCGGGTGACGGCCACTGTTGTGAATTGGAATCCGGCCACTTTGTCCTCGCCGGCCGATTGTCTGTTGTCGCCGACCAATGAGAGCGAAGAAAATATCTGCACCCTGCGCGGCTACGATAGCAAAGGCAATCTGATTACAACCACCAATGCCCTCAACCAGACAAATTTGACCGTCTACGATGCCGCCAACCGGCCGGTTATCCAGGTGACAAACTGGGATGGGACAACGGTGATTGAAGAGGAAACAGATTGCCACTTCCCGCCCCCACAGCCGGACAGGAATATCTGCTCTGTGACCACCTACGACAGTTTGGGGCGGCAACTCAGCAGCAAAGACGCCCTGGGCAACGTCACCAGCTACGGCTATGACAGTCTGGGGCGGCTGGTGACCACCACCCGCACGCTGGATGGGCAGCCGGTCATCAGCGTCACCGGCTATGACGTGCTGGGACGGCGTATCAGCCAGACCAACGCCGAAGGCCATACCACCTACTTCCTCTACGACAACCTGGGCCGCCTGATTGCCAGCCGCAGCCCCGAAGGCGTCACCAGCAGCACCGTTTATGACGCCGCCGGCCAGGCTATCGCCAGCACCGACAACCTGGGGCACACCAGCCATACCGCCTACGACGCTTTAGGCCGGGTGATCACGGCCACCAACGCTGCCAGGGACACGACAGTTTATGAGTATGACGGCCTGGGCAACCAGGTGGCAGTGATAGATGCTGAGGGGGTACGCACCACCACCCAGTACGATGGCCTGAACCGGCGCATTGCCGCCGTGCAAAACGATACCGGCGGCGCGCCCACGGCCGACAGCAACCTGCTCACCCAATACCTTTACGACGCTCTGGGCAACCAGCTGGTCATCACCAATGCCCTGAACTTCACCCGCAGCCACACCACCTACGACAGCCTCAACCGGGCCATCATTGTTGAAGACGCGCTGGGCAACCAGACCTTCAGCCACTACAACGCGCTGGGCCTGCGCCTGGTGATGACCGATGCCAACGAAGCCATCACCCGGTACGAATACGACGGGCTCAACCGCCTGGTACACACCATCTACGAAGCAGACAACGAAACGGTGAGCACCAGCTATGACGCCCTGGGTAACCGCCAGGTAATGACTGACAGCATAGGCACCACCCACTATGAATATGATGACCTGTACCGCCTCATCACCGTCACCACCCCCTTCACCGGCACTGTGCTTTATGGGTATGACCTGGTCGGTAACCGCAATCAGATAACTTACCCTGACGGAAAGGTGGTGACCTACACCCATGATGGTGATAACCGTCTGCTCCAGGTGTTTGATTGGGACGAAGGAGTCACCACCTACGAATATGACCTGGCCGGCCGCCTGGTCAGCACCTTGTTGCCCAATGGCGTAGAGACGACGGAACAGTACGACGCCGCCAACCGGCTCATCCGCCGCACGCACACAGACACCATTTCTGGCACACTACAGGCCGATTATATCTATGACCTGGATGGCCTGGGTAACCACCAGGTGGTGACGGAAACGATACGGCCGCCAGGGGGCGGCGGCCTGGAAACAACGGTGGTCAGCTACACCTACGACCCGCTCTACCGGGTGACGGAGGCGGCCTACAGCGGCATCCTGTCTGGAACTTACGAATATGTCTATGACGCCCTGGGCAACCGGAAAGAATTCGCCACCAACATCACCACCACGCAGGCCATCACCTACAGTTACGACGCCGCCAACCGGCTGCTGGAAAGTGTAGACCTGGACAGCAGCCAGGTGACCACCTACACCTGGGATAACGCCGGGCGGCTCATCACCACCACCGTTGGCGGCAATGTGACCCGTGTTTACAGCTACAGCCAGGATGGGGATTTGATTGCCGCGCTGGTGGATGGTCTGCTGACGGCCTTTGTCTATGACGGCCAGGGTCACCGCCTGCAAATGTCGGTTGATGGGGAAGTTGTTACCTACACGCTGGATTATGCCGGTGGCTTCCGCATCTTGCTGGAAGAGGGCGGCGAATTTTCGGATACGAAGCATTATCTCTACGGCCTGGCCTGTTTGGGCGAACACGTAGACGCTGACGAACCCGAAACAGCAGAATGGCGCTACTACCAACGTGATGGCAAAAACCTGGTACGCCAGACCAGCGACCAGGAGGGAGCGGTGACATTCGCCTGGACATACTCACCCACGGGCGGCGTCTTGTTGGGGGAGAAGGGGCCGGTTACCTACCTGGACTGTGGCGACAACGCCATTTACGACTGGAGTACGGGGCTGATTTTTAAGCGCGGCCGGTACTTTGACCCGACAAATAGTCTCTGGATTACTTTGAGTGGCGTTGTCGTCTGGCAGACGTGGCCGCCAGACAACAGAAGGCGACGACGACAAAAGGACAAGCAAAGAAACCGGAAGTGGATTTTGTTGCTTCTGTTACTCTTCATGTTGTTACTGGCCGGCTGTGGCGGTGGCGGTGAAACCCCAACGCCAACCTGTACCCCAACCACAACACCCGGTTTACCCGGCACTGGCACTCCCACGCCCGGGCAACCAGATACATCCACACCTCCAACTGTAACTGTCCCGCCAACGCAACCGCCCACAGTTACACCGCCACCAACTCATACACCGCCACCAACAGTGCCACCACCAACAGTGCCACCACCCTCGCCACCTACACCGTCTGAGCCACCGCCACCTGAGCCACCAACACCATCCCTTTTCCCCTTATCAGCACCACCGGATGGAGTGAAATCGAGTACTTTCACTCGCTATAAAACAGCGTGGGAAACACTCCGAGATAAACATGAGCCGGGTAATCAATCGCTTCATGATGACGTGGTGATTGGCTTTATTATTTGGACGGAACTCAAATCGATTTCGAGTGTACCAGTTCCCTGGGGTGAAGCTCTGGAAGCATTATCGTATCAGTACAGTTCAAGAGGGTTTCATTTTACAGGCGCCTATGGGGCAGAAACATGTGTGGGCCATTGCAACACCATTGAAAAGGAACTCAGATGGCTGGATGAGTTTGCAGCCTTCTACGCTGGTGATATTAGTTTGATAGTAGCCAGTTGGGATAATTATCAAACAACGGCCCAAGACATCCAAAATGCCCCTCCCTCGACCGATATCAACAAAGGATCTTATCCAGGCCCCATTAATAGGAATTCGCATGTGTGGGGTAATTACTTTGTTGGAGATAATTCTCTCATGGAGAATTATGTCAACAACAGCGGTTGGGACCCTTTTACAGCTCAGGGGCCATCGGGGCCACCAGATGCTCCATGGTGGACTAAGTCAGGCCCTCCTTTACAGGCTAACTATGGAGCATATGGTTTCGTTGTTTTTTCAGGTGAACAGCGCAGTGCATGTACTTTATATGATCCATCATGCATTGGTTGGCGCCCAGGCGGTTAATGGGGAGATGTCATGCTTAGAGTAAATTTTAAAGGCTTATTTACAAGAAGGAGAGACTAAGACTATGGTAAGGCGCACAGCAAAATCTTGCCAAATAGTTATAATGATTCTCCTGATCTTGCTAGTTGCATGTGTGCAAAATTTGACCAAGAGTCAAGAAGGAGCAATAGCTTCCCACGAGAGAGCCACACCTTGTGTTGGGGCGGATCAGTGCGTCCAGGAGCAGGCAACGCATGAAGTGGTTGCTAGTCCCGCAGCCATAGCTACGGTGACACCTTGTGCCGCAAACAAGCAACTTTACGCACCAAGCCCCACCGGGCTACTGGGCGCTCTCGTTTATGAGTCCATTGAAGACACACTTCATCTGATTGGCGGACACCCTCTTACCGAGCGCCGCCTTGAAATCGACGATCCTTCTTTCTCTTTCTACCCTGTCGGTTTTTCGCCGGGCGGAGTGTGGCTGGCCTATCGAACGGGGTCACCTTATGAAGGCATATTGCAAACCATTCATTTACTGTCCAGTAGTGGAGAGGTGGTCCAGACGACGCCCACAGAACTGGTGCCTACAGAGGCGGGTACCTTTAAAGGTACCTGGGGAAGTGTATTATGGGTCAACGATGAAACGATGCTAATCTATATTGCCCAGCCTCACCCCGAGTATCCCGATGCCTCCCCGCTAATGATAAAAGCTTTGCTAAATCCCTTTACAGGGGAATGGCAACCAGCTTACCTGGAGGGGTTAGAGCGGCAACAGACCGATACGGTGGCTTTTGCTCCCGACATGACACGGGTGTTGTTTCTTCATATTGAAGGTCCGTTAGCAGAAGTAAGACTACAGGACACAATTCAACAGAATCTCCTCTGGTCTCGGGGGGCTGACCTCGAGACTTCTTTCGCATGGGAAAAGAATTGGGCCGGGGGTGCTGCCTGGTCACCAGATAGTAACTGGGTCGCTTTTACGGTCATTGAGCGTCAGGAGGAAGGTGAATCGCTTCCTGGCAGTGGTGTTTATTTGCTCGACAGAGAGGGGGAGACTGGGAAAATCATTACCGACTTTGAAGCTCGATATGGTCGCACAGACTTTGATGTCCGACGAGGTAGCGATTTTGCGACCAGCGCCTTGAGTTGGTCACCGGATGGGCGTTACTTGGCTATGAGTGTCAGTATCGCCAGTGATGATCCAAATAATCCCTATATGCCGGAGAATCGATTGTATCTTTATGACTTGAAGCATGATGAATTGATTGACTTATGCTGGTTTCGTAGCAGCGTGGCCGGTGGTCGGTCAACAACAAATGCTCTGGTGTGGTCCCCTGACAGCCAGTATCTCGCTTATGTCGCCGACCCTTCGGTTTCTGAAGATAATCAGCACTTGCCGTCAACGCTCATTTTAGTTGATATTTATACAGGCGAAGTGATAGAGTTAGTCGAAAATGCAGTCCTGCTTGGCGGCTGGTCGGCCCCCTTTACGCCTTAACCTGGATTTCATTGAGAAATATGCCCTTTAGCGCAAAATGCACTTTGACAATTGAATATCGCTCTTAATCTGCCTGTGGCTGTTTGGAAGACTCACCATGTGGCGGCAATGTCAGCCGCGTTTACCACTACAGCCAGGATGGTGATTTAATCCAGGCTGTAGTGGAGGGAACAACTACCACCTTTGTCTATGACGGCCAGGGTCACCGCCTGCAAATGTCGGTAGACGGGGAAGTGGTGACCTACACGCTGGATTATGCGGGTGGTTTCCGCATCTTGTTTGAGGAAGGTGGCGAATTCTCGGATACGAAGCATTATCTTTACGGCCTGGCCTGCCTGGGTGAACAGGTAGATGCTGACGAACCGGAAACGGAAGAATGGCGCTACTACCAGCGTGACGGCAAAAACCTGGTACGCCAGACCAGCAACCAGGAAAGAGTGGTGACGTTTGCCTGGACATATTCACCCACAGGCGGCGTCTTGCTGGGGGAAAAAGGGCCGGTCACTTACCTGGACTGTGGCGACAACGCCATTTATGATTGGAGTACGGGGCTGATTTTCAAACGCGGTCGGTACTTCGACCCGACGAATAGTCTCTGGATTACCTTAAGCGGCGTTGTTGTGTGGCAAGCATGGCCACCAGACAACAGAAGGCAACGGCGACAACAAGACAAGCGAAGAAACCGGAAGTGGCTGTTGTTGCTGTTGTTACTCCTTATCCTGTTACTGGCCGGCTGTGATGGTGGCGGCGGCAGCACCCCAACACCAACCTGTACCCCAACCACAACCCCCGGTTTACCCGGCACCCCCACCGCACCTGGGCAAACAGATACCCCCACACCCGGTGGGGGAACACCAGGCCAGCCCGGCACCCCAACCCCTGGCGGCGGTACCACACCTGAATCCCCACCAGCGGATACGCCCACACCATCCCCGCCCCCGCCACCTACACCGGACCCACCACCAACGCCCTCACCAACACCGACGCCGGCACCTACTACCCCGCCTGGATATGAAGGGACTAATACGTGGATGCGATATTTAATAGTTAGAGACCAACTTGTGGGAACCCCTGATTTACTGAGTGATGGTCGTTTTAGTGACACAATACTCTTGGCAATTCTGATTCGTGTAGAATTCAGTGGTATAGAGGGTACCCTTTATGAAACTGCCCTAGAAGCTTTGTCTCATCAGTATCAGGGATTTGGTTGCAAGGGTGCATGCCCAGATTTAGAACATCAATTGTTCTGGCTCAATTCTAAACAGGGTTGGTACGGTAGTCTGCAGCCCTTTTCCTTTGAAGAGAGAAACGGTGAAATACAAATAGGGGATTGTCCGAGATGTCGTCCTGACGCTGAAAGAGTTAAAGCAGGAGTTAATGTTGCAGATGGCTTTTATGCTTGGGAATGGGGGAATCCTAAACCGAGATCGGATATGGATCAATACATCGAGGTAGACCCGACTGGCCGCTCGAATCCTAAATGGGTAGAAGAATGGAATATGAATCGCCCACCATCTGAACAGGCACAGGGAGCGTTTATAATACAAGGGCCGATTCCGGGGGGAGGAAGTTACAGCCGTTTTCTCGTTCAAGATTACTGGCAAAATCGTGCGTGTGGCATCCTTTCTGGATCGGTAACTTGTATGGGTTTTCCAAAGCCATAGTGGATCATAAATGCAGCTCGTAAACTTTTCCAAAAGTTTGTGTAAGGTT
The DNA here is from genome assembly GCA_035444285.1 of Chloroflexota bacterium. Classification (GTDB taxonomy): domain Bacteria; phylum Chloroflexota; class Anaerolineae; order Promineifilales; family Promineifilaceae; genus CAADGU01. Next base: position 34,004 of record DAOMOK010000038.1, read on the forward strand.
TGTAGTGTCCACTTCAGCGGTTTCATGGCTGAAGTTGTTACTGCAAATCCGCAAAGGGCTTTCGGGTAGGTATGCTAGTGTCTGAATTTGAGGGAAATATGATGATAAAGCGACTTTGGCCTTACTGTATTGTTTTTGTAATTTTCGTTGTTGTTTTTGCCCGTTGTACTCAAACAACTGAATCTCCAGGGACCACCTATACTCAAGCTTCTACACCTTTTTCGGATGAGCTATTAAGTTTAACATCAGTTCCTACCATGTCCATAACGCCAATGGAGCCTGACAGACCCTCAAAATGCCTAAACTTATATAAACCTTCACCTGTTGATGAGGATATGGAATTTTCTGGTGTATTGGGGATCATTTTGCCTCCGGCCGAGTTAACTGATTTTCAAAGCTTGCTCAACTTCCAAACCCTGCAAGCACAGCCTTTGGTACCTTTGAACAATATCCGTAACATTGGGTTTTCACCTAGTGGTGAATGGTTTGCGTACCAAACATATTATGAAAAGGGAACAGAAAATCTTCCAACGCTTCAGGTTTACCTGATCTCCTCTAACGGAGATGAAGTTATTACCTCTCTTCCAGTGGATAACAACGAAACGAACGGTCATTGGTTTAGTTCATGGATAAGTGATCAATATATGTTAATGACATATGATTTACCCTCTGAAAATCTGAATGTAACCCAGTGGGCCTTTAAGGTTTTTGATCCCTTTACTGGTCAAAGCGATCAGAGAGTGTTGAATGCACTACCACATTGGAAGGGGGATACAGCTGTTTATTTTTCACCCGATATGACTCGCGTCGCTTATGTGAGTAATCAGCCCGAAGGAACATTCTTAAAACTATGGGACACGGAACACGAAGAGGAAATTTGGGAAAAACCCTTTATTAGCGATCTCAGATTTGATGAAGTAGGTATTGGGGCAATGAGTGGCTTTGGTAAGGTTGTCACCTGGTCTCCTGATAGCTCGGGCTTAGTTTTCACAACAGCGGAACAAACCAGGGATAGTGTGGACTTCCTATATCGCTCCTACTTCGTAGATCGTGATGGAAAGCAAGAAAGAGTTCTGGTAAATACTTCAAACCGAAAGGATAATCTCATTTACGATGGTGCATGGTCACCAGATGGCCGTTACATCGCTTCTATCAATAGGTGGTCTAATAATTTGTTTCTTTTTGATTTTGCCGGGCATCAAATGTTTGACTTGTGTTCTGGACTTCCACCATATGTCAATGAAGTGCTTTGGTCCCCAGACAGTAGTTATTTAGCATTCATGGCAGAAGTAGATGGACAGCCCCATTTATTGATGCTGGACATATATACTGGCACCGTGCTAAACATACAGAAGATTCGGAACTTCTTTGCAGCTATCTGGTCAACAAATGAAGGCTGGTCGAAACCTTAGTACATCTCTCCAAAAATCAATTTGTAAGGTGCGGGATCCCTCCTGTGTTGGTTGGAGATAAGTTGACATGAGGCGGTATAAATTTTCACGCTGGCTGGTGCTGACGATGGCATGGCTTGTTGCCTGTGGTGGAAATGGCCATCAGGCACCTGTCTCTCTTCCTACGGAAACAACTCCGGTTTGCCCGGAGGCAGAATGCATTCAGGAGCAGGCGACGCATGAAATAGCTGCTAGCTCCACAGCCACAACCACTGTCACGCCTTGTGCCGCAGATAGGCAACTTTATGCTCAAAAGCCAGTAGGATTACCTGGTACACTCGTTTATAGGTTCATTCGAGATGCAGATACAATCCACCTGATTGGTGGGCATCCTCTAAGGCAACATTCCCTTGAAGTCAATGACCAGGATGCCTTTCGCCTTGTCGGTTTTTCGCCAAGTGGTGACTGGTTGGCCTACTTGACCGGGGCGCCTTATGAAAGCATACCGCAAACGATTCATTTGCTGTCCAGTAGTGGGGAGGTGGTGCAGACGACGCCTATAGAACTGGTGCCTACAGAGGCCGGTACCTTTAAAGGTACCTGGGGAAGTGTATTATGGGTCAACGATAAAACGATGCTGATCTATATTGCCCATCCTCACCCCGAGTATCCCGATGCCTCCCCGCTAATGATAAAAGCTTTGCTGAATCCCTTTACCGGGGAATGGCAGCCCAATTACCTGGAGGGGATGGAGCGAAAACAGACCGGTATGGTCTCTTTTGCGCCAGATATGACCCGGGTTCTGTTTTACAGCGAGGCGGAAGGCCACTTGCCGGAAATACGGTTATGGGACAGGGAACGAGAAGTGATCTTGTGGTCTCAGGAAGATATTCAGGATACCCTTTTAACGAGTGATAGTAAAATTTGGACAGGGAGCGCCGCCTGGTCACCGGACAGTAATTGGGTTGCTTTTACAGCCGTTGAAAGCCGCAACGAAGATGATCGGTCTTTGGGTGTGGGAGTCTACTTGTTAGACCGGGAAGGCAGCGCCGGGAGAATAATTACAGACTTTCATGTTCGATACGGCCCCCCTTTTACTGCCGGTACGCTTAGTTGGTCACCTGATGGACGCTATCTGGCTATGAGTGTGAGTATTGCCGGTTCTGATTCCGACAGCTCTGACGTACAGGAGGACAGGTTTTATCTCTATGATCTGAAAAACGATGATCTGCTCGATCTGTGCTGGTCTCGTGAAATACATTCCGGTTATAACTCTACAATGAGGACTTTGGTATGGTCACCTGACAGCCGGTATATCGCTTATGTCGCCAACGTTTCAGTTCTAGAAGATGGGCAACGTTTACCCCGGACGCTTATTTTGGTTGATATTTATACAGGCGAAGTCATGGAGTTAGTCGAAAATGCAGTCCTGCTTGGCGGCTGGTCGGCCTTCTTTACGCCTTAACCTGGATTTCATTGAGAAATAGTAACCGTTCAGTTGTATATGTGGGCTAAAATATGCCTTTTGAGAAGAAAAGGCCAGGTATGGCGGTATTTGCTGAACAAAATCCATAGAATATCAATGCACGAAAGGCCATTTCGACAAGACGACCACCATATATAGGGTTTACAGACGGTTTTAACCACCATATTTGACATCTGAACGCTTACGAGAAATATGCCTTTTAGCGCAAAATGCACTTTGACAATTGAATATCGCTCTTAATCTGCCCGTGGCTATTTGGAAGACTCATCATGTGGCGGTAATGTCAGCCGTGTTTACAGCTATAGCCAGGATGGGGATTTGATTGCCGCTCTAGTGGATGGCTTGCTGACCACCTTCGTCTATGATGGCAACGGCAATCGTCTGCAAACGGCCGTAGATGGGGAAGTGGTTACCTACACGCTGGACTATGCCGGTGGTTTCCGCATCTTGCTAGAAGAGGGTGGCGAATTTTCGGATACGAAACATTATCTTTACGGTTTAGCCTGTTTGGGTGAACATGTAGACGCTGACGAACCGACCGAAGAGGAATGGCGCTACTACCAGCGCGACGGCAAAAACCTGGTGCGCCAGACCAGCGACCAGGAGAGAGCGGTGACATTCGCCTGGACCTACTCACCCACGGGCGGCGTCTTGTTGGGGGAGAAGGGGCCGGTTACCTACCTGGACTGCGGCGACAACGCCATTTACGACTGGAGTACGGGGCTGATTTTTAAGCGTGGGCGATACTTCGACCCGACGAATAGTCTCTGGATTACCTTGAGCGGCGTTGTTATCTGGCAAGCATGGCCGGAAAATAACAGAAACCAGCGGCGAAAACGCCGGGACAGCAAAAGAAACAGAAAATGGCTTTTATTGCTGTTGTTACTCCTTATCCTGTTCCTGGCCGGCTGTGGCGGTGGTGGTGAAACCCCAACGCCAACCTGCACCCCGACCGCCAAACCCGGTTTGCCCCCTGGCACCCCCTCCACGCCCGGGCAACCGGATACCCCCACACCCGGCGGTGGAACACAACCACCCCCAACGGTGCCACCACCAACATCCCCGCCGCCAATCCCAACAGACCCTCCAATCGTAGTGACACCGGCGCCACCCACCCCTACTGATCCGCCCCCCACATCACCACCCACTGTGCCTCCAGTTACTCCTAGAGTACACATACAGGCGACTGAATGGGAGAAAAAGCTATTAGCAATGAATGCATATGCAGAAATTAGTGGACATGGGGACTCACAAGCAATACCAATCACTTGGGTTATTCTAAACCGCATAGCAGGGGTACCAAGGGCAAACGGACAACGCTTTTACCCCAATGTAAACTTCGCTCAAACAAGCCTCATTGCCGGACACCTATTAAAGCATTGTCAATTCGTAATAAGTGCCAATCTTGTGAACAATGGTTTATTAGTGCCCGATATTGATGAGCCGAGGAACTGCTTTGATCATGGTGATGATTTTACTTGGGATTGGAAGGCTAGGGAAGGACTGACAATCCAAGAGATTGTGAATCAAAATTATTATCCAAGTGCTAGTTCTGTTTTGCCTTTCGTAGACCAAGCGATTGGAGATTACAATAGGGGGGGGGGAAGATCCAACTATAGGTTCAGTTTATTATGGACATGGTTCGCCCCAAGCATTAATGGATCAACACAACCAAATAATAGCTGCAGGTGGGGTGGCGCGAATTTTTCCCAGTGACAGTGACACGAATCCACGAGAGCTACTTGTCAATAATCTGAGGCCAGCTCCATGACGCATATTTACAGTAGGCAGAGAAATGTCTTATGTACAAGATAACTCCAAAGTATGATCAAGTCACGAAATTCCTGAAACAACAACTCTCACGTTGCAAGGTTAAGTGCTTTCTGAGCAGTCTTATTATGGGGTCATGCTTGCTCACCGCGCTCAATGCCTGCGCTTTAAATGACCAATCAACTCAGAGTATTACACCAATAACAGAGGATAGCGTAACGAAACCGGAACCTATACCTGAAGAATCATTGCCTGAACACACAACAATTCCCACAACTTTGACAGAAACGTCATCGCTGCCTATTCCTGATGAACTTATGCCTATATCTCCTCAAACAACACAACCTGGTTTAAGTACTAGAGTAATTAGCACAACGACGGCCACCGAACCAGAAGCACATGCTTTAAGGGGTCAGCTATTCATCTATGATCCTGTCGGCATCCAACAGGTAACACTGGCAGATAATACATCCGAGTATTTGTTGACAGTTGATGCTGATTGGCCTGATTGGAGAGCGAGCTTTGCTCAGAACAAAAAATACTTAGCTTACTCAATAAGAAATGCGAATGGAGCCGAGTTATGGTTCACACCGCTGCCTCATTGGCAACCAGAACGTCTACTTGTAGTCAATGATGTCAATTTTGATTTTGCAACACCGTTATGGAGTGTCAATGATCGTTACCTTTTATTCGTATTATCTGTCATAGAAGAGGGAGAGGTAATAGAAGAGACCAAACATTTTAGGACGTATATTATTGACACAAAGAATATGGAACTGGTACGTCAACCCTATTGGTCAGGAGGTTGTTTTACTTTGGCTCCTTCACCTCAAACAGGTAAATTAGCTATTTGGTGTGCCGAAGTGTCAGAATTGGAAGAAACGCAGGAGTTTCTCGTATTGGAATTGAATGAGGACCCCTGGCTAACTCAACAGCCACCTCAATTCTTAACTGAAAAATGCTTTCCCCGTCGATGTGTATGGTCATCGGATGGCGAGTTTGTTGCCTACGTTGAAGATGATTATCCACAATTACTTTTTTCTGCATCAGTGCATAGCCCTACGCCAATTCAATTGGATGATAAACGTACAGACAGTGTTTACGGTTTTCCACACTGGTCACCAGATGGCCAGTTTCTCTACTATACTGGAGGGTAGAACGAGGGCAAACCCAGGTTCCGTTTTTTGTAACCCACGTGCCGT
>DAOMOK010000039.1:0-38062 GCA_035444285.1 Chloroflexota bacterium
GGCCCATTTCGGGGCAGGTGGTGCGGCGCATGACGTTCGCCAGGGCGTTGCGCAGACTGTTGCCGGCGGTGTGGCCGCCCAGTTTGATGGCGGTGGTGGCGCGACAATCGAAGCGGAGATGGATCAGTTGCAGGTCAGTCATTAGCAATTCTTCTCAAGTCAAATTTACATATTCTATAACATTTTGCGTTTAACGCACAAGGTTATAAAATAGAAGGGATAAGGCACAAAATGATTCGCAATTTTCGAGATCGGGAAGCTGAAAAGATTTTTCATCGGGAATTTTCTCGTAAACTTCCGCAGGATATTCAGCACCGTGCCTTCCGTAAACTTCGTATGCTTAATCGTGCAGAATCATTAGATGATTTGCGGATACCGCCTAATAATCGCCTTGAGCAGCTACGTGGGGACCGTGAAGGCCAATATAGTATTCGCATCAATCAACAATGGTGGATCTGTTTTGAATGGCATGAAGGTGATGCCTTTGCTGTAGAAATTGTTGATTACCATTGACAAATCGGTGTTTGGCTGGTTTACATGCAGCCAGATTGAATCGCTAGAGATTACTGAAACACTGGTTTGATTGTACTGCAAAGTGTTTCAGCACAACTATTTGAGAGGGTGCTGAAATGTCAAACGAAGAAAAAATACCGCCATTACATCCCGGTGAAGTTCTGTTAGAAGAATTTCTGCTGCCGATGGATATTAGCCAGAATAAACTGGCTCTTGCAATCCGTGTGCCCGCGCGTCGGATTAATGAGATCATTCACGGTCGCCGACGGATTACGGCTAATACTGCCTTGCGTCTGGCGCGATTTTTTGGCACATCTGCCCAATTTTGGCTGGGGCTACAACTTGACTACGATTTAGATATAGCTCAAGACGAAATTGGAGCCCAGATAGAGCAGGATGTATTGGCCTATGAATATAAAGCTATCTAGTTCCCATTATTAGATACACGAGCGGTCGTACCGGCTGGGCAAAGGTCATCTCTTGTGGCGGGCCAGGCTGAGTGAAAACATCATTCAGGCAGTTCTGTCTCCTTGCCAGGCATAGAGTGTAAATGAGCGGCTGGAACGGATGGCGTGGTAGGGGAGGATGATGGGGGTGAGGATACGGCCGTTAAACTCATAATTACCTCTTACTATCCAAAATCTCCTTTAGCAATAAAGCATCTCCATCAAAAGCAATCATATAACGTCCTTGCTGTCCACAACGAAACCACGTAATACGCCAGTCTAAATCATCTTTCAACGCAAGTGGTGCAAGAAAATAGATGTGGTGTTTAGGTTTGTACATGATGTGAGAGATGGGCGAAGGCTTTTGCTCATTTTCCCTGCGAAACTGCATCTCGTCAGGCGTATGCTTAGCGGTTGTTTCAATTGTCCCTATTTCAGATTCAGATAGCTCATCAAAAGATTTGTTAATCCAAACATTGCGCCATTTACCGTAGCCTTTGACACAGAGTATTTTGCCATCAAAGGATAAGCCTTCTGCGCGATGTAACAACATTTTGACATCGGCGTTGTATTTTGGTTCTCGATCCCTCCTTTTTTCACTTAAATCCCACACCCTCTGACTTGGTAGAGATGTTCGGAAAGAGTTTATTTCGATGTAGTGTGCAAACCACGGTTTTTTAGTGGCACGTAAAGCACGTTTCAATGTAGATTCTTGTCCTAAGCATATAGCGTAACCAGACAAGACTTCCTCAATCCATTGAGTAACCCGTAATTTGATAGCTTCATCGGCAGACCAATCTTTCTCAACTTGCTGCTTAAACATATGAGCTTGAGCACAAACTGTAACGAAGCTGCTCCAGGTGGTAACAAACCAGGCTCGTCCATCAGGTAATGGATAAATAGAATTTATAGCTTCCTCAAAAGTGTGGCGTGTCATTTTATCACCAAAGGATTGTAAAGCTGCTGCTTCTTGATGCTTGCATAATAGCAGCGCCTTCCCTGGGCGATGCCGCCCAATGCGGCCAAACCGTTGCATAAATGAAGGGGCATCGCCTGCTTCAAACATTAAGTAATCCGCCTTGAAATCAATACCAACTTCAATGGCAGAGGTTCCAATGACAAGCAATTTATCTCTTGTATCACGAGAGCTACGGGCCGATAACCCACGAATAGGCACAATATCCTCACGATCTATGCCTGTAGCAACGAGTATATCTTCTAAGACAATGGCATTGATAACAGAGTTTAAGATAACAACACAAGGCACATACTCTCCACGAGAATTCGCCTCTTTGTTGGCTTCACGAAGTTGGTAGAGTTCATCCAGTATCGTTGATATTTCGGTTACGGCCGTTTCCACAACCTTATCTGTAACAGGTATTGGCAGCAGATCCACTTCATGCGCCACAGTTCGCCCACCAACAATGGTTTGAGGCACTGCTACTGTTGCATCAATCATTCGCGGATGGAGTAAAGCGTCAAGATGAGTTTTTACTTGAGCATTTGGGGTGGCAGAGAGCAACACAACTCGTTTAAATACATTCATCTGCCGTGTCAAATGAATCATAAACAAGATATGTGCCAGCTCAACTCCGGTATACAAATGGAATTCATCAAAGATAACAGTTGAGTAATTCTGTAAATGCCCAATTGCTTCTGCGGAGCCACTGTATCGCAATGAGAAAATGAAAAACAAAGAATCTGGGTTGATGAGTATGATCCGTCGTTTGTCTCCACTTAATAGCTGCTTTAGGGGATCACCTTTGTGTGGTAATATAAACTTTTTACGGAATTCTTCTAGTGTCTCAGCACTGATTTGAACAAGAACATATTCCTCATCAGCAAATTTTTCATTGGCCCTTTCAGGAGTCCATTCACGAAAGCGGATATTTTCTTCTCGCATTAACTGCTGAATGGATTGTGCCTGATCTGCTATTAAGGAGTTGGTGGGATAGACAAAAACGGCTGATTCACGGTTTTTCAAAACAGGCAAAGCCACAGCACGTGTTTTACCACTGCCTGTTTTTGTAACCAGCATAAAAGCGTCGTGATCGTGCCATTGGTTCAGTGTAGCCGCTTGATGGGGATACAGGCGAGTCTGAACACCATCTACTGCCACTTGAGGAAGGGAGTAACCCTCAACAATCATGGCGTTATTTCCATTCGAGCCAGTACACGTTTAGGTACATGCACAACATGCCGCCCGCCGAATATAAACCAATCAGCCTTTAGTGTTACTGTTCGCAACAGCAAATGAGGCGGGATCGAAAGTGGTTCATAGCTAATCAGTTGTCCTCCTACATCAAGAGGATTGATTATATGTGAAGGCTGCACTGCCTCATCGCGGAAGACGGCTGTAGCATTAGCTATCTCTTCCCACCAAACACGAACGGGTGTCCCTTTCTTGCCTAAACGAAAGACTGATGGCAATTGATAGTTATTGAACACAAAAACGTAAAACTCATAACCTAACTCTAGCCGCTTTTTGTTTTGCTGTTCCCACAACAGATTTAGATAAACACGTTTTCCAAGATTGGGCGTATTCATGCTTTTGCTGTCGCCAGTTGTCAGCGTCAGGTCGTCAAGTGCATTGAAGGTAATCGTTGTTCGTTGGATGAAACTTGTCTGCCCTGGAGTTGCATAGAGAGGCATACTGCCAAATTCCCCTTCTGGGTCTTCGGCATACCGTGGCCCCGATCCACTGTAAGCGCGATAGGATCGCTGCGACAGGGCATAACAAAGCGCGTAATTGTGCAGCACTGGCTGCGTAATTGACACCTTGCTAATTTCATTTGACGAAAACCATAGGTAATCATGGTTATAGAGCCGCCCATGATACAATCTGACGCCTTGTTTATTGAGTGGGATGCTGTTACTCATCCTGCACACTCCTTGCTACTTCTTCTTACCAATCTGTGCTTCTCGATAGTTAGCAATATCCGCATAGGCAGTCTGTAAGAACTCTTGGTTTAGCGATGTTTCTGCTGCACCTTTGACAATGTTATCTACTTCATCAGCTGTATATATTCTTACTCTGTCTGGATTCCCAGATAAAGGCTTATATTTCTTAGCAATGGCTTCAATTACTTCACCGTTGATTTGACTACGACCTTCATACAGTTCCAATGTCAACTCAAGTGGTGTAATAACTTCTTCCCAGCCAGCGATAATGCCAAAAATTGAATTCCGCATATCGCCGCCAATGCGAGATTCGGCCCCGTAGCTTTTGCAAGCTAAAAGCGTCTTGATTGTTAAGATAGCCTCAGTTAGAGTAACGCTTCGCAAGGTTACAATGCTAGGGAAAATAGTAGCTGGCACCACAGCATAACGTGACCCTAATGCCTGACCAGTCGTTTGATTCAGATCGTTGAGCGCATTGAAGGTTGTAGCAGACTCAATATCCTCAAAAGGTAGTAACGAAAAAGCTGTAGAATATTCAAGCCGATGTTTGATGTTGGCCCGATCTTGTTGACCTGACTGGGTGCTAGTGGCCCCATATAACCCGCAACGCGGACAGACCAGGCACAAATTATCTTTTAAGTAGCATGGGTCAATTAAAACGTCTTTATCTTGTTTCTTATCTAGGAGTGTTATCTCAGTCTTTTTACCACCCTGTTCTATTGTGCGACGAAGATGGGCCAATTGTAATTCCTCATTAGCCGTGCGTAACATTTGCTCCATCTGGCGTGATTCAGCCGCTTTTTGCTTGGTGGCTAAAAAGGCTACACGCATCGTGTTTTGTCCGTTTTCGATAGAAAGAGGGGTGGCTACAGTGTTCAATTCGCGGGTATCCTCTGTGCGTAGGACGGTGTAGTCTAGCACTTCTCGCATCAGGATAAGCTGAATCGTTTTGGCTCCAATAATCGGTTCGGGTTTGGTAACTGTGAACGGTTTTAATAAATCCAGGCTACTCATTGTCTTCATCCTCCTCGTCACTGATTAATCTCTCGGCATTCGGTAAGTCGTGAAACGCATCAATGTCAGCTTTTTTGGCTGTGTTAGCTTTCTTATATGCTTCATTCTTTTTTGATGGGTAGTACACCTTCTCAAAGGATAAATCGGATTCGTTCCAGGCATTAGCCAAAGCCATGTCATCAACATATTTCTTTTGCAGGAAGTTAATGAATTCCAGGCGTGTTTGTTCTAACCTTTCGATCCCTTTTTTGCGCCTGGCGTAATACACACTGTAACGAATTCGTTCTGTGACTTTCGTAACGGCCGTTACCGGCACAGTTTGACAAAGCTCAAGAAGCTCTGCCGTAGCTGTTTCCAGGGCAGTCAAAGCAGCAGGGGGCAAATAACCACTGGCACGAGGGTTCATTTCATGAGCACGAATAGCTCTGCCTACTAAAGTGGCTGCGCTTTCTTTTCGCACTCTGGCCCCGTCCAAAATCATCGGCACTGGCCCCATCAAACTGTGCATGGAACGACTTGTCTTAACCGGGTAATCATCCAGGTAACGATCAAAGGCGTTGACAATTTCCTCAATTTTCGGCTTAATCGTTTCAATATCAAATCGCTCCCCACTTGTCATGATCAACTTTTTCACTGTAGCACCTCCTTTAAGGTTTGAAGTAATCGGATATGTCTCATCGTGGCTTGCCCACTGTCACTTTTTTGTTCAATCCGCCGCAAAATGTGCCCAGCCGTCGGGCTTTTTAAGATGGCATAAAGGTTTGAGCGTTCTGGAAAAGCTGTATCGTTTGCCAGCAAAGCAGCCGCACCAATCGCCTCAAGCCATTTTTTAGCTGATGGCTTTTTGGCTGCAACAATTGGCACCCACTCAGAACCTATCAATTCTCTTAAAGCCGGAATGGGCGGCACACGTGCTATACCTTCACCTCCTTCAAAAGTAATAACTTCCCCCGTTTTCATGACCGCTACTGAACAATCCAAGGCCAAACCCAAGATAAGTGAAATATAAAGTTCACGTATACCGCTATTGGTATCTGACTCTTTGCCTACAGAAATGGGATTTTTGAGCGGCACCAATATCATATGGGGTGTTTGGCAGGCGATATGGAATTCTGGTGTTAAACGAAAAGCAGTTTTTACAGCCTGGCGGGCATCATCGTCCGTTATTTTGTTATGCAATAGAGCCTCAATTGCCTCATCTTTTGTTGTGAAAATTGTCTCCCACATTTCGTTTAGCACATCCACTGTCAGGTCATCTACTTCATAAATCTCTTTCAGACTCTTTTCCAATTCACGCCGATGTTTTTTGGCTGTATCTTTACTGGAACGATACGTGATTAAATCAACAATCTCTGCCGGTGAGAGGTGAAAGACATCTCGATTTGCCATCTCACGAGCCGGATAGAAAATCAAACCTAAGGAAAGGTGGGCATCAGGGTCGGGATTTTCATCGCTCATACGAACTAATGCCCTATCCCAAATTTCGCTTACCTTTCGTTTCAATATCTCGCCGCTGCCATGCCCAATATTCATGCGTGGAAACAACACAATCATATCAGACACCTGTGAACCAAGTATTAACTGCTGCAAAAACCGCTCAAACTTACAAGCATCACAAATGATAATCTTGCCACTGCGCCCATGTGACGGTGCCCGGTTTGTATGAGCATCGGGTTTATCAATAAAATCAGCTTTTGCTTCCGTTCCACCTTCAAATGCTTGATTACAGATAGGACATAGATGCCATCCTTTAGCTGTACGGGCATTAACTTTCGTATCTGTGTTAGCCTGTAATTGGACTTGAGCAAGTCCAGCCAGATTCCATTTAGGTGACGGATAAATTAAATCCACCATAAATTTTTGAGCGATTTCTGGCGGCGCTGTTCGCTTGGGGCGGTTGGATTCTGGCACGGCTGCATAGACCTTTTCAGCAATGGTCACGAGTGTCTGAATAAGAATTGCTTCTCGTTTGTTGTGATCAAGTAGATGCTCTATCTTGGCGATATTTCCTATATCAAACTGCGAACCATATAATGACCAAAAACGATCAACGGTAAAGGCCATATCACGGGCAGGCATTAGTGTAGCAGTCCGCTGTAAGTCGTCATAAGCACCTGAACCAAAGACTTTATCATATTCGACACGAGCCACACTCTGAGGGGTTACCTGGGCTGGTTTGTTCTTTCCACCACCTTCTACAAAAGCAGCATAAAGTTGCTCACTCTCTGGTAAAACGGTCTTGCCTAACAGTTCATCACTCAAAGCAGCCTTAAAAAATTTGAAGACACACATTTCTGGTTGAGCAGTTCCAATTCGTTCGGTTTGGGAAGCCAAGACATCGGTAGTGAAAGTGACTGGATCATTCTCGTTTTTCAGTTGAAGGTAATCGCTAATTACCTTGCGTCGTACAGGTTCGGGTTTCTTGGGGAAATTAGATCGATTAATCCGTCGGGCAGCCGTGTGTAAACAGGCTCGCAAATCTCGATAATCAAAGAGATCAACTTTTGGGATCATTGTGGCAATAGGGCTACCAACTATCAGTTCAGCCATATTAGAAGGCACTACTCTCTCTATTGCTTCCCCTAACCTGCTCTCGACTTCTGTTGATGTCGGCTCATGAAGGTTCGTTGTCGTGCTGGATATGTAGAGTGTGCCATTACTATAGTGCAGCAAGGGTTGCCAGCCAGCCTCAGTAAAGGATTCAATGGCGGCAAGGTGTAACAGAGTGGTAGATACACCCCGAAGTTGAACGAGATGATAAGCTGTTTGAATATGTCGGCTAAGAATATTCCGGCTTTCCAGGTAATCACGAGCAGCAAATAAACCTTTAATAGAGCAGAGATTGTCTACTGTGTCTACCAGGTCGGCTAATGTCTTCCAACGCGGGTTTGCATGCCCCCCAAATAAGACACGCTCCATTACATTAGCGTCTGTGCGTTCGTTCCGCATATGCAATAAAACACTGGACAGCATTTCCTCAACATGAGAGAAGCCAAACATTGCCGCTAATTGCGGTACTACTCTTTCGGTAAGTTCACGATTCACATCAGAAAGAAACCCGCGCTGGCCTTTGATATATTTTTGCCATTCATCCAATTCTTTGCCGACATCATGAGCCAGCGTACTTGTGAGTAGGACTTGTTCTTCCTGTTCAGTTAAGGAAGGATCAAACGTGTTCCGCAGCAAAGGTAGCAAGGCGATAAACGCATCTATTTCAATGAGAGTGTGATCAAATAAACTTTGCTCAAATTGTTTACTCTTGGCCTTTTTTTCTTTCCAGCCACGATCTAACATAAATTCAATTGCTTGAAGACGAAAAGACGCGTAGTTCATACCTATTCCCTCATATGTTCTAATGCTTGTTGGTGGGCTTCTCGTACTTCCTCCCGCAGCCACAACGGCCGTTCCACCCACACATTGCCACCATAATAAAGCAACCAGCTTACCATCTCTGGGGTAATGCCTACGTGGAAAGTAATTTGGATACGGCCGTCTGCCAGTTCCTCGCTCTGTTGGCTACTATGCCATTGCTCCTCCATCACCCACCGGCCAGCTTCCGGTTCAAAAACAAGAGTGACATCTTCCGGTTCTTTGGCCGAACCGCGCATTAGCCCCCAACCAGTTCCCAGATAATCGTTCAGATTAAATTCACGCGAAATCGTGTAAGGCATGTCCAGAATTATTGCTTCCTGAATGCGATCTACTTTGAATTGGAGGACATCTTCCCTCTTGTGGTCATAAGCAATAAGATGCCAGGAACGGCCGTAAGGCATCAAGTGATATGGCTCAATAATACGCTCGGACACTTCACCCGCCCGTGAACCAGTAGCATAAATGATCTGTGTCTGCTTGTGTTCCATCAGGGCGCGGTGCAAGAGGGTCAACATAGCCTGCCGATGCGTTTTGACTGCATGACGGGGTAATTGGTCGGTTGCTTCGCGAAGTAACGGCCGTAACTCATCAGGAAAAATAACCTCCAGACGGGCAATTGCGGCCGCCAGTTCCACCGAATTTACACCTGGCACAGCCTGGGCTAACCGGGCCGCTGATAGCAAGGCGACCGCTTCTGAAAAAGAATAAGTTGTTGTTGGCAATTGGGGCAATCGTTCAAAGAGATAACCGCCTTGTTGCCGCACAATCGGCAAGCCCAGGCGAATTCTCACGAGTTCCAGGTCTTTCTGAATCATGCGTTGGCTGACTTCATGGCACTCCGCCAATTTCTTGCGTGTCCAACGACCGGGTTGCGTCGCAATCTGCTGAATAATTTCAAGTATTCGCGCCGTCCGCCGGATTTGTTCGTCTCGCCCACCTTCTGGCGCAAGTCGTCTGGTCATTTTCCCTCTTACCATGTGTTTACTGGCTATTAAACCACAGGTATGGGAACACCCCGGTTCCCAGGAAACTATCTTGCACGAAATTCTTTAGCCAACTTAACCTTTTGGTTTGATCACTAATTGTTTGCTGGCACAAAAAGTATATCATGCTCTGGTAAAACAGCGAACAAACTTTTGTGAGAACCGGGGAGTTCCCGCAGGCATGATTAAATAGACAAAATTTTCAACGAGGAGAAGTAAGTATGCCCATCATCCAACATCTCATCGCCGACGAGTTCGGCAGCCATGTCGGTAAATACCAGGGCCGGCTGAAAGTGACCAAACAACAAGAAGTGCTGGCCCAGGCGCCCCTGCTGCACCTGGAAAGCCTCACCATCGCCAACCAGGGGGTCAGCATCTCCGCCGACGCCATCCGCGCCTGCACCGAGCACGGCATCCCCATCCACTTCCTCAGCGGCACGGGTACACCCTACGCTGACCTGTACAGCGCCGAGCTGACGGGCACCGTCCTCACCCGCCGCGAGCAACTCATGGCTTATCACGACTTGCGGGCTATCCATCTGGCGCTGGCCTTTGCCGGTGGCAAAATCCAGAACCAGGCCACCTTGCTCAAGTACGTGGGCAAATACCGCAAAGAAACGGCGCCTGCTGTTTACAAAGAGCTGCACTGGCTGGCGGCCGAAGTGGTTGACCACATGGAGGAGTTGTGCGCCATTGATTTCCTGGCCCCCCGTGAGCATTACCACATTGACGACGTGCGCGGCACCATCCTCTCCGTGGAGGGGCGGGCGGCGCAAAAGTATTGGCGGGCTATCAAACTGGTGCTGCCGGAGCATCTGGCCTGGCCCGGTCGGGAGGGTAGAGGGGCGCGTGACCCGTTCAACAGCGTCCTGAACTATGGTTATGGCATTCTGTATGGTGAGGTGCAGCGGGCCGTCGTGCTGGCCGGGTTAGACCCCTATGGCGGTTTTATTCACGTAGACCGGCCGGGCAAACCCAGTCTGGTGCTGGATATGATCGAGGAATTCCGTGCCCCGGTGGTAGACCGCACGATGTTAGGGCTGGTAAACAAGGGGGTGAAAATTGAGCAGGATGAAAAGGGGTTCCTGACGGATAAAACGCGCCGCTTTCTGGCGGAAAAGATATTGGCACGGCTGGAATCGCAGGAAAACTTCGAGAAAAAGCGATACCCGCTGCGCGTCATTATCCAGATGCAAGCCCGCCACCTGGCTACGTATGTGCGCCGGGAGCGGGAGAGTTACCGGCCGTTTGAGGCTAGTTGGTGAATCGTAACCCGTCATCCGTGAACCGTAATCCGTAAGCGGTCAACGGATGACAGATTACGATTAACGGTTTACCAAAACCTCATGCACTGCCTGCTCATCTATGACATCCCCGATGACCGCATTCGGACGAAGATTGCGGATGTTTGTCTGGATTATGGGCTGGATAGGATTCAGTTCAGTGCGTTCAGCGGAGACATTTCTCGCAACCATCAAGAGGAACTGTTCTTGAAGGTGACAAACCTGTTAGAGAAAAAGGCGGGTAAGCTACAGATCGTACCTATTTGTGGCAAAGATTGGGTGAATCGGCTGGCATATGAAGTAAGCGAGGAAGGGTAATCGGTTGACTGATTACCGTTCACCGATTACCGATTACCGAACTATGGAAACAGAAACTTTTACTATTCGGGTAATTGATTTGAAGCAGTATGTGTATTGCCCACGTATTTTGTATTACCAAACCGTACTGCCAGGAGTACGGCCGTTAACTTACAAAATGGAAGCGGGTATTGCCGCACATCTGGTGGAGGAAGAGCGGGAGAAACGGCGCAGTTTGCGCAGCTATGGTCTGACGGCCGGTGACTGTACCTTTAACGTGCCCCTTTTCTCGGCCGAATTAGGGCTGTCTGGCATTCTGGATATGCTGATCGAGACTGACAAAGAACTGATCCCCGTCGATTACAAACAGTCCAAAAAAGTGGGTAAACATACCAAACTACAACTGATGGCCTACGGCCGTTTGCTGGAACTTATCCACCCCTCCGGCAAACCCGTACATCGCGGTTTTCTATACCTGATTCCCCAGCGGAAAGCAACGGGTGTGTCCTTTACCCGCCCTCTCCGTCGGCAACTAGAGCATACAATAACCGCGTTACACCACATCATCTGGCAACAACAGATGCCTGCTCCCCTGTCAAGCGTTGCCCGGTGTGTAGATTGTGAATTTCGGCGCTTTTGTAACGACGTAAGGTAACATCTATAGATTGTCACTGAACCTCTAGGAATAGGGAAACAGGATGAATATATGACGCCACAAGAACTGAATGAAACCGTGCAAAGATATCGGGACATTGTGCGCGATCCGGCTACCAGCCAGGAGGCGTTTCTGGCGGCGCTGGCAGCCGTTCAAGCGGCGCGTGTGCTATACGAATCAACGCCAACGGCCGTGTACCCCTTAGGTTCATTTGCGGTGCTGTCCGGGCAGATGATCGCCGTGGATGCCTTTGGCTCGGCTGAACATGCCGTCTCCATCCCCTCTGTATTGAACGGCGCCTGGCACGCCTGGGTCGGTGTGGCCGCCGGCGTTCATGTGGCCCTGTTTGCCTGTCACGATACGGCCGTGCCCGCCCCCTTCCCCACCCTCCCTGAACTTATGCAAGCAGCCTGGGTGGAAGTGGGGTCTGTGCCCATTGACACGGCCACCTGCGCCCTGGCCGACCGGGAAGCGTACCTTCCGCTTGCGGTTGAAGAAGTAGAGTATCAAATAGCCGGTTTGCGGACACACCTCTGTTTTTCCAATACAGCCAACGCCGATGGCGGCTACCCCGTTTTTGTCCGGGCTGAAAACGGACAGGTCGTCGCCGTCTATGTGGAATTTATGCCGCTGGCCGAAGTAGAGCAGTAGCGCCGGTTCTGGCTACAGATTTGCCAGGGCGTCGCAATGGTTCAATGTGCCGTCGGTGTGCAGCACGTGGCAGCTATATTGGAATGGGGTTTGCGGGTACGGTTTGCAGCCGGTGAAGAGGGGGATGGCGTGAGCAATTGTCTCAAAGTCGAAGAAATAAAGCGGGAAGACCAGCGTCTCCAGTTCGCGGTGAATGGCTTCCCTGTCAACGATGATTGCCGCCCCTGCCACTGCGCCACAAAGGCCGCCGCCCGTTTGTCGCCCAGGGCAAAATCTGGCGGAATGTGGGCCACGTAACGAATGCCGGTTGTTTCCAACTGTTCTTCCATCGGCCGTTTGAGGTAGGGAATATCGTAAATCGTGGGCGCGTCCACCTCTTGCCAGCAGTGGGCGTAATAGGCGCAGGCTGCCGGTTGGCGGCAGTGACGGCCGATGCCCACCAGTGGCGCCTCGGTGCGCCCCACGATCTGGCGCATGACGGCCACATCAGCCGCCACCTGGGGCTGGTGCGCCTGCACCTCGGCCGTGATGTCGGTGCGTGCAAACAGGTTACTTAAATCCGGGTGACAGCAATCGCTGTTCAGGTGCATCAGGTTGGCCTGGGCCAGGGGCAACCCGACCTGGTGCAGCACATACCACTGGAAGGCGACATCGGCCAGGTGCGCCTCTGGTTTGTATTTTGTGCTGGATTTGACTTCGATCAGATGCCAACCGCTTGCCGTGCGGGTCAAAAAATCCACCTTCACCAGCAAATCCGCTACATGGAAGGTGGCCTGGAACAAGGTGGTAGCTCCATCCGCGATGGCCTGCGCTGTCAGCGGCGCCATCTCTTCCGGGTGGGGGGCGATAGGGAATGACACGGCCGTCGGCGAACAACTCTCTGGCCGCCTGTCTACCTCTTGCCCGGCGCGCAGGCGCGTTGGGTGGCCGGATCGGGCGGGGCCGCCAGGTGGGGTTGGTAAGCATGATGTTCTCCAGAGAAACGGCCGTTTATCTTCATATAACAAGACGATCTGCGATTGGTATGCTGACGACAACAGACTGTAGACTCTTAAATCTCCTTAAACACACCCTGTTCCATTAATCGCCGCAACTGTTCTTCTCCCTATTGGGGTGCAGCCCCACGATGCACCGGTCGCGCACATTGGGTTCAACAATTTCTTCAGGCGCACCGCTGGCAAGGCTATAAACAAATCTTGCTCCACCAATTTGTCCAGTTCGGCCCGCAATTACACAGGGGGTAGATGTCTATAGAGCGGTCCATGACATCTTCTCTTGTTTCCTGTGGTAGGTCAATTAAGCCGTCGGTAAAAGGTGCTTCGTCCCTGTCCCAAGCGCACAATATAGCCCTGTTCGATGAGCCAGTTAAAATCCATCGTCCGGGTCGCCTTAGCCCGATCGGTCAGGGTGGCATAGATTTTATCGGTGATAAAACCCTGATGATCAAGGTAGTCGAGAATGAGCCGGTGATAGGGTTGCAAAGCGGTGTCAGGTGAGGCTTGATGCCGCTCGATTTGTTTCTCCACGCGCCGTAGTTCGTCCAGGATTCCCTCCGCAAAGTATTCCAGCCAGGGGGTATAGTCAATGTCCCTGACGATCTCATAGTAATTGCCCAAGACGCCTACCTGTTGAAAGTACCGGCTCACATTTCGATTGTAATAGTTTTCAAAGCTGAATAAATTGAAGGTATCTACGCCCAACCCGGCCAATAGCCGTTTGGTGGCCAGGCGGGTCGTTCGGCCGTTGCCATCCATGAAGGGATGAATGAGCACCAACTGCTTGTGAAACAATCCGGCCAGGATGATAGCGTCCAGGGTGGTCTGGTTCGCGCCTGCAAAATCCAGCAATTCTGCCACCAGTTCCGGTACATCTGCGTGGTCGGGTGGTAAATAAATGATCTCCTGTGTACGAGGATCATGGACGATAACCGGTTCGCGCCGGAACTGGCCGCATTGGTGTACCGGCAGCAACCCATCCATGACTAGACGGTGAATTTCCAGCAGGAATGGGGTGGTCAACGGCCGTTCCCCTGCCTCCCGTATGGTTAGCAATGCCTGGTTGTAGTTCAGCACCTCCCGTTCGCTTTGGCGCACCTGGGCCGGTTGATTTTTCAGGAGTCGTTTGACTTCTGTCAGCGCCAGAGGATTGCCTTCGATACTGGTGGAAGCATAGGTGGAGATGGCATCTGCCTCTGCCTGAAACTGCGCCAACACCACCTCCGGCCAGGTGCGTTTGTTCAACTCGTGGATGAGCAGCGTGATCTGTTTGATATGCGCCAACAAAGGCGGCGAAATCTGGTAACGTGGTTGAAAAGTGGCCATGGTTATCGCCTGATTATAGCCGAAAAATAGGCGATTTCATACCGCATGTACCAGTTTTACTTTACCCTCTCGCCAAGGTTGTCACTAAAGCCAGGGAGTTTGCCCTTCATTGTTATCCGGTTGCCTGACCCCCTACTGGCGCTTGTTTGACCCATTGTAGCTGGCCTTCAGTGAAACGGGCGATAAGCTCAACGAGGGTGCGCTCCGGGTTGTCGGGATCGTCGCTGTCCAGCGTATAAAAGCGCATATCGCCATGATAGGCCAGCCGCTCCCGGTGTGTTTGCAAAGGGTGAGCACAGAAACCAAAAGGGGCAGTGTTATCGGCCACCATTTCATACTCCTGCCAGACATGTATAAGCTGCCCGTCGGCCGTGATTTCCAACGTCTCCAGCAGGGGCTCAACCACATCCTTGGTTTGCCAGCCGCTTAGCTGCCGATATTCCGGCGGTAAAATAGCCTGATCCGGCTCGACTGAGGTAAACATACCCATGTTGCCCGTCTCCACTTAATGGGCGGTAGCCCAACCGCCACACACCCTATTCTACATCTATTTCGGGTATCATAGGCAGAAGTCAGCCGACCAATCCGGATCACGCTGCTGGCCGCCGCCCTGTTTTCAAGCAAATCGCGGCGGGGTTGGTCACGGCCGTTTATGCCCAATTTGCCCAGATGGGGGCGAGGCATAAGCGGAGGATGGTCACGCTGGCCGGGAACAAGGCATGACAGACAACGTGATTATCATTGGCGGGGGCATCGTGGGCATGTCCATCGCCTGTCATCTGGCGCGGGCCGGGGTGAAGACCCTGCTCTTTGACCGCGCTGACCGGGGACAAGCTACCGATGCCGGCGCCGGCATTCTCACCGCCGAACCCAACGGCCATGCACCCGACTTCTGGCTGGGTTTTGCCGCTACGGCCGTCTGTTCACCCAGGCGCTGCGCCAGGCGGACTGGCTCTTGGGCGAAGGGGCAGAACCGGAGGCACATCCCTTTCGCCCTGGCCGGTTTGGGTCGAGGCGAGGGTTTGGGTCGGAGCGAGGGCAACGCTGTTCCTGTGGGAAACTGGCCGCCGGCCAGGCTCTTTTGCGTCTAACAGAGTCGGCGTGGAAACACGACTGTAGAATGGATCACCACTTGCGATGGACACTCATGATGGATTTGAGGCAGATAGATGAGCAATTGCACGCGGCCGATATTTCCGGTTTGGGGCTGCCTACAGACCCAGGGAGCTACCTGCTCCTCTTGCACCTGGAGCAGGCCGCCTGGCTGCCAATTGGCCGGTTGGGTCGCTGGAACTTTGACGCCGGTTATTATCTCTACGTGGGCAGCGCCTTAGGCCCCGGTGGCCTGGCCGCCCGCCTGCGCCATCATCTGTCTCCCCTCAGGCGGCCGTTTTGGCACATAGATTATTTGCGGGACCAGGCGGTGGTGACGGCCGTCTGGTATCGGGAGAATCCGGTGCGACTGGAGCATACCTGGGCCACCAGGATGGCCCAACTGCCGGACGCAACGATCCCAGTCCCCCGATTTGGTGCGTCGGATTGCCATTGCGCCGCGCATCTGGTCTATTTGCGGGAATGGCCGATAGCGCCAGCTTGCTTGTTCGATAAGCGTTAACTTGCACTTTGGTGGCGGCCGCCAGCCAGCGCCAGGTGACTTTTCCCTGACCCATTCAGCGACTGTCTAGCGCCCGGCCATCGGCCAGGGACGGTCAAAAAAAGCGTAGCGGTGACGGCCGTTTCACCAACGCAGACGATGGGTTATCATTGGACTCATGTCCCAACAAGTCATCCGCCTCCGCCACTTTCTCAATCTAATACGCCGCTTGCTGACGGATGGAGGTGGCGGCCAACGCTATCTTGCCACGAGGAAAGACAATGGATATTGAGAAAGCAAAACTGTTTTTGGGTGAGCATCACCGGGCGGTGCTGGCGACGTTGCGGCGGGACGGCCGTCTGCAAATGTCCCCCGTTTTGGTGGGCATAGATGCCGACGGTTACGCCATCATCAGTTCCCGCGAAACGGCCTACAAAGTGCGCAACCTGCGCCGTGACCCCCGGGCCACGCTCTGCGTCTTTGAAAACCGCTTCTTTGGGCAGTGGTTGCAGATAGAAGGAACGGCCGAGATTCTATCGCTGCCAGAAGCGCTGGAGCCGTTGGTTGCCTATTACCGCGCCGTCGTCGGCGAACATCCTGAATGGGCCGATTATCGCCAGGCGATGGTGCGGGAGCGGCGCGTGCTGATTCGCCTGCGCCTTGAACGGGCCGGCCCGGACAATAGCGGTTAAATCGCTGCCTCAAGCTAGAGGAAGGAATATCACCTGATGAAACCACAATTTATCCTGACGCCCTACTTTTTAGACCAACCCTCACCCCAATTAGAGGCATTGGCGCAACCGGGTTGGATTATCAACCGCCCGCCGTTGCCCGGCGCGGATGTACAATCCCGACTGTCGGTCTACCATGCGGCTCTGGCCGAACACGTGACCGCCGCCATCGCCGACAAGCGGCTCCCCGTCTCCATTGCCGGTGATTGCTGCGCCACGATTGGCGTGCTGGCCGGCCTGCAACGAGCTGGCCTGGCGCCACAACTGCTCTGGTTTGACGCGCACGGGGACTTCAACACCTGGGAGACCACACCCAGCGGTTTTCTGGGCGGCATGCCGCTGGCGATGCTGGCCGGTTTGGGCGAACAGACGATGATGCAGGCGGTGGGCGCTGAGCCGCTGGCGCAGGAACGGATTATCCTGAGCGACGGCCGTGACCTGGACCCGGAAGAAGCGAAACTGCTGGCTGGCTGTGACGTGGTCCATCTCCGCCATCCCGGCCAACTGCTGGATTTCGACCTGGGGACACGGCCGTTATACGTCCACTTCGATACCGACGTCCTCAATCCCCTGGAGGCGCCGGCGATGCGTTATGCGGCGGCCGGCGGCCCTAGCGCTGATGAGCTGGCGAGGATATTTCGGCGCCTGGCGCAAACAGGGCAAATAGCGGCCGTTTCCATGACCACCTGGACCCCGGAGCTGGATACCGATGGACGCTCTCAGGAAACCTGTCTCCGTTTACTGCCGGAATTGTGGGGAGCTGCCTAACTAAAAAAAGCTGACCGCTGATTACCAACCATCCAAGCGGTACTGGCCCAGGTAAAAGCTGGTGGACATTTGGTTTAGTGGGCAGCGTGGTGTCTACGGCCGTCTCCCTTCTTCACAACCTACCAAGTCTCTGTTGGCATCATCCTGCCGATTTTAATTGGAATGTGTCCCGTTATGCTTTCCGTGAAGATAGATCAGGCGCTATGCTGCTTAACTTTGGTCATAGTGTGCCGATCTGTCCAACGGAAAACAAGCGACCAGGCAAAGCCGCCAAGCACTTTGGCTAAGAATTGGCCCAGGACAATTACAGGTAAAAAGGCGCCAAATGCCAATGTCGGAAATACAAGTGAATCAACCAGCGCACTAGGTATATTGCTGCCGTTGATACGCAGCCAGCGCGGGTATTTACCCAGTAAATGATAAACAATTGCATCCACTGTAGCTGCGGTCGCAAACGCGACGAATGATGCCAGAGCGATCTGTCCCGCATTGCGATTTAGTAGCCAGGAAAGAATAGAACCGGTGGCGATGAGGGCAATCATTTTAAGCACCAATTTGTTGCCACGCCAGGTATCATGTAAGTGGTCACGAGCAGTCAGGTCAAGGCCTATAAACAGGAAAGCATTGACGATGACCATGCTTGGCCCAAAAGCGACCACACTCAGGTTGGCCAGGACGATGGTTACTAAATACAGGATCACATAAATCATCTCTTCTCTCTATGACTATCACATCAAGTTGGGATTAGCGGTGCGTTTTTTGATAGACAAGGTGAACGCATGGTCTGATATTCGCTTTAAGCCCATGCGGGCGGTAACAAAAAAATTGGCCCCGCTGGGTGGACATTTATGCAATGATGTTGCTGAGATAACCAACTGTCAAAAAAAGCCAGAATATCGGGGCGCTCATCTGCGGAAGCTCGACCCATAGCCAGGTTTCTGGTCAGATGATTGACGGCTCGCCCGCCATCAAAGATGAGTTCAGTTCTGTCAATCTGAACATAGTCCTGGATGGTCATGGATGATCCAGAGATGGGCGTTGTTTTGGTGGTCAATTGAGGGATAGAAATGTAGGCACAAAATTTGGATGGGGCAAATCTCCGCGAGCGAGGGTCGAAAACAAAATAGGTTACTGTTCGCTTCTCCCATAAGCTTTGTCCTGCTTCAGTAGCCAGATCCTGGTTCCACTGTCGCAGGTTGAGCATGACTTCCATCAGGTTTGCCACAAAGTGAATGTTCATCCTTTCGGTTCTCATAAGTGACTGAGAGATGGTCAAAGCCCGTGCGATTTCCGGCTCAACCATTATTGCCTCTCCCATAATGACAGCGACTTCCAGGTGATTTAAGCGTCTTATGTCGGGGGGAGAAGTATGCGGCAGTAAAACAGTTTGATAGGCTTCCATGCCGGTGTGCCGCATGACCCAGATCATATTTGCTGCCAGATTGTGTCTGCCTCTGTCAACAGCCGGGCTGATCATAGATATGAACACATCTTGTGCCGTCTGTGGTTGAAAAAGTTGAGTGGTGGCAAATTTGGCGTGGTTAGCCACGGGATCGGCGCGGCTAATTTCAAATTCAATCCAGAGGCGGCGGGTACCATCTTCCCGTTCCAGGAGAACGTCAGCACGAGGGGAAAACCCCAAAAGCAGGTTTAGTTCGGGAGACAACAAACGTGCTTCGTGGTGACAGGCCCACCCAGACGGCCGTTTCATCTTGAATTCTTGTTGGAGGTAGGTGGCCAGTTTTCCCAATGTCTCTCCTCGTCAGGTGCAGGATAGGTAAAACAATAGGGACAAGTTTAGGCGACGTGTGGCATGGCGTCAAAACGGCCGTCTCTCCTACCACACTTTATTCGTATAATTGAAAAGACTCTCTTGATGAAAACAAGTTCAGGTGCTGCCAGGAAAGGATAGATTCAACCCTCGACAGCCACCGACCGGCAGCTACCAAGCCGGGCGATTGAATGTGATTAACGAACGAACACGGTGGAGGAATCAATGGCTTTGCTGACAAATGACCGCAGCGGTTCCGGCTATCTTGCTGTTGAATTGACCATAGACAAACGATTACACCCCATCACCCCTTTTATGCGCGGGCCGGTTGCCTCTTGGGATGTGCCGGACGAGGTTTACCAGGAGAACGAGGCACTGAGCGAAACATGGATGGCGGAATGGACAGGGGGAGAATCAGACTGGCCGCCAAATGGTAAAGATTGGCCAAAAATAGACAGAGCTAAAATTGGTTGGCTTCACTGTACTATCAAGTTTGTTGTAGGCGCGGCTATCATTTATCAGCAAAGTTTGTTGGTGCAATATACCACGTTTTGGGAATGGTATTATTTGCTCAACGCGCTGACAGCAACGGAGCACACGGAAGACCGCCATCTGTACAGTGGCGGCGAAAGCCCGGAGTTAAAAATGCACCTGGTGCGCAGTTATTTTGACGCAGAAGAATGGGGGCTTGATCCCCAAACGGCCAACAGCTATGGTTACTCCCTGGCTATTTGGGTTGATACAGGTATTGCTGCTGGTGAGCCTGAAGTGAGTGGCGAAGGGCCGGGGATGTTCTTTCATCCATCTCAAGAGCAGATATTGGCATTTGCCGGCCAACTGTTATCTGAAGCTGATGCAGCTGGCTAGTGAGCCAATGGTGCTGTAAGTATGGGCAATCCATAATGTGGGTAACAACCAAGTTGGCGGCTACTCGAATGGGAGAAAGTATTGATGGAAACGGTTTTATTCAGAGAAGCGACTTTCGATACTGGTAAAGTAGTACTCAATTATGCCGAAGGCCCCGCGTCTGGACCTCCGCTGGTTGTGCTGCATGGCGGATCGGGACGCTGGCAGTTGTATTTCGAGATGTTAGCCGAACTGGCCAAACATTGCCACGTATACGCTCCAGACTTGCGCGGGCATGGCAAATCTGGCTGGGTGCCATGGGGTTATACTATCCGCGATTATGTCGATGATATTGCAGCATTCTTGCAAGAGATCAGTGGGCCAGCTGTATTAATGGGGCATTCACTCGGAGGCATTATCGCTGTCGCAACCGCAAAAGCCTGCTCGAACTTGGTTCGCGCCTTGATTGTGGGAGATGCACCGCTGGATGCCGCGACCTGGGGTCACTTTCTCCTTAATGCGCGTGGTCAGCTGGCAGCGTGGCGTGCCCTTTCAGGTGGCACGCACTCGGTTGAAGAAGTTGAAAGACTACTTGGGGATGCACCAGAAGGAAATTCGACCCTGCGCGAAATCTTTGGCGAAGGTTCTCCAATCATCCATGAGCTCGCGGAGCGTTTGTATATCCACGACCCGGATATGTTGGGCATGTTAATAGAAGATTATGAAAATGTGGCCGCCGGCTATGACATGGAAACGGTGCTCCCCGCAATCCACTGCCCGGTGCTATTGGTACAAGCCGATCCCTCTGTAGGTGGTGTGCTCAGAGATGAGGAGGTGCAGCGGGCGCTGCATTTGCTAGCCAACCCCACCCACAAGCGCTTTTCCGGGATGGGCCATATGTTGATTTATGATCCAAAAGGGCCGCCCATCATGGCGGTGAATGCCTTTCTAAACCAGTTATCTTAAGAAACCGCCATGCACCGGACGACTGGGGCTCGGCGCGTTTTTTGGAGGTTGTTCTGAACGATGGCAGTTTTCCGTTTCCGGCCTTTCTCTCCCCAGCCACAGGTAACACTGGTGAGGGGCCGCTCTCTTTGTTAATACAACAGGAACGGTAATATGACAAATAAATACCTTCCCATTGACAAGATACTGACCATACTGAAAGAAACTCCGCTGCGCCTGGCGAATTTCACCTCTGGGCTTTCGGCAGTTCAATTACATACTGCCCCTGGCTCAGGTGAGTGGTCCGTCAACGAAGTGCTTGCCCACTTGCGTGCGTGTGATGATGTCTGGGGTAGTTACTATATTATGCCAATCCTCGCCCAGGATAATCCAACGATTAAGGCTAGAAACCCGCGCACGTGGATCAAGAATACCAACTATCTCGAACAGGATTTTCAATCCTCGCTACGTGCCTTTACAGAGCAGCGTAAGAAGCTCCTGGTAATATTGGAATCGTTATCACCAAAGGACTGGGCACGTACGAATACGCTCATCGGGGCGGGAAAGCCTCTCCAGCAGACACTGTTGTCCCACGCAGATGGACTGGCTCGCCATGAACGTGCGCACCTCAAGCAGATCGAACGCACCCTAAACACGTTGAAAGGTGGCTCATAGGTATGTCTTATCCACCAGCAAATGGTCATGCATTGTTCTTTCGCAGCAGATGGTATCAATACGGCCGTCTCCCCCTATATCTTTCTCTCCTGAAAGAAATTTAAGATTGCGCAGATTTCACCGATTAAAAAACGGCTACAACATCCACGCAAGAATCCATGGCTTCGACCAGGGCTGAAACGTGAACAAGGTATGGGTGGATTCAAATTTCATCTGCAAAGCGACACGGCCGTTTCCCCCTATCCTACTTTCTTCGTATAATAGAGACCAGCTTGAGGAAACAGCTTGAAGACGCGCTGTATCCTATGAAAAGGAATGACAGATGACGGCTCTTATTGATTCCCACATGGCCCGGCGCAAAGCAAATGGCTGGCTGGTTTCTTATGTGGGCAGTGTCATTGCCCAGCAGCCGCAGTTGATACAGGAAAACGGCCGTTTGCGCTGGCGTTTCACCGCATTTTTAGCCACCATGGGTCACCCACATCGCGGCCCGGTGGGTTTTGTAGATGTGGATGCGTACAGCGGCGAGGTATTAACGAAAGAAAACGATGCCGAAGAACTGATCGCCAATGCCACACATATCGCCATTTCCCTACCAACTGCAATTAGCTGAGTTATTTTGAGCGAAGCGCCAGCTTTGATGATGATGAACCCAGACGACAAAACCCGCCTGATTTCCCTCCCCGAAGCCGCTGAGATGTACGGGTTCAATGCGCAATATTTAAGCCAGCTTGCAAAGAAGGGTCGTTTACAGGCTCAGAAAATTGGGGGGGTTTGGCTTACAACACCACAAAGCATTGAGGACTATATTGATAGTCGGCAGAAGCGTGGAGCCTACCGCAAGGATATTCAAACCACAGATTGACAAATACTCATTTGGATGAGTATAATTTTGTAAATCAAATAGCTCAAACGCAACGTGCGTAAAGTGTTGGAAGCACCTTACGCACGTCTAACCCAAGACCTGTAGGTGCAGGCCGAGGGCTGCGCGAAGTGTAGCGAAAACGACGCCACTTTTCAAAGTCACCTGTTTTTGCTGCATATCTGGCAGTCAACGGCCGTTCCTCACCCGGAACGGCTTTTTTTATGGCACGGCCGTTCCTGATGCATTTCGATGCAGGCGGGGACGGCCGTTTTCGTTTCCAGGAAGAGGATCGGAGGAACTGTCGGATGGGCTATCTGGTTGCAGCCCTGGCCGGGGCAACCCGGTCAGGTGCCTTTATCAACCGTGCATCATCTAATGGAGGCAATACCATGACAATGCAATTCATCCGTTCCACACACGAAGACGGCCGTTTCCGCCACTTTTCGCCGGAAGCCAATCGTTTTTGGCGGCGCTACGCCACTGTCGTTGGCGCTGTGCTGCCGCTGGAATCCCCCCTCTCTTTTGCGGAATTGATGACCGCCTGCCGCGAATACGCCCTCGAATATGCCGAGACCAGCCCGCTGCCCGAACTGCACGAGAGCTATGTCGCCTGGGTGCTTATTCACCTCATCGAATACGGCATGGTCACGGCCGTGCCGCCCTATCCCCCCACCCCACTGCCAACAACCGCACCATCCAGCGTGATCTACCACATTAACCGCCCGGAATAATGGCCATGCAGCCTCATTGTTGGATCGAGATTTAGAGATTGAGAGATGGGGAGATTGCCCAATCTCCCCATCTCCTACTCTCCCAGTCTCTTCGGCACAAGAATCAATTCATAGTAGGAGTAACTCTATGACCCGCGCCAACCAGATCATCTCTCTGCTCACCGGCTCCCTGGTCGCCTTCCTGGCCCTGGCCGCCTTTGTCCTCTCCTTCGACGCCCTGCGCCACCTGGCCGCCGCTAACGGCGTGGCTCCTGGCATGGCCTGGCTCTACCCGGCCATCATTGACGGGGCCATTATCATCTTCTCCCTCAGCGTCTTGCAGGCCAGCCTCAACCGGGAGCGCACCCGCTACCCCTGGGCGCTGGTGGGGCTGTTCACTGCCCTCTCCATTGGCTTGAACGTGCTGCACGCGCCCACCGCCCCCTTGCCACGGCTGCTGGCGGCCGTGCCGCCTATCGCCCTCTTTCTCTCCTTTGAACTGCTGATGAACCAGGTCAAAAGCCTGGTGCGTCGGTTGGAGCTGGTGCAGCGCCTCCAGGAATTGGCCACGGCCGTGCAGCACAAACAAACGGAACTGGACACTCTCATCGCCAACAAACGGGCAGAACTGGACACGCTGGTGCAGGAACGGCAGACGGCCGTACATCAGTTGGATACGCAGGTGCACACCTTAATGACCAGGAAAGAAGAGGTATTGAACGAACTGAAACAACTACGCCAAGAAAAACGTGGTCTGCAACTGTCCAATACTGACAGTATTACCCACGCCAGAGCGCAACGCGAGGTATATAAGCAGGCGTCATTGGATGCCATGCTCACTTACCTGGCTGACAACCCCGACGCCTCCCTGGCCGCCATCGCCGCCGCCATCGGTCGTTCCCGTTCCACAGCCGGCAACTACGTCAATGAACTGGTGTCCAACGGCCGTCTGCACAAAAACGGGCAGGGATGGGAGATTTTAGAGATTGGAGAATAGAGATTGGAGATGGGGATATTTCCCATCTCCAACTTCCAAAGGAGCAACCCTCATGCACAACCCCCTTTCCGTCACCTTTGTTAATGGCTACAGCGGCCAATTCTTATGCACGACCTTGCTACCCGCCCTGCCCCACCCCGGAGATCATCTTTCCCTCGGCAACCTGGCCTATCAGGTGACCGGCTGTGACTGGCAGCTTTTCGCCGACGGCCGTGTCCATATCCAGGTCATCCTCCTCCCCGGACTGAACGCCGAGGGTGAACGGCCGTTCAGTTACCCCGAAGAAAGGGGATTGGCGGCGCAGTGGGCGGCCGCCTCAACAGCCCCGTCTCAGGAGTAAAACACCAAAATGCATCACCACAACCCTTCCGTTTGTCGTACTATGCGCAATGACTTTGAGCAGCCGTCCATATGCCGGTTCAACCGTAAAGGATAGACAGATGCGCCCCTTCGTTCTCTTTCTCTTCCTGCTCGCTCTCGGCCTGGGTAGCTGCGCCATCCTCACCCGCAGCTTACAGCCCACCATTGACATGGCCGCCCAGACCTGGGTGGCCGCCGAAACCCGTACCGACCCCATTGACGACCTGGTGCGCTTCCGCGAGGCCGAGCGGCGCGGCCGCAGCGCCAGCCTGCTCTTGCCTTTCTTGCTGCTGTCCACCCTGGCCTTGCTGGTTCTATTGTTGCTCACTCCCCTCCCCCACCTGCTCAAGGAACTGCGCCTGCTACGCCGCCGCCAATCTCACGCGCGCTCCGCCACACCGTCACAAAACTGGATAGACCGGCCACCAGAACGGCCGTATCCCACGATGCCTTCTACTCCCATGACACCGGCGCCGCCCGCCCTCCCCCCACCCCAGGCCAGCGAATGGCTGGAAAGCGATTAGAACTATGCGAAACAATCAAACCCCATCCCCCTCTCTTCTCTTCTTGCTGTTTCTTCTTCTAACGGCCTGCGCAGCGCCCCCGGCCACTGGCGGCATTTCTGGCGGTATTAACAGCCCCCCACCCGACCCGGCCGTGCAGGCCACCCTGGGCGCGCGCCAGGCGCAGGACGCCGAGGCCACCTATGACGCCGCCATCGCCGCCACCCAGGCTGTCTTCCAGGCCACCGAACAGGCTCACAGCCAGGCGACCGGCACGGCCGTGGCTGCCGTTACGCAAACGGCCGTGTCCGCCACCAGCACCGCCGCCGATCTCAGCCTCCGCGGCACCCAAATCGCCCTGGTCGCCGTGGAAACACAAAACGCCATCATCGCCGCCGCCACCGGCACCCAACAGGCAGCGGCGGCGCAGGCGGAAATGACCGCCCAGGCCATCCACATGGGCAACGCCCAGATGTTACAGGAAGCAGAACGGCAGCGGCTGGCCGCCCAACAACAGCGGCAGGAGACGATCAACGCCGCCCTCCCCTACCTGCTGGCCGCCTTTGCTCTGGCGGTCATCATCCTGACCGGGCTGTTTGCCTACCTGATGGTGCGTAGCCGAAACCCTGTTTTTCACGTGGAACATCTGGGGGCCAAAATCGCCATCGTGCCCACCGCCAACGGCAGCTACGCCCCCCTGCCCGGTTTGCTGGCTCTGCCTGGCAATCAACCTGCTACCCGTGCTTTACCGGCTGCTACCCTGACCACTACCGCTGCCGCCCCGCTCACTACGCCCCTCACCTCCCTACCCCACCGCAGCCCGCGCGCCAGTTGGCAGATGTTCATCCGCCATCAAGACCCGGCCACCGTGCCCCTGGGTGTCAATGAGGCCACCGGCCAGCCCGTTTTCCTCAACCGGCTGCACAACCCGCACCTGCTCATCGCCGGCACCACCGGCGCGGGCAAAACCACCGCCGGGCTGGCCCCCTTTGTGGCCGGCAATTGGGGCAATCAGGCGCATGTGGTGGTGATCAACGGCCGGGGCAGCGACTTTGCCCCTTTTGCCGGGCAGCCCAACCTGACCCTTTGGCCCAACTTACGGCCGTTGGCCCTCTTGCCGCCGCTGGCCGACTTTCTCTCTTGCCTGGTGGAGGAGATGTACCGGCGTGACGCCGTCCTGGCCCGCCGCGGCGCCTCCAGTTGGGCGCAGCTACCGGCACAAGCGGGGGAATCGGGTGAACTGCTCATCGCCATTGATGAATTCCTGACCATCGTTGGCGCGGCACGGGAAGCGGCCGAACTGGCCCGGCTGGCCAGCGACACGGAGACGGCCAAAGGGCTGGCCTACCAGGCGACCCTGCTCTGGCTGCGGCTGCTGACGCTGACCAATGAAGGGCGCAAATATGGCCTCTATCTGACCGTGACCATGACCGACCCGACGCGGGAAGCGATTGGCGAGCACGGGATGCGGCTGCGACGGCAGATGGCCACCATTGGCTTTCGCATGAACAGCCCGGCCAGCAGCCGCGCTTTTCTGGATGTCTCCGGCGCCGATGGGCTGGCTTCCGGTTCGGCCGGGCTGGCCAACGGCCGTTTTGTCTACAACATCAGTGGCACGGTGGGCACGGCCGTCGGTTTCTTTCCCGACCCGGCCGACCTGCACCGCTTTTTTGCCTCGCGTCCGGTGACGCCCCACCCACTGCCGGAGAGGCTCGCCGCCGCCATCGCGGCCCTTGCCGCGCGGCCGACAGCGGCGGACACGGCCGTATCCCCACCTTCTTACCCCACCGCCACCACCTATCCGCCCTATGCCTTCCCGCACATCGTCGCTCCCACCGCCCCCATCATCAGCCAGGCGGAACGGGATGGACAGACCTTACGGCCGTATCTGGCCGGTCTGAAATCGCTCAATGCCGCCGGCAGCCTGCTGAGTGATGTTAGTGGACGGCCGTCGGGCCAGTTCTTGCAAGAGCGGCTCAAACCGGCGCTGCGCTGGCTGCAGGAGACGGAAAACAATGCAGAAGCCGCCCGGCTGCTGGCGCGGTTCAGCGAATGATTGGTCGGTTGACAGGTTGGCTCATTGGTTGGTTGATCGGTTGGCTGGCCGATTAGTTGGTGCGTTGAACGGCTGATGAACGATGCGACGAAACTGCGACTGCGACGGCCGTTGCGATGCGCCCCCAAAAGGGGTGTGTGTGGGCGTTGTCGCAGTCGCAGTTTGGTGCAGGAGAGGCAGCACCCATGACCCGCGTATCCAACCCCACTGTGCCTGATAGAATGCCGGTTAGCCCACCGCCCCCCACACAGGCGACCACGGCACAGGCCGCCACCGCTGAGGCAGCGACGGCAGATGGCGCCGTCCCCCACGCAGCAGACGTCCATGTGGCAACCGCTGACGCCGCCGCAGATACCGGTACGGCCAGTGCCAGATCATCCTGGAGAGACGGCCGTGCCCCGGCTGCCAGCCCGCTCCCCTCCCCCCACGCCGCCGCCAGCGCGGTTTCCAGCGACCTCTCCGGCGTCACCGCCAGCGCCGCCCTGTTGGCCGCCAATGAACGGCTGCGGGCGCAGCAAGCGGCACACAGGCGGGATAAACAACCCCGGCCATCGCCGCCGTCAACAGCCGCCAGGCCAGCCACCGCTGGTATCTGGACCCACCTGCCCGCCCACCTGGGCTGGGAGAGTGCGGCGGTCACGGCCGTGCAGCGCCGGGCGATTGCAGGTGGGACAACCCTGGCAGCCACTGTCCTTTCCGCCTCACCCCCTGCCCTGTCAGATAGCGCCCCATATGGGTTGCGGCCCGATGTTTCAGGGTCGGCATCGGCGGGGACGGTGACGGCCGCGCCGACCGACAAGGCGGCGCCCGTTGCCGCGGCGCACCCCCCTACCCCACCGGCGACCACCACCATTTGCCTGCCACCGTCGTTGGCGATGGCGCTGCTGCGCACCGGGCAGACGGCTTGTGGGCGTTTGTGGCTGCTGCTGCGCCATCTGGATTCGGCCGGTTGTGGCTGTCTGCCGCTGACGGCCGTGCAGACGGCGCTGACCGGCCGGGACTCCCCGCTGCGCTTGTGTGGTCCACGCCGCCTGCGCCAGCTCTTGCAGCAGGGCAAGGGGCTGTTCTGGCAGCGCGACCGGGAGCATCTCTGGCTGGCCGGGACGGTCAAGGTGGCGGCGCGCCTGGGCGTCAGTCGCCTGGCCGGGCGGCCGGTGGCGCTGCCGCTGGCGGCTTTGACCCAACCCATCGGCCTGGTGCGGGCGCATCTATATGCCGCTTTCCACAGTAGCCGGGCTGGGTGTGGGCAGGCACAGGGCGGCCAGCCCATCAGCCGGGCGGCATTGACGGCCGTGAGCGGCCTCTCCCGGCGCAGCCAGCACGCCTATGAACGACGGGCACGGGTGCGGGTGAGCCGCAATATGGCCATTGGCCCCCGTCTGACACCATCTACACGAGAGGCAGTGGCCTGGCAGCAGGGGGCAGCCGTTTTTATTGTGACGGATAAACCAGGCCAACAGGGGCGGCCGGGGCAGCGCTATCTGGCCTGGCAGTTGCCCAACAGTTACCAGGGGCCGCATGCTCGCTTAAGCCGCGGCCGCAATCGCCGCCGAAATCGCCAACTGGCAGACCTGTGCATCTATGGGGACGCGGGGAACGGTCAGGGCAAGGCGGTGGTTGTACCTGGTGGGCGGCGGTATGTGGGCAATGGGGCAACGGCCGGGCGTCACAGCCTGGAGCACCCGGAAGTGCAGGTTTACTGGCAGGCTGGTAGGCGCAGGCGGGGTGTCTGGTATTTGCTTCGCGCAAACCTCGCTGAGTCACCTTCAGTTGTACGAGAAGCTCGTACAACTGCGCCGCCTGACCAGAATGGCATAGGTGACGGCCGTCGCGCCTGAAAGGAGAGGGCGACGTGGCCGTGGCATGGTGCGCGGGCGGCACAAAGTTGCCCTCCTTTCCGGGGATATAAAAGAGTCTTCAAGTGTGGGAATGCCCCGCCAGACGATTGGCCATATGACTACCGATAGCCGGCGGAGGCTACTACGGCCAGCTTAATGACATGATTGGGTCTGGCGACGGAACACGAGAATGGTCTCTTTGTCAGGAAACGGGCAGCACGATATGGGTAGCTGCTATCGTTTCACGAGGCATTCGCCTGATCTGGCACGGAGATGCATTGTTCAACCTGGCATACTATAATGCGGCGGTATCGGGTAAACAGGTAAGGTGATTCTGATTGAGGACGGAAACGATGACGAGCGAAATTGAGCCAGCCGGCGAGTTTGATGCGGTCAGAAAAGTGTTTGTGGAAGATGAGGAGACCTGGTACTACGTGGTCGTTGATGTGATTGAAAAACTGACCCAAACGCGAAATCCCTCCCGCTATTGGACCGATATGAAACGCCGGGTACAGCGACAGGCGGATAGGCTAGGTCGAGAAGAACTTTACGATTTCATCGTAAAGTTCCCCTTCAGGCATCCAGAGAATAACCGTACCTACCAGTTTGATTGTGCCAATCAGGCTGGCATTTTGCGGATCATCCAGGACATCCAATCCGACAATGAAACGATTGAACGTCTCAAATTATGGATGGCGGAAACAGCCAGCAGACGGATTGATGAACTTCGCCTTGATCCCATTGAGCGGGAACGAGAAAGGTATCGCCGCTTAGGTCGCTCAGAGGAATGGATTCACGCCCGCCTGGCCTCAGTCGCCACCCGCAACGAACTCACCGATGAGTGGAAAAAGCGGGGTGTTCAAGGGCGCGAATACGGGATTCTGACCAATACCATCCATGAAGGCACGTTTGAAGTGACGGTGCGCGAACACAAAGTGTTGAAAGGCATGGAAAAGGGTGAATTACGGGATCAAATGACACCACGAGAATTGGCTTTTACCATCCTGGGCGAAGATATGACCACGACGGAAATCCGAAAAACAGATGCCCAAAATTTTCCACAAAACCTGGAAGCGGCCGTGAAAGGGGGCGAAGGGGCGGGAATACTCAGAAGACAGTTTGAGGAAATAACAGGGGAATCTGTTGTCAGTAGCGCTTCTTTTCTGGAAGGTGGAGAGCGTGCGGAATTAGAAGAGCGTGCTGGCAATGGTGATGATGATAGCTGATAGCCAGACGGCCAGGTTGTTTTTAGACAGTTGGCTTAAATCAATTACTTCAAGGGAGTGAGAAAATGGAACAAGCGCATCACCGGATGCAGATTTTTTACAGCACCTGTTTCCCCTCCCCCACCCCACCCGGCGCGCGATGGGAAGAAGCTCTCTGAACGTAGATTAGGGTATAGCAACGTATACATTTATTGGCTTAACGTACACCAACGTATACACAGATATACGCTGGTTGCGTTCATTGACGGGTGACAAAAAGGCCGAGTGGGGTGGGGGGTGCTGGCCTCACAAAGGGCTGGGGTATGGGGGCGCCGCCACAGCCAAAAATCTGTTTCCAAAAAAAATCGCTGAAATGGGTGACAGTTCAAATTCGACTACGATTACGTTTGCATACTGAAAATGGGCGCAACGCACGTTTTTGACGCCTTTGAGCCGATTTATTTGTCAATGGGGGCTTTCTGTTGGCGGGGCGGGCGGGTATGGCGGCATTTGCTGATTTTGCGCCGCATTTGCGCCGCATCGGAACAGCGGGGTGGTATTTGGCCGCCACCATGACCACCCATGTTGTCTTGTTGGCGGAAATTTCAAAAAAACAGATTAATGTATGCCAATGTATACGCAGGACATCTTAGCGTATAGTAATGTATACCTTGCTTTACGTTAGTATACAATTATTTTGATGGATTCAATCGTCAAATTCGATGGTGTTGCGGAACTTGGGCGATGTGCTGCGTTCCAGCGCGGGCGGTGGGATTTCGCCCCGTACATAAAAATCCCAGGCATACAACAAAAGATATTTTGCCAACTGCGAAGCCG
Organism: Chloroflexota bacterium; assembly: GCA_035444285.1. GTDB lineage: Bacteria > Chloroflexota > Anaerolineae > Promineifilales > Promineifilaceae > CAADGU01. The sequence continues at coordinate 31,138 of DAOMOK010000039.1, forward strand.
GTACACCCAGGTCAACAGACTCACGTTCAATCACTTGTTTTAACTCGCTGCCAATATCATAGGTGGCCCGGCCCACCAGACGACTTTTCGGCGTCCTGTTTTTGTTGAGCCGTGTTATGGGCTGCTCTCCTCTGGGAGGCGTTGTTTTGGGAATGGGCAACGAGGGAGTGGGCGTGTCGGCCGGTGGGGGGGCGGCCGTTCCCAAACCTTGCAGTTGGCTCATCACATCGGGGATTTCTTTACGTTTACTCATCGGCCACAATCCTTCTGGTTAAATCTAAGTAATCCTGAGCGCCATTGCTCTGTGGGTCGTACTCAAAAATATGCTGCCCGTGGGCGGGCGCTTCACTGAGCCGGACGTTGTAACGGATGGGTTCACAAACCCGGTCGCCAAAATGAACGGCCAATTGCGGCATTATCTCCGCTGTTTGTTTAACTCGCCGGTCAAGGGCGGTGGGTAAGACGTAACGCAAGGTCACATCGTGATAACGACGCACATCCTCAATGCGATGGGTAAATTCGATCAGCCCATCCAGGCTGAGCACTTCCAGATTGACCGGGGTCAATATTTCCTGAGCAAAAAAAAGGACATTGATCTGCAAGTTGTCCCAGCCGGGTGAAGTGTCCAGGATCACGTAGTCGTAGTAGGCGGCATAGGGCATAACGACCGCGGATAATGTTTCCTCCTGGCGCATATCCGCTTCGGCAATGACCTGCTTGACGGCCGCCAGCCGGTGCCCCCCGGCCAACAGATGGAGGTTAGGGCGGGCTTCAATGGCCGCTTCAGAAAAGTCAACGTGGCCGAGCATGAGATCGGCCAGCCCACGTTCTGGTCGCAGCCCTAATGCTTTGCCAGCCTGAGCCTGAGTATCGGTATCGATCAATAAAACACGCCGCCCGGTGAGAGCCAGAGCAGCCGAGAGATTGACGGCGGTGGTGGTTTTGCCCACACCGCCTTTGGAGAGGGAAATGGAAAGAATTCTGGTCATGTATACCAATGTATCACAATGTATACGTTTGGCAAATAGACGATTATTTGGGGTCGCTGCACGTAGTCGTCTGTCACCTGGTTCAACTGACCACCGCTGGCGCCGGCCAGAGACCCACGATCTGGCGCAGGATACCCAATTCACCAATATGGTAAGCATTGTGGTCGGCAACGAGCAGGATTTCGCGGAAGATGGTGTAATCCGGCGCGTGGGGGATGGGCGCGGTCAGGTCTGTTTGGGGATTACGGACAAGCTCTTCAAGCGTCTGCAAATCGGCGTGAAAGTCGTTAATGGTTTTTATCCATTGAGCTGCATCTGCCTGCGTCTCTGGTGCGGGCCAATACCCGGCCGGCCAGGGCAAGTATTGGTAAGTTGGATTGCGGATGAAATCCAGGATATCCCATTGCGTCAGACGGAGATGTTCCAGCAGATGCCAGAATGTATAAGGGACATTGGGCGGCCGGGTGTTGATGTGCTCCAGGGGAAAATCTGCCACTGCGTCGGCAAAGGGCATGTGGGCATTGCCGCCCTGCAAAAGAGCCAATAGCTGGTCACGAATGATTTGATCGGTAGACATATGGTTCTCCCAAAGAAAAATGCATCTGGCGGTGGAGCCAGGGTTGCTGATGATGGCCAGTGAACTTGCCCACATGATAGACGTGGGCACATACGAGCGCGGCTAATTTTACCACGATGGCGGCCGTTGCTGCGGCCGTTGTTTCGTCGGCCTCTATCCATAGCCGTGTTACAATGCTGGTATGCCCAGACAAAATCGTGTGACGCCTTTTGGAGAAACTGTCGCCGCACCAGCGCGTGGTACTTTCATGGGGAATCGGGGGGTGCTGCACAATGCGGTCGGCGAGATTGTGCGCCCCTACCAGGGTAAACGGTGGATTATTTGCCAGCTCTCGTTCAAAGAGCGGCGGCGGGTGGTGATGACGCCTGGCCGATATACGGAACTGTTTTTCCTGGATGAAGCGACGGCCTTGGCCGCCGGTCATCGTCCTTGTGTGGAGTGTCGCCGTGCCGCTTATATCGCCTTTCGTGATGCCTGGATGGCCGCGCAGCCGACCATTGGCAAAGGCAGCGTGCCCATAAAAGTAGATGAGATGGATCGGGTACTGCATGGGGAACGAATTAGCTCTTCGGAGGAAAAGGTAACATATGTGGCCTTATTGTCAGATTTGCCAGATGGGGTGTTTGTAGTAGTGGGGGAACGGCCGTGTTTGCTTTGGCAGGGTGCGCTGTTTCCCTGGTCGGCCAACGGTTACGGATATCCGTTGGCCAAAGATGGGGGGCTAACGACATCCGTGTTAACGCCACGCTCGACCGTAGGCGCTATTCAACAAGGTTATGTGCCCCAGGTTTCCCTGCCGATGAGGTGGTGAAGGGCAAGCCCAACAAAGCGCATTGCGTGTAGTCGTCTGCTGATGTTGCCCACAGTTTTCCTTTTAAGCGAGTGAGTCCTGTGACTCGCTGCCAGGGTTTTGAGGCAGGGTTGTTACTCGGACAAGGCTTCAGGATCCCTCTCCAGGTTCAGGGGAGAGGCGGGGTTGGCAAGCTGGCAACAATAGCCTGCAATTTCTTGGGGGCCACCTGATACCAGCCATCCCGGATATGAAAAGCCAGGTCTTCGTCTCCGATGGTAGGCAGCACAATGCCAATCCAGCCACGCACGCCAACATAGGGAGGCTTGAAGTAGGTTTCTGGTGAGGAGGTGATCAGCATTTCCTGGATACCAGGTGGGGCAGGTAGCCAGACGGCGATACGGCCGTCGCCGTGATGGTTGTTGGCAAACATGGCAAAGACCCTTTTGCGTACAAAAAAGGTCGGTTCGCCGTGCGAGAGTTTTTCCGTTGTCTCCGGCAGCGCGTCACAGATGTGTCGCACCCGTGCCAGTTGTTTTTCGCCCATTTCTTAACAAAACTCATTGACTCATATAGTGCGATAAGTTTTACCATAGCCAAAAGGAGGAGCAAAATCGAACCCTTTGCTGATTCCTCCAGAAACTTGACTGCAAGAATAGAATCTGTATACTTGTGATTCCTGTAGGGATTTTCCGTAAGTAATGAGGAAAGTAACCATGAAATCACAACCTGGTAGCACACAATTCGCCGACAAGTTGAACCACCTGTTTGCTTCACGTACCAAGCCCGATGGCAATGAGTACACACATGAAGAAGTGCATCAGGTAACAGGCATCACGGTTGGTTACATCTCAAAACTCCGTACAGGGAAAACCGAAAATCCCGGATACAAAGTTATTCGTGCCTTGTCCGCATTTTTCCAGGTATCACCCAACTACTTTTTTGAAGAAGATGCAATTCCGGACACACAGCCCGAGCAGGATCATTACCTGGAAACGATTGCTCTACGTGCCAGTGAACTGAGCGAGGAGGGGAAACGCGCCTTATTAGGGATGCTAGATCACATCAGCAAACTAGAAGGGGCAAAAAAAACACGGCATTAAGGGGATAAGTGATGGATGTCAGAATGCGTATGCTAGAAAGGTTAAAAGCACTAGAATTCGATTTCAACCAATTTAGTATGGACGACTTTGTAGCTCATGTTGAGGAACAACTGAATCGAGAAATTAAGTTGATTGGGTGGGAAATGCCGCAGGGCATGTACGGGGCGTGGATATCCATTGAAGATGTCGCCCGCGAATATGTCTTCTATAACACAATCTATTCCCGTCATCAGCAGGTTAATAGCCAGCTACATGAACTCTGTCATATTATCTGTGATCACCCAACGCTGAAGGTCAGCCGGGCAAAACTAAGCGAATTATTGGAAGGGGGCGATTTGTCCTCTGTCTTTGTAAAAGCTCTATTACGCTCACCCGACACGAGCCAGGAAGAGATAGAGGCAGAGACAATGGCCATACTCGTTCAAGAATCGGCAGCCAACTGCAACCGATTGAAACAGTTAATGGTACCCTCAACTAACGAATATTCCCTACGCTATTTGGAAAAAGTCGGCTTTGGTCACGTATAGAGTACAAGGGGGATTATTATGGAGCGATTGATCCTGATTCAGGACAGATTGAGTATGGTTGTGGCCGTCTCTACCTGGTTACTCACGTTATATTGGATGGTACGAGTGGTCAGGTTGAAAAACCGGTTTGTCTTTCTTGGTTTCTCCTATTTCCTAGCGTTTGCTATTGGTATGACATTTGAAGTCAGGGCAGTTTACCTTTGGTTTGACGGGCTTGTCGGTGCCCAAAATCTGTCATGGCTGATTGCCTGGTTAGGAATTACAACCAGTGCCTATCTGATCACTTGCACCTTCTATATGGTGCAGGAGAAACAAGTCCCTCTCTGGCTGCATGTGATAATGGTAACAGTTTTAACCGTCTATTTCCTTTCATTCTGGGCAGGAATTTGGTTTATGCCTGAACGACCGGCACATGTTATACCGAGGGGTTTTCATGAGTTCGTCTTCATGCAAACTCTCTTCATATTTGTCGGGCTCCTATTTGTACTTACCAGCCGGAATGTTGCCCATGTCTATCGGAATGAAACCGCACTGATTGCCAGAGTAGGGTGGGGGAGGCTTTGGGTGATGACGATGGTAGCCATCTGTTTCTTTGGAACCCGGATTGTGCTTACGTTCTGGGCCTATTGGCAGCCGACAAGTGGCAGTATCAAGCATCTCTATGCACTTTCTATTTTCTTCCTTGTATTGCCGGCTTTTATTATTCCCATACTGCATTTGCCAAACTGGATGACGCTGCGTCTGGCAAAACCGTTCCTGCTAATGGACAAATGGTGGACGCTACGCCAGCTTATAGTGCTGCAATCGCGGATTAGTGAGTTTTGCTCACCAATCGTACTTCCACAGGTTGGCTGGCGCGAAGCGCTCAAAGCGCCTGATTTCCATATTTACCGCTCATTGATCGGCATCTTGGATGGCAAAAGCATGTTGGAGGCTTATTTAGCATCACTAGAGTTGCTGCCCGGTCAGTCGAATAAGTGGCCCATCTATCGGTTTCAAGATAACCCTCAACAGTGGGATGAGCCAAAGAAGAACGGAGCATTGGCGCTTTTTTTCAGATTGCAGCCTGTGTCTGATGAAATGGAAATCCCTGATCTGGCGCGTGCTTATCGTCGCGTGGGTGGGAGGCTATAACTACATGAATCACTCCAATCGTTCTCATGCTATCGTGATTGGTGGCAGCATGACAGGTATGCTGGCTGGGCGCGTGCTGGCCGATCATTATGAAAAGGTCACGATTGTGGAAAGGGATCAGTTTCCCGCTGATCCTGGTTTCCGCAAAGGTGTGCCACAAGCCCCGCATATTCATGTGTTGTTGGTGCGCGGGCAGCAAATATTGAACGAACTTTTTCCTGGATTGGATAGGGCCTTAGCTGAAGCCGGCGCGCCTACGGTGAATTGGGGCATGGAAAGTATCAATGTGCCTGGTGGTGTCTGTTTGCCCCGCTTTGAATCCGACATGATCACTCGCACATGCAGCCGCAATCTATTGGAATGGCATGTGCGCCGACGTGTGGCTGAGTTTGCCAACATCACCATGAGAGAAAAGTGTCGTGTGGAAGGGTTAGTGCTGGATTCGGCCGAGAAAAGCGTGGTGGGAATCCAGGTATATCCAGGTGACGAGGCAGGTGATGGGAAGACCACAGCTGAGGTTTGGGAGGCGGATCTAATTGTAGATGCCAGCGGTCGTCACTCCCAAACGCCTAAGTGGATTCAAGAGTATGGCTATGAGATTCCACAAGAAACGATTGTCAACTCATTCTTAGGATATGCGACACAATGGTATCGGGTGCCGGAAGGTTTTGAGGCAGACTGGAAAGCTATCTTAATCAGCGGACGTCCTCCAGATAACCCCCGGTATGGGGGAATATACCCTATCGAAAACAATCAGTGGATTGTAACGCTGGCTGGTATAGGTGGCATTTATCCGCCTACAGATGATCAAGAGGCATACCTTGAGTTTGCCCGACAGTTGGTAAGTCCGCTGATATATCAGGCGCTCAGCCAGGCGGAGCCGATCAGTTCGATTTATGGATTTCGTAATACGGCAAACCGGTGGCGGCATTACGAAAAGCTTGAGCGGTGGCCGATTAATTATGTTGTGATGGGCGATGCTTTCTGCTCTTTTAACCCGGCATATGGACAGGGGATGACCGTGAGCGCGCTGAGTGCTGTAGCGATTGACCACCATCACAGAATACATAAAGCCGTGAATGCTCCTAGATTGCAGAAAGATTTGGCGCAAGCCAGCAAAAATGTATGGCGATTAGCAACAGGGGAAGATTTGCGCTGGCCGACGACAGAAGCAGATGCGCGTGAATTAGGAGTTGTGACCAGGTTTGCTCATCAGTACGTTGAAAAGGTCAGACTTGTGTATCAGAGTAATCCTGATGCCGCCCGCATTTTTTTCGAGATTGCCCATTTGATCCGGCCACCGACTCAGCTATTTCATCCAATTCTCTTGGGCGGCGTTGTTCAGCAAACATTATCTGATCTGGCGGGCAGAAAATCTGACGAGATACAGTAACTGGCTTCTGACTGGTAGATATGGAGTTGTTACCAACAGGAAAGCGATAAAACAAACCGTCACCAGTATGGCTGTACCAGTGACGGTCTTCTACACCGGGGTTAGTGGTGTTACTCAATTCAGGCGTCATTATAGACTGATTTCCGCGCTTCACCAACTTACCCGGTTTGTCTCATGCAGTTGTGGTATGTCTTTATGCAGGCGCAACGGCCGTTAGCGTTTCCTAAGGCCGTGCCTGATTGACGATAAATGGAGGGGTGATATGGTGACGACAGCGAATGGCAAAATCCGGGTGGTGATCATTGACGATCAGGAAGTAACACGCATTGGGGTACGTGCCGCCCTGGAAAACGACGACCAGATTGAAATTGTGGCCGAAGGGACGACGGAGGCCGATGCCCGCCAACTGGCT
>DAOMOK010000040.1:0-38027 GCA_035444285.1 Chloroflexota bacterium
GGGTGGCGTTGACGTAGATGTCCACATCCAGGATGTTGGCGCTGGTGGGGATGTTCATGGTGTGGCTGGCGCCGGTGGGGTTGTTGTCCGGGATGCTCAGGTTGGGCGTGGCGCAGAAGGTGGCCGGTTGTTCCACAGTGCGGAAGCGGAACTCGGTGGAGGTGGCGCCACCTCCGCAGGGGTTGCTGGCGGTGACACGCCAGTAGTGCCAGGTGTTGTAGGCCAGGGCGTTGGCGCCGGGCAGGGTGTGGCTGGTACCGGCGACATCGGCGGTGTAGATGATGTTGGTGAAGTTGATGTCGTCGGCCAGTTCCAGGTGGTACGAAACAGCGCCGCTGACCGCATTCCAGGTGAAGTCTGGGGTGATGGGGATGTTGGTGGCCGCGTTAGCCGGCGATACCAGCGTGGGTGCGCCCGGCACACCATCAAACAGGCTCAACTGTAAGGTGGCTGTATGCGTCGGTGTGGGACTGCCGATCCCCACAATATCAACATCATAAACACCCGTTGTCACCGCGCCGATATTCGAGAGGCTGAGTTCACTGGTAACGGTGGGTGTCATCACGGGATTCACGCTAAAGTCAGCAGAGTATCCCGCCGGAACCCCCACTGCACTCAGGGTCACTGGTGAATCATACCCTTCCACCCAGTTAAAGTTAACATCCACAACAGCTGAATCGGGCGAACAAATCGCCAGCGTGTTTGGGTTAAGCGCCATCGAGAAATCTGGGCCGAGGCTTCCTGTACATTCCGGTACCCGGAAGACGCCAACGCGCGTGTTCCAGTTAAAACCGGCATCATTAACGTCATGATATTCTGTGGTGTACCAGAATGTACAATTATCCACTGGATCAACCGCCAGACCGGAATAGTCGCCCCAACGCTCAATACCTGTCTGGACACCCGTGCCCACCCACATGGAGGCTTCCGCATTCAAGGTGCCCAATGGATCGCTCATGCGTCGGGTGGCGTAGCGAATGGAGGGTATCGTTGTATTACTGGAAACACTGTAGCCCAGCGCGATATTCCCACTGCCATCCATGGCAATGCTGCCCATCCAACGTGTGTTCGTGTCCGGGAAATGTGTTCCTTCCTGGTAAAGGTCATACACGCTGCCTGTTTTACGCACTTCAAACCACCGGATACCACCATGATTGGCGCCATCGGCATCCACGGTGAAATTGCCAACCATAGCGGCATAATCACCGAAATTGCGGTATTGCAAGCGATGCATGGGCCACCAGGCAATATCATCCAGCAATTGTGAAGTGCCGGGCTGTTGCACACATTCAACAAAGAAACCGCAGAGAGCATAGTTGAAGGAAGCAACGGGCAGTTCCGCAACCAGGGTATAGGTGGAATTGGCCGGCGTGGTCCAGTCCACATCAAATTCGTAGAAGGCCAGTCGTTCTGCCCCGCCGGGGTGCCCGGTGGCGCTTGGATGGAAGAATGTATAGAAGATACCGGGATCACCCGCTGGAGGAGCCATTGGCCCATCTACATCGGCCGGTAACATCAAGTTAGGATTGTTACCGAAGGATTGACGGGTGGCGGGATTCCCGGCCAACATAGCTGCCCGGTCAAAGGCATGTGCCCAGTATTGGTTGGGAAAACCGGTGTTGGTGGTGGCAAAGTAGGCATCAGGCCAGATGCCATATTTGGGGTAATCGGGGAAAGCCGGCATGGGGAATGCATACAGATAATAGGTGCCGGTGGGATCAGGCGATGTAGACACAGCAATACACAGCGCAGTGCCACCAGTCAGCCCCATTTGTGACATAAACCAGCGATCGGCCATATCGTCGTACATAACGATGGGGTCGCCGCTGTTGCTGTTCTGGCATACACCGCCGAAACCGGCAAACAATGCATTGAAAGGGGTATCGGCTTGCACAATGCTGGGCGGAATACCGTTGGCAGGGTCGCCTTTGTCCCAGATCTGGAAGGAGACGTTAACCATTTGAATATAATGATTCGGGCCAACGTCACCAATGGTGTCGGGAGGGGTGAAACCGTCAGTACCCAGACCTTCAAAGGTAAGGTAGGGATCAGGCGTTGTGCCGCCATTTTTGCTAAAGGGGACAAGTGGGTCAAGGGCCAACAAGCTGCTGGACTCACCAAGCCCTTCACCAAGCCATAACATGTCAACCTCACGATTGAGCAGGGGCGGCTGAGAAACGGCTGCCAGGTCACGGACAGCCGGGCTTATTTTGGGGTAAACCGGTTCACTGACATCAAAGATGATTTCAGTTTTTACTGTAGGGGGGGCGTCTGCATTTATTTGAGCATTCAGCACAAAAAATACACTGAATACTAAAAGGACGAGGATAAACCAAATTTTCCAGGCAACTTTCATGTGAATTTTCCTCCAAATAGGTTTTCACAGTTCTTGAAGTTTGGGGTTTCAGGTTGGGTCAGGCTCCTCACCATCTCCCCAAAATAAAACGGAAGACTTTACTGAACATGATTTGACAATGGGTATTCTTTACTGCTTCAGGTTTTTTCCATGGAACCTCCTTTCAATTGAACTGAAGAGTACAAACCTACACATCATAGCACGTGGTATGCGGTGATGCACGACTGATTCTGAGAAAAAACAAGGGCAGAGCTAGAATTACCAGGTTGATTTTTGGCTGGCAGCCATGCCATTCAGTTACCGCATTAGAAAACTGATCAGCATGTGTTTGATATTTTCCAGGTCTGGTAATTCATCCACCAGTTGTAGTTCGATCTCCAATTCTTCGGTCAATGGCTGCAAATAAGCCGCCACCCGTTGTGAGGGGGTGCGGATGACACCGGGCCGCTGCCGCAGCCGGGCCAACGTTTGCCCCACTTTCATGGGCATGGCGGCCCACATCTCGTCCATGGACTGTTCGGCGATCATCGTGTCGTTGCCGATGATCATACCGCTGCTCGGTTCTACCATGAGGAGCATATAGGGGTAATACGGCCGTGCCTGCTCTCCCAATACCGGCGTCGGCGTCCAGAAAAAATCTACGTCAATCCCGCCAGAGGTGGCGGGCAACTGTTTGAGCGCCCCCATCATCCGCCGGTCATAATAGACTGAAATTGAACGAGATTCGGGCAACACAATACGGCGTTTTTCGTCGTGCCATATCCACTTCCCATTTTGGCTGACGGGAACGCGCACCAGATATTCATTCTCAACTCCCGTTTCCAGCAAGGCCGGGGTCTCTTCCAGGCGGGCGGCTATCTCTAGTGTTTGCTCCAGGGCATGGGTGAGGAATCGGGCTTCTACGGCCGTGACATACCAGGGTACCAGGCCCGGCGCAAAACTCTGGAACTGCGGCCACGCCTGTTTGCCCCGGTACTTCAACCCAAGTTGTTTAATCACATCCCGGTCTTTTTGGTGCAAGGTATTCCGGTCTTCAAACGAAGCCTGCAACTGCGGTGTATTAAACACCATATCGGGCGTCAGATACGGCCCGGCATACTGCATATTCCAAAAGCCAGCTAACCCTTCTTCGCCCCGATAAACCGCCACCGACAGATGCTCGCCCAGGCTGCCCATAACGCTGACAAAACCCATCTCCTCCGTCTCCGGGTTCTGTATGCCAAAAATATCTGTCTCTTCCATCCACTCCCAGGGCGCCGCTGCTTTTACGCGGTCCATCACCGCATACAGTTCACGCCACTCTGCCTGAGTAGGGCTTTTTTCTTCCATACAATCCTCCGACGAGATTGGTTCAATCTTGAAGATTGGGCCAATCTATATTTTGCAGCCGTCTGGCGGCCTCCTCCAATGTGGGCTGCGATTTACAAAAGGCAAAACGGGCCAACCCCGCCCCATCGGCCGGGTTGTGATAAAAGGCGCTGGGCGGAATGGCCGCCACACCTACTTGCGTCGTCAGGTAGCGGCAAAAGGCGACATCATCGGCAAAACCCAGGCCGCTAATATCCACCATCACAAAGTAAGTGCCGGTGGGGGGAATCGGTGGTAGACCGGCTGCGGCCAACACCTGCATCAGGTAATCTCGTTTCGCCTGATAATCCTGGGCTAACTGCGTATAAAAGTTATCCTCGGTAGCCAGGGCCACCACGGCGGCCTCCTGCAAGGGAGATGCGCTACAGAAGGTCATAAACTGGTGGGTACGGAAGGCAGCCCGCAGCAAATCGGGATGGGCAATAATCCAGCCAATTTTCCAGCCGGTGACGCTGAACGTCTTGCCCAGGCTGGAAATGGTAAGGGTGCGGTCAGCCATGCCGGGTAGTTGGGCCAACAGGTGGTGGCTACGGCCGTCGAACACAATATGCTCATACACCTCATCCGCCAGCGCCAATACGTCATGCTCCTGACACAAGTCGGCGATGATACCCAATTCTTCACGGCTAAACACCTTGCCGGTGGGGTTATGCGGCGTGTTGACGACAATCAACTTTGTTTTCGCGGTGAAAAGCGCCGCCAGTTCTTCCCGGTCAATGCACCAGTCCGGCTGGCGCAGCGTGTAAAAGCGGGGCGTGCCGCCAGCCATCAGCACATCGGGCACATAGGAATCATAAAACGGCTCAAACAAGATGACTTCATCACCCGGATTGACCAACCCTAAAATGGCGGCGCACAAGGCTTCCGTAGCGCCGTGCGTCACCAGAATTTCCTGGTCGGGGTCGGCGTCCAGTCCATAGCGGCGTTTCATTTTGGCGGCAATGGCCTGTTTAAGGCTGGCACGGCCGTAGCTGGGCGCATACTGGTTCACATCGGCGGCAATGGCTTCCCTGGCTGCCTCCTTCAGAAAATCGGGCGCGGCAAAGTCTGGGAAGCCTTGCCCCAGATTCACAGCCTGGTGCTGCACGGCCAGCGCCGTCATTTCCGTAAAAACAGTCACGCCAAATTGTTGAATGCGATTTGCCAGGTAAGACATAGATTTGTGTTTGGGTATTCAGGTGTTGACGTGTCCACGTGAACACCTGAATACATCAGCGCTCGAAATTGTGGCAGAGTTACGGCCGTTTGGCAACCGATTAACGTGGCGACATCCGGGAAATTTAAACCTTTGTTTGCTTGATGTCCCTGTTTTGTATCTAATTGAGGTACTATGCTCAAGTTACTCCTGATCACGGTAGGAATCTGGCTGGCAAGCATTTTCTTTATTTTTTTTGCCATTGGCGTGACGGCCGCTCTGACGGCTGATGTAACGGCGGCAGGCATGGACATTCCGATGTTGTGCCTGGGCACGGTGGTGGTTTTTACAGTAGCGGCCGATACGTTTTTACTGGCGCGCCTGGCGCAGCGGGTGGAAGATGATGGGCTGCGACGGGTTTGGATTGGCGCGTTTTTGGTGTTGGAACTGGGCACGGCGGCATTCCTGATGCTGATTGCGTTAGTTGTTTTGAATCGGTAATCGGTCATTGGTCGCTTGTCATTGGTCACTTGTCATTGGTCATTGGTGGCCGGACCTGGGGTTTCGGGCTTCGTTTTGCGTGGGCTGCTTTTTAGATACAATTCCCACCTATCTCAACAATCTGTTTTTCAAAAGGAAGAGAAGTTTTTATGAGCAAGAGCAAAACACGCAAACGCCCGGCGCATCAGCCGCACGGGCAATCAGGCAACAACAACAAGGCCACGGCTGTGGTCGCCCCCACCCGCCAACGAACGCCGTTGATTACGGCCGTCATCGTCCTCATTTTCCTGCATGGGGCCTTGTTCACGTTGCTGGCCTGGAGCGACCTCCGCACCAATAATATCGAGGTACGTTCCCTGTATATGCCCCTGTTGTTCATCACCTCAGTAGCTGACGTCATTGCGGCGGCCGCCTTGTGGTATTGGAAGCGGTGGGGCTTCCAGCTTTACGTGGCTTCCACGCTGGTGATGGCCACCGCCGGCCTGATGAATACTGGCTACATCCTGGTGCTGTTTGCCAGCCTCATGCCGGCCATCATCGCCGCCTACATTTTCCTACCCAAACAACATCTGTTTGATTGATGCGTGCAGACCTGACAGGTTTCGGAAACCCGTCAGGTCTACTCAATTCCACCATGAATCCCATCCGCATTGAACTGCCCACGCCGTTTGACGTCGGCTCGGTGAACGCTTACCTCTTTACCGAACCGGAACCGGTGTTGGTGGATACCGGCGTGGATTCGGCGGAGAGTTGGACGGCATTACAGGCCGGGCTGGCGGCACATGAGCTGGCGATAGCCGACTTGCAGCGCGTCATCATCACCCATGCGCATGTAGACCATTTTGGCGCGGCGGCGCGACTGGTAGCTCACAGCAACGCCCAAATTTACATTGCTGACCTGGGGTATGACTGGCTGGCAGCTCCCAAACGCAAATGGGACCAGCGCATCGCCTTTTACCGTGACTGCTTTCTGTCTCCCTGCGGGCTTTCGCCGCAGGCACAGCAGATGGTTCTCGATTACATGACCTATGCCGCCGAAAGTTCCACGGCCGTAGCCCCGGAACGCATCACCACCTTCCAGGTGGGCGAGCAACTGGCGATGGGTGGGCTGGATTGGCAGGTGCTGCACATGCCCGGCCACGCCAGCCACCAGACCTGCTTTTATCAGCCCGCCACCCGCCAGTTCATTAGCGCCGACATGCTGCTGCACAAAGCGCCCACGCCGATTGTGGAAGAGCCGCCGGATGGGAAAACACGACGGCCGTCGCTCCCCCTCTTCCTCGATTCTTTAACCATCCTCGAAGGGTTGGACATCACCATCGCCTACCCTGGCCATGGCTCTCTCATCCACAACGCTCACGAACTCATCCGGCAACAACGCCAGCGCCTTCAGGCACGCAAACAGGACACCCTCAACCACATCCGGCAAGGCTGCCAGACCGTCATCGAGTTGGTCAACGTCATGTATGCCCACTACCCAGAAAACGGCCGTATCGCCGGCCTATGGATGGTTGTGGGTTATCTGGATTTGCTCAAGGCGGAAGGGGCAATTGAAGAGCAAGAGGTGGGAGGCGTCTGGTGTTATTTTGTAAAAGGAGATTAGTCGGCGAGAGACATCCGATTTTTTTGAAAAATCGGATGTCTGACACATGCCATGAAAGAAATCCTCAAATCCCTCACCCTCCCCCAACTGGAACAACTGCCGCTCACCTACCGCGCCATCGTCACGGACGGGCACCTGGATTTGATGGGGCATATGAATGTGCGCCATTACCTGGGCTTTTTTGATGACGCTACCTGGCATCTCTTTGCCAGTTTTGGCATGGACCATCACTATTACACCACCAGCGGCAGCGGTTCGTTTGCCTTGCAGCAGTTCATCTTTTACCTGGCAGAAGTGCGCACCGATGAAACGATTGGGATACGGTCGAGGCTGTACGGCCGTAATGACAAACGCATCCACTTCTGCCACTTCATGATCAACGAAAGCACCGGCCAACTGGCTGCCACCGTGGAAATGCTCGGCTCCCACGCCAACCTCAGCCTCCGCCGCACCTCCCCCTTCCCACCCCCCATCGCCACAAGCATTGATACCCTCCTGGCGGAACATACCCGTCTTGATTGGCCCACACCGTTGTGTGGCGCAATAAGTTTGCAGTAGGCGATTTATCGCCGTAAAACGGCAATAAATTGCCTACTACAAACAGCCTATTACAAACGAGAGAGGAGAACTATGAACGGTTTAATGATGGATTATCAGTTGACCTTAGATCGCATTCTGGAACATGCCAACCGTGTCAGTCCACACAAGCGCATCAGCACTTTGCAGCCCGATGGCTCATTACACCGCTACACCTACGGCGACCTGTACTGGCGGACGAAGCGGCTGGCAAAAGCACTGGTCAACCTGGGGGTGCAGCCCGGCGACCGGGTGGCTACCTTTGCCTGGAACAACTTCCAACATCTGGAACTGTATTACGCCATTCCCGGCGCGGGCGCCGTCTGCCACACGCTCAACATTCGCCTCTTCCCGGAGCAGTTGAGCTACATCGTCAACCACGCTGAAGACAAGATCGTGTTTGTGGAAGGGTCGCTGCTGCCGCTGTATGAGCGGATCGCCCATGAAATCAGTTGTGTAGAGCATTACGTGTTATTCAACACCGCCCGCGACGTGCAGACTAAATTGACCAATGTCTTATTTTACGAAGATTTGATCGAGAACACTGACGAGGCATTCACCTGGCGCAGCACCGATGAGCAGATGGCCGCCGGCCTGTGTTACACGAGCGGCACCACCGGTGAACCCAAAGGGGCGCTCTATAGTCACCGCTCCATGTATCTGCACGCCATGGGGGCGGGCCAGGCTAACGCGCTGGGTGTACGCGAACCAGACGTGGTGCTGCCGGTTGTACCCCAGTTTCATGCCATGGCCTGGGGACTGCCCTACGCCTGCGCCGCCGCTGGCGCGGAAATCATCATGCCCGGTTTACATTTGAAAGCAGAGCCGCTGGCACGGTTGATTGAAGAGGAGCGGGTGACGATTGCCGCCGGTGTGCCCACCATCTGGACGGGGTTGTACCACGAATTGAAAAACAATCCGCGCGATATTTCCTGCGTGCGGGCGTTGGTGGTGGGCGGCTCGGCCATGCCCCGCGCCCTGACAAAGGCGTATGAAAGCGAGTTGGGCGTGAATGTGCTGCACGCCTGGGGCATGACGGAGATGTCGCCGTTGGGCAGCGTGTGTAACTTGAGCAGCCAACACGCCCATCTCTCCGACGAGGAGAAATGGGACATCAAAGCCAAACAAGGTTACCCGATTTCTGGCGTGGAGATGCGGATTGTGGATGAAGTGGGGAAGGAGTTGCCCTGGGACGGCCGTCAGATGGGCGAGTTGCAGGTGCGCGGCCCGTGGATCATCCGCCAATACTTCAAACGCGAGGTCTCGGAAGATAGCTTCACCAGGGATGGCTGGTTCCGCACCGGGGACGTGGTGACGATGAGTCCTGACGGCTATATGCAGATCATGGATCGCACCAAGGATTTGGTGAAATCGGGCGGCGAGTGGATTTCCACAGTGGAATTGGAGAATGCGATCATGGCCCATCCGCAGGTGATGGAAGCGGCCGTCATCGCTATCCCGGACGACAAGTGGCAGGAACGGCCGTTGGCCGCCGTCGTTCCCACCCCCGATGCCCAAAACCTGACCAGCGCCGACATCACCACCTTCCTCGAAGGCAAAGTGGCCCACTGGTGGATTCCCGAAACCATCCTCTTCGTAGACGAAATCCCCAAAACGAGCGTGGGCAAATTCGACAAAAAAGTGCTGCGCGGCCGGTATGCGGCCGGGCAGTTGCATTAGTAAGCAGTGAGCGGTAAGCAGTTAGCAGTTGTTTTTACTGCTCACTGCCCACTGCTCACTGCTCACTCTCTTCACCATGACCTCCCCACTGGCTTCCCTCAAAATCCTCGACTTCAGCGCCCTGCTGCCGGGGCCGTTTGGCAGCATGATGCTGGCCGACCTGGGCGCAGAGGTGCTGCGCGTGGAAGCGCCCAACCGCCCGGACATGGTGCGTTTTGTGCCGCCCTATGATGGCGATGCCTCCGCCTGGCACCGGCTGCTGAACCGCAACAAACGCTCTATCGCCCTGGACTTGAAGCAGCCGGAAGCGGTGGAAATTGTGAAACGACTGGTCAGTGGGGGCGGCTATGACATTGTGCTGGAACAATTTCGTCCGGGGGTGATGGATAAGTTGGGCGTCGGCTATGAGGCGCTTCGCATGATGAATCCGGGGCTGATTTATTGCGCCGTCACGGGCTATGGGCAGACGGGGCCATACCGCGACCGGGCGGGGCATGACAACAACTATCTGGCGCTGGCGGGGGTGATGAGCCATAGCGGGCGTAAAGAGGGCGGCCCGCCGCCATTGGCGGTGCAAGTGGCGGATATTGGCGGCGGCGCATTGGGGGCAGTGGTGGGGATTTTAACGGCCGTTATCCACCGCCACCACACCGGGCAAGGCCAGTTCGTAGACATCAGCATGTTCGACATGTCCATTGCCTGGCACGCCCACGCCGTCAGCCATTACCTGGTAGGCGGCGAAACGCCGGAACCGGAAAGCTGGCAGTTGAACGGCGGCAGCTATTACGATTTTTATGAAACGGCCGACGGCCGTTACCTCTCCGTAGGCAGTCTGGAACCAAAATTTTGGGAAGGGTTCTGCCAGGCCATCGCCCGACCGGATTTGACACCACGTGGTTTTGACCAGTCGGCGGCCAATCAACAGACGCTCAAAGCTGAAATTCGGGCAACCATTTTGGGGAAGACGTTGCCTGAATGGACGGATATTTTTACCGGGTATGATGTGTGCGTAGAGCCGGTGTTGACCATTCCAGAGATGGTGGCCCACCCCCAAACGCAGGCACGGCAAATGATCGTAGCTGTCCCCAAACCGAACGGAACCACCCAGGCACAAGTGGGCAGCCCGTTCAAATTTTCACAGACAGAACCCGTTTACCATCATGTGGGGGGAGATGTGGGGGCAGACACGACGGCCGTGCTGCACGAATTGGGCTACACGGACGCGGAGATTGAAGGATTGCGGGGGCGGGGGGTGTGTCGGTAATCGGTTATCGGTAATCCGTAATCCGTGAACCGTAATCGGATAACGGATTACGGATTACGAAATTTTCGGGCGTGGGAACCAAACAGCCATACGCGGTGTATAGTGGGGTAGATGACGCTTTCCGGCAAGATCGAGGTGGAAGAAAGCGACCGGGCTGCGGTGGATGAACGGCCGTGGCTGCGGCTGGCCCGCCAGGGAGATGAGGCTGCCTGGGAGTGGCTGATGGCTGCCCATCAGCAGCCGGTCTTCCGGCTGGCTTATCTGATCCTGGGTGACGGGGCCGAGGCCGAGGAAGTGACGCAGGATGTGTTTGTGCGCGCCTATTTTGCCCTGGATCGGTTTGACGAATCACGGCCGTTGCGCCCCTGGCTGCTGCAAATCACCCGGAATCTGGCACGGAATCGGTGGCGTAGCTGGAAACGATATTGGACGGCCGTGCAAAAATGGCGGCAGTATGAACCAGAGGCGATCACAACACCCACCGAACAGCAGGAGTCTACTTTGTTGTGGCAGGCAGTACGGCGGTTACGGCCGTCGGCGCAGGAGGTCATTTATTTGCGTTACTTTTTGGAGATGAACGAGGCAGAAACGGCCGTGGCCCTGGGCGTGCAACCGGGCACAGTCAAGTCACGGCTGCATCGTGCGTTGAAGCAGTTGCAGGTGGTGGTAGAACGAGATTTTTCAGAGTTAAGTGAATACAGACCCTAAGGGTTTTCTGAAACCCTTAGGGTCTTATCAGAGCATGAATGACGAAAACGAGTTAGAGCAGTGGGCAGAGCGGGTACAGGGGATGGCGGCTGCTTTCCCTTACCCGCCGACGCCGGATACTCGGGGGATGGTGCGGCAGCGGTTGGCAAGACGGCCGTCTCGCCGTCTTGCCATCACCCCCCGGCTGGTGTGGGCGGTGGTAGCGGTGACGCTGCTGCTGGCGCTTTTGGCTGTGCCCCAGGTACGGGCGGCGGTACTGCGCATTTTCCAGATTGGGGCCATCACTATTTTTGAGGTGGACGAGCCACCGCCAGCCAACGCGGCGATTTGGGCAACCAAAACGGCGCAACTGCCATTGGTAGCACAAGGTCTGGCAAGAGGGATTTCACTGGCGGAGGCGCAAACGGCCGTGCCAGGCAGTCTTTATTTGCCCGCTTATCCGGCCGATTTGGGCGAACCGGATGTGGTTTATCTGGCGGAGGCAGGTTGGCCACAGACGGTTATTTTTGTCTGGAATGAACCGGTCAGCCTGGCGTTGTACCAGATTGGGGCAGAGCAATTTGCCTATAAAAGCGCGCCGATTATCGAGGAGACGGCCGTGAATGGGCAGTGGGCGCTGTGGTTGACAGGGCCGCACCGGTTTATGCTGGCGGACGGCCGTTGGCAGGAATGGCAGTTCATTGAAAGCAACGTCCTCATCTGGTGGAGCCGGGAAGGGCTGACCTTCCGGCTAGAGGGCGCGGCGTCATTAGCCGAGGCGGTTCGCATGGCTGAATCGCTCTATCAATTGGAGGAGTGAACGATGATGAAGAAATGGATGTGGTTCCTGATAGGTTTGGCGGTGATTTGCAGTTTCCTGGCAAACACAGCGCGGGCCGGTGGTTGGGCTGTTTTGACGCTAGAACATTGGCCGGAGCAAGTAACAGCCGGAGAGCCGTTCACCGTGCGTTATGCGCTGCGCCAGCATGGAAATCATCTGCTTGCCGGTATAGAGGGAACGATTACGGCCGTACACGCCGAAACAGGCGAGCGGGTGCAATTTGTAGCTACAGACGCCGGTGACACCGGCTATTATGCGGCGACGCTGCTGTTGCCCGCCGCCGGTGAATGGCGCTGGCACATTGATAGTTTTGGCCGTTTTGAGATGCCACCGCTGATGGTACAAACGGCTACGGCCGTGACCACCACAACCACACCGGTCACATTCCGGGCGCAACCCACCATGCTCTACACCTGGCTGTTAGGGCTGGTGGGCGTCGCCACCATGGGAATAGCCATCGTCCTGTGGCAGCGACAGCGGTCCCGTTTTGCGCCAGTGGCCCTGCTGCTAGGCGTGACCTTCTGCCTGGCCGGTTTTATGGTCACACCCACTGCCGGGCCGGCCGTCTCCGAAACGGCCGACACGCCAACCGCCGAATTAGGGGAGGCGCTCTTTGTGGCCAAAGGGTGCGCCATCTGCCACCAACACGACGGCGCAAAGTACACCGGTTTCCGCACTTACATGGGGCCAGACCTGAGTAACCATCAGGTCAGCCCGGAGTTTTTGCGGCTGTGGCTGCGTGACCCGGTACAGGTGCGCCCGGCCACGCTCATGCCCAACCTGGAACTCTCAGACAGGGAAATTGAGGCGTTGATTGTGTTTTTGAGCGGCGATGGAGAAACGGGCGTGTCCCTTAAAACCAATTAGTTCATGGCGTATCAATGCCTGACATCAATTCTGTTGCCAGGTCAATAAAAAACGCCTGTAAATCGGAAACAGTTAGGGGCTTTATCATACGCGGCAAGAATTGAATTCTTCTCACATTTTGCATAGACATGGCCAGCCAATAATTGCTTATGCCCACGTGTTTTTGCTGCGCCTGTTTGTGGAGTTCGGCAAATGGTATTAGCTCCCGGCAAATAAAATAAATGTCCACAAAATCCTTTGGTTCAGAGCGGTCAAACAAGGCTGACAGCTTGTTGCAGGCAATATCGGTCAGGTTATCCACCTGGATGCCAAATCGCGTGTCAAGTTGCGTGGGTAATAGCCGATATGGCGTATCAAAGGCAAAATCCAACTTCACCCGTTCACCACCTGGTTTGCTGATGAAACACTCCACAAAAGAAACAAATGTGCGCGTAAACTCGACTTCAGCACCTAGTCCACTGGCTATCTGGCTCATAAATGTGGTGACAGCCGGAATTGACTCCTGGATGGATGTAAAAAAATCCAGGTCTTCTGAGTAGCGGTGCTGCAAATAATAAGCGGCCAGCGTTGTTCCACCGGTCAAGTAGAAGGATGTACTCAGCGGACTATGCCCGATGGCTGTCAAAATTTGCTTCTGGAACGGGGTGAAAATCTCCATATCGGGCTGCCACTTCTGGTAGGGTGAAATACCATTCCCAAAATTCACGAATCCGCGCCGGCAAGAGGAGGCGTGGTAGATAATGTTGAATTGTCTGAAACCCAATGCTTTGCAAATCGGCATCTGACCCCCGCGATAACACGCGCGCAATATACCATTCACGGAAGGCTTCGTTGGTTGGCGCGTCGGGGGGGATGTCGTAATCCCAGACCAATTTTTCGTTGATGGGTATTGGTTTCATGGTGGTATTATAACCTGTTACTTGGGCAGGGGGGTGAAACCACTGCCCATGGCCTCGTGGCTGACGCCAATGGTCACAAACGCCTCCCTGTCTACTTCCGCTACTACCTCTTTCAATTCGTTGACCTGAGGGCGGGTGACGGTGCATAACACCAGATACCGCTGCTGCCCGGTATAACCGCCAGTAATGGGCCAGTAGGTGACGCCCCGATGAACGCGCTGCATGAGCGCCTGAATCAGTTCGTCCGGTTTGTTGGTGATGATGCTGGCCGTGCGCGTGGTGCTGGGGCCTTCCAATGTGTAATCGGAAGCCAATCCATTCAGAAACAGCATTAAAAAGCCGTACAAAACCATAACAGGGCCAAACACGACCCCGCCCAACAGGATGATCAGGCCATCGGAATAGAAGTAAACCTGGCTGAGCGGGCGACCTGTGCGTTTTTGCAGCACCCGCCCCAGGATGCCGGTACCACCCATCGTGCCGCCAGCGCGATAGATCAAGCCGCCGCCAATGCCACCCACAATGCCGCCGTAAATGGTGTTGAGCAGCAGGTCATCGGTGAGCGGGAATTCCGGCAGTACAGTTGGCAGATAAATCAGCAGCAGATCGGTGCTGACGGAAAAAATGGTGGCGGCGATCAGGGTGCGGTATAAAAAGCCCCAGCGCCCCAATTGGAAGAAACCCAACAGCAGCAGCGGCAGGTTCATAATCCAATACATCAGACCCACAGGCCAGCCGGTGAACTGGTTGATGATGATGCTCAGACCAGAAATGCCGCCGGCGACGATGTTATTGGGCACTTGAAAGACCACGTAAGCAACAGAGACAATGAGAACACCGATGGTGAGTAAGGTTAATGTTTTTGTTTCATGCCAGATGGTGGCGCGTGACGGCCGTGACCATGTTTTCATCTACTTTTCTCCTCCGTAACGCGATTTGGCAAATCGCATTACGCTGACAAAAAAAGAGCGCCTCTTCTGGATGAAGGAAGCGCTCCTGGTAAAAGTGTTCATTCGGCGCGATGGTTAATCTTCCCAGTCATCATCATCGTCATAGTCATCCCAACCATCATCAAAATCATCTTCATCATCCCAATCATCATTTTCGTATGGTTCTGAATAAGCCCAGTCCAATTTAATGGGGTTGGTTTGCACTACTTCCAGCTCATCGCCACATTCTTCACACACCACAAACTCGCCCAATTCAAACTGCTGAAAACGAATACGAGCGCCACAACCAGGACAAATACCAATTCTTACCTGTGAAGTCGAACTCTCTGTCATGACCTGATCTCCTTTTGCAATTGTTTGTTAACGGCCGTTTCTGCGCCGGCCATTTCTACCAGCGTCAAAAGTAGAACCGGCGTCATCATCCCAGGCGGCTTCTGCCCAATCCAGCTCTAAGGGGGAGCGGTTGACCACTTCTAAGACGGAGTCACAGTGATGACAAGTAATAAGTTGTCCGAGGTATGGTGGTTTCCTTAAACGAACTTCTGACCCGCAATCAGGGCAAAGGGTGATATTTTTTGATTCAGCCGTCATCTTTCTTCATCCTGTGCATCAATTTGGGTATATTGATGACTATGGTTCATGCGGCTAAATATAGAAGAGGGTCGTGTAAAAAACAGGGACACGGCCGTGACAACCACGTGTCAAAATTTAACGCTCTGTGCGAATTCTGTGCCAAAACGTCATGGTATAGGGGAGGATGCCCGTAAAGTGCCTGGTACTGCTAAAGAAGGGATTGGTTGGAAATTGAAAACCGATAGCCAATGCCAGGATGGGTATGAATATAGTGAGAGAAGGTTGTATCTGGTTCAATTTTGCGGCGCAAACGGCGCACCAGACCGCGCACCAACTCCCGGCTGCCCTCGGCGCTGTAACCCCACACCCGTTCCACAATCACATCAGCCGGGATCACCTGTTCCGGGTTGGTCATCAAAATATAGAGCAGGCGAAATTCTAGCGGCGTCAGGTGTTGGCGGGTTCCATCTGGCAGCGTCACGGCGCGCGTACCAGGGTCCAACGACAAGCCTTCAATCTCGATGGGCATGAGAATAGACAGGGGCACCGAACCGGCACGCTGCAAAAAGACTTTGACATAACGTGAGAGGATACGGGGCGACAACGGCCGTGTCAGCACCAGGTCCACCCCCGCATCCAATATCACACAATGGGCATCTTCTGTCAGCGGGTCCACCAACACCAACAGCGGCGCTTGGGAAAACTCCCGTATGGCCTGTGCTTCTGCTGCCAACGCAGCCATATCACCCGGCGCAAACAAGATCAGGTCTACCGGATGGGCGTGCAGAGAATTCAGAATCAACTTGACGGCAGCCGTGCGCGCTACCGACAGCCCCGAATGCCGCAGTACATAGCTCAAAAACTCCCGCTCTTCCTGATTCTGAGCAATGACAATCGCTTGCATAAAGATGAGATTGGGAGATTGGGAGGCTGGGAGGCTGCAATCTCTCAATCTCTCAATCTCTACTAATCAATTACTCTGCGCCGCCGGTCAGGGCACAACGAAAGCCGAGATTGGCCTGAATGACACGCGGGTCGAACGAGCCACGTGCCGCTGCCCGTACCTCGTCCCGCGGCGACAGCCAGGAGCCACCGCGCAGGGATTTAAATTCCCCATCTGTTGGCCCCATGGGGTTGGTATCTGTTGACCCCGTATAATAACGAAAGTCATACCAATCTGCTACCCACTCCATCACATTACCGGCCATATCATACACACCAGAGGGGGAACGGCCGTCGGGGTAACTGCCTACCGGCGCTGTATCCCTGTGCCCGTCGTTGAAGGCCGTATCCCGATTGGCCGAGGGGCAGTTTTGGTCACAATAATTTAGCTTTGTACCATCAAACGCATCGCCCCAGGGGTAGCGCAGCTTGATCTGCTGCACCGGGTCAAAAGCAGCCGCCATCTCCCACTCCGCTTCGGTGGGCAGCCGCGCTCCCCGCCATTCACAAAACGACCGGGCCATATACCAGTTCACAAACACCACGGGATAATCGGCAAACGCCGGGTCGCCATAATAGGCCGGGTGGGTGGTGGGGTTGGCGCGAGATGGGACCGCGCAGCCGCCCGCTTCCACACAAAGCTGGTACTGCCCATTGGTCACTTCCGTCTCATCTATATAAAACGGCGACATATTCACCAGATGAATCGGACGCTCGTCCCGTTCACCTTCCTCGCTACCCATGCTAAAAATGCCACCGGGCATATAAATCATACGCGCTCCAGTTTCAGTGATGAGGGGTTCGGGTGTGGGGGTAGGTGGATCGGTGGGGACGGGCAGCGGCGAGGGGGTGGGGGCCAGGGCGGTCATGGCGGCGACCACGGCCGTTTCAATGGTAGCCGTCGCTTCTACACTGGTTACGGTTGACTGGTTGATATTGCTGCGCGCCAGGGCATAGCCGGCTAACAAGAGAAACAGCAGCAGCCCGATCAGACCATAAATGGTGCGCATTTCGATCTGACGACGCAGTTGCGGCGTCAGGCGGGGTTGGGTGGGGGGACCAAAGCGGTCGGTCACGGCCGTGCGGCGCAGCGGCATAGGGTCTGGTTCGGTACGGCCGTAGGGCCGGGCTAACGCCGCCGCAAATTCTGCCGCTGACCCAAAGCGCGCTTCCGGACCAATGGACATGGCCCGCCCGGCTACAATGGAGAGATATGGTTCAACGTCTGGGTTAATTTCCCGCGCCGGGGTCAGGTCAGCCAGACCACTTTCTCGTTTTAAGGCGCCGGGTGGTATCTTGCCCGTCAACAGTGTATAGAGCGTGGCCCCCAGGCTGTAGATGTCGCTGGCGGCGGTGACTTCAAGCTGCGCCTGCTGTTCGGGCGCGCCGTAGCCGTCGGTGTGAGGGCGAATGCCCAGGTCGGGCAGGCCGCTGTCCACCAGGAAAATCTGACCGGTGGGCGTCAGGCGAATGTTGGCCGGTTTGATATTCAGGTGAAGTTGTCCCTGTTCATGCAAATAGATCAGCGGTTGGCAAGCGGCTTGCAGCCAGGTGATGATCAGGTCGGAGGGCAAACGGCCGTACTGCTGGCCCAATGCCCGCAAATCCACCCCATCCACATACGTCCACACCAGGTATTGGCCCACCCCTTCCAGGGCGAAATGGTCGAGCAGCCGGGGAAGCTGTGGGTGTTCCAGGCGGCTGAGTTGGCGCGCCTGCTGGCGGAACCGTTTCTGGATTTCTACAGAGGGGTCGAGGTATTCTTTAACGGCCGTGTCCAACCCATCAGCCACATCCCAGGCGCGGTACACCGCTCCATATGGCCCCTCCGCCAACAGGTTGATAATTCGATACCGCTTGTGCAGAAGTTCACCGGGGAGTAGAGGCATATTTCGTAAGTCGTAATCCGTGATTCGTAATCCGTTTACGGGTTACGGATGACGGATTACGTCTTTGACCACACGGCCGTCCAACATCACCAGCACGATATTCTCCGGCTTCTCCAGCGACCGGATGTCGGCCAACGGGTCAGTCTTGCTGATGATGATGTCCGCCAGCTTGCCCGCCGCCAGCGTACCCACCCGGTCTTGCCAGCCCAGGCACTCCGCCGCCACTTTGGTCGTCGCCACAATAGATTCCATCGGGGTCATGCCAATGCCACACATCAGGCCCAATTCGCGTAAATTCGTGCCGTGTTTCATCACACCCGCATCTGTGCCCATGGCAATTTTGACGCCAGCCTGATATGCCTTGCCAATGTTCTCACTATGAATCTCAATGACCTCACGCGCCTTTTGTACCCCCCATTCCGGCATTGTGCCCGTTGCTTCGGCAATTTCTAATACAGCCAGCGGGGCGAGCAGCGTAGGCACCAGGAACGTGCCGTGTGTCAGCATCAGTTCAATCGCTTCCTCGTCCAGAAAGATGCCATGCTCAATGGAGTGAATCCCCGCACGTATCGCATTTTTGATGCCGTCCGCGCCCTGGGCGTGCGCCATCACCTTCACGCCGCGCCGGTAGGTGGCTTCCTGCACCATCACCGCCAGCTCTTCCGGGCTGAACTGGGTAAATTCCGGGTGGTCGGTGGGGCTGAGCACGCCGCCGGTGGAGCAGACCTTGATCACATCGGCCCCGGCGCGCAAAATCTCACGCACTTTGCGGCGCACATTGTCCACACCATCCACAATGCCGGACGGCCGTCCTGGAGACTCAGCAAACAGGCTCAAATTAGCGCCAGACGGCAGCCAGCTATCCCCATGACCGCCGGTAATGGACAGCACCGTGATGCTGATTTGCATCCGTGGCCCTAGCACCAATCCTTGCGCCGCTGCCTGTTTCATGCCCAAATCCGCGCCACCTGCATCACGCACACTGGTCACACCGGCTTCAACGGTGCGTTTCATACGGTCAATCGCCTGATAGTAATTCAGTGAAAAGGGCGTGGTCATCATCTGCATGGGGTTGATGCCTTCAAAAACCAGGTGGACGTGGGTATCAATGAGGCCAGGCAAGATGGCCCCACCCTGGGCGTCTATCATCTGGATGTCGGCGTCGGGCAGAGGGATGTCGGTTTTACGGCCAACGGCCGTAATCCGTTCATCGCGCACCAACACCGCGCCGTGGGGAATGGGGGCACGGCCGTTGCCGTCAATCAACGTACCATTGTGAATAAGTGTATAAGTCATGGGGTTCTCCTTTTTTCCTACGCGGTTCTCCACTTCCAGTTTACCGGATGTTATAATCGGCGGCGAGTATGTCACAGATAACAAATCCCCTCAGTCAGGCCTTATGGCGCATTTATAACCGGGCGACACGGCCGTACCCCTGGCAACTGCACGACGGTAACCTGCCCTGGGACGACCCCGCCTTCTCGGCCCGGATGCTGCGCGAACATCTGGATGAATCACATGGGGCGGCTTCACGGCAAACGGCCGAACGCGCCAAACAGATTGACTGGTTGTGGATGGCATTGGCTTTGCCAGATGGCAGCCATCTGTTAGACATTACCTGTGGTCCTGGCCTGTATGCGGTGGAATTTGCCCGGCGTGGCTGCCATGTGACCGGCATAGATTTTGGTCCGGCCTCCATTGCCTATGCGCAAGAATTGGCGTTGACACAAGAGGTAGCCGACTGCTGCACCTTCATCAAGCAAGATGTCCGCCAGATGGCGCTGGACGGGGCCGGTTTTGATGCGGCGCTGCTCCTTTACGGGCAACTGGCGGTGATGCCAAAATCGGATGCTCAGGATGTGTTGGCGCGGGCAGCGCGGGCGTTGCGGCCTGGGGGACGGTTGTGTGTGGAACTGCTCAACCCAGAGAAGGTGGACAAGAAGGAAAGCAACTGGTGGTTTACCGACGATACGGGGCTATGGGGAGATACGCCATTCTTGCATTTGGGGGAACGGTTCTGGCTGGCGGAGGAGCGGGTTTCGGTGGAACGCTACCACATTTTGCATCTGGAGACGGGGGAACTGGATGTGGTGGAACTATGTGACCAGGTATACCAGCCGGAAGAAGTGGAAAAGATGTTGCAAACGGCGGGGTTCACGGCCGTGACCACCCACCCCGCCTGGGACAACCTGCCCCTCTATGACGCCGCCGAATGGATCGTGTATACGGCCGTAAAAAGCTGACCCTTGCCCAAAAGCTCACTTTTTACATCTCGACTTCACACCGGGCATCATCCAAAATTACACAATCTGCAAACTGCAAACACCCACATGGCAAACCATTTTCCAATACCTGGATCATTTGCTGGCTCTGACGCAAACGGCCGTGTAACTCCACCAGCTTTTCGGCGGCTATCTGAATCACCCTTGCTTTCAGATATAATGCCTGTTTATGCGGCAAGAAATATCTGGATTTCGTCCGCTCACGCGGGCGCTGATCGCCACTGGCCTGGTTATTTTGGTGACGGTCCCCTTGTGGTACATCCGCGACCGGCTAACGCTGGCTAACTTTTCGCTCATTTACCTGCTGCTCACCTTTATCATTGCCGTCTGGTTAGGCACGCTCCCCTCGTTAATTGCTGCGTTCCTCAGCTTCTTTTGCTTCAACTTCTTTTTGATCAAGCCTTACTACACTCTGGCCGTGCAAGACCCGCGTGAACTGCTCGACCTGTTCATCTATCTGGTCGTCGCCATTATCACCGGCCAACTGACGGCTTACGCCCGCCGTCAGGCAGAAGATGCCCACCGCCGCGCCGAGGAACAGAATATCCTCTATGAACTCAGCAGCGCCTTTAACCGGCTGAATGACCGGGAGGAGATTTACCAGGGATTACGCCGGGCTGTGACCGCCCATCTGCCCATCAAGGGCTGCACCATTCTGCCCACGCCGCAAACCTCACCCCCAGATGCCAATCGAACCACCATGTACCTGCTCATCAGTTTAAATGAATTGGTGTATGGTTCGTTGCGGGTGACGTTTGCTGCGCCACCTACCGAATCACAGCGGCATTTTCTGATGGCCTGTGCCGTGCAGGCAGCGATGGCTTTGCATCGTATTGAACTGGCCGAAAATGTGCAACGCACACAGGCCATCGAAGAAGCTGACCGGCTAAAAACCACCTTGCTGCACGCCGTTTCCCATGACCTGCGTACACCGATTACCATTATCAAAACGGCCGCCAGTAATCTGCAATCGCTACGCAGCCAGCTTTCCTTGCCGGAGAAAGAAGAAATGACTCAGGTGATTATGCAAGAAGCAGATCACCTGGACAGGTTAGTGGGCAATCTGCTAGACATGTCTCGTTTGCAGGCGGGGGCATTGGCGCTGCATGAGGATTGGACGGCCGTATCTGAAATTGCCGGGGATGTAGCTGCCCTGGCCTTCCAACGCCATCAGACCACACGCATTCATCTGGACTTTCCCGACGACCTGCCGCTGGTACGCTGTGATTATGGACTGATGCTCCAGGCGCTGGGCAACATTACCAACAATGTGCTGCGTTACGAACCGGCCGACCGCCAGGTGGAAATTCGCGGCAGTTTTAATGAGCAGGAGGTCTGGCTTACTATCGTCAATCATGGCCCTACTATTCCATCGGAAGAGAAGGGGCAGATTATGGAACCGTTTTATCATGGGGCGGATGGGCACGTGGGCCTGGGGCTGGCTATCAGTAAGGGCATTGTGGAAGCGCATCACGGCCGTATCTGGGTGGAAGATACACCCGGCGGCGGGGCGACCTTTGTTATCGCCCTGCCCCGGCCAAAGGAAGCAGTGGAAGCCGATGTTGATCTTGATCGTGGATGACGAGCAGCAAATTCGCAAATTGCTGCAAACGGGGCTGACCGGGTACGGTTACCAGGTGATTACGGCCGCCAATGGCACGGAAGCGCTCACGGCCGTAGCCCAGCGCCAGCCCAATCTCGTCATCCTGGACATTAACCTGGGCAGCCAGCCCGATGGCTTGGAGACATGCCACCGCCTGCGTGAATGGAGCCAGATACCAATCATCATGCTCTCCGTGCGCGGGGATGAGCGTACCAAAGTCCAGGCGCTAGACGCCGGCGCAGACGATTATCTGACCAAACCATTCAGCATGGAAGAACTGCGCGCCCGCGTGCAGGCTGTGTTGCGTCGGGTAGCCCTGGAACCAACCTCTTCACCAGCCGCTACCATCACCGTTGGTGACCTGTTCATAGACCTGGCGAATCGCACCGTTAAGTTGGCCGGTGAGCAAGTCCATTTCACCCCCATTGAATATGACATCTTGCGGCTGTTAGCCACCCACCCCGGCAAGATCATGAGCCATCGCGCCATTCTCACCCAGGTTTGGGGCAGCGATTACGCCGATATGACCCATTACGTGCGCATTTACATCAACCAGATTCGCAAGAAACTGCACGAAGACCCCGCCGCCAATGTCCGCTACATTTTGAACGAGCCGGGCATTGGCTACCGCTTTATAGACCTGAACTAATCTCCTTTACACAATTTTTACACCGCCACCAATCCCCCCTGACACGATCTTTACGCCCAATCGCTTAAGCTAACTTCTGGTAAGGCCCAAAGGGTTTTGCAAACCCTTTGGGTCTCAGGAGTTGGTTATGAATACATCGCGCTTGATGATTGTGATGGCTGATGCCCGGTGGACACAGGCGGCGCTGCATCTGGCCTGCGCCATGTCCCGCCGCGAGCAGGCGGAACTGCTGCTTCTGAAGATGCTGCCGGTGCGCCATCCTTTGCTGCTGGGTACAGCGGGGGGTTCGTTGAGTTTTACGGCCGTAGATGCCCGACTTCTGGAACTCATGGCTATGACGGCCGAAGATTACGGTATCCCTTTAGAGATTCGCCGCTGCCAGTATGCCAATTACTGGAATGCCGTAGTGGATGCAGCGGGGCAGTTTAGCGTCACGGCCGTGCTCATCCAAATTCCCCCTTCCCCCATCCCCTACTGGTCAAAGTACCGCCGCTGGTGGCTGCACCGCCAACTGGCCCGGCAGCGCCAACACCTTCTCACCCTGGATGACCTGGCCCCTTCCCTGACCTATACGCCCACCATCACCCTGTCAGACGATATAGCTACCTTATTTGATCACTAGCCCTAACCGCTTGGTTCTACACATTTGTGCATCGGAGAATTTACGTGACAACGCAAAACACCAATTTTGAAGAAGTAACATCCACCAGGAGTCCATCCCGCTTTTCGCTTTCCCGCCTGCTGCTTGGCAAACCGCTGGCCACCCGCGACCTGGAACACCAGACCGTCAATCGCCCGATCGGGTTGGCCGTCTTTGCCTCAGACGCCCTCTCCTCCACTGCCTACGCAACCGAGGAAATTCTGTTCATCCTGGCGCTGGCGGGTACGGCCGCATTTGGCCTGTCCATGCCCATTGCCATCGCCATTGCCGTCTTGCTGGTCATCGTCACCATTTCCTACCGGCAAACCATCTATGCCTACCCCAACGGTGGTGGCGCCTACATCGTCGCCCGCGACAACCTGGGCGAAGTAGCCGCCCAAATTGCCGGCGCCGCCCTACTCACCGACTACATTCTCACCGTCGCCGTCAGCATCTCCTCCGGCGTGGCCCAAATCGCCTCCGCCTTTCCATTGTTAAATCCGTACCGTGTCGAAGTGGCACTGTTGGTTATTTTCATTATGACCATCGTCAACTTGCGCGGCGTCAAAGAGAGCGGAACAGTTTTTGCCATCCCCACTTACTTTTTCCTGGGGACAATGTTTGTGACGTTAAGCGTAGGTTTATACCAATACTTCACCGGTAGTTTGGGCATCGTTACGGATGTCCATTCCGTAGAATCGCTTATTGTCCAGCCGCTCACGCTCTTCTTGATCTTGCGGGCTTTTTCCAGCGGTTCGGCCGCCCTCACCGGCATTGAAGCCATCTCCAACGGCATTACCGCCTTCAAAGAGCCGCGCAGTCACAATGCCGCCATCACCCTTTCCTGGATGAGTGGCATCCTGATCACCATCTTCCTGAGCATCACCTTTTTATCACACCAGATTCAGGCCATGCCCAGCCATACGGAGACCATCATTTCCCAATTAGGGCGCACCATTTTTGGCAATAACAGTATTTTCTATCTGGCCGTAGTAGCCGGTACAGCCCTCATCCTGCTCATGGCGGCCAACACCAGCTATGCCGATTTCCCCCGCCTGGCGGCGCTGCACGCCGGTGATGGTTTCTTACCCAGGCAGCTTACGTTTCGTGGCGGCCGATTGGTCTTCTCCTGGGGCATCATCACCCTGGCGGGACTGGCTTCCCTGCTGGTGATTGTGATGAAGGCTTCTACCAGCGCCCTCATTCCACTGTATGCCATTGGCGTTTTCTTGAGCTTTACCGTATCGCAGACCGGGATGGTGGTACGTCTGCGCAAAATTGGCCGCCTGAAGCCGGGGGAAAGCGTAGAAGGGCTGGAAACTGTGATGAACTATGATCCTCGCTGGCGGCTGAAAATGGTGATCAGCGGTTTTGGCGCGGTCTGCACCGGCATTGTGATGATGATTTTCGCCATTACCAAATTCACCTCTGGCGCCTGGTTTGTCATTCTGTTGATCCCAACGCTGGTGTTTCTATTCTTCCGCGTCCATCATCATTACAAAGATGTGGCCCATGCGCTCAGTCTGCGAGACAAAACGTATGATATTGCCGCGCATCCGGTGCAAACGGTGGTGTTGGTGGATGGAGTACATACGGGTACGATTGAACTGGTCAATTTTGCCAAATCCTTGCAACATCCCTGGCACGCCGTTCACATTGGCGTCAATCCGCAAAAGGCCAGCCAGGTGGATGCATTGTGGGATAAGGTGATTGGCGAAGGAGAACTGGTGGTTGTCTCTTCACCCTACCGGCAACTGAACCTGCCTATTCGCAACTATGTGGAAAATCTGCTGCGAGAGAATCCAGACAGTTATGTGCATGTGGTCGTTGGGCATCTGGCAATGGACAGTATGTGGAAACAGGCCCTACACCAGAACAGTGTACTCATCTTCAATCTGGCGCTCAATGGGTTGGAACGGGTGGTGGTGACGATTGTGCCCCACCAGGTTGGGCGACATCAGAATGGCGAAGAAGTGGTAGACCGCAATGTGTTGACGAGTGAGGATTTGCGCCGGGGGGAGAAAGAGTAAACGGTAAACGGTAAACGGTGTGCCTGATTACCGTTTACCGATCTTCAACTGCCGGGCGACCAGGCGGTCAAACCAGCGGTCCGGCAGCCAGCGGGGAAGGAGCCAGCCGGTGAGCCGTTTGCGGGGGATGGGGTAGCGGGTGCGGGGGTGATCGCTTTCCAGAGCTTGCAGGATCACGGCCGTGACCCGTTCCACCGGCAGCGCGGATTGTTCTCGTTTTTCCACCTGGGCGGCGAGTGGTTGTAGGATACGGCCGTAATCCGTCTGCATATACCGCGCCACCTGCCCGGCAAACTTGCCGATAATGGGCGTCTTCACCGTGCCCGGCTCAATCAGGATCACGTCAATACCATACAGCAGCAATTCCCGCCGCAGCGCGTCCGACATCGCTTCCAGCGCATGTTTGGAGGCGGCGTATGCGCCCATAAACGGGTAGACGATACGGCCGCTGACGGAACTGATATTGATGATGCGCCCCGGTGGATGGGGCCAGTTCAATTGTGCTCCCAACAGCGGCAAAAATGCCTGCGTCACGGCCAGGACGCCGGTGACGTTGATTTCCAGGTGTTGGCGGAATTCTTCCAGAGGCAGATGCATCAGGGGAGCGGGTTCGGCGATACCGGCGTTGTTAATGAGGGCGGTGAGGGGGGCGGGGATTTGGGCAACGGCCGTCGCTATCGCCCCTTCATCTGTAACATCAAACAACAGCGGCGTAAACCCCTGCCCCAACTCTTGCTGCAAACGGTCAGCATCCGCCTGTTTACGCACACTGCCATACACCCGCCAGCCGCGCCCCACCAGCAGCCTGGCCGTTTCATAACCAATGCCGGTGGAGACGCCTGTTATAACGCTCGATTTCATACTGCCCATTTTGGAGAAGTGAGCAGTTAGCAGTAAGCGGTGAGCAGTAAACGACACTGCTTACTGCTTACTGCTTACTGCTCACTGCTCACTGCTCACTGCTCACTGCTAACTGATTCTGCGTGCCATTAAAAAACCCCACACGGCCGTGACCACCCCCAACAACAGCGCCCCGCCGCTCATGATCACACCTACGTCAAACCAGAACTGCTCTGGGAAAAGGCGAATCAGGCCATCAGTGTAGGCAAACGTCCAGGTGCCGGGTGGGAAGAGCAATTCGTGAAATTGCACAAAAAAGACATCCCAGGCGAGCAAAATAAAGAGGGCGATGGCTGCCAGCATCACTACTGTAAAGACGCCGCCCCACATGATGGTGCGCCAGCCGTAAATGGTTGTTTCCGGCTTTAACAGCAACACCAGCGAACCAATAACAACGATAATCCCGGCTACCAGCCAGACAGCGCGGATGTTGTCGGCCACGTTTTTCACATCCAGCATATGGCCGATTTCGGCCTCGTTGTACAACGGCTGCCCATCTGGCAGGCGCAGTTCTTCCAGCAGGTAGATCACATCATCGGCGCGACCGGGTTGGCGCAAATAGGCCAGCGTTTGCTGCGCCAGGTCAAGCCGCTGTTCGGGGGTCAGGCCATAGTTATCGGGGGGGATACGGCCGTATTCCCAGGCCGGGTAGCTGGGCCAATTCCATTCAATCACCAGCAGCATCATGCCCAGCCCCAGGAAAAAGGGCATGGCGAGGATGACGGCCGTGCGGATGAGTTTGTGCCAGGTGGTTAATTCCATGTGGTCTCCATATGGCAACGGCCGCACCGCGACGCACAACAGTGAGCGTGGAACGTTGTACGACCAGATATTGTTGCGGCAGCGTGTAGACGAACTGCTCGTATTCACGAAGCGATTGCAAGGGATTCACGGCGGGCTGTCCGGGCAATTAAATCAGATATGGTGGGGTTGGTGTCTTGCTGCAACAGGCTTTGAATGGATTGCCGATATTGCTCCTGGCGGTCAAGCAAAATTTTGTATGTCCCTGCCCATTCAGCCCAATCTAACACCCAGGCATCATCCGCCGGTTCTTCACCGCTCATATAGGATTCGTAAAATGTTTCTGATAAGACGCCATATTTGCGTTCAAACACCAATAAATCTTCTTCCATAGCATGGATGTCTTGCAAAATCTCGTTTAGGGTCACGGCCGTGTGCCTCCTTTGTTGCCTGGAAGACTCTAAGGGTTTCGTAAACCCTTAGGGTCTCCGTCACTCAATTTTATTGTAATGCTCGACATACCGGTGGTCAAACCAGACGACACCCGCAGGTCAATGCTAACTATTCACTCCCCAGTCCCGGCAACCCACCTGGCCCTTCTTGCAGCAAATATCGTAAAACCAGCGAATCAATAATGATCTCCACGGGAGCGCGTTCGTCGGTGAAAATGACATCCGAGGGGGTGATGGAGACGGTGTGGGCAACGGCCGTGTCCAATGCCTCTCGGAGCAACGGGTCAACGTTCGGGCTAAGTTGCGCCAGGTTAGCGACCACATTATCAGGGGTGGTCGGCTGCATCGTGGCTACCAGGATGGTGTTCAGCGTACCGGGCACATCAATGGCGTGCAGGGTGGGGAAAACGGTCAGCATCGTGGCGGCCATCGCTTCCACCAGCGTGCGGTCTTGCGGGGCGCGACCCACATTCACAGCCACTACGCCCGTTTCCGTCAGATGCGCCTGCACCTCCTGGAAAAATTCGCGGGTGGTCAGGTGCCAGGGGATGTAGGGCACTTTGTAGGCGTCAATGGTGATGACATCATAGCGGGTGGTCAGACGGTTGAGTTCGTAACGGCCGTCGCCGGCGATCAGGTTGATATGTGGCTCCGTCAGGTCAAAATAATCCACACCCACCTGAATGATGGTCGGGTCGAGTTCGATACCATCAATGGGAATGGGGCCAAAGACACGGCCGTATTGCTTGGGAATGGTGCCCGCCGCCAGCCCAATCACCGCCAGACTCTCCACCCGCACCGGGCCTTCGTTGAAAAAGGGAGCCGCCAGCATAATGCTCCACACCGACACACGCGACACCTCGCCGCCATCACAATAAAACGAATGGTACGCCTGCCCCTCATTCAGCAGCAGGTAGTTACAGTTGTCACGCCGTATGACCTGGATGTAGTTATAGGCCGATTCCGTCTCAAAAATTTGCCCCTCATACGCTTTGACCGTGCCCCGCGTGCCGAAATAGGCGACGGGCAGCAAGACCAGCAGCAATGCCACGCCCCACCACGCTGCTTTGCGCCGCGTTTGCCACAAACCGCCCAGCCCCACCAGCAGCAAAATCGTGCCAAAAATCAGCGCCGTCAGCCGTGAACCCGCCAGCGGAATCACCAGCAGCACCGGCAGGTAGGTACCCATCAGGCTGCCCAACGTGGAAATGGCATAGATACGGCCGCTCACCCGCCCCGCCTCGCCGACATCCTGTACTGCCAGGCGAATGGCAAAGGGGGACATGCAGCCGAGCAGGGTCACAGGTACCGCCAGCGCCAGCACCACCCCCACCAGCGAGCTGAGGATCGCGCCCACATTCACCGCCGCCATCGCCGCCGCCGCCCCGCGCAAAATGACGCTGGTGAGCAGCAAAAAAAAGACCCCAGCAAAGCCGGTGAAGGTGACAAGGGCGTAAAAGAGATGGGGGTACGGCCGTTTGTCCGCCAACCGCCCGCCGATGAAATAACCGGCCGTCAAAAACAGCAGCACCAGCCCAATCACATTGGCCCAGACGATGTTGGAGGTGCCATACACCGTCTGTAACATGCGGCTGGTAGTAAACTCAATGGCCAGCGTACTCATGCCGGCGATGAAAACGGTGAAGTAGAGATAGGCACGGCCGTGAGGCAACGTTTGGGGGGCGGGGGTGTGTCTGGCGATGGCTCGTTTCTCCGTTATAACAGTTGTTCCACTTCACGAATGAGAAAAGGCAAATTGGGTTGCGTAAATGATAAACCCGGCGCAGGAACTCGATGATGTTTCATGATCAAAACCAGCGTAGAAGTGGTGACGATTGGGTAATGACCTGGCAGTTGGTAAATAAACTGCTCATACGTTTCCAAAGAAGTGAACATCAGGCAGGGGTGGTCTGAACATAGGATTGAATATGCCGGTTGATGGCATTACGGCCGTGGGGAAGTTCTTTTAACAAGGTGTGGTATTCGGCCGTTAATAGTTGCAGACTCTGGTACACGCCAGCCCATTCGGTAAAATCCATCACCCAGGCATCATCCTCCGGTTCGTTACCCGCGCTGTACCATTCGTAAAAAGCGTCTGTCAGCAAGCCATACTTGTTCTCGAACATGGCTAAACGTTCAGTCAAAAGATGGATTTCGGCCAATAAATCGGCCATTGTGGTTTCATTCATCTCACGAATCCTTTTGCCGCCAACTGTGAAGAATTATAACCAATCAACCATAAAAGATGAAACCTGCCTTATGTGCTGTGGCCGGCGTGTAGTCTGTTAATGAAACATACCGATGAAAGGGGGCTTGTGGGGGCTGCTGTCTAACCAGGCCAGTGCGTCCATTTCTTGCAGCAGCCGGACCCCCTCATCCCAACACATTTGCCGTTCACTATGGTCATTCACCAGAGCAGATAATGAAAGCAAACAGGCTGCTGCCTGCAACTGCAAACGCAATTCCCGCGCCTGTGTTAATGCCTCTTGTAATAACCTGGCTGCTTCGGCCGGTGGGCGGAACAGCGCCAGACAACGCCGGGCAAACAAAGCGAGAAACGGCAAGTCCGGGAAACGGGTAAGGGCCACATGCAGCACTTCTTCGGCCAGGGGCATACCTTCGGCTCGCCGCCCCATTCCCCAATAAGCAAAGGCGATACTCATCTGGCAAAGCAAAGCCATCACAGCATGATTTTGCGCCTGGTAATAGGCCAGGCCGGGCCGCACATCCGCCAACCCGGCTGTGTATTCACCCAGTAACAGCAGCGTCGCGCCCCGGTTGATGGTGGCGCGGATGATCTCTTTTTGCTGACCGCTGCGCTGCGCCAGTTCGACCTGTCGCTCCAGATACGGCCGTGCCTGCCGTAACTTGCCTTGGGCCATGTACATGGCGGCCAGATTGCCCACAAATTCGGCCAGTTCGTGAAACTCCTGTTTTTCGGCGCGAGCAATGGCCCTCAGGAAAAGAGGCTCAGCCTGGGCAAATTGCCCTTGCGCCCAATAAACCCAGGCCCGATCACCACGCATCATGTCAGCCATTGCCTCGTCACCCACCTGCACGTAAAAATCTACGGCTTGCTGCAAATAATGGGCTGCCTGCTGGTGATGGCCGTTGTTCAGGTATAACCAGCCCAGATTAGCGCTGGCCTGTGCCGGTAAAGCGGCATCCAGTTCCGGCGCATTTTCCAATGTGGTCATCAATGACTGCATCAAGGGCAACGCTTCCTGATACTGACCACG
Source organism: Chloroflexota bacterium (assembly GCA_035444285.1). Taxonomy (GTDB): domain Bacteria; phylum Chloroflexota; class Anaerolineae; order Promineifilales; family Promineifilaceae; genus CAADGU01. The sequence continues at coordinate 30,668 of DAOMOK010000040.1, forward strand.
GCGGCGCAAGGCGCGGGCCTGGATTAAGGTGACAAAATGGGCGGCAACGAGAGAGGTGGCAGGGGACACGGCCGTGTCCCACCACCCGGCCACATCTTGCACTATCTGGTCGGCGACGGCCGTGCGCCCGGAAACCACCAGCAGTTCATACACTACGTAGCTGGCTCTGGCCCCGGCCGGCGTATACCCCGCCAGACATGCCCGTTCAATGGCCTGATACCCAACCTGCAGGGCCGCCGGTAGCTGGTTGGTAACCATCAGCAGTTCTGCCTGATACGCCAGGAATTCACTTTCCAGGTCAGGCTGCTGCATCTGGTGGCTCATGTTTGCGGCTAGTTGCAGCACCGGCAGCCAGCCGTCAGCATACCCCCACCGCTGCGGCCAGGGATGCAGCCGCTGTGCCAGTTCCACGATGAACGGTCCACAAATGACGGCAGCCCTTCCGCCTGCCGCTGCCGGTTTAGCTGCTGCCACACTATCTCCCGCCACAAATCGTACAACTGAATTTTCAAAGCCGTTGGCGAAAGCCCGCGCAACGAGGGCCAGGCCACAAAAGATTGCCAGATGGCCGGTACCGGCTCATCTTTTTCCCAGGCCTCCAATGTCTGTTTGAGCAACGCCAATGTAATGGCTTCCACGTCCATACTTCTCTCCCCAACTTCCGCACCGTTTACCGATGACGGATGACTGATTACCAACAACAGGTGACGGCCGTCAGTATATCCCACCCCGTGCCTCTCACAAAGGGCGAATTGTCCTATCCTCTATCTGATTTCTGGCTGCAAAAGGGATAGGTAAGCGTTCAGTTCCTCTGGAGACCTGACAGGTTTTTGGCCTGTAAAGCTTCAAGTTGAACGAGTTAAAAACCTGTCAGGTCTGAACGGATACGGGATTGTAATACGGCCGTAATCGGATTACGGATTACGGCTCACGCCCCCTACTCCCGCGAAATCACCCCCGCTTTTTCTAGCGGATGCGCCCCATGTTGTTTCAAAGCCGGCGCGTCATCGCCGGGCAGCATCTTGCCGGGGTTGGCAATCTCCTGCGGATCAAACTGGTGACGAATGGCGACCATCACGTCCAGGTCATCTTCGCTGAACTGATGGGGCATATAGGCGCGTTTTTCCATGCCCACGCCATGCTCGCCTGTAATCGAGCCGCCCAGTTCAATGCACTTGTGCAAAATTTTCCCGGCACACTCCTCCGCCAATTCAAGCTGACCAGGCACACTGCCGTCATACAAAATCAGCGGGTGCAAATTGCCATCGCCGGCATGGAACACGTTGGCAATGCCCAGCCCATACTCCCGGCTGAGGTTGTGGATAAAGGCCAGCGCCTCGCCCAAATGGCTGCGCGGCACCACCCCATCCTGCACCACATAATCGGGACTCAGCCGCCCCACCGCCGAAAACGCCCCTTTGCGCCCTTTCCAGATGGCGATGCGCTCAGCTTCACTATTGGCTACGCGAATTTCATAGGCGCCAGAGGCTTCTATCAACGGCCGTAAGGCCACAAACTCCTGCTCCACCTGCGCCGCCTCCCCTTCCAGTTCCACAATCAGCAGCGCCTCCGCATCCTGCGGGTAGCCGGCGTGAACGGCCGCTTCCGCCGCCTTGATTGCCAGCCGATCCATGATCTCCATCGCCCCCGGCAGCAGCCCGGAGGCCACCACCTGGGCCACCGCTTCCCCGGCGATCTGCACATCGTGGTAAGCGGCCAACACGGTGCGGTACAGTTCCGGCTTGGGCAGCAGCCGCACGGTGATTTCCAACGCAATGCCAAACAACCCTTCTGACCCCACAAACAGGCCAATCCAGTCCGGGCCAACCCCCACTCCTTCGGCGCTTTCGCTGCCAAATTCCACCACTTCGCCATCGGCCAGCACCGCCTTGATGCGCAATATGTGATTGCTGGTCATGCCATATTTCAGGCAGTGCGCCCCGCCAGAGTTGAAGGCGATATTGCCGCCAATGGTGCAAATGGATTGGCTGGAGGGGTCGGGCGCGTAATACAAACCGTGAGTGGCTACCGCCTGGGAGATGTGCAAATTGACAACGCCGGGCTGGACAACGGCCGTGCGCTGCGCCACATCCACTCGCAAAATCCGGTTTAGCCGGTTCAGCCCAATGACAATGCCATCGGCCACTGGCAGCGAACCACCGGACAGGCTGGTGCCGCTGCCCCGCGCCACAAAAGGCACACCATGCGCATGGCACAATCGCACTGTCTCCACCACCTCTGTTTCCGTTTCCGGCAATACCACCGCCAACGCCTGCCGCCGAAAACCGGTCAGCGCGTCCGACTCATAGGCCACCTTCGCCGCGCCGCCGGTCAACAGCCGCGCCGCTGGATACAGCTTTGCCAACGCCTGTAAAAAATTACTCTCGTTCATCTGTTTGCCCCTTCTACCGCTCGCCAGTATACTGCCCTGATTATACTCGTAAACCGTAATCCGTAATCCGTAATCCGATTACGATTCACGGATTACGGGTCACGGATTACAGATTACGAATTCCCATGAAAACAATCGCTCTTTGTGTTACCTGCATTGTAGACCAGATGATGCCCGAAGTGGGCGTGGCTACCGTGAAGCTGCTGCGCCGCGCCGGGTATGAAGTGGCCTTTCCGGCAGCGCAAACGTGCTGCGGTCAGCCGTTTTTTAACAGCGGTTTTGTGCCCCAGGCGCGTGACCTGGCTAAACGAACCATCGAGATTTTTGAGCCATATGAAGCGGTGGTGCTGCCCAGCGGCTCTTGCACGACGATGATGCGCGTGGAATATGCTCATTTGCTGGCCGATGATGCGGAATGGCACGGCCGTGCCCAATCCCTCGCCGCCAAAACCTTTGAACTGGGCGAATTCCTGGTACAGCAGGCGGGTTGGCTACCATCCGCCAGCAACGCCGCCCCCAGCGTGACCTATCACGATTCCTGCCATATGTGCCGCCTGTTGGGGCTGGGGGACGATTCGCGCCAATTGCTCACGGCCGTGGGCTGCACCCTGCACGAAATGGCCGAGTCGGACCGCTGCTGTGGTTTCGGCGGCCTCTTTTCGCTGCGGATGCCGGAGGTGAGCAACGCCATGACGGCCGTGAAGTTAGACAACGCCGCCCAAACCCACGCCGACCTCCTGGTCACGGCCGACCCTGGCTGCCTGATGCAAATGCGCGGCCTGGCTGCCGCAGACCAGCGCGTGGAACACCTGGCAACGGTGCTGGCAGCAGCCATAGAGGGCAAATAAGATCACACCTACGATGGATGAACTTCATAATTCATCCTTCATAATTCATAATTCATAATTCCCCAAGACACCATGGCAGTTACCGACACTCCTTTCATCCAGGCACGGCCGTACCAGGCCGTCAGCATCACCCACTTTTGCATTGACGTGCTGAACAGCAGCCGCAACCTGCTCATTGCTCTGCTGGCCATTTCGCTGGGGCTGACGAATGCGCAGGTGGGCATTACCCTGCTGCTGTACAACGTGGGGGCGTCGTTGTCGCAGCCGTTTTTTGGTTGGCTGGCCGACCGCATCGGCCCGCGCTGGCTGGTGGTGGGCGGCATGGGTTGGATGACTTTCTTTTTTACATTTGCTTCGCTGGCTGGAGACTGGATCGCGCTGGCGGCGTTAACCGTTGCCGGTATTGGCTCCGGCATGTTTCACCCCGCCGGGACGATGGTTGCCAGCCTGATCAGCCAGAGCGCCCGCAGCCGGGCCACGGCCGTCTTCTTCTTTTCCGGGCAGATCGGGCTTTTTATGGGGCCAATTGTGGCCGGGCTGGCGTTGGATTGGCACGGCCGTACCGGTTACGTCCTCATCCCCCTCACCACACTGTTTGCTTTTGCCTATGGCTGGTTATGGCTAACCAACGACCACGCCGGGCTGCACGCGGAAAAGGCGCAGCGCGCTCAAGCCAGGGCCAGCCGCGCCAGCCATCGCCGCGATTGGCTGCGACGTGGCCTGCCCTTGACCATCATTATTCTTTCCAGCAGCACTGTCAGCATTGCCGCCATCACCTTTGCCCCCAAACTGTTTACCGAGGCCGGTTATGCGCAAACGCATGTAGGCATTTTGTCCGGCATGTTGATGTTGGGATCGGCGTTGGGTGGCATTGTCGGCGGCGCGTTGGGCGACCGGATCGCCGGGAAGTGGGTAATTGTGGCCGGGATGCTCGGGCTGATCGTGCCCATTTATCTGTACATTCCCGCAGCCGGTTTGCTGCAACCGGCGCTGCTCTTACTCGCCGGTTTTTTTGCCGGGATGCCGCATACCATCCTGGTACTCAATGTGCAATCGTTGTTTCCGGGGCGGCGGGCGCTGGCCTCCGGGCTGGCGCTGGGGCTGATGTTTGCCGGTGGTGCGTTGGGCAGCTATTTCCTAGGGCTGCTGGCCGACCAGATCGGGCTGGCGACGGCGCTACAATACACGGCCGTCCTGCCCATCATTGCGGCAGTCACGGCGCTGGTGTTACCGGCACGGCCGTGAACCGTAATCCGTGATGCGTAATCCGTGAACGGTTCACGGATTACGCATCACGGATTGCGAACTCCACCTCCCCGCACCTTTCCAGAGCCGCAGCCGTATAGCCCATTGATTTCTGTAAGGCGATTTGGAAAATCGCACCACGCCTTAAAGGAGTATGTAGATGAAAATGTTTATTTTTGTTCGTTTGTGTCTGTTGGCCGTGGGCCTGGTTTTCTTGTTTACGGCCTGCAACAATGAAGAGCCAGCAGAAGAGCCAGCACCAACGGCTACGGCCGTCGCCGAGGCGGTTGAAACCGCCACTACGAACCCGACGCCTACTAACACGGCAACTGCCGTGCCTACTGATGAACCAACGGCCGTGCCCATCATTCCACCCACCTTCACACCCGAACCCACCACCATTCCCTCAACCACGGCCTTTGTGGAGGCCAGGTGTGAATTTGATGTACCACACGGCCGTGATGTCACCTGTGGCTGGTTGACCGTACCTGAAGACCGCAGCGACCCCGCCAACGAAAACACCATCCGCCTGCACGTGGCCATCTTCGCCAGCGACAACCCTAACCCCGCCCCTGACCCCATCGTCTATCTGGAGGGTGGCCCTGGCGGTGATGCGTTAGAAGTCGTTCCCCTGATTTTTGAGTTGCGTTTTGCCCCTTATCTGGCCAACCATGCCCTTATCATGTTTGATCAGCGCGGCACCGGTTACTCCGAACCTTCGCTGGCCTGCCCGGAATATACCGACCTGAGTTATGAGTTGATAGAACAAGACATCTCGCCCGAAGAAGCCGGGCAGCAAAGCATAGAGACGCTGCTGGCCTGTCGTGATCGTCTGGCCGACGAAGGGGTCAATCTGGCTGCCTACAACAGCGCCGCCAGCGCCGCCGACCTGCACGATTTGCGCCTGGCTTTGGGATATGAGGAGTGGAATGTGTGGGGCGTCTCCTACGGCACACGGCTGGCCCAAACCCTCATGCGTGACTATCCCGCAGGCATTCGCAGCGTCATTTTAGACTCGGCCTATCCCCTGGAAGTCAATCTGCTCACCGACACACCAGAGAATGTCGCCCGCGCCTTTACTGTCTTTTTTGCCGGTTGTGCGGCTGATCCTGCCTGCGCCGAGGCCTATCCTGACCTGGAAACGCTCTTTTATGATACCGTCGCCCAACTGAACGAAGAAAAAATCACGCTGTCCATCACCAACGTGTTCACCGGAGACAGTTATGACGCCTCTTTCCGGGGCGATGAGTTGGTGGGTGTTCTCTTCCAATCGCTCTATGCCACGGAAATTATCCCCGAACTGCCCAAACTGATTGCGGATGTGAACGCTGGTGAGGTTAATACGCTTAGTTTGCTGCTCTCTAGTTTTCTGAGCAACAGTGATTTTGTCAGCGCGGGAATGCAGTTTTCGGTACAGTGCTATGAAGAAAACGGTTTTGCTACGGCCGAAGAGTTAACAGCAGCGTTGGCCGCCCAGCCGGAACTAGAACCGGTTTTCCGTGACAGCCCCAACCTGGGGCCAAATGCGCTGGTTATCTGTGAACAATGGGGGGCGGGCACGGCCGTCGCGCTGGAAAATGAACCCGTTACCAGCGACATCCCCACCCTCATCCTGGCTGGCGAATATGATCCCATCACGCCACCCGCCTGGGGCGAGCAGGTGCAGGCCAACCTGAGCACTGCCTATTTCTACGAATTTCCGGGCACGGGGCACGGTGTTTCACTGTCCGGCGCCTGTGGTATCAGCATAATACAGTCATTCCTGGCCGAGCCAACGGCCGTGCCGGACACCACCTGTCTGGCCGAACTGAGCGGCCCGGCATTTGTAACGTCGGGTGGGGAGATAGCAGAAGTCGTCATGACCCCTTACACCGATGAGATGTTTGGCTTTAGCAGTGTGAAGCCCGCTGGTTGGACAGAGGCCGGGCCAGGCGTGTTCGCTCGCGGCAGCACGGGGCTAGACCAGACCGTTCTCATTCAGCAAGCAGCGCCGGGCACGACGGCCGACTTTTTGATTGGCCTGTTAACCTCACAGCTAGGGCTGACGGCAGCGCCAACCGGCGATGAACTATTAGAAGCCGGTGGGCACACCTGGACGCTGTATGAAACGGAAACACAAGGGCTGCCGGTGCTGCTGGCAACGGCCGAAGCGGGCAGCACAACCCTGCTGGTGGTGTTGATTACCAACCCGAATGAAAAAGAGGCGCTCTATGAAATGGTGATGCTGCCCGCCCTGGAAGCATTCCAAATAACGCCCTAAAACGTGATTTGATTAACCGCAGAGGGCGCGGAGAACGCAGAGGCTTGGCCTCCGCGTCTTCCACGTACTCTGCGGCGAATCCGATTCAATTAACTATTTCTGACCAGGGAAGAACTTCTAAAGTACGCCAGTTTAGCCCTAAATACTCTGGTTGGTCAGCGCAATCTTTGACGTACCAGGTACATCTATATCCGGGATCACTGAAAGCCTCAAAATCGAAGCTGTATGGATAATAAGGCAAACGATATACTTTGACCCAATCTCCGTTCCAATAACAGCCTGGGGTACGATCATCTGGGCAAAGATGATAATGATAAGCCGAATCACTTAAAACGATTTGCTCCTCACCACTTACCGCATCCACCAGTTTGATCTGACGTGGGCCGAGTGTCACCATATACTCGGCTGTGGTGGTAATAGCCTGATGCTGATACAACAGGTGTGTACCATCGGGAACCCAGACAGGTTTATTATCGGCTGCCGGCCAACCCGGTAAAAATAGCGTGTGTGTTTGCACATTGTAGCCCCAAACTGGGTAGTGGTAAACACATGACTGATGAATGTAAAATGAAGTCATGATTACAGAAACAGTGACTTACGAATGTACCCGATGCG
>DAOMOK010000041.1:0-36400 GCA_035444285.1 Chloroflexota bacterium
CTTCTTGAGCAGCAACGCGCTCCAAATGGGGCAACAAGAGCGGGGAAATCTCAATAGAGGTCAGGGGTGGGGGGAGGGGGGCAGCCAGCCTCAGGGAGTGTCGCAGACGTTCCAGAAAAGACATAACGAGGGTGTGGGTATGGTCTATGAAAAAGGGATGATGTTCCGCACACCCTCTTGTATTGAATGGAACATTTGTTCCGCGCCCGGCCAGGATTGTAACCACACTTTGCGCTAACAGGCTGTGAAGGGGGCGTGAAAAGTTAGTACCGCAGTACCAACGTGGCTAGTACCCGTGCTCGGTAATCCGTATTCCGTAATCCGAAGGCTCTATCTCTGGAAAATTCGTCGGATAACGCTATACGGACTTCGGGTTACGGATACTAGGGAGAACGGCGCACGGCCGTATCCCATTCGTTCCATACTCCTATTTGCTGTTGCCACCTATCCAGCCCAAACGGCCGTACTCCAACGAGTACGTCCGTTCCCCATTTACCCCATCCTATTCACTCTCAGTTGCCGAAACCCTGGTCAATTCTTGACTGTTCTTTGTTCCTCACCTCGTTATAATGGCAGCCATGACACGGTTGCCATCTGATACCATCATTGCTCCGGCTAAATTGAGGGAATATCTGTTAGTCTGGCAGGGGAAAGATGACAAATCACAATGGTTGGCAACGGGTGGATACTTGGCCGATAACTGGCAACAGCTAGAGCAGGATTTAAGAGTACAAATTTTGCCCCTTGAAGCTGAATTCGTGGAGGCTACGCGATTTGGACAGATGTTTGAGATAAGGGAGCTTTAGTTGCGCCAAGTGGCAAAACGTTATTCTTACGCAGTTTTTGGCTGTTTGAATCCGATTCCGGGCAGACAAAATTCATAACCCTTTATCCTGACATGGCGCAAACAAAATGACCTATAGACTATTTGAACAGGTGGTTTTAAGGCAAGACATACCTGAAAAAAACCTGCGGCGTGGAGATGTAGCTACTATTGTGGAGCATCACCCGATGCACCAGGGAGAAGATGGTTACTCGTTGGAACTCTTTAACGGTATTGGCGAGACGATTGCCGTGATCACGGTGCCAGAATCAGCCATCCAACCCCTTTCCGCCAATACCATCCTGCATGTACGCGACTTAAAAGTGCCAGCCTGATATCGCGATTACGGCCGCATCCCATTTGCTGCTGCTACCCACCATCACAAACAAAACGGCCGTACCCCGACGAGTACGGCCGTTCTCTTTATCATACAACCTGAACCAGGCAGTCATCCCCCGCTGTGTCTACGGCGTCAATTCAGTTTGCCTCATATTGATTTGTTGTTGTAGCCATAAATTGACTAAGGTTTGGGTGCTGATCTGGCGTGATCGGGCTATCCTTTGCAATTTCTGCATCAGGTCAGGGTCAATTTGTACGGCCGTATCCAGTTCATCAGACAGATCAAACTCCGCCTCAACTGCATAAACCTGATCAGGATAATCTTCTGGACTGTGGTTGTCCCAAAAGTCAGCTATCTCTTCCAGAGTCGCTGCCTGGGAGATGGTTGTTTTATTTTCATTTTCCATATGCCTTACGTTCCTTGTCATTCATATCACGACCGCTAATGATAAGCGCCGCCTTGTCTGGTTTGGCGATAAAGAAGATGATCAAATAACGTCCGGCTTCCGTGCGCCCGTAAGCGGCATAAACATCTTCACCTGGTCGCTGTCCTTTTCAACAAATTTTACGAGAGGCTTGCTCTTCAAGGCTTCCTCAACCTCACGGCGGATCACGTGGTGTTTGCGGAATAACTTTTCCTCGATGGCTGGCAGCCAGATGATTTGCTCAAATCTCAAGGTTATACCTCTGTACCTTGCATCATGTGATGACATTGTAGCATATAAAGGGCCATCAGCAGCCATAAAATGGATAGATGTAACCAAAACGGCCGTACTCATCATAATGTGCTATACTCTGCCCATCAAGTTAAAACCAGGTGATGCAATGGCCACAATCGAATTACCTCGTAAATTGCTTAATCCTTTAGAACAACTGGCTACCCGGCAAGGCTCGTCAGTTGAAGCATTATTGGAGGATGTCGTCACCGATTACCTGCATGAGCAGCGGCACGAACAGCTTTTGCAGGAGATGGAACGTTTTCGGGATCAGCACAGCCAGTTAATGGTGCAGTATGCCGGGCAATTTGTAGGGATGCTTGACGGCCGTGTTTTAGACCATGATGCCGACGCTGGTGTTCTTTACAAACGCCTGCGCCTGCAGTATGGAGACGCACCTATCCTCATTGTAGAAGTTAAGGATACACCGGAACAGGAATTTACAAGATTTCACCGGCGTATTGTCACATGAAACAGGTTTACAATAACAGAATACTATCCTCCAATACCTGCTCTGAGCATCCGGCTGTATTCTTCTTTCACTGATCAGTTTGCCGGTCCTTTTAAGGCAATACTTGATTCTGGCTCGGATGCCACTTTGGTTCCTCTGACCCACCTACGGGCTATTGGCGCTGAAGAAACATCGCCGGGCTGGATGATAGGCATAACCGGTCATCGGCAGTCAGTTGCTCTCTATTTTGTGGATGTCTACATCGGCGAGCTGGCTTTTCCCGGCATTCGCGTAATTGCCGACAAAATGGCTCAAGAAATCATTTTGGGCCGGGATGTGTTGAACAAACTGCCCTTGTTTCTGGATGGACCTCAGCAACAGACCACACTTCTGGACGATGCCATTGTGAAGCGTTTGCGTTCACGTTGAGTAAACGGCCGTACTCACCCCAGGCACGGCCGTCCCCCACACCCACCACCGCAAACAAAACGGCCGTAACCCCATTCACCCCCCCATCCGCTTATCCGCTCCCCCTCCGCTGCCCTGCCAAACAAAACGGCCGTATTCCCTCCACTCCTTACTCCCATTCGCCATCACTCCTTACCGCTGTGGCATCCCCTGCCTGCGCCAAACAAAACGGCCGTACCCCCTCCAGGCACGGCAGTGCCCACCACTACTCCCACCAGCTTATGATTGCGGGGGGGCTAACACAATTGACTTGCCCCTCAGTTCTTGTAGCCCGAAACTGATCAATGGTTACCTAGTGTTAGGGTTTGTTGATTAAGGGACAACAACTACTCTAAATTTTGTGTAGGGCTTTAGCTTCAATTCAAATACATAAAATGCTCCGACCACGCCTCCTTGTCTAAGGTTTTCTAATAATGGAACCTCCTCAATAGAAGAGTTAGCTCCACCTTCCGAAGGGCGTCCGTCACGGCCGTGAGCTGTCCCATCGCATTATAGCTGAATTGGGTGGTCAGCCCGGCCTGGTCGGTCTGGGCGATGGAACGACCCAACGCATCATAGGTGGTGATGCTGTTCGTGCCATCGGCGTAGAGGATGTGGGTGCGACGGCCGTTGTCATCATATTCATAACTCGTCGTGTGCCCGTTAGCGTCGGTCATACCAGTCTGGTTGCCGTTGGCATCATAGATAAAGGTGGTCACATGCCCCAAAGCATCGGTCACGGCCGTTTGCCGCCCGGCATCGTCATAGATGTAGGCAGTGCTGTTGCCGCGGGGGTCAATCACCTGGCTGACACGGCCGTTAGCGTCATACACCGTCGTCATCGTGGCCCCATCAGGATAAATGGTGCTGGTGAGACGGCCGTTGTTGTCATAGACAAACGTCGCCACCCAACCGCCCCGGTCGGTGTTAGTGAGGCGGCGGCCTTCGGCGTCATACGTTTGTGATGCGGGTCGCATCTTCGGCCAAAGTCCATCGCGGCGATAATAAACATTATCGGAAGGCTGATTCCATTCTTTTGATAGGTGACGTCCATCCTCTCTATAACGTAGACTGAAAACAATATATTTACAAACAACTTACCCGAAAGCGACTCTTGCAAAACTATGATTATACAAAAAACATCTTCTCAAACCGGTAAGGATGAACAAGCGACCAATGTGAGTCATCTCTCTGCCATTGTTGTCGGTGGAGGTCTCGCCGGCATGGTTGTTGCCCGTGAACTGGCACTTCGTGGCTGGCACGTCATTCTCCTCGAGAGCTCCCAGCGTCTGGGAGGGAAGGCCGGCTCTGATATCAAAAACGGAAGGCTGGTAGAACATGGTTATCATGTCTTCCCCCAGTGGTACCCCAATGTCCGGGACATCGTTAAGCGTATTGGGGTTCAGCTTATTGATTTCGATCGCTACCATTTCCTTCTACCAGGGTCGTATCCGCGAACGATCACCATGCGCGGAGCTTCCAACCTCTCCGCCGTGTGGCACAACACCTTTCATGGTCTATTGCCCTGGTATCACAATCTTCTCTATTTTTACTCCGTACTGGACATGATCAGTCGGCCGCTCTCTGATAAGAGTTTTCTCGACCGCGTAAGCCAGATCGGCCTGATTCGCGGCAAATGGTTCACAAGCGAGTCGGTGGCAGAGATGGGCCAGGAAAACGTACTCAAGGCGTCCGCTATTCCCGTTTATGACCTTAGCGCCATGACCGCCAAACGGATCGCCAGTTACTGGATGCGGCAGGCCACGCCATTTCTCTCCATACTGCCCGGAGATTTGCAAACAGTTTTCATCGATCCACAGGTGCGTGAGCTTCAAATGTTGGGGGTTGAAATTCGATATGGTGCCGAGGTAAAGCGTGTGGTGATGCACGGCGACACCGTCGCTGCCGTTACATTGCAAGACGGAACCGAGGTGTCTGGCGATGTCTATGCCCTTTGCACGCCCTTTGAGGTAACGCGGACCTGGCTTCATGACGACCTGTATCAGGTAGATCCTGAGCTTGGCAATATGCATTTTCTCGAAGCGCAACCCATGGCCGCGTTGCACCTTCATCTACGACGAGAGCTGCCGGACTTGCCCCGGGAACACGTCTTTTTTCACGGAAGCCACTATGCACTTTCGCTCATTGATTTGGGGCGCTTCTGGAAAGAACTGGATGGCAAACCCTATCTTTCCTTCATATCAAGTAATTACGGCCCGTTGACTGCGGTCAGCGAGGAAGGGGCGAAAAAATTACTGCTGGAAGAGATTGGCGAGTACCTGCCAATTGAGCCAGCCGATATTGAACATTGCGAACTGAATTCCAACATTAGTGTGCCCCTATTTATCAATACTATCGGCGCCTGGCCCAACAGACCAACGTCAAAGTCGAAGATCAGCAACCTCTACCTGGCCGGGGATTTCGTAAAAAACCCTGTTGATTTAGCCTGTATGGAAGGCGCCGTCTCTTCTGCCCTGGAGGCTGCGCGTCAAATTCTCGGCGACCACGGAGAGACCAAATCGCTGCCGGTTGTGCAAGTGCCGCCGGTGTGGCCGCGGGCATTGATGGTAGCCGCCCGCGTCCTGTTGTTTCCCGTGGTGGTCGTGGCCCGGGCAGTTGCCTGGACCGAAGAAAAACTTTCACCGCATCGCCCGGATGCGTCGGAGGTTCGGCGGGCGGCAACACCGAAACTGCAAGTGGATGGGCGACCACCACGGAAGCGGTAGGGTTATACGCTTCAAAGAATTTCTTCTTGATTACTTGGCTTCGCTTAGAGGAGCAGCGCAGAGGAGGTGCAGGCGGCGCTGGTAGGTGAGGTCGGGGCAGTGGGCCGCCAATTGTTCAAACAGGTGCCGCGCCTGACGGCCGTACTCCTCATCATTTGTCAACTGCCACAGGTCAAAATAGACGGCGGCTTGTTCGGCAGGCCGCAAGTTGGTCGAGAGCAAATGATTCAAGTGTTGTTGGGCGCGGGCATGGTCACCCTGAGCGGCCATGATTTTAGCCTGGAGCAGATGGCAAGCCAGGACGACCGGGTTGCGACCGGCCTGGGCCAGATATGGCGCCACTTGTGCCAGCGCGGCGGCCGCCGCCGCGCTGTCTCCCCGCTCCAGCAGCAAGGTCGCTCTGGGTAAGAGGGCAAAACGGGCCACTGTGACCGGCCGGCGGGCTGATTGAAAAACTTCGGCCGCACTCTCCAGGTAAGCGGCTGCCTCTTCCTGGTTGCCCAACTGCCTGGCTATCTCCGCCAGCAGACTGTGGGCCATAGCCATAGATTCCGGGTCTTCCGGCGGAGCCAGGGCAAGATACCCATCGAGGGCGGTACGCGCCTGCTCGTACTGACCGAGGTGGATGAACAACAACGCCAGCCGCCACAAGTTTTCGCTTTCTAACCAGCCCATACCCGCCTCATGATAAAAACGGCCGGCCTGTTCCAGACAATCCTGCGCTCCCTCATACTCATCCAGCGATAGCAAAATCTCGCCTTTATTACCCAAAGCGACATAAAAACCGCTTATGCTGCCAATATGTTGGGCAATTGCCAGCGCGTGTTCCATCTTCTCCAACGCCTCTTCATATTCACCAAGTTCCAATAAAAGCAGACCGAGGTTGTTGGCCGTTCGCTCCTCCCCCAGTAGATAATTAAGCTTTTGGTATCGGGTTAACACATCACGCTGATAAGCGACCGACTCCTGCAATCGGCCCATCACCGAAAGGGCAACGGCCGTCATCCCCTTGTTAAAAACCATGCCCCGTTCGTTGCCCGTTTCGGCGTACAGGGCGGCCGCCTGTCCCAAAGCCTCCATTCCCTGCTCCAGCCGACCGAGATCGGAGTTGATCGCCCCCAGCCAGTCATAGGCCACTGCCAACGGCCGTTTTGCCCCCAATGAACGATAAATCGTAATCGCTTCCTGCAAATGATGTATGGCCTGTTCCGGGGCCCCCCTATCCCGTTTGAGGATGCCTAACGTGCGCAGTCCATCAGCCCGATAACGGGGCAAGGCTAGTTGCTCGGCCAACTCAACTACCTGGGCCGCCGTTTCAGCCGCCTGCTTCAACTCCCCGCGCCACTCGGCAAACTCCGCCACGCGCGCCAACAGATGGCACCTCAAACGCGCCACGTTCTCGCCATCGGCAATGGCCGCTGCCGCATAGGTAAACATCCCCTGCCCCTCTTCAAAGAGACTGGTCACTTCATAAAAGGCAGCCAGACCGTCTACGGCCGTGTCCAGAGGTACCAGCAAGCCAGGGGCTGTCGCTGCCTGTTTCGCCGCCCACTGCCATGCCTGGCGGATATTGTCCAACTCGCGCCAGATCAGATCAATCGTTGCCTGTGGATCCGGGCCATAACAGGCCGCCTCACAATCGGCGATAAGGGCCAGATAATAGAGGCTGTGGCGGCCGACTATCTGTTCCTGCAAAGCAGCCTCACCCAGCCGCTCCCAGGCATATTCATGCAGCGTTTCCAGCATCAAAAAGCGGGGTTCCCCGTCTGGCAATTCTCGCTGCTGGATTAAACTCTTATTCACCAGCGACTCAAGGCCATCAAAAACGTGGATGGGCAGGTTCTCCTGGCAAATGGTCTCAATCGCTTCCAGAGAACAGCCACCACGAAAAACGGCCAGCCGGGCAAACAACATCCTCTCCCCCTCATTGAGCAGGTTGTAGCTCCATTCAATCGTGTTATGCAGGGCTTGCTGGCGGGCCGGTAAATCGTGCGCCCCACCGCGCAGCGTATCCAACCGGCTGGCCAGGCGGGCTAATAAAGTTCGCGGGGTCAACAGCTTGATCCGCGCCGCTGCCAGTTCGATGGCTAAAGGCAGACCCTCCAGGCGAACACAGATTTTGGCTACGTCCAGGGCATTTTCTGTGGTAAGGGCAAAATCGGCGCGTACTGCCCGCGCCTTCTGGATGAAGAGGGCGACGGATTCGCAATTTGCTAATATCTGTGGCTCAAGGTGTTCCGGGTCAGGTAACTCCAATGGCGGCACGGCATATTCCTGTTCGCCGTAAAGGTGGAGCGGTTCGCGGCTGGTTGCCAGCACTTTGAGTTGCGGCGCAGCCGACAGTAATTCCGATACCTGGGTGGCGGCCGGCAGCAAATGCTCAAAGTTATCCAATATCAGCAGCAAATGGCTCTCGCGCAGCACATGCTTTAACGTTTCCAGCAATGGCTGATCGTGGGTTTCGTTGACGCCGATAACATTGGCAATCGTGTTGATAACCAGGGCCGGGCTGCTAATGGGGGCCAAAGAAACAAAATAAACGCCGTCAGCGAAGGTGTCCACTACCTCCCAGGCCACTTGTAGCGCCAGACGGGTTTTGCCTGTTCCTGGTGGCCCGACCAAAGTAAGCAAGTGGGCCGTTTCCAACAGGTGCTTGAGTACGCCCATTTCGTGTTTGCGGCCAATAAAGCGGGTCGTTTCCACCGGCAGGTTATGCCTGACGGCCGGACGCACGATGGGCAATGCCAGTGTGGTTGGCTGCACCACATCGAGGAGTTGCAGTTCACGGGCGCGGGCAATGGCCTGGGTGCGGCTGCCCACCCCCAGAATGCTGTAAATCTGGCGGTTGTACCATTTGACCGTGTTAATGGTCATCACCAGTCGTTCGGCAATTTCCCGATCTGACATCCCCTCGGCCAAGAGGCGCAAAATTTCCACAGCTCGCTTGCTTAAACCTTCCGGTTGAGAATACTGTTCTAGAGAAGTCATCCGCCCACCCTATTGAATCGGAATTTTGCCCCATCTTATCACAGGATATCCCAAACCGGGTAGCAGTTGTTTCCATTCCTGTTCCATTCTTTCGATAGGTGCTTTCCATTCCGTTTGTACCCTAGACTGTGGCCTATATCACCAAATAAGGAGTGTGACTCATGCAAAAAGGATACAAACAACTGGTGGCTGAAGCCCATGCCACCATTGAGACAATCCCGGTAGCCGAAGCGTTGCCATTGCTCGACCGTGAAGAAGTGGTCTTTATTGATATTCGCGATTTACCGGAGATAGAGCGAGATGGCATTATTCCGGGCGCGATCCATGTGCCGCGGGGGATGCTGGAATTTACGGCCGATCCCGAAAGCCCGTATCACAAGGAGGTCTTTGCTTCTGGCAAACGACTACTGCTCTACTGTGCCAGCGGCGGCCGGTCGGCCCTGGCCACCCATCGGTTGCAGGAAATGGGACTGAACCGGATTGCGCACGTGGCTGGCGGTCTCAAAGCGTGGAAAGAGGCCAGCGGCCCGGTGGAAACACTCTGATGATGCCCGCACAAGAAAAGCTCACCCTTTATGAACGGCTCGGTGGTGTTTATAACATCGCCGTTGTCGTAGACGACTTCATAGATCGGATTATGGCCGATTCCCGCCTGAACGCGAATCCGCTGGTGGACGAAGCCCATCATCGGGTCAGTCCGCAGGGGTTTAAATATCTCGTCACCGAGATGGTCTGCTGGGCCACGGGTGGGCCACAAACCTACTCTGGCCGCTCCATGAGCGATTCGCATCACCATCTCTCGATTACCCCTCAAGAATGGCAAGCCTTTACAGATGATTTTCAGCAAACCCTGACAAAGTTCAACGTTCCACAGCCGGAACAGGCTGAATTGAAAGCCATTGTCGAAAGCGTTCGCGCCGATATTGTCGTCGCTTAAATACACACAAAAAAAGGATTCAATCATGTATCAACGATTAGCAAACAAAGTGGCCCTGGTAACAGGGGCCAGTTCAGGCATTGGCCGTGCTGCGGCCATTGCTTTCGCCAGAGAAGGGGCCAAAGTGGTGCTGGCCAGCCGCAACGAAAACAGCACACTGGAAACGCTGCGTATGGTGGAGGATGCCGGTGGTGACGGGATTTTTGTCCGTACTGACGTGTCCGTGGCCAGGGATATGGAGAATGCCGTGCAAAGAACACTGGAAATGTACGGCCGTCTCGACTGCGCCTTCAACAACGCTGGCGTCTCTGGCCCGGCCGGGCCGCTGTTCCAGCTCAGCGAAGAAGAGTTCCAGCACGTTATGGACGTGAACCTCAAGGGGGTGTGGTTATCCCTGAAATATGAAATCCCGGCCATGCTGGCCAACGGCGGCGGCAGCATCGTTAATATGTCCTCGGCCGCCGGGTTGATGGGTACGGCCGGTACGGCCGCTTACACCGCCAGCAAACATGGTGTGGTGGGCCTGACCAAAGTGGCGGCCCTGGAATATGCCAAAGCGAACGTGCGCGTGAACGTGGTCTGCCCCAGCGTGATTGACAATACGGTCATGGTGGAACACGTCAAAGTGGCTTATCCTGACGTGTATCACTATTTGCTGGGGACGCACCCGGTGGGCCGGATAGGGCAGCCGGAAGAAGTGGCCAACGCTGTTGCCTGGCTGTGCAGTGATGAAGCTTCTTTTGTCACGGGTGTGGCCTTCCCGGTGGACGGGGGCACTATAGCTGGCCCTGTCGCTCCAGTCTCCAAGAACTAAACGACCAATTAAACGGCCGTCGCGAACGGCCGTCTCCCCTCCTTCCCAATTTCATCACAGCCATTGACGAGACCCGGCAACGGGTCTCCTTATTTGCTGCCCGGCCGCTCGCGGCCGGGCACATTCCCCTGTTTATAGGACGGACTTCACTATGTCTGCTGATTCTAATATCGCCAAATTTATCAATCAACTGGAAGATGCGGGCGAGCTAGGGTATACCGCCTTTGCGCTCCTCACCCCCTTCCTGGCTTCTGGGCCAAATGCCGGCGCATTTCGCGGTACCGACACCGGCTTTGTCTGGTCAAAAACAATGGGCGGCGGTTTTGCAGATAGCGCATTTCCCTTTTTGGGCCTCGGCCAGATCAAAGTTACCGGCGCTCTGCTTTCTGCCACCCTGGGTGTGCAGCTAGAAAACGGCGCTCCCGCCCACATCAACGTCCTCTTTTCCTTTATGGGTGAGGATGGCAATTCCCAAACGGTGCTGGAAATTTATCCTAAAATTGCCGCCTTAGCTGACAAAATCGTAGACCCTCAGGATGCCAATCGGGTTGTCGGCTATCGCAATGTGGGCGACCGGCTCCAGATTCCGCTGCCCATGGCGGCCCTGGAATTTAACTTCCGCATTAAGGAAGACGGCATCCATTCAGCCATGATCTTCCACGAAAGCCTCAGTGACCTGACGACTGCCCAGCGCGGTATTCTGCAAATGGATTTAGATCGGGTTATTGTCTTCCCCAAGTTGGGCAAGGTGGGCCTGTATGTAGACCAGTTGTTTGTGGACTTCTCCAGCAACGCGGCCACCGATTTCATCGGGATGTTTCCCGAAGTCTACGATCCGTCCTGGAAAGGGTTTGGGGCCAAAAATGTCACCTTCCTCTACCCGGTTGACGAAAATGAATTTATCTCTGGCGGGGCGCAGGGATTTCTCTATGGTGTCGATCAGGGCATATCGGGCAACTTCCACATCAATTATGCCACCACGGACACCAGCAAATGGGTGCGGCAGGCCACCGGCGAGGTGGAACTGCGCAATAACCAATTTGTGAAATCCCAGGTGAGCGTAGACCTGAACCTGAATAAGCTGATGGGTGCCGGGGAAACGGCCGTGAACCAAAAACCGATTGACGGCACGGACAGCGAGAAGACGGTCTACGAAACGACCCGGCAGCAGCGAGACGAGCAAGAGCTGGTTTCCATACCGGCCAACAGCACTGTCCGCTGCCAGGCCACCTTTGTCCGGCATGAATTGGAGGACGAGGAAGTGTGGGGCATTGACTTCATCATGACCGGCCTCTCCCTCGGCGGCGCCAACAGCGGCCCGGTATTTACCGGCGAGGCCGCCCGTACTTTCTTTTGGATGCTCGCCTTCGCTGCTGGCGCCAATTACCTCTTCGAGGGCATCGAACTGGATGATGACAGATACAAAATCCTGGGTCTGGGGCTGCTTTTCCTTCTGCTTGTGGGTGGCCTTACTACCGATGTCTTGCCCGAAGTGGAGCAATTTGCCCTGTCCCAACTGGGGTTCCGCCTCATTCGTGTTAGTCCCAAAGATGAAGAAAAAGATGAACAGACGATTTTTGAGGCCATTTTTGGTTTCCGGGTGCGGCTCAAAATGCAAGGCCATCTGCTAGACGCGCTGGAATGGCTGGCCGACAAGCTGCAACTGGACAAACTGTTCAATGCCGGGGCCATCTTCGGTTCGGACGCCGAGAACATCCGGCTGGAAGGGCACGCCGAACTGGAAATCAGCAATATCACCATTTCCTCGGCCGCCGTCAGCCCGGCCATCAGCCGCCTGTTCGAGCGCAAGGATACGTCCATTAAGGCGCTCAAACTGCCCGAACTGAAATTTGACGACGAGGGTGGGGAGAAAGGCACGGCCGTTATCCCCAAAGTAGAATTTATCTCCCATGACCGGGAAGACGGCCGTCACTGGTATGGTCTCGGTTTCTACCTCACCGCCCTGGCCGGCCCTTCCGTTTACCTGGACACCCCGGCCGCCGGCCTCATCGTCTACTTCTACCCTGAACCGGACATTGCCTTCGCCCACCAACTGGCCAAAGAGCCGGGCTTCACTTTCCTCATCCCCAAGCTGTTCCTGGCGAAGGGCACGTTCGACCTGTCCAAACCGATCCCCGCCTTCGAGGGCACCCAAAGCCGGGTCGCTGTGGACGTGGGCATTTTGCCCACTGACCCGCAGGCGAAGCCGCAGGAGCTGCTCAAAATCGCCAACTACAAACTGCGCTTTAACGGTGAAGTGGCCTGGGGCACGGCGCAGGCCAACCAGGGGCCAGACCCGGATTACGAGTATGACTTCTACTTTGTCCAGGTCGGTTATGCCGGTCAGACCCCCCTCTTCACGGTTGGCCCGGTCGGTCTTTTTGGGCTTGATTTGCTGTACGGCAAAAATATCGCCCCCGGCTTCCCCGGCAATCGGCCGACGGCCGTAGGCATCGCCAACTGGATTCTCAACAGCCCCAACCAGGCTGATCCCTACCATAACATCCGCGACTGGCCCGCTTCCCCCTCAACATCTACCTGGCATCCGCACATCATCTGGGACAGCGCGGCCAACGAATACAAGAGCCAGCGGGTGGCCGGTTTTATCGTCCTGGCCGGTTCGGCCAATGACAAGATGGAAGCGGTCAAAGCAGAAGTGTTGGGGCTGGCCGGGCTGGACGATTTCTGGATGGCTGTCGCTGCCAAAGTCAAAGTCAAACCGGCCAATATCGAGAGCATTGCCATCTTCGCTTACGATAACGGCACCTACGTCTTCCGCCTCGTCTTCGAGTTCCGCATCAACGCCCAGGGCAAACTGGTCAAAGGCAAAGTGCCTCTGGAAATTGGCTCATCCAAATCACCCCACCGCAGTTGGCTCTATTTGGGCCATTATGAAGATGCGCTGGGTGGGCCGGTCATCCTGGAATTTTTCAAGCGGTACAAGGCCAAGTTCTTCCTGGTCTATGACTCGGCCGGGCTGGAAAACTTCGGCCTGATGCCCATTGATGCCTTTAGCAAACCGGACATCATGGGCGAAGCATACGGCGCGGGGGCGATGTTCCAGTTTGGCCCGTACACCTTTGGCCCCAGCTTTCTCAATCTCAAACTTTTTGCCGCCCTGGGCGCGAATGCTGCCTACGGCAAAAAACCGCACATGTTGGTCGGCGAATTGTACGCCGGTGGTTACATGCAGCTAAAGGTCATCTTCTTCAAGTTCAAACTGGAACTGCTGGCCCGGTTGCAAGGCATGGCGATTGAAGATGCCCATCGTTATTTGGGTGAGGTCATTGTCAAACTGAACCTGCCCTGGCCGTTTGACGACGTGAAAGAAGGGTTCGATTTTGTCATTCAAAGCGACAATTTTGTGCCCCTGCCGGAGGTGGAATTTGAAGTGAACGCGGCCGCGCTCGGCCGTATCCAGGCTTATGACCACAAGCTGTTCCAGCCACAAACCCCGGCCATCCCAATTGACAGCGTGATTGCTCTGGCCTTCAACAAGCCGTTGTATGAGATTCTCAATCAGGGCGGTGGCAGCATCAATGAGACGACGCTGCTGCTGAACGACAGCGACCCGAACAACGATAACATCTCTGAGCAGCTTGTCACCGACTATCAAGACCTGAAATACATTGTCAACTACACCCACGCCATGCACAGTTTACAGGTTGCCCACCAGCCCATTGGCGGCGGCACGGCCGTGCCCGTGAACACCATGCTCGCCTCCTGGGAAGCGCCCGATCTGGCCGCCGATGGCACACCTGTGCCCGGCCAATCCCACCATAAGGTGCTCTATCTCAATGCGCTCTTCCCACCGGAACTGCAATTTAACACCGAAAAATTAGGCGCTTTCAACTCCTGGCAGAGCATCGAGGCGCAGGTAGGCCCCTGCCAGCGGCAATCGGCCTGCCTGCAAGACGTGCAACCGCGCCCGGAGCTGGTGGTAGACGGCAAACCGCAGCTCAACTTTGCCACCATCCTGGGTGATGTGCTGGTGAAGGAAGACGGCTACCGTGCGTTCAACCCGTACCTGCCGGGCAACAGCGGCCGTTTAGGGTGGGATGATAGCCATAATCCACTCCTGCGCCTGGCCGACAACAGCTACGTAACGCTGCCCCACAGCACGGCCGTGCGTTTTGGCCTCAATCTGTTCAACGAAGAGATGCCTGGCGCGTTTCACCACCTGGTCTCCATGATGCGTGTACAGGTTGAGGTTGATCTGCGTGGTGTGGACGAGTTGCAACGGTTTGATCTGCAATTCATCCCCACCACCAACACCGATTGTGGCTGGCATCTGCAACTGGGTAATGTGGATGTGGATCCCACACTGCTGGCGGTCAACCTGGCGGAAGTCCTCTGCTTTAGCCGCCAGGAAGTCGAAGGTTGGATTCAACTCGACACCCAGGACCCCATCCATCTGGTACAGGCCATCCGCATCAAGGGTCATGATGTCTTGCTGGATACCGTTCACTTTCCTGAGCCAAATTCCCCGCAATGGATGATGGCGATGCAGCAGTTAGGCGGCTACCAACTGCGCCTGCGTAACCTGTGCCTGGAACGGGCACAACTGGGCGCAGATGAGTGGGAAATCACCGATATTGGCGGCGGCTCCACCAACAACCCACCACCGCCGGATCAGGCAGTGGACACCTTCATCATGAACCAACTGATGGAGCCGGATCGGGAATATACCGTCAACTACACCATGCACACCTTTGCCCAGCTATACCACGACTCGCAATTGGACGGTACGGAATTGGTGAACAAGGTGGAACGCACGCTCTCCACCACACCCGACGGCGCGGAACTGCGTACCGTCCGCTTCCGCACCGAGGCTACGCCATCCCAAGATGTGAGCAAATACCTGGGTTTTGTCTACCCTGCCCCGCGTGGTCAGCGCCCCTATGCGGCTTCGGCTGTGCCCCTGATCACCTTCAAGTATCAGGGCCTCATCCGCAAAATTTATGAAAAACACGGCCGTAACCTGGAACCGACCCTGCTGGACATGAACGGCAACGAAATTGAGACCACCCTGGTGAGCACTATCGAGAGTCACTCCGGCGGTTTCGACGCCGCTCTGGAGGAACTGCTGGCGACCTGCCTGCCGCATGTGCAAACCCTGCCCTACCTCAAGATGTTTAGCTGGGCCAGGGCGCTGACGCCGGACATGCGCTACTCGCTGCAACTGACCGACGATACCGACCCGGACGCATCCCGCATCCCGTTCAACGTCAGCTTCCACACCTCCCGTTATGCCGACTTTGCCGCCCACGCCGACGCCGTGTTGGAGTTGCTGCCAACTGCCGGCAGCCACCCCGTCGCCAACAGCGACACGGCCGTCAACGACATCGCCGCCTTTATTGCCGGTGTTCACAACGGCACGATTCCCCCCGCCGATGGAGCCGTGGAGCGGTTCTACCGGGACATTCTCAGCCAGGATGGTGGCCGATTAGGCAGCGACCCCAACCAGGATTACATGAGCTTCCTGGTTGGTCTCGACCCGGCCAATCCCGGCAACGAACTGGTCTGGGGCGTCGTGTTGGAACTGGTTGAGCCGCTCATTGGCCGGGACAGCATCTTCCTCAACGCCAAAGCCAACATCGAAGCATGGCAGGCCAAAGGTATCACCTTGACTAACGAGAATTACCTCATCCTGCGCGATGCGTCAGCTTCGCGGGTCATCATCCTGAATTCGGCCGACGGTCAAAGTTTTGCTCCCTTCACGAGCGACATCGCTCTGGCCCTCAGCTTTATGCCGGAGGAACCATTGCGTCGGGCCATTTCTGAGTATGCGGCTGTCACCTTCCCAGACCAATCACTGGCCCAACAAGCGACCACCGTCGCCGCCGCGCTTAACAACGTGCGCAACAGCGACCCGGACATAGCAGACGCCCTCACCGGCCAGACCAGGATATTGTCACTGCCGTTACCGGCTTAAAAACACTTACCCTCCCGGAGGCTAGACTCGCTCCCCAACAGACCTAACCTCCGGGAGGATTAACACGAGGATTTAAAAAATGGAACAGACAAAATTATGGCGTTCACAACTTTTTAGCGCATTAGGCGCAGGGTTTCAAGACGACATGCACCTGCAAGAAGGCATTCACCTGCGCTGGTCGTCCCAACCGCAGCTTGGCCTGCCGCTGGAATACGAAGGGCAGGCCACCGGGCTGTACCGCGTCTACTACCTGCAAGACGGCTTCTTGCCACTGCGCGAATTGGACTTGTTTGCCCTGCAAGGCAATCCGTATTACACCGTGTATTCGAGTCTGAATGGCGGCGTGGACACGGCTTATCATGGCGGCAGTCGTTTTTATAAGGCGATAAACGCCGAACTGAGCGCGATCCTTTTCCAATATTTCACCCTGGTTCACTGGCTGCAAACCGGCCATTTGAGCCAGGAAGAGAAAAAGCTGCTGCATTATCTCGATGGCGTATTTCAGCAGCTACAGCCAGAACGGTATGAGGCGAACTGGGCTTTTGAAATTGGCGAGGTCTGCGCCGTAGATGCGCAGTATAGTTTCAACCTGGGGATGAAGGGGGCGTATGCCTGGGTGCGGGGGTATGACCGGCACGGCCGTATGCTGGCCGAAGATTGGGTCGGCTTCGACGGAAGCACCGTGAAAACAGTCGCCCGGCTGCGCTCGCCGCACCTCTACTCGGTTCGGGTGGAACCTGTAGCCGGGATGCCCGCTGTCAGCCAACAGGAACTCCGCTGGATTTTCTGCGATGACTACAGTCGGGCGCCCATCTGGCAGGAGTCGGGCGTGGAGCGGCGTTTTCACATGGACGAAGACGCCTACAAAGAAGAGCAGGTGATCGATCTCTATTATGCTCCTTTTCAGGTGCAGGCAGATTGGGCGGCCGTCAGCCAGCAGTTGATGATGCACCTGGCGCAGAATGAGTATGTCGAGCAGTTGCCCAACCAGCCCGATACCTATCACCTGTCTCGCTTTTCGGCCAACTTAGCCACCGAAGACCCGGCCAATCAGCAAAACTTCCCCAATATCCAACTGCCGGTGCTGGCCTCGCTGGTTCACGCGGCGGCTGATCCGGTGATGGCCAACATCCTGGGCCTGTATGCCTGGGGCAAACCGGACATCTTCCCGGACAAACGGGATTACAAGGTGGAGGCTTATCTGCCCTTCTTCAATACCGACAATCTGGTGAAGCTGCGCGATCAGGTGTTGGCGATGGCCGCTGCTCAGGGCATTCCCGTCACTACCCTGGAACTGGAAAGGTTATCTGGCCCTGAGGGCTATACTCGCTCCACTGCCTTGTGTGGCCTGGTGTTGTCGCCGGAAATCACCCGGCAGCCAGCCCCTTACGCGCCGGAATCCTTTACCACGCACATCACGGCCATAGACCTGCTTTCGCAGGAGAACCCGGACGAGGCGGAAATATACGTCAACGGCCGTCTGCACATCAGCAAACCCCCCTTCGACCCCGCGCCCACCTTACAGCCCGTCTCTTACATGGTGGAGCGCAGCCTGGACGGCGAAGAATTTGCTAACGTCATCGAGGCCGAAGACAGCCCAGACCCGCTGGACGAATTAGGCATTTTGCCGGCCGTCACCATGCCCAAACCCATTGCCGATGACCGCTTTTGGGAGCTGCGCGATGACTTCCGCCTGCCTAAAGTGGAGCCGACGCGGGTGCAGTACCGGCTGACGGCGTTTGACATTTTTGGACGGCCGTCTGATCCCTATACCGGCGATATGGCCGAAGTACCCATCCCTTGTTACGAACCGGTGGCCGCCACCAGCCTGACGGCCCAGGTCAACCGTGAACAAAACGACTTGAACCTGGAACTGTACTTTGCCATCAGCGGCACGATCCCGCCGCTGCACGCTACGCCGCAACTGTTGGAGATCACCGTCCATCCCGTTGACCCCTTCACAGCAGAGCCGGTAGACCAGATCAGGTGGCCGGGCAGCCTCACCGGGCGCACCTTCATTGTGGATTATCTGACGGATGGCTCTTTTCTGGACGTGACCCAATTGACCCCTGGTTGTGCTTCATTAACCTGGGCTGGCGACCAACTGCTGCGGGCGGCTTTGCTGCCCGGCCATTGTGACGCCGATTTCCCGCTTGACCCGACCACCCTGTCGCTGGATGTGCCCATGTCGCCCTTATTGGACGAAGGAGATACAGGTTATCGTCTGTACCGGCTGCAAACGAAGATTGCCGATGTTGCCAATCTTCCGCCTGGCCTCCATCGCTGGGCCGTTCGCCTCCTGATTGAAGGGATTGGCTCAGACGGTGAGAATATCCTCAGCCGCGACGTAACCACGGCCGTGCAATATCTCTTGCTCCCGCCGCCCCCGGCCGTCATCCAGCCGCCGCTGGTTGCCATCCCCGAAAGCACCTACGCCGACCGCCAGGGCGACGCTTATTACAACCTGGATCTCTCCCAGTTTATTCCGGCGGCTATTGCCAACAGCAATCCGCTGGTCAACATCTATCGCGCCCACCTGCCGCACCTGACGGCCGTGCCCGACGATGTGGTCAATGGCGACTTCTTTGCTCCGGGTGGTGATACGCTGGTGCAAAGTCTGGGTCGGAACGGCCGTCGCCACTTCCAACGGGTCAACGAAACCCCGGTTGTTTACACGCCGGAAACGCGCTTCTACCCCATCCCCGTGCGCGGCGACCTGGAAGAGTACCACGTGATCGGCGTCATTGGCGGCAACGCCCAACTCGATGAAAAGGATTGGCGGCAGGCGGGCATCATGCTCTTCAAAACGCCGCAACCGGTGCCTGCTCCTCGCTTCCAATTTGATTCCGTCCGCACGGCCGTTGTCGGCGATAAGGTGCATATCACCTTACACTATCTGGCCGCGTGTGAGGCGGAATTACCGACCGGCACACCACCACCCAAAGTTCAGGTGATGCGCCACGATCTCAGCACCGGCGGCGTGCGTTTTGCCGGGGAAAGCGTGGGCGTGTGGGATGCGGCGGCTGGCGGTTATCGCTTTCAGGTAGTTGACGGCCGTGCCCAACAGTGGCGGCGCTATCGGTATGAGGCCAGCCTGCTGCTGCACGCCGGTAAACTGGGGCAGATGGTCAAATCAGGCCAGACTGCTGCCTGCACCGTGCTGGCCCCCGAAGTTGGCGGCGCGTCTCCTTTTGCGGATGCTCCTGCGCCTACGGCCGTAGCCGAAAACGGCCACCTGACTCTCACCTTTCCCTTTACGGCCGGTGATTTCAACTTCTCCCTGAGCAAAGCGCTGGCCGACAACAGCACCGTGCGGGTGACCGGCCGGCTGGTCGAAGGGGCGGTGCTTGGTCTGACCAACGCGGGCCTGACAGTTGATCGCAGCAACGGCCGTTACACCCTTTCCTATCTTGATAGAGACCCCCAACCGGGAACCTATACCTTGCGCCTGTGGCAGGGACAAAAAGCGGCCTGGCCGCAAAAACTGGAGGTATGATGACGAATAACACCTTATTGGATGGCGGCAACTACAGCTTTGACGCCGACCATCCCTACGAAATTCAGTTTAGCGGCGCGAACGACATCCATCTGCCCTTTCCGGGAACGGTGATCGTGCCTGCCAACACCACCACGCCCACGTTTGGCGGGATGTACCGGCTGATGTTCTTATCGCTGCAATACCCGACCAAAATGGAGAACGGGGTGCGTACCTTTCCCGTACTGCGCGATTTTGAAAACAAGCCGCTGACCGTGAACGGTCCCTGCCTGATCCTGGTCGCCGATGACAGCACTTTTCTGGATAACGTGCATCTGGGCAACCTGGCCGATGACTTTTCCAATACCTATGACCCGATCTACAAGGACAATACCGTTCTCTCCTCAACCGCCCGTTACCTGTTGATTCAGTTTTCACCCACGAGCGGCATCAGCCTGCCCGGAAACTTAAACCCACTCTCACGGGGCAAAGGGTTCCAACTGAAGAACAACACCGAAAACGGCAATGATGATGTGGAAATCCTGCGCAACGCTTTATACGGTGGTGATTTGTCCGGCAAAATCCTGGCCTTTGATCTGGCCGGTCATCAGACGGAAGCGTATTCCAGTCTTTTGGCGCTAGGTATCAACGCCCCTATTGCCATGCCACCACCGGCTGATCAGATTCGGATCCAATTTGTGGACGTTCACGGCAGCCCCCAGGCCATTGGTGATTTTCCGCTGCAAAAGTTGAACCTGTCACCCTTGCTCAACGCGGCGAACTTCGATAACCACAAGTATTATTCCTTTATCCCAGACGACGCCACCGGCAAGAAGGCTGAATTCAGCCTCCAGATCAGCAATGCTGGCACACCACCGCCAGATGCAGAAAAGTATCGCCACCGTTTCCATTACACGGCCGTGTGGCCCGGCTACGGCAGCAGCTTTAAGCAAATCGGCCACGCTCAAGCCACCACCCTGGACTTTTTCAAGGACATTCCCGAAGGCAGTCCCAAACCCCGTTTTGTCCGCCTGGTTTTATTCCACCCGGCCGACGAATTCCAGACCACGGCCGGTGGAGAGCTAGCGGTCAAAGAGATCGAAGATTTCGTGACAGGGGAGATCGAAGAGCAGGCAGTTTTTCAAAACAACGGTTTCCGCCTGTTCACCCATCGCAACAACCTGAAGGTGTTCAACACCGGCGAAGGGTACTTCGGCGACTATTACGACGAAGTGAACAAACTCAAACAGGGTGATAGCCTTTACCAGGCGAACTGGTCAGGTAATGCCCACTTGCACCTGAAAGGCTCAATGAAAACGCGCCTGATTCAGCCGAGCGACGCCGAACCGGCCGACGTACAGAAATCGCTCAAATTCATCCGTGAACACGCCCTGCTTGTTCCCCTTGATCCCCAGCCGCCGGATGCCGAGGGGCATGTTAAACAAGATTATTTGTTAGTTGCCGATCACGAACAGCACGGCGCTCAGGTGAAAAACAGCTTTGCGGTAGATGTGGAAACGCAGCCTGCAACCGGCGATCCAGCCCCCAGCCGGGTGCATCGCAGTTTTGTCCGCCCCAATGCCATCTTCGCCTGGAAACTCAAAGGCG
The DNA here is from genome assembly GCA_035444285.1 of Chloroflexota bacterium. Lineage (GTDB taxonomy): Bacteria > Chloroflexota > Anaerolineae > Promineifilales > Promineifilaceae > CAADGU01. Next base: position 21,260 of record DAOMOK010000041.1, read on the forward strand.
ACCCGGACTCGTTTGACGCCGACAACCACTCTATTCCCGAAGAACATACCGCCTATGCCTACTGGAAAAACGGGATGGGGCTGGTGCAGGAAACGGCCGTGAGCCACCTCATCAGCCAATCACCGGCCATTCCCGTCCACAAACCGGCTCGCTCGTTTCCCGCTGACCTGATCACGCTGGACATTAACAACCAGGACCCACCGCAGGCGATCATTCGGCGCACACAAACGGCGACCAATGTGAGAAATGCACTGGGTTTGACAGGTTCACCCGTCAATCCCCTCTTGCTGGTTCTCAACCTCAGCGCAGGCAGCAGCCACACCATGCCCCTCATCCCGGCCGGTTCCGATGACAACAGCAGCGATCTGGTGTTAGGCACGCTGGCCGAAAATGCGACCAACGCCATTCCCGGCATGACCGGCGATGATGTGTTGGCTGTTGCCGTCATTGAAGAGCGTCTGCCAGCCGAGCGGGATTTGGTCTTCACCTTGCTCACCAGTTTCAAAACCTTTGTCTACAGCAATGAGGCGCACCAGAATGCGGCCGTGCCGCGCCTGCCGACGGAATCGGGCGGATTGTTGCGGCAAGCCATTGCCAAAGGTGTCACGGTGCGTGGGTTGATGTGGGAACATCTGCTCAAACGGCTGGCCGGCGGCTCTGACATTGCCAAAGGTCACGGCGACAACCACCAACTGGTAAACCTGATCAACCGTACCATCAACGGCAAACGCGGTTACGCCTTCATAGATCAGGCCACCCGTGAATTGGGCGCCTGGCATCAAAAACCGGTGGTGATGATGCGCCAGGTGACGGAAAACCTGGGCGACGACGCCAGCTTTGAGGGGGTTGCTTATCTGGGCGGCATGGACATGGCGCTGGGCCGGTGGGAGACAGAGTATTACTTCACCCGCGACCCTGACCGGCAAAGCACCGGCCAAAATGACGTGCAGATGAAGATAACGGGTGACGCTGCCTGGGACGTGCTGCAAAACTTCCGCCACCGCTGGAAGGGGATAGACCTCTTCTTGCAGGACAGCGATATTTTCTGCAACCCGGTTAATACCTCGGTTGAACTAGAGGATGAGGTAAGCCAACCCTTCTTTATCCCCAATCCGACCGAGGATCGCATCAAATATCCAAAAGGTGGCAACGCTTTCATTCAGGTCAACCGTACCATGCCCCCTTACACCTGCTTCTCGCAGCAACCAATTGATGGCATTATTGTTGATCCGCAGAACGGGGAATTAGGCTCGCTGGCCTCTTACAAAAAGGGGCTGGAACGTGCCCGCAAGTTCATCTTCATTTCGGAACAATACTTCTTTAGCCCGGAGATTGCCATTGCTGTGCGTGAGGCTTTGCTGCGGCCGGGTGGCCCGGAGTTTGCCATCATCGTCCTCCCGTTGGAGCTAGACGAATCGCACTACGTTGACCCGCTCTTCTTCAAATTGCGCCAGAGGACGCTCAACATCCTGCGCTACGGCTACGCTACCAATTCTCAAGCCGAAAACAGTTGTGAAAAGTGGCTTCCCATGGATCCCGGCGACATGGAAGACCTGAGTTCCCGGATTGCGATTCTGTCACTGGTTAATTATCAGGGGAAGGACATCTATACTCATTCCAAGCACATTATCGTGGATGACGTGTGGATGACGGCCGGTTCGGCGAATATGAGCAATCGCGGGCTGACGTATGAGATGGAGATCAATGCGGCGGTGGTGGGACAAAAGTTGTATGAGGGGGGCACGGCCGTTGTCCGCGAGCAGCGCATCGAACTGTGCCGTCGGTTGCTGGGTTTGCCAAAGGCGTACACGGCCGTGCTGGAAGACCCCTACGCCGCCTTCCGCCTCTTCAAGGCTATTGAGACACAGCAAAACAGCTACAGCCTGAACGTTTACCCGCTCAAGCCGTTAGTCAAGTGGCTGGATACGAGCTACGTTAAACGAGTGACGGGAGACGCCCAGTTTAACGCCGGTGTAGACGCCGTGATGAACATGGATATGAACGATCCCTCTTTCAACTACTTCATCTGCAACCTGCTGGACGCCGACGGCCGTCGCCATGATCCCGACCGCCTGGGTTATCTGGCCCACCTCATCGGCATGGGTAAGGTGTTGTCGTATGCGCTGGCAAATCTGGGCATCACCTTTGGCCCAACGGCCTATGACCCTATTCGCGGGCTGCTGCTCACCGGCCATCCGGTGACGCTCACCATCAACACGACCATCTACACCAAACAACGTGACGAAAACGGTGAGCCGGTGCTGGATGATCAGGGCAATCCGGTTCGCATCCCGCACGGCCCTTACCTTCAGCATCAGTACCCGTTGGCTTACAATATCTCTGATGAGTTGATTTACTTGAACGGTTTAGCCAGCAATCAACTTTCCGTCACCCTTTCAACGGAACATTTGGTGGTGGTCACGGCCGTGCTCACCGACACGACGACCAACCAGACGCTCACTTTCGGCGGCGAACTCACCTTTGACCCTGATACGACCAGCATCGAATATGGCCAGCAGTATGATAACACCCTGCAAATCATATAATCACTGCAGCCGCTTGATACGCTCGATCTGATTTAAACCTGTTGATAAACCGGCTACTTTGTGGGTAAAAATAGAGCATCGCTTGTTTAAGGGGGGGGGAGCCTTTTCCTGATGGCAAGGTGACACTATTTCCAACCAGCCAGCATTTCGCGTAGCTATGCCTTGTCATTGGCTACAAACTTATGAAGGATGTGGCGCATGTGGGTGCGCACCGTGCTGGAGGAGATGACCATATGGGCGGCAATCTCCTGGTTGGGGTAACCCAGGCAGGACAGGGTGGCCGTCTGTTGTTCACAGGGGGTGAGCGCTTGCCAGCGCTGCAAGTGGGTTAAGGCCAGCAGCCGTTCTGACAGCGCCCGGTGCAGCAGGTCGTCAATGACCGTATCCAGGGGCTGCCCTTCGTGAGCGGCGACACGTTCCAGAAAAGACATAACGAGGGGGTAGTCCGGTGTGATTATCTCCAACTGCCTGGCAGATAAACCGGAGTAAGGAAAATCTCCCGAATAGGTAGAATTGGGTAGTCCAGTGAGATTATTTCCAACCGCCCGGCGGGTAAACCGGAGTAAGGAGAATCTCACGAATGGATAGAATGGAATTGGCTAAACCGATGGCCATAGCCGGTGACCGGTAGTACGGTGAGATTATCTTCAATCCCTGAATGAGCATTCAGGGGCGCAAATTAGTGGAGGCAAAACAAAAATCAAACCCAATGTGCAACTTTGTTTTCACCAGAGAGGAGTTGGCATCTGAGGATGCCAACTCCGGGCGCATTTGAGAATGCGCCCTCCTCGATTAAATTGGGTGAAAAGTTGCACGTTGCGTAAATCAATTATACAACGAGGGGGCCTGGTGTGGGGCCTGGTGTTTTGTCTTCGGACCGGTCGTTGTAACAAAGATTCTGATGATAGGCCGCTTTGTAGACAACACTGCTGGACATTCTGGGAAAGACGCGCATAACATGTGCAATTCCTTCGGAATGTCCTAAGATTAGGCACATATGACTACAGAACTGGATGCGGATCGTCTTGATGAAACGGCCGTCAGTCAGGCCAGGTATTTCACCGCGCACCCGGTCATAGAGCACGGCTTTTCCTGGGAAAGTCATTCAGATGATGTGAAACATGGCCGGTTCCTGTATCTGTTTGGTGGTGTTTACCGTCTGGCCCATTTCCCTGGCTCCGTCCATGAAGATTTGTTTGTCGCCTGGCTAAGAACCGGATCTAACGCCGTTATCTCCCATGTTTCGCCGCGCCTGAGAAGACGGCGGCGGGCGAACGAATCGTGACCCATGAAGCGTGTTGCCCAAAATGAGTGAGAGCGAGTTTGTCTACAAGCCCCAGGATGTCAACTACCTGGGCTTTCTGGAAGCACAACTCCGGGATATGACCGGAGTAGATACGCTGGCCTATGAGCTGATTCAAAATGCCGACGATGTCCAAAATGAAGACGGCCGTTTCCCGGTCACAATCCTCTCCTTTGATGTGACCGATGAAGCCCTGATTGTGTACAACAACGGCCGTTTTCGACCGCTGGATTTTGACCGCCTGCAAACCATCGCCGGTGGTGGCAAGCGGGCAGAAAGCGGTGTCACCGGCGCCTTTGGCCTGGGATTTCTGGCCGTGTATCAGATTACCGATGTGCCGGAAATCTTCTCCAGCGGCCGTCACTGGATCATCCGCCCTGATGCCCCGGCCGCGCAACGCATTGCCGAACGCGAAGCCGAAACCAGTGGCACCACTTTTCGTCTTCCGTGGGCGTTTGACCCGGCCTCCCCCGTACGCCGCACCCTGCGTCTGGAAGCAGTGCGTCCGGATCAGCTGGATAGCTTGGCCCAACAGATGGGTGAAGCCATGGCGCAGGCAGCCATCTTCTTACAACGGTTGGAGCACCTGGAAGTCAAACGAAACGGCGTTGTCATTCGCCGTATCGAGCGCCAACATGACGGGGATCGTCTGCTGCTGACAGATGAATCCGGCCAAATCAGTGCATGGCTGCTGCTCAATGACGATTTTGCGGCGGAAGCCCAGCAGCTGCGGCAGGCGTACCCGTGGCAAATTGAAGAAAGGCGACACAGCACCGTCCAGATAGCCATCCCTACCGGCAGCCCGCTTCCGGCAGGCCGTCTCTACGCCGTACTGCCAACCGCAGACGCCATACCGCTGGCCTTTTATCTCAACGCCGACTTTTTCCCCACAACCGACCGCAAGCGCGTTCACTTCGCCAGCGGCTACCAGGCGGCCTGGAACCAGGCCGCCGTCACGGCCGCCGCCACCCTGCTGGCTAACAATCTGGCCCTCCTTTGCGACCACCTGATGCCAACCGCGCTATGGCATCTACTGGCAAGCACCGCTGAGAGTGCTACTCAAGCACAGCAAGGCCAGCTGCAAGCCCCCTTTGCCCACTTCTGGCAGATGCTGCGGCCACGGCTGCCGCAAACGCCTGTTTTTTACACAGCCGCCGGCGCGTGGTTACAGCCACCAGACGGAGTTCTGCTGCCCACAGCAACGGCCGTTTCCCCAGCAGTGACAATTCCTTTGCTGCACAACTTGCAGTTACCCATCCTGCATCCCGACCTGGCAGACTATGCACCCTTGTTGCACCGGCTAGGCACGCCGTTCATCACGGCCCAGACGATTGCGGATGCACTCCGTCGCGCCGGGCTATCACGAGCGACGCCGCTGCCGGAAGCGCCTCCTTTTTTGCGCCATATTGAGGCCTGGCGGCCGCTGTGGACGCTGCTCGATGTCCTGCTGCGCGGTTTGCCGCCAGTGGAGCGGGAGCGTGCCCTGTCTGCCATGAACCACTGTGCGGTGGCGCTTACGGACCACCTCATCTTACGGCCGTTGCCTCAGCTCTACCGCGGCCAACCGGAAGCCCAGGCACTTTTCCCCCATGCCCACTGGCTGCACCCGGAGTTGGACACCGATCGTTTCCCTGGTCGTTATGTGCCTGTCTTTGGCGTGCGCCAGGCAGTGGACCTCCTGGCTGATATGCCCATTGACTTGTTGGAAGAGGCGTGGCGGTGGGGAAGGCTGGACATACCCCGGCTCTTTCGCTGGTTCGAGACGCAGCAGATCGAGATTTTTGCCGACGATCCCACCCTGGCCGGGGCCATTCGACGCCTGCCACTCTGCCCTGTTGAGGGGGAGTTACGGCCGTTGGCCGATCTTTTCCTGCCCGGTGGTTTTGCGGATCCGCTCCAGCTCGCCTTGCTCGTTGATGTAGACGCTGTTGGCGGGCGGCCTCAATTTTTACGTGACCTGGGCATACAGGAATTGGATTTTGAAACGTATCTTCACCTGCACCTGCCCCGCGTCCTGGCCCAACGAGCAGACCTGCCCCTTGACGGCCGTCATCGGCTGCTGAATCTTCTCGCCAGACGGTTAGGTGAATTTCGGGATGATGAACACCTGCAAGAGCAGCTCAGCCAGCTGCCCCTTATCCCTTGCCTGGATGGCTCTTTTCGCCAGGCGGATTCCGTCTATTTTTCGCGGGAGGTGCTGGCCCAACTGGGGCTGCGTCTGCATATTGCTGAACCGGTAGAAAACTCAGCCCAGCAGGCACTCTATGAGTGGCTCGGTGTGCGCACGGCTCCGACCGCGGCCGACCTGGTGCAGGCGCTGTTGGCTGTCAGTCAGGAATGGGGCACAACCCCGCTGGCGGCATCGGCCCACACAACAGTGCTGAACTGCTGGCAGGCCTTGGCGGAGCGGCTGCAATCTGGAGAAATTGCGGCTGAAGAGTTGGCCACACTGCACCACCAGCCGGTGATTCCCAACGGCCGTCGCGTCCTGACCGCTCCCGACGAGATGTTATTGGCCGACCGGCCCGACCTGGCGGCACAGTTTGTCCAGTGGTCACCTTTCTTCCTGCCCACGGATGTACTGTGGCTACCAGCCGCGCTTGCTGCCGGGGTACGGCCGTTGTCGCAGGCGGTCACCGTAGCCGTGATAGATGGGAATGAAGCGGTGGCGGATACGGCCGTACAGGAACATATCGCGGCGCGTGTTCCCTTGCTGGCACGACTGCTTCGCGCCGAAACGGCCGCTGGTCACACTGTGCAGGCAGATGGGCTGCAAAAGTTGCCAGTGAGGGCGCTGCCTGACTTACGCATCCAGGCACAACTGCACCTGGGCAAGCAAATTAGAGTGGCTGAAGCGAAGTCCGTATCGGCCGCATGGATAAACGGCGTGCTGTATCTGGACAGTGAGAAGCGCCCCCTACCGTGGACGGCCGTGGCGCGGGAACTGGCCAAGGCCGTTGCTCTGGAGCGAAGCGTGATGGGCCTGGCATTAGGGATAAAAGAGGTGCTGGCAGCAGAAAGTATAGGGGCGGCTGCCGCCGTGCTGGACGAGCTGGGCTATCCGTAGACGTCGTTACACAAGCACTGACTAGAGGCCGAAGTTGTTGCCGCTGTGTTTAATTGTTACGAAATATTTGTAAGCATTGCACGCCAGAAGATCACAGTCCAATGTTTGCATATCCAGCAAACCATGCGGCGTAAAATGCACGGTATTCACATAGATGAGGGTGTTGTTGGCATGCGCCAGTTGCACCGCACAGCGCACATTGGTAATGCTGCCGCGGCGTTGGAGGCGTAGGAAATGGCCATAGAAAATGGCCAGCAGTTTGGTCTTTTCATTGAGCAGGTCGGACAGTTGGTGCAGCATCAGTGTGCAGTAAGGGGGATCAAAGTCCAGCCAGCGCACAATAATCCCGTGATCTTCGGTGGCAAGCAGACAGGGAGTAACACTGGCATCATGGTCGAGGCGGGTGATGATGATTTCTTCGCCAGCCCACCAGGTGCGGCTGAGGGCGCGGCTCAAGCTGAATGTCAGGCTGGTTGTGTTTTGCCCTAAGCTAATTTCATGCAGGCCCGACGTTCAGGAAGTCGGGCATCACCTGCCGTGGTCCGGCCACAATTTTATCAGCGTGGTGGCTGGTGAGGAAGGAGCCACCACGATTTCTGCTGCCGAACTACAAGTAGCCACCCCTCGCATCTATGATGTTTTGGGGGCTTTGTGTACCAGCGGGTCATCGAGAATTACGGCCGTTCTGCCATTTACTTCTATGTTAAGCGATGGGAACTGTGCCCGCAAGAGAGTTGGGTTGAGGGGATGGGTTTGAGTCAACACGGTACAGACGCTGTGGAAACGGATGCCATACTGGAGAGCGTGTTGTGATTTTTTGGGCAATGTTGGCAAGTTTTCAATTTCGTGGAAGGTGCCATGCGCTCTTCTAGGAATTTTTCAGGAGGGGGGATAGGGCCGTGTTTATGGGATGGTGTGAGTACGGCTGTATTATTCCCCTATCACGTTGAGCAGGATGGAAGCGTTGTGGGCCGTGAAATGTGTAGGGTTCAGCACGGCCGTACACAGCAAATATGGCAGGAGAGGAGAGTGGGAGAGTACGGCCGTCAGCACATCACCCATCACTCGCTCTGGCCCTATGCCCATCCAACAAACGGCCATTCGCTGCAGGTAAACTGCCAATGGAAACAGCCGTTTACTCCTCATTTTTTCCCCAAATCCCCAAAAACCCCCCAAATCGGTAGATATATACCGGCAATCGGTATAAATATACTCTGGAACAAAACCGGAAAAGCTGTAAGATCATGCCCATGATGAGTTACACGGCCGTCTAAAACCAGAAGGCCATCAACCGTATCGTATCCGGGCATAGCGGACGCTTGAAGGATAAATAAGCACTGGCTCGCCGCCAGGCTGGTAGTAACAGCAACCCCTTTTCGTTCACAGCCCAAACCCCATATTCATTGCAATCTGTTGTTCCCTTTGCCCACCGCCGGCGGCTGTTTGCTGCCTGCTCGCCGCTGCCTGCCTGGGGGAGGGGGGAACAGACAAGAGGTGAGACATGAAACATTCCTGGTGGATTCCCTTCTCCATCCCCGTCCTGCTTGTCGTTTTGCTCCTGGCCGCCTGTAACAGCCCCGGCGAGCCGCCGCCGCCTGGCTGCGCCAGCAACGGCATGGGCATCGTTCCCACGGCCACCCGGCAGACAGACCCCGACCTGTTCAGCCCACCCACGCCGCCTGACGGCGGGGATGATACGGCTGCCTGCCCCACGCTCATCCCGGTGGACATGGTGCCGGCGGAAATTCCCGCACAATTTGTAGCCACCGAAGTGGTCAACCTCACGCTGGATGTGGCTAACCAGGATCTGGCGGCCACGGCCGTGGGCGACGACATGCTGGCCGTAGCCTGGCTCAGCGAGAGCGACGGTATCACCGATGTCTATGTCGCCCTCTCCCGCGGCGGCAACCATTTCCAGGTGCGCTCGCTCGACAGCGGCCGCAGCGTTTCCCTGGCTTTCAGCCGCGCCAACCGGCTGCACGTGGTCTACGAACAAGACGGCCGTATCTTCTACCGCGCCGCCGACCAGGGCACCCATCCGGCCGATGTAGAACCCATCTTTGTGGCCTACGGCCGTACCCCCCAGGTCATCGTGGATGAACGCAACTGGGCGCATGTCCTCTATGAACAGGATGGCAGCATTTTCAAGGCCAAACATCTGTCGGGTGACGCCTGGTTAACCCAGTTCGTCACCAACGGGGCGATAGTAGGCGTGCAGCCCTTTTACAACGACCAGGGCGGCAACGTCTTTGGCGTACCCGCCGACGACTATTGGTTTGGCCTCTTTCTGGCGGTAGCCCAAGACAACCAGATACGCCTGTTGCGGTATCTCTCCTGGTTTAACCTGTGGCAGCAAACGGCCGTTTTCACCCTGCCATTCGACGAAACCCTGAGCGACGGACGGGTAGGGCTGGATTACCTGGCCGTCAGCGCCGAGGAAGCGTGGGTATATGCCGCCTGGGTAACAAAACGGCCTTACCTGGAACCGCCAACACCCCTCTATGTCCAACCCATCTTTGAGGCGGCCAATCCGCTCTATCCCGACCAGATTGCCAACCCCGGCCACATCCACACCGGCCTCAATGCCGTGCGCTGGCACAGCCCGGACACCCCCTTCGATGCCGGTCTCTGGCAAACCGTTACCCTGCCTGACCCCAACGGCGCCATCACCTTTTCCGCCTGGGGATTGGCGGACACGGCCGTCGGCGGCAGCCTGGCGCTGCGCATCGGCCTGGACCCCACCGGCGGCGACAACCCGGTCAGCCCCACCGTCATCTGGTCAGAGGCGACGACCGCCGCCGCCTTTACCCCTTTGAGTATCACCGCTCTCGCCCAGGGCAGCACGGCCACCGTCTTCCTGCGCGGGACGCTGGATACGGCCGCTGTGCCTGGTACGGCCGTCTGGGATGCAGCCGTGATGCAAAATGGCACACTGGTCAACGGCGACTTTGAAGGCCCCTTTGTTTTGCAAGATTCCATCATTGTGCCCGCAGGCTGGACGGCCTGGTACCAGGACAGCGGCAATACCCCCTCAGGTGGCCGTGACGGTTACACCGTTTACGCCGCCTGGTCAGACAACGGCGGCTCATCCTGGACCGGCCCGGAAGCCATGGCGGCCAACCGCGACCTCAGCGGCAGCACGACCGGCGCCATCCGGCCGGATGTGCAGCCCATCATCTCGATGGTCACCCAGCCGCCATCGGTCAACTTCTTCTATATCTACGAGACCGGCGATCCGCCGTCCGATACCACCTTTCTGCGCTTTGGCCGGCCGTATCAACGCCCATGTGAGCTGGGCACGGCCGTTTGCACCAGTGCCCCGGGCGCTCCTCCTTCGCCAGGCGTTGGGCAAGCCTTGTTACCAGCCAATGTCGTCCGCCCCACTTACCGCCTGCTGGCAGCCCGCGATCCCTTCAATCCCGACCGGGCCATCCTGGCTTGGGATGGGTTGCAAAGCGATGTCACCAACAAAGACGTGTACGCCACCTATGTCGTGCTGCGCTGATTGGAATTATGAATTATGAAGCCTCTTTATGGAGAAATGTCCTGATGAGAAGACAACGACTGTTCTGGTTCATCTTCTTGCTGCTGGTTTTACCTTTACCTGCTTTCCCCTTCTTTTTGTTGGATGTGGCACAAGGTAAGGGTACATCCCCTAACATGATTGTCACTGGCCCTGGCCAAGGGTACACGGAAAGCATTCCCGTCATTGACATCCGCGACTTCGGCTACCAGCCGAGGCAGTTATCAGGCGAAGCCATTGACCATTTCCCATTAGCCGGGGGCAGCGACCCGCACAATCCCTATGCTGTTATCCACAAAACCGGCGCCACTTTTCTCTCGCCAGGGGCGACCGCCCATTACGAAGTCAGTCTGGCCAACTACGAAAGCGTGACCCATACCTACCGGCTGACGGACACCCTGCCAGCGCAATTAACCTACATCCCAGATTCGGCCACCGACCTGACCTACGACCCGGACAGCCGTACCTTCACCTGGCAAGGCGAGTTGCCCCCCGGCCACCTGGATTACGTTGTTGAGGAAAACAGCCTGTCTCTGCCCTACCTGGACCTGGGCGACTTTGGCGCTGCCAACCTGTGTGACGACTTCATTGCCAACAGCCAGGAGTGCGACGATGTGACCATCACCTTCAACCTGGGTGTGAACAGCTACACCACCAACCTGTATGGGGAAGTGCTGTCCCAGCTAACTGTGTCATCCAATGGCCTGATCCTCGCTGACGATCGGGCTAACACGGAACCTGTCGAAACGGCCGTAGCCAACCCACCCGGCCACAACCAATGGCTGCCGGATACGGCCGTGCCGGACTTTGTGCTGGCCGGATTATGGCGTGATGTGGATTTGACTGACAGCGGTCGCTGGCATGTGGCCATCATCAGCGGCCTGGTGCAGGGACACGATATTTTCTACGCCCAATGGCACGATGCGCCCTATGCCAATGCCCCCGACCTGACCGCTCGCCATGCCATTGCTGTTGTCTTGAACGGCGAGGCTCCGACAAGCTCAGCCGACGCAGCCACAGGCTCAGCGCCCAATATGGCCGGCCACGTATTTTTCATCTATGACAACATCTCCGACCCGGCGCAGACCGTTGCCCAGGGTTACACCATCGGCATCGAGGACAAATCAGGGGTGCGCGGCGTGACCTATGCCTATGCCCCTTGCTGCGGCGATCCCCAACCGCCGCAAGGCTACCCACCCCCGCCGGGAACAACTCTCCATTTGCAGCCGGTATTGTTCGGCGCGGCTCATGTGTATCGCCGTACCTTCAGCTACGCAGCTATTGTGGACGGCCGTGTTCCGGAAACTATCGTCAACACGGCCGTCGCCCACAGCAGCTCTGACAATCCCGCCCTGGCCGCTGTCTGGTCAACCCATTACCTCTATGTGCGGCGGCAAATCTTCCTGCCGTTCCTGACTGCCGCTGAGGTGGCCTCGTCAAACGAGGTGGCCTCGTCAAACGAGGTGGCTTCGTCAAACGAGGTGGCCTCGTCAAACGAAGACGAGATGGCCTCGTCAAACGAGGTGGCCCCATGAAAAACCAGCTTGCGCCTCAACAGGACGGCTGCTTCCCCAGCACCACACGGCCGTTGCTGCTGGCTACCGGCTTGCTCATGCTAACCGGTTTAGGCTGTGGCATCATCGGCTTCATTGAGAATCCGGCTACCCTGACCGGCCCCAGCTATTGGGTGGCCGAAACGAGCACGCTCATCCCCACCGTGACTGTCTTTCTGGGCACCACCACGCCGGTCTACGCTAATACGCCTGTGCCCGCCCTCATCACCACCACGCCCGAATGGACGACGGTGACGGCCACGCCCATCCTGCCGCCGCCGACGGCCACACCTTTTGGTTTCACCGCCACCCCCTTCTGGGTGACGACCACCCCCGTCTACATCACGGAGACGCCGCCACTACCGGTGACCACTACGCCCGGCTTACCCATGATTGGCTACACCACACCAGAGCCGTTGGCGACGCCTTATTACCGCGTGGGCACATTCTATATGAACAGCGACGTGTACGTGGGCGGCCCGGATGGGCTGGTTTTCCGCATCAGCGGCCACGAAACGCAGTCTAGTCCCCACAACGACGAAGCCACCTACCACTACATGACCATCCAGGTGACGAACTACACCGCCGCTGCCGTCATTGTGCCCGTGTCGGACGTCTTCTTCGTCCGCCGCATGGCGCGTGACGGCCAGATTCTTCACGGCCGTTGGGTTCCCCAAAACGAGCCGCTCATCGCCCGCAGCCTGCCCGCCTACGAAACACAGCAGCTTGACCCCATTCCACCAGATGAGGCACGGGAGTTCATCCTCGGTTTTGTCACGCCCAACGGCGAGGTGCGTGAGTTGGGTCTCATCACCGAGTGGCGCCGGCCGGTTGCAGGCGGCCTGCCCGTCTGGTTCTACCTGGAAGATGACCCGCTGGGGCCATTGAACGACGCCTACCAACCACCGCCGCCAACACCGGTGGTGCTGGACGATGGCGGTGTGCCGGGCAGCCCGGACACGCCACCCGGCAGCGGCGACGGTATGTGGCCGACCACCGGTTTTATCACCCGCGGTTTTGGCTGTCACGAACTGTACACCGGCATTGACGGCGCCGGTTTTGGCTGTCCGCCGGAACGGCCGTGGTTCCACAACGGTGTGGATATTGCCAGTGCCGCAGGCACCCTCATCTGGTCGCCGGTAGATGGGGCGGTGCTCTACGCCGGCCCCAACAGCACTGGCCCGGATTGTTCCGCTATTCCTGGTTCACAGCCGCCCCATGAAGGGTTGGGCAATTACCAGCGCGTGGGTGGCAGCGATACGCTCCATTATTTCGGCCACCTCAGCAGCTTCCTGGTGACCTCCGGCAGCGTCATGGCCGGGCAGATGGTGGCCGAGATGGGTTCCACCGGTTGCAGCACCGGCAGCCACCTGCACTGGATTGTTTATCAAAACGGCAACCTGATAGACCCGGCATTGTGGGCCGGGCCGGGGCCGAGTCCGTGACACGTTGACAAAGTGAGGCTAGTGATGGCGAACAAGAAAGCGTTACGACTGATTGAACTAGGACTCCATCCCGTGCTCCTCGGTAACGGGGGGGAAGATCTCAAACGGCCGTTACTCAAAGGTTGGCAAACGGCCGTGTACACCGCGGCCGATGTCCGCGCCTGGCCGCCTCAGAATAACATCGGCATTCGTTGTGGTTTGCAGCGGGACGGCCGTGCCCTGATCATCTTCGACTTTGACGAAGAAGCAGAGCGCATCTTCCCCACCTGGCAATGGGGAGTGGCGCAGCGTTTCCGGCAGCCGCTGGTCATTGTCGCCAGCGGGCGCGGCTACCATGTCTATTTCTTCAGCGATGAGACCTATCCGGGACAGACAGTGGCCGGTCGCCTCGTTTTGATTAACGGCCGCAGGCGGCTGGTCAGGTTCATCGAAACATTGGGGCAGGGGCGACAGGCGGTGGCCGCGGGCGGCCGCCACCCCGGTGGCCAGCGCTACCGTTTTCTGACGGATACGGGTTATGGCGACATTCCCCGGCTAAGCGCCGCCGACTACCAACGGCTCTTGGCCCTCAGTCGTACCTTTGATGAGCGCCTAACCCGGCCGCAACCCAGGCGGACAATCACGCCCACCAGCCTCTCCCCCCATGACAGGCATGGCCGCTACCTGGACGGCATTCACAACTGTCTGGACTACGCCCGGCGTTATATTGGCGCGCCGGAACAGGTGGAGCCAAACGGCGATATCCGTTTTCTGGGGCAGGGTGGGTTGCTGCTCACGGCCGACGGCCGGGGTTGGTACTCCTTTAGCGACGATACCGGTGGCGGCCTGACTGAGCTGATCACCTGGCATCGGGCGCAGATAGGGCAGGAGGAGGCGTCGAGATGTTAGCCCTTGCCTTTCTCCTGCTCCTTCTGCTCATCCTCTTTTTCTACCCCCGGCGCAGCGCCACCGTGCGCCGGGTCACCAAATCGTACAACGGGCAGCGGTATGGGAAAGACCGGGAATTGTATTAATGGTCAATGGTCAATGGCTAATGGTCAATGATTAACGAAAGTTGCCCTTTGGAGTTTGTTATGAGACGAAAACAATTGCATTGGCTGGTAAGTTGGTGGCCTGTTTTGCTGGTGATGTTGATGGGGATAGCCGAAGCGCAGACTGGCGGCAGTACCCGCCTGCAAATCCGGCTGCGGTACGGCGACGGCACGGCCGTTGTCGGCGAGACAGTTACCCTGGAGCGGTTGCCGGAAGAAGAACCTATTCTTCCCTCATGCACGACCGATGATCAGGGTGCATGTACGTGGTATGTAGGGCGAGGCTTATACCAGGTGTTGTTTACCCGGTCGCTCGACGACGTCTCATCCCTGGCCGTCGCTGAAGGCGGCTTGCGCGGATTAGGCATTACCGTAGGCGACGACCCTATCACTTACCACTTCACCTTCCCCAGCGACGGCCGTGTCTATTTTGATGCTGCCCCGGAAGCGGCCGTACCAGTGCCTCTTGTGCCCGTGGGCCAAGCCTGGCACGGCGGCATAGTCCCCAGCCCATTCCCAACCGTCTCTGAAACAGAACCGGCCAATGCAGCACCACCACCAGCGCCCGCGCCAACCAGCACCCCGGATACGGCCGTGTCGTCGCCCCCATCGGGCAGTTTCTGGCGTCTGCTGCTGTTTTTTGGTGGTGGGCTGGCGCTGGGCGGCATTATCC
>DAOMOK010000042.1:0-35654 GCA_035444285.1 Chloroflexota bacterium
CCTGCCAGTCACCAGCCCGGCCAGTATTGTTTTCTGGGGAGATAGGCGGGGTTGGCGCACGGCCGGGTAAACAGCGTGGGCGACGGCCGTTTGTTCCGCCAATACAACACCGGTACGATCCCCGACATGTGGCAGAATGCAGGCAACTTCAAGGGCGTTACGGCCGTAGACCAGACAGGCAACACCGGTG
Source organism: Chloroflexota bacterium (assembly GCA_035444285.1). GTDB lineage: Bacteria > Chloroflexota > Anaerolineae > Promineifilales > Promineifilaceae > CAADGU01. The sequence continues at coordinate 191 of DAOMOK010000042.1, forward strand.
TGGCTACGACCGTACCCCAACACCCCATCCCTCATCACCTTCTCGCCCGCTCACCCCATCCCCGCTACAATTCCCCCATGACCGTGCAAAACCCCCACGACCGCTTCTTCCGCGACAGCTTCGGCCGGCCCGAAATCGCCCGCAACTACCTGGAAGAGTACCTGCCCGCCAACCTGCTGGCGCTGCTTGACCTGGATACGCTCATCCTGCAAGAGGGCACGTTCATTGATGAATCGCTGCGCGAACAGCAGTCAGATTTGCTCTACCAGACGCGGTTGAAGGGCGACGGCCGTGCCCTCTTCCTCTACTTCCTCTTTGAACACAAGAGCCAGCCCGAATTGCTGATTGCCCTGCAACTACTGGGCTATTTGCCAGGCATCTGGCAGGGGCAGGTGAAGCAGAAACAGCCCCTTTCTCCCATCATCCCCCTGGTAGTCTATCACGGGGAGAAGTTGTGGCACGTGCCCACCGACTTTTTCAGCCTGTTGGATGCGCCGGCGGGGGTACGGCCGTACCTACTTTAGTAAAGAGGGCAGTCTGCCAGTAGCACTATGGCCAGCGTAGCCACTGTGAAACGACTATCCCCACAGGACGGCCGTTGCATAGTGATAGCTTGGGTATGGGGTTAAAGAAAGCGCCTTCCTGATCATCCGCGACTGTTCAGGTGGATTTGCCTGGCTGCCCGGCGGCCTTTAACCCTTGACGATAATATCTCCAAAGGGTTATCATCCTCACGATGATCAAGACGTTCAAGGACAAGGAAACGCGCAAAGTATTTGAGGGACGTTTTTCGAGAAAGTTGCCGCACGATATTCAGCCAATCGCTGAGCGCAAGCTGATCATGCTCCACCGCTCCTTAAACTTGACCGATCTTCGTGTGCCGCCTTCTAATCGCCTGGAGGCTTTGCAGGGCGATAGAGGAGGCCAACACAGTATTCGCATCAACGATCAGTGGCGAATTTGTTTTGAATGGCGCGAAGATGGCGTCTATGATGTAGAAATAACAGATTATCATTGAGGTGTGAAGATGAGAGATTATCCCCCTATTCATCCCGGTGAAATATTGGAGGAGGAATTCCTCAAGCCAATGGGGATTAGCCAATACCGCCTGGCGCAAGACATTGGCGTCCCGGCCATGCGGATCAACAAAATCATTCGCGGCCAACGCGGTATCAGTGCAGATACCGCCCTGCGGCTAGCGCGTTATTTTGGTATGTCCGTCGAGTTTTGGACCGGTATTCAAACGCATTATGAAGTGGAAAAAGCCAAGATGAACCTGGGCAACCGGCTCGAATCAGAAGTCAAGGTTTTGGTGTTGGCATAGACCCATCGAATCGTGTGTTTGTGATGACGGCCGTTGGCGCCGTGACCTGAGATATTCTGATATAAAACGGCCGTCTCACTACCCAATCTCATGACATTTGGCGAGCTTTACCAACAAGCAAGATCTGTCATCCATCCCCGCCGCCTTTCTGACGACGCCGAAGCTGGTGGGGTTGGGGCTGCCCTGCTGACCGACAGCGGCGTAGTTTATAAAGGGGTTTGTATTGATACCGCCTGTTCGATGGGATTTTGTGCGGAACATGCGGCTGCAGCCGCGATGGTGACGGCTGGTGAAAATCGGGTGGTCAAAATGGTAGCAGTGGACTGGGACGGCCGTGTGTTGCCTCCTTGTGGTCGCTGCCGCGAGTTCATCAGCCAACTGCACCCGGATAACTTCCAAGCTGAAGTGCTGGTCAGCGCCACAAAGGCTGTGACACTGCGCGAGCTATTACCATTTGACTGGCATGAGCGGTAGTCGGTCAGAAGAAGAAGCGGCGACACTATTCGCAGAGGGGAGAGGGGGCTGCTTTTGGCAGCCACGCCCAGTGGCCATCTGCCTTACGCCAGATAGTCCAGATCATCAAACGGAAAGTCGGCATTGACCAATGCTTCTTCAGCGGCCGTTTGCGCCGTCTCGCCGGCCTCATACAGGCTGCGGAAATCAATGTCCGGCAGGTCATACACACTCAAACCAAAGGTGATGTCAGCCACCACCTGGTCTACCGCTTCCATCCATTCAGAAAATGTCATGGTAACCTCCATACAAAAATAAAGAGCCGGTCAAGACTTGACCGGCTCACAATTCATCTGGGCCTACACCTTCAGGTAGCCCGAAACACTATCGCTGCGCCAGATTCATGGGCGCCGGCGGTTGCCACCCTGCGGGCAGCAGCCAAAGATGATAGACGTGGGCGTCGTTGACCAGTTCTTCTGCCGGTGGATACCACTCGATGGCCCAGCGGCCAGGATACACACCGGTGAATGCCTGCCACACCTGTACCCAGTTCAACCGTTTATAGTCTGCTGTATAGATTTTGAGGTGTGTTACCGCGCCCCACTGGGGTATGTAGAAGGCGTCACCAGTTTGCACTAGAGCGTCAGCCATCACGGCTCTGGTTTTCGGCCAACATGGGGTCAGATTTCCAGGTAGCCCGCAACGGCCGTGTCTCGCCCATATCAATCACCCCGGCGGCGCGGACGGAAAAGCCCTTTTGGGCGGCGGCTTGTTCCAGGTAAACAAGGACCCGTTCCTTGAGCGCTTCGGCCCTATCCCAGGCTTCGTCATATTCCTGCCAGGTGGGGTCGCCCTCCCGACGGCCGTTGTACAGTTGGATGTGCGCCACAGGCAGATACCAGGCCAGGATGTGGCCGGCATCATTAATTGCCCGCACATGGACCCCTATCCCGGCCGTGCGTAATCCGGGAATTTGCCCGGAGACACTCTCGGTGATGTCCAGAGTCACCACACGCACCACATTGCCATGATGCAGATCTTCCTGGACAAATTCTTCCAGCTTGCCGAATTGAATAACGGGGGTTTTCATTGTTTCCTCCTGCCAAAGAAAAACGCCAGCACACGCTGGCGTCATTCATTTTCTCACAGGGCAACTCTGGCCCCATGAATGTGTCCTATTGTTCTGGCTGTTGGTTCTCTAGACAGCCTCCGCTTCCTGGGTTAAATCAATCAATCACTCTGGTGCGCCGTCAGATTTACCTGGCGGCAATTTCTGGCGCTGTTCCAGGTACGACTGATCGCTTATCACCTGCCGACCATGCTCCTCTTCAAAAGCGCGACGAGCTACTCCGGCCGCCCTTTTCGGCGGCGTCATAATTTTCGTCGTAACCCTGCGCATCATCACGCTGGATATTGGCAATCGTGGCCTGTTCGGCCACATTGATGAACGCCAATTCCAGACCATTCATATGATCACGCACTTCACCTTTCTCCACCCCTTTGAAGCGCAAATGGTCGGAAGGATTCAGGTTGAACGCACCGCGATGAATAACGGCCGTTAAGATGCCATACTGCCCGCCCCCGCACCCCCCGGCTTTTCCACTCATCCGTCAGTTGATTGCGCGTTTCAATCGTGATTTGCCGCTGCTTGATCCACGCCTCATCATATCCTTGTCGTAGATATTTTTGCCGGATCGCTTCCATGGCCGACTCGGCGTCGCCGGTAAAGGCGGCATCAAGAATTAAGTGAGCCTCGCGCTGCCACCTGATCACCGGCTCTCTTAATTCTTCCCGAACTCGATTGGCATTAATCCCAAACAAAAACCCAGAAAGATACTGCTTGGGTAGACAAACATGATACTTTGCGCCTTCTCCTCTTTCACGCGGCATTTGCGTGGGTGTTATAACCACAGAAATCGTTTTTATTTCTTCACTCAGGACAGGATCTCGTTTTATTCTCTGTAACTGACCGGACCAATCAAGACCAAGCGCCTCGACAATGGGGCGCAAGGCGACATAGATCTCCCCATCTTCACCCAATTGGACAATGAGTTGGTCTTCATAAAACGGAATCGTAACTTCGCCAATGGAAATCAGTTCAGTGTCAGGTTTGTTTTTCATCTTTCCCTCTCAGTGCAAACTATTGCCAGCGTCGTGGCGGAAATGACTCGTTTTCCAGATCACGGCTCACTTGTATCCGGTCGCCAGAAATCCTCTTCTTCCAGTCCAACGACAGCCATAACCAGGGCATAAGCGCCGGCACTGGATAACTCGATCACCCCATCCTCGACAAAGAAGGTTAAACGAACATGCCGGTCTTGTCCGGCCAGCGCCCCAAGCAGTTTATCCCGCTCGATAACAAGGGTGGCCGTTGGTTGAGATTGGGGCAAACAGACGGCAAAATTTGGCAAACGGCCGTTACCATTCACCTGAAACAACCCATTCTCGTCCAAGACAACATGACCTGGTTTCCCGGTAGCCACCTGCCGGGCGTGCAGGCGGTAACCGTCGGTCGCCCATAGTTGACGGCCGTCGCTATACACGTGGGACAATTCTTCTTTCTCAGTTGACGTGGCCACTTCGGCAGGCTCAGGGCAGGCTTGTTTGAGCCAGTCATACCATTTCTGAATCAGTTCGCGCATGGGTCACCTCAACAATGTATCTTTAGCGCTTTTCGCAAAAATTGGAGAACCTCATTGATGTCGTCCATCGTTGGCTCTGGATAGCCAAGGGTATGGGCCATTGCCAGCAGGTTCCTGGCGTACATGGTATTGTCATACCCTTGCGAAAAGCCAGCACCATATAAATTCAGGTTGCGTTCAATCACTTCTTTCTGCTCCGGCGTGGGACATTTGGGGTCAACAACGGCCGTTTTGGGGCCGACGCCCAGACCAGGCAGCGATAGCTGCGTGACTCTTTTGGCGAACAAGACCAAAAGTACAGCCAGGATCAGCCCGAAAGTCAACCACAGCCACCAATTGCGCTGATGTGTGTGTGCCATGAGAGTATACCTCCTGATAGAACATATGTACAGTTTCACCCCATTCAGCCTGTTAAGGCCAGGGAATACAGTGGTCTGGAGAGGGCAGGAAGTTGGGGTAGGGGGATCAGTTCAGCAGCCGGGTCATTGAGCGCAGTCAGCTCCACCATCGGCGCTGCGCCGCGCTAACCGGATTTGTAGGCTGTTCGAACAGATTCGACTCTTGGACAATATGGGAAGGGCTCCTCAGTTCCACCTTCCATTGCCTGCTTACAGTGGGTGCGCAGATGTGAGTATCTTACAACTCAGACCCCAATTTGACCGAAGCCTTGTCATATTTCTGCAAGATAGCCGTATATACTCTATAAGAATGGCACGATAACATGGAAACGGCCTATATGCGTGAGATGATCTTGAATAAAAAGCTAGAAGCAGAGTTAGTCCGACGTTCACAAAACGACGCACGGGCATTTACCGACTTGTATGAGCATTATTTTCCCCGCGTTTACAAATATGTTTACTATCGAGTAGGGGAGCGCACAGTAACCGAAGATCTCGTATCAACTATCTTTTTGAAGGTGGTAGAGCGGATCGAAAGCTACCGGGAAAGACACGGCGAATTTGGCCCCTGGCTCTTTCGCATTGCACACAACGTTGTCGTGGACCATTACCGGGAGAAGGCGCGGTCGGAAGTGCCATTAGAAGAGGGTGCAATAGAAATACTAAGTGCTCAGTTTACTGAGCAACAAGCGCTTGAACGTCTAAGCGATGAAGAACTCCTGGCGAAAGTTGCTTGCCTTGCCGATCGCGAAAGGGAGGTCATTGGTTTGAAATTCGGCGCTGAACTGGGCAATGGTCAGATCGCCGATCTTCTTAATCTCTCAGACAACCACGTGGCCGTCATCCTCTATCGGGCTATGAAAAAATTGCGGCAAGGAATATCAGAGGAAGGTGAATGATGAATGAATTTGAACCAAAAGCAATAGAATTTTCAGAGGAAGTAGATGCTTTGCTTGTGGGCAAGCAATTGGACAGGAGGGAAGATCAAAGTCATGCCAATGACTTAGTCCTCCTGGCCAGTCGTTTGCATACGCTTGAGTTCCCCGCCAGCAAACAGTCGCAGCGCCAACTTCGCCATCAATTGTGGCAACAAATAGAAGCAAAACAGGAATCTCATACCCGACGGTGGTCACTGGCCCATCCATTGATACCAGGACGTCGACTGATATTACGGGCAGCAATAGCAATCATTTTGCTGTTGGGCTTGTTATTTACCCTGCCGGCTGGTCGTTCCGTATTGGCATCCGTGCAAGAATTCTTGCGCGAATTACGATGGGAGAACACCTCTGCTGTTCAGGTGGCACCAGAAAGCGAACCAGAAAACCTCGATGAGTTGAAGGCGCGGTTCGAGCGCGAGGAAGCTGAGGGCAGAGCCTGGTCCTACAGCTTTGAGGGTCACAACTTTGGTGGTTGCTGCGCTGATGGCGTACGAAATGAAATCGTTTCACTAGAACAAGCCCTTACGGAAGCAGGTTACCCGCTCATGCTACCAGGCTATGTGCCGGACGGGTATCCCCTGGCTGAGATCAGGCTTATGGGCCTTCCGCCCTATGGAGTGTTCGTCATTTACGAAGGGCCGGCCGGCCGTGTTGGACTCTATCAATCAAGGGGAGGGAATATTGCCCAAAATGAAGTGGACGAGTACACCGTTGAGGTTGATGCCAGAGCATCTGCAATCGTTACGGAAGGATCAATGGAAGATGTGTTAGTCGGGGACATAACGGCTGCTTTGATAAATGGAACCTCGGTCGTGTGGGAGGAAAATGGCGTTAGTCTTCACTTAATTGGACCGGGGCTTGATACGGCAACGCTTTTACAGATCGCAGAATCATTGGAACCTTCAAATTAACATCGTACATCGTTATGCCTGCTTCGTACCTTCTGCAAGCGACCGCTCAGAATAGCAAATTAACAGCCTTGTAGCCTGAGTGCTCACACCCAATCGCGTAGTAGAATGAGTGTGAGCACTCAGCTACGCAGTGACAAGTTTGCCGCTGTTACAAGTCGGGGTGTCATGACAGTGGGCTTCAGGCTAAAGTACGTACCCATTTGGACCACCTGCCGGTGCAGCACAAAGCCGGTTATATACTGAGCCGCGATAGCGGCCGCCATCCGGTTGACCATGAGGCTTTGCGTCTCGGCTAGCGCCATTTCCGCGCAAGACTGGTTTTCTTCTTCAGGGTCTGGCGCCAACAAATCCGGCTCCTGGATGTAGGGGGAGGGTAGACCGGTGCAAAGTCCCAACCTATCCAGCCGCAGCTGGCTCATATCCGTCAGATTACCAATGAGTACCTGGCCGCTCCACCTATCATTGCCGCTATCCAAGGCCCAGACACGGCCGTGAAAGTTTTCCACCGTTTGGGCCAGTTCTCGCCGCGCCCGGTAATTGTCCACACAGCCGATGAGCAGATGGGCGGTCTGGCGGCCGTTACCCACCTGATAATGCTGCTGATGAAACCACGCTCGTGCCATATCTGCCTCATACGGCACAGGCCAGGCCGTAATAGCCAGACCATAAGCCGCGTTGAGCCGCAGCGCCAGGTCACACGCTTTGGGCACATCACCGGCCAGGGCGCTGGCCACGCCAAACTGCTGCCGCCCCACGTTGCCCTCTTCGATGATGTCCGGGTCTACCAGCGTCAGTTCCACGGCCGTGCCCTTTTGCCGCGCATGATACGCCAGCCCGGCCAGGGCCAGGGCCAGCGCCGAGCCGGTACCCCCACAGCCCACCAGCAGGATACGGAAGTGGTTGATGTCCCCCAGGACGACCCGGTAGGTTGGTTCGATGGTCAGAGTTTCCATCAGGCCTGGCTCCCGTTACCGGTAGAAGCATGGCCAGCCCGATGCCGCTCACCTGGGTTGGACTGGCGGAAGCGGCCGTTTGCCTGGGGAACGGCCGGCGCCAGGCCACGCCCCGCATCAGCCGCGGGCGCTGCGGTTGTTAAATCCTCGACCGGAATGAGTGGCAACCCAAAGAAGCCACCGGAACCCCCATGCCCCCGGGCGCGGGAAATTTCATCCTCCACGTTGGCCCACAAACTCTGCCACAGGCGCGCCAGCGCCATGTGCAGCTCGCCGGGACTGTGGGCCACGTGGCGCACGTCGGCCCAATCGGTATAGCCGGGAGTGATGCTATTATAGTCGCCCAGGTTCACTTTTTGCACCAGGCTGACGCTGACCGTGCGGACGAAGATTGGGTCGGCGTCGCCGGCATGAGGCGGTTGCAATCCCAGGAAAACCACTTCCGGGTTGCCTTGCAGCCGCAGCAGTTGTGCCCGCACGTTTTCTCGCGCCATGCGCCGCACCCGCTCTTTGGCCTGATGGTGATCGAAGGCTTCTCCCTCTGGTACAGTGGTTTTAACCCAGATGGTGATGGCCGGATTCAACGATTCAAAGTTGCCGGTGTTGAACTTTCGGTCGTAGGTGACGGAAAATCCTGTGAGGGTAATCGGCTCTGCCAACTCATAGGTGAAGCCGGTGAAATCGTTGTTGGCTGTGACACCATGTCCATTACCGTTGTTATTTGTCATGATTTTTCTCCTCGTGTAAATCGTTGAAGGGGCCGTTTCCAGTGAAAACGGCCGTTACCGGCAAAGCCATCCAATACCCATACACCCCAACACGCAGCCGTATCTCTGGCGCCGTGTCTAAATTGCCCACAACGGCATATAGTTTCGCTGCCTGCTCATCAGCGTCATCCGTCTGGCTGAAAAAGGCGGGCATATTGCCATGGGAATGCAAATCGCAAAGGATGGTGGCATCATTACTGCCTGGCGCTAATACAGAAACGGCCGTTGCCTGCTGGGGTGGTTTCTTCACATGCACCGTTTGACCGTGATGGTGGAATTGATAAAGAACCTCGTTAAGCCCGTTATCGGGCCGGCCGCCAGATGGTCGTCGGGCGCGACGGGCATCGCTCAAGATGGTGGCCAGGAGTCGTGCCGGCATCCGGGGGACATGCAATTGGAAGCTGTGGAACAGCGGCTCCAGGCCGCGCACGGTGCAGGCCGTCACCGGTAGCAGCACCGTAAAGAAACACGTCTCGGCACGCACAAAAACGCCGTTCCCGGCCAAAACGTACTGGTAAGCCAGCGCTTCATTGGCCGGTAAAGTATCAGATTGATGAACATGATAGGTGACCAGGTTATCGAACATGAGCGGCTCCAAAATAAAAAAGCCGCCGTCAATTTACTTGACGGCGGCTTTTCCTGGCGGCAAATGATTAGAAAATGTTCTCAATCGCCGGCTGCTTCTTCAAAGGCGCGTTCCATGAGATCCGCCACACCGAGTGACTGTGCCCATTGCCTCAGATACTCAGTGTCCAGATCTGACTGCTGGGTTTTCAAAACACCCAGAATATCACGCCACTGCCTCTCCGAAACCTCACCACCCAGGCGAAACCATTCTAACTTAGCCAGGACGACATCTTCTGCAGTCAATACCCAAATTTGTTCGTTACCGTCTGGGTCAACTTGTTCCGCTATGCGCCGACTGAGCTGCTGTTGATCAAATGGACGTCCTTTGGGAATAAAGATATCTACTTTGAATATCGTACTCAGATGAATGAGATTGAAACTGCTGCGACGCTGTATGGCCTGCTGTATCATCTGCTCATCCGCATAAAATGTATCTTGTAGCCCGGCTAAAAAGGGGGCAACTTGTTCTGGCTGAATGTCCGCTACAATATCTACATCCATGGTGGTACGTAACATCCCATGGATAATGCTGGCCAGGGAGCCACCGATCACGTAGGGAACGCCTAACTCATCCAACAGGTTGGTCACCAGTAATGTGACCCGGAGCGCTTCAGAATCAATCATGCAGCGTCTCCTTTAGTCAGGAATAGTCCCATAAACATGTTTGGCTAATTCTTCACCGAGCGCAATGGATGCCAGACGTCGCCTTAGTTCCTCGGGAGAGGCGTAAGGGAAACGCCGGCGTAACCCCATCAAGGCCAGTTGACGCGCTGCACGGTTCAATCCTTCCATCATTTCCAATTTGCGCCAGGCGGGCGCTTCACGCCACAGCTTAAACAACACAGCTTCTGCTTCCGGGGATGTGTCCTGATTCATTTCCCGCCAGGAGGGCAAGCGTCGCTCGCCTGTCGGTTCGGTGGTTCTTGGTTGCCAGATAGGGCTTTCTTCAATCATGATCGAACTCCATCAAAAGCTTTGCCAGATTGTATTCTTCCGCGATTATACCATTGGAGGGCTTTGTTTTAGAGTAAGACCTGCAATTTAATCCGCGCCGGTACTAATTCTGATAGGGGGAAACGTTGACGGCCGTCCAACTCAACCCATAACTGGCGCACATCCTCCGGATGGGAGTGGCACTTGCCCCGGCTCAGGTCAGCATTGAACAAGCTACCTTCCATGAACAGTTCCAATGCCTGCTGGATCGTCTGTGGCGAGCAAATGGGAAAGGGGGTATTCCCCTGGCAGATGCCGCCGGTGGCGTATACGTTGGGGCAAGGAGCGTGATAAAGGGCGCCATGTTCGCTGGACGGCCCCTTCGACAAAGCCCGTGCTGAGCCAGTCGAAGTACTCAGGGCAGGTCGTTTCTTAACAGCAAACAGATGATAAGACGACCCACTGCCCACGAAAACAAAGGGTGGCATAGGGATATGATAGCTTTGCTCTTCTAAGCGATTCGCAAAATCGCATTGCACATGCCACCGCCGCGCCGGTACGTAGACACCCAACATCGCTTGATTGGCCCGTTGTTTCCAGAACAAGGTATTAGCCGGCAGCAGGCCGCTGCTCAATTCCACATGGGTACAGGCGCTGACCACATCATGAACAGAGACGGGGTGGGTGACTAGACGGCCGTCATCTTCCCAACGACTCATCAAAACGGCCGTGTTGTAAAAATCAAGCCGTAATCGTGGCGGCTGCGGCGGCTGTGTCACTGGCGGTGGGGTGGGGGGCGTTTGTTCATTCATGACGTCACCTCAGTCGCACTTTCTTCAGCCTGTTGCACCCGGTTATAGGCGTCCAGCAAAACGTCGCGCACGGCCGTTAGCTTGAAAGCAATTTCCTCCGGCGCGCCGTTCTGCCAGTCCAGCAACCGATGGATACGGTCTAATACCGGCTGCGCTTTCTGCCATTCCGCAGTCAGCCAGGCTACATCGCCTGGGTTCCACTGCGGATAACCGCCTCCTTCGGATAAAGAAAGCTCCCCCACGTCAAGCCAGGCATTGCCCGTATTATGGTCGAGCATCAGGATGAGATCAGGCAGGGCATCAAGCGGCTCCAGCAAAGCCATACTTCGACTGCGCTCAGCACAAATTTGCCGCAATGTTTCCACTAAACGGTGTGGTTCCAGATACCGGGGCGTCTGATGGTCGGGATACAAGTCGGCAAACTCGTCACGTCCAGAAGAGGCGTCATCGTCGCGCCGTGAGTAGCGCATATGCAGCAGATAAGGGGATGGCTCTTTCAAGTCATCCCACCCGTCATACCATTCATCGAAGCCCATGGGGATCAGAGGGATTTCCCATAACCGCCATTCGATGCCTTCTAAATCCACATCCCAGATCTCGTCGTGAACGGGGAACAGAGCGCTCATACGCTTGAGAAAACGCTCGACGGCCGTCGCTATATCTTCCTCACGCTGCCAATGCCCGACTTCCTCATCTAACCATTCCGGGTGGTCGGCGAAAACCATCGCATACAACGCCGCCAGCCGATCAGCCAGCAAGAGGAAAGAAAGCGGTGGCAAGCCTGTCCTGAGTGACGACCAGGGGTCGGGAGTCGAAGGATTGGTACAGATGAGATTGCGAGGGACCGAGGGGGCAACTGCCAAAGTGGCCGTTATATCTAAAATCCCAGGGGCAGGATTGGCAAGGGGGTAGGAGAGATTCGTTTGCATGATAGGATCACCTGATTGACGGCAAAGGTTTGGTCTCGCTCTTGATCGGCATGATCATGCAGCAGTTCCGTGTGCTGCCGGAGGGCTTTCAAGGTCAACGGCCGTTCCGTGCTCAAGGCTGCGTAAATAGGGGTTAGTGGATTGTCGAATTCAGGAACGGCCGTGAGCGCTACCAACAATGTATCAATGGCAGCTGGCTGGCTCATGGCGCACCCTTTGGGAGCGGCGCACCCTTTGGGAGCGGCGCACCCTTTGGGAGCGGCACACCCTTCGGGAGCGGCACACCCTTCGGGAGCGCTGCCCCTTTTCGAGTGACCTGCTTGCTGAAGGTGATCTCCAACGTGCCATCAGCCAATGTTTTTTCCTCAGTTTTGGCATGGCCCAACTCGGGAAAAAACCCTCTAAGATGCGTGAGGACATGTTCAGGCGTGTATTCTGCGCCGGGGTCTGGAAACTGCTTATCTCCATACCGGAAAACACGGCGTGTCATGGTTGTTTCTGGGGTCGTCATGGCGTACCTCCTAAAAGAGTGATAGGTTTTTCGCTTGCGGTTTAGGTGTAGATAGATGAGGCTGCGGCGTTGGCTCTGGCTCATCGTCAATGATGTTGACGGTTGCCACCAGCTGTTCTTCAGCGACTGTTTCAACGGCTTGGGCGGCTTCGCTCATCTGAGCCTGGACGCCAAAAGCGTTCCAGGCTTCATTGATAAGGGCAGGTAAATCGGCAAATAACCCCATCTTGATAACGGGTGACTGTTCTGCCACGCCCACGCTGATCAGTGCGGCGCGTTCCTCACGGGTACAGTCGCTCGCAGCCAGGGTGATGATAATGGTCACTTCTTGCTCCGCCAACGGATCGGAAAATGACAGGGTCGAGTTCATAAAACACCTCTCATAATAAAAGCCGCTGTTGTAATCAGCGGCTTCATTTGTGGTATGCGGTTGTCACAAAGAGTGTGGGTATCAATCAGAAGCAACGGAGAGAGCAGTAGGGACTTGTACCGACTCAATCATGCGATTGATGGCGCCATTGAGCAGGCGATGATGGCTTTCAATTTCCTGCTGTAAATCAGCGAGAGTGGCTGGTTGGATAGCCTCAGGCAACAAGCGCACATCCAGATATTCCGGGCCATATCCTCGGAAGATGTTACGCGCCGTCTGTACACGAATAACCGTAAGACAGCCCTGGTCATCATAGTGGGTCTCAAGCACCACACCATACCAGTTATGTATCTTCACGACACCACCTGCCATTATTTTTGCATCTGATACCATAACACGATTATCTCCTCTGCCAATTTCATTGCTTCATCTGTACCGTGCGTGCGAAAGCCATGCTTGTTCAAACAGGCCATCAAGATCCAATGATCACCACTGCCAGAATTTGTATCGAGTGCCCGGTCTAAGTGTGCCTGAATATCCCATATATCAGCATCGGCGAGTTGAGCTACTGCCTGCTTATCTACTTTCATTTGCACTCCAGTATAACATGACTCCAAGGGGAATATATGTTAAATTTTTCAAGCCGTTCTATTCATTTCCATCTACCCGCCACGGCTCCAGCCGCCACGGCCGTTCCTGGTAAGTGGCAAACTGCATCCCATGCCCGTTGATCGGCAAACTAAACGAGTCGCTCTTGGCCCGCTGCCATTCGGCATGCGCCCAGACAAACAGGGTGAACAATTGGGCATCACTCAGGTCGCCGCCCTGGGCATCCAACTGTTGGCTAAACCAGTCACCGTAATTTTCATTAGCTCCCATCGGTCGGCCGGTAAGGAACTCGAAGGCGTTGCGGTCACTACCGTGACGGTTGGCCTCTTTGACCAGATGCAGAATTTGCACCTTCAGCCAGTCGCGCGGGATGCCCGGTGGCTCCGGATGAGCTGGAATCAGTTCGGGCCAGGGTTGGTTAGGTGCAAACTGGCGGCAAACGGGAATGGGCAAGCTGACGCTTGCTCCTGAATCCTTACCATCTGGCTCTAACACCTTGAACGTAACGCTGCGCAAACGGCCTGCCCAGGCGCAGTGAGGCACCGACTCATCTTTGGTCGGGCTGCTGTCCAACAGATGCCGGCAGCGACCGCAGGGAGTGGCAAACGAATGGTTGGCGGCCAACTGCTCGTGCCGCTTCATAAAATCTGCAATCTGTGCCCGCTGTTTGGCGATAGGCGAGTCCTTTGCTGGTCTGGTAGGATTAGTGACTTCGTTTTGCTGCTGACGATTGACCGAAGAGGTATCTTGTTTAGCGACGGCCGTGGCCTCTGGCTCATCATTGTCCGTTGCCACTGGCGTTTCATCTTCTGCCTGTTCTTTGTCGGCCTGTGCCTGCCAGGCAATAAACAAATCTTCATAGCGCATGGCCCGGTAATCTCCACCGTCATTGACGATGCCTGGATGCTGTCCCCATTCCCAGGGCACACGGACATCGAAGCTGTCATTGGGCGTCAGGCCATGAATGCAGCGGTTCGCATCCTGACCAACCCGGCAGGGCATGCCCAACGGCCCACCTTGTCCTTGTGATAAATCTGAGCGCAGCTGCTGTTTGGGCAGTTGGGCAACGGGGCAGGTTTCGCAGGCAACTTCGGTGATGAGGTATTCGACAACGGCCGTCCAGTTGATGCTGCCTGCACTGAGCTTGCCGAAGTGGCCGTCGGTAAAGTACGTATCGCCACCCAGCGCCTGGAACCATAAGGTCAGCTTTTCCTGAGAGCCCCACGGCTCTTCATGCACACCGCGATAGATAAACATAGCTGCGGCCGCATAGGCGTCTTCAGGATATGCATCCTCGACCTGGCTCCACAAGCGCACCAGAGCGCGGGCGACATTGCGCTGGGACTGATGTTTGACCAGGAGCGGCATTTGCAGACCAGGCCATTTCTTCAAGGTGGTGGCGCACTCCTTGATCGTTTTAGCTGTCAGCTTACCCGGTTCGTTGGCCAATATGAAGATAGACAGGCCGGTGCGTTTCGGTTCGGGTAAATCGGCCACGGCCGTGGCTACACTCATGGGCAGTTCGCCGGCAGCGATGCGCTGCGCCAGTTCCAGGGGAATGTCGGCCAGCGCCAGATGATTGAGGACATAGTTCAGATGCTGGCCGACATTGCGGGCAATTTCTTCTGGAGTGGCTCCAGCTGCCACCGCCTGGCGGAAGCTGTGAGCCACGCCCATCATATCGGGCTGGTCGCTGCCGTAATTGGCGGCCTGAAGGGCGAGAATTTGCGCCTTCTGACTGCCCTCAAAGGTAACAAACGAGATTTCTTCGTCGCCATATTTGGTAAGCAGAGAGGCAACCAACTTTTCCAATGACCCAAGCGATTCCACCAGGGTATTGATCATGGTTCGTACTACTTCAATCGTGATTTCCGTATCTGGATGTTCATTGGCCCAATCTCGCATGGCAAAGGCCAGCAGCCGCGCCATGTGACGGCGATGGCCACTGACGATATAAAATCCGCCTCCGTTTGGTGTGGCTGTGATGGGCTGCCATTGGTCCAGTCCGCGTTCGTACACTTGCAGTGTTAATGTGGCCAGAGATTCCAGATCATAGATCGTTCTCATCTGAGCCGGATGGGCTTTAAGAATTTTGAGAGCTGCTGTTGGCATAGGGATGCTCCTTATAAAGGGGATATATAAAAGGAAGGGTGTCCGGCCGTAACCGGGAGGAGGCAGTCACGGCCGGACAAAGAAGAAAAGAAAGATGATGGCTCTAAACGGTTTCAATATTCTCGGGGCTGGAGAATCGTTGTCGCCGATCTATCAGCCTCCGTAATAATCCAAATACGTTCCGTTTCACCGTTCCCTATGGGCACGTTATAGGCTGAGAGGATGCGGTATCCTTCTTTCACGGCCAGATCGTTTTGCCGTTTATCGAAAGCATCCATTTCGTCGCCCCAATCCCCTTGCTCATGTCTGGCTAAAAAGGGGGCAAAATCCACGCCCAGTGCCGCCGCGCCCGGCGTCATGACCACATGGCCTAATGGAAACATCTGCTCATCAGCCACAGTTGCTTCATCAGCCAGGGATATATAAAGGAAAGGGGAGCCGCTGTTATCTGGCTGCAACTGCGCTTTGAACCGCCAATAACGCCGCTGCCCCAGGCCCCGAATGATGACCGTGAAAAGGCGTTCGTTGGGGCCGCTGTCCTTGCCGCCGGCAATACACATACCCAATATATCATGCCAAATACCGCGGTAATCGTTGGGCCAAGCCGAAGCTACGGCTCGATGCATCAGATCAATCACGCCGTCGGAAGCTGTCACCGGAATTTTGAAATGCTGTCGGGTGACTTCATCAAGACCAAGTTGGCTCAGACGTGCATCCAAAAGCTGACCCTCTTTGAGCATTTCCACCCGGCCGGGACCAGCATGAATAACAACGGGTTCCGGTTGTGTATCAAGTTGAGAGGGAGATTCTGGCTCGATAGACCAATACAAGCCCATGTCGGAGAAATCGACATCGGGCGGTGTGAGCTTCACCACTTCCCGGTAACCTAATTCATGGCAAAGGGTATCGGCTACTTCCAAGACATGTTGGTAAGCAATAGCCTCCATCTGGTCTGCAAGGGAGTTAGGAAATAAAAAAGCGGCTACTGTGTCAGTAACCGCCTGATAAGAAAGGTATTGCCTGCCATCTATCTTTTTAGGAGGCAGGGCTTCAAGTAGTTTTTTCAATTTTTCCATGATCGGCTCTCGTTGTTTGATAATTGGTTGGGGTAAACGGCCGTTTGTGGGGAACGGCCGTTCCTAATTCGGATAGATTGGGATTGTCACCAAATGAGAAGCGTTAGCGAATGTTGGTTCCACCTGAAACATCCAACAAGCGTCAAATCCAGAAAATCAAGCTAGATGCCATTGGTCTGACCGCAAAATGCGCGTCTGAGAGCCGCTCTAAGAAATTTTAGGATTTTTTTGCGGGAGAATTTTCTGGATTTTCTAGCCCACCCTCAGGTTCTTGTGTTTTTTCGCTAGAAGGCGGAGACATCATTTGCTAACCGCTCCACTTTAATAAATCCTGGTCAATCTCTGCTAGATCAACCAACATCATTCGAGAAACACGCCAATTACGGCCGTTTCCTTCTCCATCAGTCACCAGTTTGCTTGCCGTTGTCTGGGCGTCCTTTACCCAGCCGCCACGCGCCATGCCCACGTAAGCAACTTGCCAATTACCTTGCGTCGGGACAACTGCCTCTGTTTTGCGGCGTAAAGTATCCAGAACAGCGCCATCCATTTGCTGAGGCGACCATTTACACTCGCCCAAAACGAGCGTTTTTTCCATTTTATTGATGCCGACGACATCTACTTGTGCCGTTTTGTCCCAATAGCTGCCCACCTGATCCACCAAAAAAGGCAGCTTACCGACAGCCCCAGCCCGCAGCACCCATTCGCGGCAGAGTTCTTCCCACGTATGTGTACCAATAAAATCAAGCAGATGTCGTTTGATTTCAGCCAGGGCTGGCTCTTGGATTCCCAGAGCCAATTGTGTTTGGCGTGATGCCAGAAAACGATAATAAAAACGGAGATAGGGGTCAGATATATGATAACGGCTTTGACGCGATTGTATGTGAGCCGTTATCGGAATTCGCCGCTCGATAAAACCGGCCGCTTCTAATACGCTGAGCTAGCTGGAGACATGGCCTTGCGCTAAACCCGTAAACGTTTTTATCTCTTTTTGCGTCCTGTAGCCATTGGCAATCGCGTTGAAAAGGGCGATGTAATTATCGGGTTCGCGCACAAAATCTTGCAGCAGCAAACGGGGTTCAGCTTGCATAAGATTATTGGCGGTCAGCAGCTGTTGGCGTATGTTTTCAGACAACGTGACCGTTTGATCCAGCCGTTCCCAATAAGCCGGAATGCCGCCAAACATGGCATAGATGGCAACTCTTTCAGCCACATCATAATCTGGGAAATACAGCCTACTTGTACCAAAGGGCAGCGGTTGCACGTGCAGTTGCGCGCTGGCACGTCCATATAAAGGCGCCTGATAATCTAGAAACTGTTTTTGCATCATGCCCAGATGCGAGCCGCTTAAGATGAGCATGATATTTTTTTGTTTAAGATGGTGATCCCACGTGTTCTGCAGCAGCCCGGCTAACTCCGGCGTTCGCGCCAGGAGATAGGTGAATTCATCAATAATGAGTGTGAAGCGTTCCCCTTCAGCCAATCGGGCAACCTGCTCAAACGCCTGTTCCCAGGATTGGTAACTAAAATCGGTCAGCACGGTTCCTTCTGGATGTTCAAACCGATAAAGAGCTTGCGAGAATTGGCGCAGTTGCGCCGTGGCTGAATCGGGTTGCGCCACCCAATAGAAGGCATGGGCGATGGGTGTTGTTTGCAGCCAATGGGTGAGCAGCCTTGTTTTGCCTACACGCCGCCGTCCATACACGATGAGCAACGCGGACTCGTTACGCTGTTGATAGGTATTGAGGGTCTGTATCTCTGAAGTACGGCCAATGAAGGTGTGCATAGGATTATTATACATATAAAACATTATAATTACTATGTATAAAATCGCTATTCAATACCACCTCGTATTGATCCTTTCACAAGGTGGGCGGTCAAGTGGTTTTCCAGTTTTCCATCGTGCGCTCCCGTCCTAGGGTGGGGATAGTTGACAGGTCATGTAGCTGCCGAAATGAATCGCTCATAGGAATGACCTCGTCATCCTGGCCTGGTTCTTGTTCGTAAACGGCTGGGTCTACGACGACAGTAAAGCCTGCGTGAACCATGCCTGGTCCAGATAGCTGCAAGGTGCGATGCCGGTCGTAAGGAAGCATCGTGGATAACGATGAACGTGTTCAGATAATTGGGCCAATGGCCGATCACCAGCAATTGCCGGGCAATCTCGATAGCGCGATCGTGGGCGCCGGTGTCGGGCAACGAAGACGTTGCTCGGCCGCGCCTGATTTTTACCTGCAAATTCCAGTCAGGATTGGTCATGGGATGTTCTCCTTGCCTGCCGACAGGTATTCCTAGAAGATAATCTGGTCTGGCAGTTGGGCGATGATGGGCAAGACATCCTCACGACGGAGACGGCCGTTACCTATTCCAGGAAAGTTTAAGGCGACTTGCGCATCGGGATGATCGGCGCACCAGGCATATAGGGCGACCGTGCTACGTCGGATAAGTTCCAGAGCATGCGCTGAGCTTGCCGAAGGGCTGGCCGGCTGGCTGTAATGTTACTTGACTTGAAACACGCCCAACTTCGCTACCGGCCAGCGTGGGCTGTCGAGCAGCCCGTAAATGCCCTGGTTGCCACAGAGTGCCTATATATATCCACCCAGGGCAATGTCCAGTCCTGGAAACCGCTCTTTGGCCTGCCTAGCGATACCCCGACCCATCACCAACGCACCCTGAACGGTAATGGTCGCATTGGTAGTAATCAAGAAGAGGTCTGCAGCCACGTAGGCCGTCCACACATCGCCGGTCTTAAATTGGGGCATGAGGTTGCCTCCTGATGGAGTGAAATTCACCCTATCGGCGCGGTTACGCGCCAGATAACCGAGCGGTTATGCTGGATCGATTAACTCCAAACCCTCACCATATTCGGCCACAACCTTGCGCCGCAACTCTTCACGTGCATCATCAGACATCCGGAAGGCGGTAGCTGAATATTCCCAATCCCGTTGCCGGATCAGCAGAGCCTGCATTGAGATTGTTGAAGTGTCCCGTTCCAACATCGCGGCGCACACCAGACATAATCCCTGGTCATCTAGCAGCGGAACATAACTTGTGCTGCGCTGGTCGAAGCATCATAGTAAGCGCATTCTCCGGCTCGCTCCAACGCCGTCTCGTCATCTTCATATTCCGACAGACATCGGCCCGCCGCGCTCGCAATCGGGGTCGCTTCCGCCGTTTAACAGCCGATTGGACGGCCAGAATAAAGGTGCCGGTCACGGTCTGTAGGTTCGTACAGCAGCCCAGCAGGGCTTCGGGGTACAGCCGCTCGGCGTTATCCATGAAGATCGGGCTGTACGGCCGTTCCCCCACCAGCCACCGGCGCCCACTCGTCGGTAAACTCGCCCTGCCGCCGCGGGGGCCAATGATGAGGCGACTCAAAGCCCGCCAGCGAGTTTCCGGCCCCCTGACGGGTAGTTCAATCAAGCGGGGTTTTTCGCCCGTTTCGGCCTGAATGCCGGCCACGATGCGCCACGCCGTGGCCTGGTCGCCTGGCGTCAGCTGGGCTAGGCCATAGCCACCCTCGGCGGCCGACCTATCGGGCTTCAGGCTGTCGCCGCCGTTCTAGAAGCGGCTGCTCAGCCATTTAGAATGGATAACGGTCCCAGATTTCGACGGCCTCATCTGTCAGCTGCACCCCATTCGCTTCCATCTCTTTCATCTAGTTCTCCTTCTTTCGGAGTCAAAACTCAATCTCGATTGGGCTCGGATTGTCTCTTTCCCAACGACGTTGGGCTCGCGCCGCCAAGAGTAAGGGTTCGATTTCGGCCAGCGTTATCAGACGAACACCGGTAACGGCCGCCCATGTCTTAATTTCCTCCCCAAACGGCCGACGGCCGAAGATGATTTGCTCTACCGTCCAACCCTCTTTTCGAATCTGGGGGAGTTGTTGGCTATCGTAGACAATTGCGGCCACCACGGCCGTTGTTAAACGGTCATTTTCCCAAAACAGTTCACCAACCAGCCATTTCTTCTGCCAGGAATCGGCGACGGCGATTGTGAATTCGGGCGCTGGTATCTGGTCGTTCCAAAAAGCGCCCACCCGCTGCGGCAGAAGGTCAAGCTGTTTGGTCGTGACCGCTGCCCATATCCATTCCCGGCACAAGGCGATAAATGGTTCTCTACCCAATGCCTCATGCACACGGGCATAAGCGACGGCGGTCGTTTCTTTTGGGCTTTGTTTTCCCAGAATCGGCTGCAGGTGTTGGTAATAAAAATAGAGGGAAGGTTCGGCAATTGCGTGACGCACCCGCACGCTGGCACTGGGATCGTGAACTGACCTTTCGTCAGCGATCAACTGGAGTAACCGCAAAAAATACAACTCTTTTTGCAGTTCGTCATAGGGCGCCCCCAGCTGTCTGCTCAAACTGGCGGGGGCGTTAAAGCCATTGGCTACGGCCGTTAAAATGGCCCGGCACAGGGCGGGCTCCTCTAGCCGCTCGTCAAACAACGTCTCCATATCTGACAAGAAGGGGCTTTCCGGGGCGAAGCATAGATTCTCTAGCGCCGTAAGCATGTCAGGTGTTTGGGCGAAATAGGTCAGGTAGGCTGGTATGCCGCCGGTCATCGCCTGAATAGCCAGCCGCTCCTCCGTTGTGCGATCGGGCAACAAATCCAGCAAAGCGGTATAACGCAACGGTCTCAGATGCAGGCTGGCGTTAGCCCGAAAATAGAGTGGCGCAGAATAAGCCAAGACCTCTCGTATCATCGTGCTGATGTGAGAACCGGTGATTATCAGCCGCAAATTCGGGATGTTTTGCAAACGGTGATCCCAGGCATGTTGGAAATAACTGCTAAGCCCCATAGATTGGTGGCATAGCTCCGTAAACCCTTCCAGAATGAACAACTTTGTCCCACTGCCGTGTTCAACGATTTGGGCCAGATAGTGCAGGGCTGTTTGCCAGTCGAAAAAGGAGAAGTCGGGTGAGGGAGGATCATTCCGGTCTGGATGGGTGCGCCGCAGTGCCTGCGAAAATTCTCGCAGCTGCGCTGCCGCATCACCCGGTGGCGCTTGCCAGTAGAAGGCATCGGCGATGGCTTGCTCCTGCAAGAACTGCTGCAACAAGCGCGTTTTGCCGGCGCCTTTACGGCCGTAGAGGAGCAAGAAACCGGCACCGCGATGCCAGCCACGCGTATAGAAATCGGCCAATGCTCGCAGTTCTTCACCACGCTCAAGAAAGGGAAGGGTAAACGTTGTTTCCATCATGGTTTTGCAATCAGTCGGCTTCTATGATGAGATCATACTGCTTCCTATCAAAGCCAACAGAAATTGGCCTGTACACCAGCAAAAATAGCCCTATCACGCCAAATATCTGATAGGTTGGCACCTGAAGGTCTCACCCCATAGAACGTGGCATGGACTAGATCCGCTTGACTGAGGTTGGCGTTGGTCAGAATTGGCCCCAATGAGGTCAACGGACTGCAAAAAGGTCCCTGCCCGGTTTGCCCTGGTAAGCATTACCCCAAACAAGGCCGCCTGGCGCAGACAGGCATGGGTCAAATTGCTCTTTTCCAGATGGCGTACGAAAAATTGATGCGGGATAGTCCCAAATGAGACAGGTCTAAACCGGAGAGATCGACGCCTCCCAGGCAGAGGCGGTGGCGGCTGGAGGCAACAAGCTTGATGATGTCTTGTCGGGTTAATTCAGCCATTCGTGAGGTTCCTTTCAGAGAAAGCCGTGTCCAACAACAGCAGCACATTCGTTCTGATTTAACGACAAAAGCGAAACGCATGAGGCACAAACAGAGTTTCCAGAGTCGCCGAGGCTCACAGAGGCAGGTGGAAAAGACAATGAGATGTCCGCCGCAGAAATGTTTATAAGCAATCCAAGGCGGGGTGTACCGTGTTCCGCGCTGACTTCCACCGCTGGTTATCAGCGAATGGCCCCGCCCAGGACTTCGTCCAAATCAGCCAGGTCTACCAGTATCGCGCCTTCTTTCCTGGCCAGCGCCTGCGCCGGTTCGGTGAAGCCGGCCCGCGAGAAGAAAACATACTGCCTGGCCAGCGGATTGCCACTGCGCGTCGTCAACTGAATTTTCTCGGCCTGCTGAAACAACTTTCTGACCTCGCCTTCGTTGAGCGAGCTATCACGCTTCCACTTGCATTCACCATAGAGAACGACGGCTTCATCCCAGTTGACGGCCACCACGTCCATCTGCTCGCTGGCGCTCCAGTGGCTGCCCACGCGCTGCGGCAGGAAAGACAGGCGGCCGGTTTCGGCCGCGGCATAGACCCATTCCCGGCACAACTCTTCATACGTATGCGTCCCGACGAAGGCGCGCCAGTGGCGTTCAATCGTCTGCCAGACGGCTTTGTAGGCGCCACGGGCCAGGTGCGCCAGGTGTGGGTCCAGGAAGCGGTAGTAGAAACGCAGGTAGGGGTCGGCCACCTCGTAGCGGCTCTTGCGGCTGTGCTCCGGCTGCCGTTCGGTGGCCGGCACCTCGCGGCGAATGAGGCCCAGGTTCACCAGCGTATGGAGATAGCGGCCCACGGTACCCGGTTCCAAAGCGAGGTTCTGCGCCATTTCCTTCTGGGAATGGACCGACTGCGCGACCTGGCCAATAATGGAGAGATAATTGCCGGGTTGGGTAAAGTGGTCGTGGAGCAGGATACGCGGCTCGTCCTGGACTAAAGCTGACCAACCCATGACCTTCTCGATAATGTTATCCACCACCGACAGCGCCGGGTCTATCCGTTCCAGGTAATAGGGTACGCCGCCCAAAACGGAATAGAGGGCGATGCAAGAGGCCACATCATAGTCAGGAAAGAGCGCCCGCACATCCTTGAAGGGGAGGGGGGTCATTTTGAGCAGGCCGGTGGCCCGGCCGTAGAGAGGAGAACGTGGTGCCAGGACGCCCTCTTCCATCATGCCCACGTGCGAACCGGACAGGATTAACATGATGGGTTTGTCTTTCAATTGATGATCCCAGGCTGCCTGGAGCTTGAAAGGTAAATCGGGGTAAGCATCAATGGCATAGGTGAATTCGTCCAGGATGATGACCTGCTTCTGGCCGCCGTTACTCACCAGGCGGGCTATCTCCCGAAATAGCTCATCCCAATCGTAATAAGTGAACCCAGAATCGGCCGGGGCCTGGCCGTGAATTTGGGCGTAAAGGGCGCAGGAGAGGGAATGAAGGAGAGCGCCCGGCGAGGAGTCGGTGGCCAGCCAGTAAAAGCCGGGCACATCGCGGCTGGCCAGCCAGTGGGTGATGAGCCGGGTCTTGCCGATACGGCGACGGCCGTACACAACGCAGAGCGTCCCCAACGGTTCGGTATACTGACCGTCCAGGTAATTGAGTTCAAAGGTGCGGCCAGTGAAGATCAGTTTTTCCGTCATAAGGAATCCTGTCGCGTGATATTTATTACTTTGAATTAACTTAATTAGAAGTAAGTTAATTCAAATTAAGATTTTATCATACTGACAGCGGGCGACAACTTTTGGTTTTGCCAGGCACCATTCAAAATTATTGCGAAAGCAACTAAGGTGGCCTAGATTGTCAAGACAGCTTTTGGAGCAACGTTAAGGTAGGTTCACTCCTTTTGAAATCTTTAACAATCTAATAAAGTGGCATTGAGGTCGGCCGGCGGTGTGGCCGCCAGGTAGACCGCAGCCGGGGGACGGTAGGCGAGCGACTGATGCAGCCGCTTCTGATTATAGAAGGTCAGGTAAGCCGCCAACCCTTGTCGGGCCTGGCGGGGCGTTTCGTAATCGTGCAGATACACCTCCTCGTATTTCACACTGCGCCACAACCGTTCGGTGAAGATGTTGTCCATCGCCCGGCCACGGCCGTCCATCCCTTCGGCTTTGCTCAGGGCAGGACTGATGCGCACATTGGCATCGAGCAGGCGACAGGTATACTGGGGGCTGGTAAAATGGCTGCCCTGGTCGCTGTTCCAAATGACCGGCGTGGCCTGGGCTAGGGCGTGTCTGCAAACTCATAACCACATGATAATGGCTGCAAGCACCCACATTGCCCGATAATTTGCTGCCAGCTTTTCGGCAATGCGCCGATATTGCTTAAAACGATTGATGAGACGTTCTACCAGATTTCGACGCCGATATATCTCTTTGTTGAATGGCCCTTGCCGATTCATGTTTTTGCGCTTAGGTATCGTCACTCGAATCCCACGTTTTCTCAAAAAGGTGCGTACCGGTTGGCCACAATATCCTTTGTCACCGACTAATCGCCTCGGCCTTTTGCGCGGCCGACCACGACCGGGTCGTTTGACCGCCCCGTTCTCTAGCAAAGCGGGCACCTGTTTCGATTCCGCATCCTGGCCCGGCGTTAATACCAGACAGATTGGTTTGCCGCCGCCTTCAGCACGCAGATGCACTTTGGTGCTGAATCCGCCACGACTGCGGCCTAACGCTTCGGCTGCTGGCGTCGTTTTTTTGCCCCAGCCGCATGTTGATGTGCCCGAACTATCGTCCCCATCCACGAAATGGACTTCCCAATCAAGACCCCCATCTTTGTCACCGGCCGCCTGTAATGCGGCCAGCACCTGGTCCCAGATACCCGCCTTGCGCCACCGATAAAACCGGCTGGATACCGTGCGCCAGTTTCCATATTCGGTGGGTAAATCGCGCCAGGGTGCTCCTGTGCGCAGAATCCACAGGATGCCATTGATGATTTTGCGATGGTCGCTATTGGGTCGTCCTGTTTGTGGTTTGTGTGGTGGCAGCAAAGGCTGCAACCTTTGCCATTGTTCTTCTGGTAAATCACCGCGTCCCATGTCAGATATTTTAGTGCTGCGTGGGTACTTTGCAAACACGCCCTAGTGCAAGTTGATACGAACTGAACATCTGTGCTACAATTTTTTGGACAATTGGGAGTCGACCAAATGCCAAGAGGATGTAAACCATGACGAACGAAATTGAACCAACCCGAGAGTTTGATTCTGTAAGAAAGGTGTTTGTCGAGGATGAAGAGAGTTGGTATTACGTTATTGTTGATGTTATTGAAAAACTGACGCGCACTCAAAATCCGTCTCGATATTGGACCGATATTAAACGCCGGGTGCAGCGACAAGCAGACAGACTCGGGCGAGAAGAACTTTACGATTTCATCGTAAAGTTCCCCTTTAAGCAACCAAGTAATAACCGTACTTACCAGTTTGATTGCGCCAATCAAACCGGCATCTTGCGGATCATACAAGACATCCAATCGGATAATGAAGCGATTGAGCGTCTCAAACTATGGATGGCTGAAACAGCCAGCAGGCGCATAGACGAACTTCAACGCGATCCTATTGAGCGTGAACGAGAAAGGTATCGTCGGTTGGGTCGTTCAGAGGAATGGATTCACGCACGCCTGGCATCTGTAGCCACACGTAATGAACTCACAGATGAATGGGAAAAGCGGGGTGTTCAGGGGCGTGAATATGGGATTTTGACTAATACAGTCCATGAAGGAGTGTTTGAGATTTCTGTGCGGGAACACAAAGAGTTGAAAGGCATGGATAAGGGCGAATTACGTGATCAAATGACACCCCGAGAATTGGCTTTTACCATCCTGGGTGAAGACATGACAATAACGGAAATCAGAAAAACAAATGCCCAAAATTTTCCGAGAAACCTTGAAGCGGCTGTTAAGGGAGGTGAGGGAGCCGGTAAACTCAGAAGGCAGTTTGAGGAAATAACTGGTGAATCTGTGGTAAGCAGCGCTTCTTTTCTTGAAGGTGGAGACCATGCGGAATTAGAGACCGGCACTGGAAATGACAACGATGCGCCATAGATACCCTAGCCGCAATCTGCTCCGGCTGAATATCTGCCACAATATCTACATCCATGGTCGTACGCAACATGCCATGAATCATGCTGGCCATAGAACCGCCAATCACATAAGGAACGCCCAGGTTTTCCAGCAGGTTGGTCACTTGCAAGGTGACCTGAAGCGCTTCAGAATCTATCAACAGCCATCTTCCTTACCAGACATACGGCCGTACACGCGCTCTGCCAATTCTGTACCTAACCTGATCGATGCCAACCGTCGCTGCTGCTCTTCAGGCAATGCATCGGGAAACCGTTGGCGAATGCCCATCAAAGCCAACTGTCGGGCAGCCCGATTTAACCCTTCCATCAGTTCCAGTTTACGCCAGGCAGGGGTCTCGCGCCACAGCTTGAAGAGAACCGCATCCATTTCGGGCGATGTATCCCAATTCATTTCCCGCCAGGTGGGTAACTGCGGCACGTCTTGCGATACGGCAGTTTGCAGTTGCAAGGTGCTGGTGTCTGCCATCATGGTTCATCCCCTTGTGCTTTGATCCGATTCGATCTGGCTGTAATTATATCATGCCTCATTCTGAGCATTAGCTTCACCATCACATCTTCTCTGGCACACATTTCAACAGTGTCTTCCGTCTCTCTTATATATAGCGGTCTCGCTATTCCTACTCCCCTTGACGCCCTCCAGGTTGTCGGTGGCAGCCCCATCTACCAGGAAAAGACCCCCGGCGCCGAAAATGACTCCCATTACAATTTGCTCCCAGAGTACAAACAGATTATCATTGTCTTAACTATCATTGTTATAACTATTACCTATTTCGGAGAACAGCTTGATGTTTGTCGGCCGCCACGAAGAACTTGCTTTCCTCAACCGCTTGCTCACCCGCAAACAGCCGGGACCAGGACAGATGGTGTTGTTATACGGCCGTCGCCGGGTGGGGAAGACCCAACTCCTGAAACAGTGGGCCAAGCAAAGCGGCCTGCCTTATACCTATTGGGCGGCTGACAAAGAGCCACCGGCGCTACAGCGGCGCAGCTTCATGGCCGCTATGCTCGACATGCCCGAAGAGCAGGCCACTCCCTTCGATAGCTGGCCCGCTCTGTGGCGTTGGCTCGCGCCACGCCTGGCAGAGAAGCGTGATAAGGAGATTCTCATCCTCGACGAACTCTCCTATGCCTCAGCCGCCGATCCGGCGCTGCTCTCCGCCTTGCAACACGCCTGGGACCATCACCTGCAGGGGTCTCAACTGAGACTAGTCCTATGCGGGTCTCAGGTCACCACGATGGAGGCGATTATGCAGCATCAATCGCCGCTGTTCGGCCGATTTACCGGCCAGTGGCATTTGCAGCCGCTGCCCTTCGCCAGTCTGCGCGAATTCTTTCCGACCTGGTCGGCTGAGGAGCGGGTATCGCTGTATGCCATCGTCGGCGGCGTCCCCGCTTACCTGCGTTGGCTGGACAGCGACTTAACCCTGGTGGAGAACATCCGTCAGGTCATCCTCGAACCGGGCGCCATCTTTCTGGCCGAACCAGAACTGCTGCTCCATGACGAACTCCGCGACTTGTCCACTTACCAGGCCATCTTGCGCGCCATCAGCAAAGGGCATCATACGTTGAAGGCGATCAGCGACGATTGTCTGATGGGGTCATCGGGCCTCACCTTTCACCTGGGCAAACTCCAGGAACTCAACCTGGTCGAGCGCCGCCTGCCGGTCACGCTGACCACTGCGCAGCAGCGCACCTCCAAACAAGGCCGGTATCACCTGGCCGATCCGTTCTTCCGCTTTTACTTTCGTTTCCTGTTTCCCCATCTCACCTCGTTGCTGTCCGCCGAGGAGACAACGGCACACATCAAAAGCGAACTGCGGGCATTTGTGGCGCTCTCTTTTGAAAAGCTGTCCCAGGAGTGGGTGGCAAAACAGGCACGCGCCGGCCACCTGCCTTTTGCTCCAGAGTCGGTGGGTAGCCATTGGAGCCGACAGGTGCAGGTGGACGTAGTGGCCGTGAATCGCCAAAATCGGGAGATGTTGCTCGGTGAGTGTAAGTGGGGCGAAGATCCGGTCAGCCGCCAGATTGTCCGCGAACTGCTGGAGCAGAAAGGCGCCAAACTGCGGCAAGTGCTGCCGGATGGCGACGCCTGGACGTTCCATTACGCCATCTTCGCCAGGGCCGGTTTTACCGAAGCGGCGGCCGCGGAACTGATGGCGCGTCAGGGTTTGTTGGTAGACCTGGCGGCGTTGGATGCGGGCTTATCGGTCTGATTGTTCTTCCGCTGTTGACTTTCGCTTGGTGGCCTTAGCCCAACTGGAACGCGATATGGAGCTTTGGCTGGCGGCACAGCAGCGCGATTTTGGCCGTGGCAGTTAAGCCAAATTGGGGGGTTTTGGTGATCAAATTTCTGATTTTATGTCTAGCAATAGCTACCGATAATTTAGACTTATTGGTAGTTATGATAATTTGCGTCTCATCTGTTTCTGTTAGAAAATCTGTGCTAGTCGCAGAGCGCAAATGGAGAACAACCTATGGACACTGACCAGAATTCCCAATTGATTCTTTACCAGACCGAAGATGGCCAGACGCACATACAAGTCGTCATGCAAGGTGAAACGGTCTGGCTCACGCAAAAGGAGATGGCGGAGTTATTTCAGCGAGACCAGTCGGTTATTTCCAGGCATATCAATAACGTCTACAAAGAAGGCGAATTGGATGCTGAAAGCACTATGCATTTTTTGCATATTGCAAGTTCCGACAAGCCCGTTGCCTTTTACAACCTGGACGTGATCATCTCCGTCGGCTACCGGGTGAAATCTCACCGGGGCACCCAGTTCCGTATTTGGGCGACCAACACTCTCCGCGACTATCTGGTGAAAGGGTTTGTGATGGACGATGCCCGTCTGGAAGGGAGCGAGCGCAACTATTTTGATGAACTGGTGGAACGGGTACGGCATATTCGAAGCTCCGAGAAACAGTTCTACCGCAAAGTGCTGGATATCTTTGCCACCAGCATTGACTATGACACCAAGACGGCCCAGGCTCAGGAGTTCTTTGCTACGGTACAAAATAAGTTCCATTATGCCATTCACGGCCGTACGGCCGCTGAGTTGATTACCGAACGCATTGATAGCCAGGCGCCAGACATGGGACTAACCAATTGGTCTGGCAAGGTGGTCACGGCCAAAGATGCCCACATTGCCAAGAATTATCTCCAGGAAATTGAACTCAAACGGCTCAATTTGCTGGTGGAACAGTTTTTAGCTTATGCAGAGTTGCAGGCGGTGGAAAAACGGCCGATGTACATGCAGCAATGGGTCAACAAGCTGGATGATTTCTTGCGTTTCAATGAGAAGGAGGTCTTGCAGCACAAAGGTAAAGTATCCCGGCAAGATATGGAGGCCAAAGTGCGCGAAGCGCTGCAATGCTACCAGGAACAGCAACAGAAACTGGAGGCTGGCAATGGATAATCCCGCGCAAGCAATCTCTCCGCTTCCTGTATCAGCAAGAGATGGCTCGGCCATCACTCGCGCCGGTGAAGCGGCTAACCTCGCCGCTGCTGATTACCTCTTTGCCGACTACCGTCAACGTCGTGCCCAAAAGACGATTCGGACGCAAACGGCCGCTTTGCTGTTATGGGTGCAATACCTGAACGAAGTAGGTGCGGCCGACGACCTCCTGGTCGCCGCAAATTCCTGGGCATTGACCCATTATCGTAGCGAGGAGTTGGGTGGTTTCCGCGAATATGCTCAATCACAGCACGTCTCTCTTCCTATTATATATGGCTCCCATTATTGCCAATTTGTCCCGGCCGCCTGGCAGGGCGTTACCTGGGGCTTGGTAGAAGGTTTTGTCAAATGGTTGCTCCGGGAGGGATACAGTCTGGCGAGTGTGAACAACCGACTGTCAGCCATCAAGGTTTATGCCCGGCTGGCCGCCAGGGCGGGCATCCTCTCTCCCACCGAACAAGCCTTGATTCGGGAAGTGCGTGGTTACGGCCGTACCGAAGGCAAACGGGTGGATGAAGTGCGGGAACAGACACGGGTTGGACACAAAAAGGAGGACGCGATTGTCTTGACGGCCGTACAAGCCCGCCAACTGAAAACCCAACACCCCCCCACCCCACAAGGCATCCGCGATAGGTTGCTGCTATGTCTACTGCTGGATTTGGGATTGCGCGCCAGTGAGGTGGCCGCGCTGACAGTGGCTGACCTGGCCGAACCAGGATATGTCACCGTTTACCGCCAAAAGACGGATACGACAGACCGCATGGAATTGACGGCCGACATTCTCACTGCATTGGCCGATTACCAGCGTTATATGCGCCAGAGTGGGGTCTTGCTGCGCGGCAGCCGAAAAAATGGCAAATTGACCAACCAGGTAATGTCAGTGCGGGCCATTGGGGCGCGGGTGAAAATCCTGGGGCGGGACATTCTGGGCATTTGGGAGCTAAGCCCCCACGACTTACGCCACACCTGGGCTACGCGGGCGGCGAAGGGGAGCAACCCCTTTGTACTGCGGGACGCCGGCGGCTGGACGAACATGCAGACGCCCGGCCGCTATGTGGCGCGGTCGAAGGTGGTTAACGAGGGGATACAGTTAGATTATTGACGGCTACTGAGGGTACTTCCAATTTTCGTCCGTAATTGTGCAATAGGAGCGCGATGATCTATCCCTTAATCAAATTCCGATTGAGATATATTCCCCATACAAAACCACATTCTCCCAACCGATGGGGCTGATATGCTCCAGAAAATCTAAATCAACACCGGATTTCTCCGGTTCACATTCCAGAATGGGCTAGCGGGGGCATTTGAACAGAAAGGTACGGTTTGAAGCGTTCGCTTTGCCCATCTACCTTATAGTATTTTAAGCATTTTAGGGGAGCCACCCCTGCCATACATTCAAATCATACCTCCAAACAAAAAGGAAGTATCCATTTGTATCCCTTACTGTATCCCAACAGGAAGACCAGTCGAACCCTGTTTGTTGGTTTAATGAGGACAGTTAAACAAAACAGTGATTCGGAGGCAACCTCATGAACGAAATAATGGACAAACAAAAGTCGGTGAA
Source organism: Chloroflexota bacterium (assembly GCA_035444285.1). Taxonomy (GTDB): domain Bacteria; phylum Chloroflexota; class Anaerolineae; order Promineifilales; family Promineifilaceae; genus CAADGU01. Next base: position 31,339 of record DAOMOK010000042.1, read on the forward strand.
ACAGGGATGGAGGATGCGGATAGCAACGGCCGTTTTCGAGAAACTTTTCAATACATTTTGTACCGGCGGCATGGGCCTCAGCCCCTATGCCAGCCAGGAATTTTTCTATTACAGTGGCTGCGGCTGGGAAGAAGCCAGGATGTACCAATCCATTGTACGTACCAAATTGTATGAGGGGGAATTCTAATCATGATACCCCAAGTTGAAGCATTCGATGGAAAACAAGCCATTGCTCGGATGGATGTCAAGCAGTTAGAAGGAATCGTTAGCCGAGCCTTGGCTGACTGCGTTACAGTGACAGAGTGGCAAACAATCTTGATGGGTGGGCTGGATAGTTCGCCGTTTGCAGGTGGGGTTTATAAGCTGGATGGGCAAGCGGTGAATGCCGCCAACCTAACTCGTGACTGGCGCGTCGTTGTCAAAATTCTGCGCTCCCCCGAAGGCTTAACGATGCCTGATGGCACAACTATCACCCGCGACATGGCTGAAGAGCAAAACAACTTCGGCTACTGGCAGCGCGAAGCCTTAGCCGCCCAATCCGATTTATTCGACGACTTACCTCCTGGACTGCGTGTACCGCAATGCTTTGGCATTACTTGTGTCAGCGATACTGAGTGTTGGCTGTGGCAAGAATACCTGCCTGCTGATAAAGATTGGACATGGGATGATTACTATGCTGCCGCCTACCGCTTGGGACAGTGGCAAGCTGCCCATCAAAAGCTACCCCTGCACAGTTGGCTGAGCGAAAACTGGTTGGCGAGTTGGGTGCATGGCCCACTTACAGGCATCTTTGGCCTGGTTGAGGGCATGAATGGCTATCAGCATCCCCTGCTAACTGCCTACTTTGCTCCCGAAGAGTTGGTCGCTTTGCGCCAACTGTGGGCAAAGCGGCAAAGCTATCTGGAAAGGCTGGCACAACTGCCACAAACGCTGTGCCATTTGGATGCTCATCGTGGCAACCTCAGTTGGCAGGGTGATGATTTAGCCATGTTGGATTGGGCTTTTGTGGGTGCGGGTGCTTTGGGTGAGGAGTTGGCTGCTTTTATCGGCGCATCGCTGCTGCTGGATTATGTGCCTTTGGCGGACGCGGAACAGTTGGAGCAGGTGGCCTTTGACGGCTATTTGGCTGGTTCGCGAGCGGCTGGTTGGGCAGGTGATGAAGCCATTATTTGGGAGGCGTACCGTTGTGTGATGCCGCTGCGTTACGCCTTGATGTCACTGGCGAGTATGTTGCGAACGGCCGTTGACCCCACCCACGCCACCGAATGGGAACAAAAAACAGGCAAACCCCTCACCGAGATTCTCGCCCACCGCGCTGGTCTGGTTCGCTTCTATCTCTCACGACTACCATACGGCGAGGAGTTGGTTTAAAGTTAATTGTTGGGCTTGGATGACGGCCGTTTCACATTCAACCGACGAGAGAGCAGCACGAACGGCCGTTACCGCTTCCTCCATCGCCTGTGCCAGTGGCGGCGGAGGGAAATGGTGCATGTCTGTCGCAAAGCGGGTAACGGCGGCAAACAGGGTGGCGGCTTGGGCGGGCTGTTGATTCGCTGCCGCCGCCAGACCGGCCCTTAAAATAGCGTCGATCAGTTCAGGGGTGAGGTCCCGAACTTTGGTGTCAGTTGTGGGTGGTGTGATTTCGGCGTACCAGTGGAGACATTTTTGCATGTGGGCAACGGCCGTTGCCACCTCCCCCCGCTGCAAAGCTAAATAGCCCAACCCTGCTAATACATCGGTTTGCCCCCGCAAATCTGCCATCGCCTCCATTAGCTGAAAACATTCCTGCAAATGGGTCTGGGCGGCTGACCATTCACCCAAATACGTTTCAATTTCCCCCAACCGTACCAGCCAATCAGCTAGCCATTTATGATGGCGAAGCTGCCTCATGTTCTCTACCTGTTCTGATACGAGGGCGTAAGCTTCGGGCAGATTGCCTTCTTGTAAGGCCAGCCGTCCAAAGTTTCCCGTATGGTTGTCAGCCATACTAAACCCATAGCGAAGACGAACCTCCTCCGCTTTTTGATAATAGGCTTTGGCGTCTGCGTAGTACCCCGTTTCTCGCAATAAATCGCCATAAAAGCCGTAAAACGGCACAATAGCTCCCTTTCTTTCGTCTTGAATCAAATCAAATAAAGGGAGCGCTTCTTCGAGGGTTCGTTTGGCTTCCTCGCGGTCACCCAGATAGAGGCTCACAGTAAATAGCACGCGGGTTAAGAGGAAAGGGTCTTCTAAGCGGTAAGCCATGGGCTTGACCTGAGCCATGTAGTTGGCGGCATCTTGCTCACGCCCAACAAGAGGTAGTAAGCTGGCCACGTTGAGCAGGGCTGCACAGCGAGCTATACTGTCCGCCTGGTCTGAGCCTGCCAAAATCGTTTCTAGCCATCGCACGCCTTCCAGACGATGTCCGCCCCCAAACCAAAAGAACCCTAGATTGCCAGCAAGTTGCAATGCCTGGTTGCTTTGTTCGCTGTCTAGGAACCACTGCAAGGCGGCTTCAATATTGTGAAATTCTTGCTGAACTTGCTGAAAAAGAGCAGCTCCCTCTGGCGTGGGTTGGGTCTGCTCGAAGCGTTGGGCCAGGGCAAAAAAGATGTTAGCGTGCTGTTGGCATGTTTCTTTTTCGGCATCGGCCGCTTGTAATTGCGCCGCGGCATATTGGCGAGTGAGTTCGTGTATATGAAAACGGCCGTTTTCCCCCACGCGCACCAATGATTTTTCAGCCAATCCTCGCAGCAAGAAGAGGTTGGCTCTGGCAACGGCCGTTGCCTCCTCCACGCGCCAGCCACCCCGAAACACAGACAATCGCATCAATACATTTCGTTCTGTTTCGGTAAGCAGGTGCCACGAAGCATCAAACACCGCTTGCATACTGCGATGGCGGGCGGGAATGTTGCGTACCGTTGTTACCAAAATGTCCAGGCCGGTTTGAATGTGCGCTGCGATTTGGGCGCAGGTGAGGAAGGGTGTCCAACTGGCGGCGAGTTCCACAGCTAAGGGCAGATTTTCAACGAGTTGGCAGATGTTGTGGACTGCCGTTTTTTCCCCACTCACATCAAAATTGGGTTTGACACGAACGGCCGTTTGTCCAAACAGTTCCAACGCTGCATCCAAACCAGCTACGGAAAAAACCCACTCTTCTGCCAGTTGCAGCCGCTCGCGTGATGTTGCCAGTAGTGTAATGTTGGGCGCATCTGCTAGCAAAATCGAGAGCCACGCCAGGCCATCCCCAAGCTGTTCGCAGTTGTCGAGCAGGATAAGCATCTGTCGCTGGCGCAGCACACGCGGCAAGTGCTTGTCGGCAGGGCCGGGCAAGGAGAGGTTAAGGGCGTGGGCAATGCTGTCGGGGATGAGAGTGGGGTCGGTAACGGCCGTTAAATCCACAAAAACTACGCCATCAGCAAAATCGACCTGCACCTGCCGCGCCGCCTCAATTGCCAGCCGCGTCTTGCCCATGCCGCCGGGGGCTAATAATGTCAACAAACGGCAATTTGGTTGACACAATTTAGCGGTTATATCTGCCAATTCTGCCTGACGGCCGATAAATGAAGTTGCTGGTGTAGGCAGTGAAGGTGCACATCTCCCCCCTGCTCCCCCTCTCCCCTGCTCCTCTGCTCCTCTGCCTCCCCGCTCCTCTACTAAATGATCTAACGGCCGTTCCCCCCGCGCACATTCAACAAAAATGTCCTGTTGGTCGCTGGGAACTTTGAGGACAACGGCCAGAGATTGAGCCAGTTCGACAGAGGGCTGGCGTTCGTCGGCTTCTATTTTCTTGATCATGGGGGTGGAACAGTAAACGGCCGTTGCCACTTCCCGCTGTGTCAATTTCAACTGCTTGCGCCGCTGTTTCAGCCATTCGCCGAAGGAGTAACTGTTTATCATTTTTGTATCCCTTATCCGTCGCGTGTCTCCCTTATTGTAACCCAATAAGGAGACCAATCGAACCCAAGCGCCTAGTTTAATGTGGGCAGTTAAACAAAATAGCGATTTGGAGGCAATAAGATGAACGAGCTGACGAAAAATAGTAAACAGATTGTATTAGGTTGCCGCTATCATTGGTGGCGGGGAGATACACTGCCTGAATTACAGCCACTGCCTGGCTTTGTAGCCCGGATTATCGAAGACAAAATATTCCTGGCACAACTTCATGCGGTTAATGAAGACGTGATCCAGGCACGTTTTACTGAAGGCGCTCATTGTTATGTGGCCTTTTTGGAGGGGGTGGCGGTAGGATATGGCTGGGTGGGGACGAAAGTCGGGCGGTAGTGGTAAACACATGACTGATGCATGTAAAATGAAGTCATGATTACAGAAAC
>DAOMOK010000043.1:0-31415 GCA_035444285.1 Chloroflexota bacterium
GGCCCATTTCGGGGCAGGTGGTGCGGCGCATGACGTTCGCCAGGGCGTTGCGCAGGCTGTTGCCGGCGGTATGGCCGCCCAGTTTGATGGCGGTGGTGGCGCGACAATCGAATCGTAAATGAATGAGTTGCAGATTGGTCATATAGAATCCTCTTTCGGAATAATGGCTATGATGTTTGCTAGTCTGTTACGGCCGTGTTTCGGGCATAGAGTGTAAATGAGCGGCTGGAACGGATCGCGTGGTAAGGGAGGATGATGGGGTCCGACCGTTACACCCAGATTCATGTGTTATTCTATGTACTCCATATATGCTGGTATTGCAAAAACAGGTATTGCTAAATGCTCACCAAATTGTACGTGTTTTGTTCTTGGCTGAGTTATCCCTCGCATAATTAGATATTTGATTGTTCCAGCCATTACTTCAAAACTCTGAAATAGAGCAATACCTGTTGTTGATACTTGTAGGAACGGTGTTGTACAGCTACCTACTCCAGCTTTGCCTTCCACAATTTCCTCAACGTGAATGATTTGCATCATAGTGCGCTTTTTCCCCAATAGGAATGTCTGTCCAATGGTGAAAGCCTCAAGCAACCGAATGTCTGGCGAGAAAGCGCACGTAAACAAACGGTTATCTGGTTTTATCCCCTGCCAGGTGCCGTAAGTTGGCGTATGGTGAGGACGGCTTTGTTCCTCTAGAATGCCCGTCTTAGCATAGCCATAGCTTTTGCTTGTGGTAGGATAAGCCTCATGTAAAACGTTAAAATACGCAGTATCAAACGTATCTTGAGCAAGCTGAGACTTGCCATCTTTGTCAAGAAAGATGCCAGGCGTAAACCAGATTGGTAAAGCTGATGGGTTGTAATCACGTACAAAATCATCGGCATCATTTTTTACAACAATGGGTTTTGGTTGCCACGTTACCCCCCTGGTCAGGCTGGCATACAAAGCCTCACTGGTAACATGCGTATGCGTCCGGTAATCAGCACCAAAATCTGACTGAATTACAGTAAAACGACCGCAGTTCCGCAATACAATTTTTCGGGCGTATAGCGTCATAACCGCCTCCTACCCAAGTTTTTCAACGTATGAAGAAAAGGTCTCATGCAATTTATCAGCCAAATTTTCAATTTCTTGCCCTTTCAGGATCACGACATCTTGTAACCCATCAAGTTGGGGCGCATCAGGCAAGAAAGTATCTCCTGTATCAGCGCGTGACAGCATGTCCAAGACACTGAAACGAGGGTAGCCAGTTGCCACGAGCAAAAATTCAGTATTGAACTTGCCATGATTAGCACTGTATTTACCATATCCATGTGCATCAGCGCGTCGAATGGTGTGCAGCATGCCGGCCACGTCTAGCAGTGTGGGAGATTCGATAAGGGTAATGAAAGGAAAGTGTGTGCCAGTCTTTACATATTCATAAAGATGGTAAGTATCTGAACCCCGTTTTGTCCGAAGCGTATCATCAGGTTTGACAGTCAAATCCTCGTATACTTGATTCCCGATACCCATTTCTTCATTGTCCATGCTGCCAACGCAATCGGCCGTAGCCTCGACGGAAAACGCATCAAAGTAACGAATACGGGAAAAAGTCGCCATTTGACCTTTGGCGTCTAATCCACCAAACAAGGAACTGTTCCAATCGGCCAGGTTAAGACCATCAGGAATAATCCCCACACTACCATAATGTTGTTCCCAGAATGCCCGCCAAGAATCAAAGCCATTCACTCCCTCGGCTAATTCACGGTAAAGCGCCATGTGCATTCGCCGCTCAATCCCTTTCATTTTGCGGCTGATGAATTCGGCGCGAGTTTTGCCCAACAAGTCAACTTTGTCTACATAGGTTTCGTTGGAATAACCTTCGTGGGACACAGGCAAAAAGCGATTTGTAACGGTTTTAACGCCAACAATCGTAACTGCTTGCTTTGTCCAGGCAGGTTGGGCAATTTTTTTGCCGCCTACTTCACGGGGAACGAGGTTGGTAAGGGGAGCCAGTTGTTCAATAAACTTTTCCAAATTAGACATGATCGATTTCTCCTTGTTCATCGTTCTCATTTTCTGATGCTGCTTGAGCATCTTTGTTGCGCTTGTAATAAGCTTTTTTCATCAAAACATAGGCTTGGGCATCATAAACTGCCTGGTCATTAACACCGGGTAGTGCCTCCATTGTGTTCTGGGTTGTACTTCTAAACTGCTTTTCCAGAATTTCAAGTTCAAATTGAGCAGCATCTCCACGATAAATGTCCGCATAGGCCATAGCCAGCTTACGGCGCGGATAAAGCCAAGTATAGAGACGACCGTACAAACTACGTTTGAAATGGTTCAAATTATCCTTGCGCCCCTCATCCTCAAACATGATACGGTTTTCTACCAGCCAGTTACGCAACAGCTGAAAATGGGGATACACTTCATCTCGTCGAAAGGCGTTTTTCATCTGGCGCAACGTGCGGGTTTCCCATTCGTCGAAAGCGGCCTCAACTTGATCGTATCGTTCTAAGAGGCTGGCAAGGGTACGGCCGTACTTTTCAAATGAGTGCGCCGGTTCGCTCAAGCGTAGGGGCAGTAAATCTGCCCTATCCAACGCCCGAAACAAATGGTCGCAAAACGAATCCATTTCTTCAATCGGTATATTTTTTGCCATCAATTCATCTCCTTTGCTAATTCATGAAGCTGTTCGTAAAGGGCGAGATATTCTGTTGAATCAACAACGCCCAATCCTCTGGCAGCCTCCCAATCACTGGATAATCGTTTGTACTTGATATTAGAATCATTAAAGTCATCGCCTGCCCGAACCGGGGATGCGCGTAAGACATCAGAGAGAACGCCTAATGGATCTTCTAGCATTCGTTCTGCCAACAGAATCCAATCCGCCAATAAAGAATGACCGCGCCGGTAGCGACTGACCTGGCGGGCGAAGCTAACGACAGCCCCATATTTTCGCAGCGTTTCCTCCGCGTTTTCCGGTCTATTTTGTACATAAAAGACGCCAGCATCCGCACCCGTTGCCAACCGTGGTAAGGATTGATAATAATAAGGTCCATCAGATCCACATAAACCACGTAACAGTGCCAAAAGAGTGAAGGCGGCCAAGCGACTGTGAGAAAAACGCTTTTGAACAAAATCTATCCCTTCCTGAGAACCAGTACGGAATTGTGGCAAAATGAAAATGAACAGACGGTAGTGGCCTGATCCTAACGCTAGAACCTGCGCCTTTGCGCCAGTTTCTAACTGAGATATGGTTTCTAATGCCGGTTCCTTCCAGGGACCCAAAATGTCGGTAAGATCGGTCGTGTCTTGGTTGCTTGTCACGCTATCTCGAATATTCTGCAACCCTGCTTCTAGCTCTGACGCGGACTTTTCGGCTTTTCCTGCATATTCCACCAGGTAATCCAGTTGTCTTTGAAAAACCTCGTGTTCTTTGTCGCTATGAGAGCCGTAATGGAAAACCACGTTGTACATTTTGGGCACTGGAAAACCCCCATCAAATTGCATCCCAAGGCGTTTATTGGCAAGATAGGCCGCTAAAGCTGTGTGAACCGAAAAACGTTCTGAATCTCTCTTTAGAGACTGGTTGAATTTTTTGCCGGTGTTGACACCACCAATGATGTGGCATTCCTGAATCAACGCCGTATTTTGCCCCGATAAACGACAGATAACGGCCTCGTTGCCGGCTATATGGGGATCCGTTAACGTGATATAACCGATCTGCATTTTGTGGGTGATGCTTGCAGCAATTTGTGGCAAAGATTGGGAGAGCATTTTTTGTGCGAGATAGTATCTGTTGATACTTTGTTCGTCGTGATTTTCCAAATCGGCAATTGCTGTATCAAGGTAGGCATTCAATGCTTGCGCCAATGCGTCAAAATCAATATTCTCAATTTTTGATTTTGCCTTGTTAAATTTTGATTTATCAAATGGGCTATCAGGAGAAATACCAAAAGCCTGTTTAATGAGATGAGGGGAAAAACGGCCGTCATCTATACCGTTTGCCAGGAATTTGTGAAAGCTCTGCATCTCTGCCCCATCCTGACAAAAGAAGAACGTCCAAATTGAGAGAATGACATTGATTCTTCGTGAAGCAGCAACTTCTAATGGCAACTCCTCTAATTTCGCCAGTTCATAAGCGCCATCTGAAGATGCAAGCAAACGAAGCCATTGCGCAACACGTGTTAATAAACTAGGAAGTAAGGTTTTTGGAAGAACAAAAACGGGAAATGGTTCAATATTTGCTTTGTAAAATGCCAGCATTGTATTAAACCGACCATGTATCCCCTCTGAACGGTTATCATCTGCGAAATACAAATCAGGCAACCGCTCTACCAATACATCTAAGAAACCCTGTCGCAAAACATCTGTATCCAATTTGTCACAACTTAAAAAATAAGCGGATTCTAAATCGTTAGCAACGGCCGTAAAATGTGTCAGTCCTATTCTTTCCGCCGCTGCCGGTATGGCCTTAAAGAAAAAGTCATTGAGCAGCACACTGCCTAAAAACACTTCTTCCCGTTGAATAATGGGCGCATAGATGCGGATGAGGTGAAGGGAACGGCCGTCCGTCATTGTTTGCTGCCACTGTGTGCTTCCCCGGCCGATTTGAGTCGCAATCTCCGCTGCCCACGGGTCAATCGGCAAATTCCACTCTTGTAATATCTCCCGGACACTTTGATAAAAAATCGCCTGTGCTGCTTCTGCCATAATTCACTCCTTACGTTCAGACAAGATTACCCGCTAATAGCTGCAACATATCTCGTAGCTGATAATTGCGGGGTTCGTCTCGGTTCATACTGGCTTCTGTTTCTTCGGCAACGTCGAATAACTTGTTAAATACGGCTGACAGGGTTTTGGCATGGGCAAAGATCGAATCCAGCGCAATTCCCTTGTCAAAAGCATAGCTGGCAATCTGGTCAGCCATAATAACCAGCCCGCCCAAAGGGTGAAAATGAAAGAGAAAATCCACCAGGGTTAAACGCCGCACTTCCAAAGGGGTATAGCTGGTCCATTGTCGGCGTGCCTGACGTTGCATGTTTCCTGCTTCATCTTGTTCATGACTCAGGTAAAACAATCCGTGATGATTCACGGCCGCTGCCCAGGCCCATTCCCACCCATCATCCTGCAAGAATTGGTCAATGTTCACTTGATAGTTGAAATTCGCTTTCAGCTCGGCTGCCAGTTCATTCAGACTGCTTTCTACCAGAGGCACATGGTCATGTGCCAGACTTTGACCTTCGTGTTTAACCAGTTTGCCATTGTATGTCTGCCCTTTTAGCTTGGTTTGCAGCATCAACTGGAAAGTAGGATCGAGCTTACCTATATCGTGAATAGACAGGCTCATAATCAGCGAGCTTAAAGCAACAGGAGAATAATCTGGCACAAAACGGGCAATCCGCAGCCCAGAATCAACGCACTGAAACGTGTGTGCATACAAAGACTGTCCACCGTGTGCTGTTTTGGCAATTGCCGTGCAGTATTTTTCAAGTAACATTATTCTCGATTCCCAAACAGAAAAGGCCGTTGATAAGTCCGCTTTGGTTTTTCGGGAAAATCCAATTCTGCCACACTCCGCATAAGTTTGGCCTTTTCTTGTTCTATTTCTGTCCGTTTTTTTTGAGCACGGTGCATCATTTCTCGTGTGATTGTTTCGATGTAATGATAAAAAGCATCCAAATCTTCAAGAGTTTTGAGTTCCTGGTGAATGGCTAAATTGAGTTGGTTTTGAAAATCGTTCATTGTGCACCCGTATGGCTTTTACACTTCTTGTACCATTATTTCTGCAAGCCGCACAAAGTGTACCACGAGGTTCAGAAGGTAGTCAACTAAATTATTGAGCTCTTGTAATTTGCCAAAAATAGCACCTCATGCTTTAATCAATTCAGATTCGCTAGAGAATACGGAAAGGTATGCCTTTTTCTCTTTTTGTAAGAGAAAAAAAGCCCAAGACTCGTTTAGAGAGTTCTTGATTGGGTTTTTCCCCATTCTTCATACACTTGGAATGTTGCCCCAACCATTGCTTCCACCAGAATCATATTCTTGCTGTCACATTCGACCTGCACCAATTCCTCAACATCATTAAACCCCAGTGTATCCAGGTGACGCTTTGTGTTTAATATGTCTCCAACGATAATCAACCACGTTTGGTCACGTAATCTTAAAGGGGTTCCAAACATATCTTCCATCAGGTCAGTGATACCTTCTCTATGTAAGCGTTTCAAATAAACATCGCCAAATCCCAATAGCAGGGTTCGCCTATCAGTTTCCAACTGCTTTAGTGCGAATCCCAAACGGGCTATAAGGTGATCTGGATTTTGCGTGATTAGTTGTTCATATTTTTCTGGCTGTTCAAGCATGAGCGCCGTAACAGCTTTGGCTCGCCTCTTGTCGCCCATAGCAGAAACATAATCCTGTGCAATCCCCTTATGGAGACGAACTTGCCAACGGCCGTTTTCTAAATAAAAGAGTGCTTGGCTTTGCTGAATTGTCTGTTGAAGATCAGCAGTTACCCCCCATTCTGAACGCTGATAAACAAATTGATTGTAAACCATGTCAGCTCGAACTAATTCAAAAGGCGAATCGCTAGGCCATAATCGGTCATTATAAATTTTACGCAGCGCATAAAATGGCGAAAGCGTTACGCCATTTCGCAAGCCTACCTGGGGCATCGTCCCCCGCAAGCCAAAAGCAAATGACAAATCAGCCCGTCTTATTTCCGCTGCCAGATGCGCCACTTCGGGCGAAAACATGCTTTGATTTAGCGTTTGGCCTATACGACCAAGCTGATCATTGATAAGCCAATGAGTCGCTTCCAAAAACACAGAACCGGAGAGGTAGCGACGGGGCGGGAATAACTTGGTGACAATTTCTGAAAACATTTCCCGTGATAATGCTGGTGTTTCCTGCAATTGCTGACGCAACTGAAAATATGCCTGCCTGTCATGCAATTGCAATATAACTCGCCCTTGTGTATCTTCGCGCCGACCAATACGCCCAAAACGCTGTAACAAATCCGGGCCAGGGCATTGTTCCGTAATCAATATATCCGCGTCAAAATCTACCCCGACCTCTACGGCCGATGTAGATACCAAGATAGCCTGGTCCAATTCATCAAACAGCCGGATTAAGCCCTCGCGTTCATCTTTTGCCATCTTCCCACTGTACAGCACGATGGGTACGCCACTGGATGCCCACAAACCAACATTTGGGAATTCAACTTGTAGACGAGCAAAAGCACGCGGATCATCTAGCATTTCCTGGAAGTAGGCGCGTTCATCTGGTTCGGCAATTTGTTTGGTTGCCCAAGACAATGTTACCTGACGAGACCTCATGGGCTTGGGCAGGTGGCCCCACTTTTTAATCTGGTAGTCGGTTAACTTAACTGTTCGCAAGAACCGTTGATGAATTTCTTTACTGATTTCCTCAGAGAAACCAGCTTCTTCTAAATCGTCTACTAATCTATACGCCTGGGGTGTGCGTACGACCAGTTCCGAATCACTCCACAAATTTTCAATCTGCTCAACCCGTTGTGAAAGCCACTGTTGTAAATGCGCTTTTGCGTCGTCCACATCCTGGTATTGGCCTAAATTGGCAGCCTCCCACAACTTGTTTGCCAGCTTATCATGTATTTTTTCATCCCTGTTGTGCAAATGGTTGGTTAACGTTTTAGTGGCAGCTTCTAAAAGCGTAGTCAATGAGGCCATCAAATCATCGCTTTTGAGGGTAACGCTTCCTTCTCTGTCCAGGTCACAAAGATGTACATCTGCGTAAGCCGGGATCGAGGAACGAATTTGCCGGACGACTTCTTGAGCTATTCCCATTTCTGTCATCCAGTTTTGCAGCGCAGTTAACCAAACTCTTCCATATTTCTTTTTGAGTTGTAAGGGTAAATCGGGCTTGTTGTCTTGATAAGGGTGAAAAGTAGTATGGGCTTCTGCGGCTGAGTTAAAGACAAGCAGGACTTTTTTAGCCCCTTCTTCCAGCGCTTTGCCAACCGCGCTTCTCATTTGCGAACGGCCGTCAGCCATACTATTTCCTGGCTCCAGCAAGTCCAACCCCACTGAGCCGCATTTGGACTTGCCACATACTTCTATGCCGTTTGTCGTCAGTGCATACAAATCGTCATGTGGGGTTGCTGTCAAAATGTGCCACTGCTGATTTTTGTTTAACTGATGAGCGAGGAGCAAAATTCGTTCTTTAAGCAAAGCCATGCTGCGAAGCGATAGGCCGTTAAATAGATGGGCCTCATCTAACACAACTGCGTCTACTTGGGCTAGGCCATAAATCAACAAACTGCTGAACTTTACACTCTTGCGAAAAAACCAATAAATGGCGTCAGGCGTGGCTAAAATTACATGGCTATTTAAGGCACTGACCAATTCGCTGCGCGTCATCCCACCCTTTATTTCGGCCACAGCAACACCTGTAACCTTAGCCAGTTTATTCATGACCCGCCGCTGATCGTCCAACAGCGCTAACGTCGGATACATTAACAAGACACGGCGAATTTCCCCTCGATTGAGTAGGTGAAATAATGGTAGGCCCACGGCCAACGTCTTGCCTGATGCTGTACCTGCAATCATGTACAGTGATTTTCTTTCTTTAGCGACAACATCAAACGCTTCTTGTTGGTGGGAAAACGGCTGTATCTTGTCACTCATCATCATCTCCCACGTTCATAAACTCATCGAATAATTCCATTAACTCTGGGGAGACATCATCAGCGACTTCTGGGCCATCATTGGCTATCATGTAATTTGATGGTTTGTGTGGTTTATATATTTTTTCAGTTTCTACTAATGGAGAAGGATCAATAGCCTGTTCTCTTTCTGTTTGTAGTCCGTATTGCTTCAGCATATCTCGTACATGACGAATGACTAGACCTCTTAATTCTGGTGGCTCCAACACCTCTACATCCGCGCCCCAACCGCGTATCCAGGGGAGCATTTCCCGCCATTCGGCGACGCGGGTTGTCCAGAGGCAGTCACCGTTTTCCAGCAATTCTGGTTCGGACTGGTTAGGATGCCAGATGCTTTCTTGTATCCGGCGCACGGCCGTCTGCCCCCGAAAACGCAGTTTCACCGTCACCAACTCGCCGTCACCATCCCAAATACTCCACACATTTTGAATAAACCTGTTTTCATCAAACTGATCAGGCGGAATGATGGGTTGGGTGGTGTCGGCCGCTTTTTCAATACGGTTCAGCTTAAAGGGGATAATGTCATTCATCGTCTCGCTATACCCAACCAGGTAAAAGTCTTCGCCTAATAAAGATGGTTCCAGCAAATAGGGGCTAACCAGATGCACAGTTGCCTGGCGCGATTTTAGACCCCGGTAACGAATACTGATTTTGCGTCGCTCTACCCAACAGGTGACGATTTTTTCCAGTACGGTCGTCTCCTCTGACGGTGAGGCTGCTTCAGGGATGAACTTCGTAGACGTGAGCAGCCGATCCATCAATGGCTGGCGCAACATCAGGGCAATGCTCCTGAGAACGCTGACAATATGAGGATTTGGGGTATGAGTTTGCCGGGCTGCCCGGCGGGCCATCAGGTATAGGGTGGCAGCTTCGTGCAGGTTTACGCGCAGGTTAGAGATGTATTTTTGGCGGTTGATTTTCCAACGGCCGTATTCCACTTCCTCAAAAGGGACACCATTATCCATCAGCAGTTTCCGATCTTTGTAAATGGTGGCCCGACTTTTGATATGCATCAGTTCGGCCATCTCTTCATCTGTATAAGCGCCGTACAAATACCGCTTTTCCAGTTCGCGCAATCGTTCAGCCCGTCCAAGTCCTCGGCTCATAACTTACCTCCACCCTATAGTGTAGTAGATGATGATTCAGAAAATGGAAACACAATTGAGATTCCCGGAAATTTCCGGGAATCTGCTCTTAACAACTGTACCGGGGTTTATCCCGAATATGACGTAAACCCTGGTGACGGTTTCGCCAAATGGTCAGCACAACTGATTCCTCGCGGCTCAGGACAACCGTCACCCCTTCTAACCGGGTAAATTCATTTTGTGTTTGCAATTCTTCTGGTATGTCTTTACGACGCAATGTAATCAGAACAGCGCCAGCACAATGTACCTCCTGACCATGTTCAAGTATAAAGGAAAGTTGGGCTAGTGACACATTGCGTTGCGCCATACGTAAACGGGCGTGATTGGTAATAGGGAGTTGAGTAGCCATAACATCACCTTTCAAACCAACGCAAACGGCCGTCATCATCCTCCGCTACCAATGCGCCTGTTTTCTCTTGAATAATTGCCAAATCTTTGTTGAGCGTTGACCGTGAAGTACCTACCTCCCGTGCCAGTTCTGCCTGCGTCAGACCATCTTCAGATTCCTGAAGAATACGGCCGATCTTGAGTAAACGTCCTAATTTGTTATCTTTATTTCCGAACACTTTGCACCTCCAAAAATGTGATTTAGCTGGAGGATGCCAGGAGGCTGTTTCCAGTACGGAAACATGAAAAAGGAAATTTCAAATTGGCGTGTTTCCATTTTGAGCACGGCCGTTTGTTACCATTCCGTTGACAATTAACCATTGACCATTTGGAGGTAAGTCGTATGCCCATCATCCAACACCTGATCGCCGACGAGTTCGGCAGCCACGTTGGCAAATACCAGGGCCGCCTAAAAGTGACCAAACAGCAAGAAGTGTTGGCCCAGGCCCCCCTGCTGCACCTGGAGAGTCTGACCATCGCCAACCAGGGCGTCTCCATCTCCGCCGACGCCATTCGCGCCTGCACCGAACATGGCATCCCCATCCACTTCCTCAGCGGTACCGGCACGCCCTATGCCGACCTGTACAGCGCCGGATTGACGGGCACAGTGCTCACCCGGCGCGAGCAACTCATGGCTTATCACGACCTGCGGGCTATCCAGCTGGCGCTGGCCTTCGCTGGTGGCAAAATCCAGAACCAGGCCACCCTGCTCAAATACGTGGGCAAATATCGCAAAGAAACGGCTCCGGCCGTGTACAAAGAACTGCACTGGTTGGCGGCCGAAGTGGTTGACCACATGGAAGAATTGTGCGCCATTGATTTCCTGGCCCCCCGTGAGCATTACCACATAGACGATGTACGTGGCACGATTCTCTCGGTTGAGGGGCGGGCGGCGCAAAAATATTGGCGGGGTATCAAACTGGTGCTGCCGGAGCAGCTGGCCTGGCCCGGACGGGAGGGCAGAGGGGCGCGTGACCCGTTCAACAGCGTTCTGAACTATGGTTATGGCATTCTCTATGGCGAAGTACAGCGGGCCATTGTGCTGGCCGGGTTAGACCCCTATGGCGGTTTCATTCACGTAGACCGGCCGGGCAAACCGAGTTTGGTGCTGGATATGATCGAGGAATTCCGTGCCCCGGTGGTAGACCGCACGATGTTAGGGCTGGTAAACAAGGGGGTGAAAATTGAGCAGGATGAAAAGGGGTTCCTGACGGATAAAACGCGCCGCTTTCTGGCGGAAAAGATATTGGCACGGCTGGAATCGCAGGAAAACTTCGAGAAAAAGCGATACCCGCTGCGCGTCATTATCCAGATGCAAGCCCGCCACCTGGCTACGTATGTGCGCCGGGAGCGGGAGAGTTACCGCCCGTTTGAGGCTAGTTGGTGAGAGGGGATAGTCAACAGTGAACAGTAAACTGCTCACTGTTGACTGTTCACTGTTGACTAATTTATGCACTGCCTGCTCATCTATGACATCCCCGATGACCGTATTCGGACAAAGATTGCGGATGTTTGTCTGGATTATGGGCTGGATAGGATTCAGTTCAGTGCGTTCAGCGGAGACATTTCTCGCAACCATCAAGAGGAACTGTTCTTGAAGGTGACAAACCTGTTAGAGAAAAAGGCGGGTAAGCTACAGATCGTACCTATTTGTGGCAAAGATTGGGTGAATCGGCTGGCATATGAAGTAACCGAGGAAGGGTAATCGGTTGACTGATTACCCTTCACCGATTACCGATTACCGAATTATGGAAACAGAAACTTTTACTATTCGGGTGATTGATTTGAAGCAGTATGTGTATTGCCCACGCATTTTGTATTACCAAACCGTGCTGCCCGCCGTACGGCCGTTAACTTACAAAATGGAAGCAGGCATCATCGCGCATCAAGTAGAAGAGGGTCGAGAAAAACGACGAAGTTTGAAATGTTATGGCTTGAAAGATGGAGAGTGTACCTTTAACGTCCCACTTCTCTCTGCGGAATTGGGGCTGTCTGGCATCCTCGATATGCTGATCGAGACAGAATCGGAGTTGATTCCGGTTGATTATAAGCAGTCAAAAAAGATCGGTAAGCATTTCAAGTTGCAGCTAACGGCTTACGCCCGTTTGCTCGAATTGACGCACCCCATTGACAAACCCATCAAGCGCGGTTTTCTTTACCTGATTCCTGCTCGTGAAGCTGTGGAAGTAGTGTTCACAAAACCACTGAGACGACACGTAGATGATGTTCTATCAGCTTTGGGCGAAATTGTGAAACATCAGCGAATGCCCGACCCAACTAAATTTCGCGGTCAGTGTACTGATTGTGAATTTCGCCGTTTTTGTAATGATGTATAACGGGGAAAAGACTGGTTTATTCCCGTTTGATGAGGGTGCTACCCCTGGTTGTTAGAACATTCGTTTGCAGTTCGTTGACAGGAAGATTAACAGGGGTCTATAATCTCCACAACAATCGCATAACTCACGTCGCAATGCCGGATGGGTGCGCAAACACCCAGTCGGGTAAGAAGGTGGCGTTGCCGCCACCCCCTCCCCTAAGAACGGTGCGTGCGGCTTTCACCGCACACCGCTCAAGCCTCTCTAACGCCCTATGAAGGACGCGGTTTCTCAACCTTCAATCCCAGGCTGTGAACCTGCCTATGACAATTGGGGTGTAGGAGCACACAATTTTCAAGGGCATCGCGCCCCCCGTGTACTCGCCATACGATATGATGTAAGTTCCATCCTGTTTGTTTTGTAATTTTCTGTTGACAGATGGCACAAATCCCGTTTTGTTCCTGCCAAAGGTAAAGCAATCGCCTTTTCCCCGCCAGTTCACCTTCCATTTTCTTTGCTGTTCGCTTCTCGAAATAAGATTCCCATTGAGGGTCATAGGGATTTGCTTTACCGATTATTTTTGTGTGCCGTTTGATGGGCACTTTGGCAGCATAGAATAAACGGATTTGTCTCGGTTTACCGCCTTGGCCGGTGATGTCACCGAAGAAAACCCAGTTGCGATTGCCATCGGACTTGAAGTATTTCTTGCGGATTTTTCGTTTCGACCTCTTGTCATGGCGGCGTAAAGCCCAACGCCATAAGGCATGAAAGATTTGGCTGTCTATCCAATCAAAGGTCTTTTTGCTGACCACATGCCGATGGTAATATGCCCATCCCTTAATAACGGGGTTGAGTTGGGTGATCAGATTGCCGGCTGTGGCCTGCTTGTTGTTATTGATGATGCTTCTCACCTTTCGGAGAAGGGCTTTTTGACTTTTCTTGGATGGTTTGATGAAGAGACGGCCGTTGTTGTACTTACGGATATGTTGACCGAGAAAATCGAAGCCTTCGTTGATATGGGTGATGCGCGTTTTTGCCTCAGATAGCGTAAGCCCACGTTCGCACAGGAACTCTCGCACCATTGGCAAGACTTCATTTTCCAGTAGTTCTTTGCTGCTGCCGCTGATGATAAAATCGGCAGCGAACCTAATCACATTGACTTTGGCTTCCCAGCCGTGACGCAAATTCTTCGGGTATTTGTCCAAGAAAATAGCTTCCAAGCCGTTTAGGGTCATATTCATGAGAGCGGGCGAAATAATTCCGCCTTGTGGTGTGCCTTCTTCGGTTGGATGCAGGATTTGTTTTTCCAAATATCCGGCCTTGAGCCACTGGCGCAAGATGGGTTTTTCGATGGGAACATTTTGTTCTAGCCATGTGTGAGAGATGTGGTCGAAGCAAGCATGAATGTCAGCCTCCAATATCCATTGGGCACGGTCTTTGGAGTAGAAGCAACTAAAACATTGCTCTATCGCGTCGGCTGGGGCACGGTTTAACCGGAAACCATAGGAGTTGGGGTCGGCTATGGTTTCGGCGATGGGTCAAGAGCCAGCAAGTAGAGCGCTTGCATGGCTCTATCTTTCATGGTGGGGATACCGAGGAGGCGTTGTTTGCCATTTGTTTTGGGGACATAAACTCGTCTGAGAGGTTGTGCCCGGTAGCCACTCTGGCGCAGCGACTTGATTGCTTTGGCCTTGCTGGCCGGGGTTGACCAGGTTTGACCCTCTACTCCGGGGGTTCGTTTGCCTTGATTTTCGGTCACTCGTTTAACGGCCAGGGCTTTCGCACTAAACGAGCGGGTCAGTAGACGTTGGAGAGTTTTCACTTTCCCCCATCTACCTGCTTGAGTTGCCTTCACAATACGCACTTGCAGTCGTCGCACATTCTGATGAGCCTTACGCCAATCAATATTGTGCCACTCATCATCAGCGTGGGAAGGCGCACCAGTCAATGAAGTTACGGTATCGGTTGGTTGAGTGTACAGGCTGTTCCGATACGCTATCTGTTTCATTCCTGCCATCTGCTTTCCTTCCTTTGGCGATTTGGCAAGTTCTCTTGTGATGAGAGACCAGATGGAAGTCTGCCCGCTTGCGCGTGGGATGATGTTGCCCTTGCTCAATCCCTATCCCTCTCATTACAAGAGGGCGTTCGCTTTTTCCATCCTCCTTTACCCGCACTCCCATAGGCTCACTTTGCAGTTCGCTTTCCTGATTGCATCAGGAGAAGTGTGGGTTTACCACGTTTCGCACAAGTACCAGGATGGGTTAGGTTCCGCCTTTCCGCCGGTGGTGCTACATCTGCGACAGCTATATACGACAGTAGCTGTACCTGACCACTTACCTTTTTGGTTCAAGCCTCGCGTGTGTCCACGCCAGCACCTTTGGCTTGTTGTCAGTGACGACGTTTATCAGCGATTCACCTTTGTTAACCATACCATCCGACCCTAGCTCCCAACCGCCATGATGCTAGCAGTCATCATGTCTACTCACGTTTTCATGACCAATCCTTTCGGATTGAGGTGACATTGTCCCGGAGGCTTCGCACCTTGCCGTTGCCCACAACGCACGCTCCGGTGGGGTACTGGTGGCAGAACACCAGGTTGCGTCCTGCTTTTGCAGTCGCAACAGCTACTTGTACGACTTCGTGTCGCACACGCACGTCTAACCGGCAGTCTGCGGGAACAGACCCCGGCTGCGTCTAATGATACCATTGCTCCTCTCTCTAGTGTAATGGATCTGT
Source organism: Chloroflexota bacterium (assembly GCA_035444285.1). Lineage (GTDB taxonomy): Bacteria > Chloroflexota > Anaerolineae > Promineifilales > Promineifilaceae > CAADGU01. The sequence goes on from DAOMOK010000043.1 coordinate 15,270, forward strand.
TATTGGCAGCAAATGGCCGTTCTCGAAGCTTCGGGAGCGGCTTTTTTGTTGCCTGGCGGGGCTATTTGGTCAGCGTGGTGCGCGGCGCACAACCCGCACCACGCTTTAACTATTGGCAACACAATGACAAGGAGTGTGCAGATGTCTAAAGCCAACAAGCTCATTTCTATTTCTACCGGTGCTCTAGTGGCCTTCCTGGCTGGAGGGGCCTTCTGGCTCTCTTTTGATGCTCTCAAAGACCTGGCCGCCGGCAATGGTATTGCCAGCGGCATGGCCTGGCTCTACCCGGCCATCATTGACGGGGCCATCATTCCTTCGACTTCGCTCAGGACAGGCTTTTCAGCCTCAGCGTTCTCCAGGCCAGTTTGAACCGGAATAAGACGCTTTATCCCTGGGCGTTGGTCGCCATCTTCACCATCTTGAGTGTCATCCTCAACATCGTCCATGCGCCGCAGGATTTCCTGCCCCGTATCCTGGCCGCTATTCCACCGGTGGCCCTGTTCCTGTCCTTTGAACTGCTCATGAACCAGGTGAAAGGGATTGTACGCCGTGCGGCCGCTTTCCAGAGCCTGCGCGACCTGGCGACAACGATTCGCCAGAAGCAGGCAGAACTGGACGAGTTGATTCAGGCCAAAACAGAAGAAATCGAACAAAAGCAGGTAGAAATCGAACAGTTGGCCATGCAAACAGGCCATCTGGCTATGCTGGCCTCGTTCGAGAAGAAGAATATCGGAAAAGGTACCCAGGAATGGACGCTACTGCGCCGTCTTGTCTGGCAGCGAGACGAAAAACAGTGTCAAAGTTGCGGCGTCGATTTGTCGGACGGCGAATTCCACTGTCATCACATCAAGCCGGAGACGATTGGGGGCAAGGGACGGCCGTCCAACCTGATCACCCTCTGTACCATCTGCCATTCAACGCTGCATGATGAAGGCATACACCTGGACGAAGACGGCAACCATCCAGGATCGGACGGTCCACTGACCTCGTTGCAATTGTCCCAAATCGTGCGCCGGACGAAAAAAGATGAGGCGATGGAAAACTTACTGGACTATCTGGCCGAACACCCGGACGCCAGCCTGTCTGAAATGGGCGAGGCCATTGGCCGGGCAAAGTCAACGGCCGGTGTATATGTGAACGAACTGCAGGACGCCGGCCGTTTACACCAAAACGGGAACGGTTGGGAAGTCCGTCCGACCTAAAAAGGGAGTACCCTATGTCCAAAGCAAATCAAGAACCTATCTCCGTCACTTTCTTTAATCTGTATACCTTGACGCGCCTGCATCGCGTCGCTCTGCCCGGTCTGCCCCACCCTGGTGATCATATCTACCTGGGCGAATTGGGTTATGAGGTGGCTTATCTGTCCTGGAAACTGGATGTGAGCGGCCTGACCGAACTGGAGGCCATGTTGCGGCCGCATCAGGATACGAACGGCGAACAAATCTTTAGCTATCCTGAAGAGGATTCTCTCTGGCAGCGTTGGAACGACTACACATTGGACGACGCGGAAGGTAGCTCATGAAACGACTGTTCATTTTTTCGCTCATTTTTCTGATCTTGCTGGTGGCGTTAGCGGCCGTATTAAACGCGCCACGTGTAGCTGAAGCCCGGGCACACGAAGCGGCCGCTCACGCCATGCAGACGCAGGCAATTGTGACCGGGCTGGCTGTGGCTGGTATGTTATTGCTGGTTGCTCTACTGGCTTTAGCCCTGGCGCTGGTGGTGGGATTGTTCTTATGGGGCGTGGTGACCGGACGGCTGGCGATGATTGGAACCCCTTCGATAAACTCAGGGCAGGGGTTTGGCACACAACCTCTGAAACAAAGACGGATGCAGATTCACCATGCCCCCCACCCCCAGCTACCAGCCGGTCAGGTTCAGTTACCGGTTCCCCACTACGACACTGGTTGGGAGACGGAACTGGATTGGAGCGTTTGGGAGAATACGCCATGGGACATCGAGGAATCCTTCTAATCATCCTGCTGGGAATGGTCTTGCTGGCTGCCTGCACCGGGGCACCGGCCCCGGCCGTACCACGCAACGCGCCGGACGACCTGCAAGCCACGGCCGCCTGGGAGAGTTACCGGCAGTCAGCCATTGCTACCCAGACCGTCGCCGCCCAGGAAGCGGCCGCCATTGTCCACTCTCTCATGGCCACCGATACGGCTGCCACGGCCACCATAGCGGCCCAATCTACCCGCGCCAGCCAGGAGGCAACAGCCACAACCCAGGCCGGTTATGCCACCGCCACCCACCAGGCCAGTATTGCCACAGCCACGGCTCAGGCGGCCCATGCCACGGCGACGCACAATGCCAATGTGACAACGGCCACGGCCGTGGCCCTTGCCACCCATGACAGTATCCAGGCCACTGGTACTTCTCAATCAATCCAGGCAACGGCCACCAGCCAGGCGGCCGTCGCCCAACAGGAAGCGATGCGGCTAGAGCGCGAACGCCGCTTGCAGCCCCTCAAAACCTATGGCCCCTGGTTTATCGGTGTGGCTTTGCTCATTCTATTGGCCGGCCTGGGCAGTTGGGTCTTGATCATCGCCATGAAAGCGTGGGATGCCCGGCAGCGAGTTATTGCCAACGGGCCATTTGGACGGCCGTTGGTATTACTTGACGGACCGAACGGCCATCGCACCATTCTGGACCCCAGCCGTCTTTTTGGGCCGGTGATCTCCGTAGAGGGTGAAAGTGTCACCATGCCCCAACTAGCTGCCCCTGAACTGCAAAACCAGACGACAGCTCGCAGCCAGGCAGTCGAACTGCGCCAGGCGGCTCATCCCCCCTACCCTATTGTTCTGCCCCCGCCACGGCCGCATCGCCAGTCTGCGCCGGTGCTCTCGGCACCGCCTGCGCCCCAACTGGTTGAGCCGGAATTGCAATTACCGGCTGATGCGCCCTGGTCCATCCTGCACCAGCAATGGCAGGGTAACGGTTTGCCATTGGGCATGGGCGCCAATGGCCTGTTGGTAGCCGATCCGGAAGCCTATCCCCACCTGCTGATGGCCGGCACCAGTGGTAGCGGCAAGACCCGTTTTGGCTTGCGGCCGCTGATTACCTCGGCTCTGGCATCCGGCTGGCAGGTGGCTATTTACGACCGTTCTGGGCTGGATTTTCTGCCTTTCCAGCAGCATCCCAATGCCCGAACGATATTGCTTGAAGACCCGGTTCAGGCGATTGATCAACTTGCACTACTATACGAAGTGATTCAAGAACGTTTTATTGTGTTGCGCCAGGCCGGTGTCAGCACCTGGGGACGATTGCCGAGCGCTGGCCCATCAGCGCCGCCTCCTGCCCCGCGTATCCTGGCCGTCATGGATGAGTTTGCTAACCTGGCCGATGCCCTCCCTACCAACGAACGGCGGGAGCTATGGCGCGGCGCCCGCATGATTGCCGCCGAGGGCCGTAAGGCCGGTGTCCATCTGGCGCTGGCCTTGCAAGACCCCACGCATAAGAGCCTGGACTTACGCATCCGGCGCAACTGCCTGCCCCTTTCCTTCCGTGTTAAAGACGGCGATGCCAGCCGTGTCATTCTGGGCGCCGGTGGCGCCGAGCAGCTGCCGCCGCGCCAGTTCTTAACGGTGATGGACCGGCTCTTACGCGGCGTGGCCTTTGCCCCCAGCGATGAAGAGATTTGCAGTTTCCTGGCCGCCCGGCCGGTTGCGCCCTACCCTGCCCCATCGTGGCTGGAGGTGGATGTTGTACCGGCAACCACCTCGCGCCAACAGGATGGGGAAATCGAGCAGCAAATTCGCGCGCTATTGGCCCAAAATTGGTCGCTGCGGGCTGTGCAGCGGGAATTGTTTGGCTATACCGGCGGCGCGGCTTATGAGGCAGTTAAGGCCATTCACAGGGAAATGAGCCGGCACTGAGCCCGTCGAAGTGCCGGTACTGGGAGCAGTACTGATGGTGATACGGCGATATGTTAGGCGGTACCGGCAGTACCAACGGTACTTTTCGGGGAGGATGAGCCTGGGGGAGAAGCGGTACTACTACTGTGGAGACACCCGGTACAAAGCCTGTATCGCTCTGCGCGCCTCCGCAGTACCGCCCCAGAAGATCAACCTGATGCCGGGGGAAGCCAAAAGAAAAAAGCGAGGAAACATATCCCTCGCTTTGACGGGGAGCTACAGACCAACCCGGTGAATGCCTGTCATCCCCTCTGCTGTTGGATGACTTCCCGTGGTGGTTGGGAAGTGACGCTCCGGGCGTTGGATAGCCGCCGTGTCTGTAGCATACAACGATTCGCACAGCCGGTCAATTTCGTGAGCACAATCTGTGGCTGCCAGTTAGTGGAAAGACATCCAGCTTCGATGAGGGTACGTCCCTAACGGGACGAATGGCGTGGAATAATCCCTGAATCCTATTCCATTTCTGGAGGTGCCTCATGTCTTATATCCGGTTTATCCGCACGACACACCATAAGGGCTGCCGCCGCCTCTTCTCTGATGAGGCCACGCAATTTTGGCGAGAGCAGGGCGCGGATGTTGGTGAAGTGCTTCGCACTGAGACCCCACTGACCTTTGCGGAAATTGTTTCTGCCAGTCGAGAGTACGCCCTTGAATATCCAGAGTCCGGTCTTTACCTGGCGCTCGATGAGGCCCATATCGCCTGGTGTCTGATCAAGTTGTTGGAATACGGCATGGTCCGGCTGGTGACAGAGGTTTAGCGTCCGGCCTGCTCCCCAATATGGAGGTAATGATGATGGGGATAAATATGAACCAAATACCTGTAACTTTTGTAAACATGTTCACACGCCGCCGCCTGGCCCAGGCGGTGTTACCAGCATTGCCCGCTGCCGGGGATGAAGTTTATGTGCGTAACCTGGGGTATGAAGCTGTCAACTGCGAATGGATGTTGTCGGTTGATGGAACGGCGGAGATCGTCGTTGCCTTACGGCCGCAAATGGATGCCGATGGGCAGCACCCCTTTAGCTATGAGGAGGAAGAGAAATAATGGGGCCATCACCAGAAATACCAGAACCATCTGAGTATGACGATGTTGACTATAAAGAGGGTGACGATGAATGGGAAGCAGAGGCTTGGGTATATTTTATTTGGGTTGTAATGGGCTTCCGTGTTTACTTGAAAATTGGGTATAGCTCGAACCCCGCCTCTCGTTACAATCAGCTTATAACTGGCATTCCAGAACGGCCGTATACAATACACTTACTAGCCTGCCTTAATGTCAAGCAGGCTCGGCTTTTTGAGGGAATGTTGCATGAACACTTGAAGGATTACAGAGCGAGAGGTGAATGGTTCACCCATTCAAATGTTAAGCACCTCCATAGGGTATTGCGTGCTAAGGTGTGGGACATTCTTTCTCTTTTTCGCACCTTTGGTTATACCCCCGATCTGAAGCGAATAGACTTGGATGGTTTTCGTCCGGTCCTTCGTGAAAATGGATATATCTCACATTTAGTTGATCCGGCGACAGAAGATGATGGGGAAGGGGGGTAATTGTTGCCTACCCCTTCAGTTGCTCGTGATCAGCTTTGTTGCAATCACCATTTGCTTTTGCCGTTTTTACCCCCCTACCCCACTCCGGATCCCCTTCTAAAATTAGCATTTCTACCTCGAGTAGCGCGCTCTCAGAGCCGTTCTAAGAAAAAGTTTTCCCCCAAACCGGCGTGATATTAGGTCACTTATTTGTTTTTGCCAGTTTTCCACAATAGTGATATAAATTGGTTGCATTAAATACCAATTGGTATTTAACTGGTATATAGTGGTATCAGATGATACCACTACCCTGAATTAACTGCGGAGGAACAACTTTATGGCTGAAAAAACTCGTGTTTTTGCTGTGGTGAATCAGAAGGGTGGGGTGGGTAAAACCACCACCTCTATCAATCTTGCTTATGAGCTGGCTGAACTTTGCCGGGAAGATCCACAGCCTGGCGCACCATCCGAGCAAGTTTTAATTATTGATTTTGACTCGCAAGGCAACTGTGCGCACTCGCTTGGCCTCCATCCCAACGGTCATAATCTGGCCAACGTCCTGATTGGAAATAGCACCGTGCGCGACAATCTACTTAAAGCAGATCGTAGCGCCGACGGTTTGCCCCGCCCCAACTTATGGTTGCTGCCGTCTGATCAACAACTGGCTAACATCAAGACGCGGCTTATTATGCGCGAAGCTGTACAAAGCGCCATGTCTATGATGGAGATGGATAAGTCAAACGAGCAAATACCCATCCTGGAAATTATGCGTTCGCAGGTTGGTCCTGTTATTGATCGGTTTGCGTATGTACTCATTGATTGCCCGCCTTCCCATGATGCTTTTATGAACGCTGTTTACAATCTGGCTCAAGCAGCAATTGTCCCGGTTAAGGTAGACTATCTCAGCACGGTCGGGGCTGCGCAGAATATCGAAAACATTCGCAAAGCGCAGATGAGCGGCATCAACATTCGCATTCATACCGTGGTTCCTACCTTTTTCGTGCAGCGGCAAGTGCAAGATAACATGATGCTGGAGGCGTTGCAGAATGCCTATGGCATCCGTACCGTGGCAGAGCCTATCCCGCGCAGCCAACCCGTGGCCGAAGCGTCTGCTTCAGGTGGCGGTATGACTCTACAGGAATACGCACCTGGTTCTCCAGCGACCTTGGCGTACCGGCAGCTGGCCGAGAGGATTTACTATGAGTGACAATTTCCTGGATGAATTAGGCAAAGCTGAAGCGAAAGTGAAACGGCCGTCGCCCAGCCAAAAACAGCTTACGAGTCCGCTCGATGTGGTCTCGACTTCCGAGGTGCGGCGGGCCACGCATGAGAAGGGCAAAGATCCTTCGATGGTGGGGCAGCAACTCCGGCGCAGCATTCTGGTCCCTCCAGAGATGGATGAGGAAATTAACCGGATTTGTAAAAGATATAAGATTGGGAAAATGGAAATGATGCGTTTTCTTATCGCTAAGGGATTGGAAGATGTCCATAATGGGGCTTTGGAGAGTAGCCTGGTGAAGAAGGTAGTCATCGAGCTCCCTTCACCCAAGTGGAAGTCAACAGGATAAATAAATGTGTGCATCAGGTAGTGGCTCAATGCGCCAAGAGGGAAGGGGCATAGACTTGAGTTCATCCCAGTTTGGTTAAAATGGTGAACTGTGAAATGCCATGCCGCGTGTGCAAAACATAACCATGTATAGATTTATCATCAATGCGTTTCTCTGGACAGACCAAAACAGGAGAATGAACGGATGGCCGAATCTAAATCACTTGTACCCGTCGAGTAAAAAGAAGTCGTCTTTTGCGAGGACACCATTGTCGCCATGCGCCTGAACGATGGCGAAATTTATGTCCCTGTCAGGCCAGTTTGTGACAACCTGGGTGCATAAAGTGCGACCTGATCTTAGCGGAGGCGATGACCTCTGTAAGTGTTACACTTACACAAAAAGGATTAGATGGCCGTAATGGATAGTTGTTTAAAAGGGGGTGCGCGTTACGCGCACCCTTCAAGGAAGAACGGGAGAAAGATCAATGACGAATAAAGCGCTGGTGCCTGTTATACAAAGAGAAGTTATCTTTTACGAAGATGTTATAACGGCCGTCCAGGTCAATGTTGGTGGGCAAGAACAAATTTATGTGCCTATCCGGCCCATTTGTAATTACTTAGGGCTGGATTGGTCCGCCCAGTACCGGCGTGTCAATCGCGATCCGGTCTTGTCTGAGGTAATACAAGGTGTTGCCGTTACGACAATGCCTTCATCTGATGGGCGCGGCGGTGGTGTGCAGGAAATGTCGTGCTTGCCATTAAAATTTTTGCCCGGCTGGTTATTTGGTGTCAGTGCTAATCGTATCAAAGAGGATCTGCGCGAAAAGATTATTCGCTACCAGCGTGAAAGTTATGATGTGCTTTGGGAAGCATTCCAAGAGGGGCGGTTGACGGCCGATCCTATCTTTGACGATCTGCTGGCCAGCGATACGCCGGCAGCACAGGCGTATAAGATTGCCACCGCCATCATGAAAATGGCCCGGCAGCAGCTTTTGTTGGAAGCGCAACTGGAAGCCCATGCCGTCCAGCTTGTAGACCACGAGCAGCGGCTGGAGGAGATCGAGGCCACATTGGGTGATCCGGGACGATTTATTACTCCTGACCAGGCCATGCAAATCAGTCAGGCAATTAAGACAATAGCCACCGAGATACAAAAGCGCACGAAACAGAATGAGTACGGAAAGATTTATGGACAGATGTACCGCGAGTTTGGTATTACCAGTTATAAACTGTTACCGGCTAATAAATTTGACCGGGCGATGGCCTGGCTGACAGATATGTATCGTCAGATTACCGGCGCCTATGATGGGGAACCTCCGTTTTAGCTTGGTTTGTGACGAAAATGTCAGGAACGCATCTCACATCGTTACAGCAAAACATCCTGGATATAGTCCACACTTATCCCGGTCGGTTCACTCGTAGTGGTCTGGCCAAGATGCTGGTGGGGGCGAAATCCTGGCAGGATAGAGAGTTTCCCGAATACGGCCGTTTCTCCAAATACCGTCGCAAGGAAATTGGCTACCAGATAGAAATTCTGCTTCAGCAGGCTCAGCTGCAAGTAGATGGTCACAATTGCCTTGTACCAGTGTCTTCATCAAGTGGGGTGGGGGAAGCGCGTGATATGGCACACCCCTTCGCATAGTAGATAGAGCTGGCAATACGCGACACCTCACCAGCAAGCAAAACTGATTGGCGTTCAGGGTTCGGTTGCCTATGTCATTAAAATGCCAGGTATCGTTAAATCGCTTTAGCGACCAATCGCCGCAGGTTACGCGCCAGATAGTTAGTGGGATGTCAGCGGCAATCAGCGTACAGGTGTGCCCCCATCTAGGGGGGAATGTTGCAAGACGCCAACTGCGTAACGGCCGTAATCACCTGCCAGTTATACCGCTCGGCCAACGTCGCCATGGTGTGGCGAACACGGCCGTTAAACGCCAGCCAGTTCTCACCGTTCGGACAAACGGCCGTTCCGGTTCAGCCGCCAGATCAAATACGCTGAATTGCCTCCGGCAAGCGTCCCTGGTCAGGCCGCCAGCCTGACCAGGCAGCAGTTCACAAAGGTTAAGCGCGTCGTCTACGGCCGTGACCGACCAAGGGGGCAGCAGGTATTCGGTCGTCTGGCGGGTGGCAGGCAAGGGGCGGGTAGGCAGCAAGCTTGATGAATAGGCGGGATCGTTGCGCCAACATCTCTGTCTGTTGAGGACCACTCACCATTATTCCCTGGTAGCCTGGTGGTTCACCAACGAGACCCCTTCCGCATATTTTGTTCACTTAAGCCCCTAGCAAGAGGAGTGGTGACTATGCTTTATGCCAATGGTTTTGGCCCAACAGCACTGTTATCAACGGCGGCCTGTAATCTCTTCGGCGCTACCAGCCCCCAACCGTCTCTAATGTGGAAAACCAGGTCTTCATCGCTGATGTAAGCCAGCTCAATGCCAATCCAACCACGCGCGCCGACATAAGGTGGCTTGAAGTAGGTTTCTGGCGAGGAGGTGATCAGCATTTCCTGGATACCAGGCGGTGCGGGTAACCAGACAGCGATACGGCCGTCGCCGTGATGGTTATTGGCGAACATAGCAAAAACGCGCTTGCGGACGAAGAAGGTCGGTTCACCGTGCGATAGTTTTTCCATTGTCTCCGGCAGCGTGGTACAGATGTGCCGCACCCGAGCCAGTTGTTTTTCGCTCAGTTCTGCTTTCATTTTAACCACTTCACCAGTTGCACCCAGGATTCGCGCTTCGTCCAGCCAGTACCCTCTAATTGGGCTGCCAGTTGCTGGCGTTCATCGGGCACGGCCATTTGCACGGCCGTTTTGTCCATCTGCGTGAGCCGGGTAGCTGCTTCTGCTAACATGGGCAACAGACATTCCAGATTGTCGTCAGCCACCACCGGCCGGGCCAACACTCCTTTTGTCTGGTCGCTAGAAGTTGTGGTGGCCAGGAAGCCAACGATGGTCTCGCCATTGATAAACACCTGAGACCAACGCGCGGTATTTGCAAACCGGTTCAGTAAGCGCTCACCCCAAGGTGAGAAGTAGTTTGGTGCAGCCGACCCACGAATCTGTAACCAGATAGGATTGGCAATTTGGGCTTCTAAAGCCTTAAAAGTTGCTGTATCCGCTGGTTGGACTGGTCGGGAGACAAAAGGAACGGCCGTTGCCGGACTGTCTGACTTGAGCGGTAATGCACTCTCCCAAAACGTATACCGGTCAAATGCCTCAAACCCCTGTTTTGCTACGTTTCCCAAAGACGCCTGGTTAGAAGCTAAAATGGTGGTTATGACCAGGGGGAATCCTTTTTCAGCCAGGGCTTCTAGCCGTTTCTCCAAAAGCGCCTGACCGATGCCGCGTCGCCGGTAATCAGGATGAACCATCAAGTTAGATAGTTCCATCTGTTTGCGCCCTAAATAACCCCCACAACCAACCACCCTGCTATTTACCTCGGCCACGAACAATGCCCACTGAATACCAGCCAGCGCCGACAAAATTCGGAAGGGAATCATACGGCCACGGGCGGCCATGCGAATTTGCCGGACAAAACTATCCGGTGTTTGCCCACGGGCCCCGTACTCTTCGGCAAATGACAACTTCGCGATCTCCATCAGCGGTTCCAGATCAGTATAACGAAAAGGTCTTATATTCATCTTTGCCATACCCATGACCTACAAAATGCGGCGAGTTTTACCACAGCAGATAGGGGGCGGCAATGAGCCACGGAGTTTGTTTGGTTGCGTGTTTTGCCTATATGGAATGTTTCGTGTATTTTTCTGCGGTTATTTTGACTGAAGGGGTCTCTGGAAAAATGGAAGACTTGATTCGCATAGCAGTTGTTGATGATCATCTGGTATCTCGCAAAGGCATTATCACTTTACTTGAACAAAATCCGAAGATTACCGTAGTGGCTGAGGGTAACGCCGGCAACCATGTCCTGGAATTGCTAGAGGAAAATCAACCAGATGTCCTCATTACTGACCTGCAAATGCCGGCCAATAGTGCCGACCCAAAAGGCGTTTTGTTTGAACCGATATCCACATTAAGAAAAGCGCTAGAACGGCACAAAACCACCTCAGTTGTTGTCCTTTCCCAAGAACATGACGTACAAACTATTCAAAGCCTCGCCGAAATTGGGGTAAGGGGCTATCTGCTCAAAACAGACGACTTTACTGGGACGCTGGGGCGGGCGGTGGAGATGATCCACACCGGCTTGATGTACTTCTCCCCAGAAGTGGAAACGATCATCCTTTCGGCCCCCAGGATCAAGAAAAACGGCCAGTTGACCGAACAACAACTCAATGTGCTGCGATCTGTCATTCGCTCGCCAGAAGCCAGACGCGAAGAGCTGGCGGCCAGTATGCACATCTCCAAAAGCACCTTGCAGAAACATATTACGGCCATCTTTGAAGCCATGGAAGTACCAAATATGGAAGCCTGCATCATCAAAGCGATGCGTATGCACCTGGTTGACCTGGAAACCATTATGGGGTAGGGGAGAATAGCATCCAGGTGCTACAACAAAAAACGGGCGCCAGTTGCTATTGATGTCAGGATAATAACGGGTACAAACGTAATTGTGCAATTTGCATGATTATCAAAACGAGAAAAGGAGCTTACCCATGAGACAACAATTTGAGTTTTCATCATATGACCTGGAAAAGTTGGCGGAAAACGCTGACGCCCTTATGTCCTGGCTTGAGCAAGGGAGCGCCTCGGCAGAGGCCTCAGCCCAGGATATTGACCAGACAGTAAAAAATTGGCGGGTAAAGATACCGGCACACCTGCTTTTGGTCTCGGCGACGACCACCATATCTGGATTAACAGTGTGGCTGGACCAGCAGTTGCCTAATAGTGCTTGCTGGTTTGGAAATTGCAGTAATGTTTAGGTGATGAGAGTGCCGCATATGTCAACCAAAGGTGGTTTTCCAATATCGTTCCTGACCCTGCTGGTGGCTTTGCTCACCGCTATTCGTGAACGTTATGGCCCAACACAGACATAAGCAGACAATGCCCGGCAGAGAAGCAGTGCAAGTGACGGTGATGTATGAGAGCCTATTAGAGTACATAGGCTCTCTTCTTTCTGGTTTTCCGGGGAGCAGTACCAATCAAGTGCTGGCATATCTGGCATTGCGACGTGCGCACCATCCTTCCATGAGCCAGGATTTGTTGCCGCTGTTTGTCTATACGGCCGTTAGCCAAGACCTCCCAGACAGGGCGATGCCCTTAACCGCTGCCTGGACACTCTATCTGGCAGCCTGCCATCTATTAGACGACGCGCAGGACAACCAGAACATGCAACAGGTCAATGGAGGTGTTACAGCTTTTGGGGTGGCAAATGTAGCCCTCGCCCAGTTGACCACAGATCAGGACACACTGTGTGCTATTCTGGATGCCTTTAGCCGGGTTACGGCGTTAGCCACGAACGCTCAGAGTGATGAATACCGCCCTGGATATATTCGCTCACGAGCCGAGTATTTCCAAAGCATCGGTGGCAAGGCGGCGGCAATCATCTCCACGGGAGTTTGGGCCGGTGGGCGTTTGGGTACGGATGATACGTCCACATTGGCAATTCTGAAGGAGTTTGGGTTGGCGTGGGGAATGGCTATGCAGATTGGTGACGATTGTCTGGATCTGGCCGACGATCTGGCCCGTGGCCTGTATACCTTGCCCGTGATCGAGGGTCTGGCTAAGACAGAGCATCCAGAGCAGTCCCGGCTTAAGCAGCTTTCAGGTAAACCATCGTTATCGCCACCTGAAGTTCAAGCCGTTGTGACTATCCTGGCAGCAATGGGCACAATGGACAGCTGTAGACGAGTGGTCAGAGCCTATCAGATGCAAGCATCTGCCGTGTTTAACGTTTTCCCTGGGTTGGAACCCTATTTTGCTGATTATGTGGCGCCAGACATTTAACGTCGTTTTGTATAGATACAGAGCCTTTCTCTCTCTCTCGCTCCTGGCGACAACGCTCTACTTCGTCTACTACACGTGGCTGACATTGCCCCCGCTGACGCTGTTCCTGGGCTGGCAGCCAGATACGGAGTTGAGGGTCTTGCAATTGGTCGAAGAGGGGTATGATCAGTATGTACAGCCTGGCGACCTGGTATTGGCGATAGACGGCCGTCCTGCTCAACGGGGCCAGGCCATCTTCATCCCCCCTGTCAGGTCAGTATATGAATTGACGTTACAACGCGGCCAGGTCGTTTTTTCTCAAGAAGTTCCTGTGAGCGATAGTCCGCTTTTTTGGATATGGCAGGTGTCAACCAGCATACTGGCGCTTGCCATTTGGTTTATCGGCTTTATGACTGCCCAGTTTGCCCGGCCTGGTCAGAGTCAGGCTATATATGTAGGTTTGGGTTTTCAGTTGATAGCTGCCGGTATCGTCAGCCCCGGACCAACACAACTGGGCGCGCCAGGAGCGTGGCTGGTGGGGCATGTCTTGATATTCTACTTCCCGCTCATCATGTTGTCTTTGGCTTTTGTGCCGCGTCAGGAGCCGTTGGCTGGGCCAATAAAAAGGGTGCTGTATAGTGCCTTTTTTCTCCTGACTGGTCTGGCAGTTGCGGCGGCCGTTGAGGAACTACTTCTATTTCCCGAAAGAAGCTTTCAAGATGTGACCGATATTAACCTGGTGGCAATCTTAACCGTTTTGGCTGGGGCAAGTATGATAAGCGATGTTGGAATTCTACTGGTACGACTGCGCCGTTCTGATAGGCATTCCTACGAACGGCAGCAACTGGCGATACTCCTGACTTTCCTGACATTGGCTGTCTTGCCCATGTTCTTCTTTGTCATCCTCCCGTTGAGAAAGGTCATCTTTGTGCCCTTCCCGTTTGTCTATAGCCTGTTTCTATTAGCGCCGGCCGGTTACTTCTTTGTATTACATCGTCACGGACATCTGGCACTGGACACCTTCTTTAGCCGAGTTATCACCGTGATTGTCCTTATCCTGGCCATTGGAATGGCCTACACGACCGGCGTCTATTTACTGGATGCCGTATTCCACATTCCTTTCAACATCACCGGACAGGGTGGGTTTGTCCTCGTCTTATTTGGGGTGGCCATCACTTGTCAGAAACACGTACAGTCTGGAGTAGAGTTGTTGCTTTACGGCCGTGACCTGCTCAACCATGACGCCATTCAGTCAGCCAGCGCCAGGTTAGCCGCAAACCCTGAACCAGCTACCGTGGATGCTGTGGTGGCAGATGCCGCTGCACATCTCCATGTTCCGCAAACGGCCGTTTTGGGGAGAGATGGTGAACAATACAGATGGCTTGCTGGCAATACGTCGCCTTTTCCCATTCCCTTTTGGGCCATGTTTCACGATATCTGGTTGCGTAGCAGAGACGCCCACATGCCAATTGATCTACCAGCATGGGTAGAGTTAGTGATACCCATACAGGCCCACGGTAATAGGCTGGGACTCTTGCTTTTGTCCCGGCCTGCCGGCGGCTATTTCAATGCGCGCCAGGTGGAAACATTAGAGGACTTAGCCGATATCCTGGGGTTAAGTTTGTTGGTAATGGACCTGGTGGAAGCGATGGATGAACTGTCACAGCAGGCGCTCTACGAGAAGGAGCTACAGCGGCGGCAAATAGCCACAGAAATTCACAATGAGCCGTTGCATACGCTGACGACATTGAGCATGCAGTTGCAAACGAGAGCGACGGATGAGATGATGCAGAAAGCAGTGCAGGAAATCCGCCACGTCACACATGACTTACGACGGATCATCTCTGGCCTTCGCCCTCCCGTTCTCAAAGAATCTATCGAATGGATCGCCCGAGCTGCTATCCGCGAATTTGATGAAACCCACGACGGCATCGCGGTTACCACACAGTTGCATATTAGTAGCAGTCATCAGGCATCGGAGCAAACGAAACTGGCTTTCTATTACATTCTCACTGAGACAATGAACAATGTGAGTAAACATGCAGCAGCGACAGCGGTGGACATCATGCTTTGTTACGATGAAAAAGAGTTGGTTCTGGAAGTAAAGGACAATGGGGTAGGGGGAGGAGAGGCGATGTTGCCGTTTACCGGATTGTTACGTGAACATCATACCGGGGTGACTGATATGCACCGGTGGGCTTCAATTGCGGGGGGAAAACTGGAGTTGAGGGCGAACCAGCCATCAGGAACAGTCGTGCATCTGAAGTTGCCGGCGGTCCCAACGACCAATCCGTAAGTACAATCTGATAACGATCCACCCTGGCCAGACAGAGATTGCCTGGCTGTTTTGCGTTTAGATGTGAATTGGGTAGGCAATGGCACGTAGCTACCATGAGGGATGGTATTAAAGTGCTATGCCCAAAACGGTCGCAAAATTCCATTGTTGCCTGGCGCGATTGCCTCTAGCATTGGGCACGTATGGCAATTGCACAATCGGTTAAGTGGGACAGGATGTATCAAACAGTGACAGCAGATGAAGAGTTTTTTATCCGGCTAACCGGCTTCAGTATAGCCGAGTTTGAACGTCTATATCGAGATTTCGAAGTGGTCTGGGGGCGCTTACAGGCGGAGCGGGTGCATTATGCCGGGCGACAAACAACGCCAGGCGCCGGACGCAAATTTGCCATTCACCCGCGAGAGCAACTGGTGGCCGTGTTACTTTGGTCGCACATCAGCCTGCACCCCCAGGCGGTGAGCCGTTTATTAGGCATCCATATATCCACCTTTGCCCGCATCCGGCAGCGTGTTCTGGCGGCGCTGCACCGGTTAGACGTGGAGATTGCCATACCTGACCGGAATGATTATCAGGAGATAGACCAATTGACGGAGGCCTATCCCGAACTGCAATGGCTTGTCTGACACAACAAGAGCCTGATGACAAGCAAATTCCAGAGACAACACCTGCATGTGATCTCACTGGATAACGTATTGACGCGGGTAACGGGTAGGCAAAACACCAACTTCCCCGGTTTGTCTCATGCAGTTGTGATATGTCTTTATGCAGGCGCAACGGCCGTTAGCGTTTCCTAACGCAGCGCCAGATTGACGACATATGGAGGGGTGATATGGTGATGACAGCAAGTGGCAAAATCCGGGTGGTGATCATTGACGACCAGGAAGTAACACGCATCGGGGTACGGGCCGCCCTGGAAAACGACGGCCAGATTGAAATTGTGGCCGAAGGGACGACGGAGGCCGATGCCCGCCAACTGGCT
>DAOMOK010000044.1:0-29923 GCA_035444285.1 Chloroflexota bacterium
CGATATTCTTTTCTATTGGTTATTTTGTTTAGTCTCTACTGTCCGGTAGAGAATCACGAATATGTTAGTGCAGCCTTATCGGCAAGAGGGTGTCGTTCGACTCCCGTTATTGAGTGGTTGCATACCACATTTACTACATTGCGAATTGTTAGTGTGAGCCAACTGTTGGATTTCATGCCGTTTTTTCGACGTTCTAGATATCCAGGTAATGAAGAACACCTTGGTCTATATCTGACAGGAGAACATGAATACGTTGAGTACAAACAACCAAAGATCAGATCAGATGATGGAATACAAGTACCATCCGTTAAACTTACCAAATCAATCATTAGAGCATCAATGGAGGCTGTATGCGCGTTCGTCAATACGGAAGGAGGTAAGGTTTTTATTGGTGTTGACGATGATGGCAAGGTGATTGGTGTTGAATGCGCCTATTATGGAAGCCCCCTTACTGAAGATGATCTATCTCGGATATTTTCGGACCGGTTAAGAGATTTTAGTCCCTCTGTAAATCGGTTTGTCAAACCCGCAGTTTTATCTCTAGCTAACGAACGCAAAGTGATTGTGTTACATGTAGATAAAGGGGATGAGGGGAAGCGGTATTTTTTCAGAGGTGTCGCTTATGATCGTTGTGGCCCGTCCAGTCCTATTAGCTATGATTAGTTGGTATGCACTTCTTTTCGGTTTTACCGGCTGCCAAACTCCCAACGTAAGGATCATGTTGAGTTTTTCATCTACAACACGGCGTAGTCCCACATTTCCATGAAGAATGGTTTGATGTAGAGTCTGCTCGCTTAGGTAAGGTCGCCGTACACTTCCTTACTCTGATGGACAAATTGCCGCATCACTGCTACGAATAATCTTGTTCGGGTCACCTGTAATACGGCCGATTTCGCTCATTTCGCTGGTTTGCGGCTGGAAAACTGGTTTCAGGTTCTCGCCTGAGTCATTTGAACCACCATGCCCCACTATAAAGGCTCCCCCAATTCCGTTCACCTCTCCCTGCCGGCCGAACCAGCCACCCAGGCCGAGATTGACGCCATCACTTCGGCGCTGCTCAGTGCAAGCCTGATGGCCACCGATAGCATCATCGGCGACGCCGGCCGGGCGGGCGTCACCCTCATCCTCAACGGCTCGCGCAGCCAGAAGGCGAGGCGGCATGAATGGGACAAGCTGCTGGAGTATGGCGCGCTCAGTCACCTCACGGCCGTTGCCCCACCCCACCAGCACAACCAACCTGCAACCTTTGACAAACGGCCGTACCTGCTCCAAAATTAACGAAGGTTGTGGCAACTAACCGAGGCGCAATGATGATAAACGGTACACTACTAGAGACAATACAAACTTTACAATATCGAGCCGAACGGCTGGAACAGGAAGCTGCCTTGTTGCGGCAAGAGCTGGCGCATGTGGTTCAGCGTTTAGTCGATCCCCTGACAGTGGTAGCCACCTACCTGATACAAGGGGAAACTTACCAGATCACGCAGGCAGACGTAGAGGCGGTGCAGTCAAAAATGACAAAACCCCATCCCGATGAGGCGCTGCGCGAACTGGCCCTGGCGAAAAAGATGGCCGAGCGCGTAAAACATCTTTCTCGTGAGGAAAAAGCTGCCCGACTTCTAAAAACGGTAGAAAACAGCCGCGCCATGGCTATCGCCGATGGTACCGCGATAGAAAACGAATACGAGACAGCTATTGATGACTAAAGCGGCAACTTTTCGCGCGGTTTTTGATACCAATATCATTATCGCCGCTTTGAAAAGTAAAAACCCTGGCAGCCCTACAATTGAACTATTGCGTCGTTGGAGTGCGGGAGAATTTACGCTTCTCTATTGTGATGACCTGCAAGCAGAGTATCAGGAAAAGTTTGTTTCTCATAACATTCCCTTGGAGTTGAGGGCCTCTTTTCTGGCAAACTTGCTGGCATTGGGCGAGTATGTTGAAGTTACCCCTGATCAAGTGCAGCATCTTGTCCTGGCCGATCCTGATGATGACATAGTTATTGCCTGTGCTTTAGTAGGGCAGGCTACACACCTGGTCACTTATGATCCACATCTGCTGAATTTAGGGCAGACAGTTAGGGGTGTTACCATATTGGATGGCCTTCATTTTCTCTACCTGGTGCGAGGGGATACACCACCTGACAAGGCAGATATGGTTGCCTGATGTTTAATATGCCATGCCCCGCCATAAACCGCCCACCCAATCCCGTTCACCTGACCTTGCCGGCCGAACCGCCCACCCAGGCCGAGATTGATGCTATTCTCGTGGCTACCAACAGCATCATGGGCGATGCCGGCCGGGCCGGCGTTACCCTCATCCTCAACGGCTCGCGCAGCCAGAAGGCGCGGCGGCATGAATGGGACAAACTACCGGAATATGGCGCGCTCAGTCACCTCACGGCCGTGACCATCGGCCAGAAAATTGATTGGTGCATCCGCCACGGCTGGCTGCGGTACGAATACACCCGCGACGGCATCCCGCTCCTTTTTCACACCGAAACAGGTTGGGAGCGGGTGCAAGCGTTATGGGTCAGGCGCAGCCTGGAGTGGTTTGTCGCCTGGCAGGCAGCGGGCACGCCAGAGCAGGTGTGGCCGCGCCTGGAAACGATCAACCACGAGATTAAATATCTGCTGCTGGAACGGTTATGCGACCCGCCGCAGCCAGAGTTGGCGCCGGTTTTGTATGCCTGGTTTCCCCACGAAGTGCGCAAGGTGCGCGCCGCCATCAATCATACCCTGCAAAGATGGGGCTTACGGCCGTTGTCAATTCACCCCGCCAGCACAACCAGCCTGTAGCCTTTGACAAACGGCCGTACCAGTTCCACAATCTGCGCAAATTGACAGGGCGCAATGGATAACCATACATAACGGCCGTCTCCCTACCAAATATGCTATAATCTTATCTAAATCATCCATTTTAGATAAGATAGAGAGGTGTGCATATGACTGTCTTGCTCATTAAATCCAGTGAAGTCCAGCAAAATTTCGGCCGTGTCATAGACCAGGCGCTCAGCGAAAATGAGGTGGTCGTCGAGCGGTACGGCGAACCCCGCGTTGCCATTCTCAGCTACCGGCGTTACCAACAACTGCTACAAGCGGAACAGGCCACGGCCGTTTACACGCAGCTACCCAACCGTTCAGAGGACGCCAGACAACAAGGCGAAGCGGCCGCGCAGCAGATACGCCAGGAAATTAGTGACCGCCTGGGCGAATCTTTAGAGGCTGCTATGGGTGATTTACGAGGGCGGGCATGGTCGTCATAGATACGGATGTGCTGCTACTGGCCTTTGCCTTCCAGCAAGATTCCCGTCAGGTAACAAATAGCGATTTTCTACAAAGAGTACAAACGGCCGTGCCCGCCATCACCATCTATACCCTCATGGAACTGTTGGGCAAGCTCTCCTTCAACCTGTCGCCAGAACGATTGGAGCAGTGGCCAAGCTGGTTGCTTGACGCCTTTCAACTACAACTCATCTGGCCGGTCGCCCCAGATACGGCCGTTACGCATCATACCTGGCGAGACCTGATGTTTACACGGCCGTTTAATCGCATGAAAGCTGTGAAAATGCCCTACATGGACGCTCTCATTTTCGATCTCGCCGAAACGGCCCATGCCGACGTATTCGTTACCTGGAACGCTCGTCATTTTCAAGGGAAATCCCCCCTGGCTGTGATGACTCCAACAGAGTATCTGTCCCATCTGGCTGAAGGGAGTTAATCCTCAGGGTCTCCCTATGTCTCGCCATAAGCGCCCACCCATTCCTGTTCATCTTTCCCTCCCGGCCGAACCACCCACCCAGGCCGAGATTGACGCCATCACTTCGGCGCTGCTCAGTGCAAGCCTGATGGCTACGGACAGCATTACCGGTGACGCTGGCCGGGCGGGCGTCACCCTCATCCCCAACGGTTCGCGCAGCCAGAAGGCGCGGCGACATGAATGGGACAAACTGCCAGAATACGGCGCGCTCAGCCACCTCACGGCCGTGACCATCGGCCAGAAAAATGATTGGTGCATCCGCCACGGCTGGCTGCGTTATGAACATACCCGCGACGGCATCCTCCTCCTTTTTCACACCGAAACCGGTTGGGAACGGGTGCAAGCGTTATGGGTCAGGCGCATCCTGGAGTGGTTTGCCACCTGGCAGGCAGCGGGCACGCTAGAGCAGGTGTGGCCGCGCCTGGAAACGATCAACCATGAGATTAAGTATCTGCTGCTGCAACGGTTATGCGACCCGCCGCAGCCAGAGTTGGCGCCAGTTTTGTACGCCTGGTTTCCCCACGAAGTGCGCAAGGTGCGCACCGCCATCAACCATACCTTGCAAAGATGGGGGTTACGGCCGTTGTCCCATCCTGCCCTTTGACAAACGGCCGCACCTGCCTCACAATTACCATCAATGGTCCAATAGCCGTTACGAGAATTAAGAGATGACAACCGTACTCGTTACATCAGATGCAACCCAAACATCACCACCCGTTCACCTGGAACTACATGTGCAGGCTACCCTGCACATCACAGCCGAAGAGACACGCCGTCTGGTCAATCGTACCCTTATTCCTGAACTTGGTACTGGATTGGTGGCACAGTCACCAGAATTAGTCATCAACGGCAAACAGACATCCTGGCGCGTACCGGTCGTGTTATCATTGCCAGGTTTAGGCGATCTGGGACAGGTGGGTAGCATTCATGTAGATACACAAACAGGTAACTTGCAGAGCACGCCGGCCATACAGAAGGATATTATCCAACATGCCCGCAGACTCTACACCGGCGCCACATTACAGACAAAGTAACCCTGGCGCCTGTCTCCCGGCCTGCGTGCGTATGGTGCTGGCTTCTTTGGGTGATGAGCGCTCAGAGAAAGAAATAGCCAGAATACTGGGCAGCTATGAAAATGGCACACCAGCCAGCCGGGTCAGTCGCTTACATCGGAAAGGGTATAAAGTTCGTTTTGGTTCATTTACATTTGACTATCTTAAACGCCACTTGAACGCCGGTTTGTTTCCTATCGTTTTTGTACGGGCAGACATGTACCCTGGGCCAATTTTGCTGGCTTTCATGCCCTGGTCATGACCAATATCAGTGCAGTTGATGTTGCCTTACTCGATCCGGCTCAGGATTTTGGCCCTACCAGCTTATCAATTGAGGGGTTTCTC
Organism: Chloroflexota bacterium; assembly: GCA_035444285.1. Classification (GTDB taxonomy): domain Bacteria; phylum Chloroflexota; class Anaerolineae; order Promineifilales; family Promineifilaceae; genus CAADGU01. The sequence continues at coordinate 5,157 of DAOMOK010000044.1, forward strand.
CTGGCCTGGGAAGAATTCGACTCTCTGGCCGCAATTATCACAAAAGATTGATTGATTGCTTGAATAACGCTTCTCTTTCTCTTTGACAAACGGCCATACCTGCTCCACAATCTGCTCAAACATACGAAGTGTAATGGATGACAGTGTCAACAGTCGGAATCCGTCGTTAAACCGCTTTATTCACAACAGGTAAAGAGATGAAAAACATTGACCTGATCGAAACTGGCCTGAAGTTATTGAAGACACAACCAGGAAAAACAACGGCCGTCTCCGCCACCACCCTCCTGCAACGTTACGACACCAACAACAGCAAACTCACGCCTACCTCCTGGCCGCCCGGCTGCCGGCCAATGGTGGCGGCGAGAAACGGGATGTGTTACAGCTGTACCGCAAAATGGAACCGCTGTTTGATGAGAGTGAACTACAAACCCTCAGCTTTGAATTAAGCGTCAACTATGAGGATTTACACGGCCGTACCTACCCCGACAAATTGCGCGAACTCATCACCTACTTGCAGCGGCGGCAGCGCCTGCCCGATTTGCTCAATGCCTGCCAGCAGCAGCGCCCGCGGATGGATTGGGGATTGGATACCGTACAGGCGTCGGAAACGGCCGTGCAGCCCAAACTCAACCTCGCCGTGGTCGTGGATATTGCCCGGCCCGCTTTGCGCAACGTCGCCACCTATTTAGATGACCATAACCAGGACATGCACTTCATCCTGTTTCGCCATGCCGAACCGGGCCGATTTTTCAGCCCCCACGACGACTGGCCGTCCCTGGTCATCACCTTCGGCGACGTCATGGCCAGGGTCAAACGGACGTTTGACGGGGCTAAAGCCCACTTTTTTATGGCCGGACCTGGTGGTTTACTGTTTGCCATGGGCTGCATTTGGGGCACGGTGGACGAGGCGCTTGTCTATCATTATGAAAACGATACTTACCATCCGGTGCTGCCCATTACCCGTCAGTTACGACAAATCACCTCCGGCTGGGCTTGAGAAACCATGCACACCATTACCTACCTCTTCACTCCCCTCGATGAACCGCTCAACGGCCGTCACATCTATGCCCGCGGCCTGCACGGCTTCCTCTTCAACGTCACCGGCCAGACCGACCGGCAAGAGTCCGACTGGCTGCACCACCACCCCACGCCACGGCCGTTTACCCTCGTCCCTCTCTACACCGACGATGGCTGCCTGGCCGGGCTGCGCCTGGCCGCTCTCACCGACCGCGCCGCCACCCTGTTCCAACGTACCGGCGAGTGGTTTCAGAATACCGGACGGCCGTGCCACCTGGGTGGCCGTGAATTCATCATCGCCGAAACCCACACTGTACCCGGCCCTTCCTGGGCACAGTTAGCCCTCAGCCAGCCGACCCAGCAAATTGGGCTGCGTTTCAGCTCCCCTACTGCCTTCAAACAGGGGCCGGGCCACCTACCTCTGCCCCTCCCGGCCAACGTGTTTAGCGGCCCGGTGCGCATGTGGCAAGCCTTTGCCCCGCCGATGATGACCCTACCGCCCGACTGGCTGGAGTGGTGTGCCCAAAACGTTTTTGTCACCCAACACCGCATCGAAACCGCTACTGTCACCATTGACAAAAACGAACGTTTCACCGGCTTTGTCGGTGAGGTCTGGTTCGCGGCGCACCGGGGCAGCGACCTGGAACTGCGCGCCTGGCAGGCATTGGCCGACCTGGCCGTTTTTTGCGGCGTCGGCCACAAAACCACGATGGGCATGGGCGCAGTGGAGCGTTTGTAAACCCCACCAAATGGTTAAACTGCTGTGAGAGTAAGAGGCAGGTTCTCGCGGATGCCACGGATAAGATGTTATACGCATTATTAGGAAGCGAGCGGGACCATGTGGGCAATGGATGATAGAGAGACAATAACCCACACCTACTCTTTTGGCGAATGGCTCAAGCAGCGGCGGCAGCAGTTGCGGTTGACGCAGCGGGAAGTGGCTACGGCCGTTTACTGCTCCACGGCCATGATCAAAAAGATAGAGGCCGCCGAACGCCAGCCCTCTCCCGAACTGGCGCAAGCCCTGGCCGGACAGCAAGCACCATAATGAAAGCTGGCTCATGGGTAAAAAGTGAACAACGTAACCAAAGCATAGATGAAATCGGGGGAAATACGCTTCAGATGCTTCCTGACTGAATCCTATCGAAAAGCTATGGCGCTGGCCCTATCAAGAGGTCTTACCAGTTACCGGATGCGTTCCAACTCGGCTGCTACCTGTCGCATACTACCCGGCCGTTGCCCGCGTTCTTTAGCCAGCATGGTCGTGATTAAAGTGACCAGCCTGGCGGGCGCGTCGGGCCGCCGCTGCGCCAGGTCGGGGGGCGGCTGGTGCAGAATGGCTGACATGGTAGCCACCATGCTGCCGGCGGCAAAGGGGGTCTGCCCGGCCAGCATCTCATATAACAAAACGCCCAAAGACCAGATATCGCTAGCGCCATCCATCTCTTCTCCCAGGCAGCCTTCCGGGCTGAGATAGGCAGTGGTGCCCATCACCACCCCCGGTTGGGTCAGGCGCGTTTGTTGGAACAGTTGGTAAGCAATGCCAAAATCGGTCAGACGGGGCGAGCCATCGGCCGCCAGCAGCACATTTTCCGGTTTCAGGTCGCGGTGAATGATGCCCAGGTGGTGGGCGCGGCTGAGAGCGTCGGCCAGTTCCAGAGCCAGGTTGAGAAGGCGGTTGATAGGAAGCTGGGGTTGGCTGGCCAGCAGTTCCCGCAAAGAGCCGCCGGGCACATATTCCATAATGAGATGCACACGGCCGTCTACCTGCTCCATTGCCAGGAATTTGACGATGTTGGGGTGATCCAACTGCCGCAGCAGCTCCCCTTCGCGCACAAAGCGAGCCACCATTTCCGAGCCTTCATAGGCCAGTTCTGGCCGCAGCCGTTTAATGACCACCGGTTGGCCGGTATCGCTCGCCTGGCCGCGATACAGTTCACCCATGCCACCTACGGCGATGAGGTCTTGGGCCAGGAAACGGCCGCCAGTGGTAAGGGGTGGTAAGGTAACATCGGGCAGGCTCAGGGCCAACGTTAAAGCATCGGCCAGCGTCAGGGAACGGCCGTAATCCCAGGCCAGGGTAAACGCACTCCCATCTAGCCAGGCGCGTGCCAGGGCCACCGCCTGCTCATAAAAGGGTTGGAAGGCTGGGGTACGGGGCGGTACCGGGCTGTTCTGGCGCAGCATTTCGGCAAAACCCAGCAGGCTCATTGCCTCGCCAGGGCGATTCTGCCGGCAAAACAGCAGGGCAAACAGGTCCAGCGCCCGCAAAATAAGCCGCTTGATGCCAAACTGCCGCCATACTTCCAACGCCTGCCGCAGCCAGGGCTCGGCCGCGGCGCTGTTCCCATTGACCATCTCCACCATGCCCAGGCCAAAGCTGTTCATGGCCAAAAAGTTAGGCGACTCCGCTTCATGGGCCAGGGCCAGGCCCGCCTCATAATATCGCCTGGCTTCAGCCACTTTGCCTTCGGGCAGGGCCACGTTACCCAAATTACCCAGGATCATCATAATCTGCTGCTTGTTGTCCAATTCCTGGGCCAGGGGCAAAGCCGCCGACAGGTGTGCGCGAGCGGCGTTGTAGTCACCCAACTCCTGCGACAAGGTGCCCAAAGAGTTTGAATTGAGCAAAATACCCAACTGGTCCCCACCAGACCGGTCGATTTCCAGGCTCTGCTGGTAATGGAGGCGGGCGATATCATAGTGACCCTGGTGATGGGCCACCAGACCCAGGTTGTGTAATGTTTGGGCCACCTGCCTTCGATTTCCCAGGCGCTGTTGGATGGTCAATGATTGGTTGTAATATTGGGTGGCCGCCTCATACCTCTCCTCGGCCCAGGCAACGCTGCCCAACAAGTTCAATGTCGAAGCTACTTCAGACTCGGCGGGCGCATCCAGGTTTTGCCACAACGCCAGGCTGGTTTGCAGTTGTGTCTCGGCCGCCGGGTAATCTTGATGATAATGGGCCAGCGTTCCGGCGGCGCGATAGGCGGCCGCCTGTAGGGGGCGTGGGGCTGTGTGCGCCACAGGCAGCATGGAATCAAGCCAGCGCCGCCCTTCGGCCAGATGATTGCGCAGCCGCCAGAAAGGGGTGAGGGCGACGGCCAGGGCCAGGCCGGTGGTGATATGTTCTGATGAGTGGCTGCTCCAGTTCAGGGCGGCGCGTAAATTGTCGTGGGCGGATTCCAGGCGGTGCAGCCAGGTGTTTAAGGTTGGGTCTTGATAATGACTGGCTGCTTCTTCGGCCAGGGCGAGGCAGTAGCGGGCATGGGCGGCTTGCACGCCGGCCAGTTCGCCACGCCGGATGAGCTGTTCCAGGGCATACTCGCGCAGGGTGAGCAGCATTCTAAAGGAGGGGGCGTCGGCGGCAACGGCCGTTTCCACCAGTTGCAGCATATTCTTCTCGGCCAAAGCCAGCACCCGTTCCGGCAAATCATCGCCGGTGACTGATCCGCACACGGCCGTGGCCGCGGCCAGCGTAAACTCCCCGGCAAAGACGCCCAGATGGGCAAACAGCCGCTGCTCCTTTTCGTCCAGCAGGTTAAAGCTCCATTCAATAGCCCCACGCAAGGTGCGTTGGCGGTCGGTATTGGAGTGGTTGGGCGTGTCCCGGCTCAGGCGGTCGGCCAGTTGGCCTAGCAGGGCAGTTGGTGACAGGAATTTGCAGCAGGCGGCAGCCAGCTCAATGGCCAGGGGCAGGCCATCCAACCGGCGACAGATCTCGGCCACAGCCGCGCCATTCTCCGGCGTCAAGGCAAAACCGGGCCTGACAGCGCGGGCGCGCTCCACAAAGAGAATCAGCGCCGGATACTGGCGATAATCGGCAGCGGCTGACCAGTTCGCCACCGCCGGTACGGGCAGGGGCAGCACCGGAAACTCATGCTCCCCGTACAGGTGCAGGGGGATACGACTGGTGACGAGCAGGCGCAGCCCAACGGCCGTCTGCAGCAACTGGTGCAGGTGGGGCGCGGCCGCCACTACCTGTTCAAAATTATCGAGCAAGAGCAGCAGGTGACGTGGCCGCAAGACGGCCGTTAAAGCCAGGGCGACATCCTGACCCGGCGTCTCCTTCAAGCCCAGGGCAGCGGCGATGGCCGGCAAAACGTGTTCCGGGTCGTACACGGCCGATAAATCTACAAAAACCACGCCGTCGGGGAACAGGGTGGTATCGTCGGCCAGCAGGTGGGCCGCTTCCAGGGCCAGCCGCGTTTTGCCGCTGCCGCCGGCGCCGGTGAGCGTCAGCAAACGAGCGCCGTCAGCGCGCCAGGTCACTGTTAATGCCGCTACTTCTGGCTCGCGCCCCACCAGAGGGGTGAGGGGAGCCGGCAGGGAATGGATGGGCCAGGTGGGGTCGGGTTGGGGCAGGGTGGGTAATTTGGCAAAGGAGGGGGGAAGCGGTAAGGGAGGGGGAACGGCCGTGGCCGGGGCGCGGGCAAAGGCGATAAACCGTTCTCGCTGCGGGGGCGGGATTTGCAGGCATTCGGCCAGTAGTTCTGCCAGTTGTTTCGACGGCCGTCTCTCGTCGGATTCAAACTTGCGGATGGTGACAATGGAGCAGGCGGCGCAGTCAGCCAACGCCTGCTGCGTCAGATCAAGCTGCCGCCGCCGCTGTCTGAGCCAGCTGCCGAAAGAGGATTCGCCTTGCATCGTGGCATTGTATCACTTTTTGTATCAGTTACCGATCTTATGCCCGGCCGCCTGAACTGCTTTAATTACGCCAATGACAAGCAACAAAGGAAGGCATACCCGATGAACGGCGCCAATAAAGAGTCACCCATAACCGAGAAGCCAATGAACACCTCGATTAGCCAAACAAGTGAACCGACAACACACCCGGGCAGTGCCACGCGGTCGCGGGCAATGGTCTGGCTGGGGCGCCTGGGGCTGGCCCTCATTGCCCTGTCGCTGGCCCTGGCCCTCAGCGGCGCAACTTATCAAGCCATCGCCGCCGCCCAAGACGCCAACCGTTATCCACCACCCGGCCAACTGGTAGACGTTGGCGGCTACCAACTGCACCTCTACTGCCTGGGCGAAGGGTCGCCCACGATTATTCTGGATGCGGCCAACATGGGCACCGTCTCGAACTGGGCCTGGATTCAGCCGGAACTGGCCCACAGCACACGTGTTTGCGCCTATGACCGCGCCGGCAATGGCTGGAGCGATCTCAGCCCGGAGCCGCAAGATACGTGGCAAAACGGCGCGGCGCTGCACACCTTGCTGGCACAGGCGGCCGTGCCCGGACCGTATCTGCTGGTAGGCCATTCGTTCGGCGGCCTGTTTGTGCAGGCCTTCGCCGATATGTACCCGGACGAGGTGGTGGGCATGGTTCTGATTGAGGGCACGCTGCCAAATGGTCAGGCGGCGTTGGGGCTGCCGGACGTCATGCCCAACGCGCCGGACGCGGCCATGATAGACGCCACGCCCTTCATCAGCCGCCTCGGTATCTTGCGCCTGCTCAATTTTCCACCGACCGATCCCGACCTGCCCGAACCGCAGCGACAAGAGCTGCAGACGTACCTGGCTTCCAGCAAATGGGCGGAAACGACCCGGCGACAGTACCACCTGTTCCCCACGCTGCTGGCCCAGGTGCGCCCCCTGTATACGGCCGTCAGCCTGGGCCAGATGCCCCTGGCCGTTGTGCTGGGCAGCGAGGGCGCGGGCAGCATCGAGGCCTGGCGCGACCTGTTCGCGCAGCAGGCCGCGCTGTCGGCCAACGGCGCCATCTACCGCATTGAAGGGGCCAGCCATAACAGCCTGGTAGACCGGCAAGACCACGCCGCTGAAACACGGGCGGTGATTGAATTGGTGCTGGCTGCTGTACGCCACGATAAATCAAGATAGCCGGAGATAGTCAATGACCCGATTACAGCCTCATTCCGCTTTACGGCCGTCCTGGCAAACATTCGCCCATACCTACGCGGTCACACTCTTTTGCACCCTGACCGTCTTGCTGACGGCCGTCGTCATCCTGCTGCCCTTGCCAGAATTGGCCGGGCCGCTGCTGGTGGTTTTTATACCGGCGATAACGGCCGTTGCCCTCATCGCCCTCACGGAAGGGCCTGGGCAGATAAAAAGGCGGCTGTTTTCGGCCGCTGCCTGGCGCACCAGCCTCAATTGGGCCACCCTGAGCCTGGCCGTGGCCCTGGCTTTACACAAGGAGAAATTTCACCATGAAAATAAAGCTAATGCTTGCCAATCTATCAGATATACAAAAGGTGGCCTTGTTCTATGGCCTGGCCCTGGCGCTGTCGCTGCTGGTGGTCTTAATCATTCCCCTGTTCACGCCCGGCGAAGCGGTCATTCTGCTCAACATGCTGACGCCGCTGCTGGCGGTGCTGTTGATGCTGTTTGTGTTAACGGGTGAGGGGTATACGGCCGTGGGGCGGGCATCGTTGGGTCTGGGCCGGCTGGGCTGGCGCAGTTGGGGCCTGGCTTTGCTGCTGCCGCTGCCGGTCTTGTTGGTGAGCTACGGCCTGGTCTGGAGTACCGGTCTGGGCGAACTGATCCTACCTTCCGGCAACCTGCCCGATTTGCTGCTGAATGTGCCCATTAACCTGATCATCGGCGTTCTGTTTGTGTTGAGCGAAGAGATTGGCTTTCGTGGTTACGCACTGCCCCGGCTGATGGGGTTAGGCGTGGGCCGCGCCCTGCTGCTTTCCGGTTTGATGCACGCGGCCTGGCATTTACCCCTGGTCCTGCTGACGCCGTTCTATCATGGGGAAGGCAGCCGCCTGATTGTCATTCTCCTCTTTTTGCTGACGCTGACGGCCGCCGGTATGATCTATGGTCATTTGCGACTCAGTAGCGGCAGCCTGTGGCCGCCCATTCTGCTGCACAGCGCCTTTAATGCCTTTTGGGGCTTTTTTGCTGCTATCACCGTGACCACTTCGGCGCTGGCAACTGAGTACCTGGGTGGGGAAAGTGGCTTGTTTACCTTGCTGGGCGTCATCCTGGTGGCCGGTTGGCTGGTGGGGTGGCGGAAACGGCCGTCTTACCAGCCGGCTTGAGTGTAGAATCGGAGATAAATCATGCGCACACTTATTCTGTTGATAAAACGTTATCCCATAGCCGCTTACTTCACCCTTGCCTTTGCCTTTACCTGGATTATTCTGGCGCCGGCCGTCCTGGCCGCGCAGGGGATGATCTCCCTCTCCCTTTCAGCAACCGTTTTGATCACCCTGGCCACGCTGGGGCCGGCTGTGGGCGCTTTGATTGTGACGGCCGTTGCCTCCGGGCGCGGCGGGGTAAAGGCCCTGTTGGCCCAGGCTGGCCGCTGGCGAGTGAAACCCATCTGGTATGTTGTGGCTCTGCTTGGCCCCGCCTTGATTATGCTGGCTGCATTTCTGCTCTGGCGTCTTCTGGGTGGGCCGCCGCTGGCCACGCCGCCGGCCAACGCCTGGTTTTCTATTCCCATTCTCATCGTTGTTCTGCTCATACCGGCCCTGTTTGAAGAAATCGGCTGGCGTGGTTTTGCCCTGCCCCGGCTGCAAGCGCGATATGGGCCGCTGCCGGCCAGCCTGATTTTGGGCGTCGCCTGGGCTATCTGGCACGCGCCCATCTGGTTCATCCCGGAGGCCGGTTTTAACACCCTACCCTTCCTGGTTTTTGCCCTCTTTACCATCGCCATGTCCATTTTGTTTACCTGGCTGTATAACGGAACCGGCGGCAGCGTCTTGTTACCCGCCCTGGCGCACGCAGCCATCAATGCCATGCCGCTGCCCTGGAATACGGCCGTTTACCTGCTGCCGGAAGGGGCGCGGGGGATGCACCTGCAAATCCCGGTGACGATGGTGCTGGTCGCCCTGGCCCTGCTGCTGTTCCTGATACGGCCGAAATTGCTGGCGGCGGAGTCAACCATATGAATCGTTTCAGCTCAAATAAAACGGCTAAAGTGTGGTTGAAGCGGCTCTTTCAGGGCAGCTTGCTTATCTTATCTCTTGTTCTCGGCGTCGGCATTGCCTTTTTCATCTTTTTTTTGACGGCGCGGCCGGTCGCCCGGTCAGGCGCAGCAAGCGTCTGGATTATGCTGGCGGCCGTTTTTCTAGCGCAGGCAGTGGTTATCGGCGGAGCGGCCTGGTTCATTGGCGGCAGGCTGGGCATCCATCACCGCCCACTGTTTAGCGGCATTGTGACGGCCGTCGGGATAGCGCTGACGATTGTGGCCGCCAACGTCGTCTTACGCCAGCCGCTCAACGTCCCTGAGAGTGTCCTTCAGCCGCGGCCCGGATACAGACTATTGGCAATTGCCCACCGGCTCGCGGCTGGCCTACACCCATTTTGCCGCCGACGGGCCGGCCCATTCTGCGCCGATCATCTTTTTGCATGGTGGGCCGGGCTCGCCGCTGCGCGGCCCAGATTGTGCCTTTTACAGCCAGTTCACCCCATATGGGTTTGATGTGTATCTGTATGATCAGGTGGGCACGGGGTTATCGGACCGGCTGGCCAACGTCACCGAATACACCACGCAGCGCCACGTGGCCGACCTGGAAGCCATTCGCCAGCAGATCGGAGCGGCCCAACTCATTTTGATCGGCCAATCGTGGGGAGCTACACTGGCGGCCGATTATATGGCTGCTTATCCCCACGCTGTGGCCAAGGTTGTTTTCTCGTCGCCGGGAGCCATCTGGGACGTGGGACGATTTAAGTTTAACTACAGCCAGGTTGCCAGCAGCAGCGGCCCCGATCTTGGCCTGCCGCCCCTGCGCTTGCTGGCGGCCGTCGTGCTGATTGGCCGCAACCCGCACGCCGCTTTGTGGCTGGTCTCGGAGGCGGAAGCCGGCAATTATTTCGACAGTCTGCCATCCAATAAAACGCTTAGCCAGAATTATTGCCCCGGCGATGAGGCCAAAATACCGGACGTTGAAATTCATGGCGCCAACCAATACGTCAACCGGGTGACGATGGCCAGCCAGGAGCGTTATCCCGATCCGCGCCCGGCCCTGCGTAACAATGCGACTCTGGCGCTGATCTTGCGCGGCGAATGTGATTTTGTGCCGCTGGCGGTGGCCAAAGAGTATGAGGAAACGCTGCCCAACGCTATACTGGTTGAGGCGCCACGGGCCGGCCACGCCATTTTCGGAGCGCAGCCAGACCTGGCGCTGCAACTTATCAGCGCATTCTTGCTGGACAAGCAGTGAACCAGCGTCGAAAAAATTGGGAGATTTGCCTATGACACAACTTATTGCTAACACGGCCAAAGGCCCTATTGAATACCGCCTCGAAGGCGAAGGGCCGGTGGTCATGGTTTTGAATGGTGGGCATTGCAGCCGGGAGAGCCGGCTGTCGCACGAGCGATTGGCAGCGCACGGCTTCTCCGTTCTCACGCCATCTCGCCCAGGTTACGACAGCACACCGTCCAGCGTTGGCCGAACGGCCCAGGCAGCGGCCGACGCCCTGGCTGCCCTGCTCGATACCTTGCAAATACCGGCGGCCGACGTGATTGGTATTTCGGCCGCCGGGCCAACGGCGCTGGCCTTTGCCCAGCAGCATCCGGGCAAGACGGGCAAACTGCTGTTGGAATCGGCCGTTACGCTGCCGTGGGATGAAGGGATTAAAAAACAGGTCCGCCTCGGCTTTGGGCGGGCAGAAAGAGTGACCTGGGGGATGCTAAAACTGGCTTTACGCCTGAGGCCCATGATGGTGATGCGCATGATACTGCGCGAATTAACCTGCCTGGATGTAGACGAGGTGATACAACGGATGGGCCCGGATGACCTGCTATTTGTGCGCCGCATGATCGAAACGTCGCAATCAGGAACCGGGTTTATGAACGATATTGAACATCAGGTTCCGACTCTGGCCGGCATTACGGCGCCGGTCTTGGTGCTGTATTCGCCCCATGACAAAAGCGTGCCCCCGGAAAACGGCCAACGGGTGGCGGCCGCTTTGCCCTCGTGTGAACTGGTTGAAGTTCCGGCAGACACCCACCTTATCTGGATCGGCCGAACGGCCGATGAGGTATGGCAAAAACGCTTATCGTTTCTCAACACCCCAGCATAGATACCATGTCCACACTCTATAACAGGAGATAACCATGATCATGGCCACATTACTTATGACCACCAGCGCCGGGATTATCCTGCTGTTGGGTATTGTCCACCTTATCTACACCTTTCGCGGACCAAAGCTGACGCCGCGTGACGCCCACCTGAAAACCACCATGATGCAGGTTTCGCCGGTAATTAGCCGGGATACCACGATGTGGCGGGCCTGGCTGGGGTTCAATGCCAGCCACAGTTTCGGGGCCATCTTGTTTGGCCTGGTTTATGGTTATCTGGCTTTAAGCCGGGGGGCGCCGCTGTTTGCTTCACCCTTTTTGCTGAGCGTTGGTTTCATCTTTCTCAGCGGGTATGCCCTTATCGGCCGTTTGTACTGGTTTCGTATTCCGTTTACCGGAATTGGGATCGCTTTTCTATGTTACCTGGGCAGCGTGATTGCCTCGTTTATCTGATTCGTGGGTAGCAGTTAAGCGCACAGGTTGAAAGCCATGAATCATTGCAGTGCAGATCAGCCACCACAGGTGTAGGGTTCGCAGATGGTAACAGGCAGCTTTAAGTGGGAAGCAGGCGAGCCAGACTGTACAATGTATGGTGAAGAGATGACGCCTCACACATACTCCTTTGGCGAATGGCTCAAGCAGCGGCGGCAGCAGTTGCGGTTGACGCAGCGGGAAGTGGCTACGGCCGTTTACTGCTCCACGGCCATGATCAAAAAGATAGAAGCCGACGAACGCCAGCCCTCTCCCGAACTGGCGCAAGCCCTGGCTGCTGCCCTGCAAATTCCCGCCGGTCAGCATGATATGTTTGTGGCGATTGCCCGGGGGCAACGGCCGTTAGACCACCTGCCATCGTCAGCTACGCCACCGCCAACCGCCGCTCTCCCATCACCGGCTCTCCCCCATCCGTCTACCCCTTTTATCGGCCGTACCACAGAGCTGACAGCCGTAACGGCACTGCTGCGGCAGGCCGACGTGCGGCTGGTGACGCTGCTGGCGCCCGGCGGCATGGGCAAAACGCGGCTGGCCCTGGAAGCAGCGCGGGCCGTAGAAGAGCATTTTGCCGATGGCACGTTGTTTGTGCCGCTAACGGCCGTAACCGACCCCACCTTGATCCCCCCGGCCATTGCTCAAGCCATGCAATTGCCATTAGCAGGCAGCGATCCACCGCCGGTGCAGGTAGAGCGGCTGCTGCGCCGCCGCCAGCTGCTGCTGCTGCTGGACAACTTTGAGCAGTTGATGGCCGGCGCTGCCTGGCTGCCTGTCTTATTGGCCGCCGCGCCGCAGGTAAAACTGCTGGTCACGTCGCGGGCGCGGCTGAATCTGGCCGAGGAGTGGCTGTTTGCCGTGCCGGAAATGGCGGAGGCGGCGCTCTTGTTTGGGCAAACGGCCGTGCGCCTGAAGCCAGATTTTGACGCGGTGGCAGAGGCAACGGCCGTGTCCCACATCTGCCAGCTTGTTGCCGGCCATCCACTGGCAGTGGAACTGGCCGCCAGTTGGACGCGCCTCATGCCCTGCGCCCAGATTGCCGCCCAAATCCAGCAAGACCTGGATTTCCTGGCCCACGGCCCACGCAATGCCCCGGAACGCCACCGCAGTTTGCGGGCATTGTTTGATCATTCCTGGGCGCTGCTCACCCCCGCCGAACAAAACGCGCTGGCGAAATTGTCTGTCTTCCGCGGCGGTTTTGCCTCAGAGCAGGCAGCGGCCGTTGCCGGCGCCAACTGGCCGATTTTGCTGGCATTGGCTGACAAATCGCTGGTGCAAACACGGGGTGACAACCGCTTTGACCTGCACGAGTTAACGCGCCAGTATGCGGCTGACAAACTGGCCGAATGGGGCCAGACAAAAGCCACGCAGCAGGCGCATTTTGCCACCTATACCGCCCTGGCGCAGCAGTCAAACACCTGGTATACAAGTCCCAAAGCCGTTGTCGGCTTCCGGCAGTCAGAACGGGAGCATGACAATTTTCGGGCGGCATTGGCCTGGGGATTGCAGCATCAGCCAGGCACGGCCGTGCTTGAGCTGGCGCACAATCTATTTGTTTTCTGGCTGCGCGGCGGGTATTGGCAAGAAGGCGAGCGGTGGACGGCAATGGCCCTGGCTCAGGCCGGTGATGAGGATTCCGTCCACCGCTGTCTGGCCTTGGCCCAACTGGGCGTATTTACCGCCTTGCAGGGCCGTTTCTCTGAAGCCTTCCCCAAAAGCGAGCGAGCTTACCAGATGGCGCGCCGGCTGGAAGAAGCCTGGCCTCTGGTTGTCACCTTGCAAATTCAGGGGCAAATGCTGCGCGACAAGGAAGGCACCCTAGCCGCCTTTGCCGAAGCCATTGCTATTTGTGAGGAGCGGGCAGGCGAACCCCCATTTAACTATTTTCTTGGTTCCTTGCTGGGGCTGCAAGGGGATCGCCTGATGGGTTTTGGTATGTTGGCCGAAGCGAAAGCCAGTTTCCAGGCCTGCCTGTCCCATTTGCGCGCCTTGGGCGATACCTTTTGGATCGCCTATCCGTTGGGAAATTTAGGGCGCATGGCCTTGCAGAAGGGTGATTTGCCGGAGGCAGCCAACCTCATTAGCGAAAGTGTGGCCATTACACGCAGCAGCGGCAACAGAGTGGGCATTGCTGACTGGATTTTCCGCCTGGGGCAGGTGCATCTGTACCGGGGTGATCTCGATGTGGCTGAGGCGAATTTGCAAGAGGCGCTGCATTTGTATGAGGAGGTAGGTAATCGTTTTGGGCCGCCTGGCGTATTGTCTAATCTGGCCCTGATCGCGCTGGAACGTGGGCAGGTGGCCACGGCCGTCCATCTCATCCAGGATTGCTTCCGCCGCTACCAGCAGTTACAGGCAGAGGTGCAAAAAGTAGATCTGGCCGCCGACTTCTTGGAATTTGCCGATGCCCTGGACAGCCTGCTTCATGCCGGGCTGGTGTCTCACGCCCAGGGCAATTGGCAAAAAGCGCTGGCTTGTTTTGGCTTCCTTGAGGGCAATTTGCCGGCGTACCAAGCGATGTGGCCGTTGCAGGAAAAGGTAACGGCCGTGCAGTCAGCCATCCACTCTCAGGTTCATCCTACCGACCACGCAACTGCCCTCAACAAAGGAACACAAATAAGCCTGAAGGCGCTGATTGCCTGGATAGTTTCGTGATGCGTGAGAAAATCACTTATCACGCATCACGTCCAGACGCGACAGATAAAAGCGCACCAGCCCGGCGCGGTGGGCCAGGATGTCGGCCAGGGGCTGGCCCGTCTGGCGTTCCCAGTCGGCGGCGAAATCGGGCTGCACGGCCGTCCGCAACATACTCGCCAACGATATGAAGGCATAACGCAGAGGCATAGCACAGCGATACGCTTCGGCGATAACGGCCGTGTCATCCGCCCACCCTGCCGCCCGCAAACCGGCCACGTAACCGGCAAAAGCTGCCCTTTCTAACTCTTCCGCACCGGCTAGAGGCACATGCGCCAGCAGCAGCGTGGCCCCTACAAGAGCCGCCAACTCCTCGCCCAATGCCCCCTGGCCCACAAAGGCCCAATCCAGCAGTACCAGATCATCGCCGCGCCGGCGCATATTGGCGCGGTAAACGTCCAGGTGGCACAGCGTTTGCGGCAGCTGCGCCAGCCGCTCCAGATATTGCTGCCGGTTAACCCATAATTGTTGCAGAGCAGCCAACTCCTCTGGGGCGAAATAGGCGGTCAGCAGTGGGTGCTGCCAGCCATTAATCGCTTCCACCACGCCCACGATGCTGGTGAGGGGGAGGTTGACCCATCGGGCCAACCACTCCTGGCTCAACCAGGGATAATCAGGCAGCCGCCCCACCTGCGCGGCCTGCCACTGCCCCAGACGGTAAGCGGCTTCGTGGTAATCGCCCATCGTCCACTCGCCGTCTTCGGGCAGATACTCCTGCCACAGCCAATACTCGTCCTCACTGGCAGGGGTGATAGCCAGGCAGCGGGGGACGCGCAAACCGGAAGGCAGATGATAAAAGAGGTCAGACTGCGCCGCCAGACGTTCGCGCTGCCAGTAGCCAAAACTGTGCTGGTCTTCAGCCATCTCTCTAGTCACGACGCGACCATCGGGCAAGGGAAATCCGGCGGGAGAACGCAGAATTTTGGCGACGACGCGCCAGTTGCGGCTGATATTGTGGGCTGTAACGGCCGTACCCCACACCTGGTACACACCAGCGGCCAGGGGGGAACTATCCAGACCACCTAACAAGGCCACCTGCCACGCTGTGACTGTCACCGGTTCGGCCAATGCCCGGCTGGCGATGGCTGTTAATTGCGCTGCCTCTATCTGGGCAATCGCCTGTTCCGCAGTATCGGTTTCAATTGGGGGCAACATGCTTACACCTCCCGGTTCAGTTTCAGGCGAGCGATGGCCTGGGCCATTTTTGCCTGGTCGCTCTCGTAGCCGCAGTGATTCATAAAGGTATGGACGGCATAGGGGCTTATGGGCATTTGGGTAAGGCAAATTCCGGTGAGTAGTCTGGCGGTTACGGCCGTGACTATGTCTGCCAGCCTTCCCTGTTTTCTCGTCTTGTTTGTTTCTGTCATCTCAATCATCGCAGTACCTCCAAAAGGTTGTTTTGTTTCACTGAGATGATTGAAGCAGAAACGGCCGTGCGGTTGGTCTCCCTCTTGAGATACAAAATGGGACACAAACAGCAGCGATTCCTCCCCTGAAACGGGCACAAAAGAAACACGACGGGAACAAACTAAGCAGGAACAGGGCCGCGGCACCCCCCCTGCTGGCGGTCAACGACCAACAGCACCGACCCTTCGCATATCCACCAAGAGATCAGTACCCCCAGATATAGCCACAATCAGGACAACTAGAATTTATCCCTATAATGGGCACAACTTTTTTCCGCAGCAAAACGCAAAAAAAACGCATATCAGCCACCCACCTGCTGCCACATGACAAAACGGCCGTGCCGCGTCCCCTGCCAGCGCCAATAATGAGGTTGCTCAGGCTGACGGCCGTAAGCGACCGCCGCCAGTTTGCCATTGGGGTAATAACGTTTCTCCAGCCCTCTCGGTTCATTCGTTCCCGCACCGTTCCCCGGCGTCCCTTTTGTCACCAGGTCTTTGAGTTCGCGATTGATCCGCTTTTGCCGCCCTTTCGGTCGGCGCTGGTGCTGCCCCACATAACTGTTGGGCAACTGCCAGGCCAGATACGTTTTACCCCGTTTGCCTTGCTGGCCACGGTAATCCTTTATCTCAAACAAAGCCTGCCCTTGCTGCCAGGCGCGGTTTTCCCTACCCTCCGCTGACGAAACTTCGCCTACGGCAAAATTCGCCTGTACCTTGACGCCGGCCTGCGCTTCATAGGCCCGCTGGCTGGAGCGCCCCACCCCGCTGAGTCCGGCCAGCGTCTCCCGGGCCACCGGCATGGCCCGTGTGCCATAAGGTGTTTCCCGGATACGTCCGCTGTAAAAGGCGGTATACAGATGCGCCCGGAAGCCACCAATACCGCCCAACAGGGCGGCCAGTGGCAGCGCCACTGGCCGCCCTGTCAGCCGGACCACCCCCAACCCACCAGCCACCTTAGCCGCCGAGCGCAGCCATAAACAATCCTTTCCCCGCAGCCAAAACACGCCATCGCCATCGCGGAGCAGGTTACGCAGTTGTCGTTTACCACAGAAGTGTAAAGGTGATGTGGGATTAGTAAGGGTGTTGACCAAATTGTCTATGCGAAGTGTGCCGCACCCCGCCCTATCGACGTAGCGCAACATCAGCCACAGTCGCCCCGGCGCCGTCAATTCCTGACGTAACATGCCCAGGCCAATGTCCGGGTACAGTTTGACCCAATCGGGCGATGACTCGTGTTCATCCACATCACCCGACCGGCGGCTGGATATCGTCCCCTGAGTACCCTGGGCCGGTGTGGCGGGGGTTGCGGCCGTATCCGTTTCCATCTGCCACCACGTTTCATGGTCTTCGCCACCAGTAAGTGACTCACGCTGACGCCGGGTCACGGCCGTCAATCGCTCACTTCCCCACCCTAAATGCTCGGGCAGAGTGGCTATGGTGGCCGTTGGCGCCACTGTCGCCACTGCCAGTGGAGGAGCCGGCGCATCCCAGGGCAGCGCGGAGACGGGGGGGGCCGATTTATACCCACCAGACGCCTGTCGCTGTGCTTGTACCTGGGTGCGCAGCTCCTGAAGCCGCCGGTTGGCAGCCAGTAGTTGTGGTGATGGGGTAACGGCGGATACGTCCATGCTGGACAACAGGCCATGTTTGCATCCGCTATCTATGCGAATGCACGATCCATTGACACAGGGATCAGCCTGTGTTATCCTCCTTATGTCATCTCAAGCGCCACCGGGAGACACAAAATCCCCCTCCCCAATCAAGGGGCCTGCAATTGGTGTGCAGACACACACCAAAGGTAGATGTGGCGAAACTACACTTTTGCAAAAGCTAAACGGTGCAAACGTTTAGCTTTTTTGCTTCAAAACAGCAACAAACGGCTCACGGCCGTTTTTTGCCGCCTAAAACATACAGTTGGGGATCTGCTCTCCCGCCAAATGACAACCCAAACAGACGTCGCCGGCTTGCGGCAACCCACAGTGGTAAACACGCCTGTCCGAAACAGTTGACAGCCCCTTCTGGCTTGTGCTACTCTTAAGCACAAACCGGAGGATTTTGGGAGAACGCAGAGACTCCCCCTCCCCATTAAAGGGGCGCAATAAATAAGCGGTTAAACAAGCAGATCCTATTCGGTTGTTACAAAGCCAGGTGTTGCCCCACCTGGCTTTGTCTTTTCCACCGGTCTACACTTCTTCTGACCAGCGGGTTAAATCTTCATCCACTTCCGTCAGGTCCAGCAGGCGAATGCCCACCATCTCCCAGCGATTGCGTGATTTGCTGGCAGCCAGGATGGCCTCGGCCCGCTCTCGCACCGGGGCAGTCCAACCACTGGCTGAAAAGCCTACGTAATAGACACGCCATGATTCATTGCGGGGAATAATGGCGACTGTCTTTTGCACCAACTCCTGAATCGCTTCCACACCCATTGGTTCTTGTCGCCAATAGGTACTGCCCAACACGAGGCTGCGACTGCCCTCGTCAATGCCCACGACATCCACCTCAAAACTGCGTTTCCACTCGCCACCCACCGCCAGAATGGGGATCGGCAGCTCACCGCGATCACTGGCCCGAACCAGCCATTCATGACAAATCTCGCGCCAAGTATTGCTCTCGATAAATTCGGGCAAGTTGGTTTCAATGGTGCGCAAAACTTCCTGCTGCTGCCCCAAGGCCAGCTTGGATTGATACGCCGCCAGAAAACGGTAGTAAAAACGCAGATACGGGTCGGTAACAATGTAACGGCCAAGCCGGGATTCCATCTCACGCTGCGTGACGGGGACAATACGCTCCACAAATTCAGTGTCACGCAAAATGCTTAAATAGCTGCTCATGTGCGTACTGGACAGCCCATTCCGGTCGCCAATTTCCTTCAACGTCTGCGCCCCCATGGCCATGGCCCGCATGATACCCACATAGTTGTACATATCGGTCAGAAAATCTTGCAGCAGCAGGCGCGGCTCATCCACCATCCAGGAGTTAGAGGGTTGCAATTGCGCCCGTAAATTTTGCATGACACTTTCGGTGGGATCAATTCGCTCCCAATACGCCGGCACACCACCCCAGATGGCATATACTTTAACACGCTCAATCGGGGAATACTCAGGAAAATATTCTTTGGTCACCCCATAGGGCAGTGGCTGCAACTTCATTGTCGTAGTGGCCCGGCCATACAACGGGGCGCGGTAACTGAGCAGCTTTTTTTCGATGACGCCCATGTGGGAGCCGGACAACACCAGCAAGATGTTAGACTCTTTGAGCCGATGATCCCACACTTTTTGCAACGTCCCGATAATGTCCGGGTTGATGTCCATGAGATAGGTAATCTCGTCAATAAAAAGCGCCATCCGCTGTTGACCAGCCAACAAACTCACCTGACGCAGCGCCTGCTCCCAATTAGCATAGGTAAAATCCAGCGGCGCCGGTTCATCGGGGTCGCTGTAGTTGGCCAACGCCTGGGAAAACGAGCGTAGCTGATCCACTGCCGATGTTGGTTCCGCCATCCAATACAGGCCAGGTCGTGGTGTGACGCGCTGGTTGATCCAATGGGTTAACAGCCGGGTCTTCCCCACTCGGCGCCGACCATAGAGAATGATCAACTCAGAATCACTTGAGTTCCACAGCCGGTCGAGCAACTTCAATTCTTCGCGGCGTCCAATAAATTCTTTGGCCATTCTCATTGACCTCATACACCTGCCTCAAATTTATGGCCGACCCCCAAAAAGCTTGACCAGCAGCAGGTGACTAAGGAATTACCCTTTATTATAAGTGCGGTTATAATAAACCATATTTCCTTATAGGTCAAGGGGTATTCGATCAGATGTTCGGTTGGTTTTGGCTGGTGTGGTTGTGCCTTTTCAGGCCGCGCCCAACGAAGAGACAAGGTAAGGCTATGTTGCGGGGAAAGGCGAAGTGAAATTGAGATTATGTAGTAGGAAAAGAACAAAACGGCTTTATTATAAAAGTAATTATAATAATAGCTTTTATAATAAAGCCCTGGCCGACTGTTTGCAAGCACAGCCCTTGCCATAAGAGGGTTTATTATAGTTGTCGTTATATTAACGGCCGTTTTCCAATTTGTCAAGGGTTTTGTTGTATTCATACATCATTTGTTGTGAGAACGCAACATTCAACACAACTCCTCAACCCACATCCAAAATAACAGTCCTGCCATCATTAGCCGCACATCATAACCGCCAGGTCGTCATCACCATTTCACCCGCATGCACCACGACGGCTTCCTGACGGTTGAGCAGTTGTAGGCTTTCAGCCACAACCGCCTCGTGCTGACAAAAACGGGCTGCCAGGCGGTGAGCCACTTCAGCGCCACTTTCAGTAAAAACCAACTGGCTTCCCGGCAATTGCGGCCCGTTACTCACCACCATCTGGGCGGGCAACCCGGTCGTTCCATGTGCAGCCAGCACCGGGCCAATCCCATGAGCCACCAGGCGCACCCCGCTCACTGGCCCAACACCAAGCAGGACGGCCCGCACCATCTGCTGCCGTTCCCATCCCGCTGTTAGTTGACAGGCAAAAAAAAGCGCTCCTTCAAGTAAAATTTCATACCGATTGGTGGGCCACTCCAGCCATTCACGTAAGGTACGGTTAGCCGTTAGCCGATTCAAGGCCAGACCGAGACTGGAAACCGCTGCATAGTGTCCTTGCCGTTCCACTTGCTTTAGCCACTTGCGTAAACCCGGCATATCCCCCACCCCATCCTGCTGCGCCTGGGCCAGGAGTTGGATACCCTGCGGATGTACGTTCATGCCCTGGAACCACTGCTGCCAGCGCTGCACCAGAGCGGCGCCAGACTCACCCGGCGCGGCCGCCAGCGGGTTGAACCCACCTGCCAGCGAAATCCCGTCCATATCCACATAAGCCAGCCGCTCACCCAACAACCGGGTCACGGCCGCTTTCCGCTTCAATTTCGGTACCAGATCACCAGCGCCGTCAATAACGACCAGGTTGGCATGGTCAACGGCGACCATTTGCGTGACCTGCTGCACCAACCAATCGGCCACCGCTTCCTGACGGCCGTAAATGTTGACCCGCCCTGCCACATGCAGGGGCACGCCCGATTGCGACCGCCCCAACAGCCAGCGCCGTGCGTCCGGCTCGGTGGCCACCAGGTGCGCTGGCGGCGGCTGGTCGTTCCAGGAAGGTCTTAGCGTCAATCCGGGTACCGGCTTGTCTGGTAAGCACCAGGCAGCCGGGCTGCCTCCAGTCGCCAAAGAAGGAGAGGGATCACCTGAAGGTAATGGCGCACCTGACGGCGTGCCTGGCAGGCACGCGCCGCGTTTACTCTCACCCGCAACCAGGCTCACCAAAACAAGCTCGTTGGCGATGTGGGCCACAAAAGCGCTATCCCAGGGCAGATCGGTCACGGCCGTCAGGCGTCCGGCCGCTGGGATGACTACTTCGGGCGGCTTTGGCTTGAGCGAAAAGCCAAAATCGGCCACCATGCGTTGCAGCAGGCGTAGATGACTCTCCGGGATGCCCAGATACAATTCCGAAACAGCGTCCCCCGGCCGGTAATAGAGGGCAACGCGGCCGCAGGCCTGGGTGCGTGACAACAAGTTAATGCACCGGGTAGGCCCGGCCGGCTCCAGATAGCGCAGCCGGAACCAGATTAGCCCTGCATCCCATTTTCCCCGCGCCACACGTTTACCGAACAACTTCTTGAACATGCGTTTCTCGACTTATCTCTCTGGTAATAGGGGTTACGCGCCAGGCAAGCCAATAACCAGCCACGGCCGTCAGCAGCCCTCCTAACCAGGCGCCCAGGCTCATCACCACACCCACATCGAAGAAGAAGTGTTCCGGATACAGACGCATGAGGCTGTCGGTGGCGGCAAACGCCCAGGTACCGGTGGGAAAGAGCAGCCCGTGAAACTGGTAGAAAAAGAAACTCCAGTTAAAGAGAATCAGGGCGACCAGGCCGCTGAGGAGAATCACGGTCAACACCCCACCCTGCCCTAAGGTTAAGTAGCCAGCCCGTCTGGTTTGTGGCCGTTTGAGCAGAAAGAGCAGCCCGCCCACCAGGAGCACGGCCGTGACCATAGCCAGCCAGCGAATACCATCCGTCAGCCGCTTCACATCTATCAGGTGATTTAACTCCCGCTCGTTGTAGAGCGGCGCGCCGGTATGGGGTAACTGTTGCCCGGACAGCCTGGCCACGGCCGTTTCGGCCGGCTGCCAGCTTTCCAGATAGGTCACAGCCACTAATGCCAGTTCCAGCCGTTCGGCCGGCGTTAATGGCGCCAATCCCAGGCTGCCCATCCCGGCCCGGTCGGCCGGGAAATCCGGTTGGGCATAGGCGTAGCGCGGGTAGGCCGGGCCAATCACCAGCGTCATCCAGCCGAAACTGATGAACAGGGGCATAACGATGACCACCAGCCGACGTACCCACCGGGTAACTCTTGATTTCTCAGACATTATTCCTTACCCCTTTCGGGCAATCTCTTCCCAGAAATTGTCCTGTTTACCATCTCCATCTACCGGCAGGTCGCTGGCCACCAGCTTCTGCTCCTGTTCGCGAATCATCACTTCCACCATCACCAGCGACCAACGGTTAAACTTCACCGATAGGGCAATGTTGTCCGCCTCTTGTTGGCGAAATTGGTCTAACAGTTTGTTACTCATTATTCCTCCGTGTTTTTGTGTTCAAGTGTTTAGGTATTCAAGTAAAACCTGAACACCCGGACACTTGAGTACCTGAGTACCTGAGCACCTCCCCTAACTTCCCAATAAATACTCCTCTTCCATCGGTCGCAGTTGCACGTACACCATATCCGCTTTGCCATTGGCCCGGACAACAGCCATGCCTTTGCCATGCCGGTCATCGCTGCCCATGCGGGCCAGGAATTCGGCATGAGAAGGAAGGATTTCATCTTTGAAGTGCAGGGCCAGACGAAAGGCAGCGTCCCGTTTCAGGCCATAGGCCTTGAGCCAGGAACTATTGTTGAGGATGAACTGACCGGCGGTGACGTTAGTACCGGCCGCCATGGATTCGGCCTGCGCGCCCTCGACGCCGATGAAGGCTTCCAAATCCTGGTCAATCAGGATCACGGCCGCGCCGAAGGTACGCACCGTCTTGACCATGTTGGCCAGGAAGGTCATCAGGGACGCTTCTTGGCTCATATAATGCACTTCGTCTACGAAAATGGCCCGTTTACGCGGCTTACGCCGTATCTGGTGGTTGATGCCCGCCAGCGTGGCGTAGTAAAACAACGGCCGTCGCCGCTCCGGTACCTGGCTGAAATCAAATAAGACGATGCGCTCTTTGAGGGTCAGATCCAGGTTGGTAGGCACGTTGAAATTGGCGGCATAATCGCCATAGACGTAGAGGCTTTCAATTTCTTCGGCCAGATCGGCTGCGGCCGTGGCTATCTGTCTGCCAGGGATGGGCGGCAGTGGGGCCGCAGCGTCGGAGGCTGGTGTATGTACGCCTGTGTGTGCGCCTCCATGAAGGCCAAGCAGCAGCACCGGCGCTGACCCACTTTGCTCGGCTACCTGGTATAACTTCTGGCAGAATGTCTCCAGGGTGGGGGTCAGGGCATGGTCATGCAGCAACTCCCCCTCCCAATCGTAGCGGGCGTAGGTGAGGTGCAGGGCGCGGCGGATGGCGGCCACTTCGGCATTGCTAAAGCGGCGCGGATTGTGGCCCAACGGGTCGAGCAGCAGCCCCAGCAGGGTAATGACGTGGTCATACTGGTCGGTGGGATTCTCATACACCACATCCAGGATGTTGAGTCGGGTCGAGGCATAAGACAGCTGGCTGTAAGAGACGTTCTTACCCCCGGCCAGTTTTAACAGGCGACGGCTGTGCCCTTGCGGTTCTAACAACACCACCTGTGTTCCTTGCTCGGCCATGCGCCAGGCCAGGGCTTGCGCACCCACCGTCTTGCCTTTGCCGGTGCGGCCCAGGATGATGCCGTGAAAAGGATCGTTGCCTTTCCAGTCCAGGTAGTAAACGTGGGGCGCCACCTCATCTACCGAAATGCCCACGTAGTAACCACCGGCGCTTTGTTCCCGACCCACGCCCCACATGCCGGCAAAGATGGCCGGGGCGCGGCTGAGGGTGTTGAAATGTCCGGCGGGCATGCCTGACGGTCTGGCGGCGGGGCCAAACATGCGGGCGGCCGCCGCCTGGTAGCCTAACAGCCGGTCTACCTTCATATATTGGCTGCTGGTCTTGCGCAGACTCTCCATGCGTGCCCGCAAACCGGCCGCGCTCTTGTCCAGGAGCATGAAGAGTACGCGGATATGATGCACGGCTTCGTCACGCGCCTTCAGGGCAGCCTCTACTTCTTCGCTGGCGATGACGGCGTTGCGGTCCTGGCCGTTGAGGATCATGCCCTGCCAGAATTCGGCCGAAGCGGTGACACGCTCTGGATGCACTTTACGCACATCAATGCAGATGACCATCGGGCCGTCAGCGGCGGTAATGGTCTGGGCCAGCGGATGCCGCCAATCCCAGGTACGGCTGAGTTGGTAAGAGGCCAACACCGCATACCGGTAACGGCTGTTGTCTATCTGGAGACGGCCGTTTTTCTTCTTCAGCACCGGCGTCATGTGATCGTGTGATTCGGCGTAGTCGCCGGGGATGGGCAGCTGTGGGTAGCCATCTTCGCCGACGACACGCCAGTGCGCCAGGTCGCCGGTGGTGAGGGCATCGTTGAAATCTACCAGAAAGTGGCGCGTGCGGCGCATCTCGCCTCGGCTGGCCCACTCCCCTATCATGCGTACCTCTTCCATCAGGCCACGCCGCGCCCACTCGTCACGGATGCCCATCGCCAGGCGGCGCCGTTCGCGCTCCAGCCGTTCCAGGTTGGCGGGCATGACAAAGGTCAGGAAGCGGCAGTGCTGCACCGGCCCGGCAAAGAGCGACACCATCTGGCCGATCACGGCCGTCTGATCGTGGCTGTCAATCTGGTAGAAATGGGGTAGGGTCACTTGAAAGACGCGCATAGGTTACTCTGCTGAGGTGTTTAGGTGCTCAGGTGATTGGGTATTCTGCACTTGAACACTTGAACACTTGAGCACTTCCTCACTCCACCACCACAGTGGCCGCCAACGCACCGCTGATTTGCTGCCGCTCGGCGCGCACACGGAGGCTGTCCCATTCGGCCTGGACGTTGACGATTTGCGGCGCACCAGCCAGGTTGCGC
>DAOMOK010000045.1:0-29701 GCA_035444285.1 Chloroflexota bacterium
GTATCTTCATGAGTACAACTCGAAGGTCATCAGTTAATGATTTACCACTACCCCAGAATTTATATCTAAAATTTGCAAAACACCAATGTACGCATGGGGGTAATCGCCAAACGTATCTTCATCGATAAATATTGCCTGCTCTAATGAACACTTGACCGGCAAACGTATATCTCCAAATCGCTGATCTCGCGCGATAATCCCTTCTTCCGCTCGCAAAAGGTCAAGATATTGAATTTGAGCAGTCACATTGGTTTCGCCCCAATAGACACCCGCAACGAACCCAAAATTCCCCCTCAAAACATGAGGGGCTTTGTCAGCCTCATCTTGGGGTTCATCTACCCAGGGTACATAATAATCGAGCGGGCAAAAACTAATGTGTGGCTTTTCTCCACCTATGTCTGTACATGAAGGTAATTCCATGACTCTGGTGGTAGTGTACTCAGGCGAATAGAGTGCAAAATCTTGTCTGTTTTTGCGAAAGTGGTGAAAAGTTCGGTGCAAGAAGGGGAAGTTTCTAACGTAAGAACCAACCTGCGTTTCTTCACCATCAAGCAACTTAAATACCCCTACTTCAATTGAGTTCATAACATTTGGGCCGTTATCAATTTTTCTGATTTCTTTTGCCCGATAGACTGGTAAATTCATACCATGATCCTCCAAAAAAGGATGCAGCTTTCCACGCCAACCATATATTATGCCGACTCATCACACAATGAATCGTCATAACCCCCTCACTGATCCCCTTTTTACAGCAGCAAGTTTACCGCAACCTACCTGTTACCAGCCAGTGCCATGAAGGGGCTACGGCCATCAACCCCCTTCACATGCCTGTTCAACGGCCGTACCCCTCCCCCACTTCCACTACGCTAAACGTTAACTCCCCAACGGCCGTATCCACCAACACATGATCTCCATCACATGATATAATTCCGCCATGCAGCCACCATTTATGGAACGCACGGGGCGTATAGAGGAGCTAGACAGGTCATTTGACCTGGCTTTCTGGCAGGCGCAACCGCCTACCGCCAGATTTGAAGCGGCCTGGGAACTCATTATTCACGCCTACAAGGTCAAAGGGCAGGATGTTCGTCAACTCCGACTTCAGCGATCTGTTGAGTCTTTTCAACGCCAACCAGGTTAAGTATATGGTCATCGGGGGCTATGCGGTCATTCAGCATGGCGAACCCCGGTTTACCAAATTTGGATCAAAGCTGATCCAACAAATGCCGCTGCTGTTTACCAGGCACTATGAGCGTTTGGCGCCCCTTTAGCCGGACTGAGTGAGGCTGATTTTGCGGAGGAAGGGTATTTTTACCAGATGGGTGTTCCGCCGGTACGAGTGGACGTGTTGATGAGCGTGACCGGCTTAACATTTGAGCAGGCATGGGAGCGGCGCGCAGATGTGCAATTTGATGATTTGAAGGTTACGTTTATTGGCAAAGAAGACCTGATTACTGTTAAACGCGCTTCTGGCCGACCCCAAGATTTAATTGACGCTGATTCTCTGGCTGGTTCTTAAGACAACTACCCCTCCCCCGCTTCCACCACGCTAAACGTCAACTCCCCAACGGCCGTGTCCACTAACACATGATCCCCATCCCGCACCTGGCCTTGAATCAGTTGCAGCGCCAGGGGGTCAACCACCCGTTTTTGCAGCACCCGCTTCAACGGCCGTGCCCCATACACCGGATCATACCCCTCCTCAATCAGCAGGTCGGTCGCCGCCGTCGTCAGGGTAATGCTGACGTTGCGCCGCTCCAGCAGGTCGCGCACCTGGTTCAGTTGAATCTGGGCGATCTGCCGCAACTGCTCCTTTTGCAGCCGGTGGAAAATGACAATCTCATCCACCCGGTTCAGGAATTCGGGGCGGAAATGCTGCCGCATCGCCGCCATCACCCGCTCCCGCATGGCGTCGTCGTCGCTCACGTCCATAATGAACTGGCTGCCGATATTGCTGGTCATGATGATGACCGTGTTCTTGAAATCCACCGTGCGCCCCTGCCCATCGGTCAGACGGCCGTCATCCAACACCTGCAAAAAGACATTAAACACCTCTGGATGCGCCTTCTCAATTTCATCAAAAAGCACGACGGAGTACGGCCGTCGCCGCACCGCTTCCGTCAATTGGCCGCCCTCGTCATAGCCCACATAACCCGGCGGCGCGCCCAACAGCCGCGCCACCGTATGCCGCTCCTGATACTCGCTCATATCAATGCGCACCATATTCTGTTCATCGTCAAACAGAAATTCGGCCAGCGCCCGCGCCAGTTCCGTCTTGCCCACCCCCGTCGGCCCCAGGAAAACGAAGCTGCCAATCGGCTTGTTCGGGTCTTGCAGCCCGGAACGACTGCGCCGCACCGCCGCCGCCACCGCACCGATGGCCTCATCCTGCCCCACCACCCGGTCATGCAGCCGCTCCTCCATGCGCACCAACTTCTCCACTTCCCCTTCCAGCAATTTGCTCACCGGAATACCCGTCCAGCGTCCCACAATGGCCGCAATCTCCTCCGCGCCTACCTCCTCCTTGAGCAGCGCGCCGCCTTGCTGCAAGACCTGCAACTGCGCTTGCGCCTGGTCTAGCGATTGGGTCAGTTGGTGCAAACGGCCGTATTGCAACTCCGCCGCCTTCTGGTAATCCATCTCCCGCTGCGCCTGCTCCATCTGCACCTGCACCCGATCCATCTCTTCCTTGACTGCCTGGATTTTCTCAATGGCCGCCTTCTCTGACTGCCAACGGGTGGTAATCTGCGTACTTTGTTCCTTCAGGTTTGCCAGTTCCTCTTCCAGCTTCACCAGCCGCTCTTTGCTGGCTTTATCCTTTTCCTTTTTCAACGCCTCGCGCTCAATTTCCAACTGCATGATGTCGCGGTCAACGGCGTCCAATTCCGCCGGTTTGCTGTCAATCTCCATGCGCAGGCGGCTGGCGGCTTCGTCAATCAGGTCAATGGCCTTGTCCGGCAAGAAGCGGTCGGCGATGTAACGATGGCTCAGGGTAGCGGCGGCAATGGTGGCGCTGTCCGTAATTCGCACCCCATGATGCACTTCGTACCGCTCTTTCAAGCCGCGCAAAATGGAGATGGTGTCTTCCACACTCGGTTCACCCACAAATACCGGCTGGAAACGCCGTTCCAGCGCCGCGTCTTTCTCAATATGTTTGCGGTATTCGTCCAGCGTCGTCGCGCCAATGGCGTGTAATTCCCCCCGCGCCAGCATCGGTTTGAGCATATTGCTGGCGTCCATGCTGCCTTCGGCCGCACCCGCCCCCACCAGCGTGTGCATTTCATCAATGAAGAGGATGACTTGCCCTTCGGCCTCCTGAATCTCCTTCAACACCGCCTTCAACCGCTCTTCAAATTCGCCGCGATACTTCGCGCCCGCCACCAACGCCCCCAAATCCAGGGCAACGATGCGCTTTTCTTTCAGTCCCATGGGCACATCGCCGCGCACGATGCGCTGCGCCAGCCCTTCGGCAATGGCCGTCTTGCCCACACCCGGTTCGCCAATTAGCACCGGGTTGTTCTTGGTGCGGCGGCTGAGAATCTGGATGACGCGGCGGATTTCTTCATCACGGCCGATGACCGGATCGAGTTTGCCTTTGCGCGCTTCTTGGGTCAGGTCACGGCCGTATTTCGCCAACGCCTCATACTGCGCCTCCGGGTTCTGGCTGGTGACGCGCTGCGAACCGCGCACCTGCGCCAATGCCTGCATCACGGCGTTGTAATCCACGCCATGCCGCGCCAACAGGTCACGCACCCGCCCGCCTTTGGGCTGCGCCATCGCCATCAGCAAATGCTCGGTAGAGACGTAATCATCCTTCATGCTGTTGGCGATAGATTGCGCTTCGTCGAGGATGTTGCTCAGTTCGCGGCTCATGCCCACCTGCACGCTGCTGCCGGTGGCGCGGGACATGCGCCCCAACGCCTGCTCCACACTGCCTTGCAGCATGTGGACATCCGTGCCAATCCGCTTCAGCAGCGACGGCACAACGCCCCCTTCTTGTTCAATCAGGCTCTTGAGCAGATGTTCCGGCTCCACCGCCGGATGGTTGTAAGCCTGGGCCAATGTCTGCGCTTCCAGAATGGCCTCCTGGCTCTTTTGGGTAAATTTATCTAATCGCATGGGTTCGTTCTCCTACTCCATTATTCAACGCAAAGACGCAAAGAAGCAAAGTGGAAAAGAAAGATAGAAGAAGCAAGAAAAATCTGCGCCATCTGCGTAATCTCTGATGTTGCCAGTGTGCGGGAGTTGTGTCAGAAAAGGATAAAACGGGTGTAAGAAGTGTGTATACGGCCGTGACGCCACCGGATGGAATCCGGCATCTGATACAAAAAACGCACTAAAAGTGCGTCCCAGAATTTCCCCTTCGATACACTTTAGATGTCATTCCGACGAGTCTTCGAGGAGGAATCACTTGTGCATCTCCAGGCGAAAGATTCCTCACTCCGAAGACTCCGTTCGGAATGACAAGAAGGCTGAGAAAGCAGCACGTGGATGTGTAGCTCTCCTCAGTCTATTGATGGCGTAATTCGCTTAACTGGCGGAAGAGTTCTTTTTCTTTGTCGCTCAACTTCTCCGGCAGGCGCACTTCCAGCGTGGCAAAAAGGTCACCGCGTTCATCCGGGTTTTTCAGCTTGGGCATACCCAACCCACGCAGGCGAAATGTCTTGCCATTGGCCGTGCCTTCGGGGATGGTCAGAGTAACGGTACGATCCAGGCTGGCAACTTGTACGCTGCCGCCCAGCACGGCCGTGTACAAATCCACCGCCACCTTCGCCCGCAAATCATCCTCGTCTCGCTCAAAGGTGGCATGAGGCAGCATTTCCACGATCAAAAACAGGTCGCCGGCCTGGCTGCCGCCTGTGCCCGCGCCGCCCTGCCCGCTCAGCCGGATGCGCGAGCCGCTCTTGACGCCGCGCGGAATCTTGGCCGAAATGGTACGGCCGTCTTCCCATTGCAACTGCCGCGTCGTCCCCTGAAACGCCTCCTCCAGCGTCACCTGTACCGTATGCTCCACATCTTGCCCACGCCGGGCGCGGGGCTGTCCCCGCTGACCGGAACCAAAGTTGCTAAAGTCAAAGCCGCCCGTCTGCTGCCGTCCCATGCCGCCAAACAGCGACTCGAAAAAGTCAGAAAAGCCGCCGCTGCCAAACATCTGATTCAGGTCTTCCTGGCTGAAATTGCGGGTTTGGGTGCGTGGCCCCCCCTGCTGCGCCTGCCACTGCCGCCAGAAATCGTTGGCATTGCCACCGGCGCGTTGATACTGCTGCCACTGCGAACCAAACTGGTCATACATCTTGCGCTTTTCCGGGTCAGACAGCACCTCATACGCTTCGTTGATCTCCTTGAAGCGGCTTTCGGCGCCGGCATCGTCCGGATTCACGTCCGGGTGATACTGCCGCGCCAGTTTGCGGTATGCTTTTTTCAGTTCTTTTTCGTCGGCCGTTTTGCCGACGCCTAATGTTTTGTAATAATCCTTATATTCCATAAACAAACACCCCCTGATTTTCCAGAAGTTCAACTTTTCCGAAAAGTTGAACTTCTTTTAGGTTTGGGTTGCGGTAGCGACAAATACCCGCGCCGGGCGCAATAATTTGTCGCCAACCAGGTAGCCATGTTCCACAACGGCCGTGACCACCCCCGGATCATAGTCCATCGTCGCCACTGTGCCCACTGCCTCGTGCCAGGCCGGGTCAAACGGCCGTCCCGTCGCCTCTAGCTGCCGCACGCCATGTTGCTGCATCACGGCCGTGAACGCCTTCAACGTCAGGGCAATACCGGCCTCGGCCGATGTACCCGCCGCATGAGCCAGCGCCCGTTCCAGATTATCGGCCACAGCCAACATATCGCGCAACACCTTTTCTACCGTCTCTTCCGCTTCCGCCGCGTAACGCTGTGCCAGCCGCTTTTTGCTGTTTTCCATCTCGGCCGCCAGGCGCATGTATTTTTCCTGCCATGAATCGGCATCTCCCGGCTTCGCTTCCAGCGAGGCAATCGTTTGCCGGGCGGCGGCCAGTTCGGCCTGCAATTTTTGCCTGTCGGCGTCTTGCTGCTGCACGGCCGTATGCCATTTGTGCGCCTCTTCCTGCCAGGCTGCCGCCTGCGCCTGTGCCTGGTGCAATTCCTGTTGCAGCCGACGGTATCCTTCACGCAGATCAACAGGCTGACGGCCGTAACTGTCCCGGCGCGGAATGTTAATGGTATGGCCCGGCGACGGCCGTCCCCATTCGTCAAAGTCTCGATACATCAATCTTTACTCCCAAAAACAAAGGGCGGACATTCGCCCGCCCTTAATTGTCCGAACGTGCCAGGCACATCCGGATAAGCGTTAGTAATTCCAGGCCGTTAAGGGTGTGCCTGGCATGACTCACACATTACATTTCTTGAAACTCGCCTTCAACCACACCTTCGTCAGCAGCGTTACCTGGCTGCGGGCCACTTTGTGGGCCACCCTGCGGGCCACCCTGTGGGGCGCTCTGGTACATCTGCTGGCTCAGGGCGTAGCTGGCCTGCTGCAACTGCTCCGTCAGCGAACGGATGTGAGCCGTATCCTCGCCCTTCACCGCCTCTTTAAGCTGGCCGATAATGGCATGGATTTGCGATTTGTCGCTTTCCGGCACACGGCCGTTCATCTCACTCAGGCTCTTTTCAATGCTGTAAATCATCTGGTCAGCCTGGTTGCGGGCTTCGATCAATTCCCGTTTGCGCCGGTCGTCGGCTTCATGCTGTTTGGCCGTGTTAACCATGTTGTTAATCTCCGCATCACTCAAATTGGTGGAGGCGGTGATCTGAATCTTCTGCTCGCGCCCGGTGGCCTTGTCTTTGGCCGTTACGTGCAAAATGCCGTTGGCGTCAATGTCAAAGGTCACTTCAATTTGCGGCAGGCCACGCGGCGCCGGCGGCAGCCCATCCAGGCGGAACATGCCCAGCGTTTTGTTGTCACCGGCCATCGGCCGTTCACCTTGCAGCACGTGGATGTCTACGGCCGTTTGACCATCCTCGGCCGTGCTAAATACCTCTGCCTTTTTGGTGGGAATGGTGGTGTTGCGCGGGATGAGGGTAGTCATCACGCCGCCCAACGTCTCCAGACCCAGGCTCAACGGCGTCACGTCCAGCAGCAGCAAATCTTTCACATCGCCCGTCAACACGCCACCCTGCAAACCGGCGCCAATGGCGACTACTTCATCCGGGTTCACGCTTTTGTTGGGCGCCTTGTTGGTCATGCTTTCTACCAGATTTTGCACCATGGGCATCCGGGTGCTGCCACCAACCAAGACCACCTCGTCAATCGTTTGCGCCGTCAGGCCGGCGTCTTTGAGAGCCAGTTCAAATGGCCCTTTCAAACGCGCTACCAAATCTTCTGTTAACTGCTCAAACCTGGCCCGTGTCAACGTCATTTGCAGATGCTTCGGGCCGCTGGCGTCAGCGGTAACAAAGGGCAGATTGAGTTCTGTCTGCATCGTGGCCGACAGCTCAATTTTGGCTTTTTCGGCCGCTTCCCGCAGACGTTGCAGCGCTTGCCGGTCTTTGCTCAGGTCAATGCCCTGGTCTTTCTTGAACTCTTCAATCATCCACTGCACAACCCGCTCGTCCCAGTCATCACCACCCAGGTGGGTATCACCATGGGTGGACATCACTTCCACCACACCTTCCCCCACTTCCAGCACGGAGACATCAAACGTGCCACCACCCAGGTCAAAGACCAGGATTTTCTCGTCCGACTTTTTGTCCAGACCATACGCTAACGCAGCAGCCGTCGGTTCGTTGATGATGCGCAGCACTTCCAGTCCGGCGATTTTACCGGCGTCTTTGGTGGCCTGGCGCTGGCTGTCATTGAAGTAGGCGGGCACGGTAATGACCGCTTTGGTCACGGTTTCGCCCAGGTAGGACTCGGCGTCTCGCTTCAATTTTTGCAAGATAAAGGCCGAGATTTCCTGTGGTGAATAGGTCTGCCCGGTCACGGGCACATTGACGCGGGCGTCTTGCTGTGGCCCGGCTACAATTTCATACGGCACCATGCCTTTCGTTTTGATGGTTTCAGCGTCATCCACGCGCCGCCCCATCAGCCGTTTGATGGAGTAGATGGTGTTTTCTGGGTTGACCACAGCCTGGCGTTTGGCGGTCATGCCCACCAGCCGTTCACCCTTTTTGCTAAAGGCCACAATAGATGGGGTGGTATTGCCCCCTTCGGCGGACGGAATCACCACCGCATCGCCGCCTTCCATGACGGTGACGACGGAGTTGGTTGTACCTAAATCTATACCGATAATTTTGCTCATGTTTTTCACCTCTTCGGTTCTATTTTTGATTATTGCTCGTTCGTCTCAAGTGCCAGGCACAGGGCATAACAACTTGGTATGTCCAGGTGGTGTTGCCCTGTGCCTGGCACTTCTAACATGCTCCCTATTGTATGGTTTAACGTTAGAACTGTGTTTGACGGCCGTAAGAGAATCATATACACCTGTTCATCGTTCGTAGTGGGCGATTTATCGCCATCTTCCT
Source organism: Chloroflexota bacterium (assembly GCA_035444285.1). Classification (GTDB taxonomy): domain Bacteria; phylum Chloroflexota; class Anaerolineae; order Promineifilales; family Promineifilaceae; genus CAADGU01. Next base: position 8,500 of record DAOMOK010000045.1, read on the forward strand.
TGAAGGCGATAAATCGCCTACTACAAACAAACCTGACAGTGGGTGTCAGGTTGGAGTGGGTATGGTAAGTGGTAAATGGTTATCGGTTATCGGTTATCGGTAAACGGTGAAAGGAGATGGTTTGTTATGAAGTATGGATTTGTGATGCCGAGTGGGGATGTGCATGATGCGCTGCGCTTTGCGGAAGCGGCCGAAGCGGCGGGGTGGGATGGGTTTTTTGTCTGGGAGCCGGTGTGGGGCAATGATCCTTGGGTGACGCTGGCGGCCATTGCCATGCGTACCGAACGGATGCGCCTGGGCACCCTGCTGACGCCGCTCTCCCGGCGACGGCCGTGGAAAGTGGCGGGTGAAACGGCGACATTGGATCAATTGTCAAACGGCCGTGTCATTCTCTCCGTTGGTCTGGGCGCGCCGGAAAGCGGCTTTGCCAACTTTGGCGAAATCACCGACCGCAAAACCCGCGCCGAACTACTGGACGAGAGTATAGACATCATCACCGGGCTTTGGCAGGGGCAGCCGTTCAATTACGACGGCAAACATTACCACGTCACCGAAACAACCTTCATGCCACCCGCCCCTCCTGTACAGCAGCCGCGCATCCCCATTTGGGTGGTGGGGGCCTGGCCGCAGCCAAAATCTATGGCGCGGGTGCTGAAGTGTGATGGATTGCTGCCCACGATCAAGGAGGCGGACGGCCGTTACCTTCCGCCCACTCCCGATCAATTCCGCGAGATGAAAGCCTATGTGGACGCCAACCGCACGCTGAGTTCATCGTTTGATATTATCAAGGAAGGGGAGACGCCGCTGGATAAAAAAGACGAATGGGAGGAAATAGTACGGCCGTATGCCGAAGCCGGCGTTACCTGGTGGATTGAATCTATGTGGACAGCCCCCAATCTGGACATCGTGTTTGAGCGCGTCCAGCATGGCCCCCCCCAATAAAAAAAGCCTCCCGGAGATTTTGAATCTCCGGGAGGCTACCTATCAGGCTTTTTTCTCTTCGACGTATTTTTCTTCTGGCTCGCGCACTTTCATCGCTTTGTAGATGACGTAGAGGCCCAGAATAATGAGCGTCAACGGCCAGTATTTGCCTACCAGTTGTACCACGTCCAGCAGCAAACCATTGGTCATAATCGCTACCCCAATCGTTGCCAGGATACCGCCGGGAATCAGTGCCCACCAGTGGGTTTCTTCGGTAAACAGTGCTGTCAGCAGGGTAATCAGGGCAAAACCCAGACCGAAGATGAGGAGGAAGATGCCGCCTTCGGCGCTGCCACCCACATCCGCATACGGGCCGGTGATGGCGTAAGCGCCCCAACCAATACCGCTCAGGATGCCGCCGGGAATCATCAAGCCTCCTTCACGGGTGAGAATACCCCACACCAGGAAGAGCGCACCCAGCGCCGGTAGGAATAACATGGCCAGATTTTCCATTTGCCCTATTTGCGCCACCAGCACCAGAATGCCAATACCAATCAAGAAAATACCACCGATTGTTTCTTTCTTTCTGTTTTTCATTTCGACCTCCATTATCGAATCGAACCACTGTCTGTGTTCGTTATTTCATTTGTTTAAGATGGACACAGTATAGATCGGTGCGATGGTTCTTTGATGTGCCGGAAGTCATGGGCAGGTCATATTGTGCATATGACTCTCATCGCTGAAAAGCCGATGAGTTGGTAGAGACAGGGTAAGAAACCGTGCGTAGAATGTGTATAATGTTTTTACGCACCTGGCAATAGGTGCGGAAAGGATGAGCATGATGATGGATTTACCTTTATTCCCATTGAATACCGTCATTTTCCCCGGCTGGCCCATGCCGCTGCACATCTTTGAGCCGCGTTATAAAGAGATGGTGCGCTATTGTGTGGAAGAGCAGCAGCCGTTTGGCATTGTTCTCATCGAAGAAGGGGAAGCGGAATTTGACACGGTGGCTGTGCCACATCGGGTAGGCTGCACGGTAGCCATTACCCAACTGGAACGAACAGAAGACGGCCGTCTCTACATTATGACGGTCGGCCAGGAGCGTTTCCGTATTCACGGGCTGAAGCGGGACAAACCATATCTGGTGGGTGAGGTGGAGATGCTTGATTTTGAGGAAGAAGACAAGAAGGTGTTGAAAACGGCCGTTGCCGACTTACGTCCCCTGGTTATTGATTACTTCTCGGCCCTGGCCCAGGTGGATGAAGATGATGAAATTGACACCAGCCAGATTCCCTCGGATCCTGAAGAACTCAGTTACCTGGCTGCCGCCATTTTGCAGGTATCGCTGGAAACCAAACAATCTATGCTGGGCGCGCGCAAAGCTTCCAACCTGCTGAAATATCTAACCGGCGTCTACCAACGGGAACTGCGGCTCATCCCCCGGCATGACATGGGCACGTTTTCGCCCAACTAAACCACTTGCAGTGCCAGGCGCGGGATTTCATCCGTGCCTGGCACTGCTTTTTCTATAGTTTGTACAACTCCCCATACTTTGTCTGTAAATAACGAATATATGGCTCAATGGTCAGCGGGCCACCGGTGATGCGTTCAATCAATTCATTGGCCGTATATTTACGGCCGTGCCGGTAGATGTTTTCACGCAGCCAACCATGCAACGTACCAAACTCACCCTGCTCAATTTCCGCCGGGATGGTGGGATGCGCCCGCAGCGCCTGTTCAAAAAAGAGCGCCGACATCACATTCCCCAGCGTATACCCCTGAAATGATCCCCCCACCGTGCCCGCATACCAATGCACATCCTGCAAAACGCCGTTCACATCACTGGGCGCGCGCACACCCAGGTCAGCTTCATAGCGGGCGTGCCACGCTTCCGGCAAATCCTGGACTGCCAGCGACCCTTCCAGCAGCGCCAGTTCCAGATCAAACCGGATCATGACGTGCAAATTATAGGTCACTTCGTCGGCGTCGGTACGAATGAGCGAGGGCTGCACTTTGTTGATGGCCCGGTAAAACGTGTCCTGGGATACGCCATTCAACTGCTCCGGGAAGGTGGCCTGAAGCTGAGCGTAATAATGATTCCAGAATGGACGGCTGCGGCCCACCAGATTTTCCCACAGGCGTGACTGGCTTTCATGGACGCCGGCTGATGTGCCGCCTGCCAGCGGTGTGCCGTCCAGGTCATGGCTGACGCCCAGTTCATACAAGGCGTGGCCCGTCTCATGTAGGGTGCTGAAAAGGGCTTCACTCAGATCATTTTCCTTGACGCGGGTGGTAATACGCACATCATCAACGGAGAAGCTGGTCATAAAAGGGTGATGGGTTTTATCCTGGCGACCACGATTCAAATCATAGCCATATTTCTGGGAGACCATCAGGCCAAAAGCCAACTGCTTTTCTTCTGGGAAATTCTGTTTTAAGCAACTATCGTCGGCCGGTTCCTGGGTAGCAATGGCTTTGGCAATGGGCACAAGCTGTTGGCGCAGTTCGGCAAAGAGGGCGCGTACTGATTCCGCCTTCATGCCCCGGTCGGCAAAATCAATCGAAGGATCGGCAATGTGATCATAGCCGGGGAAACAGTTGGCAATCTGGCGGGAATAATCAATTGTTTTGGCCAGACTGTCTTGCACGGCCGTAAAATCATTGGCCGGGCGCGCCTGTGTCCACAACTGATACGCCGCTGCCGCATGTTCGTTGAATTCAGCCAAAAGCCGGGGCGGAACTTTAATTGCCTGCTCGTAATCATGGCGCGTCACCCGAATAAGCGCCGCCTCGTCGCTGTCATAAGGCAGTGTCTCCGCCCAGGGTTCTAAGGCATCTAGCAGCCGCCCCATTTCCGGGTCAATGCGTTTTTCATGGGCAATGCGGCCTAATGTCGCCATCTGGCGACCTCTGGATGGCGCTCCCGCCGGTGGCATATAGGTCGTCTGATCCCAGGACAGCACACTGGCTGCCGACGCCAGATCATCAATTTCCAATAATCGTGTCTTCAGTTCTTGTAGTTTCTTTTCCACAGATAATCTCCCATCAGAGTTAGAGCAATGTCTAATGGGATCGTATCTGAATTTGCATGGATGTCAAAGCAGTGAGATTGGGTAATGCTCGACTACCCAATCTCGCTATTACCATACAGTCACGTGGGCTTCAATGTCAGCCTGCCCCTGAATGTGGGCAACGGAGATGCGATGGTGCCCATCGCGGACGTAGTAGATGTGGCCCACTTGAATCAGGTCAACTGGCGGCAGGGGGACGCCCCGGTCGCGGGCGACGGCGATGTTCACCCAGCGATCCAGATTGTGGGGCTGCCGGGGGCGGAAGGCGACGTCAAAGTCCTGGCTGCGTCCTTCACTGCCACGAATCTGGCTGATGGGGATGATTTGCACACCGGGTAGGCGACGGCCGTTACTATGTTCATTGGCCGCTGCGTGCAGACTTTCCAGGTGCGTGTTCCGTCCCATCAGTCTGGCCCACAGTGCGTGCAGGCTGGCCTGGAAATAAGCCTGCCAGAACGCCTGCGCGGCGCGGTAGCGACGCTGGGAAGCGTTACGGCCGTTACCGACGTGTTGTAGATTCTGTTGAATAAGGGCTGTATTTCCGAACATTTTGCCGTCTCCTTTTTTTGATCTGAGACCAGTATAGGAAACGGCCGTTGCCCCTTCGTGGCGGGCAGCGTTTACTAGCGTTGCGGTTAACGTTGCGGATAAAGTTCGTGGGAAATGGGCCGGGCAGTTTTGCCGATCAGGAATCTGGCACGTGGCGTTGTTGAGCCGCTGCCTCATCCACCAGCCAGGTGACACGGCCGTCACGTGGCCGAATCCGTTGTGCGGGCCACTGTTCGGGGGCATGGTCGCCATGTAGAACGGCGTGAAGGGCTTGGGCCTTGTTCGCGCCCGTGACCAGAAAGAGAATGTGATGGGCGTCGTTAATCAGGCGGGGGGTAAAGGTGATGCGCTGGGCGGGACGGCCGTCATAATGCGCCGTCACAGCCATCACCGGAGCAATTTGCTCCTGGGGTGGTATGGGGCCGGGAAAAAGGGAAGCGGTGTGCCCATCGTGCCCCATGCCCAACACAATGAGGTCAAAGCGGGGCCAGGGTGGCGAAAATTCAGCGAGTTGGGCGGTGTAGTCGGCAACGGCCGTGACTGCATCCACTTCTCCCAAAGCCCGGTACACATTGGTCGGGGGGATGGGTACATGGTCAAGTAGTAAACGCGCCGTCATGCCATAGCTGCTTTCTGCGTGGTCTGGTGGTACTAACCGTTCATCACCCCAAAACACATGGGTTTTATCCCAAGGCATCTGGTCACGGGAGGGTGGTTCAGCCAGAAGACGGTAGAGTGGTTGGGGTGTGCCCCCACCGGACAGGGCGACAGCGAAACGGCCGTATCGTGCTACCGCCGCCCGCGCCGCCTGCACAAATAATCTGGCTGCGGTCTGATACAACTCGTTTACATCGGCGAAAACTTCTACTTGCGGAATGAGAACCTCAGGGGTGTGAGTAGACATCCGATTTTTTAGAAAAATCGGATGTCTGGCGAGACTAATCTCCACTCTTACGACGCATCATCTCCAACCCAAAATACGCCGCCCCGTGCAGCCCGGCCAACGGGTCCTTGATGATGTGAACGGGCATGCGGCTGACCATTTCCGAAAAACGCCCTTTGAGTGAATAGCGGTGCATAAAATCACCATCGGTCAACTGGGGCACAATGCGCGGGGGGATGCCGCCGCCCAGGTAAATGCCACCTGTTGCCAGCAGCCGGATGGCATTGTTGCTGGTCTCGTTGGCCAGGATGTCAATGAACAAATCCAGCGTGGCTGTACAAATTTCAGCCTCACCGGCCTGGGCGGCAGTGACAATGACCGGCGTCCAGTTTTCGCTGTTCGCCAGACGCTCTTTAAGGTGTGGCGGCTCGGTAAAACGGCCGCTGTCGCGCAAAAAAGCGTACAAATTGGGGATGCCGCTGCCAGAGCATACTCGTTCAAAACTCACGTGATCGAATCGTGGCTCCAGGTAGGCCAGCAGTTCACGCTGGACGGTGTTTACCGGCGAAAAGGTGGCATGACCTCCTTCCGAGGGGAAGGCGCGATAACGCTGTCCATCGTGGATGAGAAAGGCTTCGCCCAGACCGGTGCCGGGAGCGATGACGGCAATAGGGCCGGTGGGGTTGCGCTGGCCTTCATTGATGGTGATCAGTTCGTCGGCGGTCAGGTAGGGCACGGCGTTGGCAATGGATTCCAGGTCATTGAGCAGGTAAACGTCAGGCGTGCCGAGGGTTTGTTGCAGCACGGCCGTGTCTATGACCCAGGGTAGATTGGTGACTTGGGCACGGCCGTTAATCACCGGCCCCGCCACGCCAAAGCTGGCCCCTACCGGCTGCACGCCCGTTTTGGCGACAAAATCAATCACCACCTCTTCTAATGAAGCATACTCCTCACTGGGGTACGTGTGGCTGTGGCCTGCTTGTGAAAAGAGGGTGTCGGGTGGGGCTAATGGAAATAATGCCAGAACAGTCTTGGTGCCGCCAATATCACCTGCTAAAAACATAGGCAACCTCTACTTGCTATTTGGGGATGATTGGATTCTTTTTGACTTACCGGTAAGGGTGTCAGTCAGCTTCAGGATTCTACCCGAACCCCACGCCAAAACGCAATTCGGTCTTTGATATTGGCTGCCGCCGCTTTCGGTTCCGGGTAATACCAGGCTCCACCCTGATTCACCTGCCCATTGACCACAATATCGTAATAGCTGGCGATTCCTTTCCAGGGGCAAACAGTGTGTGCCTGACTTTCCTGAAAATATTCCCAGTTTACACTTTCAGGAGGGAAATAATGATTTCCCTCAACCATAACAGTATTTGTACTTTCTGCTAACGTAACGCCATTCCAGCTAGCTCTGGCCATTGTCAATCAAAGCTCCCCTTTTTCTGAGTGGACGATTTTAAGCAAAACTTCAAACTCTTCGCGGCAATCAGGGCACATATCCATATGATTTTTCACCAGCGGCATCAACTGTTTGGCTTGCTCATCGGAAGCAACCAATTCCGTATATTGATCCAGCAGAGCATATGCTTCCGCACAGGTGCAGGCGCCTTCAACTGTCATGCTCAGACAGTGCATCAGTTTGACTACGTCGGCGTCATCCAGATGTAGTACCGTAGCCGAACTACTCTGATGCGTGTCAGGATCAGATACTCCCTGTAGAGTGGGGAGATCACGCCTGGTCTTTTTATGATTCGCAAAGATGCGTTTGAGGGTTTCTTGCCAATTTGTCATTTCTGTTTGTTTGGATGGTATTGCCGGGCTGCATCTTACTTGAAGCTATACCGGAGACGGGTCATTCAAAAGCCTCTAAAATGTCAGCAGGTGTTAAGCCGTCTTTGTCCAGGGCTTTTTTCAGGCGCACGCGGGCGTCATGCAGCAGTTTATAGAGAGCATTAGGTTTCATATCCATTTGCCGGGCTACTTCTTCGGTTGATTCGCCTTTGATGACAGAGGCGATCAGGGCGGTACGCTGTTTTTCTGTCAGGTCTTGCATGATCAATCGCTCAACTCTGGTTAATAATTCGGTGCGTTCGGTGGCGCTTTCGGGGGTGGGGGACTGGTCGGCCAGAAAGCCGGGCGTGAAGTCGCCGCTGTCGGATTCGGTCAGGCTGTCCAGCGAGTTATCCTGCCAGCGTTTGCGCCGCAGTTCGGTTAGAGCAATGGAAACGGCGATTTTGTGCGCCCAGGTGGTGAACTGGCTGAGACCGGCAAAGGTCTCCTTCTTCTCTAAAACTTTGATGATCGCTTCCTGGGCAAAATCTTCGGCCTGGGTGTCGAATTCAGGGGCGGCGGTTTGCACCTGCCCCAATAGACCGCGTTGCAAGCCGTTGACAAGGATGTGGTGTAGGTCGGCCAGAGCATGTTGATGGTTAGGGTGGCCGGGTTCCAGTTCGGCTAACCATTCGTCGTTGGTTCGTTTAGACACGTTTGATCGCCTCAATCTCCAACCCATATCGCCGGAATTCGGCCCGCAGCGGCCCCGGCAGATGGGCGCGCAAGAATTCGGCGCGGGCGACGACGGTTTGCAGCCAGTGATGGGGGGGCAAAAATTCGGTAATTTCTACGGCCGTTAGCCAGCGCCATTCACTATGCTCCCCACTCATCACAATCGTATCTGGGTCGGCCAGCGTGCAGCCACACACCACCCCCAATAATTCATTTTCCGGCGTGGGCGCGCCCCGGTAAAAGTGGGTGGTACCGATAAAAAATTCAATCTTGGCTGCGCCGCCCACCTCTTCGTGTACCTCGCGCTCGATGGCTTGAGTAAAATTCTCTCCCTGGTCAACGCGCCCGGTGACACATTCCCAACTGCCCGCGCCAAAATCTTTGCTCGCCGCCCGGCGCAGCAGCAGATACTTGTCATTGGCCGGATTCCAAATGAGGGCGGCGATGCCTGCAATAAAGTGACCCACCATCTATACTTCCTTATAGCCCCCATCAATTGCATGACCGGCGCGCAGCCAGTACACGTCTACGGCCGTAATCAATAAATGTCGCCGAAGCCTCTTCACTCCAGGTTGGTTTTTCGTCCATCATCCACTTACCTGATACGGCGGGTGTTGCGTGATGCGTAATATGTGATGGCAAAGACCTCACGCATCACCGGTCACGCATCACCGGTCACGCATCACGGCCGTTACACTTTCCCTGCTTCCCCCGCCATCACCATTTCTCTGGCATTGATCTGCCGCATGAGAATACCAAAGACAGCCAGCGAAGCCACCAGACAGGTGAGTATGATCGTCATCGTTGCCACGGGGCCAACCACTTCAAAGCGTTGGCCGATGAGCCAGGGGATAGTCATGCCGCCCAGGCTGGCGCCCACAAAAAAGTAGCTGGTGGTTTTGCCGCTGACGTGTAAATGCCGTTCCGCCAGGGAGAGCGTGGTGGGGAAAACGGAAGCCATAGACAGCCCCAGACCAATGGTGCCTAACCACACGGCCGTGACCGACTCCCGCCACAGCAAAATCACGCCCACACTCGCCAGACAACCGATCAAATCAGCAAAAATAACGGTGCGGTTGCGGTAGCGCGTGGCGATGGGAATGGAAAGCAGCCGCCCGGCCGTCAACGACCCCCAAAAAACCGAGGTTAAAATGGCGGCGCTGGCCGCGCTGGTCAGCCCTAGCGTGGTGGCATAGGTGAAAATCCAACCGCCATAGGCCACTTCTGAACCGGCATACAGAAAAAAGAATAGAGCGATCAAGAGAACTAACAACCAGTTTGTCTGATCACGTGGATCACTTTCTGTGATGGGTGGGGCGGTGGGGCTGGGCTGTCGCACGATAAACAACGCCGGCAGCAGGATGAGCAGCCCCAATGCCCAAAAAGCCCATTGAATCTCGCCGCTCACGCTAATCGCCCAGGCCACAATAATGGGTGAGACAAAGGCGCCCACGCCAAAAAAGAAATGCAGCCCATTCATATAAGGGGCCACCTTGTGCTGGTGTAGCCAGACTATCATCGTGTTGCCACCCACATCCACACCCGGCTCAAACAGACCCAAGAAAAACATAATGGCAACCAGCAGCCACAACACAGGTATAAACGGCACAGAGGCCATCATCAAGGCCATCATCACCAGCGCCAGCGCCATCAGCCGGTGACCGGTGACGCGATCATATAACCGTCCCGCCAGCAGCGCCCCCACCAAAAAGCCAAAACCTCGCGCCGTGAAGAGAATACTGATCGCCTGGAGAGAAGCATTAGTTTGGGTTGCCAGCCCAGGCAGTGTTGGCCCTAATGCCGATACTGCCAGACCCAACGCAATAAAAGCGGCATAGTAACCGGCGGTAATTCGCAAATTTTTGCTCATGGTTTTTCCTGTATCAGGTGAACATCGCGTTGGGGGAAGGGGATGGTGATGCCCGCCTCATCAAAACGTTCTTTGATGCGTTCCCGTAAATCGAACTGCATGTTCCAGTAATCTTCTAGTTTGACAAACGGCCGTACCCCCACATCAATCCCATCCGCGCCAAAGTCCAGTATCACCACAGACGGCGGCGGATCGGGCAGCACCCGTTCATCCGCCGCCAGAATGTCTAGCAAAATCTGTTTCACCTGCCGCAAATCATCGCCATAACTGACCTGCACCTTGACATCGGCGCGCAGTGTGCCCAGGCGTGAATAGTTGATGATATTACTGTCCTGAATTTTGCCGTTGGGGGCGGTCACCAGCTTGTTGTCAAAGGTCATGATGACGGTGTGAAAAATCTGGATTTCTCTGATGGTACCCATCACCCCTGCCGTTTGCACAATGTCGCCCACCTTGTATGGCTGGAACAGTAAAAACAATACCGTCGCTGACAGATTTGACAGCGACTCTTGCAAGGCGATGCCCAAAATGATGATAACTACACCCAGCGCCAACACAAGGGAGGTGATAGGTACGCCCAGGAAGGCCAGCGCCAGGATTACAGCCAGTAAGAGAATGCCGTAGTAGGTCACGGCCGTGAACAACGCCACCAGCGATTCGGTTAGCCCTGCCTGATGCATTGTCTTCCGGACCAGTTCGCGTGCAAATCTGGCCAATCGCCGCCCGAATACCAGCACAAAAATAGCCGCAGCCAACCGCAGCGCCCAGGTAATCAAGGTAATTTCAGATGTTAAATCCATTGTTTAGACTCGCTTAAAATATAAAAAACCCTCCGGGCTGGATAACCCGAAGGGTCAAGGCGGAGAGGGTGGGATTCGAACCCACGGTGACCGCAAAGCCACAGCGCATTTCGAGTGCGCCCCGATCGACCACTCCGGCACCTCTCCAAAGGTGAGGGGATGAGCAGGTGAAGGGGTGAGGGGGTGATAACTTGCCACCTGCAACTTGCAACCTGCTACCTGTTCCTAAGCTGTTGAAAGAACTGCTGCAATAGAGCCGCCGCTTCCACTTCCAACACACCGGATGTGACCTGGACCCGGTGGTTAAAGAGCGGTTCGTCGAGGATGTTCACGATGCTGCCGTGTGCGCCAAAGCGGGTGTCCTTTGCCCCATATACCAGCCGGGGCAGCCGTGCCTGAATCATGGCCCCAGCGCACATCGGGCATGGCTCCAACGTGCAGTACAGGGTAACGCCAATGAGTCGCCAATTGTTAACGGTTTGGGCTGCCTGCCGCAGCGCACTCATTTCCGCATGAGCGGTAGGGTCTTGGGACTGCTCTTTCAGGTTATACCCCTGGCCGATGATGACGCCATTTTTGACGGCCACTGCCCCCACCGGGACTTCGGCCAGCGCCACGGCTTGCGCTGCCAGACTCAGCGCCACGCGCATCCACTTTTCATCCTCTGGGGAATTGGTAATGTTCTCCTCAGCCACAGCGCCGGAATTATAACAGATTTCAAACAGGCAACCATGCCAGGGTTAGCCCTAAAACTGGACGAAGGTATACTTTCACAGCAGGCAATTGAACTAACGGGTCAAATTTGATTGAGGTTTCCTAAAAATGAATGAACAAAAGACCAAAGAAATCTTTGTGTATGTGTGGGAATATATGGTAAAGAGAGAGACACAGGCTGATTTTGAACGCATGTATGGGCCTCAAGGCGATTGGGTGCAATTGTTCCAGAAAAGCAAAGGTTATCTGGGTACCGAGTTACACCATGATGTTTCCGAGGAATTACGATACATAACCGCAGATTATTGGGTATCTCAGGTTGCTCGTGATGCTTTTCGTGGGGAGTTTGCCCAGGAATTCAGGGAACTTGATCAACAGTGTGAAACGCTAACGGAACGAGAAATCTTTTTAGGGGATTTTGTGAGTTTGAGTACAAGACGGTGGGGCGAGGTAGAATGATATTGCACAAACGAGTTTTAACCCAAATTGAAGCCAGTATGCGCGCCGTTGGTCGTCAGGAGCGGACGGTGTTTAGCCAGCCCCACTTTGAGATATTCATCTCCGCCAGTCAGGATGACCACCTCAGTTTTGCCGTGCCCCTGCCCACCGCCCCTGCTGAACTGCCCTCGGCGGTAGCTGACATGCAGGCCGCCTTTGCCCGGTACAACAAACGGCCGCGTCTCGAATACATCGCCGATCTGCATCCCGAACTGGCCCCGGCGTTAGAACAGGCCGGTCTGGTCTGTGAAAGCCGTGCCCCGGTGATGATCCTGGACATGGCGCAACTGTCGTCACCACCAGACCCGCCGCCACTGGCTCATTACCAGACGCTCACCACTGCCGATGAGTCATTTCTGAAAACATTTTTAGTACATCAGAGTATTGCTTATGGGGGCAGTGGCGGTGAGGAAGCGTGGGGCTGGCTGCCCAATTTGCAGCAAGGCCTGACGAACGGTGCGGTGATGGGCGCTGTATTGCTTCAGGCGGGTGACATGGTGTCAGGCGCGGTCATCCAGATAGGTGAGGGCATTGGCGAATTGGCTGGCGTTTGGACCGCGCCAACGCATCGCCAACGCGGCCTGGCCTATGCGCTGTGCCAGCAGCTTCTGGCCGACTACCGGGCGGCGGGCTACCCGTTTTGCTGGCTTTCTGCCGCCGAAGGCGCGCAGCGGCTGTATGAAAAGTTAGGTTTTGCCGTTGTTGGCACTCAATTAAACTATGGCAGACCCTGATGGATGATTCGTTTGTGGATTGAACCATCAAGACATCCCCTACGAATCCCAAAACAATCTCTCCCCATAAACCGATAACTCCTGCCTTTGGAATACATGTTGGCACGCTTTTAGGAACGTTTGTGGAACGGCCGTACTGTATGCTACCTCCAGTTCACAAGACTGCTAAAGGAGTAAACGGTAATGAAAACACAAACGGTAAAAGCAATAAATGGTACGGCCGTCCAAACCCTGGACGAGCTACTACTGCAAAATGATATTTTCTCTGAAGCCTTGCCTGGCTATGGCATCATCCCCCATCGCCCCTTTGTCGGCCGCATCAACGAACCGGTACGGCCGTCGCCAAATACGTCCCGCGAGAAAAGTGGCACACTCCGGCTGGATCAGGATGGGTATGCCTCGCCCCTGAGTGATCTGCGGGGCGTCACCCCACTGCACCTGAACGAAAACCTGTTTGCCGCTGCCAGAGCCGCCACCGACCGGCTGCCCCTGGCCGACATGGTGGAAACCGTCCGGCAAAATCTACATAGCTACCCGAACAACGGCGTGCAGCATTTACAAGATGCCATCGCCGCCGAACTGGCTGTGTCCCCGGCAAAAATTGTTATCGCCCCCGGCAGCGCTGCTTTACTGCGTGACATCGTGTTGTACCTGCTCAAAAAGGGGGAGACGATGCTGGTGCCTGCACCCAGTTGGAGCTTTTACAACTCGCTGGTGGAACCGGCCGAGGCGCGCATAGACACCTTTCCCCTGCTGAATGATGGCTACGGCTTCGTCTATGACCGTCGCCTGATTGCCGCCAAGATCGAAGCCAGCCGGGCCAAAGTGGTGCTGATCTGCTCGCCCAATAACCCTACGGGTAATGTGCTGCCGCTGCCAGATTTCCTCTGGCTGACGCGGAACTATCCCCACGTGGATTTCATCTTTGACGAAGCGTACTACGGTTTCCATGACTCCTACACGGCCGTGCAGGAAAAAGAACTGCTCGCCAGCACCGACCGGCGTAACGTTTTTGTCATTCGCACCTTTTCCAAGTTTTACGGCTTAGCTAATTTGCGCCTCGGTTTTGTGGTTTGCAGCGAAACGGATGCCCGCAACCTGCAAAAGTTAGCCCCGGTTTTTGGACTGGCCTCCCTCGACCAGGCCGTGGCCGTCCACCGGCTGGCGGATAAGGAATTCCGGGGGGACATGCAGCAGGAGTTCGCCGAAGTGAACGCCTACGTCTATACGGCGCTGCGGCAAATTCCCGGCCTCATCCCGTACCGCACCCGTGCCAACTTTATTCTGGTGCAGCACGACGGCCGTTGGGCCGGGCTGGAAGACAGGCTGCTCAAGTTTGGCTTCAAAATCAAGCGGGAAACGATCAAAGGTGATCACCGCTACTTCCGCATCACCTATGCCGATATGGCTACCATGCAAAAGCTCATGGCGGCTATTCATCAATTAGCTGGTTAATAGTGGCTGGTGGCTGGTACAAAGCGTCGGCCACCAACCACAACCATATGGAGAATCTCATGTCACCTGTCGTTAGAATTGCTACCGAACAAGATTGGGACGCCATTGCCCAACTGAATCACGATACCTATGCCCTGGAACTGGGCCAGTACACGCCGAATGAATTTGGGCGCAAAGTAGATGGACGCCACGATACCAACGTTTACATCGTCGCTTACATGGGTGAAGAACTGGCCGGGATGTTGTCCATTAGCCTGCCATCCACTGCGCCGTTTTCCACCTTACAGCGGCTGCCGATTGTGAGTGAGGACATTCGCCAACATCTGCCACAAACGGCCGAAATCCGGCTGCTGGCGGTGAAACCGGCTTTTCGTGGGCACGGCATCTTCAACCACATGATGCTGACGGCCGTGCAGTTCTGTTACCAGCATAACATTGACCGGGTCCTCATCTCGGCCATTGAAAACCGGGTGCCCTTGTATGGGTACATGGGTTTTCAGGCAATTGGCGAACCGGTGCTGGAAGGCACGGCCGTGTACCTGCCCATGCTCATCACCCGGCAAAGTCTGGAAAGCTCTCCCTTTGCCCAAAAGCTGGCCCGCATGGTTGGCGTGCCGGAGGTAGCATGAAACCATTTGCATTGGTAATTTTTGATTGTGATGGGGTGCTGGTAGACAGCGAACGCATTACCACCGGCGTCATGGCGGCGATGCTTCAGGAAATGGGCGTGAATATCTCTACTGAGGCATTGCATGACCGGGTACACGGCCGTTCCCTGGCGCAATGCCTGGCTGTGATGACCGAACTATTGGGCAAACCATTGCCAGAAGACTTTGTACCCGCCCTGCGGCAGCGGGCCGCGGCAGCTTTGTGGGCCGAGGTAACACCCATTCCCGGTGTGGCTGAAGCCCTGACGCACATTGAAACGGCCGTCACCGTTGCCTCCAGCGGCGAGCGCGAAAAGATGCTGCTCACCCTGGGGCGCACCGGGCTGTTGGCCCGTTTTGGCAACAATATCTACAGCGCCGCCGACGTCAGCCATGCCAAACCGGCCCCGGACATCTACCTGCACGCTGCCCGCCAGAATGGGGTAGCCCCCCATGCCTGCGCCGTGGTCGAAGATTCTCCGGCTGGTGTGCAGGCGGGTGTAGCCGCCGGTATGACCGTCTTCGGCTACGCCGCTGCCACCCCGGCCCAACAGCTAAAAGAAGCCGGCGCTCATGTCGTATTTTCCGATATGACCCAACTACCGGCGCTGCTTAATTGACGTGACGAGTGATGCGTGACTCGTGATGTCTCTCTTCTCACGCATCACGCATCACGCATCACGCATCACACCTCATGCATAAGGAAAAAAACGAATGACAAACCCTAACCCAAATCAGCTAACACAAGATAAAAATGCGCCCAAAACTCATCGTCACGCGCTGGTCATCGGTGGCAGCATAGCCGGATTGACGGCCGCGCGGGTACTCAGCGACCACTTCGACCGTGTGACCATCATCGAGCGTGACCTGCTGCCGGAGCAGCCCGCATTCCGCAAAGGCGTTCCCCAAGGCCGCCATCCCCATGTACTCCTGCTGGGTGGACTGCGTGTGCTGGAACAGCAGTTCCCCGGCATTACGGACGAACTGCATACGGCGGGCGCGGTGCCGTTCAATCTGGGGTCAGAGGCACGCCTGCACCTGTTGGGGCAGTGGCGCGTGCGTTATCACTCGGCTTACACTGTTCTGGCGGTTACCCGCCCCTTGCTGGAAGAAACCATTCGCCATCGTCTGGTTGCCAACCCACGTATCACCTTTTTGCCGGGTCTGGAAGCCATCGGCTTGTGTACCGATACGGCTAACACACGGGCAACGGGTGTGCAATTGCGCCAGCGCAATGGGGCGGCCTGGCAGATCGAAGCTGATCTGGTGGTGGCTGCCGATGGGCGTGGTTCGCGCGCGACCGAATGGTTAACGGCGCTAGGGTTCCCGACCCCCCATGAGACGGTAGTAGATGCGCACCCCGGTTACGCCACACGCTTCTACCGCTTGCCAGAATCCGTCCGGTATGATTGGAAGGCGATGTTCTTGCAACCACTGGCGCCTGACCAGCAGCGTGGCGCTTTGCTCCTAAAGGTGGAAGATGACCAGTGGCAGCTTACCTTAATCGGTATGGCGGGCGACCATCCACCGACGGACGAGGCCGGTTTTGTGGCGTATGCTCGCTCGCTGATCGAGCCTGATGTGTTCAACTTTGTGCAGAGCGCCGAGCCGGCCTCGCCCATCTGGGGGTATCGTCGCATGGAGAATCGTTTGCGGCATTATGAGGCGCTGCCCCGTTACCTGGAGAATTTCCTGGTGTGTGGTGACGCCGCCTATGCCTTCAACCCGGCTTATGGTCAGGGTATGTCGGTGGCGGCCATTGCCAGTATGAAGCTGGACGACTGTCTGCGTCAGCAGCAAGGTGACCTGACCGGGTTGGCGGCCCGTTTCCAGAAGGCGTTGACTACCTTGATTGATGCGCCCTGGCAGTTGGCAACCGGGCAGGATCGTGATTGGCAAGATGGGCCGGAGGCGAAAACTGACCACATGACACGGCTGGTACAAGGTTACATCCGCCGCGTCCTGGGGACGATGATGGTTGACCCGGTGGTGGCGGAGGCGTTTCTGGCAGTACAACAGTTATTGGCGCCGCCCACTCGTCTCTTTTACCCCGATGTGTTGTGGCGTACATTAAAACCCCGTCGCCGGGTTGCTGACCAATCTGGCTCTTTGTCTGCTGACTTTGCTGGTTCGGCCACGGCCGATATGTTAGCATAACTGCTGAATCAATGTGATGCGTGAGAAGAGAAACCTCACGCATCACAAAGGACTGACACGATGCCTGACTGCTCTGTTCACATGCGCCCGGCTACGGCCGTAGACTATGAAGCCGTCGCCCAGGTTATGAACGCCGTGCAGCCGACGCAGCCGGTGACGGCTGACGAACTGCGCAGCCGAGACGAACGGCGCGACCCCATCTGCCGCTTCGCCCGTTGGGTAGCAGAGGTGAACGAGCAGGTCATTGCCTGCGCTCACTATACTCAATACATAGATATGTATCAGCCGGGCAAGTTTTGGCTGAGCATGGGCGTGCTGCCGCGCTGGCAGCGGCAGGGTGTGGGTTGCGCCTTGTATGCGGCGCTGCTGGCGGATTTGCAGCAGTGGCAGCCGGTGACGTTACAGACGCAGGCGGCGGAAGACAGTCTGGCGGCCTGCGCCTTTCTGGAAAAACAGGGGTTTGTAGAATACGGCCGTCGTTGGGAATCCTATCTCGATGTGGCCGGGTTTGATGCACGGCCGTATGGGGACTTCAGCGGACAACTGGCCGAACAGGGCATCATCCTGCGCGCATACAACGAACTGGCCGACGATCCCCAGCGCGAGGAAAAGCTGTACGAAATCCAATGGGCGCTCGACCAGGATGTGCCCAGCCTTGACCCCATTACCCGCATGAGCCTGGCCCAGTTTCGTCAGCAGGTGGTGGCCAACCCCACCTTTGTGCCGGACGGTACGTTTGTGGCCCTGCACGGCAGCGACTATGTGGGCATGAGTTCATTCTTCGTCAACCAGGGTGACAACAGCCTGGTGATTGACCTGACCGGCACCCGGCGTGACTACCGGCGGCGCGGCATTGCCCTGGCACTCAAATTGCAAGGTATTCTCTTTGCTCAGCGAAACGGGTATGCCCGCATCATCGTCACCAACGACACTGCCAACCAGGGGATGCTGGCGATCAATGCGAAGCTGGGCTTTACGCGGCGACCGGCTATGATCCAATATCGGCGGCATTTCGAGCAACCACATGACGAGTGATCCGTGACCTCACGCATCACGCATCACGCATCACGGATCACGCATCACTCGTCACGCATCACATTCCCCCACTCTGCCAGGATTCGCTCCGTCACCGCTTCCGGCGCCAGCGATTGCCCTCGCTGCCAGACGGCCTCACCCCATTCTGCCCGCAGGCGCGGCAGCAGTTCGGCCAACAGCGGCCAATGTTGCCACCAGCCGGCCCGGTTCAAGGGATGGTGGTGGGCCAGCGAGAGCAGTTCCAGCGCTTGTTCGTTTTCATCGGTCGCTGCCAGGATCACGGCCGTGACCGGCAACAACCACACTTTTGCCGCCTCATACTGCCCCTGTTGCGCCATGTCCAAAGCCACCCAGATAAAAGATCGCGCTTCCGGGTACGCCTGCTCATGGCAGGCAACCATGGCCAGCGCCCAGTTTGCCAGAATAACGCCCAGGCCATGATTGCCGGTGATAGCCAGACTCTCCTGCGCCAACTGGCGGGACATGCTATCTTGCCCCAACAAACCGCTCAATACAGCGTGCATCCCTGCCGTGAACGCTATGGCGATAGCGTAATCATAATCCTTTGCCAGGCGGTAAGCCTTTTCAATTAGAGGCTGCGCTATTTCCATCTCTCCGGTCAACAAGTGTAACAGCCCGAGCAGCATTTCCAGATAAGCCAACGGGACGTACAGTTCCATTTCGCTGGCGCTGGTCAGCGCTTCCTGCAAGTTGTTTTGGGCTATTTCATATTCACCACGTACAAGGGCAATTTCCACCAGATTGACCAGCGAATAAGTTACGTCCACCTTATTGCCGATCTCGCGGGCTATGGCTACGCTTTCCTGAGCATGATCATAAAACTCAGCCAGAGCGCCTGTTTGTACATAACACAGGCTGACCCACAGCAAAGCACGTGATGTGAAAAAGCTATCCCCCAGCGCCCGAAAGTGAGCCAGCGATTCCAATAGCAAAGGCAGTGCCGTGGTTGGTTCAAAGACAACAAGGAAGTAATAATTGCCCAATGCCCCCAGGCAGTAAGCAACCTCGGCCTCATCAGACCGCTGCCGGGCTACAGCCAGGCTTTGTTTTAGAGCCACTTCCATCTCTGGCTGCGCATAGGCGGCGGTGAATATCCCCAAAAAATGTGCCCGCACAACCAGGCGCGCCACAACAGGATCCGTCTCATCAAACCCAGAAAGCAGCAGTTGCCGGTAAGTTCTGGCAAACAATTCGCTGCCCTCAGCCTGACGTACCCGCAAATCAAAGAAGAAATGAAGCGATTGCATCGCCTGATCCAATCCTGTTATGTTGTGATGAACCAGCGCCCAATGCCAGGCCAGGCGAATGTTTTCCAAATCGGCTTCAATTTCATGCAGCGCATTTAACTGATGCTCCCCTGTGAGATCCGACTCGTGATCCCGCAGATATTCCAGATAGTACTGGCTGTGCTGCTGGCGCGTCGCTTCGGCCAGCCCGGCTTTTTCCAGCAGTTCGGCGCCATATTGCCGCAGCAGCTCGTGGATTTCACACCGTTCCCTACGGCCGTGACGCCCACTACGAGATAACGATACCAATGATTTATCGGCCAGCGTCCGGAGCATGCGCAAATTGGCCCCGGCTACCGCCTGGGCCGCCTGCCGCGTAAATCCACCCCGGAACACCGACAGCTTCATAAAAACCTGCTGCTCCTCAGGCGTCAGTCGCTTCCAGGAAGAGTCAATGGTGGCCCGCATACTGCGCTGCCGCTCCGGTAGATCGCGCATTTCCACTTCCAAAAAGTCGAGACATTCGGCAATTTCGGCAGCAATCTCGGTAAAAGAGAGCAGCGGCAGCCAGCTTGTGGCCATCATCAGCGCCAGGGGCATGCCTTCTACCAGGTGACAGATGCGCACCATTGCCTCGCGTTCGGCGGGCGGCAGGGGAAAGGCCACTTGCATGGCGCGTGCCCGTTGTTGCAGCAGCTTGAGCGCGTCGTAAGCTGCCAGTTGTTCATCGTGCCAGCCCGCCGGTACAGTCTGCCATTTGGGGAAAGCTAACCCGCTCAGCGCGTAAACGCTTTCCGCACTCAAGCGCAGCCGTTCGCGGGATGTGACCAGTATTTTTACGCCTGGCGCGGTTTGTAAAATATCGGCGACGAGGTCCGCGCCATCCAGGAGATGCTCAAAGTTGTCCATCACCAGGAGAATTTGTTTCTGGTGCAGGTAGGCTAATATCTGATCTTTTGGTGATTTGGTATTGATCGGTTGCAGGTGTAGATTTTCAATCAGGGTGGTCAGGATGTGGACGGCCGTGGTCAGAGGCGCCAGCGGCACAAAAAAGACACCATCAGGGAAAGCGTCCAAAACGGACTGCGCCACCGCTAATGCCAGCCGGGTCTTGCCGATGCCACCGGACCCGGCAATGGTCACCAGCCGGTGGGTAGATGCCTCCAGCAGCCATTGACGAATGTCATGCAATTCTCGTTCCCGGCCCACAAATACGGTGGGCTGTGGCGGCAAGTTGTGGAAGATGGGTTGGCCCGGCAGCGGCGTTGGTGTGCGTACTGTGTGCGGTGTAAAGATATGCTCTTCGCTGGTAACGAGGGTCTGGTGGGCAGTAGGCGTCGAGATATAAACATGAACATAATCGCTTATGGGAGAACTGGCTTCTGCCGGGAAGAGAAGCCCCTTACGAATGGCCTCCAGAGTGGCTGCCACCTGGCGCATACTGCCAAGGCGCTCGTCCCGGTTTTTGACCAACATGTGGCGCAGCAGGTCGGCCAGGGGCAGGGGTATATCCGAGCGAAACAGCTCAATGTGGGGCAGGGGGTCGTTCAAGATGCGCGTGATCACGGCCGTGACCTGCTCTCCCGGATACGGCCGTTGCCCGGCCAACATCTCATACAGCAGCACACCAAACGACCAGATGTCGCCGCGCGCGTCCAGTTCTTCGCCCCGCAGCGCTTCCGGACTCATATACGCCGGGCTGCCGATAAACAATCCCTGTTGGGTAATGCGCGAATCGTCACGGTGCAGCCGCGCCAGGCCAAAATCGGTCAGGCGCGGTGAATGGTTGGCGGTCAGCAGCACATTTTCCGGCTTCAAATCGCGGTGGATGATGCCCAGATGATGGGCGCGGCTGAGGGCGTCGGCCAGCTCCAGGGCGATGGTGAGCGCCTGGTCTAGCGGTAACTGTGGTTGCTGCTCCAACAATTCGCGCAGGCTGCCGCCGGCCACATATTCCATCACAATGTGATGCTGACCATCACGTTCAAACAGAGCCAGCATGTTGACGATGTTGGGGTGATTGAGTTCACTCAGAAGCTGCCCTTCACGCCGGAAGCGTGTCACCTTATTTTTGAACGAAAACGTTCAAACAGAAGGGGTTTCTATTCATATT
>DAOMOK010000046.1:0-21901 GCA_035444285.1 Chloroflexota bacterium
TCGCCGCTTCGTTAGGAGGGCATCCTGGCTAATACACAAAATCCGTTAGGAGTAGAAATGCTCATTGGTCCAGTATGGCACTGAAAACGATGACGGCAGGTATATTTGCCGAGATAGCAGCGGAAACATTTGCGCTTTTGATTGATTAGGGGTAGCGGCTTTAGCCGGAATGTTTCTGGCTAAAACCGCTACTCCGCCTTTTAACTTGTGGGTGAATTTTTACGGCGTTGGTGTATCTGTTGGCGGCAGGGGTGTGTCTGTGGGTGGCGGCGCTGGTGTATCCGTGGCTGTTGGCTCTGGCGTCGGCGTGTCTGTTGGTGGCGGTGGGGAGGGTGTATCGGTAGGTGGCGGCGTGGGCGTATCGGTGGGAGGCACGGCCGTTGCCGTGTCCGTCGGTGTGGGTGGCGGTGGCGTCTGGCTGGGGGTATTGGTGGGCGGTACGGCCGTAGCTGTGTCGGTGGCGGTAACGGATGGCGTTGCTGTTGCCGTTGGTGTTGCCGTTGGTGGAATGGGTGTATCCGTGGGCGGCACGGCCGTGTTGGTGGCGGGTACAGGCGTGCTGGTGGGTGGCATGGGGGTGGCTGACGGCCGTTCGGTGGGAGACGGCTGTGGCGTCGCCGTGATGCGCAGCGGCGGCAAGAAAATGAGCTGTCCCGCCCGCAGATCGCTGCTGCTCAGGCAGTTGGCGTTAATAATAGCGTAAACCGTTGTGCCATGACGCATCGCCAGGGAGAACATGGTATCCCCAAACTGCACCACATATTGCACCCAAAACGCTGGCGGGCCACAGGGCTGGCGCGTGGGCGGCGCTGGTGGCAGATAAATGATCATCCCCGGCAGCAGCATATCCTGGCGTAGACAGTTGGCGCGGATAATGGCCGCTTCGGATGTCCCAGAGCGGATAGCCAGCGTCATAATACTTTCGCCAGCGCGCACCGTTGTGGGTATCCAGCCGGCGGGTACCGCGCCACACTCCTCTGGCAGCGGCGAAGTGGTGGTAGGGATTGGTGTGGGAAACGGCGTGGTGGTGGGTGTGGCGCTGACCAGGGGGATGGAGGGCAGCGGCGTCTGGCTGGGAGCGATGATGGTCACATCGGCAATGAGGACAGGCGGTGGGCTGGGGGCCACCGCCTGTGGCTTGCTATCCAGTTGTGCCAGTAGCAGCGCCAGCAGCACCGTGCCCACTACACCAAAGGTAATGAGCAAATTCCACTGCCACCGACCTGATTCCTGCGTCTCTAATTCCATCAACCAGGTTGAGATCTGTTGTCTAGCCAGCGTTGCAAAGATCGCTGGCTTTCGCCAGAACGGCGACCGAGAATCAACCCCTCCACACTGATGTCTTCATCTAGATCGGGCCAATGGATGCCTTCGCCATCGCCAATCCATTCCCATTGGCTGCGTTCTGCTGGCGACCCATGCCACAAACGTGGATACCAGGCCAGAGGAACAGAAACAGTACGGCCGTCAGCTAACTCAACCGTTAAGGTATCATCATTGACGACAACACCGGTAGCCTTAACCATCTGCATTTCAGCTATTAAAGTGTTCATCCCATTCTCTCAATAGTATTTCCCGATTTTCTTCTACTAACCGCTGGATATGGTTGATTTCCTGTCGGCTAAACCCACCACTCCGTTGTAGGCGTACAGGTGTAAGCCAAAATTTGGCTGTAAACCTTTCTCGCCTGACATGGACATGAGGTGGCTCAACCCAATCGCCTGAGTAGAAGAAAAACCGATAAGGACCAAATCGCAAACTGGTAGGCATTAGTTATCTCTTAGTTTTCTCGTGAAGAACGTGAGCATAAAGCTTTTTACCACTTTCCGTGTCAAGAGCAAACATAGTGCCCATAAAACGATAATCTACACCTGTAATTTCTTTGACCTCTGCTGCAGGTAGAGGGTTATTTAGTAACATAAACTGTTTCAAAGGCATTGCGTATTCATTTTCGGGGGTTGGAGGATTGCCATGAGGAGATTTATTAAGAATACCACTAGCTTTACCCACCGCCACTATACCTACGCCAGATTGATACAGAAAGACAATGTCTCCTTTCGATAGCCGTTCAATCTTATGTTTCCAGGGAGTGCCATAAGCCGCTGCTTTCCTCTGGGCAAGCATGTCTTCATGGTTTTTAGGATCGCTTCGGTAGTCGGTATTCAGAATGTAATAACCTTGCCCCGTTATATCCTCAAAAGGATTGTCCCTGACTGCAAAAGGTGAAATTTCTAAGAGCATTTCATTGCTGTTTAGTTGATAAACACGATAGACCCATGGTCTTACGTCAAGATTACGACTTCGCCAGTATTGGATGGCTTGACGTGTTTTATAATCCAGGCCATTTGTCATTACTATGAAAACCTGTTCAACATTGAACATGTCCGTGCTGATATTAACCCCGAAATTGTCGCTGTGAGCTTCTCTCAAACTTCGGCCTGTATCATCAAACTTCATGAAGAAGTGATTCAATTCGTCATATTTGAAATCGCCATACATTTGACCATAGCGAAGAACCTGCAATATGTTTGCTGAGCGTGCCTCCCAAGCCTTTAGTTCAAAAATGTACAACCGTCCATCTTTATCAAGAGCCATTAGATCAGGCTCTTCTTGCCAATTGCGAGACTGCATGATTAAAAGCAGTTCTTCGTTATAGAGAAGTCGGTCTAAGGTACGGAACAGAATATCTTGTAAATCTCGTTCCGCAATATTGAACGTTTGTAGCTTCTCCCCTCGAATCCGTTCGGCGGTTTTTGCTTTGGGATTAACTTTTAATAACATGCTCTATGTCCTGTACCAACTGCCTAATAAAGAGTTTGCTCTACTGTTCCATTGAGTGGGAATACAGTCATGTCTCTTTTCTGCCTGGTTAATGTATTCCTCTCCCAAAAAACTTTACCTGAGTAACCTTGAATTGTGCTATTTTTAGTAGCCAATTCAAGCCTCTTTTCTGCCAGACAGCCGTACAATTCGTCAATCTCTACACCGACGAAGTGGCGTCCTAATTTTCGGTTGCGTGGTGCGCGTTTTGAGTTTTCCATTAACTCCTTTTCTCCTGGCACATCTGTATGTTCACGGCCGTCCATCACCATTGGCAGGCACGGCCGTTTCCCCATCTGGGGTGGGCAGCGGGAAGAGCAGCGAAAAGGTGCTGCCTGCACCGGGTGTACTCTCTACCCAAATGCGCCCGCCATTGGCCTGTGCCAGATTGTGGGCCATGGATAGACCAGCGCCAGTATCACCCAATCCTTTGATCAGCGGCGCATCTGCCCGATGGTGGGCCACAAAGACAGCGCCCAGGTCGTTGGGATCAATGCCGCTGCCGTTATCTGACACACTCACTTGCAGAAAACGGAGCCATTCATTGGCGTGGGTGGGTGGGTGAATGGCGGCGGCCTGGGCGGTGATGGCTATACGGCCGTTATTCCCGGTGGCCTGGCAGGCATTGTTTAGCAGATGAACCAACATCTGCTGCAAATCCGTTCGTTTCATGGTCAGCGGGGGCAGCGCGGGTGGAATTTCCATATCCAGCCGCAGGTTCTTATCGCGCACCTGAGACATGACGCCGGTCACGGCCGTTTCAATCACCTCACGCACATCTACCACTTCTTCATCGGCCGGCGTTGGTTGTTCCCGATTAGATGCCAGTTGTAGTATCTGGTCTAACAGGCTACCCATGCGCCGGGTATTGGCCTGAATGCGTTGCAGCAGGTCGCGCTGGCGCGTCCCCAAAATGCCCATTGTCTCGCCCAATAGTAAATCGGTAAAGCCGCCAATAGAAGTCATCGGGGTGCGCAGTTCCTGAATGAGAGCGATCAGCAGTTCTGTGGCTGCCCCTTGTTCCTGTTGCTCCAGCGCCGTTTCCAGCAGGGCAATACGCGCCTGTGCTGCTTCCAACTGGCCGGAATAGCGCGTGATGGTGAGCATGATCCACTCGGTGCTCAGTTCGCTTTCGCTGGCGGCAGCCAGGGCCATAGCGTCTTCGGCTTCGATCAGCGACTCGCGCAGGGTGGCGATCTCTTCCTCCAGGGCGCTCATGCGTTCGTCGCGGCTGACGCGCTCCATCTCTTCCAGCAGTTGCGCCAGATCATGGGCGCGTTTCAAGGCGACCAGGGCGCGGGCTTCGGCCTGCGCGGCCCGGTTAGCAGTGGTGTCTAATTCCGCCGCCAGGCGGTCACGCTCTGTTTCCAGGGCAATGAGGCGGCCACTGACAACCGCACTGTTAACGGCCGTATCCCCAACCGGCAGATTGGTAGCAGGTGGTGGTGGGGCAGTCGCGGTAGGCTGGTAGGTGTTCATCAGTGCCTGGGCTACAAATGCAGCCAGCGCCGGGGTAATTGTTTTTTCGCGCTCACTCCAACGCAGACGGCCGTCTGGTTTAGCCAATAGCAGCATCCCCACCACCTCATCGGCCACAAACAGTGGCTCCACCAGCATAGCGCCATACGGCCCCACCTGAATGGCCTCGTACAAAAGCTGTAAAGGGCGCATTCCCTGGCCGTCGGGCAGCAGTTCCACGCTGGCTTTTTTGCGGATGGCGGTGCGGAATGGCGGCCACTCGACCAGATCGAGCTGCCAGCTTTGTGGTGCGTCTGTACCAACTTGGGGCAGGTTGCTGGTGAGATGAATAATCTGGCGGTTATCAGGTGGGAAAATGCCCACCCCTACAAAAGCGGCGTCTACCATTTGCCGGATGAGGGTGACGGCCTGATGCGTGCGGTTTTCGGTGTCCATTGTTTGCAGCACGGCCGTAGACAGCGTCAGCGAATCGGTCAACTGGCGCACGGCGGGGCGGTTGGCCTGCTGCGCGGCTACCAGGGGGGCCAGCGATTGGCGATAGACCAGCACGGCCCACAGCGGAAATGCCACCAGATAACCCAGGCGCAGCCAAAAGAGCAGTTGTTGGCTGTCTGGATTGGGGCGCAGGGTGATGAGGAGGGCAGCTACGGCCGTGCCCAACAGTACGGCCGTGATAAACGGCGATAACCCCGATCGTGTGCGCCGGTTAACCAACGTGAGCGCCAGACCGAAACCCCAAACCCCGGCTTGCAGCCCCAACCAGACCTGCGCCTGTTGGGTTTCTACGTAGCTGAGACCTGTGACCGCCAGTGATTGCCAGGTGATGGTGAATGTGATGGTCAACAGGATGATAACGAACAGACTGAGCAGCAGCAGCACAGACCCCAGGCGGGGTTGATTGATGGAAGGGGGGACGAGCGCCCAAACCAGAAGAACGGCCGTGACTCCATTGAACGCCTGCTCCAGCGGTGGCAGATAGAGCGCCGCGCGGGTCACATCATCTGCCAGCAGTAATGCCAGCGCCAGCAGCAGCACCCGCCCGGCAATCAAAAAACCGGCGGCAGCCAGATGCCGCCAGGCGTCGCCATCCTGCCGACTGCGCAGCCATTGGCTGAGGGAAATGGCAAAAACAGCTTGCAGGGCAAACAATGTCACCAGGTGGTAAATGATGTTGCCCGGTGGTTCGGTTAAAGAAGTGATGAGCTGCGGCCAGAAAGTCACGCTGGCATTATAACACAGTGGTTGGAGGGGGGAGTAAAGGAGGGGGTAATTTGCGTAATCCGTAATCCGTAGCCCGTAATCCGTAGCCCGTAATCCGTAATCCGTAATCCGTTTACGGTTCACGGTTCACGGATTACGAATTACGGGTCACGGTTGTTCCGTAATCTGAAATTCCTGGTTTAATACACGGAAGACGGCCGTGCCGCCTGGTGGGCGCTGGTAGGTGACAAAAAATTGCACCGTCTGGCCGGGCGTGACCGTCCAGGGCAGGGGGGGATTGGTGGAGAGCAGCAGATAGACGGAGCCGTCAGGGGAGGTAAGGCGGATGTCTGATTCGGTGACGATAAGCGGCTGTGTGCCCAGGTTGGTGATCTGCCCGCCTAATTGCAGGCTGGTAAGGTCGCTGGACACTTCAGCGCGGAAGAGGGCGATGCTGGCGCCTTGCACGGCCGTTTCACCCCCGGTGAAGGGCAGCGTGATGAAAACCTGCGCGCCGGTATCTTGATTGGTGACCACCCAATTTACCGTTTCACTGTTTAAGCCTATCGGTACCTGGTAGCCGGCGCTGGCGTTGGTGGACTGATTGGCGTTGAGAAAGCCATTCAAAATGGGGTAATTGCCAGACTGGGTAGCGGCAGGGTTCAGGGCATAGCGGTTGCCCAACTGATCCACCAGCGTCATTTGCAGCATACTGGTATCCAGCGCCGTCAGTCCCACATTTTGGATGGTGTAATCTACCTGGAAAAAGGCAAACCCGGCGGGGATTTCAGGGCGGTCGGCGATGTAAATGGCGGAGTTGGCCGTGATTTGCACATTGTCCAGTTGGGCTGTTTCGCCGATGTTGACCACATTTTGGGGCGCGTTTTGGGCTTCGGCGGTGACGGCACGGCCGCGCACCACCAGCCGGTCGCTGCCGTCTGATTTGAGCAAAATGAGGGTGATGCCCGGCGTTTGTTGGGCATAGACGGTGCGGTCAGTGGCGGATACCAGATTGCGTTCGTAAAAGGCAAAGGTGAAGCTGGTACGGCCGTTGGTGATCAGTTTAATCTCGTCGCCGGGGATAAGCTGCGTCAGCAGGTTTTCATTGGCGGCCACATCGGGCAGGCCGACGACGTAGTTTACCACCGTGTCCTTGATCCAGGATGCCTGCCGTTCACCGGTGGCGCCGGGCGTCCAGACGCCATCGGCGCTGATGATGTCGGTGAGGACGTCGAAATCTTGCCCGCCCACTTGCAGCAGCACCGGTGTGCCCAGGGTGACAGAGATGGTCCCGGAACTGCTGAGTCCCTGAACCTGGGGCTGGCCGGTGGGCAGGCTGGCCAGGGCGGTGGGGGTGGGAATGGGTACGGCCGTGGCCGTTTCCCCATCGCGCATTTCCCGCACCAGCAGCACTGCCAGAATGCAGATAACACAAAATAAAACACCCAACCCGGCCAACACCACACCGCCTACACCAAACAGCAACGGCTTGTTTTGGCTTAAATTGGAAAACCGGGATTCTGTAGCGGCAGACTCCCCCGTATTAGTTGTGGTTGTCGTTTCAGGCGTGGTTTCTTCTGCTGGCTCGATGGACATAGAGTACGTGAGCGATAGGAGTGAAGGCTTTAGCCGGAACTGTTCCGGCTAAAGCCTCCACTCCGGACCGCTAGGGAATCCCAATAGGCAATGTGCCAGGCGCGACACGAATGAGTACCTGGTCGGTGGATTGGGTGATAACCTGGCTGTAATTCAGGAAAGGCACCACAATGCGCACGGTGCCGGCCGTCTGGACTTCAAAGTGGATCATGCCGGCTTCGTTGGTCTGGCCGTAGGAGAGCAGTTCCCCGGCCGTATTGTCAAATAACGCCACATCTACACCCACAATGCCTTCCGGCAGTTCAGGGAGATAGTTGTTGTTACTGTCATAGAAGATGGTGACATCAATGCTGATGAGTTGGCCGCTGCCGGCCACGGCCGTAGCCGTAGGCAATGGCTGTACGTCCACCAGCGGCGGCGGTACCGGCGTGGGAATAAAGTCGGCCGGGTTAATGGCCGTGGGCGTGGGGAAGGGGGTGGGAAACTCAAAAGTGGGTTGAGGTGTGGGCGTAGAAAATGTGCCGCCGCCGGGTGGTGCTGGCGGGGCCGGTGTGGCCGTGTTGGTAGCCGTGGGGGTGGGGGTGGCTACCAACTGGGTGCAGGTGAGGGTATAGGTGTGCTGCGATGCTTCCTCTAGGGGGGGCACATTGACCGGCCCGATCTCAATGATCAGCCAGCCGGTGTAGGTGGACAAGTACGAGACCAGGCTGCCCAGGTCGCCAATCTCTTTATCGTCATTACCAATCCAGGGGTTAAACGGGTTGCCAAATTCATCCAGCAAAATAATGTTGGTGTCGGCGGCGGAACCGGCGGGAATGGTAGTTTCGCAGGTGTAAAAGATGCCTGGTTTTACCCACAGGCGGAACATGTCGGTATCCTGGGGGCTGCCCAGCGTGGGGATGAAATTCAGGTTGCGTGGTTCATTCACCACAATGAGACAGGCTGTTTCCAGAGTGCTGTTGAATTCACAGGAGTCGGCGCCGGTGGGGAAGGCAGGCGGCGGGGTGAGCGTTGGCTCCAAAAAACGGCTGACTTCAAAGCAGTAGGTTTTGTCCACCGGGTCGCCAGGGATGATGTTGATGACGCGGGCGAAGTAGAAGCCGGTGACGTTGGCGGTGAAGGTGAAACTAGAGCTACGTCCGCCGGGTGTCTCATCATCATTTTCGCCAATCAGGTTTTGATTGGTGTTGAAGACCTGGAGTTGCGTATCCAGCCCGGCAGCCAGGTCGCGGGTAAAGACGCGGTAAGAAATGCCGGCCTGCCCCCACCAGCGGAAGAAATCCTGGTCGCCGGGTGGGTAAAAGGTGAGGTTGCAGCGGGCGGCGCCGCCGGCATCTACATTGCTGGCTTCATTGAAGCTGTTATTTGGTTCCAGTGCGTCGGCAAAGATGGGCGGGCCGCCGGTAGGGGTGGGGGTGGCGGTGACGTTGGTATTGCGAATGGTGACCAGGGTGGAGGATTGGGCGGGGTTGGTGGTGGCGTTGGTGGGGTTGGAGATGGCGAAGGTGAAGGTGCGGTCAAGCAAGGAGGCATTGTTGACGTTGGTTTGGATGGGGATGACGACCTGGAGGGGGGAGGTGTTGGTGAAGGTGATGATGCCGCTGGCGGAGGTGTAGTCGGTGCCGGGCACGGCCGTAATTGGCGTGGTGGCATAAGAGACAGAAGCGGGTGAACCGCCAGCCGGGGAGATGTTGATTTGCACCGTAATATTGACGATGCTGCCTTCGTTCACAAAGTATTGGTTTTGGGGGATGGAGATGATGGGCAATTGATAGGCGCTGGCGGCAGGTGGCTGTGGTGACAGGCTGAAAATTCCGACAATGACAAATGCTACCAGGCAAATTGCCAGCAAGATAAGGCGAAACGGTGATCGGGATGGACTTGAAATTTGTTTCATGGTCTGGAAACCTGTTCTCCGGGAAGCTGTTCCACGTATGGATTATATAGTAGGGGGGAAGTGTGTAGCAAATGGGGGGAGGAGGTGGCAAGTAGCAGGTGGTAAGTGGCAGGTGGCACGGCCGTCCGCCACCGTCTCATCGCTCTTCACCATTCTCTCATCAGAGGAGCAGGCGCGGGCGGCCAAATTCCACTTTGACGAGGGGTTGTCTTGCCCATTGAAATCATTTGCAGTGACGCTGCGCCCGGATGAACCGGCGCGAGATAGGCGGGGACGAGGTTTTGGTGAATAGACAAAGCCGCGCCCGCCTGTGCCGCCCCTATGATGATGGTGGACACAGACCCGAAGGGTTTCCGAAACCCTTCGGGTCTTTTATTTTCCAATGAAAATGGCACTGCCGGTGCGGTTGATGGCATTGCCGGTGCAGTTGATGGCATTGCCGTAGCCGTTGATGGTATCGCCGTAGCCGTTGATGGTATCGCCGTAGCCGTTGATGGCATTGCCGTAGCCGTTGATGGTATCGCCGTAGCCGTTGATGGCATTGCCGGTGCGGTTGATGGCATTGCCGGTGCGGTTGATGGCATTGCCGGTGCAGTTGATGGCACTGCCGGTGCGGTTGATGGCATTGTCGTAGTTATACCGGGAATTGCCGTTGTCAAAAAAAGAGTGCCTGGCCGCGCAGGTAACGGCCGTAGCCCGCCGCCACCTGCAACTCCCCATCTGCCACCACCACCTGCCCCCGAATAATCGTCGTCTGCACCCGGCCCGGCAGCGCCAGCCCTTCATAGGGCGTCCAACCGGCCGTCTCATGCAGCGATTGGGTCGTCACCGTCCAGGGCGCGTCCGGGTCAAAGATCACCACATCCGCATCATAACCCGGCGCAATCTGCCCCTTCCGCGCCAGCCCCATCAATCGCGCCGGGGTCGTGCAGCACACATCCACCCACTGCGATAACGTCAACAAACCCTGGGCAACCCCACCCGCATACACCGCCGCCAGCCGAATCTCAATAGATGGCACCCCGCCGGGAATCTGGCTGTAATTCGCCAGCCCCGTCGCCTTCTCCGCTGCTGTAAAGGGGCAGTGGTCGGTAGTAATCACCTGCAAATCCCCTTGTTGCAGCGCCGCCCACAACGCTGTCTGCTCAAACTCCTCCCGAATCGGCGGCGAACAGACCGGCAGCATCCCCGCTACTCCTGGTTGATCATACACATCTTGCGTCAGGAAAAGATATTGCGGGCAAGTCTCGCCCGTCACCGGCAGCCCACGTGCCCGCGCCGCCGCAATGCGTGCTACCGTTGCCCCACAAGAGACGTGGAAAATATGCACAGGAACACCCACCCAGGTGGCAATATCAATGACGCGCCCCGTCGCTTCCGCTTCAAACAATGCCGGGCGGCTGCGCGGGTGCCAGTGGGGGGAGGTACGGCCGTGGGCCACATTCTCGGCCACCAACGCCTGAATCACGTCCCAGTTTTCGGCATGGACAACGGGGAGGCCGTTGACAGCGTGTACGGCCGTGAGCGCCTGCAATAGCTGCCCATCATCCAACCGATGCCCATAGGCCATATACAGCTTAAAACTGGTACACCCGGCGGCAAAAGCAGCCGGAACTTGATCCAATTTGGTGATGTCATGGGGGGTAATGGTCATGTGCAGGCCATAATCCACCACCACGCGCGGGTCAGCCAGGGCGCGACGGGCGGCAACGGCTTCTGCCATCGTCTCGTCGGGCGCTGTTTCCACAAAGTCAATGATGCTGGTGGTTCCGCCAAAAGCGGCGGCCACCGTACCGTCGTAAAAGTCGTCGGTAGAAACAAAACGGCCGATGGGCATCTGCAAATGCACATGCATATCCACCCCACCGGGCAGCACCAGTTTGCCCGCGGCGTCAATCTCGCGCCGCCCGCGCAACCCCGGCCCCACAGCGGCAATCGTGTCGCCGTTAATGGCAATGTCGGCGGAGAGGGTGGTCACGGCCGTGACCACCACCCCATTTTTAATCACCAGGTCATATGTCATCCTGTCACCTCCGGCCCCCTCTGGGAAAAATGTAGTGCAAATTAACAATTTGCGCTACATTTCGCTGAGGAGGCGCTTCATTATGGAATGGTATATTTATGTAGCCGTCATCGTCGCCGGCACTGCCGCCGGGTTCATCAACACCCTGGCAGGCAGCGGCTCGCTCATTACCCTGCCCGTACTCATCTTTCTGGGCCTACCGGCCAACGTCGCTAATGGCACCAATCGCGTGGGCATCTTGTTTCAGAATGTGGTTTCTACCGAAAGTTTTCGCCGCAAGGGAATGATGGATATGCGCGGCGGGTTGATTCTGTCCGTCCCGGCCATCATCGGCTCCGTCATCGGCGCGCAAATCGCTGTAGACCTGGATGAGGCGTTGATGGAAAAAGTCATCGGCGCGCTCATGATCGTGATGTTGGTGACGATGTTTGTAGACCCCAAACGGTGGGTGCAGGGGGATATGCAGCATTTGACGGCACGGCCGTCTGTGTTGCAACTGCTTATCTTTTTTGCCATTGGCATGTATGGCGGCTTTATCCAGGCCGGCGTGGGTATCTTTTTGCTGGCGGCGCTGGTGCTAAACGTGGGCTACAACCTGGTGCGTGCCAATGCCGTCAAGAATCTGATTGTGCTGGCCTTTACCATCTCATCATTGCTCGTGTTTATCGCCAATGATCAGGTGGCATGGGGGATTGGGCTGATTCTGGCGATAGGTAATTCATTGGGGGCGTGGCTGGCGGCGCGTATGGCAGTGAAACGGGGTGCCCAATTTGTACGCTGGGTGGTTATCATCGTAGTGGCCGTATCGGCCGCGCAACTGTTAGGCGTTTTTGAGTGGGTGTCGCAACTGTTTTGAAAGTAATGCCAGGCAAGGGGCAGAAAGGCTTCGGTTAATTCCAGTGGATTTGCCCTTTGCCTGGCACTGCCTGAAGTAGGAACTAGCGCACGGCCGTAACCGATAGCACTTCTTCCAGACTGCCGATTAACTCTTCAAACGAGGCTGGTTTGCACAAATACTTATTAGCGCCCGCGGCCAGCCCTTCGGCCACCGCCTCGCGCTGCGTCTTACCGCTGAGCATAACAATGGGCAAAGATGCGGTGGCGGCATTAGCGCGCAGCGTCTTGCACACGGTAATCCCATCCATCTCCGGCATCATCACATCCAGAATCACCGCATCCGGCGGCGTTTCGTCAATCATGTCCAGCGCTTCTTCGCCATCGCTGGCTTCCATAACAGCATAACCGCCAATTTCCAACATTTGCCCAATCAGGTCACGCAGGGCCGGTTCATCATCTACCACAAGAATTGTGAAGGTCACTTGTTGCTCCTCGTTTGGCGAAAAGCACTTGAAACTACCAGGCTTTCCTACAATGAAAATGAGTCCAATGATAATGAGTCAATGGCGGCTATTATGGCATAAAGAAAGCGTGAAGGCAGTAGGAAATAACTCACGCTGCGAACATCGCGCCACCTGGCGCGATGTTCGCAGAAAACTCAAACATAAACCGGCTCAAACCGGGCAGCCGCTACGCGCAGCGCCTCGGCGCGGTCTGTATTTTCCCAGGGGGCATCAATGTCATGGCGCCCAAAATGGCCGTAGGCAGCCGTCGCCTGGTAAATAGGCCGGCGCAAATCCAGATCACGAATAATTGCGCCAGGACGCAGGTCAAAATGTTCTTCAATTAACTGTCCCAACTGCTCCGAGGTGTATTGGCTGGTGCCAAAGGTCTCCACGTTAATGCTCAACGGGCGGGCCACACCAATAGCGTAAGCGACCTGCACTTCACAGCGTTCGGCCAGGCCGGCGGCCACCAGATTTTTGGCTACCCAGCGGGCGGCGTAAGCGGCGCTGCGGTCTACTTTGGTGCAATCTTTGCCGCTGAACGCGCCGCCACCGTGCCGCCCCATGCCGCCATAGGTGTCTACAATGATTTTGCGCCCGGTTAAGCCGGCGTCGCCCATTGGCCCACCCACCACAAAACGGCCAGTGGGGTTCACAAAAATGCGCAGTTCGTCGTCCACCAGGTCGGCGGGGATGACGGGCAGGATAACGTGCTGGATGATGCCCTGACGGATGGTCTCGTTATCTACATTAGGGGCATGTTGGGTGCTGACGAGGACGGTGGTGACGCGGCGGGGTTTGCCGTAGCTGTATTCCACCGTGACTTGCGCTTTGCCGTCTGGTCGCACCCAGGGCAGTGTGCCGTCGCGGCGCACCTGGCTGAGACGGCGGGTGAGATTGTGCGCCAGATGGATGGGCAGGGGCATCAAGGCTTCGGTTTCATTGCAGGCAAAACCGAACATCATACCCTGATCGCCGGCGCCTAACGCTTCAATCTCGGCGTCCTGGTTGCCATTTTGGTGGCGATATTCCAGAGCTTTGTCCACACCCTGGGCAATGTCGGCGCTTTGGGCGGCCACGGCCACCTGCACGGCGCAGGTGTTACCGTCGAATCCTTTGTCGCTGCTGTCGAAGCCGATGTCATTGACGACCTGGCGCACCAGTTTGTCAAAGTTGACGTTAGCGGAAGTGGTGATTTCGCCGAGGAGAATGACGAAGCCGGTTTTGACGGCCGTTTCACAAGCCACCCGCGCATACGGATCCTGGGCCAGGATCGCGTCCAATACGGCGTCGCTAATCTGGTCACACATTTTGTCCGGGTGACCTTCCGTCACCGATTCGGACGTGAACAGCAAACTGGGTGCTGTCATAAAATTGAGCATTTGGTTTATACCTCCAAAGTGAATATGTGATTGGAGATTAGAGATTGGAGATTAAAGTCTTGCAATCTCTAATCTCCAATCTCCAATCTCTAGTAATAAAAAAAGCCTCCTGGCTGCACAAGAGGCTTTTACTGACTATCCAGTTTCCTCTTATCGTTCAGCCGTGGCTGCCGGAATTAGCACCTTTCCCTGAATTGGGGGTTGCTGCAGTTTCATCGGGCCGGTCCCTCCACTGCTCTGGATAAGATTGTGAAATTGACAAACAAATGTCACAAAGTTGGCCGCCAGTATAGCGGATGACTCTTGTTTGTCAAACGCAAGTCAAATGATTGACGGCCGTATCATGGAACATCAAGGTTTCGTTAATCCTTGCGATTTACTCCCACTTTTCCGGCGGTTCGGGCATGCCCAAAATGTGGTAGCCGGCGTCTACGTAGATGACTTCACCGGTGACGCCGCTGCTGAGATCGCTGGTTAACCAGAGGGCGGTCTGGCCGACTTCTCGCTGATCCACATTGCGGCGCAGCGGGGCGCGTTCTTCGGTGTAACGCAGCATTTTGCGGAAACCGGCAATGCCAGAGGCGGAGAGGGTTTTGATCGGCCCGGCGGAAATGGCGTTGACGCGGATGTTTTGTGGGCCGAGGTCGGCCGCCAGGTAGCGGGTGCTGGCTTCCAGCGCGGCTTTGGCCACGCCCATGACGTTGTAATGAGGTACGACCTTTTCGGCGCCGTAGTAGGTGAGGCAAAGAATGCTGCCGCCATTGCTCATCAGCGGCACAGCAGCGCGGCTGAGAGAGACCAGACTGTAGACGCTGACGTCCATGGCCAGGCGGAAACCGTCGCGGCTGGTGTCTACAAAACGGCCGTCTAAATCCTCTCGTTTGGCGTGGGCAATGGCGTGTACCAGGATGTCCAGGCTGCCAAAATGGTCGCCCACCTTTTGGAAGGTGGTCTCAATTTGGGCGTCGTCTTCAATGTTGCACTCTTCCACAAACTCGACGCCTAGCTGTTCGGCCAACGGCCGTACCCGTTTCTCTAATTGTTCAAAGCCGTAGCTAAACGCCAACTGTGCCCCATGTTCATGCAGCGTCTGGGCAATGCCCCAGGCGATAGAGTTTTTGTTGGCAATGCCAAAGATGAGTGCTTTTTTGCCTTCGAGTAGTTTCATGTTTTCCTCTTTGTAGGGCGATTTTCCAAAATCGCCCTACGCTTTTTTTGAAACAAATGGATTGCCCTTGATCCAATAACGCCAGGGCATGGAGAGCCAGGGTTCGGGCGTCTGGCCCAGGCCAATGCGGGGGCCGGCGCCGATGTGGGTCGGGTCTACGGCCGTGCCCACTTCGATCCATATAACCCCATCGGGATCACACAGGTTTGCGCCGTTGAGCGATTGGTCAATGGCTAACGCCTGGGCCAGTTTGGCGGGGCCGTTGGTCAGTGCGACCACTGGTCGTGAGGGTAACGGCCCGAAGCCGCTTCGGGTTCGCCGTGCGCCGCGCCGCCGCTGCATCCATTCTATGCCATCTACTGGCTGTAAGGCCCGGATTAAGACGGCATTGGCCTGCCCGTTCTGTCCGGTGACGATATTAAACATCCAGTGCATCCCGTAAGTGAAGTAGACGTAAGCATGACCGGCAGGGCCAAACATGACGGCCGTGCGAGGAGTTGGTTGTCCTCGATTGGCCCGGTCGCCATGGCAGGCCAGGTCGGGGGCGTTGCCATCGCAGTACGCTTCCGTTTCCACGATGAGGCCGCTGGTCATCTGGCCTTCTACAAGCCGCACCAGCTTTTGCCCCAACAAGGCCTGGGCCACCACCTGGGCCGGACGGGTATAGGCTGAGAAATCCCATCTTGCTGTTGGTGTATAACAATGGGTCGTTGCGCCGCCGCCAGTTTCCAATTTGCAATCTCCTAAACATGATGCCGCGGCAGCCACAAGGAAAAACGGGCGCCAATGCCAACTTCGCTTGCCAATTCAATTAGACCACCATAGGGTTCGATGATTTTTTTGGCGACGGGCAGCCCCAGGCCAATACCGGAGATATTTGTAGCGCGGGCTGCTTCGCCCCGGTAAAAACGGTCAAAAATCAATGCTTGTTCTGTTTCGCTCACGCCGGGGCCTTGATCGGTGATTGTAACCAGGATAAAGGGGCGGTTGGCGCGTGTTTGCGGCTGTACGGTAATGCCCACTTTGCCGCGGATGGGGGAATACTTGATGGCATTGTCAATGACATTAGCGAGGACTGTGCGCAGGTGGGTGGGGTGCATGTTGACGGCCGTGGCCGCTGCTGTATCTCCTGCCACCACCAGACGCAGTTCCTTTTCGGCCAGACTGCCCGCAAAATACTCCCGTAATTCGTGTAGCAATGACCAGAGATCGGTGACTGCATCTGGATCAGGTGTGAACTCGGCATCCAGCCGCGAAACATCTATCAGGTCTTGAATCATCCGGTTTAGATGATCCGTTTCCAGTTGCATCACCTGGAAATAACGGGGGCGGTTTTCCGGTTTACCGCGCTCTATCAGTGAAATGTGTGTCTTGATGACGGTAAGGGGCGTGCGTAAATCATGGGTAACGTTGGCGATAAATTCGGCCTTCAGCCGCTCAACCTCTTTTAGCTGGCTGATGTCTGACTGCACAATCACGTACCCGGTCACGATGCCGTTGGTATCTTTGATGGGTGTTACGGTTAAACGCACACTGTAGGTTTGTCCATCTTTTCGTTGATTGAGCAGTTCCCCAGACCATTTTTCGTGGCTGAAACCAGAGGGCCAGGTTTGCACAAACAGGTGGCGGGCGGCGCGGTCATTAACCAGAATGCGTAAATTTTGGCCGGTGAGTTCGTCACGGCCGTAGCCACTCATGCGCTCCATGGCCCGGTTCATGTAGAGAATGTTTACGGCCGTGTCCGTGAGAATAATGCCCTCGCCGGCGCTCTCCAAAATTGCCACAGTTCGGTCGCGTTCTGATTGCAGTTCGGCCGTGCGTTGGTTCACCATGACGGCCAACACATCTTTCTGCGTCAGCAGCGATTCATACAATCTGGCTCGTTCAATCACCGCCGCCACCAACCCGGCCAGCGTAGCCAAAAAATGCAA
Source organism: Chloroflexota bacterium (assembly GCA_035444285.1). Lineage (GTDB taxonomy): Bacteria > Chloroflexota > Anaerolineae > Promineifilales > Promineifilaceae > CAADGU01. The sequence goes on from DAOMOK010000046.1 coordinate 16,840, forward strand.
ATCCTTCTCTGAAAAAGCACTCAGGCGCGGACTTTCTACGTCAATCACTCCCACCACCTCGTTTTTGACCTGCACCGGTACCACAATAGCCGAACGCATGGCGTCCACCGGAATGCCGGCGTCGTACAGTGGTTCCAGGCGCACGTTGGACACAATTTGCGGCTCGCCGGTTTGCACCACCAACCCAAACAGGCTCTCGTACAACAGTGGTTCTTCCAGATAATGCACCGGAATGCCATGAAAAGAGGTATGAGGCCGCAACATGCCGGTAGCAGGTTCCTTGATGACAAAACCGAACAGGTCAGGGTATAGGCGTTCGGTAATCATGCGCGTAGTCTGGTGCAGCAGTTCGTCCACATCAAAGGTGGAAGCCGTAACCAGGGCAATCTGGTGCAAAATAGCCAGTTCCTCCGCTTGTTGCAACACCTGATCGTGCAGTTGGGCATTGGCAATGGCAATGGCGGCCTGGTTGGCAAAAGCGGCTACTGTTTCCGCAGCTTCGGCGTTATATTTACCTGCTTGCCGGCTTTCCAGGCTGAGGATGCCGATCAGTTGATCTTTTACCATGAGCGTGGCCCCAATCCACGAGCACACGCCATCCAACGTGGGCAGTATCAGCCAGCCGGTATCCTGTTGCGTGTTCCCGACGAAAGCCCATCCTGGCGGAATGGGAATACGCCGCAGCCATGATTCGGCGTGGGCATCCAGGAATTGACGCAGGTTATTAGCTTCTTCAAAACCACGGCTGGCAGCCAGGGTAAATGAACTGCTGTAGGGGTCTTCCATATGCAGAGAGACAAAATCATACTCGATTATTTCTGCCAGGTAATCAAAAATGTGTTCATATACCTGGTTCAGGGTGAGGCTGGTGGTGAGCAGGGCGCCCACTTTTTGCAACATGGTGGCTATTTTGAGCTGGCGGGTTTGCGCGGTGTACAGGTTGGCGTTGGCAATGGCAATAGCCGCCTGGTGGGCCACGCTCTGGCAAAGGGCAATTTCCTCGGCAGTAAAGTAACGGGCTTGATGCCAGACATGAATGTGCAGCAGGCCAATGATTTTTTCACGAAAGATAAGGGGCACATACAATAAGGCGCGCAGCCCCCTCTTGGTAATGCGTAAAGCACGTTCGTTCAGATAGGCAATCTGCCACAAATCGGCTACGGCCGTTGGCTGCCGGTTTTTGAGCGTGAGACGAGAGAACAATGTTTCATCCACAGGTGATGCCTGGCCGACGGGTACCAGGGTGAAAGTGGGTGTTTCTGACCATTCGGCGACGGTGCGCAGGGCACGGCCGTCTTCACTCAGAATGGAAATAGAACAGGTGCTGATATTGGTCAGGTAGCGCCGCACCGCATCCAGGGAGCGGGTGAGTACTTCATCTAGCTCTAGTGTGCCCGAAAGATAACCGGCAATTTCCAGCAGTGTCTCCGCTTCGCGGCGACGGCGGCTTTCCGTTTCGTACAAGCGGGCATTTACCAGGGCAATGGCGCCTTGTTGGGCGATGGCCTGGCACAGCTCAATTTCGGCTGGCGTATACTCGCGGCGGCGGCGGCTTTCCCATAATTCGGCGAAGCCAATGATCTGGTTGTGCAGCCGCATGGGGACTACTAATGAGGTTTTGACGTTGTAGGCAGCCAGATGCTGCCGATCCCATGGGGGAGTGTGGGGATCATCCACATGAAACAGCAAGGGATACTGGGATTGCCAGGTGTTCACATCTCGTTTGACTTCATTAAAGAGGTCATAAGAAATGCCTATATCACTTTGCATTTCCTGGGAATTGGCTTCCGGGCTGCGGAATTCGGCCAACACCGTTGCCAGGCCGGTGCCAGGGTTCCAATCGGAGATGTAGACGCTGGTGACCTGGAAGGTTTGGGTAAGCTGCCGGGCCAGTTCGGTAAGCAGAGCCGGGGGGTTCAGGTTGATGGACACGGCCGTGATTGCCTTGAGCAGCGCCTCATAATGGGCTGCTGAATAAAGGTGGCTGCTGCTTTTCGGATCGTTCATGCTGTTCTTGATTACGGCCGTGTCAAAGATAATACCTGCACTCCGCTACTTCTGGCAACATTCATAATGCGGGTTAAAATCAGGCCATATGGTAAAAATTTAGTGAGATTGGAGGTTTGAGATTGGCGATTAACCAGTCACAAATCTCCAATCTCTCATCTGTCAAAAGCATGAAAAACCCCAATAGATTCCCACTTATTTTATTCGCTGTGTTGCTCATTTCCGGGCTGCTGCTTTATTCATTTGGTGAACGCTGGCTGCGGTCGGTGTTGCTGTATCTGTCTACGGCCGTGTGGGCGCAATATCTGGTCAGCCACACCGGCCTGGCCTGGCGGGTTGCCAGCCGCTTTATTGCCGGTGAAACGGTGGATGATGCCATAACCGCCGCCCGTGCGGTTAATAGCCGGGGACTTTTAGCCACGCTCAATTACCTGGGCGAGCATGTGCATACACCGCAAGAAGCGGGCTATGCCCGTGATGAAATTGTGCGGCTTCTGGACTGCATTCACCAGAGCGGTGTGGAGGCCAACGTTTCGGTGAAACCCAGTCAGCTTGGCCTCAATGTAGACCCGAACCTGCTGTATGAAAACCTGCACATTGTCCTTGATCGCGCCCGGCAAACAAACAACCGTGTGCGCATAGACATGGAGGAGAGCAGCACGGTAGACACCACGTTGGGTATTTACCGCCGCTTGCGCGATGAAGATGGGTACGGCCGTCACGTGGGCGTGGTCATTCAGGCTTATCTGTACCGCAGCGAGCAAGACATTGCGGCGCTGGCGGCGGAGGGCGCCTGGGTGCGTCTGTGTAAAGGGGCTTATGCCGAACCACCGGAAGTGGCCTTCCCCCAAAAAGCCGATACCGATGCCAATTTTGTGCATCTGGCGCAGATAATGCTCAGCCCGGCGGCACAGCAGCAGGGGATGTACCCTTGTTTTGCCACCCATGATGAGAAAATGGTGCAGGCGATTTTGGAGTTTGCACAGCGGCAACAAATCCCCAAAGATGCCTTTGAATTTCAGATGTTGTATGGTATTCGGCGGGAGCTCCAGGAGCAGTTGGCGGCGCAGGGCTACCGGGTGCGGGTGTATATTCCCTATGGCACCGCCTGGTATCCCTATTTTGTGCGCCGCCTGGCGGAACGGCCGGCGAATTTGTGGTTCTTCATTGGCAACCTGCTGCGGACCTGAATACCACCTGCACGCCTACCTGCGCGGGCAGGCCAGCCTGAACGAACCGGCCCAATGGCGCGTCCACTTTTTGAACAACGGTGAAGACAACGGGAACCAACTATTGTGGAGCAGCGCCAACCTGAACAGCGATGCCTGGCAGGAAGTGAGCCAGACATTCACCACCCCACCCGGCGTCACCCACTTCCGGCTGGAACTGGCAGCGCCGCGCTTCGGCGGTTGGCTGGCGCTGGATGGGGCGCGCCTGGCTGCCCTCAGCGACGCCATCCCGGCGCAGGCAGGGCAGGATTATGCCCTCTCCGCCCTCATCGGCGGCGAGGCCGAAGCGGCCGGGCAGGAAAGCGCGGCGTTGGTGCTGGCTTATTACGATGGCAGTGGGACGCCGCTTGGCGCGGAGACGGTGTGGGGCGGCGTGGATTACAGCCAGAGTCCGCCGGTGCTGCAAAGCGGCAGCTTCACCACGCCGCCGAACACGGCCAGTTTCCGGGTGGGGCTGGCCGCCAGCGTGGATAACGATATGGCCGACGGCTGGCTGCTCTTCGACCGGGTAGCCCTGACCGCCCTCAGCCAGCCCATCCCCGTTGTGCCGGGGCAGTCGCTCGACCTGTCGGCCAATGTGCGCGGCGTGCTGGATGGCCCGTCCGGGCAGACCAGCGGGCAGTCGGCCGCCCACTTCTATGACGCTCAGGGCAACCTGCTGGCCATAGACCCCATCTGGCAGGCAACGGATTACAACCAGCCCACCACGCCGCAGACCCACAGCGGCAGCGCCGGCCACGCCACCGCCACGCAGATGCGGGTGGGGCTGACCACGGTGCTGGATGAGGGCTGGCTGGCCTTTGATACTATCAAACTCACCAGCCTCAGCGCCGATTGCCGCCCGCGGCGACCAGGACCATCGGCTGACCAGTACCGTTACCGGGGAGATGGATACGGCCGATAGCATCCGTCTGTTTGTGCAATACAGTGATGGCTCTGTTATCAATTTGTGGCAAAATCCGGCTAACATGAACGACCTTGCTATTGATGTTGATTTCACCACTCCCATAGAGAGCAACTCTTTCCAGGTAGGCACAGAAGTTGTCCTGGATAGCGGGTTTGCCAGTTTCAGTCCGCTGAAGCTAACCGCTTACAGTGATACTTTTTTCGTGAACCCATCAGATTTGTATCAACTGAAAGCTCAGGTTACAGGGAGCGTCACCGCCGGTTTAGGTCAGGGAGGGCGGATTTATCTGGTATCTATAGCGCCTGGCAGCCAGCCGGATATGATCTGGCAAAACCCGACAAACTTTAGCGGCACAACGACGATGCAAGCCTACTTTATGCCTGATCCTGACGATTACCAGATGCGCGTGGGCATCGAAACCAACCTGGACGCCGGCCATTTAACCTTCAGCGACTTTGAATTGCAACACCTGGCCGAGGGCGACGTCATCCGGCGCAGCACCTACAGTGTGGCCGGGCAGGCGATTGCCACTAAAGTATCCGGCGACCCGATAAGCGAGAATAACGGCATCTTCTACACCTACAGCGATCACCTGGGCAGCGCCAACGCCATGCGACATCCAGACGGCAGCGTCACCCAAACCCGCTATCTGCCCTTCGGCGGCTACCGGGGCAACAGCGGCAGCAACCCCATCACCGACCGGGGCTACACCGGCCACAAAATGAATGACAGCTTGGGCCTCATCTACATGAACGCCCGCTACTACAGCCCTTATATTAACCGGTTCGTGTCGGCGGATTCAATTGTGCCCAACCCCCCTAATCCCCAAACGTTTAATAGATACAGTTATGTAAACAATCGGCCCCTTAGTAAGCATCTAAAAACTATCTCCCATTTTTCGGGGACGAATGGTGTAATT
>DAOMOK010000047.1:0-20782 GCA_035444285.1 Chloroflexota bacterium
GGTGGCCGCCCACGACGTTCCCTGGCTCAGGCTGAGTCCCCAACCGGGGGCGTCGGCCGTACTGAGGGAGCGGTCGCCGTCATCCGGGGTGGACAGGTTGACGGCAGGCGCATTTAGTGTTACCCATTGGGCGTCGCGGTGTTCTTCGTCGTAGTTGGGGAAGGGGGAGTAGATGACGGTCTGATCCGGTTGGATGGTTTTGACCCGCTGGCCGCTGGCGTCGTAGAAGAATTGGGTGAGCGCGCCGGTGGCGTTGTCCGTTACCCGCACCAGCCGGTTTTCGATGTCAAATTTCTGAGTAAAGTCGCCAGATTCATCCTGGCGTGTTTTCATGTTACCGTTTTCGTCGTAAGAGTATTCGCCCACGGTGGTGGTTGTGCTTCCGCCCTGGTAGTATATGGTCTCCTTTACTTCTGTGACAGCATGTGGTTGTATAGCATCTGGCCCTTCTGGGTATTCATAAGTATAGACGGGGGCCACGCCAGTTAGCAGGTCAGTACGACTGACAAGATTGCCAATCGCATTATAACCATACGTGTGATGGTAAGCAGTCAGGGGAGAGCCAGTACTCCCAGAGGCTTCTACAAGGCGATTGAGATGATCATAATCAAATGCCTGCACGTCTGTTTCAGCGTCGGTGATGGTGTTTATGCCTAGAATGTTGCCTACCCGGTCATAATTGTAAGTGAAGTTCGGCAGGGCGTCGTTGCCGGTACCATGCTGGATGGTTTGCAGCCGGAAGTTGCTGTTACCGGCTGTGCCTGTGGCCAAGTAGTAACTGAATGTGGTATCAGGTAAGGAACCAGGACGGGAGAGAGTTATCATCTGGCCGCGCTGGTTATAGGTGATGTTATTTACCAGACTGGTCCCTCCAACAGTCAGGCTGTTTTCACCTTCACGATCATAGGTGAGGGTAACAGTTTCGCCATCCGGGTACTGCACGGTCAGGGGACGGTTGAGGGGGTCAAAACTGGTAGTGGTCAGGGAATACATGTGATTATCCAGGCGGCGCGTTTGCTGTGTCAGGCGGCCCAGGCTGTCATAGCTGAATGTGTCCTGGTTCTGTCCAGGGCTCGGCCCCCAACTGACGCGATAGAGCTGGCCAACGGCGTTGGCCGGATCATATTCGTAGGTAGCCAGATGATTCTCGCCCGAAGTGGGAAAGTTGTTTGCAGGGGGACAGTCGTCAGCGGGAGTAGCATCTACCGCTTTGTGCTCTAACCTGTTGAGGGTATCATAAGCAAAGCAGAGAACCTGCCCGGCATTATCGGTCTGACGTATCAGGCTTCCAGTCGGGTCATATTCATACTCCCATCCACCCATGTCTGGGTCATCCATGCTAATTTTGCGACCCAAAGCATCATACTCCATGTGTGTTTGATTGTTATCCGCATCATAGACATCAATCAAATTCCCCTGGATATCATACTCATATCGCGTCTCCGCGAAGTTTTGTTGCCAAAGAATACGGGTATGATCATGAGCCATCTTCGCTTTGTCTAACCAATAGACACGATATTCCAGGTTACTGCCACTTAATCCCGTAGTGTTAAAGGGCAAAACAAAATCACTAAAGTTGTTGATGCCTCCTTCAAATTCATGCCGATATAGGATGCGTTGGGCCACAATTGTGTTGTTGTAGGAAACGTCAATCATAGCTACTGCCTCGTTAGGGGCATTAGCTACGTCAATGGCCAAACGGAATACGGCGACCTGCCCGGTCCCGATAGCATCAGGAGACTCATAGGGGCCATAGGTGAGATAATGTGGCGACCCTTCTGCCACGCTCGGCGATTCCCAAGCGCCATTGTCATTATTTGAACCTGCCATGTGTTGCATATCAACTTCGGCTTCATAAATTTGCGCTTTGTCTTCAAATTCGTGAATCGTTGTCAACCGTCCCAAAGCATCGGTGATGCTGGCCTGGCGGTAACCATTGGGATTCGTATTGATGGTAATCAAACCTGTGAGTGGCTCTATCAGATAGGTGTTTAGGGTGGAACTACCATCCGGCGATGTCACAATTAGCATTCGTCCCAGAGCATCATATTGTGTCTGTGATTGGGAAGCTTGAGCATCACAAAAATGAACCTGGGCAATCGACTCTGTCCAGTTCGTGTTGAAAGGTGTACTGGCACACACTGCCCGTCCTAGTGCATCATATCCCATTGTCGTCACAATATCCTGGCCAGCAACACCGGAAACTTCGTGGCCGCGTGATCGCTGTTGAATAGCCCGTCCCAGGCCATCATATTGCACGGACTGTTCACTTCTAATGTCCCAAGTTGTGGCTGCAGGCCTGGTTATGGCGGTAATGACAAATGGGGAGGTGCTTGTCCAGCCGTTGTTCCATGTGTTATCCCAATAATGGTACCGCGTGAGTGGATAGTTATTGTTGTGATTAGTCACCCCATCATAAACTTCATAGAGACGGCCAAAGGGGTCGTACTTGTAGAAATTTGTCCGATTATTATTGACATCCGTAACACTCGCCGGCAACCAAGGGAAGGTCAGGTCATAAGTGGTGGCTAAGGTATGGTTCTTGGGATTGCTGACAGAGGTAACGACCAGACCATCGCTGGAATATTGTGTATTCTGGGTCATGGCAGTACTGTTATTGCCCGGTTGTGTGACGTAGTTCCAATTGGTCTCGTAATACCCTACTGCACCATACCCCTTATAGGTGGTTACATGGGTGACATTGCCGAAGTTGTCGTATTGGTATCGGGTATCTACGCTAGGGTAGGCAGCGTTTGCACCCGGCGGAGATGGATTGATCGGCTGATCAACTAACAGAGAGCGGCTTAAGGTGAGTTCACCGAGGGTTAAAGGCTGGTTGTTAGCCGGGTGCGTCGTGATGTTGTTATCGTAATAATGAAGCGTCAGTTGTTTGGCATTGGGCGGGTTATTTGTATCGTACAAGCCAGTCGCCCAGGGCACAAGCAACCAGTTAGCGGTATCGTCCAGATAGTGGGAAATCGTTTGCGTTTCAAATATCCAGGAGGTTCCATCAGCGGCGAGCGTATAATACTTCTGCATCGTGCTGCGCCCCCATTGGCGGCCACCTTGCCAGTTGGGATCGTAGCTATATTCTGTACGTGTTCCCATCACATTACCGCTACCATCTGGGGCAAAGGTACGATTTTCTTCATTATCCAGTTTGGCAAACAGTACGTCCGCGTAACCATCGTTATTCTCATCAATTTCTACCCACAGCCAGACTGAAGTTGTCTCGGTAAGTTTTCTATCAGCGTTATCCGGATCATAAGCCCCAGAAGTGAGCAACTTGCCATTGAGCCAGTAGTTACCGGTATTAAAGGTTTGCCGCTGCTCGCTCCAGGGGTTGTCGGGCATATCCGCTGGTGGCCCGGCCGTAATTTTCACCTGGTCAAAACCAACCAGGGTAAAACTCTCATCACTATGGGGCGTGCGACAGCCCGGAAAGCTGTCTCTGTCAAAGCAAGGCGTAGCCGCGCTACGGTCATAATGGGTGCGCACGGCTGCTGGATTGGCATCACCATACACGTGCTGCACCCCATCCCAGGTATAGACGTCACTGACATGATTCCACTCCCCTTCGTTGTGAATGGTACTATAATCCAGTTTTGTCACCGCACCATACCCGTTATCCACTTCGGTGAGCAGATAAGAACATCGTGTTTGCCCATAGGGGTCAAGACCACAACCATAATTGGATGCTTTATGTTCGTATTGGAAAGTCGTGGGCGGCAGAGGTGTGGTATCGTCTGCCCCGATCTCTGTAATTTTGGTCAGCCACCAAAAGTGTGTGTTGTAATTAAGCTGGTCGAGACGATGATGGTAATAGGATACGATGGTTGGGGGTTGATCATACGGGTTAGGCAGTTCATAGGCAAAATTGTAGCGTCGGACGAGAACGCCATTGTGTTCTATGCGGATTTTCGCCGGCCGAAAAGCGCCCACCGTCATGAATCTGGTATTGGCTGTGGGCTGAGCATTGACGCCGCTGTTGTCGTAATCAAAATAGATGATGGTTTGGGGTGTGTTGTTAACGAAGTTGTATTGGATTTGTGTGACGGCCACGTCCACTTCGGTGTAATAAGAACCACCAACTATCGGGAAACTGCGATAGAAGTTAGATTCAGGCGGTGGAGGTGGCTGCGGGTTGAAGTACCGGCCATAGGCATTTTGGTATTGATAAACAATGCGATTGCCATATTTGTCTTGCACCTGATCCAGCTTCCAACTGGCGGCGACGAAGATTTTGTTTCGTGGTTGGCTACTGTTGCCTCCATCAGGACAGCCTTCTTTTACCGGGGCCACCACCTGTTCCCCGGCAACAGACGCGCCAAAGGTGTAGGTACGGCCATCGGCCGTGCGTACCCGCCACTGTTCACCGGTAATATTGCTGGTAGCATTGGTCAGATATTCAATATCCAGGCTGGGATCACCAATGGCGGCGTATTTTCCATGCCGCATAGAAGGCCCTCCCAATGATTGCAGAGGGTAGGAAGCGCCATTGATTTGCAGGGTGAAACGTTTATTATCGAAATTAGGACAGCCATCCCAGTCGTCTCCATCCCACTCTTCTTCCAGGCCATCATACATTTCCCCGGCATTGCCATTGGTGATTTCCATCTGGGGCATGCCCCAACCCAGGCCGAAACCACGGGCCATGATGGGGACTCGCTGATCATCCACACCGCGGCTGTTGTAGCTTAGGCTTAAACTGGGGGTCAGCCCACCAACGCCGGGCGGCAGTTTGATAGGATAGCTAAATTGGGCCGAGCCACTGAAGGCAGAAGCGCCCGGTGGGGTGTAAGTCAGCGCCCATGGTTCGGGCTCTTCCATCAGCAGGTATTCCCCAAACGCTTTACCAGTGATTGTGACAATACCGGTGTTGGTGTCTACGGTAAACGGTGTCCGTTCCCAGGGATCATTCACGGTGGGGCGGGTGTAGAGGGTGAGGTTCTGCGTAGTGAGAAGCGAAGGGTTTACCAGACTGTTGACGTTCAGGTGGATATTGCCTGAGGCAACGGCCGAACTCAAATCCCCATTTGTGCCCATGGCCGTAAGTGCAAAGGCCAGAATAATCCCCGTTTCTCTGGCAGCCAGATGGTGGCGCTCCTGTAGCTGCACCTGCACCTCGTTGCTGCCGCTGGAAAGGGTGCTGTTGCTCAAGTCCAGGCTGATTTGTCCGCCGCTAAAAGTGGTTGTTAATCCCGCAGATAGGGCGGCCGTTTCCGCCACCGGCGTGGCAAATGATAGGGTTGTTGTAGCACTGACCGCATCTGTTTCCACGGCACGAACGGTAAAGGGTAACGTTACATTGGCACGAGGCAGTCCGCTAATGACGGCCGTCACTGGAACTTGTACGGTCGTCTGGCCTGGTAGCGTCGCTAATTTGACCAGATTACCGGTCAATGGATAGGCACCGGCGCTGGTGTAGGTTAGGTCAGCAAAACCGGGCAATTGGAGAGTGACATGGTTGAGGGGGTTGACGGCCGTGTTACTGACATCAATTGTAAATGTGATTCCGTCTCCTTCTTGGAGCGGCCCGGCAGGGCCAGAAACATTCAACGTTAAGACAGACTCCGTCTGAGCCATGGCTTCCCTTTCTCTGGCGGACACAAGCAAAGCAAATAAGGCCAAAAAGATGGCAACGATGAAAAATTGACGGTGCGACATGAGTTCCTCCTCCTGGAATGCACAAAGCGTCTGGTTATCAATTGTAAGGGCGGTTGTTTTTGTTGAGCAGCTCCATCTGGCTTGTTGGTGGCTCCGCACAACTTCAGTTAAGAGTATAATGAGAAGATGGAAATGTGTCAAACGAAAAAATTTGGTGATTACCCATATCTTTTGACCCTATAGAAAGAGCCTCAACCCTATGATAATCTGGAGATAGAAATCAACCAGTGAGATCAAGGAGAATAGGCTCAAGAATACTATACCCATCGCAGGCGTTATGAAGCAACTGCCAACAGTTGAAATCGAAGCGTGTCTGACCGATTTTTGGCAGCCCATCATGGAACGTCTACCAGATAAACGACTTGGCCGAGTAGTACCACTGAGTGTGCAACTTTCTTGGCTTTGCACCCTTGCCCCCGACCGATTAAGACTTGTGGGTAATCACCAGCAAGTATACATTGCGTGCTTGTTTGCGTACATGGTACACGAGTTGTACAGGCTCTGGTCACCTTGATCACAGTGCGCCAGACATTGACGTAAACTGCTCTACAAGATGGAGGATCTCATTGGAGGTGGGACACCACAACGCTTCATTTTTCGCCTCATCCAACCAATGCCTAACTTGCGTCACTAACACGACCGCCATCAGGCTGCGGTTGACAATAGCTTTCTGCTCGTTTGTGTTTCATTGGCCGGTCGGGAGACCAGCTTTTTGTTTTAGGCAGAGAAACGGCCGTTTCCCTGCTGTTTTATTTCTCCCTCATGCGCCAGTTAAGTAAATATTCGAAAGGTTTGTGAACTTTTCCAAAAGAATAATGCGAGCGATGCTCCTCAAAAAAAGGAGTAAGCTCATGATTTACGCTCAGGTAGATGCCCAGGCCAAAGAAGCATTGTACACAGAAATGAAAGCGGCCAAAGATGCAAAATAGTACTGTCGCCTAAAGGTCATCGACTTATCAGCCCAGGGTTATGATGTGCCAGAATTGGCCCAAATGTTCGACCTCTCCGCTGGCACCATTCGCCGCTACATCCATGCCTTCAATGAAGCTGGTTTAGCTGGTCTTCAGCCAGGCTATGGCCAGGGACGGCCGTTGGTGCTGAGTTGGACCAAAGAGCAATGGCTGGACTTGCTGGCTCAAGCGCCAGCCGACCTGGCGTTGCTGGAAACGGCTGACCAGAATTGGACGCAGGCGATGCTCCGACGCCATCTGGAGAAATATCACCAGATTGAGGTGACGCAAACGACCATTTCCAAGGCATTGCGCCGGGTCGGCATTGTCTGGCGGCGGGCTAAGCGGCGAGTTCATTCACCGGACCCACTCTATGTGGTCAAACGACAACGGGTGGCTGACCTGGAGCAGTTGGCTACCACTGGTAGCCTGACCACCCAAGCGGCGGCTCATCCGCGCTCCGACGAGCCGCCCAAACCAGCGACATTGGTCTTCTTGGACAGCACCGACCTGCACTGGTGCCCAGATATTGGAGCCACCTATGGCCCCCTTGGTCAACAAGTCAAGGTCAATACGCCCGGTCTGGACAATCCCTGGTATGCGCTCTTCGGCAGCCTGTTTTTCCCCTCTGGTGAAGGACTCTACACCGTCCATCAGCGTAAACGATCAGCTGAACTCCTGGAGCATCTTCAGTTGTTAATTGAGCTAGACCCCAACCGTTTCTTCTTTGTGGTCCTGGATAATGCCTCAGCTCACACGACGCCAGCGATTGATGCCTTTGTGACTGAGCACGCGGCACAGATGGAACTGGTTTATCTGCCTACTTACAGTCCCCACCTCAATCACATTGAGCGTTTGTGGCGTTTGATGCGCAGTAGAGTTACCCGCAACCGCTTCTATGAATCCTTGAATGCGGTAGCTCAAGCCGCTGTCGACTGGTTGGGGAATCTGCCTTTTGCCGAGTTCTGTTCCTTGATGGGCTTTGATGAGTCTCAGCTCGCATTTGTTGACAAACCTTTTTCATAATGACTTAAGTCTCTTTCCCCCAGAAATCACAGTACAACACGGCCGTATCTGTGGCCCACTGCCCGAAGATGCCCCGATTATCGTCTCCAACGGTGTCGGTGTGGATTCGGTGGCCATGCTTGTTGCACTACGTCGCCTGGACATTATGCCAGATGCCATTGCCACCGCCCTCGTTGGCCGCGGAGAATTTGGCAACGAACACCGTCGCTTTTACGACTACCTGCCCGTTTTGGAACAATGGCTGGATGATACGGGCTTTCCGGCCATTTCCTATGTCTGGTATGAGATGCAGCGGCCAGCCAGACATTTCGCCTATTGGAGTCTGGCTGGGATCCCCGTGTACACGGGGACCGCAAACCGCACGCTGCCTTCTATCAGTTTCCGGCGTAATCACAGTTGTAGCTTGAAGTTCAAAGGTGCGGAGATTGACCGCTGGGTGACGGCGCAATACGGCCAACGGCCACTTCGACAGGCTCAGTGCAGGCCGTGTTACCGTCTGGTTGGTTATGACCTGTCGGAAGCATACCGGGCGGCGCGTTTCACCACCAAGACCAAACGCGATGGGCCGCGGTCTCGTGATGTGTATGTTTACCCCTTGCAATTACTGAGGTTGGATAGAGCGGACTGCGAAGCGGCGATTGCCGCAGCCGGCCTGCCCTCACCCGGCCTTTCCGCCTGCGTCTTTTGTGCTGCCATGCACCCAGAGGAAATAGATGATCTGCGTCCTGAAGAGATGTGGCTCATCGTCATCCTGGAGGCGCACGCGCAAATCAACCTGAAAAAGATTCGTGGTCTGTGGGGGCATGGGGAGCGTATGACGGAGTACATCCTGCGGCGCGAACTACTGCCGCCAGATCTGGTGGCTGAGGTATGGACTAAATGGTCAGCCGTCGAACGGCCGTCTGAACTACGTGACAATCCAGAAGCAGTTGCCGATATGGTGTTGTTTGCTGAGGTGCGCCGGTTGGCGGCCCTATGCGGCTAACGCCGGGCATGGGGTGAGGGCTGTTCAGGCGCTTCCGCAGGCAGCCCATCGTCCTGATGAAAAGGAGCAAGACTATGGTAACGATCAGTACCCACTTAACCTTTATCTCCGACCCCGGTCATGGTTGGCTGCGTGTGCCTCTGACGGATATAGCTGCCCTGGGCATTGAGGAGGCCATCACCGAATACTCCTTCATTGACGGCCGTTACGCCTACCTGGAAGAAGACTGTGACTACGGCCGTTTTGTGGCTGCCTGTGAGTCCCAGGGCATCCCCTTGCCGGAAATCACAGACCAGTACATGAACGAATGGTTCAATCGCACCCTGCCCCGTTTTGGCGACCCTCAATTTTCACCTGCATTCTGGGACAACTTGCGGAGGTGAGCAATGCCCTATATCAAGGTTTACCACAACCCACACTTTCTCGACTATAACGGCGACCACAGCCAGATTGTGCCCCCTACCCAACCCGTGGCCAGCATTCTTGTGCCGGCGGGTATATCGCTGAATGAAAGACTGGGAGCCGCGTATGCCCAGACACAGCATGGGTACAATTATTCAAGTTGGTTCCACGATCCTCAAGTCATCCCCCATTTACGCAGTACGGCCGTTGGTGACCTGATTGCCGACCACGAGGGGAATTTCTACGTCGTGGAACACTTTGGTTTCCAACCATACCAACCGGCAACCCAGGATCCAGTGCAATTACTGGTGGAAGCGTATCGGTGGCTGGAAACGGCTTGCATGGAAAGCGTGACTCCTGCCGACGGCGCCCTGCTGTCGGCGGCGCGGCGGGCGCTGGTGGCCATGCAGCATACGCTGGCCACTGAAGAAACACATCCAGCCAGGAGGATGTCTGTCCACTGGGAAAATGCCCAACCTGGCGATTTAGTGGGGCATCCAGAGATGGGACAGTTTCGAGTCATCGCCCGCAAACTGCGCCCAAAATGGCGCGCCAAAAGGCTGTTGGCGTACATCCCCATAGCCCAAATCTGGATAGACCGCCCTGGACTCCCTCAGCAGGCTCGGGACAGGCTATGGGCGGTGTTGGTACCCATCAATGAGGAGACAAACACATGACTGCTTCCATTTACAAACAAGCCCAATTGGTACAGATAACCCCAGATGGGGAGTGGTTTGTGGCCATCCCCCATCCGGAGAAACCTAACATCCTGGCGGTGGACACGGATAAAGGCCTTACTTTTGCTGCCGAACATACCCTGGAAACGCTGACGGCCGTTAAACCAGTGGTGGCCTTTAACCGTTTCATCAATCTACGTCTGGAATTCATTCCCGGAATGTTAGAAGCGTCAGCCTTCAACCTGCTGGCCAACATGCTGTACCAGGCCATCGCCGATGTCCAGCAACGGGAGCCAGAACCACGAAACAAGCTCATCCTGCTCACGCTGTTGGAACTGCAAGAGGCATTTGGCCAGGCATTACACCAAGCCCTGACCGCCGTGCCGGTGCGAGAAGAGACGCTTTATATCGAACACGACTTCATTGCCCAGGGGCTGCAAGCGCGGCTGATAAGAGCTAATGAAGAGTCAGCGTCATAGCAACCCCTCACCAGGTGCGTGATAACCAGTTTCCGTTACTTCGTGCCGATTCTGCCAGAATCGGGATGCTGTCAAAGCAAAATTGTATCTAAACACATATTTGCCTATAATCTATTCATGGATATGGAGTTGACCGATCCCGCCACAACATGGGAACAAGATGCCAGACGGCCAGACCAACCCGTGCGAACACGGCTGCGTCTGGCTGCTATGGCCGGACATATGCGCCTGGACAAAATTGCTGCCCGCCGTGCCGCCCTGATTGACCTGCTGGCCGACGGCCGTCCCCATCCCCGCGCCGAAATCTGGGAAACGATTGCCGCCCAACTGGATGATGCGCATTGTTGGGGAAAAGTGCCCCAAGAGGCATTGGCCCGTGATCTGGCCGCTTTACGCCAGGGGGGTATCCGTATCGGCTATTCACGCCGGCCAGGGATAGAGGGGTATTATCTTCAGCACCCCCCTCTTCTGGCACGGCCGTCTTCCCTTCCCTATGAATCTGTCAGTTGGGAACTCATTGCGGCCCTGCGCCAGTTATCCGTCCCCGAGAAAAACAAACGCGCCTTTGCCGCCGCCGCTTTTGCCCTGCGCCAAAAACGGCTCCTGTTGGCCGAAGAAAACCCCGACTGGCCAGCCGCACAAGTAGATGCCGAAGCCCGGCGGCTGGTTTACGGCGTGGCGCTGGAGTTACTACCATGAGTGATTATGAACATGGACAGGCCTTTGGTGGTGTCATTGATGTGCTGGAAGCCATTGGCGCCCGGTATGCGATTTGGGGAGGCGTGGCGGTCATCGCGTATGGGGAACCACGATTTACGCAGGATATGGACATTTTGCTCAGTCCAGTTGGACTGGATGTGGCCCTATTTGTGCGAACGCTTATCAAACTACACTACCATGTGGATGAAATCGCGGTCAACCGGGCCATGATGGGTGGTTTTTTCACGGTCATCCACCTGGGTTATCACATTAAAACAGACTTCTATGTACCGGTGGAGCCAGAGTTAAAAACGATGATTGCCGACCGGGTTTATCTGCCTTTTGACGAGATGCGACGGGCCGCTTACATTACCGCCTCGTCGGTAGTTGCCGCCAAATTACGCGCTTATCAAGAGAGCCAATCTACCCGCCATCTGGATGACATTGCCTCCATTATCCGCCTACAAGGAAAGAAGTTAGAGCGAGAATGTCTCGATATCGTAGCCGCCCGGTTAGGATTGTTGGGGGTATGGCGCGCGATTTGGGAACAGAACCAGCCGGAATAAACGGGGCGTTAAACACCGTACATGGGTCGAGTTTCGTTTATTGAACGAAGAACCGGGTATTATAACCTGCTACTAAACGCCAATGAACGATGTATACTATTGAAGAAGATGGCTTTATTATCTCAGCAAGACATTATTGATGCTTTAACCCGCCTGGGCCAGATAGCGAAAGAGAACGGATACCAGATTGAGCTACTGGCTGTAGGTGGCGCCGTGATGGTGCTGGCCTACAATGCCCGACCAGCAACACATGATGTGGATGTTTATATTGTATCGCCTAAAGAGGCGCGTGTTGCCCGCACGCTAGCTCGACAGGTTGCTCAAGAACTGGGATGGCCGGATGATTGGCTAAATGATGGCGCAAAAGGTTTTCTCGTGGGTATTAGTCAAGGACCAGAAATCTTTTCTGCACCGGGTATTATTGTGAGGCGACCAGAAGTCCGGCAACTCTTGGCGATGAAGCTCTCTGCCTGGCGCGACGATATAGATATAGCGGATG
The DNA here is from genome assembly GCA_035444285.1 of Chloroflexota bacterium. Lineage (GTDB taxonomy): Bacteria > Chloroflexota > Anaerolineae > Promineifilales > Promineifilaceae > CAADGU01. The sequence continues at coordinate 11,951 of DAOMOK010000047.1, forward strand.
CCCGCCTCCTCTTGTCTGAGTTGAGTGGATCTCAAGATGAGATTTGGCAGAGTGTAGAGCCATTTCTCGTTCCGGGACAGCAATTGAAAGCTAGATACGCCTTTTTAGACTTATGGGAAACGACCTATGGTGCAAATTGAGCAATTAGCACGGGCGGCTCTGCAGCGTGATAGCTTAGAGCTTCGCAGCCTGGTACAGGATTTTTTGCGTAGCCAGCCGGAGTTGGTTAACGTATCGCCACCACAAACAGATGACAAACAACTCCTGGCCATGTCGGCTGCCTTGTTAGAGTTGTTGGCACTACGCACGGGTCAGCCACCACCTGACTGGACGGCTACCATTGGCCCCATTAATGAGCCTTTCTACCTTCTAAAATCTGCCACGCAGATGAAACGGCTGCGACAGTTATGTCGCCAGGAGTCACCTGAACCTTTGCGCAAACGCAGCTTTTATGCGCCGCCGGATTATCTGACGTTTGTCTGACTCCTGATTAGCAACCATCTCGTAGCTACATTTTTCTTGAAACCCTCTGATAAAAGCAGCGCGGGGCGCTAAACGCGCCGTATGGGGTGAATCTCGCCAAGGAGGAGTACCCCATGCCCACTCAATTACCTCTCGTTGTCTATGCCCCTGCACAGAATCAATTGCCAGCGCGTCGCCGTGTATGTGAGTTGCCGGCCGAAGAACGGCCGTTGTATCGTCTGCATCGTGCCGGTTCAAGCGCCCTGGCCACCACGGAACTACTGGCGTTGATGTTAGGCACGGCCGACGCGCCGGGATTGGCCGCCGATTTACTCGATGCCTTCGGTTCGCTGCACCAACTGGCGCGGGCTAATAAAGCCCAACTGCTCAAAGTGCGGGGCATTGGCGAAGCGCAGGCGGGTCGGTTGTCAGCCATGCTAGAACTGAGCCGGCGACTGCAAGAGCCGCCAGCCGACGAACGGGCCAGAGTGACCACGCCGGCCGATGGCGCCAACCTGCTGCTGCCCCGGATGCGACACCTGTTGCAGGAGGAGTTATGGGTGATTTTGCTCGACACGCGCAACCGGGTGATGAATGTTCAAGCTATTTATAAAGGGAGCCTTAATTCCAGTGTTGTTCGCGTCGGAGAGATATTTCGGCCTGCAATTGAAGCTCCAGCCGCCGCCGTTATCATCGCCCATAATCACCCGAGCGGCTGTGTCGACGCCTCACCCGAAGATGTCCGTGTCACCAGGGAAATTGTCAAGGCCGGTCAGCTACTTGGTATCGATGTTCTCGACCACATCATCGTGGGAGCAGGCATTTTTCTATCGATGAAGGAGCGGCAATTAGGCTTCGATTGATGGTAACGGCCGATCCAAGATTTCCGATTTTTCTTGCCTCATTATATCCCCTCTCTCGTCCCCCTCTATGACAAACACATCAGCCCGTTGAAGGTCAATATTATGATTATCCATAAAACCTATAAATTCAAACTGAAGCCTACGAAGGCTCAAGTATCTTTGTTCTGGCAATATGCTGGAGCCTGCCGCTGGGTCTACAATCACTGCTTAACGGAACGCATTGAAACATACCAGGCCACCGGCAAAAGCCCATCTGCTTACGACCAGATGAAGAGGCTAACGCTGCTAAAGAAGCAGGCAGAAACAGCCTGGCTTAAAGCTATGCCAGCCCAAGTGTTGCAACAAGCTATTTTGGATTTGGATGCTGCCTATGAAAATTTCTTTGCCATGCGAGCCAGATATCCCAAATTCAAGAACCGTCGCTCACGACCGGCATTTCGCTACCCACAATCCGTGAAGGTGAATGACAATCGTATCTACTTGCCCAAAGTAGGCTGGGTTAAGTTTTTCAAGAGCCAGGATATTGAAGGCAAAATCAAGCACGCCACTATTTTTCATCGCGCCAGCGGCTGGTATGTTGCGATCTCTACCGAAGTTGAACTGGCACTTAAGGAGCCAGTTGCACCAACAGCTACCAATTCGATAGGCATTGACCTGGGTTTGAGCCATTTTGCCGTCCTGTCTGATGGGAGACGTGTTCATAATCCGCGATATTATCAGGAGGCTCAGAAAAAGTTGGCCAAGGCGCAGCGGGTTTTAGCGCGTCGCCAACAAGGTAGCCGAAGATGGCAAATGCAGAAACAAAAAGTAGCGAAGCTGTGCGAAAAGGTCGCCAACGCCAGGCAAGATTTTCTGCATAAGCTCAGTCACCAACTCCTTATCGAGTATGAAGTGATCATTACTGAAAACCTGGATTTGGAGGCACTTGCTCGGGGTTTCCTGGCTAAGAATGCTCAAGATGCCGGCTGGGGTGAATTCTTACGCCAGCTAAATTACAAGTCCGTTTGATCGAGTAAGCTCTTTCATCAAATCGACCGTTGGTTTCCTTCTACCCGATTACATGCTGAATGTGAGACCTTGAATGTAGTGCGTTTGTCGGACAAGGCGTTTCGCTGTGTGGGCTGTGGGGCTCTGGTAGACAGGGATTTGAATGCGGCCGTGAACATCAAGCAACAAGGGCTCAGAGAATTGCTGGCCGCAGGGCATACGGACAGCGGCGATTCCATGTAATTGCCAAACGCTCGTGGAGTGAAGGTAAGACCTGCATCAGCAGGCGCATTGCTGTGAAGCGAGAATCTCATGCTATTGGCTGAGAGTGCCAAAAGGGAAGTCTCAACACAGGGGATGCAAATCCTGATTAGTTTCTGGCCTGGAGAATGCAAATGAATCAGTCTATTGAAGTGATGTCCACCCGTTCCACCGACGGGAAAACGTTTACCCTGTCTATCAAGGGTGAACAGCGCACTTATACGAATGACAAAGAAGGCAAACGCCAGGCGATTCTGGATGGTCTGAACGCCCTCAAGACTATTACTATTGGCCAGGATGTCTATCTGCCCAGCCATGAGGCCTTGCAGGTGGTAGCGGCCGTGCTCTACCCCGATGGTATTCAAACCGAATCCGCTTACCAGACAGTGTGCGACGTTACCGAAAAGGCGTGCGCCCATTTGGGTTACGGCGTTGAAGAGCAGCTTGGTCCCCCGGTCGTTCCCTTTGCCGCCAGAGGCGCGTATCGCAAACGGTACCCGCCGGTAGATGAGCAGATGATACGCCGTGATCTGGAACTGGCAGGCACGAGCAGCGCCTTCCCCCAACAAGAGGTAGTCTGCACCGTTATCTGGAACCAGGCGGGATTGGACGTCTACGGCCGTCACTGGAGCCACCTCACCCCGGCCGAACAAACTCTCATTCAGACACAGGTAGACGACATAGCCACACGAACCGGCTGGGGCAGAGATGACCGCGCCGTTACCGCTCTTTACACCCGGCCATTACCGGCAAATGAAGCCGCCGCGCGCCGGCAATTGGCGCAACTCATCCGCCAGGAAAACGGCCGTCCCCTCCTGGTCAGCAGCGTCATTTACCAGGTGCAACTGGGCGCATACGGCCGCGGCTTTTACACCAACGAACTGGCTCCCGCACTACAAACCATTGTCGCTGAAACCCTCCAGGCCAACGGCTACCGCCCTACCCCGGAAGAGGGCGAATACCGGCCGTTGCCCATCACCCTGCCCTCTTCCGTAACAGACGACCTGGCCGGGATTGTGGCAGCCATTAAGCCGGTGACGACGGAATTTGGCCAGGCCATCCTGCTGCCTGACTTGTTGACGGCCGTGATGGGGTCTGACCAGGCTCTCAGTGAGTGGCAGGCAAAGCAGGTGGTACAAGACGGCCGTGTCAGCCAGGCATTGCGGCAGTTGGGCTACCAGACCGAACTGACCTGGCTCCAGGCCTACCACTTCCGACCCAGATTGGGGGCCGGCACTGAGCGAAGTCGAAGTGACGATGTCGCCCATCAGGTGATTCTCAAAGAAGTCCGTGTGCAAAACGACCCGCACAAGACCCTCTCCCTGGCTCAGGGTTTGTCTGTCTACACGCCGGCCCTGGTGATTGACAACACGGCCGACAACATTGTCTATCTGGAAATGGTCGGTGCTAAACAATCCGTGAAGGCCAACTGGGCGGCCTTAGTAGGTGGTGGCAAAGTGCATTGGCTGGGGCAAAAACGGATCTGCCTGGATGGGATGAAAAACCACGTGAAGCTGCAAAGCAGCCTGCCCTGTGGCTGGGCCAATCACATCCTGATTCACAAGCAGGCCAGTTTGAGGGAAATGAACCCGGAGGAGCCGTTTTACCTGCTGGATGACGGCACGCAGCCGATTCCGCCCCTGTTTTACCCGATGCTTAATAAATGTCTGGCGCTGCCGCTGCTGCCGGAATGGGTGGGGTATTTGTGGGCAAACGGCCGTGAGCGCAACCTCATCACGCTGCTGGACAACGGTGAAGGTCAGGGTTATGCCGCCTGGCGGGTGCTGCCTGCCCACGATGTATGGCAATCGGTCGTGCAGGCAGGGCTACAGTCTGAGGTAATTGCTTTTTAACGGACAGAAATGATTTGCAAATAGCACAAATATTCTATAATGGTGGGTTATAAACGACTTCACAGTTTCCTATCCTAACTACGATTCCCCCTGGAAAGAAATCCTGGAGCGATTTTTCCCCGAATGTATGCTTTTTTTCTTCCCTGATGCACACACCGCTATAGACTGGAGCCAGGGCTACACCTTCATGGACAAAGAGCTGCAACAAGTCGTGCGCGACGCCGAAACCGGGCTACGCCGGGTAGACAAGCTGGTTAAGGTAACACTTCGGGAGAATGGTCAGGAAGCCTGGGTTTTGATCCACATTGAGATTCAAGGTGACCAGGAAGCCAGCTTTCCCCGACGCATGTACATCTACAATTACCGGCTTTTCGACAAATACGACCGGCGTGTAGCCAGCTTTGCTATCCTGACCGATGATAATGCCACCTGGCGGCCCACTCAATTTGGCTACGATATACTCGGCTGTCGGGTGCAGCTTGATTTTCCCACGACAAAGCTGTTAGACTATGAAAGCCAATGGGCGGCCCTGGAAGCAGCGGCTAACCCCTTTGCCGTTGTGGTCATGGCCCATTTACAAACACGCCGGACACGGCAACAGACTGCGGCCCGTTATGCGGCCAAGCTAGGATTGGCTAAACTGCTGTACCAACGAGGCTACGGCCGCAGCGAAATTTTAGAACTATTCCGGTTCATCGATTGGATTATGATCCTGCCACCGGAACTGGAGGAACAGTTTATGACAGATATAGTTGCCTACGAAGAGCGGGAAAGAAAACCTTATGTTACCAGTGTGGAGCGGATAGCCAACCAGCGTGGGTTGGAGCAGGGTCTGGAAGAAGGTCTTGTACAAGGTAGACGAGAGATGTTGCTGGAAACCTTAGAAGCCCGCTTCGGGGCTTTGCCGGAAGAATTCGTGATACTGCTAGAGCAGATTGATGATCCACAGCTCTTAAGAGAGTTGCAGCGACCGGCCGTTACAGATGACTCACTGGAGGCATTTGAACAGACTGTATTAGCCCGGCTGTGAACAGCCGCGTTATCCCTTGCTACTAGCGTGGTTCATAAATTTCCTCTCACCCCACAACCTGAAAACGTAAAAGAGCATCTCGGCTGAGATGCTCTTTTATTTGGGCAGCCTGAAGGCCATCACCAGCTTGAAGGGGATGAACCCATAACGACCCTTCTATCTTCAAGATGACGGCTCACAGCCTGCCACTTCACTGCGTTCAGGGCAAGCTCTGAGCGGCCCAACTATGTTGTACTTGTCGAAGGGGCCAATTCCCCCCTTGTTTTACCCGATGCTTAACAAATGCCTGGCGCTGCCGCTGTTCCGGAATGGGCGAGGTGTTTGTGAGAGGACGGCCGTTTACGCAGTCTCATCACCCTGCTGGACGATGGCGAAGGGCAGGGTTACACCGCCTGGTGGGTGCTGCCGGCGCCGGAGGAATGGCAGAAGCTTGTCCAGTTTGGCTTGCAGAGCAATCATATTTGCTTTTGATATTGACAGAGTAGAATAAGGATATTACGATTAGCCTAATCGTAATATCCTTAATAACAAGAGGCCAGGCATGTTAGTCAATCGTCAGCGAGAACTGAAAGAACTAAATGGACTGCTTCACGGCCGTTCCTCCCGGTTGGTAGCCGTGAGTGGACGGCGGCGGCTGGGGAAAACGACATTGTTAGTGCATTGGGCCAAGACAAGTGACCATCCCTATCTTTACTGGGTTGGGACCCATTTTCCTTCTGGGGTATTGTTGGCCCAGTTTTCCAAAAAGGTCTGGCAGCATGGTAATCCAGGCAAGCGCGTTCCGCGCCAGTTTAGCTATGAAAGCTGGTCAGAGGCGTTTGAGATGCTGGCCGAAGCCTGCCAGGGAGAGCAGCGACACATTGTCATTTTGGACGAGTTTCCCTATGCTGTACAGTCAGAACCTGGATTACCTTCCGCGTTACAAAATGCGTGGGACCACCACCTCAAATTTAGCAACGTGTGCCTGGTGCTGTGCGGTAGCCATGTGGGTATGATGGAACGATTGTTAGGCGCCGATGCCCCTTTGTATGGGCGTATGGCCGGTCCCTTGCGCGTACACCCGCTGCCTTTTTCCGCCACCAAAGTTTTCTTCCCCAACTACACCATCGAACAACGGGTGGCTGTCTATGCTATTTTAGGCGGCGTTCCCGCTTATCTGGAACAGTTTTCGGATGACTTGTCTATCCTGGATAATCTGCGCGTAAACTTATTTCAGGATGTTGGCTTGTTCCGCAACGACCCGGATTATCTCATTGGCGAACAGGTGCGGGACCTGACAAATTATCAATCGGTGCTGGCAGCGATTGCTGAGGGCGCACGTAAACCGGCCGATATCGGTTTGCAGGCCAAATTACCGCATCGTTCCGGAGCAGACCCCTATCTGTCGCAGTTAGTTGATATGGATTATGTGCGCCGGGAACTGCCTGTGACTGTGCCGCTGGACAAGAGACAAACATCCCGCTCCAGCCGGTACGTTCTGGCCGACAACTACCTGCGTTTCTATTTTCGTTTCGTGCGCGCCAATCTCGATTTAATTGCCCAAGAACTGTATGATGAACTTGAAGAACGCATCGCCGAACAGTTACGGGCCTTTGTGGGCATGACCACATTTGAAGAGCTATGCCGTGAATGGGTGTTGGTTCAGGCGCGAAGCAGAAATCTTCCCTTTTCAGTGGAACAGGTTGGCGCCCATTGGGACAGTCAGGTGCAGGTGGACGTTGCTGCTATCAGCTGGCGTGAAAAAGCATTGCTGCTCGGTGAAGCCAAGTGGCAGAAAGACCCGGTTAGCCGCCATATTATCAGAGAATTGATTATGGAAAAGACGCCCAAAATCCGCAATGCCTTGCCGGATGCCGGGCAAGATTGGCGTATCTATTACGTCTTTTTCAGTCGAGCGGGATTCACGGAAGCGGCACAGGCGATGTCCGGAGAATATGAGGCGACATTGGTTGATTTAGAGGGGCTGGATCAGACATTATCAGAAAATTAAGCGATACAGCTTAATCGGTCGGCGCTGTTTTGCGAGTGCCTGGCGTTGCCGTTGCTGGAGAGCTAGACGGAGTATTTGTGGGCAAACGGCCGTTTACGCAACCGCATCATCCTGCTAGACGATGGCGAAGGGCAGGGTTACGCCGCCTGGTGGGTGCTGCCGGCGGAAGAAGAATGGACACAGGTTGTGCAAGCCGGATTAAACAGCTGTCAAATTGCCTTTTGAAAACATGGAGTAAATCATGCTAGAGCTTCTCAACTTTTATCCCGAAGAAGTAACAAATGCGGTCATTCTAACGGCTGGTGAACCAGGAAGGCGCCTGCTTGATTCGGTTGACAGACCAGAATATCTACATGAGTTCCTGGTCATGGCTGTCACAGAAAGCAAGGAATATGCAGGCATCATCCGTGTGGCGTTGGAGCAGTATTATGCAGAGAAGCACAACATGCAGACGCAGACCGGTGTGCCTCTATGCCTCCATGTTGTAAAGGCAGTTGCTGAGCCACCGCTTCCGTCCAGAGTCAACTGCCACTGGTGCAACGACGCCTATTAGATTCTCCTCTATTCTTTCTCAATCAATCAATCACTGTCTTAAAGGTGCAAAGATGACCCGATTAGCCAATGTAGAAAAGGCTGGTTATTTCCCCTTGCCTGCTTCCGTGACCGGCCTGGTTGCTGCCCATATCACTGCCCCCCACGGCGGCCGTATCCTGGACCCGTGCGCGGGTGAGGGCACAGCCTTAGTTACCTTTGCCAAAAAGCTGGGTCTGGACCCTTTCGGCGTAGAGCTACATGAAGGCCGGGCAGAGGCGGCCCGCGAAGCGGTAAACCAACTCATTGCCTCCCAGGCCACGGCTGGTAAGCATACCACCCGCATCCTGCATGACAGTTACCTGAACCTGATCACTTCCCAAGGAGGTTACAACCTCCTCTATTGCAACCCGCCATATGACCATGACGATGAGGATGGAAGATTAGAGTACCAATGGCTGGTCCGCACCCGGCCCTGGCTGCAACGAGGCGGACTGCTTGTTTGGGTGGTGCCGCAGCACATGCTCCGCTTCCGCAAAGCGACTCGCTATATTCTCTCCTGGTACGACCGGGTGCAGATTTACCACTTCCCCGATGACACCTACGACCAGTTCAAACAGATTGTCCTCTTTGGCATCCACCGGCCGAAAGCTGTCACCCCTGACAGCGAGATGGTGGAAAAATGGGCGCAGTTGGCGCTAGACAAAGAAGCGTTATCTCCGCTAACGGCCGTTCCTGAGCCTGTCTACACGCTGCCACCGTTGGCCGTGAAACGAGGCGCATTCAAATTCCGCTCCCACTTCGTAGACCCGGCCGATGCCTTGACCGAGGCCAGGCAGGCAGGCGCCAGCAGCA
>DAOMOK010000048.1:0-20685 GCA_035444285.1 Chloroflexota bacterium
AACTCGTCCATGATGCGTATTTATATCACAGGTTTTGTACCTGTATAGTTACATCTCTAAATTGATAGCTTCAAGATTCTCAAGCAAACGTTCTTCCGTATCTGTACACCAACTTGTAAATAATAGCCACGTGGTATCAGAGAAAATAGTCACATTATGCGATTGTTCCCCGGGAACGAGTAATTCCTGAAGATTATCTATCAACTCCCAGAGTGTTGGATATGAATAAACCGCAGAGACAGAGGGGCGAATAGTTCTTGGCTTAATTTTCTCAGGTTCTGTTGTACTTTCAGAAAAGGTTGTATCTGGCATCTCAGTAGCTACTAACTCTAGTATGCCCTCACTGGTTGTTCGACTCTCTTCTTGCAGAGTAGGTGTTAGTATTGGGGTGTTAGTAGGAGCTTTTGGAGTAGGTTCTGGTGTGACTATAACAGTCGCAATCTCTTTGTTTACCTGTGGAGTTTGCTGTGCCGTGGTTGAAGAGGATAACTTGGTTTGCTGACAAGCAGCAGTTATCAGCGCGATTACCCAAAAGTTAACCCACAATAAGAACATTTTTTTTTGGATTTGGTAGCCATCTTCCAAGTTTTCTCTATTGAACTTCAACTAATAAATTACAGTAGAATTATCATTACCAAGCGAAAGCTCTTTGCCTGTAATTAGGATTAATCAGGAAATATTCTAATAAAGGATGAAGTAGTGCTTGTATTAGCGCGAGACAATAGTTCTCTTAAGCCCTTGTTGTTCAAGTATTCAGGATTGTCCGTTTCTAAAACTACCAGAAGCGGTTTTGAAATTAGAAACTATTTCGCCAAAAAAACAGGGATCAAATGTAGTATGACCGTATATGTTCAAGTGTCATTTTGTATGTTTTGGTCCACGTCTTGTTAGCATTGTGATTTGGCAGCACAACTCAAGTATATAGATAAGTACTGGGGTTGTCTATGCTAACCTCATGAATGGGCTGTCCTGGTTACCTAACGCATCCAATTTATTCTTGATGGAGTTGATAGTGAATTCTGCAGAGAGGAAGTTGTAGTCGTTGTGAGTAGGTTACGAAACTACAAATGCAAATTGATTTCTTGTTTGAACAAATGGTAAGATGAAGTCTGTAGATTGCTTACTTGAGAAGAAAGATTGAGTAATGTGCTTTGGCAAGAAAATCAAAATTATACACGTGAGCGAACGAAACCCGTCGCTCCCGTTCTGGGCAAAAGGTAAAAAGCTCTCGATTTAGTCGAGAGCTTTTTGTTTGTTTGCGCCTTGCGCCCGGTGTGGGTTCGAGCCTGGGTCGCTCCCGCGATCTGTGCGCCTCACTATTTGAGCAGCCATGCCTTACTCCAGATACATCGCCGAAGCAGCAAAGGCATCTTCTGGTTTGCCCACGAAGCTACCGTCAGGAAATACGGACAGTTCGTACTTCTCAATGCGATGTGTCACTTCCTGCTTTTTGCTTTCGGGAATCTTTTTCCCATCAGAATTGGGGTCAAACACCCACCGTTTTTGAGGCATTGTCTGGATTCTCCTTCAAGTTTAGCGTTGCTCTATGGCGCCGGCTATATTTTTAGATTTTTCCCATTCGGCTACGATTTTTCTGTGGCAGGGAATGTTGTTTAGGAATAGATGTTGTGTAGGGGCATCACTGATTTTGTTTGCCCACTCTAGCAATAAATTGTATGTTGTTTGCAGCCATGCACTGGCACGGGGATCGTGAACGGCCGTTAACCACTCATAACACGTCAAATAATTGCACAAAGGTTCACGCATCCCCATCGTGCCTTTTGTCTCAAGATGCGCCATGATCTCCGCACACCATGCCTGCGCCTGGGCCAGATCATTCTGACCCACAGCCAGGCGCACCCGGCCAGCCAGAGATTCCATCGCCCAGTACATCTGTCCCAATTCCCGTTGAATGGCTAACGCCTTCACAAAGGCTGCATCTGCTTCTGCTGGCCGTCCTAACCCGGTCAGGGCTTGCCCCAAACGACAATAAGCGATCCCTTCCACGGCCCTGACCCCCAACTCTTGCGCTGTTTGCAACGACTGCTCATGATAGCGCCGGGCTGTTTCATAGTCGCCCAGATGTTGATAGAGTAGACCCAAATTGTTGTTTCCCCAGGCAATCTCCCGTCTATCGCCAATTTGTTCATAGATAGCCAGCGCTTCCTCATAATAAGCCTGAGCCTTGTCATAGTCCCCTAAATGGGAGGCAATCAGGCCAAGATTGTGACGAGCATAACCGGCATAGAGGCGATTATGTGTCTCATCGGCAATCTCTTTGGCCTGGGCATAATAGTGCTGCGCCTGCAAATAGTCGCTTCTGGCTGTGTACCCCATGCCTAACGCATTATGCAGATTCCCTTGATCACGCACCATACCCAACCGCTGGTAAAGGGCCAGGCTTTGCCGGTAATAATCTGTTGAATCGGCAAAACGCCCTTGCTCATGCGCTAGAAATCCGAGGCTGTACCACGTTTTGGCTTCGCCCAGTTGGTCGGCCGTTTGTTGATAGATAGCCAATGCTTCCTCAAACAGGGAGCGCGTCTGGTCAAAATGCCCTTGTCGGGCATGGTTGATGGCCATACCAGAAAGAATATGCGCCTTCCACACAGGCTCTAACTGCGCAACCTCCAGCAACGCTACCTCAAAAAGGGATTGGGCTGTTTCGTATTGACCCTGTTCACAAGCACTGTTGGCCCATTCATAGCGAGCCGAAACAAGGGCACGTGTCTGCTCTTTGGTTAAATCCGGCATGGCCTGAAACAATGCGCAGGCTTGCTGGCTCAGTTCTACAGCCCGCTGGTAATTGCTCAGACGATTATGATGCACGGCCTGTTCAATCATCAGACGCCCTGACAAGAGGGTCACGGCCGTAGGCATCGGTTCAGTTGATTCATAAGCTGCTTGAAAATGTTGGGCAGCTTCTTGAAACAGGGCGACCCCTTCCCTGGAGAGCCGCTCGATTGCATAAAAAAAGGAGAGAACTCGCAAACTCTCGGCACATGCCTGTACTTGTAAATGGGCAACGGCCCATCTCCAGGCCTGACGAATGTTGGCCAAATCACCTTCTATGGCGTCACGGCTTTTTACCCAGCTTTCTTGATGTATCGTTTCTTCGCGTTGGCTTAGGAATTGCAAGTAGTAACGGCCGTGCTGCGCCTCTGTCTCGGTCAGCTCATTTCGTTCGGTCAACTTTTCCCACGAAAACTGGCGTAATAATTCGTGCATGTCATAACGGCCGTTTTCCCCCTGCCGCAGCAAAAAATGTTCCACCAGATTGGCAAGCACGCCGGCTTCTGCCCCCACCGCCTCTGCCGCCGCCAATTGAAAACCACCACGAAATACCGCCAATCGGGCCAAAGTCTGCTGTTCAATTTCCGTCAACAGTCGCCACGATCCCGCAAAAATGGCCCGCAGCGACCGCTGCCGTTCGGGCACATCGGCCATGGTGGTCGCCAACTGATCCAAATCCTGGGCTATGGTAGCGACAATCTCGGCCAACGGCCGTCTATCAATCCACCCCGCCGCCAACTCAATACTCAGCGGCACACCCTCTAAAAATTGGCACAACTGAATGGCTAACGGCCGTTCTGCCTCCGCCAGAACAAACGAAAAATCCACCCGCTCTGCCCGCTCCTGAAACAGTTCCACTGCTGCCGACGGCCGTGCCACCTCACCCACCGGTAAACCAGACAGAGGCACATGCACCTCACTCTGCAAATTTAGCCGGTTGCGCGATGTCACCAACAGTTTCACTGCCGGGCAGTGCGCCAGCAGCGCCGTCACCAAACCCACGCCCGCCTGCAAATGCTCAAAATTATCCAGAATGAGCAGCATCTCCTTGTGTTTCAAAGCCGCCAACAACTGCACCTGCGCCGTCCCCCGCCCCGTCAATGCCACCGACAACGTCTGGGCGATGGCGCTGGCTACTGTCTCCGCCGCCAAATCGGCATCATCCAGCGGTTCGGCCCCGCCCACCAGCGGCACAAACCAGACGCCATCGCCAAAATGAGCCGTCATTTTGGCAGCCGCCTCTAAAGCCAGGCGCGTTTTGCCCACACCACCCACCCCCGTCAACGTCAGCAGCCGGTAATCGGGGTCCAGCAGCAGCGGCAGCAAACGGGCCAGTGTACGGCGACGGCCGAAAAAGGGTGTGGCTGTGGTGGGGCGGTTGTGGATGGGTGGGGGAATGAACGGCCGTCCGCCTCCTCCCTTCATCTGCGCCAACAAAGCCTGTGTCTCCGTACCTGGCTCAATGCCCAACTCCTCGGCCAAAATCCGGCAGCAAGTGTCATACTGCTGCCGCGCCAACTGCGGCTGCCCCATCAGCAAATGCGCCCGCATCAACTGCTGGTGCGCCACCTCCCGCCACGGTTCCAGGGCCAACTGTTGCCGCGCATACGGCATGGCTGCCAGCGGCGCAGCCAGGGCCAGCTCATGGTCAGCCAGGGCCGCCAAAGCCACCAACATCTGCTGGTGGTACTGCTCCCTCAACAGCAGCCGCCAATCCTCAAAATCAGGGCAATCATCCAGGTGCAGCCCCGCCAAAAACTCGCCCCGATACAGGGCGGTCATCGCCTGTAAACGGCGGACAGAGGCCGCCCGCCGCCACCATTCACCGGCGGGATGGCTCTGTACCGCTTGCCACGAGGCGGCAAATTCATTCACATCTACCCAGACTAAATCCGGCGCCAGATTAAACTGCACGGTTTGGGGGGTGATGGTGAGGATAGAATCGGCCGTTTCCCCCAAACTCCCCCGCAGTTGGGCCAAGACACTGCGTAAATTCACCCGCGCCTTCTGGTCAGGTTGCTCTCCCCACAACAGCGCCGCCAGACTCTCCCGCGCCTGGGGCCTATCCGCCCGCACTGCCAGATAAGCCAGCAGCGCCCTCACCTTGCTGGAACGGAAAGCCACCGGTTCATCGCCCAACACGGCCGTCAGCGCGCCAAATAGGAAAATTTTCACGGTATCCATAGAAAAGTTTTCACTTTAGCCTAACGGCTACAACTTTGGCGATAGATGGACGAGAGGCAGTGCCCTGGCAGACATTGACCAGGATGGCGATCTGGACATTCTCGAGCGCACGTACTATGGCATGTTTATATGGTCCAATGACGGGGATGGTCATTTTACCTATGGCGATTACATCAGCATGGATTCCAATGCCCGAAATTTTGCTCTGGGGGATCTGGATGGGGACAGTGACCTGGATATGGTGGTCGCCAAATTCAATCAACCGGATGAAGTCTGGTTTAACGACGGGGGTCTGCAAGGTGGCATAGTTGGCACCTTTACCAATAGTGGACAACAACTGGGATGGGATTTCAGTTGGGGTGTCATGTTAGGCGATCTGGATGGTGATGGTGATTTGGATGCCTTAATTCGCACAGAAGTAAGCAGCCAGCCATGGTTGAATGATGGCTTAGGAACTTTGACCCACAGTGGATACGATTTTGGAAGTATCGGCAATTCCGTTTTGGGCGATTTGGATGGCGATGGCGACCTGGATGTGTTTGAAACTGTTTATGCCAATGCCAACCATGTCTGGCTTAATGACGGAACCGGAATCTTTTCCAACAGCGGGCAACAGATGGGCACAGGTTACAGCACGGGGGTAGCCTTAGGAGACCTGGATGGCGACGGCGATTTAGACGCCTTCGTCACCAATATTTCCAGCCCCACAAACAGTCAGGTGTGGTGGAACAACGGGAACGGAGTCTTTGCCGACAGTGGGCAAGTCCTGACGATTGGAAACGGTGTTGCCTTAGGCGATATAGATGGGGACGGTGATTTGGATGCCTTTATCAGAGATATCGGCGCGGACAAAGTGTTGGTTAACAACGGCATTGGTCAGTTCTCGGATAGTGGGCAAAGTCTGGGCAATACGCAAAGCCACGATGTTGATTTTGGCGATGTGGATGGGGATGGCGATTTGGATGTCTTTGTGAGTAGTGTGAATAATGACAAAATGTGGATGAACGAACTTGCCGCTTCCCTGACCCTTCAAAAGGGCGCCAGTGCCAACACAATTGCCCCCGGCGAGATGATCACTTATACGCTGATGTTTGCCAATTTCGGGCCTTATACCGCCACAAATGTCATTCTCACCGACACTATCCCCACCAGTCTCGACCCGGACACTCTATCCTTTATCAGCAGTGGCGCAACGATCACCCAGGTGGTCAGCAGCACCTACGTCTGGCAGGTCGCTGATATGGCCCCCGGCGTCAACGCTGTGATTACCGTCACCGGCGTGATTTCCAGCCCTCTGACCGCTGGCCCCTTTAGTAATCAGGCCACGATCAGTTCCGACCAGTTTGATCCCAGCATCAGCGATAACGTCAGCACAGTAACCACGTATGTGGCCGAGGTACCGCCTGTGGCCCAGGAGGATGTGTACACCCACCACAGAGAACATCTCATTAACCGTGTCGGCTGCATCTGGCGTAATGCAAAATGATTATGACCTCAATGGTAATGGGTTGACGGCCGTGCTGGACACCGCACCTGCGACAGGTTCGCTCGAATTCAATACCGATGGCAGCTTTGTCTACACACCATCACTCAACTTCAACGGCCCCGTCACTTTCTCCTATCAACTGGCCGCCGCCGAAAACCTGGCCTTGATGGCCGGGTATTGGACGATGGATGACAACGCCCTGACCGCCACCGACAGTTCCGGGCACGGCCGTACCACCTGGCTGCTGGATGGCAACATGTACATCACCGATCCGGCCGGCCATTGGACAACCGATACCGCCGCCACATCTTACCCGAACCCGTATGCGGTTATGTTCGACGGGATTAATGACTGGGGCGTGATTGCCTCACAGCCCGCCTTTAATTTCGGTCCGGATGATGATTTTGCAGCCGCCTTCTGGCTCAAAGCCGATACCACCCAGGCCGATGCGGACACGCTTGACAACATGCTCGTTTCAAAATATGCATCCGTAGACAACAGTTCTGTCTTTGCCATCACGCTCTTAAACCAAACCAGCGGGGTTCGGGATGGCCGCATTCTGGTCTCCCGCTCCGATGTCGCCAATATCCCGTTTATCGAATCCACCGCGACCGTCAACGACAATCAATACCATCATATAGCGTTTGTCAAAAACGGGGATGTGCTGTCGCTCTATATTGACGGAATTCTGGAGGGCACCGCAACCGATACGACCGCCACCCCCACCCATGCCATCGTCTCCCACATTTACCTGGGCAAACTTGAAAATAATACCCGCTATTTCCAGGGCGCGCTCGATGATCTGCGCATCTATGGACGCGGCTTGTCGGCTGCTGAAGTAGCACAATTAGCAATGGGGAATAACGCGCCACAGTTTTCTCAAACGGCCGTTGTGACCATCAACGTTACCTCTGTCAACGAGACGCCTATTGCCGCTGATGACAGCTATACCACCACGGAAGATACGCCCCTCAACGCGGCTGTGCCCGGTGTGTTAGGCAATGATACAGATGGAGATGGCGACAGTTTGACGGCCGTTTTGGACAGCAACGTCACCACCGGCACACTCAGCCTCAACAGCAACGGCTCCTTCACTTATATACCGCCCGCGAACTGGTCTGGCATCACCACCTTTAGCTATTATGCCTATGATGGACAGGCCAATTCCAATACGGCCGTTGTCACCCTCACCGTCACCGCCGTCAACGATGCGCCCATTGTGGTCAATGATGCCTACACCACAACTGAGGACATGCCTCTTTCCATCGCTGCACCTGGCGTGTTGGGCAATGACAGTGATGTGGAAGGAGATGCGATAACGGCCGTACTCGATACCGATGTTACCAACGGCACACTCAGCCTCAACAGTGATGGCTCCTTCAGCTACACCCCCGATGCCGACTTCTGCGGCACAGACAGCTTCACCTATTACGCTAATGACGGGCAAGATGACTCCAGCGTCGCCACCGTTACCTTCACTATCACTTGTGTCAACGATGCCCCCATTGCCAATGATGACACCGCCGCTACCGACGAGGATACGGCTATCAATATCACAGTGTTAGACAATGATGTGGATGTGGATGGGGACAGTTTGACGGTAACGGCCATCTCCACCCCCGCCACCGGCAGCACCAGCACCGACGGCACAACTGTGACCTACACACCAGTGAACTTGGTGGTGGGTTATACGGCCGTTTTCACCTACACCATCAGTGACGGCAGCCTGAGCGCCACCGCCACTATCACCGTCACCATCGCCGCTGACAACGATGCGCCCACGGCCGTTGACGATATGGTCAGCGTGATGGAGGACAGCAGCGACAATATGCTCACCATTATGGACAATGATAGTGACCCGGATGGAGATGATTTCATCACGCTTATGGCGGTCGGCACACCAGACCAGGGGGGAACGGCCGTTCTCTCTGGCAACACCATCCTCTACACCCCCGCACCGGACTTTGTGGGCACAGAGACCTTCACCTACACCATCCACGACATGGGCGGGCTGACGGACACGGCCGTCGTGACAGTTGATGTGGACAATGAGAATGATGCGCCAACGGCCGTTGACGACAGCTACACCGTTGATGAAAACAGCAGCGACAATATCTTCACCGTTCTCGACAACGACAGCGATATTGATGTAGGTGACAGCTTGAGCATCAGTGAGGTGAGCAGCCCGGTGAATGGCACGGCCGTTATCTCTGGCACAGCCATCCTCTACACCCCCGCTCCCGACTTCTTCGGCACAGATACCTTCACCTATACCATCACTGATGGCGCCCTGACGGACACGGCCACCGTTACCGTCTCTGTCACACCCATGCAGGCAGGTTTCACCATCTATCTGCCGGTGATCATCAAACCGTGAAGCAGAGGCTTCGGTAGAAAAACAACAAACAGTGTGGAGTATTTGTGGTTATCACGGCCGTTCCCCCACCCAATCCTCTAGGAGGCGTAGCAGGGTACGGTAGAGGTTTTCACCGAGAGTAAACACAATGCACCTGCGCCCAGAGAGGTATCCAGGCCCGTCGCTTCTGCCGGGTCCCACTTGAAGACCAGAGGCACACTCTGGTCTTTTTGTTTTGGTTCTTGCCACCCCATCCCCTGCAACTTATCGGAGCGAACCAAACGGTTGGTCACGGTGCGATCATACCCCCATTCTTCCAGTAATTCTCATCTTCGCCCTTGTATTTGGCTGCGTTTGGCAATGCGGTTGAAGTTACGCTGCATCACCTTGTCCACCACCTTGCTCAGCAGGGGAATGAGCAGGGCGGCGAGGTCAGCCTTCATGCTGTAACACACCCTGGCAGTGCTGACCGGCGCTATGGCGTACCAGGCTCGGTAATGGGTAGTACTTGTCTCTGGAGGGTCTCCCGATAACCGGTTACCGACTTCTGGTTACCGGTAATGACACCACTCAGGAGATGCTCGCAGGTGCAAGCGGAATATAACTGGCAATATAACTTTAGATAGAGGACATCAATGCCAATTTCGTCTATGTTGTTAAAGGAGAGAATTGGCATTCTGATTGCCAGGGAGAAGGAGATGATTCCTAGGCTATTGTTAGCGATGGTGTCAGGTGTAGCTCTCATGGTTTACACCCAAAATAGTGGCGCCGAAACGGCAGTATCGGAGCCTGGCCCGACAAAGCCTTTTTGGTTAACGGCCGTTTTCACCAACCATGACAAACGGAGCCTTTTCCTGAGCTGCGTGTTGCTGCTCCTGCTGTGTGCCTGCAACCAGCTCACGGTCACGGGCACCGCCGCACCGCCACCTACCGTTATCCCCATCCTGGACCAAACACCCCTTAATCCCTCTGAAGTACGCTACGCTACCGGGGGTAACCTGCGCTTCGACCATATTTCGCTGGAACAGGGGCTTTCACAGAGCGTGGTTTTGGACATCTTGCAGGACAGGCAGGGCTTTATGTGGTTTGCCACCCAGGAGGGACTCAATCGCTACGACGGCTATACCTTCAAGGTATTCAAAACCGTCATGAGTAATGCCCTGGCCGAAGATAGAAACGGCCGTCTCTGGATTGCATCTGGTGGCGGCGGGCTTACCCGGTACGATCCGGAGAGCGGACAATTTACGCATTACCTGCATGATCCGGACGATCCGGCCAGCCTGCCAGACGACTATCTCAATGATGTCTTTATCGCTCAAGACAATACCCTCTGGTTAGGCACCGCCACCAGGGGGCTGTGCCGTTTGCACGAGGACACCGGCGCTTACACCTGCTACCAACACGACCCGACCGATCCTTTTAGCCTGAGCCACAATACGGTGCAGGCCATCGTTCAGGATGGCGAAGGGGTGTTCTGGATCGGCACGTTGGGTGGTGGCGTCAACCGCTTCGATCCGGAAAACGGCCGTTTCACCTCCTATCAGCATGACCCGGCAAACTCTGCCAGCCTCAGCAGCAACGAGGTGCAAGAACTGCTGGTGGCGGCCAATGGTGACCTGTGGGTAGGCACGGTGGCTGCCGGCCTCAACCGGTACGATCCCCAGATGGAGACCTTTACGCGCTTCCAGCACGATCCGGACGATCCACACAGCCTGAGCCATGATGGCGTCACGGCTCTACTTCTGGATCGTGATGGCGTGTTCTGGATCGGCACCAACGGTGGCGGCTTAAACACCTTTGCCCCAGACACGTCACAGTTCGTCCGCTACCAGGCTGATGTCAGTGATCCGGAGAGCCTTAACAACAACCAGATCTGGTCAGCATACCAGGACACAGGCGGCGTACTCTGGTTTGGCACTTTTGGCGGTGGCGTCAACAAGGCCGTTCCGGCCCGGCAGAAATTCGCCCTCTATCGCGCCGATCCTGACAATCCCAACAGCCTGAGTAATAACCAGGTCTGGGGCTTTCATGAAGATCGCCAGGATATGCTGTGGGTAGGCACCAACGGCAGCGGACTGAACCGGTATAACGCCGATACCAACCGTTGGCACGTTATCCGCCATGACCCGGATGATCCGCATAGTTTGTCCAGCGATTACATCGTGTCTATCTATCAGGATGCGAATGATTTTTTGTGGGTGGGCACCAACGGCGGCGGGTTGAACCGCATGGATCCGACTACGGGCCAGTTCGCCCATTATGATGACTTCTCCTTTGCCGCCACGCTTATGGAAGACGGCCGTGGCCAGTTGTGGGCCGGTTTTTTTGGCGGGTTGGGCAAGTATGACCGCGCTGCCGATGCCTTCACCTTTTACCAGCATGATCCGGCGGACCCGCACAGTCTGAGCGACGATGATGTGGTGGGAATTGTGGAAGCAGAAAACGGCCGTCTCTGGGTGGGCACCTTCAACGGCGGCCTGAACCTGTTTGACCCGCAAACAGGGCGGGCAACCCCATACCGTCACGACCGGCAAAACCCGGATAGCCTCACCAGTGACATTGTACTCAGCCTGCACCGGGCCGGCGACGGCACGCTGTGGGTGGGAACGATAGATGGCCTGGATAAATTTGACCCGGTCACAGAAACGTTCACCCACTACAACGAAGAAAACGGTCTGCTTAATGACCTCATTTACGCCATTCTGGAAGATGACGACGGCCGTATCTGGTTCAGCACCAACCGGGGCCTCACGCGCTTCGACCCCGCCGCCAACACCTTTGTCCACTTCAGCGAGCGCGATGGCCTGCAAAGCAACGAGTTCAACCAGTGGGCGGCTGCCAAAACGCGCAGCGGTGAAATGCTCTTTGGCGGCATCAACGGCTTTAACGCCTTTCACCCTGATCTGGTGCAGCAAAGCCGCTATACACCGCCGCTGGTCATCACCGACTTCCAGCTTTTCAACGAATCGGTGCCGCCCGGCCAGGAATCGCCGTTGGCACAGTCCATCGAAACCAGCACAGAAATCAGGCTTTCCTACCACGACGACTTCTTCGCCTTTACGTTTGCCGCCCTGGACTATTCCGCGCCGGAAGGCATTGAATATGCTTACCTGCTGGAAGGGTTCGACAAGGAGTGGAACATGGCCGGGACGCGCCGCTACGCCGGTTATACTAATGTGCCGCCCGGCGATTACACCTTTCGCGTCCGCAGCACCAACAGCGATGGGGTTTGGAGAGACACGGAAACGGCCGTGCGCATCCACATCCCGCCTCCCCTCTGGCAAACGTGGTGGTTCCGCACGCTGGCCGTGCTGGCGGCGGGGGTGACAATGGTCGCCGTCATTGCCTGGCGCATGCGCTCGGTTGAAAGCCAGCGGCGACAATTGGAGCGGCAGGTAGATCAGCGTACTCAGGAGCTGCGCCACACGCTGGTGGAACTGGAACATGCCAAAGAAGCGGCCGAAGCGGCCAACCGCGCCAAAAGCGCCTTCCTGGCTAACATGAGCCACGAATTCCGCACGCCGCTCAACGCCATCCTGGGCTTCACCCGGCTGCTGCGGCGCGATCCCGGCCTGGGCGCAGAGCAGGTAGAAACGTTGGAGATCATCAACCGCAGCAGCGAGCACCTGCTGGGGCTGATCAACGACGTACTGGAGCTATCCAAAATCGAGGCCGGGCGCACCGTGCTCAATCCACAGCCGTTTGACCTGCACCGGCTGCTGCACGGCCTGGCCGAGATGTTCCGCCTGCGTGCCGAAAGCAAAGGGCTGGCACTGCGTCTGGAAATAACCCCCGACGTGCCGACCTTTGTCATTGCCGACGCCGGGCGGCTGCGGCAGGTGCTGATGAACCTGTTGGGCAACGCCGTCAAGTTCACCCAGCAGGGCTGCGTCTGGTTACGTGTCTCCCGTGCTGCCGCAGAAACGGCAGCCGGCATCCTGATCTGCTTTGAGGTCGGCGACAGCGGTCCGGGTATCGCGTTGGAGGAGCAAGCAGCGCTGTTCGAACCGTTTGTGCAGGCGACGGCGGGGCAGGTATTGCAGGAAGGCACCGGGCTGGGCTTGACCATCAGCCGCCAGCACGTGCGCCTGATGGGTGGAGAAATCACGATAGAAAGCACCATAGGCCAGGGCAGCCTCTTTCGTTTTGCCATCCCTTGTGAGGTTGTCACGCAAACGGCCGTGCCCGCCTTGCGCCCCGCACGCCATGCCATCGGGCTGGCCCCCGACCAGCCACGTTACCGGCTGCTGGTGGCCGACGATCAGCCATCCAACCGCCAACTGCTGGTGAAGATTTTGACCCCGCTGGGATTCGAAGTGCGTGAAGCGGCCGACGGCCAGGAAGCGATTGCCCTCTGGCAGACCTGGCAGCCGCACCTGATCTGGATGGATATTCGCATGCCGGTGGTGAATGGCTTTGAAGCCACGCGCCATATCAAGAGCCACCCCCAGGGGGAGGCGATGGTCATTGTGGCCCTCACCGCCAGCGGCATGGAAGAAGACCGGGCCATGATTCTAGCGCAGGGGTGTGACGACTACATCCGCAAGCCGTTTTTCGAGGAAGACATCATCAATGCGCTGCAAAAACATCTGGGGCTACGCTTTTTGTATGCCGCAGAAGAAAGGGAAGCGGAGGACGGCCGTTTTCCCATCGCCGGCGCCAAACCGGCAGAAACGGCCGACCTGGCCCGCCAGTTGACCGGCCTGCCACCTGAACTGGTCACCGATTTGCAGCGGGCGGCCGAATTGGGCGACATTACCGCCATTCAAGCCAGCATCAGCCAGTTCCGCAGCCATGATGCAGCCCTGGCAGACACCCTGGCCGCCTGGGCGCAGAACTTTGCTTATGACCGGATTTTAACAGTGGTCAGGCAAAGCAAAGGAATAACCTATGAGCGACAATCAACCGGTTAACCGGCAGAAAGGTATTTTGATTGTGGATGACACGCCGGACAATCTGCGCCTGCTCTCTCAAATCCTGACAGAACATAATTATCGGGTGCGGGTGGCCACCAGTGGGCAGCAGGCTTTGGACTCGGCCGCGCTGGCCTTGCCGGACCTGATTTTGCTAGACATCAAGATGCCGGGTATGGATGGATTTGCCACCTGCACGGCGCTCAAGACAAGGCGCGAGACGCGAGATATTCCGGTACTCTTTATCAGCGCCCTGGATGATGTGGCCGACAAGGTGCATGCCTTCAAAGTAGGCGGGCTGGATTACATCACCAAGCCGTTTCAACCGGAGGAGGTGCTGGCGCGGGTAGAGACGCATCTGGCCCTGCACAATTTGCAGCGACAATTGGACCGGGCGAACTACAAAATGACCCAGGAACTGGCGTTGGCCGGTCAGGTGCAGGCCAGTTTTCTGCCGGATAAGCTGCCGCAATTGCCGGGCTGGCAGTTTGCAGTGACGCTGCTGCCGGCAAGGGAGACATCGGGTGACTTTTACGATGTTTTTGAGCTGCCAGACGGCCGTCTGGGGATCATTGTTGCCGATGTGGTGGACAAGGGCGTTTGCGCGGCGCTGTTCATGGCGCTGACGTATGCGCTGTTTCGCACCCATGCTGTGGAAATGGGACAAAGCCCCACGGCCGTTTTTACGTCGGTCAATCATCATATTCTGCACCACACACACGCCGATCAATTTGTCACCACTTTTTACGGGATCCTGAACCCGGCCACTGGCACGCTGGTTTACAGCAATGCCGGCCATTGCCCGGCCCTACAAATCAAAAACAAAGAAACGAGGGAGGGGTGCTGGCTGCCCAACACAGGCGTGCCCTTGGGCGTGCTTGAGCAGGCTACCTGGCAACAAGAAGAAGTCCTGCTGCAGCCCGGCGATACGCTTCTAATCTATACGGATGGCGTCATTGAGGCGCAAAATCCGGCCGGCGAATTTTATAGCCGGGAACGGTTGATCACGCTTGCCAGAGAGCCGCTCCGGCGCACGGCCGTACACCTTAAAGAAGACATTCTCCATGACATTCACCAGTTTAGAGCGCAGCAACATTTAACGGATGACATGGTGCTGTTCATTGTGCGGCGTGAATAAGCTGTTGGTGGCCGCTGAGCAAAACAGATGGATCGTCGCTGGTCTTCCTTTTTCCAATTTGGGGTATAGCCCTTGCGGTGGCAACGTTGGCCTACTATTACCGGCGGCGCGCCCCTTGTAGGGTGTGAGGCCGGGGCGCATCTGGCCAGGTGGGGTAGCTACCGTCCAAACACCAAAGGAAAAATGGAGGAAAGTAGGAATAAGGAGGTTAAAAATAGATGATCGAGTTACCTGAAGCTGTTGTCCTTGCCCGCCAAATCAACCGGACTATTGTGGGCAAGCGTATAAAAAATGTGGTGGCAAATCAATCGCCCCATAAATTTGCCTGGTATAGCGGCGATCCCGCCCACTACAATGCGTTGTTGGCCGGGAAAACGATCTGTTCAGCCTCGGCCATCGCCAACGAAGTCGTCGTGAAAGCCGATGAAATGGAGCTGATTCTCAGCGCCAGTTTGCGCTACTATCCGGTCGGAGAGCGGCTGCCCGCCCGCCATCAACTTCTTTTAGAATTCGATGACGGCACAGCCCTGACGGCCACGATTCAGATGTGGGGCTGCCTTTTTTGCGTTCACGAAGGGGAACCGGTGGGCATTGAGGATTACCGGATGGGTCGGGAACGGCCGTCTCCCCTCGCAGCCGCCTTTAACCGCACCTATTTCGACAGCTTGCTTGCTGAAAACCGGAGCAAACTGTCAGCCAAGGCCTTCCTGGCAACCGAGCAGCGCATTCCTGGTCTGGGCAACGGCGTGTTGCAAGATATTCTATGGACCGCCCAAATCCATCCCAAACGCAGCATGGACAGCCTGAAAGAGAAAGAGATAGAGCAGATGTTTGGCGCTGTCATAAGCGTGCTGCACGAAATGACCGACCGTGGCGGTCGCGATACTGAGCGCGATTTGTTTGGCTGCACCGGAGGTTACAAAACCATTCTCAGTAAGAATACGGTCAACACGCCCTGTCCCGTTTGTGGCACAATCATCAAAAAAGAACCCTATCTGGGGGGCAGCATCTACTACTGCCCTGACTGCCAAAAGGAGGCAAAATAACCATGAAGAGAATCGTTTTCTGTTTCTTTGGATTTTTGTTCGCTGCTCTGGTTCTAACAGCTTGTGAAGAAAACCCGCCAGAGCAGGCAGCAACCCCCACATCACCAGCAGCTACGGCCGTTCCTACTATCCCCACACCCACTGCCCCGCCACCCCTCACCCCCACCATCGTCATCCCCACGGCCGCGCCAACTGAGGCAGCCTCAGCCGCGCCAACCGCAGCGGTGACGCCGGTGACGCCGGTGACGCCCGCGCCGGAAATATCACTACCGGAGAAGCTGACGTTTGCCACTTTCAAGGAAACGGCCGTAGACGTCACCCCCGCCATCTTTCACGATCCCATCGCCCCCGATCTGGGCAACGTCATTGTGCCTTTTGTCCTTTCGCCCGAACAGGTAGCGCGGCTGGCACAGGATGGCTTCGTCGTCAGCCCCGGCGTGGAGAAGGAGTTCTTCACCGTGTATGAGCAGGCGCGTTATGCCAACGTGCCCACTTTCATCACCAGTGATTCGCTGCTGCACGTCTACCATCTGCTGTTTGACAAGGTGCTGCGCACGGCCGAACGCCAGGCTTTTATTCCCCAACTGCAACAGTTAAACGAGGCTATGCTGGCTCAGACCGACAGGCAGCACCAGGCGCTGCGCGGCACCGAATGGGAAGATGCCGCCATGCGCACCGTGGCCTTCATTGGCGTGGGCAGCAAGCTGCTGGATCCCACGGTAGAAGTGCCCGCCTATGCCCAGGAGTTAGTTGATGCGGAACTGGCGAACATTGAAGACGCCTCAGGGATTATGCTCTCACCGCTCTTCCCCGGCCTGGAATTTGGCGAAGATTACACCCAGTACATTCCCCGCGGCCACTACACCATCAGCGAAGAGCTGACGGCCTACTTCAAGAGCATGATGTGGTACGGCCGTATGACCTTCCGCCTCAAAACCGATGATCCCGACGTGGGCCGCGCCGAAACACGGGCCGCGCTGCTGCTGGTGCAGGCGCTGCGTTCGGCCGAGGTCAATGGCCAGCCGGCGCTGCAAACCTGGCTCGACCTCTACAACCCTACTGTCTTCTTTGTCGGCCGCAGCGACGACCTGACAGCTTTCCAATACCTGGACGTGATCACCGAGGTCTATGGCCCCATGCCCGATCTGGCCGCCATCGCCGACGAAAGCCAGCTAGACGCCTTCATTGAAGCCGCCAACGAACTGCCGCCGCCCCAGATTCTAGGGCTGGTAATCAGCGTGGATGATGATGTGGAGGAAACGACCAAAGGGTTCCGCTTCATGGGGCAGCGTTTTGTGCCCGATGCCTACATTTTCCGCCAGCTCATCTACCGCAATGTCGGCACTTCGGATAATCCCCGGATGCTGCCCAAAGGGTTGGACGTCATGGCCGCCATGGGTTCTGACCGGGCTTATGCCATCCTCGATGAGATGGGCGAGACGGAGTATGCCAATTACCCCGAACAAATGGAAAAGATGCAGGTGTGGGTTGATGGCCTGACCACAGAGGATTGGACGGAGACACTGTACACCACCTGGCTCTACACCTTTGAGCCACTGCTGGCCGAACCGGGCGCGGGCCATCCCCAATTTATGCAAAACGATGCCTGGCTGGACAAACAGCTAAATACCTCGCTGGGCAGTTGGGCCGAACTGAAACACGATACGATCCTCTACGCCAAGCAGGTTTATGCGGAACTCGGCGGTGGCAGCGGCGCTCCGGTGCCCTTGCTGGCGCAAGGCTATGTGGAGCCGGTGCCTGAATTCTACGCCCGCCTGGAGGCGCTCACCACCATGACTCTGGATGGCCTCCAGGAGCGCGGTCTGTTGGGTGAACAGGATTTGAACAGCCTGATGCGATTACAAACGTTGGCCGCCGCCTTGCAGGTCATTGCCGAAAAAGAACTGCGCGGCGAACCATTGACATATGAACAGTTTCAACTGATTCGTTTTTACGGCGGGGAACTGGAGCACCTGACGATGGCTGCGGCCGACCGCGAGGATGAAGACCCGGCCGCCCAGCCGGTTATGGATGAAGAACCGCAAGCGGCCGTTATTGCCGATGTCGCCACCGCCCCTGATCCCGATGGGGATGGTATTCCCAATCCCGTCGTACTGGAGGAAGCGGTAGGGCGGATCAATGAGATTTATGTGGTTGTTCCGCTCATCAAAGAAGATGGCTCGATCCAGTTGCAGGTGGCTAAAGGCGGCGTATTTTCCTATTACGAATTCCCCTGGTCGGCCGACGACCGCCTTACCGATGAAAAGTGGCGCACCATGCTCGATGAAGGTACTGCCCCGCCGCCGCCGGAATGGACGAACAGTTTCTTCACCGATGAGACGGAGTATGCCGCTTTCCAGCGGGCTATCTACAGCTTCCAGCGCAGCATCAGCCAGGCATACTGGTATTTGGCACCAGACTACCTGTATGCAGCTTCTGACGCCGTGCAGTCCCAGTTTGCCGATGAGCTTGAAGCGCTGCAAGCCGCCAAACAGTTCATGGGGCGGCAGTGGATCCATGCCAGCTATCGTTCGTTTGACATTCAGGCGGCAGATCGGGTGGTAGTGACGGTGCGGGAAACGTGGGAGGATAAACTGTACGGCTTCCGGGAGATGCCCGGTGACGCCGAGCCGCTTTCCGCGCCGATTGGTCAGCGCGGCCCCTACACGCTGGATGTGACCTATACGCTGGCGCAGCAGGACGAGCAGTGGGTGGTCACCCATGTCGTCTACAACAATGAACCCCCGGCGTGGGAAGAGTGAGGATGCTGATTAAAACAAGGGGCGTCCTCATTCTGCTGGTTTTGTTTGTTTCCTTGCTGGTTTTGCGGGGAAGACAGGCAGCATTTGTGGAATCGGGAACGGTGACAACGGCCGTTCCCGATTTATCGGCTTATCCCTGGATCTATCTGCGTGACGGCCGTGCCCTATCCGAATCTGAACCTGTTGTCGAGCTAATCGTCGTGGGCGATGTGCTGTTGGGCCGCGGCGTGGCCGACGAACCCGACCCGCTGGGTGCGGTGGCTCCCTGGCTGCGCACGGCCGATCTGACGCTGGGCAACCTGGAATCTGCCATCGTCGCTGAGGGCACGCCGCGCACGGCTCCGCCTGACGGGCCGCAGCCGATTATCCTCAACGCGCCGGTCACGGCCGTTGCCCACCTCACCAATGCCGGATTTGATTTGCTCTCGCAGGCCAACAACCACAGTCTGGATTATGGGGTGGCGGGGTTAGAAGAAACGGCCGTGCGCTTGCAACAGGCCGGTATCACACCCCTGGGCATTGGGCCTGATGAAGTGGTGGCCTACCAGCCTGTTTTTCGCCAGGTGAACGGCGTGCGCCTGGCCTTTTTAGCCTTCAACGCCGTACCGGAACCGGCGAACGATGCACCATCATCGGGTGGGCAGTGGCAGCGGGCGGAGTGGAATGAGGCGCAGGCAACGGCCACCGTTGCTGCTGCCCGGCGGCAGGCGGATGTGGTGATGGTTTCGCTCCATTGGGGCTATGAGTACGATTCGCAAGTTGATCCCTGGCAGAAAACGGCCGCTGCTGCTTTGCTGGCTGCCGGGGCCGATGTGATTTGGGGGCACCATCCGCACGTAGCCCAGGCTGTTATGGTGGAGCAACAGAGCGGCCAGCTTGTGGCCTACAGTCTGGGTAACTTTGTCTTTGACCAGACGCAGGAACTTACCAATCAGGGTCTGGCCCTGCGTATTTTTGTGGATGACACGGGAGTGCGGGCTGTGCAGGCGCTGCCGTTATGGGCCGGGTCTCGTCCGCGCCTGATGTCCCTGGCAGAAGCGGAGCCGCTGTTGGCGCGCATCGCTCCTGCCCCGTCGCGGCTGGCCTTTGCCTGCCAGACAGATGGTTGTGCCCCTGTCGGTGAAGTTGCTGATAGTGGGGAACAGGGCTGGTTCTGGTCGGGAGCCATTGATCTGACGGGCGATGGGACGCCAGAGATCATTCGCCGGGCGGCGGAGCGGGTGACGGTGTATGAGGGAGATACGGCCGTGTGGCAAAGCCCATCCTCGTGGCGGGTAGTAGATTTAGCCCTGGGAGATCCGAATGATGACGGCCGTTTCGAGATGTTGTTGGCGATCATGAAGCCCGACCCGGACGGGCACGAACGCAGCCAGCCTTACATTGTGGGTCATTGGGGCGGAGCCTACCAACTACTGTGGGGTGGCCGGCCCGTCCAGGCGCCCATTCTGGCGGTGGAACTGGGTGATGTGGATGGGGACGGTGCCCAGGAGATGGTGGTGCTGGAAGACCAGGGCGATGAGCAAACCATTTCGGTCTGGCGCTGGCAGGGTTGGAATTTTAGTTTGCTGTGGCGCAGTGAGAACGGCCGTTACCGCGACTTGACCTTGCAGGTTGCTGCCGACAACAGGCTGCTGCTCGTGGTGACACCTCAGGCAATACTACGGTATTATCTCCTGCCGGAAACGGCCGTGGAATTGGTCTTCCCACCAGAAGTTACAGAAAGCGAAACTGAATAATGGCGAAGGGCGCTGATTATCGTCCAAAGCCAGACCAAAGTCTTATCCAACCAGCGAATCCTTGATTGTTTCTGCGCGGAAACGGAAGGCACTGGCTTTTGTTTTGCGGCTTCCCCATCCCTAACCTGAATGGGCAGCTGCGCGGCGAAAACCAGCCAGATGAGCCAACATGCCTATAAATACAGTCGCCCAGGCAACGAGGGCGATATAGATAAAAAGTAACTATTCAGGTGTGAGTTGAGGCATGAGGAGCTCGCCTTCAAAGAGGGAA
>DAOMOK010000049.1:0-18740 GCA_035444285.1 Chloroflexota bacterium
AGAATATGATTCTTTGCCTCTGGTGGCATAATCGCTAAATATGGATTACACACCCGAATCATTGCCAGTACCATGATGCACCTCTTCGAACATTCGTAATCCGTGATTCGTATTCCGCTTCTGCCCTCCGATTACGGATTACGGTTTACGGATTACGGATTACGGTTTACGGTTTACGGTTTACGTTCTTACCGATACTGGCAGTGTAGGTCACGGCCGTCCCCCCCGCTGTGAAATGGATCACAACCCTATACAGAGTGACAAATGTCATAGTCTGCTTGTGACAATTGTCACTAATGAACGGCCGTGCCGTCAGGTAAATTTCGGTCATTCTTAATATGGAGTATGTTGGTCAACAATGTCCATTTTTCAAAT
The DNA here is from genome assembly GCA_035444285.1 of Chloroflexota bacterium. Lineage (GTDB taxonomy): Bacteria > Chloroflexota > Anaerolineae > Promineifilales > Promineifilaceae > CAADGU01. The sequence goes on from DAOMOK010000049.1 coordinate 376, forward strand.
CAACCGCCGCACCGATTATGCCCTGCGCATTATGATAGAACTGGCCGTTCAGGCCGATGTATGCCTACCGGTACGGGAAATTTCGCGGCGCACCAGCGTGCCCAAAGCCTTTTTGCACAAGATCACGGCTGATCTGGTTAAGGCCGGACTGGTACAAACCCAACCGGGGCCAGGTGGCGGCCTGCTCCTCTCTGTTCCCACCGAGCAGATAAACGTGCAGCACATATTGGAAGCGATGGATGGGCCTATTTGTCTGAACATTTGCCTGCTGCGGCCACATGAATGTCCACGTGACCAACTTTGTCCGGGGCATGATTTTTGGGGACGGCTGCAAACGATCCTGGTGCAGCAGCTACAGGCAACCACGCTGGCTGACCTCGCCGCCGAAGCGATACAGCTCAGGCAGCAGCCGCGCCGCCGCGACCACATTCCTTATTTGATCCCCAACCAGGACATTGTGGTGAATACGCTACCGATCATGGGAGGGGGCGCATGACCACGACCACCACACCGGCGTCACGGCCGTCTAGCTCCTTCACCGCCCCTGTCTGGCTAATTTTTTATTCGCTGTTGCTGGTGGTGGCACTGTTCATCGGCGTGTTTGTGGTGCTGCGACCGGTGGTGGTGCTGCCCCGCATTACCCTGGCCCCCGGCTTTCGCCTCACAGACCAAACCGGGGCACAGATTTCCAACGAAGATTTACGCGGCAGCATTACCCTTTACAACTTCACCCATACCGGCTGCCAGGCTGACTGCCCCCAAACCAGCGCCATCATGGCCCAGGTACAGGCGCGGCTGGATGAATTGGAAACCGGCGACATCCCCGCGCGGCTGGTAACAATTTCCATTGACCCGGAAAACGATACACCGGAAAAGCTGGCGGCCTATGCGGCACAGGTTGGCGCAGACCCGGCGGTGTGGCAGTTTGTCACCGGTTCACCGGTGCAGATTAAGTCGGTGGTAGGCGGCGGCTTCAGCACCTACTACACAGCCAGAGAGGATGGCATTCGTTTTGACCCGGCTTTTATGCTGGTGGATGGCGCCGGTCTGCTACGGGCGGAGTACCGCACGGCCGTGCCCAACGTTGATATTATCTTGCGAGACATCAACTTGCTGGCTGAAGAAGCCCAAAACGCCGATGGCCCTTCCCGGCTGGCATATGAGGCCGCGCATTTATTTTTGTGTTACCCACGGTGATTCGTAATCCGTAAACTGTGATCGGACTTCGGACTTCAAAAAATGGCGACTATCAGCGAACACGTAGAAAAAAAGAAGAGCTTTCGCCGCACCATTTTGTTGGCGTTGGCGGCGCTGGCAGCGGGGGTGCTGTTGGGTTGGGCGGTATTGAGTTGGTTACGGCCGTATACCTATCACGGTCTGGAAGTACACGCCAACACCCCGGTCACCAATTTCACGCTCACCGGGCCAGGTGGACAGCCGGTCAGCCTGGTTGATTTTCGCGGTCAGGTTGTCTTGCTCTATTTTGGCTACACCTTCTGCCCCGATGTCTGCCCGGCAACCATGAGTGAACTTAAAAAAGCCATAGCCGAACTGGGTAAACAAGGCGAAGACGTACAGGTGATCATGGTATCGCTAGACCCAGAGCGGGATACGCCGGAAAAACTGGCCGAATACATGGCCTATTTCCACCCCTCATTCATTGGCCTGACCGGCAGTGAAGATGAAATCATCGCCGCCAGCGCCCCTCTGGGCATCTTTTATGAACGGCATGAAGGCACCGCCAGCTCCGGTTATCTCATTGATCACACAGCCACCGTTATGGTCCTGGACAGAAACGGCCGTCTCCGCCTCGTCATTCCGTTTGACACCGCCGGAGAAGATATAGCCGCCGACCTGCGCCAACTACTACGTGAGTGAGTTTAGAACCGCAAAAGGCGTGAAGAGCCACAAAAGCACCCTCTCCGCCCTCGCGCTTCATAATTCGTAATTCATAATTCCTAATTTCACAAGGAGGTTGATATGGATAAGGACAAGAAGGAATATAAAGTTCCGGCAGGCACAATAACCATCCTGGTTATCTTTGTGCTGCTCATCATTGCATTATGGGGCAGTGCGTATCTCACCCTGCTGTCCCGAGGAGCGACTGGATAATGCAGATTGATACTCGTGAACGCAACTATATTGGCATTTCTGTATTGTTGATGCTCATCTTTGCCACCGCCCTGATGGTCAGCGCCTTTGCTTATGGCATTCAAGTGCCTGTGCCCTATGAGCGTGTAGACCCCAACACGGTAGCTACACCTGGCGCATCACCCTGGGGCGACCCGGTAAATGAGCGAGTCAGAGAACTGGCGCCAAACAAGTATGAGGCATATATCCTGGCCCAGACCTGGGTTTTCCTGCCCAACAAAGTCACCGTGCCCAAAGGCTCCACTGTGACATTCTATGTCACCAGTAAAGATGTGCAGCATGGTTTCAACATTCAGGGCACCAACATCAATATGATGGTGCTGCCTGGCCAGGTATCTACCCTGACGGCCACATTTGACAAGCCAGGTACCTATAACGTGGTGTGTAACGAATACTGCGGCGTGGGTCACCAGACAATGTATGCCACCATCGTGGTGGAACCATAATGGCCGTCAACGGCCGTAATCCGTATGCCGTGATCCGATTACGGATTACCGATTACGGATTACGGATTACGGAAATGGAGGTGGTAGATGGATGCTCTGAATGAATTGGTACAGCCGGTAGCCGTACCCCGGTCGTTGTGGAAAACGGCCGTTACTCTGTTCAAACTGCGCGTGGTTTCGCTGCTGTTATTGGCGGCTTTTGGTGGCGCTGCACTGGGGGCAATGGTCGTCGAGACGGTTTCCCTATGGGCCTGGTTGCTGCTGGCTACTACGGGCATCCTTTCAGCGGGCGGCGCTTCAGCCATCAACCAATACCTGGAACGGGAACGGGACACCCACATGCGGCGCACCGCCAGACGGCCGTTGGCTGCCGGGCAAATCGCCAACCCCATCCTGGTACTGTTCATCGGTGTCGGCATGGTGGCATTGGCCGGCGGACTGGCGTTGTTAGCCGGTAATCCGGCGCTGGCTTTCTGGGTACTGCTGGGCGCGATCATTTATGTCGGCGTCTACACCGTCTGGCTCAAACCACGCACCACACTGAATATCGTCATCGGTGGCGCAGCCGGTAGTTGTGCCGTCCTCAGCGGCGGCGCAGCTGTAGGCGCCTGGAATGTACTGGGCGTCTGGCTGCTGGCGGCGCTGGTGTTTGTGTGGACGCCGGTGCATTTTTGGGCGCTGGCCATCGCCTATCGGGATGATTATGCCGCCGCCGGTTTCCCCATGCTGCCGGCCCGCGTCCCCCCGGTAACGGCCGCGCGCTGGACGGCGCTGCACACCGTGCTGACGGCCGTGTGCGCCCTGGCGCTTGGCTTCTGGCCGCAGTTAGACGTGTGGTATTTGCTGCCGGTGGGGGCGGTCACGGCCGTACTCATCCAGCGCACCCTCATCTTGCTGCAAAATCCCGGCCAACGCCGCGCTGCTTTGGCCCTCTTCCACCTCTCCAATCTCTATCTTGCACTCGTTCTCGTCGTCATCATGCTGGCGACTTTATGGAGGTAATTCATGTACAAAACATCAGATAAACTCACTGCCTGGTATATTGGCATCGGCATGGCCACCCTCTTTGTTGGTGGCTCACTGGGGCCGCTGCAAAAGCTGGAGCACGTGGGCATCAACCTGTATACCGCCCTCAATAGCATCGGTTTAGCCAGTTATTACCAGGGGCTTACCATCCACGCTGTGCTCAATGCCCTGGTGTGGACCACCTTCTTCATTGTCGGCTTCTTCACCTTCATCATTCCCCGCAGCCTGAACAAGCCATTGACCATGCCCAAACTTAACGTGCTGTCGTTAATCGTCATGGTCATTGGGTTGCTCATGGCCGCTGTACCCATACTGCTGAATCTGGCAACCGTCCTTTTCACCTTCTACCCGCCGCTCAAGGCCAACCCCTTCTTTTACATTGGCCTGGTGCTGGTGGTGGTTGGCTCCTGGATTGCCGGGTATGGCTATTACGCTACCTACCTCTCCTGGCGCAAAGAACACAAAGGGGAACAAACACCCCTCATCGCCCTGGGCAGCATCATCACCATGGTCATGTGGCAAATTGCCACCATCGGCGTCGCCATTGAACTGCTGGTGTTTGTTATCCCCTGGTCTATGGGCCTGGTCGCCGGGGTAGACCCGCAGTTAGCGCGTACCTTTTTCTGGTTCACCGGCCATCCGCTGGTCTACTTCTGGCTGCTGCCGGCTTATATCTCCTGGTACTGCATGGTGCCCAAACAGGCGGGTGGCAAGCTGTTTAGCGAACCGCTGGCGCGGTTAGTTTTCTGGCTCTTCCTGGCGCTCTCTGTACCGGTCGGTTTGCACCACCAATTTGTAGACCCCGGTGTGCCCCAGGGTTGGAAAATTGTCCACTTTGTCCTCACCTTTAGCCTGTTTGTCCCCAGTATGATCACCGCCTTTACGGTCATTGCTTCGCTGGAAATTGGCGGGCGGGCGCGCGGCGGTACCGGCCTGCTGAATTGGGTGCGTCACCTGCCCTGGGGCAATCCCTCCTTTGCAGCCCAAAATCTGGCAATGATCCTGTTTGCGTTTGGCGGCATCAGTGGCCTGACCAATTCCAGTTACAACCTGAATCTGGCCATCCACAATACCATGTGGGTGCCGGGTCATTTTCATTTGACAGTGGGTTCGGCCGTTACCCTCACCTTCATTGGCATTGCTTACTGGCTGGTGCCTATGCTGGCCAATAAACCTCTGTGGAGTCCGAAAATGGGCGTGTGGCAGGCATGGACGTGGTTTGTGGGGATGCTGCTCATGTCCAATGCGCTGCACATCATCGGCCTGAATCTAAGTGTACCCCGCCGCACCATGCTGGGCGCAGCCCCTTATGCCGCCACAGACTGGCAACCAATGTTGATTGAGGCGGCTATTGGTGGCACAATTCTGGGCATCAGCGGCCTGCTCTTCTACACCAACATGGTGGGCACGGTCCTGCAGAAGAAACGGCTGGAAACACCGATAGAAATGCCGGTGGCTGAGGTTTATCATGCTGAAGAGCCGGTGCCCGGTTGGTTAGATGCCTGGCGTCCCTGGATTGTGGTAACAGTTCTATTAATTGTGGTCGCATACGGCCCAGTTTTGGTAGACTTAATCTCAAATATGCAGTTGACCTCACCTGGATTTAAGGTGTGGTAGATTCCCAACAATGTCTGTTTATGATGACGGATTGTGGATGAGAGTGAGAGATCAGGAGATTACCAATCTCTCACTCTCCTGATCTCCCATCTCAAATTCAGAATCATTTACAGATGTTTATCAAATTTGTACGGAGGTACTTCAATGCGTAAGTTTAGTTTAGTGTTGTTACTGGTTTTGGCTCTTTCCTTGTTCCTGGCAGCGTGTGGCGGCGGGGGCAGTGAACCCGCCAGCGAAAGCGCGGCTGTGGCCCCTCGTTCAGGCGGTAATGCGGCTAATGGTGAAAAGCTGTACAAGCAACCCGTCATTGGCAAGAATAGTGCGCCTGGCTGCAACACCTGTCATTCATTGGATGAAGGTGTGGTGCTGGTAGGCCCGTCCCATGCCGGGATGGGGACACGGGCGGAAACGGCCGTGGCTGGCCAATCGGCCGAAGATTACCTGAAAGAGTCCATCACCAACCCCAACGCCCACGTAACGGAAGGGTACGCCGAGGGCGTGATGTACCAAAACTATGGCGCTGATTTAACCGAACAGGAAATCAGCGACCTGGTGGCTTTTTTGTTGACTCTGAAATAGTTGTTTATAGGAGATTGGAGATGGGGAGGCTGGGGATTGCATAATCTCTACTCTCTACTCTCCAATCTCCACTCCCCATGACTCCCCTTAAACCAAAAGACCCCGAACTGCTGCCAGGAGCCAACCCGGAAACAGATTGCCAGACAATACCTGAACCCCTGAATGAGCCTGCGCCCGATGAGGACGACGACGAACACGAACACGCCGTCACCTGGGCGGCGCTGGGAGACCGGGCTGAAAGTGACAGAGATGGACTGGCAGGTTGGAGACGACGGCCGTCACCCTGGGCCGTCTGGCTGGAAAAAGTGGCGCTGGCTGTGGAAAAGCCGGTAAACCGCGCCATCGGCAACCCCCGACTAAACCCCCTTTACCACACCGGCCCCATTGCTCTCTTTTTGCTGCTGGTGGTGGGGCTGACCGGCCTTTACCTGTTTTTCTTCTTCCAATATGGCTATGAAACGTCTTATGAATCCGTGGTGCGTTTTGATAACCAGTTCATAGCCCGCACCATACGGGCCATCCACCGCTATGCCTCTGGCGCACTGGTCATCACCACCCTGCTGCACGCTTACCGCACCTTGTTCATGGAGCAGTTCCGCGGGCCGCGCTGGCTGGCCTGGGTAACGGGCATCATCCTCACCGCTATCATCTGGCTGGCCGGCGTCACCGGTTACTGGCTGGTGTGGGATACACGCGCCCAGCTCATCAATGACAGCTTCGTCCGCTTTCTGGACAACCTCACACCCTGGGCGGCCCATTATGTAGCCCTGCTGGTAGAAGCAGAGATTACGGGCAAAAGCTGGCCTATTTTGCTAATCCTTTTGGGCGTGCATGTTCTGCTATTTTTGCTGGCAGCGGGCTTTTTCTGGCTGCACATTCGCCGCCTGAAACGAACCAAATGGCTGCCAGAGACCCATTGGCTGGTAGGGCTGGTACTGCTTTTGGTAGCGGCAGGCATCGCATTCCCATTGACGCTGCTGCCACCGGCCAACCCATTGGCGCTGCCGGTGGGGGTGCGTCTGGACCCGATATTTTTGTTCTTTTTGCCGGTGGCGGGACAGGGCACGGCCGTCCTCCTCTGGTCGTCCCTCTTATTCATCACCGTTCTGGCGCTGGCATTGCCCTGGCTGAGCCGTGACCGGGCGCTGCAACCGGCAGCTAACCAACCCACCGATCTGCCCAAAGTACATATTATCAAAGATCGCTGCACCGGCTGCACCAAGTGCGCCCTGGACTGCCCCTATGGGGCCATCACCATGGTAGAACGGCACGATGGCAAACCGCACAAATACATTGCCATTGAAGACCCCAACCTGTGTGTCTCTTGTGGTATTTGTGTGGGATCGTGTGATGGTGTGGCAGTGACCCTGGGTAATACGCCGCCGGCCCTGCTGTGGGATGAGATTGCGCTGCGCCTGTCGCTGGCGCAGGCGAAATCGGAACAGCCGGTTAAGCTCGTTTTCACCTGTGAACGCCACGCGGCGCATAATGTCTCCTTGTTCAAGGAATATGACCAACCAACGGCCTACACAGGAAACGGGAGCGTATCTCATGCGCCGGTGGAGATCATCACCCTGCCCTGTGTGGGGCTGCTGCCGCCGGATGTGCTGCCGCGCGCGTTAGAATCAGGGGCAGCGGCGGTGCAGATCATTGGCTGCCCACCTGAGGATTGCCGCAATCGGGAGGGAAATTTGTGGACGGCGCAACGGCTGATGCGGCATCGGGTACCACGCCTGAAACGGTCGTATGCCCAGGCTCCCATTACGGCCGTGTGGCAGCCCCCCAACGAATTTGCCCATGCCCTGCAAACGCCGCCGGTTATGACCACAGATAACGCAGGCCAGCCGCAGCCCGACTATATGGCCTCGCGTCGTTATCATTTGCCGCTAACCTGGCGACATTATGTGGTGGCGCTGGGGTTGTTACTGCTGGTATTGGTGGCTCAACTATTTTTAACCGATATATGGGTGGAAACGGCCGTTACCCAATCTCCCCGCATCGCCATCATCCTGCCTGCTCCGGCGGCGCTGGCGCTGCCACCACAACGCCCGGTGACGCTGTACCTGACGCGAGATGGTCAACCTGTCTTTAGCCAATCGCTGACTGCTGCCGAATGGGAGTCTCCGATTTTTGCCGAGCAGATGGTAGAACCGGGCACGAGTACGGTTGAGTTGTGGCTGGATTTAGGCGAAGGGGACATCCCTCTCCTGTTGTATAAAAACCCGGTAACGCTGACGCCCGGTACGGTACTGCGCCTGCAATACCAACCAGACCACTCCACCCGCTGTTTTGGCAACAACTGCGCCCAATAATGTTTGAAGACCCTGAAGGTTTTGGCAAACCTTCAGGGTTGGCGACTCTTAATTCCACACTCCCAACACCTCTGGCCCTCGGTCTAATTCCCAGGGATAGATAATGTAGGCATCAGTAACGGCCGCATAATAAGTGGGCGTAATACCCGGATATAGGGAGGTAGACGGCTTGTAGTGCAGCACACAGGTATCTGGCATCCCACCGGCAGCATCAATTCGATTGGCTACCGTGACCATATTACGCCCTTTTGTCCAGACATCATCCACTACCAATACCCGCCGCCCTGCCAGAGCGGCGTCAGCCGGAAACTGGATAAATTCGGGAATGGCATATTTTTCCGGGCCGGGAATTTGCAGACCGGGGAAGTCAGCCGGGAAACGGACGGAGGCCGTCAGTACGTAGGTGATATTGAGCGCTTCGGCCAGCATTCCGCCCGGTATGATACCGCCACGGGTAATAATGACCATGCTGTCATAACGGCCGTGAATTTGCGGCGTTAGATAATCAATCAATTTGTCTACATCAGACCACGTGAGAACTTCACGACGCATGGGGTTCTCCTGTGAAAATTGTGAATTATGAAGGATGAATTATGAATTTTCATCCATCGCGGTGTGTCCCACGCATGGGAAACCCCTTCCTTGATAAAAATGCAGGCATACCCGGTGTGGGGTATGCCCAATGTGTTATGCTACCCTTTTGGGGGAAGACTGTCAACTTTCCGTAATTTCGTAATCGGATTACGGATTACGGCTCACGGCTTACGGATTACGGTTGCACAACCGGCAGCACCACATGGAAATGGCTGCCTGGCAAAGAGGCTTCATCATACCCGGTGCTGTCAGCCCATACTTTGCCGTGATGGGCTTCCACAATGCCGCGCACAATCGCCAACCCTAAACCGGATCCGCCACCTTTGAATTTGGTCTTACCACTGGAATGAAGATCAATCTGGCCGGTCTGGTAAAACTTGGAAAATATAAGCTCACGGGCATCGGCCGGGATGCCGATGCCGGTATCGCTGATAATGATCTCAACGTAACCGGGTGTGACCGCAGCCATGTCAGTGGTCGCAGCATCATCAGCGCCCGGCAGCAGGGCGTGGGTAATGGTAATCCGCCCACCATCTGGCGTGTACTTGATGGCGTTCAACAGCAAATGGGAAAAGACCGAACGCAGCCCTTCCAGGTCGCCTTCGATGTCCGGCACGGCCGTCATCGGCTCCACCACCAGCAGCAAATTTCGCTGCGCCAGCGCCTCTGCCAGCGAAAGATGCACCCGCTCCAGCAATTGCCCTAAGGAAAGCGGCTGGAAATGCAGTTCCAATGCCTGGTTGTCAATTTTAGCCACATTGAGCATATTATTGACCACCTCATGCAACCGCAGCGCCCCCTGGAGGATTCCCATCACCAGTTCATGGTGATATGTATTTTCGGTAATTTCCTGCTCTTGCAGCAACATCTGGCTGTAGCCTTTGATCGTCGTCAACGGGGTACGAAGTTCATGCGCCGCCACATTGATGAAATCCGACTTGGCCTGATCCAGCCGCGCCAGTTGAATAACGGCCTCCGTGCGCTTTTCCACTTCATAGGCAAGCTGGCGGTTAAACTGATCAATGCGGTTATACAGTTCGGCATTGTGCAAGGCGACGGCGGCTTGCACGGCAAACGTGGTGGCCGGGGCTGTATCTTCCTGGCTGTAGGCCTCGTCCCGTTCCCGCACCAACGACAACATGCCAATGACCTCTTTCTCGTGAATGAGCGGCACGCCCAACCAGGACCGGGCTTCTGGCAGCCCAGAGACGTGGGTCCAGTTTGGCTGTTTGGAAACATCGGGCACCACCAGGGGTCTTTTGGTGCGGTGGATGGTGAGGTAAACGTCATCTTCGTCGGTGGTATCCAGCGAAATGCGTATTTGCAGCGGCTGTGAATGTGCGGGGAACCCGCGCGCCGCTACAATCTCCAATTCGTTATGGTCGTGCAGCAGCAAGGCTGCCCGATGATAGGGCACCACGGAAGCCAACTGCTCCAGAATGTTACCCAACACCTCTTCCCGGTTGAGCGTGCCGGAGAGGGCCAGACCAATTTCATACAGGGTTTCGGCCATATGCCGCCGGCCGGATTCCCGCTGGTAGAGGATGGCGTTACGAATGGTCACGGCCGTTTGCGCTGCCAATGATTGCAAGGCCAGAATATGGTCTGCTTCAAAAGCCATAGCATCCCGGCTTTGAATGTCCAACACGCCCATCATTTTTTGCCCGGCTAACAGGGGCAGCGCCAATTCAGAACGCATCCGGGGCAGTAAGTTTGGGTTAATGCCGGGTAAGTCACAAACAGCATTATTGGCACAGATGGTTTCTTGCCGCCAGGCGGCCGCGCCCATGGCCTGACGGCCGTCTAAATAAGCGCCAATCGTATAGGTGTGGGCAACATTGCCCGCCTGGGCAAACCGGGAAATGGAGAGGTCTTTTTCCAGCAGATACAGACCCACGTAATCAAACTGAAATTGTTGATGCAGCAGGTGGACAATATCGGCCAGCAAACTTTCAAAATCTGGGTTAGCGGTGATTTCCTGACCCAATGCGCCACTGGCTTCGGCCTGGCGGCGCAGCAGACCAAGTCGCTGGAACGTCCGGTAACGGGCTATTTCGATGATCAGGGTAAGGGTAACGGCCGTGACCACCAGCAGCGCCACCAATATACCGGCGGCAAAACGAGTCGCCAACCAGGCGACCACACTCACCCCGGCCAATGCCGCCATAAACACCAGCAAAATTTCCAGCCAATGACCGGTGATGATTTTTGCCAGCCGCCGCAACCAGAGCGTCATAATTTATTTGGTGACCGGGTTTTGCGTACAACCCGGTCACTACACTCAACGAATCGTAATAGGGATTTCGTTTGATAATGTAAGGAACGTGCCCTGCCCATTCATGCAGGTTTGAAAGCCGTCGAAACAGACAACGGTACGTAAAGTATAATTGCCTGGCTCTGGTAAGGAAAGCCAGGAAGCCCAGGTTAATCCTTCTGGTGGCATAACATCATTGTTGCCGCCCCAATTGTTCTGGTACCACTGCGGTCGGTCTACGCCATCCTTGCGCGGCAAGACGCCAATGGTGGAATAGGGCACGCCCGCGCCAGAAGTGTTGGCAATGGTCCACTCATACCAGATTTGACCGTTCACCGTGGGGTTGGTACGCCAATCTTGCAGGACAAAACTGGTAGCCGTCAGCCCCCGGTGATTGCCCGGCTGGGGACCGGGAGGAGGTGCAGGTGTGTTGGTTGGCGGTACCGGGGTTGGTGTAGCAGTCGGGAAGACGACCGGAACGGGTGTGTTGGTGGGGGGAATGGCCGTTGGCGTTTCGGTAGGCGGTGGTGTGTCCGTTGCTACCGGCGTGTCGGTAGCCGGGATGGTGGGGATGGGCGTCACCGTAGCTGGAATGGCGCTGGTGACGGTGGCTAACGCCGGCGGTGGCTGCTCAGCAGTCTGGGTTGGTGGCATGGCTGAAGCAGTGGCTACCGTAATGGCGGCTACAGTCTGCGCGACCGAGGTTTCAATGCTCTGGGTGGGTACGGCGGCTACGGCCGTGCCCGTCGTGCCCGTCTCTGTCGTCTGCTGTGCCCGCAGTCCCAGAAATAACAAAACGCCCCCTACTACAAACAGCAAGAGGGCCAACAGTAAAATGCCAATCATCAATGCGCGTGAATTGTTCATAGGGGTATTGTACCAATCCTTGCCGGGCAAGGCACAAGCAAGGTGCAGTCAACATCCATTATGTCAATTGACATTTTCCGGCAAAAGACGCAAAATAATCAAATGGCCTGAAACGCCACAAAATCCCTGAAAACCCATTTGTAAGCGTTCAGTCTCTCTGGAGACCTGACAGGTTTTTAGGCAGCAATGAGTCAAGTTGAACTGGGAAGAAACCTGTCAGGTCTGAACGCTTACCCCCATTTTCGTATCAGGAGAAGTACATATGGAATCTACAACCGAGACCAGTCGCCCGGCAATTCTGGAAAAGGCGTGGATGCACCACGCCGAGTTGGACACCAACGCCGACAGGTTGAGTAAACGCCATTTGAAATTGCGTCAATGGGTACTCATTCTTGGCATAGTAGCCACCATTTTAGCCATTGTTACCGACGCCTATGGCTCATCCTTTCCCGTTTCCGGGCAGGCAGTGCTGAAGGTGCTGCTGATTCTCACACCGCTGATTGGTTCAATGATCGCTGCTTTCACCAGCCGCGAATTAGGCGACGGCCGTTGGTTGTCTATGCGCGCCGGCGCTGAAGAGATAAAAAAGGAAATCTACATTTACCGTACCGTCCTCAGCCACCACCCAGACCGCCATAAATGGCTCAGCAACCGACTGGCCTTTATCCAGCGCCAGATTTTTAAGGCCAGCGGGCGTCGGCTGGATACCGCACCTTATACAGGCGTCTTGCCGCTCTATTTTTCACCAGACAACCCCAACAGTGATTCTGGATTTAATGACCTGACGGCCGAAGAGTACATCACATACCGGCTGCAAGAACAACTTTCCTGGCACGAGGGGCGCATTGTGCGGCTCAGCAAAGCCAAGCGTAATTTGACAATTGCCATTTTGTTAGCCGGCGTGGCCGGGTCGCTGCTGGCAGCATTAGGTGGCTCGTTTGCTGTTTGGGTGGCGCTGACGGCTGGCCTCACCGCCTCGCTCACCGGCTGGGAAGAGCTGCGCAACCGGGACAAAACCATTCTCAACTACAGCAAAGTCAAATTGGAACTGGCTATTATCCGCGATTACTGGTACAGCCTGTCCCCAGAGGAGCAAACAGACTCGGAATTTTTCAAAATGGTGCTGGCTGCCGAAAATGTGATGTTTGCCCAAAATGGGGAGTGGCTGCGCTCTATGCAAGAAGCGCTGGCGGGTGTAGAAGATGAGGACAAGAAACTGGTAGAGGAAATGGTAGCCCTGTCGGTGACTTCCCACGCGGAATTACAGCAAAAGCTGCTGACGGAATCTCAGGCCGTCTTTGCGCAGGCTGCCGAACAGTTGTCGGCGGTGGCCACAGACGCGGCGGCTACGGTGTCTGGCATGGTCACGGCCGTGTCCAGCGAAGCAATGGCGCTCAACCAGACGATGGCCGAATCGGTAGATGCGGCTGCCGCTGAAGCCGCCGCCGCTCGCCTGGCTCTGGAAGCCAGCCGAGACACGGCCATGCAAGAGGCGGCGGCCTGGCGAGAAACAGCACAGGAAAGCGCCACAGCTACCGCTGCCCAATCCGCTGCCGTCCGGCAAAGCGCCGCGGCTGCCGTTGCCACCGAGACCGCTGCCTGGTCAGAAACAGCACAGGATGCCGTGGACACGGCCGTTGCCCAGTCCACTGCCGCCCGTGACGCCGCCGCCGCGGAGGCCGCCGCCTGGGAGCAGACATCACAAGCAGCGGTAGACACGGCCGTTGCTCAATCCGCCGCTGCCCGCCAGAGCATGGCCGAATCGGTAGATGCCGCCGCCGCTGAAGTGGAAGCGACCCGCCTGGCAGTAGAAGCCAGCCGCGATGCGGCGCTGGCCGAGGCTGCCGCCGTGCGCGAGGCCGCCACCACCGCTGTCGCTGCGGAAACAGACGCCTGGGGTGATACGGCCCAAGATGCAGTGGATACGGCCGTTGCTCAATCTGCTGCCGCCCGTGAAGCCGCCGAAACTGCCATTGCCGCCGAAACCACTGCCTGGTCAGAAACAGCTAAAGATACGATTGACACGGCCGTTGCTCAATCTACTGCCGCCCGTGAAGCTGCCGCCGCAGAAGCCGCCGCCTGGGCAGAAACGGCGCAAGAGGCAGTGGACAGGGCTGTGGCTGAATCAGCCGCGCTGCGGCAGCAGGCCGGTGAACAAATCAAATTTGCCGTCACGTTTACCCCGGTCAGCACGGCTATTGAAGAGTTGGGGACGGCCGTGCAAGAAAAGTGGACAGAAGTAACCTATGAGGCCATCCCCGACATCAAATATCCTGTGCAATTCATGCCCAAACAAACAAACGGCCCAGAGAATGGTGAACCGGCTGCTCCTTCAGACACGGCCGTAGACGAAGCCGTGGATCGCCTGTTGGAAGAAGGTGTGCAAGTCGCCGATGATACCATCAGGCAGGCATTGGCAAAGGCGGCGCAGGAAGAAAACGCCTAGTTATCAGGAAAAGGGGATATTCAAGCAAATATCCCCTTATCCCCTTATCCTTAGTAGAGATTCCCATGACAGACGAAACAAAAGAAACGGCAACTCAGACAGAAAAGAGCGCAAATGGCAAGGGAACGGCCGTGACCAAAAAACGCACCCCACAAGCGCCCCCCACGCCGCCAACCGACCAGGCCGCCGCAACCACCGCCACCGAACCAGCATCACCAGACCAGATGGATGAAACATCATTACAAGAACTCTTTGAAGATATGCCTACCACAGATGACAAAGGGCCGACAACTCGACCACATGCCTTTGTGGTTATGCCCTTTGGCAAAAAGAAGGGTTTTGAAGGCCAGATATTGGATTTCAACGCCATCTACACCGATCTCATCAAACCCGCTTTAGAAGAAGCCGGCTTTGAAGCCTTCCGCGCCGACGAAGAGACGGTCAGCGGTGACATTCTCACCGATATGTTTCAGGAACTGCTGCTGGCCGACCTGGTCATTGCCGACATGAGCATAGACAACGCCAACGTTTTCTACGAGTTGGGCGTGCGCCATGCTTTTCGCAAACGGGGCGTGGTACACATCCAATCCGGTCGCGCCTATATGCCTTTCGACATATTTAATGTGCGCACCATTCCGTATCATACCGGCGCCGATGGTGTACCTGATCCCGAATTTCTGGAAAAAGACCGGCAGGCCATTGCCCGTGTCTGCCGCGACACCTATGCATCAGACGCCGATGCCGTTCACAGCCCCATCTTCAATTTGCTTACCGGCCTGGTAGAAGCCGACCGCAGCACGTTGCGCACACCGCTGGCGACTGGATTCTGGCGTGAATATAACGAATGGAGAGAGCGCGTCACCATTGCCCAGCGGCAAAAACGCATTGGCGACATTCTGGTACTCACCGAAGAAATCAGCAACCCACTGATCAAAGAAGAAGCGGTGGCCGAAGCGGGGAGCGCCCTGCAAAGCATGGGCCGAGATGAACTGGCGCTGCAACAATATCGTCAGGGGTTAGAAATCAACGCCAGAAATGCCGAATTTCGACGGAAAGAAGCGTATTTTCTGAACCGGCTAGGCCGGGTGGATGAAGCAATTGTGAAGCTGGAAACCTTGCTGGCCGATAACCCCCACGATACGGAAGCCATTGCTTTCCTGGGTCGCATTTACAAAGATATATGGATGGAATCCTGGATTAACACGCCGGATGACCAGCAACGGCTGCAAGAAGCGTTTGAGAGCTATCACTGGCTGTTGATGTCTTACCACACGTACCTCAGGGGATATTACCGCAATTTGAACGATCATTATCCGGCGGTGAATGCTTATACGTTGGCAATGATTTTGGTGAAGCTGGCTGATGTGTTTGATGACAAAGAAGACCCAGACCCGGAGATCACGGCCGTGCGCGAAACCCTGACCACATTGGAAGGCGCTCTTGCTTTTTCTCTGGAGGCCAGCGCCCAGCAGCAAAGTGGTGATTATTGGACACTGGTTTCGCTGGCAAATCTACGGGTAATGACAGCCAGCCGGCCACGCCAGGTCATACGCGCCTATCGTAGAGCGCTTACCGCCGCCCGAAAAAACGCCTTCTTTTTAGAATCCGAACTGCAACAACTGAACATCCTCAAATCATTGGAGATGCGCGAGACTTATGTGGACGCCGGTATGAAAATTTTGCAGGCAGAATTGCAGCGTATCCGCAAAGATGAATGGTCTGATGACCAGAGCAAAACAGCCGCGACAACGGCCGTAAGGACGTTTGTGTTTGCCGGGCATATGCTGGATCGGCCAGACCGTGCCATTCAACGCTTCCCGGCCCATCTGGAAGACCAGGCGCGCCAACACATAGATGAAGCGCTGGATAAATTAAAAGCCGACACAAATGACCGCGTTTATATCGGCGGCGCCGCCTGTGGTGGCGACATTCTCTTTATTGAACGCTGCCTGGAACGCGGACTACACGTCAACATCTACCTGCCCTATTCAGAACCACTCTACATCAAGCAGTTTGTCAGTTTTGGCGGCGACCGGTGGGTTGAGCGGTATTACACACTGCGCAATCATCCCCAGGTAGATATTCGGTTCCAAATTGAGCGCCTGGGTAAAGTGAAAAAAGGGGACAATTTATACGAACGGAACAACCGATGGGCGCTTTACTCCTCTCTTATTCTGGGCATTGACCGGGTGCGCATGATTGCGCTGTGGGATGGCAACAACAGCGCCCAGCAAGATATGGATGGCCTGCTGGTCAGCCACATGGTCAGCCAGATGCGGCAGATGGGCGGGATCATAGAACACCTGAACATCACCAAGTTTTGATCCCTTCGGCCCCTGCCCTGGAAAACAAAAGGCCCGGCAGCAAGCCGGGCCTTTTTATTTGATTGTTAGAAGCCGGTTGGCAATGGTTATTCCCAAGAATCGGCCAATATCAGACTGGTGTCTGCTTTATCTTTGGGATAAGGCCAGATTTCGCCTTTGATACCTCGCGCCAGGTAGAAATCACCGGCGCGCACAGTCACATCGCCTTCCATGGTGCGGACAACCACTTGTTGGTTAGGGTTGCCGGTTACATCTACCAGTGGCACCAGATAGGTCAACGGCCGTTTCACATAGCTCCCCGGCTGCACTTCCAGATAACTGGCCTCAAAAATCTCCCGATCCACCGGCCAACGATCTTTAGGCGCACTCATCTCGCTCACAATATAGTCCCCATACTTGCACATGAGTGTTTCACCCCAGGGGGTCTGGATATTGGTGGTTTGCGGCTCATTTGGCCCCGGCAGAAACTGCACCGCCCGCCGCTCGATTGAGTTTCGATAGGGTTTGAAGGGAAGGCGTTGAATGATCTCGTCTCCCGCTCTAATTTCCAACGTTGATGTCATAAACATAAAAACCTCTTTATTGATCAAAATTGAGATCAGAGGGGGATAATAAGGAAGCTGTCTGTTTTTGTCAATAAGAATTACGTGAAGAGATAGACCATTTGTCCTGTCTTGTTCTTTCTAGATAGCCTGGTAGGGGATTACACGGCCGTACCCCTTCGGTGATGGGATGAACAGGTGAGGGGGTGACGGCCGTGCGGCCACATTCACTCCCTCCGCCAATGTGCTGTCACCCCCCATCCGCTGCCACCCGGTCCAGACAACTGTGGGGTGGTGGCACGGCCGTACCCAAACCCCTCTGGCAGCCGGTGAAAAACAGGCTGGCGACTGGCAAGCACATGTGGCACGGTGTGGAACACCGGCCACACCGACCGGAGAAGACCTTGCCCCAGCAGAGGGTCAGTTCCATCAACCATGACCTGCATACCTTTCAGGGCACGCTCCGCTTTTTGCAACAGCAGGGGATTTCTGTCCCCCACGCACTATTGACGCTGCCCGGTCTCAAAAAGCCCCATGCCCTGCCCCGTTTCTTGACCGATGTCCAGGTTATCGCCCTGCGCGATGACCTCCAGCAGCGGGTGGAGCAAGCAAGCAAATTTGAAAAGCACTTTTTGCAAAGCTAAAGTCAACAAACGGCCAGAAACGGGCTGGTAACAGACAAGTGAAGGTGGCACGGTGCTCACACCAGCCACACCAACCGAGCAAGACCTCGCTCTAGCAGGGATGTGGAGGGCAAAGTGACAGAAACTGGCTACCACAAGATCAAGGTTCGTTGAATGCGCTTGCTGGTAAAGGAACACAATCATCATATAGATGGAGCATGTAATTTTCAATTGTCCCTACGAAATCTACTATAGCAACTCCATTGTTCTTTTGAGAGCGTATTATCACAACTTGAACTTCATCAGGATTATGAGACCCGTAGAAAAATAAATCTCTTATTAGACTTGTATCTGTATACTGGCAGCTTGAATGAAACCAGGAATCGGATAAAGCAAGTAAAGCAGCGCCCCTACTGTCGCCAATACGAACTTTTGATCGTGCAATTGTTCCTGCATCAACCGCATCCTGAATTGTGCTATTATCAGAGATAAAAATTCTCCCAACTAATATCCCATAACTAACCCATACCGTAACTATACAGGTACAAAACCTGTGATATAAATACGCATCATGGACGAGTTGC
>DAOMOK010000050.1:0-18105 GCA_035444285.1 Chloroflexota bacterium
TTGTATCTTCATGAGTACAACTCGAAGGTCATCAGTTAATGATTTACCACTACCCATCTTTTTTTAGCTGCTGGCATTATGATTTTTTGGCAGGGAGCGGTGGCGTGGGGTGTGGCAACCGCTGAAGCCGTTACGGCCGTTCTACACGCAGCTTTTGCCACGGCGCACTGTCTGCTTTATGTCCTTGTCCGCAGATCGGCCGTTATGCGTTAATTTCTTTCGTTTCCTTCCCCCATTCTTTCTGCTCCTATATACTCTGCATGTGTCCGATTTACTCTTGCAGACAAAACTGTTTCGACCCACCTTACGGCCGTCTCTCATCGCCCGCTCACCGCTTATCGAGCGGCTCAACACAGGACTGGATCATGCCCGTTTGACGCTCATCTCTGCCCCGGCCGGGTTTGGCAAAACCACGCTGGTGACAGCCTGGCTGGAAACACTCAACGCCGGACAAGCAAATATCGGCTGGTTGTCCCTGGATGAAAATGACAACGACCCCATTCGTTTCCTGGTTTACCTTATAGGGGCGCTGCAAACGGCCGTTCCCAGCATTGGCGAAACGGCCGTACAACTTCTCCAATCGCCCCAACCCCCAGCCGCCGAAACCATTCTAACTTTGCTCATTAACGACATCAGCCAACAAGACCAACCCCTCATTCTGGTGCTAGATGATTATCACGCTGTTGCGGAGACGGCCGTTCATCAAGCATTGGCCTTTTTACTCGAACATCTACCCCCGCAGATGCACCTGCTCATTACCACCCGCAGTGATCCGGCGCTGCCCCTTTCCAAGCTGCGGGCGCGCGGCCAAATGGTAGAGATTCGGGCCAATGATTTGCGCCTCACCTTTGATGAAACGCAGCTTTTTTTCAATCAGGTAATGGATTTGCCCCTGTCGAACGAAGCAATGGCCGCGCTTGAACGGCGCACGGAGGGTTGGATTGCGGGCTTACAGTTAGCCGCTTTGTCGCTGAAAGGGCGTACCGATCAGGCAGAACGAATTGCTGCCTTTACCGGCAGTCATCGTTTTATCATCGATTACCTGACAGAAGAAGTTCTAAACCACCAGACAGAGCCTGTGCGCGAATTTTTGTTAGCTACCAGCATTCTGGGACGGATTTGTGGACCGCTTGGAGACGCACTCACCCAATCCACCGCGGGACAAGAGATATTGGAGTATCTCGAATACAGCAACCTGTTTCTCATTCCTTTAGATGAAGAACAGCGTTGGTATCGCTACCATCAGCTCTTTGCCGAAGTGTTGCAGCAGCGGCTGCAACAAACACAGGCCGCCCGTCTGCCTGTGCTCCACCACCGAGCCAGTGTATGGCTTAACCAGAACGGGTTAACGCACGAGGCGATTAACCATGCCCTGGCCGGGCAGGATTTTGAACAAGCAGCCCGGTTAATCGAGCGTATTCACAGCGTCAAGTGGCAGACAGGTGAAATCAAGGCCCTGCAAAGCTGGCTGGCAGTCCTGCCGGCGGCGGCCTGGCAGACACATCCACGTCTATGGCTGGTTCAGGCCTGGGCAGCCATGACGGTGGGCGATTTTGTTGCCGGCGATGAGAAGTTAAAAGGCGCTGAAAGTGCCCTCGCTTCACTGGGTGATGACACAGCTAGTAGCCTGTCTGCCGAAGTTCTAGCTTTTCGGGCTTGTTATGCCAGCCTGGTAGCAGATCCACAGGCTGTGGTATTGGCGCAGCAGGCGCTTCAGGTTCTGCCTGAAGATTATTGGCTGCGCGGGATGCTGGTCATTTTCTTAGGCAATGCCTATTATGCGCTTGGCGATCTGGCGGCCGCTGAAGAGGCATTAAGGCAGGCGCCCCGCGCCAGTTCGTCTCGCTCCACCGCTGAGACTCACCCGCATCAGATTCATCTGCTGGCCTTTGAGGGCATGGTAAAACTGGCACAAGGTAAACTAGAAACGGCCGTGTCCCTTATAAACCAGGCGCTGGCATTGGCTGAACCGGGGGGCAAACCCATTCCCTATGTGGGTACGCTGATGGCTTATATCGCCGCCAGTCTGATTCTGTATGACCGGAATGAATTGAAGCAGGTTAAAGCTTATCTGGAACGCTGTTTCACACAGGCTGTAAGCTTTGGCAGCCATGAAGTTCAGGTTTTTGCTTTAAGCGGTTTGTTGCGCCTTTCTCTAGCAAAAGACGATTTGCTTGCCGCTGAAAACTATAGCGATCAAATTAACAGCTTGTTGCAATCCCATACCTTCATCAACAGCATCACGGCCTACGTTGATTACCACCAATTCCAACTGTTGTTGAAACAGAACAACATCACAGCGGCGGCGGCCTGGGCTGAATCACACGCGGAGCAGCCGGGACCTCTCAATGCTTATGCGCTGCACCGCCTGGCCCTGCCCCAGTTACTGATTTACCAGGGTGACTTTGGATCGGCTCTGGATACATTGGAAACGCTTATTCTGGAAGCAGAGCGTACAAACCACAGCCGAATGTTAATTCAAGCGCTGATTCTAAAAGCGAAGGTTTTGTCCCAGGCCGATCAGAAGAACGAGGCGCTGACGACTCTCGAACGGGCTGTTATGCTGGCCGGGCCAGAAGGTTTTATCCGCCCTTTTGTGGATGAGGGTGACGAGCTGCGGCGATTACTCGTTGAGTATCGCGCCCAATACACAGAGCCGCATACACCAGGTGACGACGTGCTGGCTTACATTCATCATTTGTTAGCGGCCTTCCCTTTGCCTGGCAGCCAGCCGCTCCCACCGCTTGATCCCTCCCTTGACCCCTTGAGCGACCGCGAGCTGGAAGTGCTGCGCCTGGTGGCCGATGGCGCTTCTAACCGCGAAATTGCTGATGAACTATTTCTGGCGGTGCCTACCGTCAAAAAACATGTCAGCAACATAATGAGTAAACTGAATGCCAGCAGCCGCACCCAGGCGGTGGCCGAGGCACGTACCCTGGGTTTGCTCTAATCTTCTAAAGATACATCCTCCTAATACTTCTTTCGTATACCCGCCTTACGCCCATCTCGCTGTTATCCTGTGGTCATCTTTGAAGGTGACTGCCACCTCAAGCGGTGACTTATAAACAGGACAGCTATGACACCATTTCCCAACTATCAGATTCGTATTGCCGGTTTGTTAGACCTTTCCTGGACGGAGTGGTTTGACGATTTAGCAATTACCTATATCGCTGATGACGTCACCCTTTTGACTGGCCCGCTCCCAGACCAGGCGGCGCTGCATGGCGTGTTGAACAAAATCCGCGACCTGGGTCTGACATTGTTGTCGGTGACGGTGGAAACGGCCGTTACCGATGACGTCAGGAAACAAAACAGCGAGGATTTACTGAAATGAATTTCCTGGGCTTTTCACTGACAGCGCTCTTTTTAAGCATCGGTTTGCTGCACGTTTATTGGGCACTTGCCGGGACAGGCCAATCATCAGCCGTGATTCCCAGCCAAGATGGCCAATTGAGCTTTGTACCCACGTCGGCCCAAACAATTTTGGTGGCCCTGGGCCTCTTCATCAGTGCCTTGATTGTGTTGGGAACGGCCGTCAGTTTTTGGCGGTTTGGACTGCCGCTGTGGCTGTTCAAAGTAGGTCTGTGCGGATTAGCACTGATTTTTACCCTACGGGCCATTGGCGACTTTCACTGGGTTGGTTTCTTCAAATCAGTTCGTCACACCCCTTTTGCCCGCAATGATACCTGGTTCTATTCCCCACTTTGTGTTGGGATTGCGATTGGTTGTGCGGTATTGAGCATTTTGTCGTGAATAAGCAGCCTGCACAGGCAGGCAAACTTATCGCCAATTTCAATAAATGAGGTTGGCCAGGAGAATTAACATGTTTTCAAATTTGTCTGATCTCAAAAAAGCAGGTCTCTTTTATGTACTCGTGATGGCCTTAAATGTGACCCAAATCCTGATTTTTCGCGCGGCTGCACCGGAAGCCGAAATCGTTGTCATTACTCATATGATGACGCCGCTGCTGATCACTCTGCTGATGTTATTTGTCTTTACTCGCGACGGGTACGGGCAGCACGGCCGTTTCGGTTTGGGCTTGCGTCGTCTGGGCTGGCACAGCTGGGGGCTGGCTTTGCTGCTGCCACTGCTGGTGCTGGCGGTAAGTTATGGGCTGGCCTGGCTCAGCGGCGCAGCTACGCTGGTCGTGCCCACAGACGACGGCGGACTGCCCAACCTGCTCATCAACCTGCTGCCTGAGCTAGTGATTGTCATCCTCCTGGTTCTGAGCGAAGAAATTGGCTTTCGTGGGTACCTGCTGCCCAGGCTGCTGGGTTTGGGATCGAAACGAGCCATCACCCTTTCTGGTTTTTTACACGCCATCTGGCATCTGCCAATTATTTACCTGACCCCGTTTTATCTGGCCGAAGGCAGCCGGTTCCTGACGATTCCTATATTTTTATTGCTGTTGACGGCCGCCGGCGTCATTTATGGCGTACTGCGACTGGAAACAGAAAGTATCTGGCCGTCCACGATTTTGCATGGCGCATTTAATGCTTTTCTGGGTGTTTTCACTACGCTGACGGTGCAGAGTTCGCCCGTTGCCATTTATCTAGTGGGGGAAAGCGGAGTGTTGACTTTGCTGTCCACGGCCGTTGTGGCTCTCTGGTTGTTGCAGCGGCGGCAAACGGCCGTTGCTCCTCCAGCCCAAATGCATCCGGCAGCAGAGAGCGTGAAATGATCTTGTTTCCTAATCATGCCTAAACCGCTGGAGAATATTGTATGAACACCTTAACTTCAAAATCAGATGATCGCAGAATAGTGGATAACAAACTGTCAACAGTTGGATTGTCTCTCTTTCTGGGAATCGCCTTTACTTTTACCTGGCTGATATTGGGGCTGGCGACGCTGTCGGCCAATCATCTCATCAACGTAACGCTGCCCGCCACGCTTTCCCACCCTGATTTGATCCGACGCCGTGTTTTACGGATCCACGGTTCATTTTTACTTACACCAGTAAGCGCAGCGCAAGGCGTGAATTTGGTTACGCCGTTATGATCCCCACCTCATTCAAACAAGGAGCAATCTCATGAATTCACAGCAAATCGATCATGTACCACAACCCTCTCATCACCCGTTAAAAAGATTGATATCCAAACAGAACGGATACGGACTGAGAGTTTTGCTGTCGGCTGTTTTGATCACGGGAATTTATATTCACCTGTCAATCCTGTTTCTGGGACATGATCTGGTGATTGAGCACATTGTCACCCCCGTATTCGACATGATCCTCGCCATACCATTGACGTATACGGCCATCCTATGTTGGGCAAATATCCGTAATATTGTTTACCGGGGCACTTGGCACCGTTTTGGGTATGGCTTCGTAACATTTTATTTCTCGATCAGTGTGCCCGTTCACCTGCGAACTTATATCGTACAGAGCACAGAAATGCTTAAAGCCTTTCCGGTCTGGTACAGCGCACTCATCATACCTTTGATGATCTGGATGCTTGTTTTTGTCCGCCGGCTTCAGTTCAAGCAGGATACAAATAGAAACCCGTAGGACTTTCACGATAATCAGCTTGGTATTGATCCTCACTAGCGTCCCAGGTCCAGCCATCAAGCTGCTATCGAAGCTGATTCGGTTCGTAAACGGCCGTTTCTTTTCTCACCACCTTCCTTTATAATGGCCCTGTGTCCGATTTGCTGTTGCAGACCAAACTGTTTAAGCCTTCCCTGCGACCAGCCCTCATCAACCGCACGCATCTCATCAACCGGCTGAATGAAAGCCTGGGTATAGGCACACTGGGCTTTGCTGTCCGGCTCGTGCTTGTCTGCGCCCCGGCCGGCTTTGGCAAAACGACACTCGTTTCCGCCTGGCTGGCTGACCTGACAACCGCAAACCCACAGTTCTCAGGCGGCGTGACGGCCTGGCTGTCACTCGATGAAAGCGACAATGATCCGGTGCGTTTTCTTACCTATTTGATCGCGGCGCTGCAAACGGCCGTCCCTGGACTGGGGGAAACGGCCGTAAAAGCCCTCCAATCTCCCCAACCGGCGCCCCCGGAAACGATCCTTACCCTGCTCATCAACGAGATTAGCCAGATTGACGTCTCTATCGTCCTGGTACTCGACGATTACCACGTCATCGCAGCGCCAGCCATTCACCTGGCGCTGTCATTTTTGATCGAGCATCTGCCGCCGCAACTCCATCTGCTCATTACCAGCCGCATCGATCCGGCACTACCCCTGTCCCGGTGGCGCGCCCACAGCCAGATCACCGAGATTCGCGCCAATGATTTACGCTTCACCTCGGACGAAGTACAACGCTTTTTTAACCAGATGATGGGCCTGACCTTGTCAAACGAAGAAATGGCGGCGCTGGAGCAGCGTACAGAAGGCTGGATCGTTGGTTTGCAGTTAGCTGCTTTGTCATTGCAAGGTCGGACTGACCAGGCTGACTTGATTGCTGCCTTTACCGGCAGCCACCGGTTTATCATTGACTATCTGACCGAAGAAGTTTTAAGCCAGCAGTCTAATGCCGTGCGCGAATTTCTCTTGCTCACCAGCATTCTGGAACGAATGTGCGGGCCACTGAGTAATGCCCTGACGCAAACCGAATCGGGACAACAAATGTTGGAATATCTTGAGCACCACAACTTATTCCTGATCCCGCTTGATGACAGTCGCCTCTGGTATCGTTTCCACCATCTGTTTGCTGAAGTCCTGCGCCAGCGCTTGCAAAAAGTATATCCGTCAAGCACGTTTGAATTATATCGCCGGGCCAGCTCATGGTTTGAACAAAACGAGTTGGTATCGGAAGCCATAGAATATGCGCTAAAAGGGCAAGACTGGCCCAATGCAGGGCGGTTGATCGAAGCCAATATCGACCAGGCCCAGCTGCGCGGTGAGGTAGCTACATTGTTGCGCTGGTTAGCCGTTCTGCCCGACGAGACATTTCAGACGCATCCACTCCTTGCCTTGACCCACGCCTGGCTGTTAGTCATCACTGACGAATTCACGATTGCCGAACGCAGGTTAGCCACTGTAGAAAAAATCGTTCGTTCCGATTCGACGCTGGATAGCTCCACACAAACCATGTTGTTGGGTCAGATTGCCTTTGTGCGCACACTTAGCGCCCTGATGCTTGAGTACCCTGGTGAACTTACAGTTGCTACTGGTCAGGAAGCGTTAGCCCTACTGCCTGAAAGCGACCTGGCCAGACGTGGATTTGTCTTCTTTACGATTGGCTGTGCTGAATACATCGACCTCGGCGATATTCCCACTGCTGAACAATCGTTTCAGCAGGCATTATCCCTCAGCCATGCTGCCGGTGACGCCTTAACTGAATTGATGACCTGGGCGCATCTGAGCCAGGCATTGATGATCCAGGGGCAGATTCAAGCAGCAGGTGCGTCGTGCGAAAAGATACTGCAACGGGTGGCAGAATCAGACTGGGAACGGGTTCCGGCAGTGGGCTTGTGCAAGGTGATGCATGGGCGAATTCTTTATGAACAAAACGAACTGCAAGCCGCAGAGGAAACATTGACACAAGGCATTGCCGAGGTAGAGAGATATGCGTTAACGCGCCCTGTCATTCTTGGCTATATTCTCCTGGCCCGCGTCAAGCAAGCTCAAGGTCAGAGTAACAAGGCGCGGGAACTATTAGACCATGCCTGGTCGGTCATTCAAAAATACAACCTCAAGCAGATTACCATTCCAGTGGCTGCCTACCGCGCAAAATTGCTGTTGGCGTTTGGTGATCTGGGAACGGCCGTACAATGGGCCAGAGAAATTGAACCCACAACGCATGGCTCACTGAACCCGGCTTTAGAGTATGAGCATATGGCCTTCGTGCGGGTACAAATGGCGCAGGGGCGGCTGGTTGAGGCGCAGCAGCTGTTAGCCCGCCTGCTGCCACCAGCCGAGGCGGCCGGGCGTGTGACGCGGATCATTGAGATGCTGCTGCTCCAGGCAGTTATCGCTGCCAGGCTGCAAGATGAAGCCCAGGCGATGGCTTCGCTTGAACGTGCTCTGGTCCTGGGCGAGCCGGAAGGCTTTGTGCGCTCGTTTGTGGACGAAGGTGAACCACTGCGTCTGTTACTGCTTGTTTACCGGGATCAGGCAAAAGATCACCTCCTCGCTTATACCAACCGGCTGCTGGCGGCCTTTCCCTTGCCCGGCAGCCAGCCAACGCCCCAGCTTGATTCCTTCCTTGACCCATTAAGCGACCGCGAGTTGGAAGTGCTGCGTTTGGTAGCCAACGGCGCTTCTAACCGCGAGATTGCTGATGAATTGATTCTGGCGGTGACTACCGTCAAAAAACATGTCAGCAACATTATGAGCAAGCTAAATGCCAGCAGCCGCACCCAGGCAGCGGCTGAGGCGCGCTCGTTGGGTCTGCTTTAGTCTCTAGAAGATACTCCCCCCTAATACTTCTTTCGTATACCCGATTTTCCGTCTAACGGCCGTATGATGCTGTCTATCAACAACTTGGTGTCTACAGCACAAAAGGAGAATCACATGAATTCGATCACTTCATTCATCAGGCGGTATCCCCAGGCAGTTTTCTGGGCCATCGCCTGGTCAACTTTTTTCTTTGGTTATTTTATGTATTTACAAACAGGCTCTGGTATATGGCAGCTCCTCATTTTAGGCCCTTTTCTGGGCGGCATCCTGGTCACCCGCATCGCTGACGGCCGTTCCGGTCTAAAAACCTATTTCAGCCGCATTGTGCGCTGGCGGGTCCACATTAAGTGGTACGCCGTGGCCCTGTTCCTGCCTTTTGTTCTCCGGCTGGTGGCGTTTGGCCTGACCCTTGCTTCCGGCGCAAAAACAATCGTCAATCCCGAATGGGTCTGGGGTGACATCCTCTTTGAAATGATCATCGTCGTCTTTGTTATCTCGTTGGGTGAGGAACCGGGTTTTCGCGGTTTTGCTTTACCTCGATTGTTGAACGGCCGTTCCGCCCTAACCGCCAGCCTCATCCTGGGTGTATTCCATGCTATCTGGCATCTTCCGCTCTTCATCACCGGCGCCCAGCCGCCTATCGTTTTCCTTGTCATCCTGGCCGGGGCCGTCTTGAACACCTGGCTGTTTAATAACACCAATGGCAGCGTCTTGCTGGCCATGATCTTCCATACGTCGGTTGACTTTCAGGTGTATCTCTTCAAACCCCTGTTCACCGAGGCAGACGCGGTTATGCACAATTATTGGCTGGTGGCTGCTTATGTGGCAACGGCCGTCATCCTCCTCCTGGTAACCGGGAAAGATTTGTCCCGCAAACAAGAAATCCAGAGCGAAGCTGGTATGGCCGAATCACAATTGGCAGTCAATTAATGGAAACATTGGCCGGGGACAGACACCGTTTGCCCCTGGCCGGTGCAGGTTTACAGCGAGTCAGTCATGTCGCTCAACTTACGCATTGAAGGACATTTTGACCAAAAATGGTCAGACTGGTTTGAAGGGCTAGAAATGAACCGAATTAAGCAATTGGCAACTGAATCACCTGTTGGTTTTGGCTTTGTCACCACCCTTGTGTTCATCGTCATCGTATTCATTTCTGCGGTGGTGGCGAACAGATGGTCGGCTGAGTCATCGGGCTGGTATAGCGGTGCCACACTTGCCAGAGTAATTTCAATCGCGATTCTGCTGGCAGTGATTGCCCGGCTGGGCTGGCTGCGCGCAGCGGGATTTACCCGACCAGGGAGAGGAATAACGTGGCTAATTACCTTAATGCTGTTGGCTTACAGCATAGCAGCTTCGGCCTACGCCCTGACCGGTAATTTTGACTATCATTTTTCTGGACCGGCGCCATTTAGCCTGGTGGCTCTGTTTTTCATGGTCCATGCCTTTTTGGAAGAAGTGGTGTTCCGAGGCCTGATCCTGCACGCCTTTGTTCGCTCCCTGGGCAGCACGCCGCGCGGCCTTACTCGGACTGTTCTGATTTCCTCCCTCTTCTTTATGAGCATGCACATCCTAAATTTTTTGGGCGGAAATCCACTGCCGGTTGTACTTCTGCAAATGGTGGGGGCGTTTTTCTTGGGCATTTTTCTGAGCGCTTTGGTGTTGAACGGCCGTAGCATTTATCCCGCAGCGTTTTTCCACGGTCTGGCAAATATGGCTGCCTTTCTGAATCTTATGGCCAATTCATCTGACGGCACAAATCCCTCAGCCTGGCTGTGGCAAAGCCTGTTGCTAGTGCCATTAGCCATCATCGGCATCACTATCCTGCGTCGCTCATCAAAGCCTGTATTGGCTGTGGTTGTCGCTTCGTAGTCCTGGCACAAATATTTAGACTGAGGGCTGAAATACCTACCCTCAGCAAATTGGAGATTGGAACATGAGTAATGAACAAACAGTGATTCAAACCAAAGGGCTGAGCAAGCAATACAAAGGCGTCAACGCCTTACAAGGGCTCAATCTACAGGTAAAACGGCATTCCATCTTTGGCTTTTTGGGGCCAAATGGCGCTGGCAAAAGCACAGCCATCAAGCTGCTGCTGGGACTTATTCAACCTACTGGCGGATGCGCCACGCTCTTTGGCCTGGACAGCGTAAAGGACAGTGTGGACATCCGGCAGCGGGTGGGCTACCTGGCCCAAGACCCGCGCTACTACGCCCACATGACCGCCCGCGAAACGATGCGCTTTGCGGCTCGCTTTTTCTACAGTGGCCCCAAAGAGGCCATCGAAGCCCGCATTGAAGAAACGCTGGCACTGGTGGGACTACAGGACAAGGCCGACCGGCCTATCAAAGGTTTTTCCGGCGGCGAGCGGCAGCGATTGGGCATCGCCCAGGCACAGGTGAATTACCCGGACTTGCTGATTCTGGATGAACCGGCGGCGGCGCTGGACCCGCAGGGGCGGCGCGACGTGCTGGAGGTAATGGAGCGGCTGCGCAAACACACCACCATCTTTTACTCCACCCACATTTTGGATGACGTGCAGCGGGTGAGCGACAGCGTGGCCATTTTGAATCTTGGCCAGCTCATTGCCCAGGCGCCCATCGAGCAGCTTTTGGCCGGTGGCAGCGGCGTGGCTTACACGCTCACGGTGCGCGGTGATGGTCAAGCGGCCCAACAAACTTTGTTGGCCGAACCGTGGGTAACGGCCGTTTCCCACCAAGCCAATCACAAAGAAACAACCCTGCAAATCAACGTCACCGATGAAAGCGCGGCCGAAAATCAGCTGCTGCGACTGGTGCTGGCCGATGAAGATACGACCGTTACCACCTTTGGTCGCAAAAAATACAATCTGGAAGAAATCTTCCTGCAAATGGTCGATGGAGGACCCAAACAATGACAACTATCATTCATACCGAAGAAGTGAAAGAAGAACGGCCGTTGCAGCCCATAGCGGCTAACGGCTGGCGCGGTGGCTTCAGCAACCTGCTGCGCAAAGAATTGGGCCAATGGTGGTGTACCCGAACCTGGTGGGTGCAAATCCTCATCTGGGTGCTGATTTTGAACGGCATTTCCACCACCGTCGCCCTCACAGAAACACTTTCGCCGATAGAACTGCTGCAAGAAGTGGTGCAAACCTTTTTGCCCCTGGCCGTGGGCGCGGTGGGGATGGGTACCGTCATCGTCGTTCAAGGCGCCATTGTTGGCGAAAAGCAGTTGGGCACAGCGGCTTGGGTTATGTCCAAACCCGCTTCCCGCGCCGCTTTTGTCCTGACTAAAGCCCTGTCTTACACGATTGGCTTTTGGACGACGGCCATCATCGTACCATCCATCATTTTTGTGATCGTGACGCGACTGGTGGTCCCCGCGCCGCTGGCCCTGACGCCATTTCTGGCCGGGTTGGCTGTGTGGGCGCTGGCCCAACTTTTTTACCTGATGCTGACCCTGATGCTCGGTACACTTTTTAATTCGCGTGGCCCCATTGCCGGGATTGGCATTGCCCTCATCATGACCGGTTTGCTGCTCAAAGGCTTTATCCCCCAGGCGATCATGATATTCACGCCCTGGTACTTGCCTGACATCAGTGCCGGTATCACCCTGCAAATGCCGCTGCCGGACATCTGGCCGATACCGCTCGTGGCTACCGGCTGCTGGATTGCGCTGTTTACGGCCGTTGCCCTCTGGCGCTTCGCCCGTGAAGAATTTTAAGCTGCCCTGTTACGAGATAGAGAGAAATGTTATGAACAGGTTTTTCAATTTCCGCAAAACGTTATTCCGCATAAATGCAGCTTTCCTGTTACTCATGGGCGGTGTCTTTATGGTTCTTGATTACGTGGGTTTTCGCACCGGCGCTGGCCTTATGGGTGAAATATTGCATGGCAACGTGCTTGCTGTCGGCATGCAGGAGGCGCATGGATTAGCATTTTTATTTGGCCTGGTAGTTCTCATCTTTGCTGTGCCCGATATGCGCCCCGCCTGGCACCTCATATGTGTGAGCATCCATGTTTTGCTGGGGGGTAGCAATCTATTGTATTGGGATGGAGCTGTTGAATATGGCATTGTTGGGCCAGAGATTGTGGTAACCAGCATTCACGGCCTTTTGATTTTGTTACACCTGGCGAGTTATTTCCTGGTAAGAAATGATGCGGGATACCGTAAACAGCCAGCCTGGTAAGGAAAAACAAAATGTCTACAAAAATGAACACTATTACAAAATTGGAAAATCAACCGTCACGTCGTAAAACGCAATGGCAGCATTGGTTCACACGCGGACTTGTTGCCGTTATCCTTGTCCTGGTCGCTCTGGCCATGATAGGGGCCAGCTATCAAGCAGTGGCTGCCCGGGTAGACAGGCGCAATTATCCACCGCCGGGCCAGTTAGTGGACGTCGGCGGCTACCAGCTCCACATCTACTGCCAGGGTGAGGGCAGCCCGACGGTGCTTCTGGACGAAGCCTCGATTGACACGGTGTCCGATTGGGTCTGGATACAGCCGGAAGTAGCCCACACGACGCGCGTCTGTGCCTATGACCGGGCAGGCCTGGGCTGGAGTGATCTCAGTCCCTCGGCTCCGGATGCAGTACAGAACACGGCTGCGCTCCACACCCTGCTGCAAACCGCAGGCATTGAAGCGCCTTACATTCTGGTGGGCCATTCCTTTGGCGGCCTGTATGCCCGCGCCTTTGCCGATGAGTACGCCGGCGAAGTAGCCGGCCTGGTGCTGATTGAACCCTTCCACCCCGATAACCGGGCTCGCCTGGGACTTGCAGAAACCATGCCAAATGCGCCTGATGAAGGACAGATCGCCGTAGGGCAGTTTTTGTCTCGCTTTGGCTTCTTCCGACTGGTCAGCTTCGCACCGGTTGATGCGGCTCTGCCCCAGCAGCAGCAGCAGGAACTTCACGCCTACTACACCTCGCCCAAGTATCTCGACCAGGTGCGGGCGATTACCGGCGCTTTTCCGGCGCTTCTGGCCCAGGTACGTGAAACAGGCGATCTGGCGGACCGGCCGCTGACCGTGGTTTTGGGTACAGCCAGCGAAAACTGGACCGGTGAGATGCGCACCATGCAAGATGAAATAACAGGACTTTCGGTTAACGGCCGTCAGTACTTTGTTGAAGGTGCCGACCATCTCTCACTGGTACATAACCAGGAGCACGCCCGGCACACCGCTCAGGCAGTTCTGGAAATGGTGGAATTAGTCCGAAGCAATTGACCGCATGACATCATTCATTTCCGGGAACGCGAATATTTTCCTGGTAACCCGAGGGAAAGGGACAAATGACAAATCGCACTGTATTACTTGGGGAAAAAGGCGCTGCTGCGTATAAAAATCCAACGACCCTATTGATGGCCTGGTTGGGTATGCTGCTTCTCAGCCGCCTGCCGCAAATCATCGCCCTGGAAATTTTGGGCATTGATTTGGGGAAACAGATTCTGTGGTTATGGTTGGGGATGGGCCTCATCCTGATTGGGAGTACGTTCGGCTGGTTGGCGTTACGGCCGTTACGTGGTTTTTTCGTGGTGATGACGGCCGTTTATGGCGCGACCGTCCTCGTCAATCGCCTTGTAGACACAACTGCCTGGCAATCCTGGTTTGGCGGCACGGAGACAGCCTGGGCCATTCGCTTTTTCGGTGAACGATTGGGTGTGGTTCTGATCGCTTTGTTGGTAACGGCCGTCCTGTTTTTCCTGGGGCAATCGCGACGCCAGATTTTCCTGGTAAAGGGTAATTGGCAGGCCGCGACGGGTCTGCGGCTGCCGGGGCGAACGCAGCCGCTGGCCTGGGGCGTGGTCGGGCCATTGGTGGCGCTGAGCCTGGCGCTGCTGTTTGGTTGGGGTTTGACGCAAATGAACGCCGGGCTTTACCTGGACTGGCAGCAGCTTATCCTGCTGTCTCCCTTTGTTCTGCTCTTTGCGCTGATGAATGCGTTTGGCGAAGAGATGGCGTTTCGGGCCGGACCTTTGTCGCAGCTGTGGCTGGTGATTGGGGAAAAACAGGCGGTGTGGTTAACGGCCGTCTGGTTTGGGCTGGGTCACTATTACGGCGGTATTCCCTCCGGAGTAATGGGGGCGGTTATGTCCGGTCTACTTGGCCTGCTTTTAGGCAAAGCGATGCTGGAAACCAAAGGGATCGCGCTGCCAATCCTGATGCATTTGTTGATTGATGCAGCTATCTATGCTTTTTTGGCGATGACGGCCGTATAACTATCTTCACTCGTCGACTCCAAAAAGGCAAAAACGAATATTTGTTGAGCTTTGCACCTTTTGATAGTCAGGTCGAGCCAGGCTGCGGGCGGTCAAATTCAACAAGAAACGGATGAAAGCCTTGCTTAGCGTAGGTTTTCGTCCTTTTGCTACAAAAACGCCATTGACCGCCTGTTGTTTCGACTAGGATACACAACGGGAAAATGCTATACTGGACAACAATTCAGCAAGTTATTCAAACTAAAATCCACAACCATGATTTCAGATACGCATCCCGAAACCGAAAAAGTGCTGGTTCAACTGCTCCAACAGACGCCTGTATGGCGCAAGTTAGAGATGATGGGCGAACTCAACCGCACGGCCCGTAGCCTGGCTTTTGAGGGGTTGCGAGAACAATATCCGGCGGCGACAGAAGCCGAATTGAAGCGCCGCCTGGCCGATTTATTGTTAGGCCCAGAGCTAGCCCGACAAGTCTATAGTTCCCTTATGACCTAAATCTGTTTGGAGTCAGTTGTTTATGCCCAGCGAGCCTGTTTTTGTGACCCTTCTGGTCATTGACGTTCTGGAAAAACTGGATATTCGCTATCTCATTGGCGGCTCTTTCGCCAGCACCGCTTACGGCCGTGTCCGTACCACACAAGATGTTGACCTGGTAGCGGATCTGCAGATGGATCAGGTAGTGCCATTTGTAAAAGCGCTGGACAACGCTTTTTATGCTGATGAACAGATGATCCATAATGCCATTCAGCGACGCACCAGCTTCAATCTCATTCACCTGGAAACCCTGTTCAAGGTGGATATATTTATTCCCAAGGCACGGCCGTTTGACGGGGAACAGCTCAATCGTCGTATCGAGCGCGTCATTGACAAGGAAACGGCTCGCAAAGCTTATTTTGCCAGCGCGGAAGATACGATCCTGGCCAAATTGGAATGGTATCGTTTGGGGGGTGAAGTCTCCGAGCAACAGTGGCGCGACATTCAAGGCATTCTCCAGTTGCGTGGCGACCAGTTGGACCTCGATCATTTGCAAACATGGGCCACCGCTTTACGAATTAACGACCTCTTAGAGCGGGCTCTGAAAGAAGCTGCTGGCAAAGCATAACCATATTTCTCGTAAGCTAACTGCGAAAAGAAAAAAGGCTGCTTTACTTGGTGAGGCATCCTTTTATTGCTGAAGATTCGCTTTGGTTAGCTACCTTCTTGCGTTTTCAGCCAACGCTGCATATCGGACTCCATCTGAGCCAGCGTCACCAAGTGTGCCTGGTGTTCCTGGGCCAATGCCTTGGCTATTGGTGTGAAGCCGCTGCGGGCAAAAAAGGCTAAATGTACCTGCCATGTCCCCTGACCTGGTAAAACTTTATCAATTTTATCTACCAGGGTTTGGATGACTTCGCTGCCGACCGGCTTTTGGCCCCATTTGCATTCGCCCATCAAAATATCCTTCGTACGCCAGTTGATGGCCAATACATCCACCTGAGCCTGTTTGGACCAAAAGCTGCCGGTCAGTTCAGGTAAAAAGGGAAATTCTTCCAATTCGGCTTTGATATTGACCCATTCCCGGCATAGCTCCTCAAATGTGTGGGTTCCAACGAAATCCAGCAGATGGTCGTACAGCAAACTGGTGGCCTGCTTGACGCGCCCCTGCTCAATGGCGCTGCGGTGTGGCGCCAAAAAACGATAGTAGAACCGTAAGTATGGGTCGGTGATCACATACCGACCCTGGCGACTTTTTTCCGGTCGGCGCACGGTTGCGGGTACCAATCGCTCCACATAGCCCAATTCCCGTAACACGGCCAGGTATTTGGTGATGTTGGAGCGGTCAATGCCCCCCATCGTGGCGATTTCTGTCAGACGATGGAACCCGGAGGCAATGGCCTCCAGCACGGCAACATAGTTGCGGGGATCATCCAGTTGCTCGTGTAATAGGAAGACGGCATCGGAGAGCATCACATTGGCCGGGGTAACGATCCGTTGCTGCAAGTTTTGTAGGATATTGAGACCGTCATCGAATAGTTCAATGTAGGCCGGGACGCCACCGGTGATGGTATATACGGCCACGCGTTGTTCACTGGTGTAATTGGGCAGCATATCGGCCAGCGCACCAAAGGAAAGCGGCTGCAGCTTGAGCCGTGCCGTGGCCCGACCGTAAAGCGGAGATTGATAATCCAGGGCGGCCCGTTGAATGATGCCAGCCAGCGAGCCCATGAGAATGAGAAACACCTGGCTTTCTTTGAGGTGATGGTCCCACGCTTTTTGGATCAGGCTGGGTACCTCGCCATCTGCTTGCATGACATAGGTGAATTCATCCAGCACAATCACGACCCGCCTGTCGGCGGCCAGCCTGGCGACTTCCGCAAAGGCCGCATCCCATGATGGGTAGCTGAAGGTAGGCGTAACGGCCGTATCCGGGTTCACGAATTGAAACAACGCCTGGGAAAAGTTGCGTAGCTGATTTGTCGCTGACGTTTGGGAAGCCATCCAATATAGATAAGGGGCGTCAACGCCCCCACCCCACTGCGTGATGAGCGCTGTTTTGCCAATGCGACGACGGCCGTAAAGGATGAGAAATTGAGCGCCAGCACGGTGGTATAAATCATCCAGCAGCGTCAGTTCCATTTCGCGGGAAACAAAAGGCATGGTTTCTCTTTGATAATAGGAAGTAATTATAGTATTATACTTATGTTACTTCTTAAAATCAATAAGGGTTCGCAAGAATGGTTTCAGAAAACAAAAGTCTTATTCCCCAAGATGACTGGTAGGCGTTTTTGTAGCAAAAGGACAAAACTGTACGTTTGAGGACGGGGCAACCAAAAGTAAGGCAGACATTCTAAGTTCAGGTGAGCTTTTCTGGCATGGTTAGCCACCTGCCTGCTGTCTACTTCTCAGGTTGTTGGCCCAAAAACAACTCCACGACCTTCTGCCCACCACCTTTTCCTTTGACCAGATTGCCGGTACCGGCAAAACGGCGGCCCTGGTGCATGAGGTCTCCGATGGCCAGACCCAACTCCTGGCTCACCCCATGCCCGACACCAAAAAGAATGACACCTTCACCGCTCGTAATTGTCATCTCAGTGACGATGGCCTCTGCCTCACCTGTCCCCGCGGCCGTACCTCCCACCGCAAATCTCGTTCTGGCAGCGGGGTTGGGCACAACTTCCGTTTCATCGCCGCGCAATGTTTGGCTTGTCCCCTGTTACAGCAATGTCGCGGGACAATGGATACCCCCACTACCCCGCGTAACTTTTTTGTCAGTGACCATATGCCTTTTCTGCTGGCGTTGTTGGCTTTGAGCCAAACAGAGGCTTTTCGCCAGCAGATGAAGAAACGGCCGCGTATCGAACTGGTCATCGCTCATCTTGTCTTGTTTCATGGCGCACGCCGCGCTCGTTTTCGGGGCACAGCCAAAGTTGATTACCAGTTGAAGATGGCGGGCACGACTTACAATGTCAAATGGTGGCTCCGCCGTCTCCAGCGAGAAGGAAA
Source organism: Chloroflexota bacterium (assembly GCA_035444285.1). Lineage (GTDB taxonomy): Bacteria > Chloroflexota > Anaerolineae > Promineifilales > Promineifilaceae > CAADGU01. Next base: position 18,036 of record DAOMOK010000050.1, read on the forward strand.
GCTCACGCCCCTGCCTAGGGGTTTGACTAGGATCAGAACAGAAATTGGACATAGACACGGCCACAACACT
>DAOMOK010000051.1:0-16623 GCA_035444285.1 Chloroflexota bacterium
TATGTAAATTCAGAATAGAAATGCCCTCTGTTTGATCAAAAACAAGGTGACAGATTTAGTAGAGCTACACGAGCCTATCAGATTTGCAGTTTGCGGCTGGCCAGCCAATGTTCCAGCCGAAATGAAGCTTATGATGCCTAATGGTAAGATCATTGAAGAAACGCTAATAGCAGCAACACCCCAAGCAGGGCTGCAATATGAATATAAAACAAATGTACTTCAAGACGTTCCTGGAATCTACAGAATTGTACTGGAAGGAACAGATCATGTATTAATAGAAGAAAGTGAGGTGAGGTATCCAAGCTCGAGCCGTTTATATTGGGAGGATGACGGCCGTCTCATTCTTTTCAACTTTCAACCTAATGAAAAAGTAACGATCTATGCATACAAATCAGGGGTGCGTGACGCTAATAGTGGAAAAACTCAATACATTTTACAGGCAACACAGGAATTTGAGACAGATGCAGAAGGTCTGCTTATCATTGAACCTCAGGTACAAGTTCAGTGGTATGCTGCAATAGGTTCTTTATCTGGGGAAGTATTTCCTTCTTTTCCTTCATCACCTCGTTTGTTTGGCCAAAGCGGGGAAGTATCATTGCTCAACCAACATCACTTCCCATCCTTTGGCCCGTAAGTGAAACAGGCGTTGAAGCTTGCCATCTTATGGCAAACGAGAATACAAACGTGATGGACAACGCACGTCTTTGGAGCGAGCCTTCTGTGATCACTGGCCATATGGTAAGCACTATTGCGCCTAATGAAGTAGTACAAATCATATCTGGTCCAACTTGGGGCCGCATCCGGCAAGATATTGATGCCTCGGGTTGGTGGTGGGAGGTAAGCGTAGACGCAATTGGATTGCGGGGGTGGCTCTGGCAGGACCGGCTCGGCTCGTGTCAACCATAAATACCAAATTGTTCCTATCATGATTTAGGAAGAGTAGAAACAAGATAAATGATGATTGTAAGCCTCCAAGAAACTATACAACAAGGGGCTTATTAGTACTGTTGGCCACTGCTTACCTTATAATAGATAGTTAAGAATATGCTTTGGAGGCATTGTTTAGTTGTATTTCGCAAGACACCCACAGGTATCCCCGAATAGGGTCGAATATACGATGCCTGAATCATTCATCCACAAGTATAAATTCGCTTATCTCTGGTATATTACGTTAACTCGGCCGTCGATTTCCTGCCAGATAAGCTAAGGTCCTCACTTTAGGATCATGACCACATATCTAACTAAACTTCATGAGTTCCTCACTAATTATTATAGTCTGGATGAATTAAGTGTTTTGTGCTTGGAATTGGAGGTGGAATTCGAGAATCTGGGTGGACGCACTCGAACCTCTAAAGCACGAGAGTTAGTACTACATCTAGGACACCAACGATCATATGAGAAATTATTAGCAGCCTTACGGTTGTCACGCCCAGGTTTATTTGCCCAAGCAGAGTTCAATATTTCTCCAGAGGCATTGGTAGCAGCTTATACAGAACTAGAAGATTTCGAAAAAGCAACAAGGTCGCTGACTGAAAAAATACTTATTCGTGTAGGTCGAGATCAACGAATCGGCTTCGGAAGCGTTATTGTCATTTTGTTGATCGTTTCTCTAGGGCTTTATTTGAGTTTGCGTGAAGTAGGACCAGGCCGTATGACCGGTGACTTTAATATCGCTGTAGCACCCTTCTATGTTAATGGCGAAGCAGGAGCAGAGTCGGGAGAAGACGTTGCTAACAGTATTTACGGCCGTTTACATCAGAATTTTGAAGATCTTAACTCCCCTATCATTCAAGTATGGGGACCTACGGAACCTCGCATTACCCCTGTTCGTGCAATTATTGGTAATACTCCAGAAAAGCGTGCTGAAGAAGCTGCCCAGCTGGCTGAAGAAATTAACGCTGATATCGTTGTTTATGGGGTTGTAAATGCTTCAGACTCAAGCTGGCAAGTTATTCCCGAGTTTTATATCTCCTCCAAAAGTTTCAAAGATGCTGTCGAAATTCTTGGCCAACACAAATTAGGTCAAATATTCACAATCCCAGGCAACGACAGTCAAGCACTACGCCTTGCAGCTGGTGACAGGCTTACACCTCGCACTGAAGTCCTTACCCATTTAGCGATTGGCCTAACCTATTACTCTATCAGTGACTATGGTCGTGCTCTTGAGAACTTTATGGCTATTGAAGAGAACACCCTCATTTCTGAAGATGTCGGGGCAGAGGTTGTTTTTTTACTCATAGGCAATACCCTGGGAAAACAGGCACAAGAACTGAGACAAATCACGGCGGAATATAGTGGTGAATCAGCAGAGCAGGAAATATACGATTTGTTATTAGCCTCTGAGTCTTATTACGATCGTGCGTTGCAAATAGACAAACAATATGCTCGAGCGCTAGTTGGCAAGGGCAGTATAGCTTATCTTCAAGCAGTAGGTGATGGCAATCAAGTTGATTTGGAGGGACTCAATCAGGCGGTCATTTTTTATCTAGGGGCATTGACAGCGGCTAACAAACCAGCCCTTTCTGATGTAGACACAAAGGTACATTTCGGTCTCGGACAGAGTTATTTAATACTGAGCCTCGTTGAAAAGACCATTTCTGTGGACCAGGTTATCGCTGAATTTGAAGCGGTTATTGCAGACTATGGGGATGGTAAGAATCCGTATGTGCGAGATTTGGCGGGTGAGGCTCATGCCCGTTTAGGTCTTTTATATAGTCGCTTGGGTGACAATGAAAAGGCCGTAACTGAGTACGAAGCCGCTGTAGCTTTATTATTTGATTATCCTGATAGACAAAAATTATTTCAAAACAGAGTGAGTGAATTGAAAAATGGCCTGACTGAGTAGAGCTAAGGAGATCTCATTTCACTTAGGAAGCAGACTTATGACGCTCACCTTTTGCCACAATCGACAGAAAACTCTTTGCTTGTTCGCTTCGCTTCTCATACTGTCATTAGTTGCTTGTGAGGGAGACATCTATGAAAGCGATAATAGCAATGAAATAGGGTTTTCCAGTGCCTCATCAAGTAATTCGGGTAGCTCAAATATTGAGTCTGTAAACAGTCCACCTTTACCCTCTTCAGACGTTAACTCCTCTTCCGAGGACGACAATCCGACATGGCCACCTTTTTCCCCACTGGAAACTACTGCAGACGCTTCCACTGGAAGTAGTATGAGTAATGGTATACAAAATGAAAGCTCGTCAGACTCACCCACCGACACACTACAAGGAACACTTGTAACGCCAACTCCATCTAATAATCTTTCATTGACAAGAGATCTTTCTCCTGAAGAAGCGATAGAGTTGAGTTATAGTACTGGTGGGGCATCAGATTTCTATCATTATGGGCTATCCGAAAAATGCCTTGAAGCACAGAATGGCTCTCTCTACGTTGCCCTCACGGGGGTATTCAGCACCAAAGATCAATATCAAGAAGCTCCTTTTTGGGGCACAAAATACTCCTCTTGTAAAGAAAAGCTTGAATTTGGTGACATGGTCTATTTTGTTGTCCGAGGCTTTCAAATGGGTGAAACGGTGGATTTTCTTGTTAGGGGCCCTCACGGTAATGAACAATACTCTATCACAGTCGATCAAATAACCCTGATTGATAAAGCCACCGGTTCAATTCGCGAAGAATTCCCTGGAGCTCGTTTTTCCTGGATTGCCTCACCAACTTTAGGTGCTGGGGATTTTGTACTAATAGCAAGTAGTTCATCTGGTACGGTTTCCCTACCATTCAAGGTTTATGAGAGTGAAGCCCCTAACTTCGGCGTCAAGTTTGGATCGGATGAGATTCACCCCTTGCTGCTTACAGATCAAGCAAAGCTTACGTTCGTCTTGACTGGTTTTCCATCGAACCATACTGTGAAAATACTCCTTTATCAAGACCCATTCAGTGTGACAGATCTTCTAGTATCCAGTTCCACCGATACTAACAACTCCACTCTAAAAAAGTCTTTCGAGATTGAAGTGAATAGCGAAGGCAATGCTGTGGAAGAATTGGACTGGCCAAATGATCTTCCACCGGGCTTATATTCTTTATTAATTCCTGAGATCATTAGAAGTGAACCATTTGAAACAGAGAGTCTATGGATTTACGATCCAAGCGATGGCCCCCCTCTTTATAGCATTCAATTTGGCGTTCAAAGAAATACAGAATTTCCCAACCAAACAGGGGTTGATTCACTAGGATCAGTCTCTTATCGCGTTGTCAATGTACAAAGTGACGATGTATTAAATGTCCGCTCAGGGCCAGGTGCAAATTATCTAATCCTTGGAACAATTCCTTATAATGGTACAGATGTCCAAGTTACAGGTGAGGGTATTACAATTGGTGATTCTTGGTGGGTACCTATCTTTTACGAGGGCATTTTTGGCTGGGTAAACACATCTTATCTTGTAGAGCAAAACAATCCATAGAAAATTTAGGGTGGTACTCTGCAACATGATGGATAAATCGTCACTATTCAATTTTGAGCAATTTCAGTGAAAGAGTTTCGGCTATTTCGGTAAAATCTTGGCTTTCAATTTCCACTCTTATCGGAATAGCTCATGAAGGTTAAATCCAACTTCCCTCGAACTCCTCGTTTTCTTTCTTGTTTGCCTTCTCATCGCCGTCTGGACAAAATACGGTCGTAAAATTCGCCGCCGATTTCTAGACTACTCCCGCCTACGATTGGGTTCACGGAACTCGAAACCCAAATTTAGGATGCTTACTTTGCCACAAGGGCTTTTGTTCTGACGCGAATCTGAAGGAAATCGCTCTTAGATTAAAAAAAGCACAAAAGCCCTCAAATCATTTGAGAGCCTTTGTGTCCTATACTTAAACACTATGGGACGGGGACGACGGGTTTGGTTCGCTCACATGTATAAAATTAGTCGTTGTTTTGTTGCCCAAGCATGTTATCCAGCAGTATCTGATGACGGCCGTTCAACCAGCCGTAGGGTAGACAGGATAATTTTTGAGCTTGACCACAATCCGCTGATCGCCAACCACAATTTCATTGTCCTGCACTTGCACGGCCGTTTCTATGTCTGCTGGTAACCGCAAAATCAGTTGATTCCCAATAATCTCGCCTTCCAATTCAATGGTTTGCGTTGCTCTTTCTGTCATCCGTTCAAAGAGTAGTTCAAAAAAGGTGGGAGCTGACATTTCACCACTTTCTTGCGAGGAATGGTCAATATATCCATCAACAAGTGATTGGAATTCGTCATAACTTAATTCGGTTAGGCTTTTTTCAGACATGTTCTGCTCCTGCTTGTTTACGACGAACTAATTGTTTCCACGATTCGTAATCTATCACCACCAAGATTATACCATGTTGCGCAATCTGAACGGGTCTGGGCAAAAGAGACAGGACATTCTCTAAAGTACTCGGAACGGCCGTACCGCCACCGATGAATTCCCAAGCAAACGGCTTTTGAAAGACGACCAGTATTCGTTCATGTCCTTTGTCAAACAGGCGTGTAATGTAAAAATCGTTGGACAATTCGCCCCTTACTTGCTGTTGCAAAAAGTAGATGGAGGTCTTGATGTCGCCCATCAAATTCGACACAATCAAATCGGCTGGCGAGTAGCGCTCGCTTCGATGACGAATGTCGTGCATCTGGAATTGGATACCACTACTGGTCAAATCGCGCATGATTTCCACTTCAAAAGAATAACCACGGGCAAAACTCTGCCACCAATACAGACAATAGACCAGGAGCAGCCAACTTTGCGGTGTGTCGCGTCGCACCAAATCCGCTTTTTGTAGGGAGGGACCAATCTGTCGGGCAAAGACGGCCGCTAGCATTGAGCCTTCTTTGGCGACATCTTTGGTTGTCAGTAATTGGTCAATGTATGGACTGGCGAATGGTTGAGCCACATACACGTCATACAATTGACGAAAAGTTTGCTTTGAATGACCAATAATGACCTGCGCTTCATCGAGAATGTCTATGGCTTCGTAAAGGTTTTGCCAGACGGCCGTAGTTAATTTGCGTCTATCGGTCAAGTAGGCAGTTAAGGCTTGCTCGTGTTTTTTGGTTAGTGAAGGTGGAATAATAAATTGCATAGACTCACTCACAAAGGTAGTGAGCCAATCATACCAGATTTGAGAAAGAAGAAATTAAGTGGTTAAAGGCAACCTGGTTTTCCATGCGAATCAAACCCGCAATACGCAATGGCAGCTTCCCATAAAAACAAAAAGCCCTCAAGTAGATTTGAGAGCTTTTGTCCCTGTAGTTTTTACTATAGGCCGTCGGGAGCGACGGGCTTGGATACCTCTCTGGGCGCAGATGTATTGTCTTTACTCCCAGCGAAAACTTATACCATACACTGCTGCGTCTCTTGGAAAGTTGGGTAGGTGAACGGCCGTGATAATGGCAAGCATTCAGCACGATTAACCACTTTTACTTGAGTCACTAACTGGTTGGCATCGCTTGTCTTATTTTTGCTAAACTTGGCCTTTTCAGACATCACAAACTAGAAGGGCGAGATGCCCAGTATATCAAGGCAAGTGTAATCATGACGAAGCCCAACAGGTTGAGCCATAAGGGAACGGCCGTTTGCCCGGCCATGTAAAAGGACAATCCCATACTAATCAGCATCAGAGGGAAGCTGAGATGAACATGCAGGTATTTGCGAAACCACTTTCGGCCCCAGATGCCCCATAATATAAGGATGCTCAAGGTTAATCCTCGTCCGAACATAAGGTTTTGTTGCAGACTGGCCATCAGAATGACCACTATTAACAGGAAACCGATTGCGCCCTTTAGAGTAAGAACGGGCTTGTTTTTGACCAATAATGTCATCCATAAGGTAATCGTCCCAACAATGTAGGAAAGAAGTAGCAAAGTAGCTAACACATCTTCAGCAGTAGACAGTGTAGCCATATCAAATTGATCGGAAAAGAATCGATACAAAAGGAAGGCAGTGAGGGGTAAAAAGAGGCCGGTGATTAAAATGATCCAGAGGTCACCTAAAATCTTGGGGGTTTGTCGCCTTTGTTCCCAAAGGGTGAGACCGAGCAGACATAGCAATAAGACGAGTCCGGTTATTCTCTCTGCCAGAAAGTTATAAAACAGGTAAACAAAGGCAGCCAGGCAGGGGCCAAACAGGAGAAACGTCGCAAAAAACAGACGATCAGCCTCATGTGCGCGTAACTCGTTGTTAAACATTCTGTAACGATCAGCAGGGATGCGCTTGGCAACAACATAAGCAAACAGGAGAGGAACTAATAGGAGGAGCCACCAAATCCAGGCTGGCAATGTGGTTAGCGTGAGGTAATAGACTCCTATGCTAACGAAGAGCAAAATAGCCACAAAGACGTTGAGGCCCACAAGTGCCCCAGTAACTTTGAGATACCAGAGTAACAGGTGATCTCTACCGGTTTGCAGCTTAAAATCAGGCTGGTAGTCAGCCTGGCTGATACTGCCGATAAGAAAGGGTATGGCCAGTGAGGCAACGGCATATTTAGTACAAGCCCACAATCTGGTTTGCGGATCGTCCAAGGGCCATTGCAAAATCGGGGAGAGTAACCAGGCAACGGCCGTCCATAAAATAATGGCCATCAGGAGGACGAGCCATCTTTGTGGTGTGAAGTGTTCTGTTACAACGCCAAGCAACCAGATTAACCGCCCGGCCCAACTGGAACGCATATGCTCAGGCGCTTCATACCAGTGGAAAACGGCCGTCAACCACTCTTGTAACGCAGCCGGCGACAGCGGGTTAATGTTAATGTCGCCACTACCAGTATGGATAGGGCCGTATACCGGAGCATAAAAGTTTGTCTGGCGAGGGCGATTTGATTCCAATCTGGTCGGAAAGGTTGGGGGACGCAGCATTTCTTCCTGATCTGCTCTATCGGTAATATACAGTAACTCAAAGATCTGGTTGATCAAAGCGGGGTTATCAGGATAAGTGCGCCCGCTGAGCCAATTTACAACCGTTTCCGGATCGAGGGAGAGTTGTGCGGCAAGCCAGGCTGGGGTACGGCCGTTTCGCTTGAGATAATCTTCCAATAAACGTGCAAAAGTAGGCACATCACCCATACCTGTTACTGCGTCTAATATCACCGCTACCTGTATGGATAGGCCCACTAGACGATCCGTAAAAATTGGTTTGCTGGCCAATGGTTGGAGTCGGATGGTTTTCCTTGACAAGCAGTTGCTGTCGTTTTTTGCGCGGTGGTAACTGCCCGAATTGGTCTCTACATGTAGCAATCACTGTAACGGGGACATTGCCATAGTTTTCAGAGTACACTGACAATGTAAACTGTTTTGGTTCACCTGGTCTTAATTCACTAATAATGTCGGCTGTACTAACTTTAATGCCTTCTGCCGTAATGCTAATGTCTTTAGCAAGAACTCTTCCTGTATTCCTTATGATCCCGACTAAATCACACCATTGATTCGCATATAATAGACTTTCGACCAAATCCACTTCTAGATCCGGTGTCTCCTGAATAACTTCCACAATATTATCTCGTAAACGTTCTATATCCGTGCGCATTTCCTCTCTTATTGTGCTGCCTTGTGCAGTAATCTTGAACTGGGTTTTACCATCATTGGGCGTATCAGTATCTTCATAGTGTTCTTGCCCAACAGCCACAACTGTAAAATCAATTGGAGTTGCTTTTTCGTAACGACGGCCGGCAACTACCCACATACGATTCATAATGTGTGCATTTGCCCGATTCATCTGTGGAGAATTTTCGACAACACGCTGAACATAGATACCTTTATCGTTCATCGCATTCACTAACCGTGTAATCATTTCATTCCCTGGAATAGCAGTCGGATGCTCAATGGAACTAGATACAGCGTAAGACTCACGTAAGCAAAGAGCGGACAAAGGAAATGCAAAGCTCACTTCTATTACACCCTTTTGGCTAACGTTCACTTCTTCGCCTCTTCTCCCCCCCATCGGGGAAAAAAGAGCAACCATGTTTACACCTGAAATTGATCCCTCAAATTGCACACGCAATTGACCAAATACATCTAAAATTGGTTTTGTTTCCTTACTATTAGCAAACCTCACAGAGAGGTTTTTACTGGCCACAGGTTTACTCTCATCAAGAGCTACGTTATGCCATGTGATGATGCGGCAATCCTGTTGTTCATCATGTGTCACTTTGGCGGAAGGCATTAGGTTTTCAACCTTTCCGAAGGCGCCAGGTATCTGTAATGTTAATTCTGTTATTATTGGTTTGGAACAAGGTATGGCATTTTTTCTAGGGCCAATCTGGATGTAAAGTCCTAGGCTCCAATCCTCTCCTTCACTGATTAATGTCGGAATGATTTGTACGGGCAAACCAGACATGTGTTGATTATCCAGGGAGAATCTATATGGGTGATTGTGGTTCCATTGCCCGCCAAGACCGGCGTCATTTTGAAATGAAAGATTAACTGTATGCCCCTTAAGCTGCACGGGGTTTACTTCTTTCGACACCTGATTCCCATCTTCTGCCTGCAATCTCCCGGTTCCAGAAAATACGGCAAACCCTGCATGAAAAGAGACTTCGACAAGGTTTGTAAGTTTATACTTTTGACGATAGCAGCTTAAGCGTTCCAGATCTGATGCCCCCATTTGCAGGGAAAAGCAGAGGTTGCCCGTTTTCCTCACAACATGAGCCTTATATCCGCCATTAGCATTAACTGCTATGGCCCCTTCAACAGTTTCAGTTAATATAATTTCGGGAAATCGCCCCCAAACCGGCAACGGGGGGAAGAGGGTTTTCATTCTGCGAAAACGATAATTCCGCTGAAAAAAAATAGACCATACACTTATAACAAAAGTTATTATGCCTACACTGGTCAGAATGATGGTTAACCAGATGGGCGAAGAAGCAAAACTGACTATGACGGCGGCGATGCCCACCAGGGCCATTGCCCCAAACACGGGTTCATAGGTCACCGTGTAGTGGTTGCAGTATTCACAGTGAACGGCCGTTTCTGCTTTGTCTGGGTCAGGAAGATCGAGATCGGTATATTCATCATTTCGAATCCGGTTATAAAAGCGGCGGGCAGGCGCTGTAAATGGCCCATGGACTGCACACATCGCCCTACCACAATGATGGCATACTTTTTTTATATCCTTGCTACCACATATATAACATTCAATCTCTTGAACCAGCGGGATAATTGCTGTTTGCACTGCTCATCTCCTATTCTGCTGCTCCCACATGACGGAATTGTTCTTTAAGTTGTTTTTGAATGTCATTGATGATGTTCACGATGCGTTTGCTATCACCTTCCAGTTTTCCCTGTATATAAATACTTGTTGCGCCAACTGGTAATGGGGTGGTGAACTTTGTTTGACCTTTTATCTGTCGCTCCCGGTTTGTCTGTGTGCTGACACCTTCGATCAGCAGGAATATTTCCAACTTTCTGGGACCTTCGTGCTTTTCGGCTTTTATGGTATAGATATTTTCTTCGTTGGTCATGCCGTTTGGATCCTCAAGCCGCATTGTCTCAAACCCTTTTGCTTCAAGCAGCATCATAACGTCAGCGACTCGCATTTCATCGAGTATCACGCCCGGAAAGTGTAAATGTTGGCGCGGGGCAAAGCGTTTACTTGCCAGCGCCTCCTCTAAGTTTAATGTGAATTCATTCGTCAGGAGTGTTTGTTGGGTGAGCAGGACATCATCGGGTCGCTTGTTTTCAGGATCACGATATTCCAAGGCTAACCCTGATAAGAGACCTTTTAGCTCGATAGTTACCTGACCCTGTATATCCGATCTTTGAAAAATCTCTATGGGTTCACTTACTTCCAATGTGATTTGATCAGTAGTGAAAATAGCTAACTGATGACCACCGTTCCACTTAAATTTTAGGGGAATATTGTGCCATTCGATGACACCAGACTCTGGGTTATAAAAAACAGGCAACGCCCTACCGACACGCAATTTGACCAGATGATGCGGAGTGGCAATAGGCCACTTCAAACTCATCGTAGAGATTTCGGGCGACTCTGTTTGATGTAAAAAACCAGGATGCTGAGGGATGGAAAGGATAACCCGAAACCTCATGTTTAGACTACGCTTCATATCGGCCTGCTTTTGTAGGTCTTCGATAAGATTTTTTCTGTCAGATTCATCAGCCTCAAAGTCTTCATCTACTATGTGAGCTTGAACTACTATAGGGGCTACTTTAGGCTCATCTGGTTGATACCTTTGTCTCAACTTCAAATCGAATCGTTTTTGCCTATGGGCATTCAGTCTTTCAAAGTCGGTAGGGCTAAGGTTCATCTGGAGGGTAAGCATATCCTCTTCCCAATTTAGATGGGAAAGTCTGTTGAGATTGCTACGGCCGTAATGATTACACTGAAGATAACCAATTGGTTCTGTCAAAAGTTCGTGTGTAATATGATTATTGGGCGGCCCGCCATCTCTCACATGCCTATAGCTATTATATGGGGTCAATACTTCGATAAGCCCTTCGGGCCTTCTTTTAAGGTTTACTTGATGAACCCCCGACACCCTGGTTTCATAGACATATTCTTCTTTCACAGAGATACTGCCCGGTTTGAAGATAGTATATGGCATCCTCTAAATTTCCACCCTTGTACAAAGCATATAAAAAGGTCTGACTCACCGATTTGCTCTGTGCAACAAACTGATAGCATGGTTATAGAGTCACTGGCATAAGTTGTTGAAGGAAACACCTACTACTGACACAGCTAAGTCATTCAACCGCTCAACAATCTCGGATCGTTCTGAACGGCGTATTTCAGAGTCACCGTGGCGTCGCGCCCAGTTGATGTTTTCATGAAGCCGAGTTTGGTAGCCAAGCCCTTCTACATAACGAGGATGGTCTTGACCTATTTGATCTAGTAAGTTGACAAGCCCAATTTCGTAATGGGTAAAATTATCTCTGTAGCGCCCAGATGCCTGGGAAGTTGGCTTAACTTGGGGTGTATTGGGGGTCTGCAAATCTTGTTCGTCAAATTTCCCTTCCCAGGGCGCATTGGGACGCAATCGGCAACATGTCTGTATCAGATCGGAGAGACGCCCTCGCCGCTCCAGAAAGGCGATTATTTCTCTCGCTTTGTCTCCTTTTGATTTGCCCGGTAAATTTTCATAATCCACACCCAGGTCAAAGGCAAGATTTTGCAGTTCGCTTTCGTTGAAATAATCGTTCAATATCTGGCGCAATTTGTCGGTAGAAATCGTCATTTCTCTTTCGCCATTCCTCACTATGATCAGCCTGCTTCCTTGCACAATTCATTAAATGAAATACTTGTCACCGATAATGATAATTCATTCAGTTGCTCAACAATTTCAGCACGGTCTGCCTTGCGCGAACCGGTGTCACCAAAACGACGAGAACGGTCAATGTTGTCCCGTAATCGGTCCTGGTAGCCTAACGCTTCCAGGTAACGAGGATGATTCTGTCTCATTTGGGCGAGCAGGCGTTGTGTGCCAATTTCGTATGAAGAAAACGTATCCCGATAACGTGCCTTGGGCGTGGTATCTGATGCGCTTTCTCCTGGTTTATGGACGTCAGTAATATTGATGTCCCCACTGCCGGTGTGAATAGGGCCGGTAACTGGACCGTAGAAATGAGTCTCTGTTTGCGCCCGTGTACCGGTATTTTCTCTTTTTTCGGCTTGCTGTTTCACATCTTCCTGGGTTTGTTTTACAAACAGTTCCGGACAGGGTGGTGGTGTTTCCAACAATTTTTGGGTAACGGCCGCTCCCCAAAATGCAACTGCCTTTGCTGATGGCACCTTATCCAGGTCCGTGTATCGCAATGCCCCTAACAGATAGATGATCAGGCCGTAGAAATACTCAGGCCAATCATCTGCTTTGAAAAGATAGCGCCGGGCAACCTGGCGAATTGTTTGCAGGATGGCAAAAGGCTTTTCCAACCCAGGTGGAGGTGGTACCTGGCCTGGATGTAAAACAGCGCAGTGCAGGCGTTCGTAAAAATCACAAATCGTTGACGGCGGTAAACCGGATTGGGCTAACGATTCAGGAAACCGCCGTGTAATAACCGACATTTCCAAATGGAGCAGGTCGCGCAGAATATGGTCTTTACGAGACTGGGCAAAGTCAATCAGATAGGCTGTGCGACTTTCGGCATCAATTAAAATATTCTCCAGGTTCAAATCACCATGAATATGACACACATAGGCATCAAAAGAGAGCTTGAGAATGTCTGGCAAGGTGTGCAGGGGGTTAGGTAAATGGCCGCCATCGGGCAAAGGTAAAAAGGCACTTGTTACATCTACCCCTGGTAAAAACTTTTGTGCCTGCTCCAGCAACAGTGTTGCCCGCGTTTTTTTGATTACCCCCACCAATGGTTTCTCAATTATCTGGCCGACTTCGTAACCGGCAACATCGGCGGCCAGGCGCAAGTGCAAACGATAGGCGCCGGCGTAATCAGGCGGTAAATCGAGTGAAAGCTGCCGCTGCTCGTGTGCCACTTTAATCACCTGAAAACTGGAGAGGCTGACATAATCTCCATTACCATACCCTCTTTCACGAATAGTAGTCGGGTGAAGTTCGTAAACTGCTGCGTGTGATGGTGGGAGCGCTAGCTCAATCAGCAGATTAACCGGCAAGAAGGAATCATATTGTGTTTGCAGGTGCATGTCTGGCTTTGTTGTTTGTGTTTGCTTCCACAGCGTTTCCAGGCTTCGGCAAAGGCGTGTTTCCAAAACATACTGAATGTCACCTATGGAAGCACGCCGGCAATAATGGCCGAAGCTTTCCACATCAAATGCGCCCGCTCCGACAAGCGGGTACCACACCCCCCCATACGAACGATCCGGCAAATAAACAGGGTGGCCTCGAATCTCGGCGACCTGCGGTAGTCGCCGTTCAATATATTCCTGATAAGCGCGCCATTCCTTTTCAATGCGCGCCGCCCGATCAACTTTCACAACCGCCGGGAGTTCAGCGCCATTAGCCCTGATAGGGCGCACTGGAAATACACAACTGCCGCTGAGGCCGCTCTGGAATGCGGATTTTACGATTACTTCCCGGTAATCAGAAAACATAAGGGCAAAAACTTCTTTGATGTCGGGAGGTAATGGTTTATCTGTGCGCTCAATAATTTGGGGCTGAATTTGGTGCATGCCATTTTCTCCACAGTCTGCCTTACCTGTATTTATGCCATTCTGTAGTCAATTTCTTTCTGTGCAAAGGAAAATCACCCAACAGGCCGGCCTTCAGGATAGAATTGGTAGCCGCCCTGTCTTTGACCCCGCCAATTAATAATGTAACGTGGCACGGCCGTGTCCGGCTCAATTTTTTTGCGAATACCTCGTATTGTCTGGTAGAGAGCCTCTGTGGAGACGCCGTCTTTGAGAACATCATCGGGCCAGGTGGCTTCAATTAAATCCGTATGGCTATGGCGTGTGCGTGGATGTTGCATGAGAAATTGTAAGACAGACCGCTCCATGGGTTGCAGGTTCTCTACCAGTTCTGTTCCCTGGTATATCTCTCCACTTTCTATGTCGGCCCAAATCTTGCCCTTGCTTCGCCCGGCTACCTGAGCTATATAAACATTTAGCAGGCTTCCGTTAATCGTCCATTCAGCGTTCGTGTTTTGGCGGCATAACCCTTTAGTGACCAGCTGAGTTAGAACCTCGCCATCAAGCAACTTTGGATGTACAGATGTTTTTTTTCGATGGCTACCCCCCATACTGTCTTCCGTGGGGATGTGCAGTTGTCGTTTTTGGAGAGCAGACAGCGCCTGTTGCTCTTCCAATGTAAGGCTATTCCATATCTCACCCAGACGGTGCTGCACGTTTTGTTTTTGCAACAGCACCTCCTCCCAATTGGCTACGGCCGTTTCCTCTAACTTTCCCCACCAGCTACAAACCACCCGGATCAACGAAGGGTAGGCACCTGTTGCCGCGAGTAACTGAACTGTTGCCTGCTCAGATAACGGTTCGCGTAAGTGGCGCGTACGGCGAGTAATCATGTGGCACACATCTGTTTCATTCAACGGGCCAACCCAACATACATGTGTATCCAGAATCCCTTGCAGTGGCGAAAGGCTCTCCAAATGTGTCAGGTAAGTCAGATCCTGCGGCAAACTGACGATATAACAAAGCGTTTCTTTAAAGCTATCACGTAAGCCACGCAGGGTGTTTGTCATCCGTGGCGTGGCGCTATGGCAAAATCGGTCAAAGCGATCAATAACCAGACCGATGCGAATCTCTTGGGACTGAATCAGTAAGAGCATTTCTCGCAACGCACTCTGAGGCAGGAAAGGATCGCGCGCGGTTTCCGTCTTGCGATATAAATCGTTGATGAACCATTGGGTGGAGCGGTTAAAACGGTGTCGTACCTCAAAGAAAGAACGAAGAACTGTACGATAAAGAGAGGCGAGTTGATTATCTGGCAGATTAATCAGATCGACCGGTATCAGGATAATCTGGCGCTCATAGGGAGAAAGTAGAACCTGAAGCACATCCGGACGGTGACAGAGAAAACCCAACAGCGTGGCCCTTCCTGCACCGGGCAGACCAATGACTGTACCGCTCTCGCCAGCCGCCAGCCACTGGGCTACAACTTTCATTTCCTCGGCTCGATAAGAAAAAGGAAATTCGCGCCAATAACCGCTTATAGCAGAAGGGTCTGGAGAAGACATTGTTTTTCTCCGTAGCAATTGGGGAGCAACCAAGAGATTGCCCAATCATATAACGGTCAACAACCGCTCAAAGATTACTCAAAACTAGATCAGGCTATTAGTTTCTCTGGCGTATAAGCTGTCTGTAACTAGATGAAGACCGTTTACTCAATCTAGCCTGATGCCGTTGAGCGTCTCATGAGCGGATTCGTAACCTGGTAAACGAATTCGGGCGCCACACTCAACGAGTCCTCACCAGAAAGGAGGTGACTCGTGATGCTCAAGGCGCAATATAACAATGGCCTGCGGTTTGTGTTTGTTAGCCTATTGTTGGTCATGTTGGCCATATCTGCTGTTGGGGCGACTGCCTCATACATTACAGCAAATGATCAACCACATTCTACTCTATTCCAGACAGAAAACCCACAGGTTAATCCGGGGACGCTCATTGCTCAGTGCCCTAACGGTGGTGGTTCCCAAAGCGGTTGCGGCGGCTAATATGCCAGTTGTTCGATCAGGCAGAGTGAAAACTCACTCTGCCTGATCAATGTTTGTTTAGGGAGCGAAAAATCTATGGCTGGCCCACACACTGAAAACCACTCCAATGCATCAGATCTACCCGTGTGTTTACGGCCGTGCGTTGCGCCAGTGCTAAGGCCTCGGCCACTTCCTTACCAGATAATAGATGTTGGTAAAAAGCAACCATAAAATCAGGTGATTCCTGGTCAAGCACAGGCCAGAGACTGCCAACGACCCGTTGCGCGCCCGCTGCCAGACAACCAATGGTGAGGCCCACAAGTTCATCGCCTTCATACACCAGGTTGCGTAGACTGCTGCAAGCGGAAAGCACTACTAACGACGGCAGTGGTCCCATTTGTTGCCATTCGTCCAGCCATAGATCGCGATCATATAAAGCCAGGCCACTTAGACGACCGCTGAACTGATCCGAAAAAGCGTGGGTGGCCATATGCAAGAAGCCAAAGCGGGATAGACCATTTACCTGGCTTAGTAAGCATCTAAAAACTATCTCCCATTTTTCGGGGACGAATGGTGTAAT
>DAOMOK010000052.1:0-15171 GCA_035444285.1 Chloroflexota bacterium
TCTTATGTAAATTCAGAATAGAAATGCCCTCTGTTTGATCAAAAACAAGGTGTCACGTATTCTGGCGCTTGTTGACTCAGTTCCGGGCGCAATCGTTTGATAACGACCGGCGCGCCGGTCACCAAATCCACGCCGTGATACAGTTCGCCATGCCCGCCGACCGCCAGAAATTCATCTTGCCGGTAACGATTCTGGGGGGTGGTCACGGCCGTCAGCGGCGACGTTGTCTGCTCAACCGCAGCCGGAGCAAACTGTCGGGTTTTAATAGCCTCATAAAGGGTAACTGTTTCCGCTTCGGGTGCTACGCCTAAGCCGTCTGCCAGGAGACGCTGGCACTCCTCAAACTGGCGCAGCGCGGCGGCCTGTTGATCGTCCCAGGTGTAAAGCTGCATCAGGCGGCGGTGTGCCGGTTCATGCAAGGGATCAAGTGAAAGCCAGCGACGGCCGTATTCCGCCGCCAATCCGTAGGCCTCCTGCGAGATGTTGTACTCAATCAATTGCTGCAAAGCGGCAGCCAGCGATTGGCGAAACCCCTCCCGTTGAAAAAATTGCCACTCGTCAAATTCAGGGCAGTCCGGCAGGGTAAAACCAGCCATAAAATCACCGGTATACAGATCAACTGCTTCTGTCAGCGCCGCCTGGCAGGTGGGGCAAAGTTCGGCCGAGGCATGATCGTGGGTTTGGCCTGGTGTCAGGCGGGCCATAAAGTCAGCCGTATCTAGCCGCCACCCATCACCCGGTATCAGGCTGACATCAGCGCGGCTGACAGCCACCATTTCCCCCAACACCCCTTTCAGGTAGGAAAGGTCGCGGCGCAAATTGGCGCGCGCCCCCGATTGGTCATAGTCGGGCCAGAGCAGGGTTGCCAGGGTGTCACGGCCGTGTGGCCGGGCCGTCACCGCCAGATAAGCCAGCAGGGCTATCGCTTTGCGGCGGTGAATGGTAAGGGGTTGACCTGCCTGTAAACAGTGGGGCGAGCCGAACAGGTTGATCTGAACTGCCATAATGGGCGATTGTACTGCAAACAGGTTGGTTGATACCAGAGAAAGAGGGGATTTAGAGATTAGGAAATTGAATTTCTCAATCTCTCTATCTCGAGCAGTTCTAAGATAGCATCGAGGTCAGGTGAATTGGCGGGTGGCAGAACCCTTTCCGGCGGTAACTGCGCCGCCAGTTTTTGCCGGAGCGTGGCGGCCTGGGCGCGGGTGGCGTCATCTACCGCCGGGTGCTGTTGGACGAACGTAGCCAGTGTCATGGCCTTTTTGTTTTCCTCTGTCTGGCTGTAAAACTGCGCCATGCCAGTGAAGGCTTTCAGCAGCAAGGGCATAAATTGGATGGCGGCGGCAATTTCGATGGCCTGGACAAAGAACACCCTGGCTTTGGGCAAGCGAACCTGGGCCAGGGCCACATAACCCAGATTGCACAGACACACGGCCGTACCCCGCTGGTCCCCCATCTCCTGGCACAGTTCCAGGCCGGTCTGGAATAATTTCCGCGCTGCTGCATCATCGGCCAGCGCCAGCGCCAACTCACCCAGCCGCACCGAGGAAATGGCAATACCCCACAGGTCGCCAATCTCCTGAAAGAGCGTTAACGCCCGTTGCCCCCACGCCTGCGCCGAGGCCAGCGCCTGCTGCTGCCGGGCGATCTGGCATAAGCTGCTGCATACAACAGCCTGCCCCATCCGGTCGTCAATTTCCTGGCAAATAGCCAGGCTTTGCCGGAAATGGACGTTGGCTTCGGCCAGGTCGCCTTCTATTTCGGCCAGGCTGCCCAACACTTGCAGCCCAATCGCCATCTGGCGTGCATCCCCACCACGCCGCAGCAGCCCCAGGCTTTCTTCCACCATTTGGCGCGCCGCCGGGTATTGTCCCTGTTCACGTAATAAGGCGCCGAGGTTGAGTAAGGTATTGGCTTCTTGATCGGCGACCCCGGCCTGACGACTTAATTCCAGACTGCGACGATACCATGTTTCGGCCTGGGCATACGCGCCCTGGTTGTAAAACGCCAGCCCCAGATGGTTAAGCACAAATGCCTCCTCGGCTGTGTCAGCCCCCTGTAATAAGTTCAGGCTGTTTTGCAATTGCTGAATAGCCGCTTCCAGGTTTCCCAGTCGTTCCAGGAAAAAACCCTGACGCGCCTGTAAACGTGCCAGCAAGAAGCCATTTTCCCGCTCATCTTCATTTTGCCACTGTTCTAAGGCCAGCCGGAAAACGACTTCTCCTTCTACAAAACGGCCGCGCATGTCATAGAAGTGGTGCAGGGGTGAGAGCGCCTGGGACACGGCAGTCGCCTGGTGATTTTCCACCAGCCAGTTCCAGGCGGCCCGGATGTTGTCAATCTCAGCGTCAATGATTTGTAATGCCTGTTGTTGGTCACGGCCGTGCAGCGGTCCCTCCTGCGCCTGCAAAAAGCGGGCAAAATAAGTGCCAAAACGGGTTTGTACGGCCGTCTCGTCTTCCATTTTTTCGGCGGCAAACTGGCGCAGCAGTTGATGTAGTTGGTAGCGGTCGCCATGGCGTTCGCCTATCATGCGCAGCATGGATTTGCCCACCAGCGCCAGCAGGAGGGAGGGCGCCGCCTGGGCGATGGCCTGGGCTGCCACGGCAGTAAAGCCGCCAGGAAAGACCGACAAGGCAGCCAGGGCTGTTTGTTCGGTCGTTGTCAGATGCTGCCAGGCGCTTTCAAAGACGGTGCGTAAACTGTGGTGACGGCCGTCGTGACGGCCGTGTACCTCTTCCCGCTGCAAGAAGTCTAGTGTCTGCGCCAGACCGGTGGCGATTTCTGTGGGGGAATATGTAGCCAGGCTGGCTGCCGCCAGTTCAATGCCCAGTGGCAGTCCATCCACCAACCGACAAATCTGGCGGATGGCGGGCAGTGCTTCCGGCGTGGCCGCAAAATCGGGCTGTACCTGCCGGGCGCGCTCGGCAAAGAGTTGCAGCCCGGCCTCATCGTTAACCGGCAGCCCGGCCAATGCTACCACCTGTTCTGCCTGGAAATTAAATCGCTCCCGCGACGTAACCATGAGCCGTACCTGGGGGGCATGCTGCAAAATCTCTGGCAGCAGGTCGGCCGCTGTTTCCAGCGCCGGGGTCAATAAGGTTTCAGCGTTGTCCAGCAGCAGCAGCAGCTCTTTCTGGCGCAGGTAGTTGAGCAACTGCTGCTGCGGAGGCTCTGGCCCGGTTAGCGGTGCGTGCAGCGCGGCGGCAATGGTAGCGGCCAGCGTGGCCGGGGAATCAATGGCCGCCAGAGAGGCAAAGTAAACGCCATGCAAAAAATCATAAGCCCATTCAGCGGCAATTTGCAGCGCCAGCCGGGTTTTGCCCACGCCGCCTGGCCCGGTGATGGTCAGCCAGCGCCGGGCCGGGTCGGCCAGGTGTTGGTTGAGCTGGCCTAGTTCAGTTTCTCGGCCCACAAAGGGGGTGGCGTGTTCTGGAAGAGCAGCCCTTTGGGAGTGAGAGGCGGCCACAGCGGTTTGGATGCGTTGGTTGAGTGATTGGGTTACGGCCGTTGGCTCCACACCCAATTCGGCCTGCAACTGATGGCAGCAGCGGTCATATTCGGCCAGAGCCGCCGCCGCCTGCCCACTGCGCGCCAGCAGCAGCATCAGCGTGCGGCTGGCGGTTTCGCTCAGCGGCGCCATTGTCACCCACTGCCGGGCATAGGCTACCCCTTCCGGGTAATGGCGCTGCTGCAAGCAGTGGTCGGCCAGGTGGTGCAGCGCATTGATGACCAACTGCCGTATCTGTTCGTGCTGCAATGTAACCCACAGCGTGAAGTCCGGGCTGTCTGTTAAAGAGATGGTGTCCAGGAATGGCCCGCGGTAAAGGGCAACGGCCGTTGCCAGCCCGTCCATTTCTGCTGCGGAGGGCGCCTCTTTGGGCAGCAGGCGGTTTAACTCGCTCACATCCAGCCAGAACGGCGCGACCAGTTCAATGGTTTGCCGTTCGGCCAGCAGGTGGTCTGGCAGCCAATGACGAAGTTCGGACAGCGTTTTGCGCAGATTGGTCATGCCCTGTTCGCCGCTGCTGTCTGCCCAGAACAACGTCGTCAGCACTTCTCGTGCTACCGGGCGCTGCTGACAGGCCAGGTAGACCAGCAGCGCCTGTGCTTTGCGCGAGAGGTGGGGGGTGAGGGCACGGCCGTTCAGTTCAATAACCGGTGGCCCTAATACTCGGATGATCAGTTCGTTTGTCATCTGTTTCACAAATAGCCACCAGGCGGAACGATTTGGGATCGATCTCGACCTAAGATGGGGATACGTGAACGAATTCTAGGGTAATTCACGGGCAAATTCAATTTCTAGCAAAATGACCGATCACGATGACTAATCAACCGCATTCCGATTATCTGGCCTATCTGGTGCGCCTGTGGCACGAGGGGCAAGGCGTCTGGCGCAGTACGTTGGAGAATCCACACAACGGCGAGCGCCATGCCTTTGCCGATGTGGAGGCGCTGCTCGTTTTTCTGCGACGCCAGACAGAAACCGCTGCGCCCATGACAAATGATGATTGGATGGATGACCAGTAATCAGGCGATGGGGAGATGCCCCATCTCATATTATTTTTAGTGAACCACAAGGAGATACACAATGAGACAAAAACAATCTGTCGTTATTTTTATTCTGTTCCTGGCCCTGGTTTGGGCGCTGGTGGCCTGTGGTGGCAAAGAAACGGAACCGGTGGCTACGGCCGTGCCCACCACCGCGGCTGCCGTTAATCCCGCTGCCAATTTCAAAAACGTGAACAGCGAATTGCTGGGCGTGACCATTGGCTATCCGGCCGATTGGACGGCCGAAGTAGATGAGTATGGCGGCGTGCAAATCGCCTCTGATGCTGCCTTGCTGGCCGAGAGCGCTGATACCCTCTTCGAGGGGGCCATGGTAGCCATCTCTTCGTTTGAGGCGGAGATGCTGCCCCTGCTGGACAGCAGCGCCGACCCGACAGACCCGGTGAGTGCGCTGACTGTGTTTACCAACCTGATCACGCAAGATGAGGCGATGACCTTCACCCCGCGCCAGGCGGCTGCGGCTGCCACCGTCAACGGCAAACCGGCGGCGCGGATGGTGATGGATGTGTCCAACGAGCAGGGCAAGGGCATGGCTTATTTCACGGCCGTGCTCGATGGCCCCCGTGTCATTTATATCTTGGGCGCGGCTGAAGAAGGGATGACTGACTTTCCCGACACCTACGCTGCCATGTTAGGCACCCTGGCGCTGACAACCCCGGCGGCTGCCACCGAACCAGAAGTAGTGGCCGAAGCGCCGGCGGTGGTGGATGAACCCGCGCCGACGACTGCGCCGGAACCAACGGCCGTATCCACACCCGAACCAGAACCGACGGCCACTTCGGCGGCGCTCAGTGCAGGTGTGCCCGGCGCCAGCTATGTAGACATTGACGTTGACCCCGGCATCTACCTCTACACCAGCGGCGACTTCATCCGCGATATGACTCTGCATGATGGCAAAGTGTGGATTGCCTCGCTGGGTGGTGTGTTGGCCTGGGATGTGGCCGGTGGCAGTGTGCGCAAATACACCACACTGGACGGGCTGCCGCATGTGGGCGTGTATGGCATTGAGGCCTGCCCCACGCCGGAAATGACCCTGCTGGCCGGCACGGAAGCCGGTCTGTCAGCCTATGACCCCGCCAGTGATAGCTGGTATCTGGCCGAAACTGTCTTTAAGACGCAGCCGGTAGCCGGGTTGTTAGGCACAGTTGGTGCTGATATTGGCGAACTGGTTTGTGATACGGCCAATAACCGGCTGATTATGGAACACAAGGGCGTAACCATTGTCAATCTGGCCGATGGCAGCACGCGGAACGTGCCCGGCAGCGACCTTTCCTGGAGCGGTGTGCGTGATCTGACAGTAGTGGGCAACCAGATTTGGGTCAGCTCCGGTTATCGTGGGTATACGGTGCTGGATGGGGAACAGGTACGGCCGTTTAGCAAAAACGCCGGCACCTTTGACGCCGACACCATTTACCACATTGCCGCCGCCCCCAACGGCGACATCTGGATGGCCGCCTCCGAAGGGCTGCTGCAAGTGCGTAACAACCAGGTGATCAACACCTTTAACCGTGACAATACGCCTGGTTTCTCCACTCCCTACCACGTGGCCTTTGACGCCAATGGGGCGATGTGGGTGGGTATGCTCAGCCGCCTTTGCCAGTTTGACCCGACCAGCCGTGAATGTAAAGCCGATTATGCCGCTTTGCAAACGCCCGGCATGGTTACGGGCGAAATAAGCAAAATCCTGTTTGACGACGCCGGGCACATTTATTACCACGTCTTTGAAGGTGGATGGAGCTATTTTGATGGTGAAACATGGCAGCATTTCCAGGACAATGACTTGCCCATGCACGCCGTTCAGAATGTGTTTGATGATGGACATGGCAACATCTGGCTACTGGGCGGCTCGGCCTACACCTTCAATAATGATTTGGAATTGAAAGATGGTTGGGAAAAGTTCCGCGACATGGGCGGTGACGACATCGCTGTAGATGCGGATGGCGGCATCTGGCTGACGACGGGGCGCAATCTGTACCATTACGATGGTTTCCAGATCAAACGTTACCAGGTGGCGGATGGGCTGTTCGATTCTTATGCGCGGGCGGTGGCGGTGGCGGACGACGGCCGTGTCTGGGTCGGCCAGGAAAATGGCGTCAGCATTTGGGACGGCCAAAAGTTCACCACCCTCACCAGCGCCGATAATGGCTGGCCGGAAGGGCGCATTCAAACCTTGCTGCCCGATGGCGATGTACTGTGGGCGGGCACAGACAAAGGCGTGCTGCGCATTGAAAACGACCAGGCAGAACTGGTGCTGTATCAAGGTGTGGTGGGGCTGCCCAGTTACATCATCTATGCCCTGGGTAAATTACCGGACGGCCGTCTGGCTGTAGGCACCGCTGCCGGTCTGGCCTATTACGACCACGCCGGGCGCAGCATTGTGGCCGACCCCGACGTGACGGCAGCTATCACCGATATGGTCGTGAGCCAGGAGGGGGAACTGATTGTCACCTCGGCTTCAGACAGTGGCGGTGGGCTGTACATCCTGGATGACGATGGCTGGCTGTACCTGACCACGGCTGATGGCCTGCCCACCGACCGGCTGCGCACCGTCTTTGTAGACAGCGCCGGTACGCTGTGGATCGGCGGCGGCTACTGGGGGTATGGCGGTGGGTTGGTGCGGTTTGTGCCGTGATGCGTGGTGACGAGTGACGAGTGACGAGTGATGCGTGATGCGTGATGCGTAATCCGTGATCCGAGGCGTTGCATCGGGTTACGGATTACGGTTTACGATTGGGAGAAATCATATGAAATCGAGAGAGCAGTTGTTATTGATCTTTTTACTCTTGTTGGGATTGTTTTTGACGGCTTGTGGGGGGGCAAAGGCAGAACCGACGGCGACGGCAACGGCCGTGCCCACCAATACCCCCGCGCCCACTAATACGCCAGCGCCGACGAACACGGCCGTGCCCACCAACACCCCCGCGCCGACGAACACGCCAGAACCAACGGCCACCCCAGACCTGACCACGAATTTTGTGCCGTTTGAGGACGAATTCCAGGGCATTACCCTGGCGCATCCAGCGGAGTGGACGGCCGTCAACTTCTTCTTCACCATCCTCGCCTCCAATGAGGCGCTGACCGAACAGGTTATGTCCGGCGAGACACCGGAGAAAATCGAAGGGGCGTTTATGCTGCTCATTGGCGGCAGCGCCGATGATTTTGGCGCCGATGACCCGGAAACATTGATCAACGAAGCCATTAGCGAATTTGATATTGCCGAAGATATGAAAATCATTTCCGGGCCAACCGTCACCGAAAAGGATGGGCAAAAGATGGTGACGCTGGTAGCCGAGGGTGTGGCCGAAGGTCAAGAGATTGTGGCCCTGTATGCCGTCATCATTAACCAGGAGTTAGGGCGGGCGGCCATTCTCATTGGCGTCACCGCTCCTGACGAGTCGGTGACCCATTTGCCCACCATGCAGGCCATCCTCAGCACCGTAGAACTGGGCGAAGCGAACATGGAAGCAATGGGTGGACTCTTTGGCTCTGGCCTGGGCATGGGCACGGGTACGTTCAGCGACGCCCTGCCTATTTTCCTCTACGAGACTCTGGAGGACGAAATTACTACCTTTGACCCGGTTTATTACTCCTTCTCCGGCGCACCCACCCTCAGTTATGACATTGTGGTGGAATCGCTAGACGACAACCTCGACCTGGTGATTGATTTGCTGGATGAAGACGGCGTTTCGTTGATGGGTGGCGAGGTGGACGAGACGTTCTCCGGCGCGGAAGCGATTCGCGGCTTCCAGCCGGAGGAGTATGGTTTGTTCATCGTCTCGGTGCGTGGTTTTGCCGGGGGTATGGGCGCGTTCACGATCAGCCTGCAAGAAGCGGGCACAGCCCCGGTCGGCAGCGCCGAACTGGAAGAGCCGGGCAGCCAACTGCTGGCGACGACAACGATAGAACCAGACGGCCGTGCCCTGTTTGTCTTTGAGGGCGCGGAAGGAGGGCGAATCACGGCCGTTGTCACTTCTGAAGACAATCTCGATACGGTTTTGACCATCTATGACGAAAATGGCAACGAGTTCCTGTCGGTGGATGATGGCTGGAGTGAAGAAACCCTCACCTTCAAACTCCCTGCCGCCGGGCTGTATGAATTGGAAGTGCGTGGTTTTGCCGGGGCCGGTGGTACTTTCGACATCACCCTGACGGCCACACCCGATGTCATTTTGGAGTTATTTGATGGCGATCTGGTCAATGGCTGGCTGGACGAGAGCGGCCGCACCAGCTACGTCATTGCTCTGGAAGCGGGGGAGACGGTGGCGCTCACGGCCGTGCCCGAAGCCGAATTTGACCTGGTGATTGAATTACAGGATGTGGATGGTTGGCGGCTGCTCGACGTAGACGACGGGCCACGCGGCGGCGCGGAAACCCTTACCTTCACCGCCGCCAGCGATGGCCTGTACACCATTCTCATTCGCGGCTTTGCCGGCGCCGCCAACGGCAAGTTTACGATGTCGGTAACGGTAGAGTAGGGAGATTTTACAAAATCGCCCTACAAGGAAATCAATCATGCACACACACAAACCAAAGATAGCGGCAACGGCCGTGACGCTGTTGCTCAGCACCTTGTTCATCTTTATTCTGGCCCGGCCCGCGCCTTCGACGGCGGCAGTAATGGGGGGCGTACCCCAGGCCCTCCCCTATCTGGTGCGCAACGTGGAAGTGTACGAAGTCATGTGGTCGCCGCCGCCGGTGATGACGGCCGTGCTGGATGGCAACCTTTACTTCAGCGGCAACAATGGTACTCAGGGCTTTGAACTCTGGCGCAGTGATGGCACGTTGGCAGGCACCACTCTGGTCAAAGACATCTACCCCGGCGCCACCGGCAGCCAACCCTTTGACCTGGCGCTGCTCAATAACATCCTCTACTTTACGGCCGATGATGGCGTCAATGGGGTTGAACTGTGGCGCAGCGACGGCACGGCCGATGGCACATACATGGTGAAAGACGTCCGGCCTGGCGCGGAAGGCAGCTACCCATATGGCCTGGTGGCCTGGAATGGGGCGCTCTACTTTTCCGCCGATGACGGCGTGCATGGGTGGGAAATGTGGCGCAGCGATGGCACGGCGGCGGGAACCACCCTGCTCAAAGACATCAATCCCGGCCCGGCCGATAGCAACGCCGAACTCTTTGCTACCTTAAGCGGCGTGCTGCTGATGAGAGCGGAAACGGATGAGTTTGGCTGGGAATTATGGCGCACCAATGGCACCGAAGCAGGTACCGTGCTGGTGAAGGACATCCGGCCGAGGCCAGACGATGCCAACCAAAAGTATCCAGCGGTGATGAACAATGTGGCCTACTTCAATGATGATGATGGCAGCGGCCCTGGTTTGTGGCGCACAGATGGCTCTGATGCCGGTACCTATCTGGTTAGCCCGGCCAGCCATACCGACTACCCTTATGGCCTGACGGCCGTGGGCAATACCCTGTACTTTTCCGCCTACAGCGCCGGTTATGGCACGGAGTTGTGGAAATCTGATGGCACGTTGGCGGGCACGGTGATGGTAAAAGACATCAATCCGGGCACGATTGGCAGTGGGCCTAATTATTTCACGGCCGTTGGCAATACCCTCTACTTTAACGCCAACACAGACGACACAGGCTCCGAACTATGGAAGAGTGATGGCACGGAAACCGGCACCGTCATGGTCAAAGACATTTGGCCCGGCACTGAGGGCGGCAACCCCCGCCAATTACTGGCCGCCCATGATCGCCTCTACTTTGTGGCTGCCGATGGTGCGGCAAACGGCCGTGAACTCTGGCAAAGCGATGGCACAGAAACTGGCACCATCCGCCTGACGGACATCAATCCCGGTGCGGGCAGCAGTAATCCATATGAACTGATTGCCGTCGGCGACCGCCTCTTGTTTGGCGCAGACAATGGCAGCAGCAAAGGGCTGTGGGCCGTAGCCGACCCTCAAACTGGCCCCACTTTCACCGTCAACACCCGCAGCGACGCCGACAACGGCTACTGCACCCTGGGTCATTGCAGCCTGCGCGAAGCGATCAACGCTGCCAATGCCCAATCGGGTGCCAACAGCATCATCTTCGCCGAAGCCGCGCACGGTACCATTAGCCCGGCGGCGGCGCTGCCCACCATCAGCGAAGATTTGAACATTGGCGGCCCTGGGGTGGGATACCTGGTTCTCAACGGGGCGCTGGTCACACACCAATCGCTGCTGCGCGTTAACAGCGGCCACCTGTACCTGTCTGGCCTGACCATCTGGCAAGGCGGCAGCAGCAACACGCCCGTCGGCGGTGCGCTGCTGGCGGAGTCACAAGTGACGTTGAGTGATCTACGTTTCAACGAAAACCAGGCGCAGATCGGGGGCGCGCTGGCCCTGTACACCGACGCCGTCCTGAACCGGGTGGAGTTTAATGGCAATACGGCCGTTGGCGGCAATGGTGGCGCGCTGGTGGCCTACAATGGCACGGTAACGATCTATAACAGCAACTTCAGCAGCAACACGGCCGTGCAAGACGGTGGCGCTATTTACGGCCAAAACAACTTCCTCAATATCTACACCAGCGACTTTAACAACAACCAGGCGGCCAACGGCGGCGCGGTTTATGCCAACGTGCGCCCCACCATGGATCGCACCATCTTCAACGGCAACACGGCCACCGCCGACGGCGGCGCTATCTATGCCACCAGCGCCGGCCCGGCCATGTTGACCAACTTGCTGTTTACGGAAAACAGCGCCGCCGGTCAGGGTAATGCCTTCTTCCTCAGCGGCAACGCGCCCGCGATGGTACACACCGTCAACCACGTCACCATTGCCGCCCCAGAACGGCAGCCGGGCACGGCCGTGCAGATGGCCGCCACCGGTACGCTGAATGTGCAAAACAGCATCATCGCCAACCACACCACCGGCTTGGCCCGCAGCGCCGGCACGCTGACCGAGAATTACAATCTGTTCCACGACAATGAAACCGACCGGAATGGTCTGTCCGTCGGGGCCAACAGCCTGGTGGCCAATCCCCTCTTTGTCTCTGCGGCGGATGGCTTGTTCCAACTGACGCCTGGTTCGCCGGCGGTGGAGGCAGGCGTGGCCTCGGCCGTGACCTGGGACTACAACAACCGGCAGCGCCCCCAGGGCAGCGCCCCGGACATTGGTTTTGATGAACTGGCGCAAACGGCCGTGACCGGCCCCGGCAGCTATGACATTGGCAATACCGGCGTCTCCATCAACGTCGCCCAGCCCGGCGACCTGGCGAACGTGCAGTTGGTCTGGATTCCGCTCGACCATCCCGGTTATGAGGACGAGGGCGACCCCACTGGTCAGGGCGGGTATTGGTCAATCGTTGGCCTGAACAACAGCGGCCAGACGGCCACCGGCTTTAGCCTGACGCTGACGCTGCCCTACGACTACTACCAGACGAACCCCACCGTCTGCCGTTGGGACGGCGCGGCCTGGGATTGCGACCGGCACGGCTTGAACGCCACCCACGTCTGGCGGCACAACGTCACTGCTTTCTCTGACTGGGCCATAGGCGAGGGCGAAGGCGGGCTGCAAATGGTCTATTTGCCGCTGGTGGTACGGCCGTAGGCGGTAATCGGTAGCTCGAAGTCCGAAGCCCATTTTTGGGCTTCGGACTCCACAAAAGGATGATGTGATGACAGGAAGGATTGCCGGTTTACTCATTGGTTTGTTTGTAGGCGTGGCGCTGTTTGTGGTGGCCACCGCGACCGTTATTACCGTTTTCTTCCGCTTATTGCCGAGATCACCTAATCCCGCCGTCGATCATGTCTTTGGCGAACTTATGTTTTGGACATCGCCACTCTTTTTGGTAGGGCTGCTGTTGTCCATATTCATGGCCTTTGTGGGCTGGCCTGTGGTCGGTTTCTGGATTGGCGGACGGGTGGGCCGCCAAAGCCGGCCCGCCCATCGCCGCTACAGTTTGTTGCTGGGGGGCGGGCTGGGATTCATGCTGGCGTTGGTGTGCAATATCTCCATCTATTTCCCGGTGCAGTTGGTACGGCCGTGGCCTTTTTTGCTGTTGGCGTTGACGTTGCTGCAATTGGGCGCCGGGCTGATGACCGGCTATCTGTTGAGTGTCTCGTTATGGCGTGAACCGAAGGAGATGGCCGATGGGGAAGGAACGGATCAGACGTCGGATCGCCTGGCGCTGACCGGGCAGCTTCTCTTTTTGCTGCTGCTGCCAGCGATTGTTTGTGTGGGCGGTTTTTGGTTGGCAAGTGGGGGGTGGCGTACCGCTTCGCGTGCGGCCTCCGCTGTCCGGCCCACGCCAACACCGACGGCGGTTGTACTATCGTTGGCCGCATTGCCGGTGACTGCGGATGGGCTGCGGCCGGACGATGTGTTATTGCTCCACAGCCAGGAGGGGGTGCTGGCGCTACGCGCCGGGCACACCGCGCTGCTGCCCTGGGAGAGTACACCGGGTGAGCTAACGGCCGTACTCGCTGCGCCCTACGCCCAATTTGACCACCACTTTTTTGCTGCCGACGGCCGTCACGCCGACCTGTCCCTGTTGCCCCATGCCCCCCATGACGCGGTACGGGTATCGCCGAACGGCCGTTACATTGCCTATGAGACCACCCCCCGCAGCGAAGCGGATGTTGACCTGGGACCGCTGTTGCACCTGTACGACCTGGAAACGGGCGAGGATCTGTTTATCTCGCGGGAAAACGCTCTTTTTGATTGGTCAGCCGATTCGCGCTATTTGTACACCCGTTTCCGTGACCGAACCTTCCGCTATGAGCCGGGGGCAGAGGGAGACCGGGTGACGCCCCTGCCCGACGTTAATCCACAGGGCGACGGCAAACCAGAACTGTTAGCGGCGGCGGATGGGCTGGTGTTTCGGGTGTATTCAAACCTTAATTGGCGCGGCGCAGAGGAAACGGCGCGGCATGTGATCTTAGGCCCAACACAAATATCACGGCCGTTTGCCCTTTCCCCAGACGGCCGTAGTCTGGCCTGGATCCGCGTCTTACCGCCGCAGTTGATGGTGCAGCGTGATCTGCCGCAGGGAGAACCAATACGCCCCCTGCTTGCCCAGAACCAGATTTACCACCTGGCCTGGTCACCGCAGGGAGACCGGCTGGTGGTTTGGGCGGAAAACGGCTGCCAGCCCAGGGCGACGCCGCTGCCCAACCCGGAGAACTGCCCCGGCGATTTGTACCTGGTGAACCTGGCGGCGGTGGGGGACGCCCCCGCAACGCTGGGGGCCGTTGTCCGCCTCACTGACAGCGGTATTGGCTTTCAGGAAGTGATCGGCCTGGCCTGGTTGCAACAATGAGAATTAAGAAGTGAGAAGTTCAACTTCTCCGAAGAAGTTGAACTTCTTGAGGGAATGATAATGGCAAAATACCTCTTTCCACTTTTTCTACTGATGTTGCCGGCGCTGGCCTGCCAGGCTGGTACCACTGCTTCATCTTCAGCGTCGGCGGCTGCCAGGGGTCAGGCGTTTGTTTTTTACAAGGGTCAGGCTTTTTTCTGGATTGACAGTCGCACAGGCGAACGCCAAGTGTTGATGGGTTCAAATCGCCTGGAAAACCTGGACGCGGCGCTCAGCCAGCCCCATTTCCTAGCGGATAACCTGGCTATCAACAGCGACGGCCGTCTCTACTCTTTTGATAGACGTGATGGGGTGGTAGCGCCAACTGGGCATCGGTTGGCTTATGTGGCTGAGGACGGGTTACATACTCAATACATCAACGGTGCTGAAGACGTATTGATTGCGGCCAACGGCCGTGCGCCGGTCTGGCGGGGTGACGGGCAGCTATTGGCTTTTCAACAGGAGAACAACCTGATGGTCGCGTCGCTGACGGGGGAGAATCAGCGCCAATTGCTCAGCGACCAATCACCTCTACCGCTGGCCTGGTCGCCCGATGGGGAGCGCCTGCTTTACCAGGATGGGACTACATTAGCCATCGTGCCCGTGACCGGGGGCGAACCGTCTGTCGTGCCCATTGACGCGACGATATTAACGCTGGCGCCACAGTGGACGGCCGATGGCCATGCCCTCATTGCCGGGTACCCAGGGGAGAAAGGAACAAAGCTGGTGCTTATAGAGCTGGCCGACGGCCATAGGCGTGATCTCATCGTCTGGGACAAAGAGAGCGGCATTGGTGGTTTTGCTGTTTCGCCGACCGACGGCCGTATCGCTTTCTGGGCCGAAACGTGCCGCAGGCGACAAAGTGACCTGTTTCCCTCCACCTATGAGGAATGTGGCTACCGGGTGCATGTGGCTGACGGAAACGGCGGTAACATTCGCCAGTTGGATACCAACTACGTCTATCTCAACGTTCCTGTGCCGCCGTTAGGTTGGGCCGTTACCTTGCTCTCACCCGTCAACTTGCCGTCACCACCAGTTGTTACCGCCACCCCGCTTGTGGCTGAACAGCCCGCCACGCTGCCCACGGCGCCGCCAATGATTGTGCCTGGGGCGACACGGCCGTGAACGAGAGCTGGGCGGTGACGCTAGATGCCACCGACCTGAACCTCCGCTTCCGCCCCGGTATTAACGACGCAGAGGCCCTATTCCTGGCACTGCCCTGAATCACCTCGCGGGTGATACATTGGTGATTACCCATAAGTCTTAACCGGTCTTGGAAAAGGGTGCAGAGTTAAGAA
>DAOMOK010000053.1:0-13960 GCA_035444285.1 Chloroflexota bacterium
AACGGCACGTGGGTTACAAAAAACGGAACCTGGGTTTGCCCTCGTTCTACCCTCACCAGAGAATGCTGAAACGCCGTGTGGCCTCGCCGCGAATAGACAGCGCCGTTGGTTACGACCAAACTGATTCACCAGAGAATGCTGAAACAGTTCACCGGCTCACTGTAGGATGATTCGTAAATGAGTTACGACCAAACTGATTCACCAGAGAATGCTGAAACCGCACAACAACATCGTTCAGCTTCACGGCCGGGGCGTTACGACCAAACTGATTCACCAGAGAATGCTGAAACTCGATATGATCGGTGTCGCTCATGGACACCTTTGTGTTACGACCAAACTGATTCACCAGAGAATGCTGAAACGCATGATGTCGGGCAGTGTTCCCGTCCATCCTTCTGGTTACGACCAAACTGATTCACCAGAGAATGCTGAAACAACGTCAACCGCCCGGCGGCTCAAGTTCGTTTCCTGGGTTACGACCAAACTGATTCACCAGAGAATGCTGAAACATTTTTGCAATTAAAAGAAAACGCAGTTGTGGCCGGTTACGACCAAACTGATTCACCAGAGAATGCTGAAACACCATCATTACCATAATGCCATTGGAGCCTGAGCTAGTTACGACCAAACTGATTCACCAGAGAATGCTGAAACCAGGAGCGGGAACGGTCAGCCTGCCGGGATTAATAGGTTACGACCAAACTGATTCACCAGAGAGAGGGTTTTGCTATTAAAAATGGGGTTTAATGGCGGCCACGTTTGACAGTTTCTCTCTGGGAAACAGCTCCCCCCCATTGATACAAGCCCGAAGTAAAAATCAGCTTTTCGCTACAAAATCAGTCGTTTGTAAATTTGTTATTTGAGGATTGAAACTAACCGCAGGGTAGCTGAGGGTTAGTCAGATTGCTTGGCCAGCCGTTGCATGGCCCGCAGATTGATGAGCAGGTAGATAAGGGTGTTCTGGTTGGCAATCGCCCGTTGATTACGCAGTTTGGGACGTTCAATGCCCAGCGCCACCGCCTGGCTGAAAATGCGTTCCACGGCCGTGCGCTGCTGGTAAATAGCCTGGTAATCGTCACTTTCCCGGTCCAGTTGGTAACGAATCCGTGCGCCTGGTGCGGTGGGCATAACCAACTTGCAGCCACCGTCCGGCCATTGCGGGTGGTCAATAGGGCAGGCGTCACCGGTCGGTTCAGGATGGAGCAGGGGACAGACGTAACGGCCGCGTTGGTGCTGCACCAGTGAGGTACGATTGGTAAAGGTAGAGTGGCAAGGCATAGCCAGGCCAGCCGCACACAAAGGCAAACCGGAGGGGTCAAACAGACGATGCCCCTGCTTCAATTGACGTAGGGGCACAGCGGCAAAGCCATCATGCGCCGGGTTATGAAAATAATCATAGACATACCAGGCATCAAAGGCAGCATCGGCGGTACCGAAGCGCGGTCGCCTGCCCAGACGTTGCTCCACTTGGGCCATCAGCGGCAAAAAGTAAGTGACATCACCAAAGTCAAAGGTTTGGGTGAATTCAGCCAGAACAAACTCGCCAATTCCCGGCACTTTAGTCGCCACCACGCCAGAAGCATAACCCCAGTAATACTCACCAATACTCACCTTTTCACTGACCGCTTGCCCTTCTTTGGTCGGCGTCACCTGGTTGCGCTGCCGTTTACAGCCCACTTTACAATCCGGGTCGCCGGCTGGCTGGCGTTCTTTGTCGAAGCGCCCTTCCTTAATGAATTCTTTGGGGTTGTTCTCCCGCACCCAGGCCAGGATGTGCTTGGTGTCCACACTCACAACCTGACCCAACTCATCACCTAACCGAGTGTGCAACCAGGCAACCTGACCATCGAGCAACTCTTGCAAGAGGTCATTGGGCAGAGAACCCATCTTGTGGGTAAAGTGCGCCTGCGAAGGCAAGCTCTGTTCGGGGTCAAAGGGCCACTCTCGACCACCGTGACCGGTGGCGGGAAAACCGAGCGCCCAGATAAGACCCGGATGCTCGGCCAAAAAGCGCCGCAATGCACCAAAAGTGGGCAACTGCTGCTCCAACCGCACCAGATAAGCGCCAATGTAAGCCGCCAAAGGCACCAGACGCTCCCCTTGTTTGCGGTCGGCTAGCGTGGCTGGTAGCTGCTCCCAGTCCAGCAAGCGCAGTTGGGCAATCGTTCTTTGGGTAACTGGGCATCGCCGCACATAGCGGGGCTGAAAACGGTCGGCCAGCGCCAGGCGCGGCAGGTGGGCCGGTAACGGCACATGACCAGCACGAAAATATGACCAAAACGAGGTGTTACTTGTATGATCTAACATGGGAATGTTCTCCTTATGAGGTGACTGATTTGTAGCAAAACCAGTATACCGGGGGAGAACATTCCCGTGATTGACAAAACGTGGCAGGCTAAAAAAGCTGACCACGAAAAACGTGGCTGCGGGCATGTTTCCAAAAACAATGGCGATGAAAAACGTGGTCGGAGTTTTAAGCCTACCACGTTATTCGTCACCTGTGTTACACTAAACGTGGTCGGTGTTACGAATTTCGTGGCCGCCATTATTAGGTGCAAAACCCTCCCAGAGAATGCTGAAACAGAGCTGTGTCGCTGCTGTTGGTAGTCACCAACGCGGTTACGACCAAACTGATTCACCAGAGAATGCTGAAACAGTGACTTGCGGGCATGACCATCTACCAATGTCAGAGTTACGACCAAACTGATTCACCAGAGAATGCTGAAACTCTGTAGTATCTTCTACATCAAGATGAATAGTTAATCGTTACGACCAAACTGATTCACCAGAGAATGCTGAAACTGGGTAATCGCGCCGCCGGTCAACCCCTCACCGCCAAGTTACGACCAAACTGATTCACCAGAGAATGCTGAAACATCTTTACGACTTCATCCGTACCTACTTCAACTTGGTTACGACCAAACTGATTCACCAGAGAATGCTGAAACTCTGGACGTTCCATTTCCTCGGTAGGGGTGGCGTGTTACGACCAAACTGATTCACCAGAGAATGCTGAAACGACACCATAGCCTCCAACAAAAACTCGTACATTTCTGTTACGACCAAACTGATTCACCAGAGAATGCTGAAACCCCAATGATCGTGCGCGGCCCCGTGGCGCTCACCAAGTTACGACCAAACTGATTCACCAGAGAATGCTGAAACACTACCGTTGGTTTGAGCGGCTGGTACAGGTGGAAGTTACGACCAAACTGATTCACCAGAGAATGCTGAAACATTGAACACGGCCGACGGCCGTGTTACCATGCCCCCGTTACGACCAAACTGATTCACCAGAGAATGCTGAAACACCTCTGGGAACACGGGGAAGACGGGCCGTATGACGTTACGACCAAACTGATTCACCAGAGAATGCTGAAACTTTTGCCAGTGACATTTTCGCCTCCGTCCGCTGGCGTTACGACCAAACTGATTCACCAGAGAATGCTGAAACAGACTTGGCTGGCATCACAACCCCAGGCACAGACCTGGTTACGACCAAACTGATTCACCAGAGAATGCTGAAACTTACATTGTAGAGGGTAAAATATCTCCCCTTCTTTCTGTTACGACCAAACTGATTCACCAGAGAATGCTGAAACCCTTCCCAGACAGACGCGCCGTTAGTCGCCCCGCCGTTACGACCAAACTGATTCACCAGAGAATGCTGAAACAGGAGTTGGAGACGGCCGAGATGGAACTGGCGGCCGTTACGACCAAACTGATTCACCAGAGAATGCTGAAACTTGGCGGAGTTGAGGAGGGAGATTTTAAGCAACGACTGTTACGACCAAACTGATTCACCAGAGGATGCTGATACTACAGAGCTGGTGCTTGCCAACACCCCTACCCTGCGCATCATACAAAGAATGCTTGTTGCAGAAAGGGTTTATCAAAAACAAACCAACACGGCCAATTATATCATGTGATGGTGGATTTGACGGCCGTTACCAATCGCGTGCCCTGGCATGGTGAGCCGCCCTCACCATGGGCAAACGTCTGGCAAAAAAGGCCACCTTCACTTAGAAGATGGCCTTTGTGTGCAGGTGTACGCTCAAATTAGCAGCCGCAGCCGCAACGCACTTTAGCGGCAGCCTGCTCATGTTTTCCCATTTTGCATGGCTGTGGCAAACGACAGCATGTACAACCTACACCTCATTCACCCGTACATCTGCACAACTATAGGTATGAGAGAACATTCTCTCTTTATCAGATTGGTAAATGGAGTCAAATATGGGCAAGCGCACAGAAGATATTTTGGCACAAGAATTTGTTTGCCGACATTGCCAACAGCATGGGGCAGTTGTCGAAAAACTGGCGATGTCCGGTGTCGGTTTTTCCCGATTCTTCGATATTCAACATCATCGTTATGCTTTTGTGTCCTGTAAAAACTGTGGATATACCGAAATTTTTAACCTGCGGATTCTGGAAGGGCACGACGATGTCGGCACCCTGATTGACATCATCTTTTCAGGCTAATGGCATCATCAATTGCTGATTCACATTCCCTGCGACACCCGCACTTCCCACTCAATATCTGAGTCAGGTAAAAACCAAAACTCTACATATTTGAGACGCATCTCCGTCGGCTCATCCATGCCCGTCAAGGTGGCATGGCTGTAATGAATCAGCCGTAACCCCATCTCTGGGCGATAATGCCGAATCTGATGATAGAGCCATTGGATGTCGCCCATATTGGTGTGGCTGGGACCAATGCATACCAACAGACCATCATAAGCCAGATCGCCTACTAGCAGTTGAGCAAAGGGAGCAAATCCAGGGGTAATTGCCTGAAAAGGGAGGAATGTGTGCCCATCACACTCGACAGAGAGCGGCGGGCCAAAAAAGAGGACATCATACCGGGCAAACGGCCGTAAAACGGTCACATCCAGCGCATCCCCAGGCACACAGGCGACACCATGGGCCTGGTTGAGGGCGACAACGGCCGGATTGATATCCAGACCACAGTAGGCTTTGACCTGGAGAAGCTCCTGGTATGTCTGCTGTTGGCGCTGACAATCACCGCAGCAGATTTCGGCTATCGTGGGCTGCCAGTAACCTAACTCCCGCAAGATTTGTGCCCGCTGCCAGATCGTCTGGCGATTGGTACGCGCAAACAGCCGGTTGGGTTGACTAAGCTGATAAGGCATGTTTGTCTTGTTTTCGTTCTGCGTCACGGCCGTGTCCTGTGAGCAAAGATATAGGCGTATTGTTTTGGCTTAATTGTACAGCCCAAACCTAAAAATGGCCCTCGTGCCTGACCTTGCCTTCAAACTTCACCATCACTGTCACAAAAGTTGAAAGCCCCATAATCTAAAGTCTTTCATGCGCAATAGTCAGTCCACGCCATCTGATTGACCGGCAGAAAATTATGCTAAACCGCACCCGCAACCTTTCCCGGACGCAAAAGATAGTTCTAGCAATCACGGCCGTATGGCTCATCGGTTGTGTTACCTGCTGTGCCTGGTCAGGTCTGATAGCCCATTTAACATCCACAAGAAGTGAAAAACAAACCCTGGCGGCAAGTGGTGAGGAAGTTAGCGGCGAGTTAGCCGCCGGCGAGTTAGCCGCCGTCACCCGCATCATTGACGGCGATACCATAGAAGTCGAAATAAACGGCCGGACTTACCGCGTCCGTTACATCGGCATGGACACCCCCGAACGTGGCGATCCCTTCTTCGACGAGGCCACCGCAGCCAACCGTCAACTCGTCGAAGGCCAAACCGTCACTATGGTCAAAGATGTGTCCGAAACCGATAGATACGGCCGTTTACTGCGTTACATCTATCTGGCTGATGGCACCTTTGTCAACGCCGAACTGGTTAGACAGGGTTACGCCCAGATTGCCACCTTCCCACCCGATGTAGCCCACCAGGAGCTATTTGTCCAGCTACAACAAGAAGCCCGCGACGCTGGTCTCGGCTTGTGGGGTAAGGCCGCCGCCACCCTGCCCCCGGCTAGTCAAACGCCCCAACCTGCCAGCCCAACCTTACCCCCCTCAACTCACTGCGATCCGTCTTACCCCACCGTTTGCATCCCGCCGCCACCACCCGACCTCAATTGCGGGTCAATTCCTCACCAAAATTTTACGGTCTTAGAACCAGACCCACATGGTTTTGATCGGGACAATGATGGAGTGGGTTGTGAGAGCTAAAAGCCAAACGGCCGTCTCCTTACTTAACTGTACCGCTCGGCCAAATCCCGGTAACGCTGGTAATGATCATCCAGCGTGAAGTTCAATTTGTCCAGATAACGAATAATGCGGCCAAGTTCCTGGGCCACCTCTTGAACTAATTCATCCAACTGCTGCTCTACTTTCTTGTTTTGCGCGGGCCGGGTATAGCTGCCCCGTTTCGGATACAGCTTCCGCCACTGTTGGTAATGATTCTCCATTGCTTCGGCCAGGGTGTTGATATGTTCCCGGTCTTCTGCCTCGAGCTTCTCTTCAAACTGTTCTGGGGTGATGGTTTCCATCAGCCCATAGGAGCGGTTCACAATCACGCCCTGGCGTGCTTCCACGATGCGCTGGTGTGTGGTGCCCACAGTATGAGAACCGGTAGCATAATCCACCACCTGATCCCCAAACCTGCCCATATCATTGACCGCCTGAGAAAAAGCGGTAAATGCCGTCCGCCACTCCAGGTTAATTCCCGCACCAAACACCATTTGCTCACCAGATGGAGGAGCATCCATCCACTGAATGTGAGAACGTTCGGCATGAAGGATAGTAATGAGATCAGAAAGCCGCCCCTCTTTTGCCAGACGAACAATCAAGTAATAGGCTTTGTCGCTTTTTACCAGACCAGGCAGCTCCTCCCAATCCAGGTTTAGTTTAAGGGTCAGAGTACGCAACTCATTCTCATTCAACACCTCTCCCATATCTTTCACCAGAGCATCAACATAGGTTCTCATCACTGTCTCCCGGCTTGCCCCTCACTAAACGGCCGTTATGCCAGACTTTATCATAATAGACTGAGCAAAGTAAACGGCCGTCATCTGCACAACGGCCGTTGCCCACGTAACGGCCGTGTCCGACGTTTTCAATAACCGGCGTCAAGTGACAGGCCCGGTCACAACGGCCGCAACCTGCTCGAGCCTTTCACGCCCATCTGGTACTACGGCACTGAAAGCCCGTCCTATCATTTCCGGTTAGGCACATTCCACCTATACTATAATCACCATTATGCACACC
Organism: Chloroflexota bacterium; assembly: GCA_035444285.1. GTDB lineage: Bacteria > Chloroflexota > Anaerolineae > Promineifilales > Promineifilaceae > CAADGU01. The sequence continues at coordinate 7,193 of DAOMOK010000053.1, forward strand.
CAATTGCTTGGTAATTCGTGAATGAGGGGGATGTATTGAGGTAAAGGAATGTTATGATTCAGCACGACGAGCCCTGGGTACAAATCGCTTTTTTGGACGACCAGAATCGCATCTATTTTACGGACGAGTATCGGCAGATTATGGGCGAACTGGGCTGGGAAGCCAAAGCCTTTGTCGGCCACCTGTTGAGCCTCTGGTACGACCCCTTTGAGCATCTGCTGGACTATACCAGCGGTGAAGCCAGGTTCACGGCCGATCAGCCCGGCGAGTTTGACCGGGCAGACCTCACAGAGCCGCAAGAGGTCGTGGAATATTGGGCCGTAACGTGGAGCCAACACGACAACGCCCACGAGCCGGCGCATGAAGCCGGAACTGGCCTGGACCTGGGCATCGAATGGTACCGTGACGTACTGCGCGCCAGGTTGGTATCCTTACGGTTGCCCAAACGATTGCTGATTGCCTATAAAGAGCAAACATTGGCACGTTTCGAGGAACTGGAAAGGCTGCTTAAGCAGGCTGCTTAAGCAGCAATAACCTCCAGGTAGCACGGCGGCACGGCCTCCACCAGCCAGACGCCGTTGGCCGACCGGTAAAAGGTGTGCCCGTCTCGGTGCATGGCGCCGCTGTGAACTTTGAGAATGATTTCACGGCCGTGCCGCTGCCCAACCTGGCGGGCGGTGGTTACGTCCGGGGAAAGATGCACGTGATGGCGCTGAGCTTTGAGCAGACCCTGTATTTGAATCGCTGCCAGGAAGCGAACGGCCGTGCCGTGGAAAAGATATTCCGGCGGCGCTACCGGCTCGTACCCCAGATTCACGGCAATGGAGTGACCCTGATTGGCCCGAATCAGCGACCCATCTTCGTTAAAGGAGAAACGTGCCTTGTCGTTGTTGGCCACCACCGCCTGAAGTTCGGCCAGAGAGAGGGCAAAACCATGCCGGTTACATGCCTGGAGCAAGTCGGCCACCGGCGTCCAGCCAGCCTCATCCAGCCTGAGACCAATTTTTTCTGGCCGGTGTCTGAGTACCAGACTCAAGAATTTACTGATTTGCACCTGTCGTTTTTGCATCACACCTCACCAAAGTGCAGCCGCGGCGAAAATATTGGTGCGGACATGCCCGACCCAATGATAATGCGTCTTCCTCTTTTGAGAAATCTGTTTCTTCTGTCTGGGTGGTGGACGGCGCTGGATTAGACCTGGCACTGATCATCTTGGCCGTTTGCCAGACACACGACTGTTTTCTCAATCGCGCAGATTATACATCTGCCTCTTTCTGTCAAAATCATACTGCTCTATGTTCTATAAACCAGAAAATCGCTGTCCGGGCGCACGCTTATCGCTCACACCCGGAAGTATGATTAGCCAGCCGAGCAAAGGGAGGAAGGCGGGAACAGAGGCTGAAAACAACGGTTTGCCTATCCTAATTCTCGGCATCCATCTCCGCCGGGTATACCACCAACCCCTCTTCAGTGAGAATGAGATCGTCAAGTAAACCAATCTCCCGTAACGCTACGATTGTCTCATGTGCCATTGAAGATTGCCCGATGCCTGGCCCGGTAGATTCTGTTTCATCTTTATCTCCTGCCAGCCACACAACCCCATCACTACGTTCAGGGCGGGCTGTATCCACCCCGCCATCTTCTTTGCCATACACACTGGCCAACGCCCCCAACAAAATCGCCCCGCGCCGCTTAGGGGGAAAGTGCGCCAGATAATCCTCAGCAGCAGCCTTCGCCCGCTCCAGCACATTCTCATGCTGCCCCCCTTCGGCCTTGCTCAGGGCAAGTTTACCCATCCGCAAAGCGGTCGTATACGCCTTGTTCAACCCCGCACCCAGCTTCACCGCTTCCGGATCGGCCAGTGCTGCATCCAACATCGCCTGCGGTGGCCGCGCCTGGGTCACCAATTCATCGCGCTTTTGCTGCATAGTTTGGATGTGCGCTTTCACACCCGTTTCCAGCCGATCTAGCCAATGCGGTTCGCTCCCAGCCATGCCACTGGCACGGGGTAGGGGAGGGCGACTTTCTTTGTCTGACCAATCAATACTCAGCCGTTTGTGCAAGATGGCCGGTATGGGCACTCGGCTCTCCAAAATCTCCCGCGAATTCGCATAGTTCCACGATACCACCTGGCTTAAGTCTGCGCCCGTTTTCACGGCGCCGTCAATAATGGCCTCCAATGGGGCAGGGGGATTGTCCGGTAAACGGCCGTACAGCGCCTTGTTCAGCATCAACGAATTGCAATACATTCCCAACGCACCCTGGTTGGCGATGGCTTGGGCAACGGCCGTTGCCATCACTTCCACACTATATATCTTCCCAACACCCAAATTCCCGGCAGCATTCGGATCTACCAATCCCAGATAATCTGTCTCGACAAAATCCACGCGCGGCGGCAGGTTACGACTGTCGGCCGCAGGGTACACGGCCGTTTCCCGTCCCCCCTCATCATCCACGCCTTCCGTCCAGGGCAGGGAATGGGATGTCTCGGTCGGTCGCAAGACCACATACTCGCCCACCTGGTTCGGACTGCGCCAGGCCAGCACCTTCCGCTCTCCGTCATGGTCAGTGAAAGGATGCAGCCAGAGGGCGTCATCATTATCCGCCCCACCTAGAATGCTGGCGATTCCTTCACCCTTGGGAGAGTCAGGCAACTCCAGCCAATCCTCATCATTGACCCAGGCTGTGCCCCGTTTGTCGTCAATGTGAACGTGACCTCTGGGTACATCCAGTCCTTTGAGACCCGCTCGCCGCCCCACGGCCGTCGGCATGACGTAGTGGCGGCCGCCGGGAATAGGCAAGCGCATCTTCTCCAGTGTGGAATGATTCAACCGCTTCAGGTGCTGGTTCATCAGACTTTTGACGTGGCTACGAAACCACATGGGGTGGCCGCCGCTGGCGAAGTATTCCCGCAGCGGCCACGCCTGAACCTCTGCCAGCGTCGTGGCCGCATCAGAATGCGGGCGATCAATCCGGCCCATCGCTTCAGCCACCTGACCCGTCTCCACCGCCTGCACGAACAACTCACCCTCATCCTTTAGCCAGCCCAACAATTGCTCCTCCTGGAAGAAAGGATGCAGGTTAATGAGGCTCTGGATGTCCAGGCGCATATCGTTGTGGCCATGCACAAAGCTGAGGCCGACAAAGGTATGGCCGCCTGAGCCTGTCGCCGGATCCAGACGCACTTCTTTCTTGGTGTCTTGGGGTAGGAGGAAGTCTACGGGACGGCCGTTTTCATCCCGCAAGTTATCAGCGACAATAGCGTGCCCCTTATCCTGGCCTTTGGGGGTCATCACCGTGAACTCCACACGTTTAGCATGGCGCAGTTCGGCTTCCAATCGTTCCCGTTTGGCCGGGGAGAGATCATCGGAAAGCATCATCCCTTCGGCTTCGCTCAGGGCAAGCTTTCGCAGCATACGGCGGGAAATCAGGCCCGCGCCATCCCACACTTTGGCTTCCTCGGGGGATTGCTCCATGTAGGCGATGTTTACGTCATCCGGGTTGAAGAAGCCACTGACAAAATGCGGCCGCATCACCCGGCTCATGCGCTTGGAAAGAACAAAGCCGCCTTTGTGCAAATCCAATTTCAAACCGGATGCTTCCAGAAATTCCTCCGTCGTCATCCCATCCACATACAGGTCGCTCACCTGGCTGCCGTTGACCCAGCGCAAGGTGGGACGATCCAGGCCAAAGGTATGCGCTGGATGCGGGTCAGCGGTTTCGTCCACCGGCCGAGCCTGCCTTGAGCCTGCCGAATAGGTCAGAATCCGCCAGGCTCGTTTTGTTCGTTCCAGGAAAGGGAATGTCGCTCCACCTATCGTATCATCAAAGCTAGTGACGTTGTAAGACAGCTTCTCTAATTCCGCCAGCGGCAGAAAGCCGTTTCCCCCCGTGCTGGCCGCGCCGCGCCCACCCATTAAGCACCTCCTTGAAAAGCCAGATGCCACAGCGATGGTTCGTTGACGCTATGATCTGCTTCGTCTATGATTGGCTGATGAGCAACACATGGCAGCAGATCAAGCAACTTATCAGCAACAATCAGGTGCGAATATCGGCGCATGGTTATGATGAACTTGCGGCCGATAACATTGCAGTTCGTGATATGATGGTCAGTGTGGACACGGCCGTCGTAGTTGAAGATTATCCTGATTATCATAAAGGTCCTGCTGTGCTTATGTTGCACTACGATGATGCGGGCAACCCCATTCATGTGGTGTAGGGCATCCCAAAAGACAAAACATCTCCGGCTGTATTGGTAACGGCCTATCGGCCAGACCCGTCCCGCTGGTCACACGATTTCATGAGGAGAGAACCATGATCACCAAAGAGATGACAAAGCTGATTCACGAAGGCGAATATGCTGCTGAAGTCAATATCAGTCTCATTACAACGGATGATGAGTGGTCGCCTTATTTGTCGCTAGAAGATGCCTACAAACTCGACGACATCCGTCAGGCATTACGGGAAGGCAACCTCAAAGCAGCATCACGATTAGCACGGGTATACAGGCTGACGCCAGTTGCTGCCTGACCTATATTGGCAATGGTCATAATTTGACATTGTCCAATTGCAGCAATCGGCGTCGCCTTGTCAGGTGTCACCTTGTCATCTTGTCAGGTATATTCTCCCCATTGCCGCGCTGCCCGAATATTGGTCCAGCGGGTAGGATAGGTCACAATCTCCGCCAGTTCGTGGCAAGCAGCGGGCAAACGGCCGTAACTCAACACCATCACCGGCTCCAACCGCCGCACCATTTCCACAAACCCTTCCACAAACAGCCGATAATCAAGTGGGCTGTCGAGATTAACACCCACCGCCGACACCGCCACCAGACTGCGCCGGGGCACACCTAGAAAGCAGAAGTCGTAGGAAACGGCCGTGCTCCAACTAACGGTAGGGATGACCGCAAAGCCCTCTTCCTGCCAGAAGCGGCCACACCAGCGGTTGCGGTAGGTATTCCACAATTGCAGCATCAGCGGCCAATCCCGGTACAGGGAGAAGTCCGGCGTCAGCACCATCCGGTAAGGGGCCAGCGCTTCTATCGCCTTATACGGCCGGTTCCACACCGTCTCAAAGCGGTAATCGTCACTGAAAAAGTGAACGGCGCCATCGTCCAACGGCTCATCACTCCGAATCCGTTGTCGGTAGGGAACCAGCCAGACAGGAATCTGGCTCATAGGCGTATGTTCCAGGTCAGGAATACCATATGCGTTGCCTGATGAGAACAATCGGGTGGCGTGCAAGGTATCGAACGCGCCGGGCTTGCTCTGCCAGCGATGGGATGTTCGGGTCATAGACGCTTACCCCATCAGCCTGGCCGCGCCGGATGGTTTGCTATCATCTGGCTTGGTGACCGTGTCCGGCTTATCCTGAACCTCAGTTGAGCCGGCAGCGGCATCTGCCGCCGGCTCTTTTGCCGCTTCTGCTTTTGTCTCGGGCTGGCTCTCCTGGATCACCTGACCTGTGTCTCCATCATCCCTTTCCACAGGCTCAAGGTGGGTTCTGGATGGCCCTACCGGTTGCGTTTTGCACAGCAGTTGCCAGTCTGTGTACTGGCGTGGCCGGTAGAACGGCCGTGGCAAATGCAGGCCGTCCGGCGACGGCAGTTGGTCAAAGAGGTGAATCGAGTTCAACCGCTCTCCCAGAAAAACGTACTGCCGGTCGGCCAGAGTGGTTGCCAATACCTGTCCTTTGGGCAGCGCCATCATTTCGTTGGGCGACAGGGCTGCCCCTTCCCGCCAGGACCAGGACGCGCCCTGGTTGTTACTGGTCTGCAGCTGTGCTTTGCCCTCTTTATCCCTCTGCTGGCGGGCGCTGCGCGAGGCGGACTGCATCGGATTGGCTTTCAGAGTCGTGCCATACAACTCCGACATGAACCTGGCCGTCTCCATTTCCGCTGCCGGATACCAGAGCTGGTGCGCGCAGTTAGACAGGATGGCCCGCAAGCCCTCCTTGCCATACAGCTCTTGCAGTTGGGCCACCGATTGGACGTACAAAAGCAAGGTAATGCCGTAACCGCCGCAGGTAGAAAGATAATCGGCGATATTACGCAACCCAACGGCAGGTAACTCATCAATGGCCACCAACATCTTTTGCTTCTGGCCCCGCGACTCTTGTTGCGCCCGCATTTGGTAGCGCAGGATGGCGGCGACGGTCGCGGCCACGACGCCCCCGGCCGCCCGCAAATCGTTGAGACTGTACGTGACGTAGATAGTGGCATTTTGACTGGCCCAGTCCGGCGGCACGATCAGCTCGCGCCGGCGCAAGTCAGGGGGAGCGATGGTGTCTATGTGCTTCTGGTAGGGCGCTAACCGGGCAGTGAAATTGCCCAGGGCCGAGGTGACAAACTTATCATCCTGGTAGGCATCCGGCGCGGCGCCGTTGGTGAAGATGTCCACATGCCGCCGCGCCGCCTCCACCATGCGTAAAGCGGTCAACGCTTCCACCGGGTTGCTCTCGGCCAGGTCGAGCAGCAGGCGGATGGGATTGAGCCCTTTGGCCTGGGCGTAAAGGCCCACGGCCGTAAACAACGACAACGCTTTCTCGGCAAAGATTGGTTCAGAACTGGCCCACGGCCGTAGCAGGTGGTAATGGAGTTCCATCGTCTCATCCCGGTCGCGCAGATGGCGATAGTAGGCGGAGAGATGTACCTGGTGGCCGGGAATGCGGTAGACCGGCCCCAACTTGCGCCGCAAAGCGGCCGTGCGTTCAAACTGGTAGGGTAGGAAGCCGGCGAGTTGCTGCTGAAGCAGTACTTTTCCGACAACC
>DAOMOK010000054.1:0-13020 GCA_035444285.1 Chloroflexota bacterium
TTTTATCTGATTGATTCCTGGCCCGATCAGGCGGTGCAGTGGATTCGTTCTTTAGAGGGTTTTCGTAGCAATTGGACGAAACTGTACGCTAAGGAAAATCGCAGGCTTTGGTATCAAATTTTGCCTAGAAATCGCTAAGATTTGACCATTGTAATAATTATGTTGCGAAAAAAACGGCCGTTAGGTCGCCATTTTTCCAGATAGATAGACCATTTAAATTCATTTTGGGCAACATAATCAACATTATCGTGTTTATTATGTTGCGTTCCAAGTTATAAAAAATGAACTATGAAAGACGGAGTTCGCTTAAGCTTAGCGTACGGTTTCGTCCTTTTGCTCCAAAAATCCCTAATCGTGTAGAAATAGGCAGGAGGGCGTTTCGAATTTTGCAATAACCAGGAGACCTTGTGGTAATTCCCATCCAACGCCTCCTGCGCCGCCGCCGGCGGAAAATCGGGAAAGCCCTGGGGAAGATTAATGGCCCCATGCAGATTGGCGACCCGGGTCATCTCCCGAATAACCGATTCAGTAAAATTATCCAGACGATTAGCAATTCTTGGCATACAGTTTCTCTCTTAAAATCTGTCAGCTTGCCCTGGCAACTATTTCCCGGTGGGTAGCAATATCCTCCAGGAACATGCGCCGCAGGTCAGGTTCCTTGATTTTGGAAGCCCGGGCCATCAAGTTTTGGTGCGCCTCCACCAGCACCGCCGCGGCCCGTTCATCCCCATTCGCCTCAAGAACCCGATAGCAGGTCAGATACATCAACATCGGCTCTTCCGTCCCGGCCAGACAGTCAGGATTAAGATGGGAGAGAATAAGCTCGACCTGTTCCCCCGCCTGCGCCAGATTCCCCTTAGCCAGCGCCAACTGGGCCAGGCCAGTCCTGGTTTCCATTGCCAGAAAGTGCTGGCCCAACTCCTCCCTTATAGTCAGGGCACGGCCGTAAGCTGCCTCAGCCTCCTGATAACGTTCCTGAGCCAACAAGGCATGGCCCAGGTCGGTGTATCCAAAACCGTTCAACTCGGTAAACCCTTTCGTTTCTGCAATTTCCAATGCCTTTCGGGCTTCCCTTTCGGCCGCCGCCCCATCCCCCTGTCGCAGCAATAGCAGGCTGTAGTTCAGCAGCACGGTACAGAGCATCAAATGATTGTTAAGTTTTTGGGCAAAAGCAATCACCTCTTCCGTTAGTTTTCTGGCGGCGGACAAATTACCTACCCGCCAGTAGAGGAGAGCCAGATTCAATTGGTGGGTTTTAATCGAATTGGTCAGGCGAAGCGACTGCAAAATGGCGACACAGCTCTCATAAATTTGAATAGCCTGTCCAAAATCTCCTCGGTTGCTGTGGGCTTCGCCGAGGATGATCAGCATGTTGGCTTCAATTCGTCGGCTGCCGCTCTTTCGGGCCAGGAAAGCCCCTTTTTCAGCATATTCCAGAGCCTTACCAAAATCGCCGCCGGCAAACATCAATCTAGTCAAAGTACGCAAGATGTTAATTTCCCCAACAACATGACCATGCTCCCGGTAAATAGCCAGCGCTTTTTCTAATGCTTCTTTGGCCTCATCATGTTTGGTCGGTATTAATCGCCCGGCCAATAAATCTAAAGCCGACGCTTTGAGAATGGCATCCCCTATTTCATCGGCCAGTTCAACAACCATCATGAACTGTTCTTGAGCAGCAGCGAAATCATGACCGAACGTATAAAAAGCCCATCCCAATGCCTGGCGGGCCGTGGCTTCTGCCGGCCACGATTGGCCCTCCATCGCCAGCCTGACGGCCGTTTTGCCCAGCTCTGTCGCTTCCTGAATCCGATCCAGCAAAACGTAGAACCTGGTGCGGGTAGATAAAAGCAGGCTGGTAAAGGGAGCCGGGAAGCGGGCGGCAACGGCCGCTTCAATGAAATGGTCCCCGGCCTCAAAAAGAGTGCTCCGAATGAAATAGCTCTCTACCCCAGGCAGAGCAGCCGCCAGCAGGTCAACTTCCCTTTGTTCAACCGCCCACCCCCAGGCCGCCCGGATATTTGCCAGCTCTGTTTGTATTTCGGTCAGGGCTGTCCCCATTTTCATGCCGTTGAGTTCCGGCTCCATTTCGGCCATAAAGTTCAAAAAATAGAGGCTGTGGCGACTGTGCACCGCCCTTTCGGCCGCCTTATCCTCTGCCAGCTTCTCAACCCCAAACTGCCGCATCAGTCTGTGAAGCTGGTAGCGCCCCCGTGTCTGGCTGAATTGCAGGAAAGAGTTGTTTACCAACCGCGCCAGCAGCCGCAACGAAGCTGCCGTAATCGCCTGTGCTGCCTGCTGGGTAAAGCCGCCCCGAAAGACAGATAGTTGGGCAAAGAGACTTTGTTCCTCGGTCGTTAATCGTTGCCAGGAGTAATCAATCGTCGCCCGGACGCTGTGGTGGCGGTCAGGTACATCCCGCATATCCGTCTCCAGCAAGCCAAAACCCCCCTGGATTTCGGCCGCGATTTCCACCAGTGAAAGTGTGTCCACCCAGGCCGCGGCTAGCTCGACAGCCAGCGGCATCCCTGCCACTAGCCGGCAAATATTGGCCAGGTTCGCCAGATCCTCTGCCCTGGCCGGCTCAAAATTGGGCGTGTTTCGCCGGGCAGTCTGCACAAACAATTTCACCGCCGTATAATCCGCCACATCAATGACTGTCTCCGACTCCGATAATTCACTCAAAGCCGCTTCCGGGAACGCCAGCCCTGCAATCGGATAAACCTGCTCCTGCCGCAGATGCAGCCGCTCCCTGGAGGTAGCAATAATTTGAACCCCCGGCGCGTTTTGGAGAATATCAGCTACCAGTTCCGCCCCCTCCAGAAGCTGCTCGAAGTTATCCATTACCAGCAGCATTTTCTGCTGCCGCAGGTAATCGAGAATTTTTTGCCGGGGCGGCCGTTTATCCCGTTCTTCACCTTCCAACGAGAAATTAAGGCTCTCGGACAGGGCTGGAACTATGTGCGCCACTTCTTCAAGAGGAGCCAGGTTGGCAAAGAAGATGCCGTCCGGGAATGGCTGGGGCGTAGGACTTTGTTCTCCTATAAATTGCGCCGCATAAGCCACTGCCAACCGCGTCTTGCCCATCCCCCCAGGCCCGACAATGGTAATAAGACGGCCGCTTACCGGGTTCATCAATGCCTTCAGTTCCGTTAACTCTTTTTCTCGGCCGATAAAGGGTGTCGGCTGCGGTGGTAAATTGTGCAGCGGGCCAGGCAAAACAGAACGGATCGGCACAGCCGCAGCCTCTACAGCCGCCTCCCCCAAAACCAGGGCGTCCAACGGCCGTTGTCCCCGCGCCGCCTCAACAAACAATTCCCATTTCGCCGGCGGAATCCGCATCGTCTCTGCCAGGGAGTAAGCCAGTTCCGGCGACGGGTGGCGCTCGTCCGCCTCAATCTTGCGCAGCATGGCGACCGAACAGTGGGCCGCATCCGCTACCTCCTGCCGGGTCAATCGAAACTGGTTACGTCGCCCTTTCAGCCAGTCACCGAACGAATAGGTTTCCATCTACTCTTCCCTGGTAACAGTTCTTGTAACACTTATTGTAACTCAAAAGTGTGACCAACAGCACCTTCATTCCTGCTTCAATGAAGGTAGTTAATCGTTCACCTGACAGCCACCGCAGCCAATTGACACAAACAGCCAGGTATTTTTGATAGTTAGTTTCATAAGGAGATTATCATGAAAACCCCTATACATTTTTTCAATCAAAGACGACAGATTGTTTCAGTTTTAGCCCTGGTAATCGTGGCCATTGTTTTGTTTGGCCCCATAGCAGTCAACATTGCACTGGCCCAAATCCCAATTGACCCCCTCTGTTTCGGTGATGTCTCCGGAACTTACAACAACTGGGCAGCCCGATTTCTGGACGGCGGCCAGTTTTGTGATGTGGACGGCGAGGAACACGGTGGCACGAGCGGCGCGGACGGTGTTGACGCCATGGACTTCGACGGCGACTGCGATGTGGACATCATCACCGGCTGGGAAGAAACCGGCAAGGTATTTATTTACCTTAACCCCACTTTCTCGGCCCGCCCGGCTGCAACCTGCCCTACCAACCTCTATCCCGACAATACCGAAGAACGAACAGGAGCCATCATCAACCAATGGCCCCTTCTTGAAGTTAAACGAGATGGCCATCCTAATTCGCCTTTTAGCGGTGTCGAGGATGCCATTTTTGCCGATAACGATGGCGATAACGTTGCCGACTACGTTGTTATCGCCACCGAAGCCGGCCGGATGGAGATGTTCGTCAGCTTTATCACCCCTGACGGCCAATGGCATACCTTTGACCTGAAAGACGGCGATGAATACTTTATGCGGGCCGTCGTCGGCGATATTGACGGCCAGGGCTGTCCCGACATTCTCGGCGGTTCCAAGACAATTGAAGACCCCAATCCAACCACCCCGAATCGGACCGGTGATATTCGCTGGTGGCGCTGCCCGGCTGGTTGGACACCCGAATTGTGGAAGAATGGCGCTCCCCTACCAGATTACGGCAACCAGTCCGAGAAGGGTTATTTCAAGGATTTGTGGGGCGGCCGTAATATGATGAACACCCAGATTAAGTGGATCATGGAAATGAACATCGTTAATCTGGTTCCCGGCAGCAACCCCAACAGCGCCTTAGACTATCCCGAAATCCTCTTTACCGACCGCCGGAAAGTGGGTTACATGTACCTCGTTGACCCGGCAAAAATGGACCAGAAAGAAGGCTGGGAATTTATCAGCCTTGATGACCCCGGCGGCTCTGATTTCCGCTGGTACTGGTTGGGACAACTGATTGACGATGATGGCGACAATGATTTTTCCGTTGACGACCCGAATGACCCCCCCGAAATTGTAGCCACCTACAACGGCGACCAGGAAAACGGCGTCTTTGCTCGCTGGTATCAACGGGGAAATCCTGTCACCATTACCATTAACGACATCTCAATTCAGACCTATACCTGGTATAGAAATGACGTTGTCCTCAACGGCCGTTTCTTACCCTGGGGCTACGATACCAGTCACCCGGAGGCGAATCGCACCAATAAAGCGGCCGGTATCGCCGATGTGGATGGCGACGGACACCCAGAAATCATCGCCACCATCCGGGGCAGTTACTTCTCAGGCGCCTTCTACCTGAAACCGGAATACGGTCTTGAGCCCCCCTCCTGCAATGTAAATAACTGCAATCCGGAGGGGCAAGAGTGGTTAGTCGGCCGAATCAGCCCCCACTACCCCGACAACATCAAGTTCGATAACTTGGCCCTGGTAGATGCCGACCTCGATTGTGATATTGATGTCTTTACCGTCGAAGAAAACGGTGTTGGCGACAAAGGGCTGGGTACAGTCTGGTACGAAAATACTCTGGAACAGGGCAGCGCCAACGCGGCCGTTTGCAACAACCCACCAACCCTTTCCGACCCGGTCGTCCTGCCGGTTGACGGCGGGTTCAACGGCGAAGGCAGATTGTACAATGCTCATATAGCCTTCACCGACCCCGACATCAACGACGCCTTCACCTGCACCGTCAACTATGGGTTGGGCGAACAAAACGGAACCATCGGCCTGGTTGACCCGGCCGACCCCACCACTCATCAATGTGTCGGTCCCGACCATCTTTACCAGGACAATGGAGACTTCCTGGTGACAATGACAGTCAGCGATGGCTTTGTTAGTGAAACACAGTCAATCTCTATCACAATATACAATGTCGCCCCAACCGTTGAAGTCCTGGTTGTCAGTCCTTCCCCAGCAGACATCAATCAGACCGTAACGGCCGTTTCCTCTTTCACCGACCCGGCCGGAAACCTGGATTCTCCCTTCACCTGCACTGTCAATTATGGCAGCGGCCCCGAAGCTGGAACAATCAACAACCAGACCTGCAGCGGCCCGGCCCACGCTTATGACGCCGAAGGAGATTACACCATTACCGTTGCCGTGACAGACAAAGATGGCGATACCGGCAGCCGGTCAACAACCTTAATAGTGACAAACCTGCCACCAGTCGTTAGCATTCCTGTCATCTCTCCCTCCCCATCCAACGAAGGCGGCAGTGTCAACGCCAGTGCCATATTCAGTGATGGTGCCGATAATGGCCCCTACACTTGCTCGGTCGATTATGGCGACGGCAGCGGTAGCCAGGCCGGAACCGTCAACGGCAATACCTGCAACGCCCCTGCCCACACCTACGACGACAACAGCAGTTACACTGTCACCCTATCGGTTGCAGATGGAGATGGAGACATTGGTGATGGTAGCGCCGGACACCAGGTCAACAATGTCGCCCCAACAGCGACCTTCACCCTTTCCCCGACCGAAATCTTCGTAGGCGAATCGGCCAACGTCGCTTTCAGTAATGCCTACGACCCCAGCACGGCCGACACCACTGCCGGATTCACCTACAGTTACGATTGCGAGGGCGACGGAAGTTGGGATGCCTCCGGGCTTGGGCTGGACAGCTACACCTGCCAGTATCCCAACAGCGGCGCCTTCACCGTCAAGGGCCAGATTAGCGACAAGGATGGCGGGGCAACGGTTTATTCGGCCGTTATCACCGTCCTCAGCCCCCAGCAAGCTCTCCAAACCTTGATTGATGATGTTAATGCCTTAAAGGACGCGGGTGTTATCAACCAGGGCCAGGCGATCAGCCTGATCGTCAAATTGCAAAACGCTATCAACTCCCTGAATGCCGGCAACACAACCTCGACCGTCAATAAGATTCAGGCTTTTACCAACCAGGTTGAAGGCTTTATAAACGGTGGCAACCTGACTCTTGAGGAAGGCCAACCCCTCCTTGACAAAGCCCAACATATAATTGACGCCATTCAACTTTCAGTCTGAACCACGAGCCAATCCTTCTGACCCCCAAGTTAAAGCCCCATAATGGTCAAAGCCATTATGGGGTTTTCCTTTACAACCTTCACCGCGTCCAGGCAATCATGGGGTTAATGTTCCGGGTCAACCGGATGCCAGTAAGGGGCTTTTGCCAGTTCGCGCATAATAATCGGCGACATCTCGTTGCTGTTGGCGCAACGTGGTGACCGTAGTAAGAATGCGCTCGGTGAAACGCAAGCCACGGTCACTTTGCGAACCAAAACTCCGTTTGCGCCACAGGACATCGCGGCGCAAGGCGCGTTACAGGTCACGATATTTTTTCCAGGAATCGTGGCGTTAAGAGCATTTGAGAGGTTATCTACTCGACTAAACTCGTCGTTTAATTTACTACCGATATAGATTCATATTGGCAGTAACGCCCGTCAATCATGAATTTGTCCCTGCTGTATTAACTGCAAACAAGGCATCAAAAACCCTTGAATTTGACCCAAAAACTCGTCGGATAACAAAGAATTCGCCAAAGTTGCGAGAGTCTCAGGATGTCAGCGGTCTATTTTCATCATATCCATTCAAAGCAAAGCAGAATCTGAGTAACTTAGGTGATCTGCTGTGCCAACGCTCCCTCTTAACGCCACAATCCCTGGTTTTAATATCGTGAGGGCGATATGGCCGGTTCCGTTTTGATATAGGGGATGATGTAGCACCTTCCGGGTTGCGGCCTTTACGAACTGATTAAGCCTTAGCGTAGGTTTTCGTCCTTTTGCTCCTAAAACCCCTAATTGGGTATGTTCTTTGGTCCGACTGTAGAGGAGCGAGCGATCTGTGTCGGCCAGGTGAAAATAGCTGCCAAGTTGTTCCGGGGTCGGCGCTTCGACAAAGCGGCCGTAATATCGTTTTTGTTCAGTGGTGGGAAAATTGGCCGGCATATTGGCTACGACGGCGGTTGCTCAAGCGCCGCTCTTACCTCGTCTTCGTTCAGTTCGGCATACAATAAGGTAGAGCGGATATCTCGATGTCCCAATACTCGCTGCACAATTTCTATCGGTTGCCCCTGGGCTAACAGTTCGCTGCCTCGCGTGTGGCGCAGTTGGTGCAAGGTGTAGCGGGGAGTGCCGGCGTCCATCAGACCGGCTGCCCGGCACACTTTCTGCCATTGGTAATGAACGGCATCATAAGAAACGGCCGTGCCGCGATTGGAGCGAAAAAGGATATCATGCGATTGTGGTCTATTCATCTGCCTCAGATGCGTCCGCAAACCCCGGATTGTCTTCGGGGTGGCTGTGGCTCCCAGGACAACGATTCGTTCCGTCCGGTTTTTCGGTTCCCGCACACGCAGTCCTTCGCGGCCGGTTTCCAAAAGCACATCTCCAACGCGCAGATCCAGGACCTCCCCCACTCTCATGCCTGTCTCGCGCAGGATGGTAAAGATGAGACGATAGGGTTGCAAGGCTGAACGGATACCATTGTCAATGGCATCCTGATCTACCTGTCGTTGGATTGGCCGCGGTAAACGGTGGTCGCTGCGGGTTGGTGTACGGCCGGCCAGCAGATTGGATTCACAAATCCCTTGCTGAACCGCCCAGCGGAAGAAGCGGTTGAAAGTGGCTGCCCGTCGGCTACGGGTGCTGGCCGCCGGATGGCCACGTCCAATCCAATCTTCAATCATGTTCAGTTTCAAGGTCTCCAGGGGGCTTTGAAAGCGGTTGTCCTGTGCGGCGGCCGCTAATTCATACTGGTAGGCGCGTATGGTGCTGGGTCGTAATTGACTTTTGTGGGCCAGGTCTTCCAGGAATTGGGGATACGTTTCGGCCAGGGTTAAGGTCATAGCCGCCTCCTTTGCCAGAGAAATCCAACATTTAACAGATTGTAATCACTGAGGATACCAGAGGCAATTGATTCAATAATGAAACAAAACTGCCAGAGAAAACGCATTCTCTGGCAAAGCACCTTTCCTTTTGACCGTTATCTTATGTTAATGAAACCGTAAACTTCCCGACGCTTGCGCCCCATACCCCATATTGGCCAGAACAGGATCGGTGTCACTGATGTACCAGCTAGGACGGCTGCTACTTGGTTATAAGATTACAGTCGGTGGGGCAGTCACCCGCCCCACCGACTGTAATTCAACTACTCCATTTGGCACATTGGCTCATAGGCCAAATAACTTCTTACTCGGTAGTCTCAAAGGCATTCATTTGCCATCTTGTACATCTATCTGAACTTGACAGATACTTTCTTATGATTATAATTTAGTCATATCTAAAATTTTAATTTATATAGCACGATATATTGTTTTTTTGTAAGTCAAATTATTATTTTGGAGTAGGCACGTGAATCAACAGGCGGTAGAAGACTACCTGAAAACGATTTATTTACTGGAGCAAATTGAAAGCCCGGTTAGTACGTCACGCATTGCTGAAGCGCGCCAGGTGCAGCCTGCATCCGTAACCAATATGGTAAAACGCCTATATGACCGGGAGTTGGTTCATTATCGCAAACATTATGGTGTCACATTGACAGATGAGGGGTTGGCTGTCGCGCTGGAAATGCTTCGCCATCACCGATTGCTTGAGTTGTATCTCACCCAAGAATTGGGTTTCGGTTGGGATGAGGTGCATAAAGAGGCAGATGCCTTAGAACATGTTATCAGTGAAAAACTGGAAGAACGGATTGCAGCTCACTTAAATTACCCTCAATTTGACCCGCATGGAGAGCCAATACCGTCCAAAGATGGCACTATGACCACAGTGAATTGTCAACCATTGACCGATTTATGTGAGGGGGAAGGAGGGATTGTGTCACGCATTGCCAATAATACCAATGGTGAGTTGCTATGTTACCTGGATGAGCTTCGTTTAGTGCCTGGCGCGGCTATACAAGTAATAAACATAGCGCCGTTTGCTGGGCCTATTACGGCTCAGGTGAATGGTAAGCAAATTGTCGTCGGTTATAAAGCCGCCGCCAACGTATATATTAAAAAAGCGGCAGGAGATTAGATAATGGATAAATCGAAAAAAGGAGTTTCGCGGCGTGATTTTTTGCGAGCAGGCAGTATTGGCATGGCGGGGTTGGCTGGCATAACTGGGTTGCGAGCTTTAACACAGCCAGCCACAGCCAATGCCCTTCCCCCTTTTCAAGAGGGTGAAGGTGACGACATACATGATCATGGAGGGGCAGGTGTCGTCGGGCAGGTTGACCATGAAGCCAACGGTTTTCACCCGCATGAAATTTTGACGGATTTTGATTATGGGGAATTGAAAGAAGAAAACGGCCGTAGCGTGCGTGAGTGGAACTTCATAGCCATAGATAAGGAGTTCGAGATTGCGCCTGGTCTCTACTTCCCCGGTTGGGTGTATGGCAGCGCTACCAGCGCCGCCTCACGGCGTGCCGGTCGTGTTGTAGGACAGTGCCCTGGTCCAACACTGCGTTGTGTAGAAGGCGAACTGCTCCGTCTGCACTTTACCAATGCCGGGTCACATCCGCACACTATACACTTTCATGGTATTCACTCCGCCTTTATGGACGGCATACCTGGCGTAGGGCGGGGGATGATTAACACAGGCGAACGCTTTACCTATGAATTTGAAGCCAGGCCATTTGGCTGCCATCTTTATCACTGCCATGCCGTTCCACTCAAACGCCATATTCACAAGGGATTATATGGTGCCTTTATTGTCGATCCTGATCCCGAAAAATATAGCGGTGAGGAACAAGAGATCGCTAAAACACGCAATCATCAGTATCCCGAAAATGAAGCCGTTAACGAAATGGTCATCGTCATGAATGCCTTTGACACCAACTTTGATGGGGATAATGAAGTGTATGCGGCTAATTCCATTGCCTTCGGTTACGGCATGGCCTCGCCTATCCCCATTCAACGTGATCAGCGCCAGCGCTTGTACCTGATAAACGCGACTGAGTTTGATCCCATCAATTCAATTCATATCCATGCCAACTTCTTTGATTATTACGATCACGGTACGACGCTTAAACCAACCTTGACAACGGTGGATACGATCATGCAATGCCAGGCACAGCGCGGCATTCTGGAGTTTTCGTTTGCCGACTTTGAACCGGGGCTTTATATGTTTCATGCCCATCAGAGTGAGTTTGCCGAGTTGGGTTGGATGAGCTTTTTTGACGTAAGAGCCTAGGAGGCAGTTAATATGGACCAAACAGCATCTCCTTTAACGAGTAGAGTGCCTAAGTGGGCCTTAGCCATTTTCCCACTGGCGTTGCTTATTGCCCTGATTATTTTGTTCTTTCTGCTGAATCCGCTCGCTTTTTTTACCGGGGCGTTTCCCCCATTGGAAACGTTGACGGTGCAGCGCGTGTTGTTTCCCGAAAACGGTCGTATTCAACTCAGTGTCATCAACGGCGGTCCCGATCCTGTCACCATCGCTCAAGTGCTGGTGGATGATGCCTACTGGAACTACGAGATTACACCGGATAATACCCTTGGACGTTTGCAGCAAGCAACGATTGACTTAAACTATCCTTGGGTAGATGGTGAACCCTTATCCATTGTCCTGATTACAGCCACGGGTGTCACCTTTGAGGCCGAAATAGATGTGGCCGTCCAATCGCCACAAACCAGCGCCGCCACATTTATCGCCTATGGGCTGCTGGGCATTTATGTTGGTGTCATCCCCGTGGCTCTGGGGATGCTTTGGTATCCCTTCATGCGCCGGGTAGACCGTAAGTGGGTCAATGCTTTTCTGGCCCTGACAATTGGTCTGCTCGTCTTTCTATTTGTGGATACCGTTCTGGAAGCACTGGAGATTGCCGGGGAGCTACCGGGTGTTTTTCAAGGCGTTCCGGTTGTCGTTTTTGGCACGTTGTTTGCACTGGGTGTTTTGTTAGCCGTCAGCCAGCGCCGGGGCGGCGGATCGCCATTAGCGATTGCTACCTTTATGGCTTTGGGCATTGGTCTGCATAATCTGGGCGAAGGGCTGGCCATCGGTGCCGCTTTTGCTACCGGCGCGGCTGCGCTCGGTTCATTCCTGGTCGTTGGCTTCACGCTGCACAACATTACTGAAGGGATTGGCATTGCCGCGCCGCTGACCCGCACAGAACGGCCGGCACTCCGTACTTTCATCTTACTCGCTTTATTGGCCGGCGCGCCGGCCATGCTCGGTACCTGGATCGGTGGCTTTGCCTTCAATCCCTTCCTGGCTACCATATTCCTTAGCCTGGGTGCCGGGGCGATTTTACAAGTCATTTGGGAAGTGGGCAGGTTATTGGCAAAGGATGCCCAAACACAGAATGTACCGGCCGTTTCCTGGCTCAATTTCGCCGGAGTAACGGCCGGTATCCTGGTGATGTATTTGACTGCTTTCCTGGTGAAATTTTAGTCATGGCAACACATACCTTAAGAAGATGATCAACAAAATGAATTGCAAACGAGATTTTACACTTTTCTTTCTCCTATCCTGCGCTGCCTTCCTGTTGGCTGCTTGTAGCGGCAGCTTTGTCGAAGCCAAAAATGTCGCATCCGTTCAATTAGCCGTTGAAGGTCTAGACACGCTCCAGTTCACCCCAGATAAAGCTTCCATTCCCGCTGAATCTGAGGTTGAATTGACGTTTAAGAATGTGGGTAGCCTCGATCATAATTTTGTTATCATGGCCGGCGAGATTGATCCCTTTAATCTCAGCGAAGCCGATGCGTTGGCGGGCATCAATACCGGCATTGTGCCTGGCGGCGAAAAAACAACGTTGACCTTTAAGGCGCCGCCGACTGGCACTTACACTTTTGTTTGTGTTGTTCCCGGCCATGCTGCGGCCGGTATGGTGGGAACGCTAACCATCATCGGGCGGTAAGTCAACTGCCACAACGAAACAGGGTAGGGTGGTTTATCAAAGTAGATACGCTGGCGCATTGTGGTAAAATTCAGGCGATGCATAGGCTTGTTTTTGTGTTGCTTGTACTCTTTGCGGTCATCGAAGCGCCAACGGCCGTTTTACGTTGTCGCTTGCTGGCACAAGAAGATCGTGTCATAGATCCCTGTCTATATGATGGGCCAGTACATACGCCAGGTACACATAGCAACGACCTGGCCCCATCTTATGTGCTGGATACCACTCATAATGACATCTATGGGGCCCTCTCGTTGCTTGGTGTGGCAGGATTTGCCTTGATTTAGGGGTTTGACTAGGATCAGAACAGAAATTGGACATAGACACGGCCACAACACT
>DAOMOK010000055.1:0-10356 GCA_035444285.1 Chloroflexota bacterium
CGTGAAGGTGGCCTGACGGTTGGCGCTGGTGTTATTACTAAGATTCTGGATTAACAAGTCTTTGGGTAATTGAGTAATTCGGTAATTGCTCAATTACCTCTTTTTCGTAGGGGGTTAGCTCAATTGGCAGAGCGGCGGTCTCCAAAACCGCAGGTTGCGGGTTCGATTCCTGCACCCCCTGTAAATGCGATACCTCCAGAAACAATGATGGTAGTCTGGTGTTGTTTCTGGAGGTATCAATTTCCCGGCTAGATTTTCAAGTTATACCAGCAGGTGGCGCCATACGAGAGTGACTCTTTGGGGTTGCGGTGCGACCGGCAAATATGGTGAAGAGGGTTTTACTGTGACAGAAAAAACGGCAAATCAGCCTAACCCGGTGGTGAAGTATTTCCGTGAAGTACGGGGTGAATTAAGAAAAGTCACCTGGCCTACTCCTAAGGAATCGCGTCGGCTTACAGCAATCGTTATTGCTGTTTCTTTAGCCTTTGCGGTATTTCTGTGGTTCTGGGATACCATATTTTCACGCATTGTGCAGTTGCTAATTGAGCAAATGATATAAAGCTTTTTCGGACAGGTGTGGATAAGACAATGAGTGACGAAATAAAAGACAAGGGCGGTTTGTTACAGGTTGATGATACGCCCCCGTCAGACAATTTGAGTGATGATGGTGCTATTGGCGCCGACGGCCGTGCCTGGTATGTCGTTCATTGCTATTCCGGCTATGAGAATAAAGTGCGCCACAGCATCGAGCAGCGCATTGAAACAATGGGCATGCAAGACAAAATCTTTGATGTCGTTGTCCCCACCGAAGATGAAATCGAAATTAAAGAAGGCAAACGGCGCACAGTTGAGCGCCGCGTCTTCCCTGGCTACATCCTGGTGCAAATGATCCTGAATGATGATTCCTGGTATGTGGTACGTAACACACCCGGCGTCACCGGCTTTGTGGGCATGGGTAACGACCCTACCCCCTTGCGCCCCGATGAAGTAGCTAAAATCATGAACCGGATGGAAGCAGAAGCGCCAAAGGTCAAGTTTGACTTCCAACTGGGCGAAAAAGTCCGCATTGGCACCGGCCCATTTGCCGACTTCATCGGCACTGTCGCTGAAATAGATGCCGATAAAGCTAAAGTAAGAGTGATGGTGTCGTTCTTTGGTCGTGAAACCCCCGTAGAACTCGACTTCCTACACGTAGAAAAGGTCTAAATTATCCGAGATGTAACATCTCAATCATGCGGAGGAGCCTGTTCAGGCGTTTGTACTCCATGGAGGATGTATGGCAAAGAAGATTAAAGCTGTAGTAAAAATTCAAATTCAGGGCGGCAAGGCCAACCCGGCGCCGCCTGTCGGTACGGCCTTAGGCCCGCAGGGCATCAATTTGATGCAGTTCTGCAAAGAGTATAATGCCCGTACCTCCAATCAGGTTGGGCAGATTGTGCCTGTGGAAGTCACAGTTTTTCAAGACGGCAGTTTCACCTTTGTCTTGAAGACGCCACCAGCCGCCGATTTATTGAAACGCACCATTGGCATCAAGAGTGGCTCGGCCGTGCCCAATCGAGATAAAGTGGGCAAAATCACCGAGGCACAATTGCGCGAAATAGCCGAAATAAAAATGAAGGACTTGAACGCCCGTGACATTGACAGCGCCATGAAAATTATTGCCGGCACTGCCCGCAGCATGGGATTGGTTATCGAAGGATAATAGCAAGGTAAAAGTGGGAGAACATTTTGTTCGTTAAGACCACAAGGAGTAATTATGTCGAAACAAGGTAAGAAATACTTGCAGGCTGCCAATAAAGTGGACCGCAGCAAGTTCTATACAAAATCTGAGGCCATCCACCTCATCAAAGAGACCGCCTATACAAAGTTTGACTCTACGGTGGAAGTGCATATGCGTTTGGGCGTTGATCCCCGCCATGCTGACCAACAAATTCGGGAAGTGGTGAATTTGCCACATGGCCTGGGCAAAACCGTGCGTGTGCTTGTGTTTGCCGAGGGGGAAGATGCCCAGGTGGCCCAGGATGCAGGCGCTGACGTGGTGGCTGATGATGAAGTGATTAAGAAGATTCAAGATGGCTGGACTGATTTTGACGTAGCCATTGCGGTACCGGCGATGATGGGTAAGGTCGGCCGTTTGGGGCGTGTGCTTGGCCCACGCGGTCTCATGCCCAACCCCCGTGCCGGTACGGTGGCCCCGGCTGCGGCCCTGCCCCAACTCATTCAGGAAGCCAAAGCGGGTCGTGTAGAATTCCGGGTAGATCGGACGGCAAATATCCATGTGCCTATTGGCAAAGCAAGTTTTAGCTCCGAACAATTGACAGATAATTTGAATTATCTGATTGATGTTGTGAAAAAAGCGCGGCCGGCTGCCGTTAAGGGTACTTACGTGAAGCGTATCACCCTGGCGAACACCATGGGGCCTGGCATTCGGGTGGATGTTGCCGACGCTTTGGCGTAAGTGACGCTTTGGCGTAAATAGATTTTTCTCTGCTGTGGCACGGTAGCAAACACCAGCCGCAGCAGAAAATCCTTTTTCAACTGCATATTTTGTTTTGCTGAGAAGAAATTCTTCACCAGAGACAGTTGGTTACTAGCGTATTAAACTTGCCAACCGAGGTGTGGGTTCAATTCAGAGTCACAAACAGGTTTGCCCTGGTTTGTTCTATTGAATACTTGAATCCTCATGCCGGTTGGTATGAGGATTTTTTTATTTCACCAAAAGGAGGTGACACAGATTGGCTATTTCACGCACGCGAAAAGAAGAATTGGTGGTGCTTTATGGAGACCTTCTCCAGAAGAGTGATGCGATTTTTCTGGCGGAATATCGTGGCATGAGTGTAAAAAACATGGAGGCGCTGCGCCTGGAAGTTGACAAGGTTGACGGGGCTTTCCATGTAACCAAGAACACACTGCTGCGTCATATTCTGGAGGAAGCTGATATTAATGTGCCGGCAGATGTTTTGCAGGGACAATTGGCAACCGGTTTTGCGCTGACAGAAGCGCCGGCTCTGGCAAAGGCGATGGTTGACTTTGCCAGCAAACAAGAGCATATGACGATTAAGGGTGGCTTCTTGGGCAGGCGCTTTTTGACGGCGGCTGAAGTGGAAGCATTGGCAAAATTGCCTTCACTCGACCAACTGCGGGCACAGTTGTTGGGGCTTATCAATGCACCAGCACAAAATATCGTGGGCGCCGTAGCTGGCGGTGTGCGCCAGATCGTGAATGTTCTGGATGCTTACGCCAAGAGTGAAAGCGACGGTGGCGAAGCAGCGGAAGCTGCTTAATTTGAAAACCGGTCATCTGCTGTGCAGGCGACCGGTCTCACAAAAAAACATATAACAAAACTTTCGGAGGATTTTGAAAAATGGCTGATTTAGCAAAAATTGTAGAGGATTTGAGCAGCTTGACTTTGTTGGAAGCTGCTGAGTTGACCAAGATGTTGGAAGAGAAATGGGGCGTTAGCGCGGCTGCACCGATGGCTATGGCTATGCCCGGTATGATGATGGGCGGCCCGGCTGCTCCGGCCGAAGAGGTTGAGGAACAGACCGAGTTTAACGTCATTCTGAAAGACGTTGGCCCGAAGAAAATCAATGTCATCAAGGAAGTGCGCGCCTTAACCGGCCTGGGGCTGAAAGAAGCCAAAGACCTGGTGGAAACGGCGGGCGCGACCGTGATGGAAGCTGTGACCAAAGAAGCTGCTGCCGAAGCCAAAGCCAAATTGGAAGAAGCTGGCGCCGTGGTGGAAGTCAAGTAAACAAGTTTATTTGCAATTGGCAAAAAGGCTGGTCAAAATTTGACCAGCCTTTTTTATTTGGAGATAGGTTGATGTCTGACGATAAGGGCATTGTGTATCTGTTGGCTTCACAATCGCCGCGGCGGCGGGAATTGATGAAGTTATTGGGGCATCCGGTGAGCCAGGTGGCGGCGGATGTGGACGAGGACAGCGTCAATACACCTGATCCGGCGGCGAACGTGATGGACACGGCCGTACTTAAAGCCCACACCATCGCCCATACTTTCACGTCTGCGCCAGGCCTGCGCACCATTCTCATCGCCGCCGACACCACAGTGGCGGTGGACGGCGAGATGTTAAACAAACCGGCCGATGAAACCGAAGCGCGGTGGATGCTGCGGCGGCTGCGCGGGCGGGCGCACGAAGTACATTCCGGGTACGTGGTGCGGGAGTTGGGGTCAGGGGCAGAGGTGGTGGGGGTACACACGGCCGTTGTCACCATGCGCCCGTATACCGATGCCGAAATTGAAGCATACGTGGCTACCGGCGATCCCCTGGATAAAGCGGGGGCGTATGCTATCCAACACCCGGTTTTTCGCCCGGTGCAGTCATTGCAGGGTTGTTTTCTGGGGGTGATGGGGCTACCGCTGTGTGACCTGATGGGGGCGCTGAGGGAGTTGGGGGTAGAGGTAAATGTTGACCTGACGGCCGTACACCTGGCGCATCAACAATTCCCCTGCCCTGTGATTGATCATTTGATTGGTCGTTTAGTTCTACGGCAATCTGATGTACAATCCCCATGAAAAGTTGGGTGTATACTGGCGGCAGCAACTCTCATCATCTGCCTGACCCTTTGCAGCAAATTCGTGAGCAAAATAACCATTTACTTTCCCCATGTTTCTCTCGATGATCTGGCTGAAATCAGACGGCTCATTGAACAGTCGGCCGATTGTTTGTGTGGATCAGATGATGCGGTGACGGAGTTGGTGTTTGCCATCAATGAAGCTATTACGAATGTATTGGTGCATGGCTATCAGGGGCAGCCTGGCCACATTGTCGTAGAAGTGCGCCGGGATGATGCAACCCTGGCGGTGTGTTTGCACGACCAGGCACAGCCTTTTAACCCCACGGCCGTACCCACTCCAGACACAACGCTGCCCCTGGCGCAACGGCAGCCTGGTGGACTGGGTGTACACCTCATGCGCCAGTTCACCCACCAGATGCAGCATCGCGTTCGGCCAGAAGGTGGCAATGAACTTAAACTGGTAAAACAACTAGAATCGTAACACGATTGGGCAAATCGCGTTACCTTGACGAGGAGTAAACAATATGATGAATGTAACGATTGAACAGGTTCAAGGCCGCGTGCCAGTTACCATTATGAAATTGGCCGGGCAACTCGATGCATCCTGTTATCTGGATGTGATTGAGACCGGCAAGAAACTGCATCAGGAAGGCGTCCGCGATCTGTTGATAGACATGAGCGAAATGACCTTCATGGCCAGTTCTGGATTGGTTGCTTTACATAACATCGCGCTATTGATGCGCGGCGAGCAGCCACAAGACCCGGAAGCCGGTTGGGCAGCCATGCACGCCATCAACCGCGATGTGCAAAACAGCGGCGGCTATGAATCGCACTGCAAATTACTAAACCCCACCCCATCGGTGCGCAAGACATTAGATGTAACCGGGTTTGCCAACCTGTTTGAGATTTTTGACGGCCGTGACGAAGCCATTGCCGCTTTTGGCTAAAATATCTATGCGTGAATTTGGCTTTTTTCACCGCACCGAGGAGTATCAGGCAATCACTGCTGGGCAGGTCATCTTCAAAGAAGACCAGCCCGGTGATGTGATGTATGTGCTCATTGAGGGGGAAGTCCGCATCACCATGCGGGGCAAACAGCTTAACCATCTACGACCCGGTGATATTTTTGGGGAAATGGCACTTATTGAACAGGGGCCACGCAGCGCCGCAGCCACAGCCCTTACCGATGGCCTCATCCTCCCCGTGAACCGCCAACAATTCACTGACCTGCTGCGTGAATACCCGGACTTTGCCCTTTGGGTGATGGATTATATGTCAGTACGCTCGCGGCGCATGATGGCTGAGGAACTCAAACTGATACACCTGGAAGATGAACTACGTATTGGCCGAGAAATTCAGTTGAGCCTGCTGCCGCGGCAGTGCCCGGTCATCCCTGGATGGGAATTTGCCGCCTTTTACCGCCCGGCGCGCATGGTGGGTGGTGATCTGTATGACTTTATACCCCTGCCACAAAACCCCTCGCAACTAAATATCGTCATTGCCGATGTGACGGGCAAAGGTGTGCCCGCCGCCTTATTCATGGCCCTCAGCCGTACTATTTTGCGCGTCGAATCCACTTACAATTACAGTCCGGCCGAAATTTTGCAGCGGGTGAACCATTTTATTATGCACGACAACCGCAATCCGCTGTTTTTGAGCATTGCCCTGGCTACCTTGCACACAGACACGGGACGGTTGATGTTTGCCAATGGCGGACACGACCGGCCCTTATGGCTGCGCCAGGAAACGGGAACGGTGGAATCGTTGACGGCCGTCGGCATGTTGCTTGGCGCTTTTCCCGGTGTGCGGCTAACGGATAATGAAATCCACATGGCCCCAGGTGATGCGGTGGTTTTTTATACGGATGGTATTACGGAAGCACAAAATGACCGGGAAGAGTTCTTTGGCAATGACTGCCTGCATGATGTTGTTTTGGCGCATAGGGGCGCCAGCGCCGAACAGCTTGTTGCCGGGATAGTCACGGCCGTGGAGCAGTTCACCGGCAATACCCCCCAGGCCGACGACCTGACGCTGGTTGTCATTAAACGGACCCTAGATACCCGTGACCGTCAACTCCCCTCTTAAATTGGCCTGCATCTGGCTTTTTACCACCTCCAGATCGTCATACACACTTAACAGGTAGGCCAGCTTGGTCAGGGCGGCTTCGGGCGTCATGTCGTAGCCGCTGATGAGGCCCGCCTTGGCCAGCGCCGAACCGGTAGCATACTTGGTCAGGTCTACCGTGCCCCGCAAACACTGCGTACAATCCACAATGACCACGCCGCGCCCGGTGGCCTGGGCCAGCACCCGCAGAAATTCCGGGTCATTGTCCGGGGCGTTACCGGCGCCATACGTTTGCAAAATCAAACCACGCAGCGGCGGCTGGAGGATGTTTTCCAGGATGCGCACGGACATGCCGGGGTAGAGGCGCAGCGCCCCCACCTCGCCGGGGCTGGTGAGTTCGTGCAGTGCAAGGGAAGTGGGGGGCAACGGCCGTACCAATCCCCAGTTCACCGCTATTCCAATGCCCAATTCCGCCAACGGCCGGTAGTTGGGTGAATCAAAAGCGTCAAAACCATTGGCGTCCACCTTCACCACCCGGCAGCCCCGAAACAACTTTTTGTGAAAATAAAGGCACACCTCTGGAATGGCATAATCGGCCGCCAACAGCAGCGAGGCGATCAAATTTTCCTGGGCGTCGTTGCGGATTTCACACAGCGGAATTTGGGAACCGGTGAAGATCACCGGTTTACCCAGGCCATCCAACATGAAGGCCAAAGCTGACGCTGAGTAAGCCATCGTATCCGTGCCATGCAGTACAATGAAACCATCATATTCGCCGTAATGCTCACAAATGTCGCGGGCAATGCGTGACCAGTCAGCCGGAGTCATGTTGGGCGAGTCCAGCAAAGGATCGTACTGGGTAATGGTGTAAGTGGGCAATTGGGCATGGTGGAAGGCAGGGTTGGCGGCCATGAGGGTTTGCAAAAAGTTGGGCACGGGTTGGTAACGGCCGTGAACCAGTTTCATCCCAATCGTGCCGCCCGTGTAAGCAATGTAAACCCGCTTTTTCTGGCTCATGGCAGCAGGCAGGTAAACCCCTGCTCGATAAAGTGCTGATCAAAAGCAAAAACAGTATCAATGCCATTGCGCCGGCACGTTTCAAAGCTGACACAATCTACCAGGCTTAACTGGCGCCGATTAGCTGTAAGAAGCGCCGCCAAACCAGCCTGATACAAAGATGGACCAACCCATTCAATCTCTAGCATGGGTACAATTTTGTCTTGAAAATCCCGGACAGCGATCAACCCCAGCCGGTTCTGAATAAGGGCAAACGCTTCCAACAAAACGTAACTTGATGTGATGACCACATCATCTTCTTGTACAAGCTGCATCCAGATAATGTGAGCGGCTGGGGCGTTTTTGTCACGCACATCAAGCATTGCCAGGAAAGCGGATGTATCCGCGAAGATTGTCACTCACCTACCTCCCCATAAACCTCAGCAAGGTATTTGTCATGGTTCTCGCTTAGATCGGTCAGGCCGGAATCATATTTCCCCAAAACAGACAAGGCGCGCCTTTTTCTTTCTTCTGTATCTATTTCAGTTTCCGCGTGGATGTACACATTGATACTCCGTCTGATAACTTCAGCTACAGAAACACCTTCTTCAATCGCCCGCTGTTTCAGAATGTGAGACTGTTTTTCGGTTAACTGAATTTGAGTTCTTATCATGATCATTCACCTCATACATCTGATTACACTTCACCTCAGATGATAACATGAGTACAATAAGACGATCAACCCAAGCGGTCATGTGACAAGTAACGCCAGACAAGGGGCTGCATGACGTTGGCTAGTCAAAACGGTTCTACCTCTCGCCTGGTATTGCCCCGCGCAGATCACCTAAACACCAAACACCCGATCACTTCCCCAGTAGCCAACTTTCTATTTTTGCAATAAGCTACCCCTATGGATAACAGTTCGGAACTACGACAGCGCATCCTGGCGCTGGTACAGGCTTTTTATGAGGCGGAACACGCCGCCGCCCCCTTCATCCCTGGTGAATCGGAAGTGTCTGTTTCTGGGCGTGTGTTTGACGCCGCCGAGATGGTAAACCTGATTGACGCCTCTCTGGACTTCTGGCTGACCACCGGCCGGTATGCGGAGCAATTTGAGAGTGAATTTGCCCGCATCATGGGCGTGCGCCACGCCATGTTGTGCAACTCCGGCTCGTCGGCCAATTTGTTGGCGCTTTCGGCGCTCACCTCCCCCAAACTGGAAGAGCGCCAGTTGCAACCGGGTGACGAGGTGATTACCGTGGCCGCCGGTTTCCCCACCACCGTCAACCCCATTGTGCAAAACCAGCTGGTTCCCGTCTTTCTGGACGTAGAGTTGGGTACCTACAATGTGATGGCTGAAAATCTGGAAACGGCCGTGACCCCCCGCACCAAAGCGATCATGTTGGCCCACACCCTGGGCAACCCGTTTGACCTGGACGCCGTGACCGAGTTTGCCAACCGGCATAACTTGTGGCTGATTGAGGATAATTGTGACGCGGTGGGGTCGTTGTATCACGGCCGTGCCACCGGTTCCTTTGGCCATCTGGCTACCGTCAGCTTTTACCCTGCCCACCACATCACCATGGGCGAAGGTGGCTGTGTACTGACCTCACGGCCGCAGCTCAAAAAGATCGTCGAATCCTTCCGCGATTGGGGACGCGACTGCTGGTGTGCGCCCGGCGTGGCCAATACCTGCGGCAAACGGTTTGACTGGCAGCTAGGCGACCTGCCCTGCGGTTACGACCACAAATACATCTACTCCCACATCGGCTATAACCTGAAAATGACCGATATGCAGGCGGCCGTGGGCGTAGCCCAACTGCAAAAGCTGCCCCACTTCACCGCACTGCGCCAGCGCAACTGGCAGCACCTCTATGACGGCCTGAAACCGTATGAGGAGTTCTTTGTCCTGCCGCAGGCCACCCCCGGCAGCCAGCCTAGCTGGTTTGGCTTTTTGCTGACGGTGCGGGAGGATGCGCCCTTCGGCCGTAACGAACTGGTGCGTTACCTGGACGAACGGCGCATCGCTACCCGGCTGCTGTTCAGCGGCAACATCACCCGCCAGCCCGCCTACCAAAACGTGCCCTACCGCGTGGTTGGCGACCTGACCAACACGGACACGGTAATGAACCAGACCTTCTGGATTGGCGTCTACCCTAAACTGACGCCGGTTATGCTAGACTATGTTCTCAGCGTCTTCGCCGATTTTCTGCGGCAATATAAACAATAGAAGAAGGAGTTCAAAGAATAATGGAACTTACAACGGCTGACACCAAAACCAAAGAATTATTGCGAGAGGTTTTGCTAGAATTGCTTCAGGAAAAGCGTTCGGAATTTTACGATCTTGTCCTGGAGGCCATGGAAGAAGTTGGTCTGGCAAATGCCCTCCGTGAAGGTCGCCAAAATGATTTTGTCAGTGAGGAAGAGATCAGATACGCTGGTTTGAAGAGTGGAATGAGATGAACACGGCCGTAGCCCTTCACCAAACAGTAACATTTGAAGATTTTCTGGCGATTTCCGAAGAAAACCCCATGATGCGCGTTGAACTTTTGGAAGGAGAAGTTGTGATGTCCTCTGCCTCCAAGCCTTTTCATCAATACGTTCTGCGAAATCTGGCTTTCAGGCTTTCTCAATATGTGCAAGAGCAAAAGTGGGGTGACGTGTTATTTGCGCCTGTGGGGGTACGACTGGCCGAGGATGTTTCTGGTTCTAACGGATTTTGTGTAAATGAGGAAATAATCAAGAAATCTGGTTAAAT
>DAOMOK010000056.1:0-9765 GCA_035444285.1 Chloroflexota bacterium
AGGGATGCAGATTGATGATGCTCTGAATGTCCAGGCACATCTGGTCTTCGCTGTGAATGGGATGGAGGCCGATGAAGATACGGCCCGAAGCCGCTTCGGGTTCGCCATCTGTCAAGGCCAATTCCTGCTTGGCACTGTTGGCCGGGAACATGAAATCTACAGCCAGGTCGTCAACAACCAACACATGGCCTTTGTCTTGTCCGCCGGCGTGTAGCGTCGTCACCTCAAAGCGATTGCCGTGCAGCAGTTCGCGGCGATGGCGCTCGTCGAGGCCTAAACTGTCGGCCAGGCGCTGGATGAAGCCGCGGCTGACCTGACCACTGCCATCCCATAAACGGCCGTCGAGGTGCGGGTTGTAATCTATCGTGACCTCGGTATCGCGGAAGAAGCCCCAGTAACGAAACGGCCGCATGACGCGGGAGAGCCGTTTGGAAAGCACGTAGCCGCCCTTGTGCATGGAGAACCGCAAGCCAGTACGGTCCAGGAAGGTCTGGGCGTTCATGCCGGGAATAGTTAAATCCAGCACTTTATCGTCCTTCACCCAGCGGAGGGTAGGGAGATCCGTCTGGAAAATCTTAGTCAGCGCTTCTTCGTCACCGAACGTATGAGAGGCAATTTGCCACTGTAGTTCGTTGGGCAGAAACGGATAGGCTAAACCACCACGATTATCATCGAAACGTAAAACGGTCATCATCTTGCTCCTATTTGATTTGGGATTGAATGGGGTTTGTAAAAGGGAGGGGAAGGCACGAATGCGCCGCTCCCTCGATAAGACGTTAGAAGGGGAAATATTCGTCATCGGCCGGAGGGCACGCCTGGTCATAGACCGCTTTGGGCACTTGTGCTGAGCGTGGCCGAAGTAGCCGCTTTTCCCAGTGGACGTAAAAGCCAGGTTGACGAATCTCATCTTCGCTCAGGCAGACCACATAACCCAGATGCAACTTGCCCCTAAATGTAGGGATACGCACCCTGATCCAGGCATCAGCGTGATCCAGAACAAAACACCGGTTGATTTCCAGGTGCAGGGGGCCAATGTGGGCGGCGTAGGCATCCTCGCAGGCGCCATGATGTTCTTCGTAGCCACGCGCCCAACGGCTGAAAATGAGGCGGGAAACCAGGTTGAATAAACGTTGTGCAAACATTGAAACTCTCTCCTTTTGAGTTGAAATGGGGGATGAGAAAGGCAAAACGGCCGTTACCTACACTCAGATAACGGCCGTTACCAATAAACTTGATTGAAATGTGGAGCTATCGCCGCCGGGCCAGATTGCGGGCCGTGCCTGACATCTCCTTACCCGGTCGCACCCAGGCAATGTCGTAGTCGGATACGGCCGTCATTGCCGTATCTTTAGCCGAATGATTAGCAAAACCGCCCTGAATGGCAAAACTGCCATACCGGTGACGTGGCCTCCGTTCGCTTCGCTCCGAGCCTGCGCCGAGCTTGTCGAGGTGACAAGCTTGCGCCTGTACCCACGCGGCGGCGGCTTTGACCACTTCACCATGACAGGGGCCGGGAACACACCAGCATACCAGCACAGTTTGGGCATCAATAGCCTTGAGCGCACCCAGAATGGTCTCATCACCGGCCTGGATACGCTGCCACAACCATCGCTTGTAATGGGGCAATGTCTGACCACGGCCGCCGAAATCTTTGGCTTTGAACGGATTGGCCAGAGGAGATTGAGGCAGTCCGGCATAGCTGTTGGCCCGGCCGATGTAGACCCACCGGTCGCCGAACGCACGGTTCAGCGCCGCGACAGAACCGTACTGTTTAAAATTGATCACCTGACACATACTCGCCTCCTCAATGCGGCCGTTACCGGTTTGTACAGGCAACGGCCGCAAACCGGTTATTGAACAGCCACCTACTTCGCGCCCCAGGCAGCGGCAATATCTCGCCGAAATGTCTGGCCGGTACGCTGGTGCATGGCTTGCGTCTGAGCCAGCCGGTCGCACCGTTCATTGAGCGGGTGGCCGCTGTGACCCCGAATTTGCTCAACAGTAACGTCATGTTGTTGCACCAGTTGGTATAGTTGTTGCACCAGGTCCAGGTTGGCCTTCGCCTTACCGCCGATCAAAATAGTCACCACGTATTGGCTGTCCGTGACCACCGTTACCTGGCAGCGGCGCTTGAGGGCTTTCAAACCTTCGAGAACGGCCGTTAACTCCATGCGATTATTGGTCGTGTGATCGGCGCCACCAACCACTTCTTTCTCGTGCTGCCCGCACTGGAGAATCGCGGCCCAGCCACCCGGACCAGGATTACCGAGGCATGAACCATCTACGAATATAGAGACCCGCGCTAACGCATTTTGAGACATAACACACTCCTTTTGTTGATTTGAATGAGGGACGATAAAACAAAACGGGCTGGCCCAGGACATTGTGTCCCAGGCCAGCCCATTCTCGCCCCGCTTACGGCCGAAGGCCGTCCTGCCTGGCAAAGGAGGATGCTGCTCAGTTTGCAGCCACTTTTTTATGTGTGTTCAGCCAGTTTCAACACGAAGCGCCGCTTCCCCACCAGAATTTCGTTGCCCCGGATCACAATATCGCTCAACTCTCGATCTGGCGTGATCACCAGGTCATCACCTGCGCTCACGTCAATGGACAGATTAACCGTTTCGTTGGCCTTAACCGCCATCCGTTCCACCAGTAAATCCAGAAAGAATTCGGCCGGCATTTCGCCGTAACCGGTGGCCATTCGCTCAATATAGCTGTGAACCAGGCTCGTAAATTCAGCCTCGTCCATACCCGCAAACTGATTCTTCATTGCTCAGCAATTCTCCTCCATGAACGCCAGCGTGCGGGCCAGGATGTGCCTAGAACGGGCATCGTCGTCCATGATGTCGAAGCCATGATGTCCCTGAGGGTGGTTCATCAGTTCCAGGGTGGTATTGACCTGTAGCGCCTGAGCCACAAAAGCCTCTATCGTCTGGTTCAGGCCGGGGTGATCCAGACCGGCACGGGCAATGAAGATGGGGAAGCGCACCGGGCCAGATTCGATGGCCATAAGCGGTGAATACTGTTGGCAGGATTGCTCACCTAGAGCCTCAACCAGAAAATCAACCGGACGCAAATCCAGAATGGCGTAGTAGATGACCAGGCAACGCACGTAATTGGGTTGCTCCCGGAGAGCAAAAGTGATGTGCGGCCCACCGCCGGAGCATGTCCACAAGCAGAGGCGATCTGGGTCAAGGGAAAACGTGGCCGCATTCTCCCGGACGTAGGCAATGGCAGCCACTACATCCTCTACCGACTGCGGCAAGTGTTCTGGAGCGTGGTAACGATGATTGAAAGTAAAAGCGACAAAACCGGATGCGGCCGCAAGGGGTCCCCAGGAGCGATACTGCCCTCTATCTTTTACGGCCCATTCTGCCGGCACGGGGCCACCATGAATGAAAATAACGCCTGGTAAAACATCGCCCGGTTGAGCCTGTGGCGACAGGTAAGCATCCAGTAACAACTCTTGGCCGTCATCCACGCGATAAACCAGGTTCTGTCGTGTCGCAATCTCAACCATACCGGGCACTGTGTAGACGACCATTCTTTCTTCACGGGGAATGTCTTCGGCCATAGTAGCAACCTCTTCTCAAACATGGCTCAAGGGCAAAGGCTGGCGCAGCATTTCCCACCATTGGTCTGGTTGACCCTGCGCTGCTGTAACGACAATGCAGGGTGCCCATTCTGCCGATACCCTAACCTGATTTCAAAAAGCCAAATCATCTTCAGCTTCCCCGCCAGATGGCAGATACTCCTGCTCTGCTTGTGGCCGTTCCAGGTAATTGGTGGACGAAACAACAGGACGGCCTGTTTCTGCCTCCAGTTCCCTTCTGGCATTGCCAGCAATTCGGCCTCCTTTACGGGCAGCAGTCTGGTTCTCATTGAAGCCTTGCGCGTCATCTTGCCGGGTAATTTCAGTGGTTGCCGCTTCACCCAGAATGGTAAAAGCTAATTCCAGTCCGGTCATGTGATCACGCAGATTCTCCCGTTGCAACTGCTTGAGTTTCTTATGCATCATCGGCGCAATCCGTATCATAAAATCGGTTGTTGGGGGCCTTTAACTTGAACTGTCGACAAATTGTCGACAGTTGAATACCTTCATTTTCGGTCACCCGCTTTTTCATCCGATACCAGTAATCGCGCGGTTTCTGGCTGTCCGTTAACGCCTCAATGACATCGACAACAGCGTACCACCACTTTCCGGTCTCTTCGTCCATGATTCGCCGAATTTGGTAGCCCTCAAACTGAAGCTGAACGAATGGTGTATCCTCGCTCATTTGTAAGCCTCGCTTCGCCTCACCTTCTCACACAAGCACCATGCGTACTTCATGTTTCAAGTCTAAGAACGGCCAAAGTAAATGGAAGTAAAATCTATCATGATTGGTATATGCTGATTGTAGCACGGTTGTTCTGAGTAAGCAGTCACTTCTGGCGACTGGATAGAATGAGACCCGACCACAAAATCACTATGAAACGATTCTAAGAATCAATTCATAACGATATTGCCTGGTGGCGACGCCAGAGCGATAAGGATCACCGCTGCGTATTCTTGGTGATATTCCCGGCCAGCATCTCTCCGGCCAACCAGTAGGCAACAACGCCGTTGCTGGGCAGCAAGACAACAGCTAACCACATCGAAAAGAGTAAGCTGGTGAAAGACATAACCGCCAGCAGCACGCAAGTCTTGAACGGTACCCATTGAGAAATTATCAGGCCAGCCACGGCCGGTAAGACAATCGCCGTCATCGGATTGACGGCCGGATCGGGGTAAAGGCCCATCGCCTGCGCCCAGAAACGGATCAGGGTGGCGCAGCCGTTGAATGCCAACCAGAGACACAGGCCAAGAAGTAACTGCTTCTTTTTCATTGTCCTTTTCCTTATTTTCTTTGGGAGTTGGGTGAAGAAAGTAGGGGAGTTGTCTGGCAGACTACAGGCTACAACACTGGCATACGGCCGTAAACAGGGTAAGATGAGGTAATTCAAGAGGGAAAACAACTCTAATGAAAGTCGCCCAATACCCCAACACGCAGCAGCCGGTAACGGCTTCCCCTTCAGCGCCGGACAAAGCCATTTGTCCCCATTGCGGTGGCGTGGTCGTTCCTTCGGCGTTGCTCAGGACGGGCCTGCGCCAGCGCAGGCGTATGAATGATGGCGGCTGCGCCTACTTCTGGCGACACCAGGATAACCGGAAT
Organism: Chloroflexota bacterium; assembly: GCA_035444285.1. Classification (GTDB taxonomy): domain Bacteria; phylum Chloroflexota; class Anaerolineae; order Promineifilales; family Promineifilaceae; genus CAADGU01. Next base: position 5,193 of record DAOMOK010000056.1, read on the forward strand.
CGGGCACTTCGGCTCCGCTCAGCACAAGCCTGCAACGGCCGCAGTCACGGCATCCAGTTGTAAAATCCCCGATGTCAAACAGGTCATTACGAATTGACAATGTTGGCTGGCGCCTGCCGGTAGTAGTCCAGCAGCACCTTCTTGGATTCCGGTGCGGCTTTCTTTTCAACTATATACCGCTGGAATGTCTGAACTTCGGTGAGATTCCCTCCATCAACCATATGGCCATCGCCATATTTCAGCGGTTGTTCAGTAGCGCCGGTTACTTCGGCAAAGCGCTCGTCGAGGTACTCAGCGCGGGCGGTGTCCGGTTTTGCCGGCTGGCGCTTCTCCGCTGGTGAGGTCCGGGCCGGTTGGCCGCTCCCTTGCTTCACGGTCGCACCGTTTGTCTTAGGCACAGGGCTTTTACGGGTCACCGGACGGCCGTTGGTCACCGCAGATGGCGGCTTGCTCATACCGTTTTCTGGATTTGCCGGTTCAGACTGGACGCCATGGGCTTCACTCGTCGCGGCCACCAGTAAGCTTGTGCTGAGCGTGGCCGAAGTATACGGCACTGGCTTGCTCACCATCTGCCGGTTGGCCATCATTCGCATCACATCCCAGGCCTGGATATAGGCCAGCACCGAAGCCGCCATACGCCGGGCCTCATACAACTTGAAACCGACGTTCACTTCAACTTTAGCCGGGCCGTGGGGCGTGATCGCCCCCGTGCCAGTCAACTTGCCGGGGCCGGTCTTGAGTTCCACGTACACATTCTCGCCCTTGATGGCGATGGACAATACCCGGCTCACGGCCGTGCCACCATTGGATGAGGCCGGGTTATGCTGCGGCGTGCCTTTGTACTCCTTGTAGCTAAAGCGCTCTTCACCACGAGCCAGTGCGCCAAAGATAACGCGCGCATCGGCCACATCCACATAGGCGTGAGCGTAAGCTGTCATGCCCGCTCCCTGGCGATAGTTCCCGCCAAAGAGGCGGACCTTGCCAATGGATAGGGCGTCTTCCACGTGCAGAAAGCGAGATTGGGTAATATGAGTGTAAATGCGGACACGGGTAAGGTTTGGTTGATTTGTCATCAGGTTTTCTCCTTCGATCAAGAGGGTGTTCCATATTTCAGAGGTGATGTTGGCCGGCAATTCGATAGGGCTGGCAGGAACAATACCAGCTTGCGTAAGTAAGCGATCCAGATATGCAATGCCCTTAAAGCTGGAAGCGACCTCTGGCTCACCATCAAATTGAGAAAGGCTTGTGCTGAGTGGAGTCGAAGCATATTCTTGTAGACGGTCTTCCAGCGGGTTCATTACAAGCCCTTCGCATAGGTCTGAGGACTTGGGGGATAAAACAGACCGCAACCTCATAACCGGCGATACCGGCCAGCACACGCACGATAACGGGCTGTAATCGATAGGTTAGCCATTCTTGTGCATACTGGTTTACCACAGACACGACCAGGAAAGTGGAGCTGCTGGCTCTGGGATTCGCGCGGCTGTTCAACAGCCAGGCATTAAAGGTAGCCCTTGTCATTTGCTGCTTCAATTCGCCCAGAGCCAAAGACCAGAGGATTTCCGGCGAAAAGGGTGGGGGAGGGCAGCATCGTTGACTGATGACCGCAGTGATGGGTTTTGGGCAGGTTTCAGGCATAGCGTTGTTCCTTTTCGCCGGGCAAATCAGAAAAAGGGGGAAGTTGGGACGTAACAAGGCGTGACTTTTCCCTCAGACGGCCGTTTCCAGGTGGTTTCACCGGGCAAACTTGCCAGCCTCCAGTGCCGGCATTGCCCAATCAGCCTCATGCTCCCTTTTAACACAAAAGGGCCGCTCCGATAAAAGGCGAAGCAGCCCTCCATGAATTCAGGTCATAACTAACTTATAGCAATAGCGGGGCTAGACTGACACCCACCGCCAGCAGTTAAATCTCTGCCTGAGAATGGGCGGCACCCACTCACTTACTGCATCCAGGCATCTTCACATTCAAAAGGGAATATCATCATTCGGTTCTTCCCCTGCTTCAAGTTTTTTACGAGATTCAAGATACGATTGATTGCTAATCACCGGGCGACCGGAAGCTTTCTCAAATGATTTGCGGGCAACACCCGCATTTTTACCACCTTTCTGCGCCGCTTTTTTATTTTCCTCGAATCCCTTGGCATCTACTTCTCTGGCTTCTTCAATGGTTGAGGCTTCACCCAATATGGTAAAGGCAAGCTCAAGGGGGGTCATATGATCCCGTAGGTTCCCTTTCTTGATGCCCTTATATTCCTTGTGCTCTTTAACCGACATATTGTCAAAGGTGCCTTTATGAATCTCATTGGTGAGAATGCCATACTCTCGATTTTGAACGCCGCGATTCTGCCATTCATCAGTCAGTTGGTTGCGGGTCGAAATTGACCCGATGCGGGCGTTGATCCAATCTTCATCGTAACCGGCCAGACGGTATTTTTCCCGCTCGGCTTCCAGAGGATCGGCCTGGATTTCATCAAGGCGGCGACTGCCGGTCATGGCCAGCCACTGTTTAAATGGTTCTGCTTTGGGAGAAGGGATAGATTGCACAATGCGCAAAATGCCTCGTTGATCCGCACATTCAGTCTGGTATGTACGGTTGTTAATGCGACTTTTCATAGGGAACTTCTCGCAAAGTGCGAGAAGTTGTCCTGACTCGTCCCGTCGTTTCATATCGGCCCAATACCGGCTGGCATCTGTGGCCTCACTCAGGAGTTGCACCACATCAACAACGGCGAACCACCAGCGAGCGGTCGTTTCGTCCCAGATTCTGCGTATGCCTTCATATTCATCAAACGGTTGGAGATCCGAGGTCATTTTAGTCGCCTTTACAAACAGTCTCTATTGGGCAGCGTACAAATCTACAATTTTTCTATTGTAGCACACCTGATCTGTTATGCAGTTCCCGTTTGTACCCGACATATTTCCTCGCGAACCCTCTCTGGTGAATCTTCTTGTAGCTGAAGGTTTTGGCGAATCCTGCGCCGTACGGCCGTGCGCCATTGCCGCTGCCGTTCTGCTTCTAACGCCGTAGTAAGCGTCGTGGCCGGTACATCATGCGCGACAACCGTCCACGACATCTCGTTATACGGCGCAGGCAGCGGCGCACCACCGGGCAGTCGCACCAGATAGCAGCCGGGGTACGTTTCAGCTACCCACACTACCCAATCGGGTCTGGCCATGGGCACGGCCGCCGGCGGTTTGATGAGCCTGGCCTTGAATACATCCAATACCAGTGGCAAGCCTGGGAAAACCCGCTTTTCTTCCGGCGTCAGGTAACGCAGCCCATAACGGGCGATCATCTCCGCCGCCGGCAGCGGATAAGGCCAGTAGGATCCTGATCTAGCAGGCATAGGCGGTATCTGCAAGGCTTCTACAAGACAGCGAAAAGCTTTGTTGGAAACGATCTGACTCATAAGCGCCTCTCTAACTGGATGACCGGGTCAACAGCAGCCACGGCCGTGACACTATGAGTGGCCGTTTTCAATCTCTCCCCCTCGTCATCCTCCACAATGCTGTACCCCCCCGATAATGGTATTTGCCTGGCGCAGGCTGGCATTGACCTCAGCAAAGGCTTGTTGCAAGCTGCGGGCCTCGATTTGTGTCTGCCCGGCGACGATTTTGTCCAGGGTAGCTACCAGGTGATGTCGTGTTAGGGTGCCAGCAGCACCGCCGGCGATGAGTGTGCAGATAATCCTGGAAGCTCTGGGGCGCAACTATTTCAACCGGCCCAAACTCTGACTCGTCGCAGAAGACATCGGGCAAGGGGGTGTCCGCTTCTTCAAGCACAAACCGGGGGGGCATCCAAGTCATCAGTGTTCATGAGCATCTCCTTTTGGCAGCGATTCCGGCTTCTTCAACACTTTCGTAAACGCGGCCGCGGATTCAATGGCTTCTCGCTCAACAGCTTCCAGCGTCGCCTGGTAAATAGCCCTTGCCAGCCGGTTATAGCTAATACCATGTAATCCATACCGGCGTATCAGCAGCCACTCAGCCGCCTCTGCTTCTTCAACTGTCCAAGGAAACTCCATTTCAAACCGAACTTTGTAGCTCATGGCTGCCTCCTCCTACTCCTACTTCGCTCCCAACTGTTCGATTAGCAAGCGCGGCCGTGGCACGGGTGGCATGCCATCGCCAGTTGGGGCAAATTCCTCCTGTTGGTGCGATTTCCCATTTCCACCAGGGGGCACAGTGGTGGCTGTGCCATTTGGTTTCACCCGGTCACTTGAGAACAGGGACGGCTGGCGCGTAACGTGTCCATTACCGGGGATGATCAACGGCCGTTGCTGCACAATTTCCAGAGCCGGCAGCGGCTCATCATCCTCGTTATCTTCCACCAGGCTGTATTCGCCAATGAGGGTATTGGCCAGGCGCAGGCTGGCGTTGGCTTCGGCAAAGGCTTGCTGCAAGCTGCGAGCCTCGATTTGCACGTCGCCGGTGATGATCTTCGCCAGGGTGGCCACGAGATCACCCGAAGTCAGATCATCCAGGTCGGCCAGGCTGTCATCGCCTACCGTATCGCCGTTGACCCGCAAGGCGGCGGCCACTTTGGCCGCGACCAGGCGCAGGGCATCTTCCT
>DAOMOK010000057.1:0-9485 GCA_035444285.1 Chloroflexota bacterium
TTCCCTCTTTGAAGGCGAGCTCCTCATGCCTCAACTCACACCTGAATAGTTACAAAAAAACATTGAAATGGATTCTCCTGAGTCTGATTGTTCTCCTGACGTTACTGCTGGCGGGTAGTTTCATCAACCATGCCATGCGTTCAGCACAGGAAGAAACGCTTTACCCGCCGCCGGGTCAACTGGTGGCCGTCGGCGACCACCGGCTGCACGTCTACAGTGAAGGGGAGGGGGAACCGACCCTGGTCTTTCTGTCGGGCAGCGGCACCAGCGCCCCCACGTTGGACTTTAAGGCGCTTTACGGCCGTCTGTCAGACGACTACCACATTACCGTTGTGGAGCGGGCCGGTTATGGCTGGAGCGATGATGGCGACACACCCCGCGACATTGACACCGTCCTGGCCGAAACGCGCCTGGCGCTGCAACTGGCGGGGGAAAGCCCACCTTACGTGTTATTTCCGCACTCGATGGCCGGGTTGGAGGCGCTTTATTGGGCCAACCGTTACCCTGAGGAAGTGGTAGCTATTGTGGGACTGGACCCGGCCTTGCCGCCAACTTATGAAGTTATGCCGCCGCCGCCCCAACTGATGCTTTCCGTCATCACGTTTGCCGCACGCACGGGGGTGATCCGGTCTGGCGTGGCTGTGTGTCACGAGCTTGCTGCTGTCAGTGAGGGGCATTTAACGGCCGAAGAAACGGCTGCCTTTTGCTCCCTCTTTTACCGGCGCACGCTGACGCCCAACATGCTGGCTGAAATAAGGAATGAAACCAACCCGGAACTGGTAGCTGCCGAAGGTATACCGGACGTACCCCTCTATTTTTTCATCTCCAACGGCGAAGATATAGCGCTGGACAATTGGGGGGAGATATTGGCGGCTTATGCCGTGGCCGCCAATGGCCAATATCTGGCGCTGGATGTGCCCCATTACCTGCATAACTATGCCCCCGACGTGATAGCCGCCGAAAGCCGGGCATTTATTGAGCGGGTGGTTGGTGAGTGACGGCCGTGCTGGTTCAGTAATCGGTGATTGGTGATTCGGTGATGCGGTAATCGGTGATCAGCGTGCGGAAGATCACCTTGTCACCCCATCAACCCATCACCCTTCACCTGCTCATTCCCTTACCCCCGGTTCCGCTCCTGCGCCCTTTTTTGGCCGCCGTGTATGCCGCGGGCTTTGCTCACCGGCAGCACAAACAAGACGCCGTTGTCGGCATTTTCCAGGCTGCCGAGGGTCCGTTCTGTCACATCAATGAGCCTGTCCGCCATTTCTTCACTGTCTACAACAGTAAAAATAGTGCGGTGGCGGTGTTCCGAACGGCGGAAGAAGTCAGAGAGTGAAGGCATGGTGGGCATATTTTCGCGGATGCCCGATTTGCGGGCATGGCCCAGGCCGGTGCTTTCCAGGATGGTAATGCCACCGACCCCCAACGCTTCCCAGGCATCCAGGACGGGAGCACAGTCATCCAGATCATTCAGAATGAGAAGAACCATATGGTACATTGTTAAACTCCTTTTGCCGGTTGTTTTTGAGCCTGTCCCCGGAAGGCATTACGCAGCAGGGGCGGTGTCACCAGGGTGGCGATGATGACCATGAACACAATGATGGAGAACGTGTTTTGGCTCAACACGCCCTGAGATATGGCAAAGGCAGCTACAATCAAGCCGACTTCGCCGCGGGATACCATGCCAATACCTAATTGCAGCGATTCCCGGTTATTGAATCCGCTCAGCCGTCCACCGAAACCACAGCCAACGATCTTGCTGAGAATGGCGACAATGGTGAGGGTGATGGCAAAAATCCAGGCGGAACCGCTGATGCTCAGCAAGTCTACGTTTAGCCCAATGTTCACAAAAAATACGGGCACAAACAGGCCATAGGCGATGGCGGAAAGGCCATTGATTATTTCTGAGCGAAAAGGCGTCAGGCCGAGCATCAGCCCGACCAGGAAAGCGCCCGTGATGCCGGCGACGCCGCCGAGCGCTTCCGAAGCCCAGGCGTAGAGGAAACACAAAACCAGGGCGAAGGCGATTAGCCCCTGGAAAATTTCCAGCCTGTTTATCCAGCGCGTGAGGCGGGGGATGAAGAGATAACCGAGAATGCCGGCCCCGCCTAAAAAGGCAACCATACGGAAGATAACCATGCCGACCGATTCGCGGGCACTGCTGGCGCCGATGAAAAGCGCCGAGGCAACGGAAAGCAGCAGAATGCCGAGGATGTCATCAAATACGGCTGCCCCCAACAGGGCGATGCCCACCCGGCTGCGTAAGACGCCCAGTTCCATCAGCGTTTGGGCGGAGATGCTGACGCTGGTGGCGGAAAGGGCGATACCCACAAATAATGCTTCGGTGGAACTCAGGCCAAAGAGCACGGCCGTGCCATAGCCCAATATCACCGGCACAAATACCCCCATCGTCCCGGTTACGGCCGATACTTTGCCTGATTTGAGCAGATCAGACAGATGGAGTTCCAGCCCGGCCAACATCATCAACACCAGCACTCCCAACTCCGCAAATTCAGACACCGTAATGCTCAGCAGTTCTGATTCTATAAACATGGGCATGGTGTGGAAGATATTAAGCACGGTGGGGCCGAGAATGATACCAGCGATCAGTTCCCCCAATACGGAGGGCTGCCCCAGTCGGATGCTGATATACCCACAAATTTTGGCGGCGACGACGATAATGACCAGCGCCAGCAATAAATCTAATAATTCATGTGACATTGTTTGTTTCCCGATAACAGGTTCGTCGTTTGTAGTAGGCGATTTATCGCCTGCAAAAGGCGCTAAATCGCCTACTACAAACGTTTTATTCTTTGCGGCGGGTGAGGACGCGGATGGTGACGTGTTCTCCCTGGCGGCTGAGTTCCACCGTGTCGCCGTCGTTGATGTGGGCGATGACATCGGCGTCAAAGCCATAGGCGTAGGGAATATCTTCCAGCGAACAGGCCGGGGCGCTTTGCTGGTCAATCTCGGTGTTGACAATGGCGATGGGCGCTTGGCCCCGGTAAAACAGTTCCAGCAGCACGTAGGGGGCCACGGTGGAGCCGCTGCCTTTAGGGAAGATGGCGATCTTGTGGGCCAGGCTACGGCCGTCCGCCGGATGCCCCTCCTCTTCTATCACCCCCGTCTCCCGGTTCACAAAACCCAACAGTGTAATGGGCGTGTCCGTCACGAACGCTTCGCCGGTGACGGTGAAGGCGGGCTGGGAAGGGAGGCCGTGACCATTAGCGGTGAAGTCTTCAGTGAGCAGTGAGCGGTGAGCAGTGAGCGGTGCGTGGTGAGCAGGTGAAGGCGGCGAAGACGCCGGGGTGATGGGGTGATGGGGTGATGAGGTGAGGGGATGATTTCCAATCTCCCCATCTCCCAATCTCCCAATCTCCACTTCCCCTAAAGCCACCGCCACACAATCCGCCAGGCGCATCACGGCCGTCGGGATGCCATTTAGCCCCGACTTGATGTAATGCTCCGCTTTCATGGAGTTGGTGAGGACGGATGTGACCCAGGCGGGGTCGTAGGGCACCACTTCGGGGCAGGTGTTTTCCAGCAGCAGCGCGCCGGCGCTGGTAATGATGTCGGCGATACCCAATTTTTGGGCAATCGTTTTATTGGCTGACGAGGTGAAGACCCACAGCGGCGGCGCCGTGGGATGCACGTGCCGCCCTTGAAGTAGTTCGGCCACAGCACGTAGTTCTCCGACCGACGCCTGCGGGCAGCCGATGGCGATGAGAGAGGGGGTGGTGGACGGCCGTAACGCCGCATAACACGCCGCCAATTCCACCTCGCCAAAAACCAACTGCGCCTGGAAATCCCCTTCTGGAGTGGGGCCAAGTGATTCAATATACAGCAGTGGGCTGCCATAATTAGCGGCTGCAGCCGTCAGCGCCTTCTTTTGCTCGTGGTTTAGTTCGGCGGGCAGCCCTCTGATCAGCGGGATGGGGCCATAGGGTGTTTTCCAGGTGGATGTACGCTGTTTACCGATCCAGTCGCCCAAAATAGAGAAGTCGGTGGGGTCGCTCAGGGGCGTGGTGACGATCACTTCCAGGTTGGGGCGGCGGGTGGCCTCATCCAGCAGGCCGTAGCGCGGTGTGTAGCCGGTGAGGGCGCAGGCCAGCGCCGACAGCCCCGATTCCCGGTTGGTCAGCAGCCCGGTGTAGGAGTTGCCAAAACAGATAGCATTAGATTCCGCCCAGGCGGCGGCGCCGCTGACGACTACGCTTTCCCATTCGTAGGGGATGCAAGATTGGGTAGGCCGCACACCCAGCCGTGTATAGGCGGCCACAATCTCCTGGTTGTGTTCCAGGAAGTGGGGGGTGGTAATGCGCATAGCCTCAAACTGGTTTTCATCACAACCGGCAGCGTTGAGAGTGGTCGGTACGGCTACTTTTGCCAGCGGGTCTTGAGCTAGTTTAGCCAGAAATTGGCGCAGTCCCAGTCCGCCTGTCAGCGGCGAGACGCCGGAGAGGTGGGCGCTCTGGATGGGGATCAGTTCGGTGGCGTTGGCGGCGGCAGCCATATCCAACAGCAGGCGCATCGCCATTTGCCGGGCCACGCCTTGTTTGCCATCGAGCATGGCTTGTTGGTCGGGGGTTAGTTGTATCATGGTCATATTCCTACAGCGTCAGGCGTATTGAATCAATCCGAATACACCAGACGGATTACCGATTACGGATTACCGCTTACCGGATACGGCCGTTACTCGTCTTGCGGCGGTGGTATGGGCCGGAAGCCGGTATCAGCTGTCATCCTTGCCTTGTGGGAAACAACGGTTAGCTCCTCCTGCGAATGGGTGGCCTGACGTTTTTTGCTTTCCTGGAAGTGCAGATATTCGCGTTGGGTGGGGTAGGCAAAGTCAATATCTTCATGCAAATGGAAGGCGCGCAGAATGGCCTCCCAAATATCATGTTCGCTGCCCCGTTTGCGGCGCGGGTCTACCAGATAGCGCATCGTCAGCAACACGCCGCTGTCGGCCACGCTGGTATAGATGATGGGGTCCAGGCTGCCATAGGAGATGACAAAACGGTCGGGCCGTTTTTCGTAGCGGCGGATACCTTCGCTAATGTCTGGCGCCAGTTCGCCAATGATGTTGTTCAGGATGGCTTTGGCTTTTTCCCAATCGCTTTCAAATGTGACCAGCACCGGGATTTCGTTCCAGATGAAGGGGTAGCCCTGGTGGGTGTTGACGACGGCTTCTTTGAAAACGATGCCGTTGGGGATATGCACAATGCGCCCGGTGCTTTGTTCGGCGTCAATGCGCTTGCCCACTTCCAGCAGGCTGAAAGAAAAGACGCGAATGTCAATCACATCGCCCATGATGCCGTCAATTTCCACGCGGTCGCCAATGGCAAACGGCCGTCGCCAGACAATAAACAACCAGCCGGCCACAGACACAATGGGGTCTTGCAGGGCAATAGCAATACCGGCGGAGACCAGCCCCAGGTAGGTGACGAGTGTATCCACCCCCGCCAGCCAGATGCGCCCCACCAGGATAATGCCGACGATGACGGTGATGTACTGCACCACCTTGCGCCAGTTGTAGAGCATCCGGGGGTTTTTGCCGAACTGCCGGTTCACCAGCCGGTAGCCCACCCCGCGCAGCGCCCACAGGATGAGCAGGATGATAAGAGTCTGGATAATACGCGCCAGCAGTTCCACCCCCACATTGAGGTTGAAATACTCCTGCAAGAGGTCGCGCACGGCCGTGAGGAATTGTTCCAACATGGCAAAAGTTTACATCAGACTGGGCACGCAGGCACAAATATTGGTTGGTGGTTTAGATGGGAGTGATGAGGACGGCCGTTTCGAAATTGTTAGCCTCATATGCCTCATTCAACGCCCATGCCATGGTGTACATCTGCCAAATGTCTATCTATTGCCTTTAAGGCGTTTTCAATAGCAATCATTACCTGAGCGTCAATCTGTTTCAAGTAATCCAATATATTCTCTTCTGGAGACTTCTTCTGTTGAATTCTCATTCCAGCAAAATGGGCAGCTTCAAAAAATTTGTCTTCAAGGTAAATCACATTCCTTATGTGATAGTAAGCGTCCGCAATATCGTCAAGTAATTGTAAATCTTGAATCCACTCTAATTCACCACCATCAGAAAATGCATTCCACAGCTCTTCCTTTAGCTTCTGTGCCAACACGACCCTTTTAGGTTCTGGTTCGTTATCTTCTCGCCGTGCCTTAAGTGATTTGTAGTTATACTCTAGCTCCTTTTTAACTAACTGGAGAATCTTTATCTTTCGGCGCAACTCTTCGGCTTCTTGTGTTTCTTTTTCTCGTTTACTTTGGACTTCTTGTTGCCATCTATCGATTTCCAGAGCGATCAATATGCCTACTAAAACACCAATCATTGTGGCAAACCAATTGCCCATCGCACTGTCAATAAAATCAAGATCGGTAAGTTTCCAGAAGAAATATAAAGTTGGTATAGCGGCTGCTATTGCGACGACAGCCCACAACAAACGATAATTAGTGATTTTCATATCGCGATAAACCTCTTATTTGCTTTCATTCAGCCAACCCCATAGTCACGCAAATCCACACGGCCGTACTCCCCCCGTACATACTTGCTTTTGTCTGCGCCCCAGGGGATGGTGCAGTCAAAGCCCGCTTTGGCGGTGCGGCTCTTTTGGCCGGGCGTGTGAATGCCGGAGGGGTCGAGCGAACTGCCGGGCTGGTTTTCCAGGATGATCAGGTCTTGGTCGGCCTGGAAGCGGGTGGCCATGGCCCACTCCACCTGCGCCGGGTCGTAAATGTCCACGTCCGTATCCACCACCCAGACATGTTTGAGCGAGCCGTGCCCTTTGAAGGCAGCCTGGATGGCGGCACGGCCGTCCCCCTCCCCCTGCTTCTCAATTTGCACCACCGCGTGCAGCCAGCTTGTGCCGCCAGGGGTAATGACCACCCCCGTGCATTTCGCCACCCTGTTCACCTCGTTAAAAATTGTCGGCTCTTTGGGCATGCCCATCAGGATTTTGTGTTCCAACCCGCCGGGCAGCAGGGCGTGGAAAATGGGGTCGCGGCGGTGGGTAATCAGGTCAATCTCAATCACCGGCTGGTCGCGTACAATGTCCATCGTCTCCGTCAAATCCATAAACGGCCCTTCGCTGGCGGCGCGGCGGGTGATGCGCCCTTCCAGCACAATTTCAGCGTGGGCGGGCACGGCCAGATCGTTGGTGATGCATTGCACCAGCGGCGTGGGGGCCAGGGCATTGGCCACCGCCAGTTCATCCACTTCCGGCGGCGGCCCCATGGAAGCCGCCAGATGCACCGCCTGGGAGACGCCGATGCAAATGGCGACGGGCAAATCCCCTTCCACTTTTTGCAGGGCGTTGTAGGTGCCCCGGTTTTCGATGATGCGGGCGGCAAAATGTTTGTCATCGAGCAGGAGGAGGCGGTGGTAGCACATGTTACGGCCGTACTCCGCATCATGTACAATCACCACGTTACTGGCAATATACCGCCCGGCGTCCTCCGGCAAATGCAGCAAAATGGGCAGGTCGCGCAAATCAAACTGCTCCAGCACCACCTCCTGGCAGGGGGCGTTTTCCACCATTTCCGGCGCAATGGGGTGCGCCACCGCATTCGCCAGATGATCCAGCAAATGGGGCAGTTCCACCCCCAAATCCATACAAAAGTAGCGCCGGTCAGCGCACGGCCCGGCAATGACGCGCCAGCCGGGATGTCCCTTGATGTGGGTAAACAGGACGGGCCGCCCTTCCAGCGCATGGGCCACGTTCGCCAGTTCATAGGTGGTGTCTACCGGGGTATCAATGGTGATCAGGTCGCCGGTCACGGCCGTTTGTTCAATGAATTTTCTCAGGCTCATATTTGTTCCTTATGGAGAATTCAAATAGAGTTTGTACAAACTTTAGCGATGCAGACCTGACAGATTTCAGAAAACCTGTCAGGTCTATTGACAAACTTCTGACTGAATTATCTATTATATTGAGATTGGGAGATTTGGAGACTAAGAGATTTTCCAGTCTCCCAACCGCTCAATCCCCAAATCTCCATCTTCGTAAGCGTTCAGTCCCTCTGGAGGCCTGACAGGTTTTTGGCCTGCAAAGCTTCAAGTTGAACGGGTAAAAAACCTGTCAGGTCTGAACGGTTACCATCTTCTTTACCCATTTTTACCAGATTGACGGCGAAGAAGAAAATGGGGCGGCCCTATTTCCAAGAACGTGATAAACATCATTGCAATTGATGCTATTCGCCACTACCGCCCCCACCCTTTGGGAAAGTAAAGTGGAAGCATGGCGGACTAGACTTACTTTTTAGTTCCACGATTGCTTCATCCACATACCATCGTCCTGATGTAAGTCATATGATACTCAATCTTGAGTGTTTGCAGGAGAACAATGTGGTTTATGGCTATGGGGTGGGCTTGAAAGGAGGTTGCCATGTTTAAGAAAATTCTGGTTCCATTAGATGGTTCAGAGCTGGCTGAGTGGGCCTTAACACCGGCGCTGGCGCTGGCAAAGGCCACACAAGGGGAAGTCATCCTTTTGCGCAGTATGATCCCGGTATACACCACTATGCCGATGGTGGCTGATGAGTATAGTTGGGTATGGCCGGATTACGCCAGGGAGCAGGGCCGAGCCGAAACGCGCACCTACCTGGAAGATATTGCCAGGACACATTCTCACCCATCAATAACCCTGCACCCGATGGCTGTGGAAGGGGACGCTGCCGGCATGATTGTGGACACGGCCGTTGCCGAAGACATTGACCTGATTGTCATGTCCACTCACGGCTGGTCTGGCTTCAAAAAGTGGTTGCTGGGTAGCGTCACCGAACGTGTTTTACATAGTGTTTCCTGCCCGGTGTTGGCGGTGCGTTCATCCCAACCCATCCGGCGCATGCTGATTACTCTCGACGGTTCACCACTGGCGGAAAAAGCCGTGGCGCCGGCTCTGGCCGTGGCCGCTGGCCTGGAAGCGAAGGTGGTCCTGCTGCATGTTAATGAACCAATCATCCCTGGTTATGAATCAACTTTTCAATTTGAATGGTCAGTTGCCGAGGATCAACAACAGCAATTGCACCATGAACGCCAGGGGCAGGCGGAAACATACTTGAACAGCGTGGCCCACCAATATGGGCGTGATGATGTGGAAATGCAGCAAATGGTGATCTCCGGCGCCCCTGTAGAGACAATACTGGAGTTTATGCGGTTACACAGCATGGACCTGGTTGCGATGAGTACACACGGCCGTAGTGGTTTGCGTCGCTGGTTATATGGTAGCGTCACCGCCAAAGTTATGCGCGGCTCCGAGAGTCACATGTTGATTGTACGCCCACCCAATGGTGAACTTGTGTCTTAAGCCGGGCTGCCATCTCAGATACACACAAGTTACCGGCTGTACTAATGGAGAATTCAAATAGAGTTTGTACAAACTTTAGCGATGTAGACCTGACAGGTTTTCTGAAACCTGTCACCTTGTTTTTGATCAAACAGAGGGCATTTCTATTCTGAATTTACA
>DAOMOK010000058.1:0-8943 GCA_035444285.1 Chloroflexota bacterium
GGAACAGGGCAAAACGGAACCTTACGATTGATAGGTTTTGGAGGTTCTACCCTCCATACTGGGGCATGTGTAAACGGTTTTCAAAATCCAAGTGTTATGTCGGTAGCTAATCAGGAAATCATTTGGTGTATTATGAATACCTCTAATCATGGAGAATATGGTAGTGTTTCTGTGGTTCCTGTTAGTTGGTCACCAGATAGTCGCTACCTTACTATACCAATCGCCCCTCATTTAGAAACAGAAATACTGATTCTAGACATCACAACACAACAAGAATTCTCACGCATTTCGAATTTGGATAATGTCATATTGGATATGGTCTGGGTAGATGATCAGCTACCAACCGAATAGTTCGATGAAATGTCAGGCTATTCTTACAAGTAATTTATCGGACAAACGGGATTATCAAGACAAACCTTAACAACTGAATGTGAAGCAGATACTTCGATTGATGCAGACGTTAGAGAGCAGGGAAGTAAACTCTACTGGATTATGTGGCCGGTTTTCGTGCATTGTTTGAGGTAGGCGAGAAATTTTCGGATACCAAGCACTATCTCTACGGTCTGGCCTGTCTGGGTGAACAGGTAGACGCTGATGAACCCGAAACAGCAGAATGGCGCTACTACCAACGCGACGGCAAAAACCTGGTACGGCAAACCAGCGACCAGGAAAGGGAAGTAACGTTTGCCTGGACATATTCGCCTACAGGGGGCGTCTTGCTGGGAGAGAAGGGACCTGTTACCTACCTGGACTGCGGCGACAACGCCATTTATGATTGGAGTACGGGGCTGATTTTTAAGCGTAATCGCTATTTTGATCCCGCCAACGGTCTCTGGATTACCCTGGGTGGCATCGTCATCTGGCAAACAACCCATCCGCCAACGAACCGGCGTTACCGGCGTGGAAAAGGAAACAAAAGGCGGCTGATTTTATTGCTTCTGGCATTGCTGCTCCTGACTCTCGTCCTGGCAGGTTGTAATACACCCACTCCCGGAAACCCAACGCCAACCCCCTGCCCCACACCTCCTGCCGTAACCCCCGGTTTACCCGGCAGTGACACTCCCACGCCGGGACAACCAGATACGCCAACACCTGGTGGAGGAACACCCGGCCAACCCGGTGCCCCAACCCCTGGCGGCAGCACCACCCCTGAACCCCCACCAGCGGATACACCAACCGTACCAGCTCCCCCGCCACCTACACCAGAACCACCACCGACAGTGCCACCACCAACTATACCGCCAACTGTAGACCCTTATGGAACGCCGCTTCGCGATCGTTATAATGAGTTTGTGCCAGTACGCCCATCTCGGATAGCCACATATGGCGATCATAGCTATGCAGATGGGCCAGGTATTGACCTTGTGCCCGAAACGCATAGGGAAGGTGGACGAGATGCAAAAGGATTCATTGTTGTAGCGTTGCGTGCGGGTTATGCGACAAACGGGCAGGCTGGCCTTGGCCCTAACATGGTTGAAGTTAAGCCGAATACTGATAACACTGGATATGCCATCATGTACAGCCATATTGTTCCAGAGCCCCGATTTATAGCCAATAAATTAGGGGCAGAGGTAGCCCAATTTCAGGTTTTGGGAACAATCATGGATTTAAATGATGAACACTTTGCCGCAGTGAGAAGCTGCGATGATCATTTGCATCTGGGATATAGAAAACCTGCTGGAGGTAACTATGAGGATCCGGGTTTTCTCATTTCTCAACTCGGACCAGAAGGATTAGTGAATGACCCTTCTCCGCCGTGTTCTGGCACTCCTACTCCTATACCTTAAGTTAACAAGTGGTGGTTACAAGGGGTTATGTCATGTGTAATAAAGTAATAACCATCTGGCCTATGATCATACTCAGTGTCATAACGCTGGTGTCTTGCCAGCAGGAGATAGAAAATCTTAAGTCGCCCAATCTATTTGTTGAGAACATCTCACAAAACAAACATGGACAAAGGAGCATTTACCAAATTTCGGCAGATGGTTCACATGCCGAACACATCTACGATTTTGGTGAAAGGGACCTTTACTGGTTCTCTCCAGACTTTCACTATCTTGCTTTCACAGATAGTGTGCCAGGCAGTGAAAACGCCAAGCCAGATCTCACCCTGATTGACATACGAACGAATCAGGTAGTTACACAAATTTCCGACATTACCCCTTATATCAGGCAAAACTCTGTTGTGTGGGATCCAACCGGCAGTAAATTGTTATTTGATAGAACCTTTTCTGATAGAGGATCTGTTGATTGGTGGGTATACGACATCGCCACCGGTTCGCAGGAAATTTTAACAACCGACACTTCAATCAAGTTGTTCCCAGCCTGGTCAACGGATGGTCAATATATTGCTTATGTTGCCACACCTTGCCCAAACCATGTTGCAGACTGCAATAGAATTGGTGACATTTGGGACATTACGGTCGTAAACGTGGACACAAAAGCCATCAGAAAGGTGACAGACTTTGCTGATAATTCTATTGCTCTGGAATTGGGAACCGGTGACGAGTTGTTCTGTAACCTTCAATGGTCATTTAATAACCAGCACATTGCCTTTGAAAACCAATGTATGCGAGCCGGCCCTATCTATGAAAGGCACCGGGTATTTATTGTAGATATAACAAACGAGACCGTACAAGAGGCATTGACGTTTGAGCAACCCTATGCCTATACCTACAGTTATGAGTGGCGAGAGAGTGGCGACCTGCTTATTGGTTATACCCAAACAAACCTGTATGATTTCCAGACTTTTTCAAGGGGCGGTATACTAAGCTTTGATCCGCTTCAATCGCTGGATACCCGCAGTGCTGAATTATTAGGTTTTCACGGGAATGAAGTTCGTTGGTCTTCAAATGGAAAGACCTTCATGGTCTTTACACAAGAGCCAATTTTTACAATCCCGCAAAATGGTCAACTACCTGGTTCTGGAGCGACGTTACTAGGTGATTTCCAGGATGGTGATCTGACCATATTTCCCGAGTCTACGGTGTTACCCAATGGCCTTTGTCAGGGCAATGCCGCTTATTGGTCTGCCGATGGGCAGTTTGTCGCTTTTTCGTCAACTGGGCAACAACATGTCTGCAATCAAGATGTGAGTGAGACAGATGTGTTTGTTTATTCTGTGGTGAATAAAGCGACAGTTAATATAACGGAATCGGTAGACGGCCGTGCAAAACCTATAGGTTGGGCAGCATCAAATGAACAGCCATAATATCTCTGTCTACCAGACGCTTACGTATTATTCAGCATTGATTTGCCCTGCCTGCTGCCTTTAGAATCTGGCCAAAAGGCTAAAGGTTATGTCCGGTATAAAAAATAGCATATACAAGTCGGCATCACCCATAACCCAGTCTGAAGCTGGCTTTTGGTTTCGTTTACGGCCGTCTCGTTACCGGTTGTTAGCCGGCTTCATGCTCATCCTGGCGTTAGCCTTGACCCTGCTCACGCCCCACGACCAGCGCCGCCTGGGTATGCCCGAACCCTGGTCTTACGAACTGGCGGCGCAGCACTTTGCCCAGGGTAACTGGACCTTAACCAGGGAAGAACTGGCCGGTGCGCGCACCCAGGTGCGCCTGCAAGGTTCTCGCCTGACACAATACGTGGAAATTGAACCCGGCCGCTGGGCCTTCCGCCAATCGCCCGGCCATCCGCTGCAACTGGCTCTTTTCCAGTTGATTGGCCAACCACGCCTGGCTGGCGCGGTATTGGCTGTGCTGGCCGTCCTGGTAGCCTACCCTGTGTTGGCAGTCTGGTACGACGAAAGGCTGGCCTTCCTGGGCGGCACACTCTTGTTGTGGACACCCATCAGCCTGCTGGCGCTGCATTACAGCAACATGGATACCTTTGCCAGCGGCATCTGGCCGCTCGTAGCCGGGGCATTGCTCCTGAGCTATGAACGTCTGGACAGAACCAGCCGTTACGCGCCACTGGTACTCAGTCTGGCCGGTTTTGCTGCCGGTTGGGGCATCGTCGTGCGGATTACCAGCCTACCTCTGCTGCTCGTCCTGGCGGGTTATGGGCTGTATCTCATTTGGGCAAAACAACCACGGATGCGTTCCCGCCGCCGCCGGGCCAAACAACGTCCACAAGTGACGCCGGACAGTATTAGTCGGAAGCACCTGGCTGCTTTTGCCGGCGGCGGCCTGTTGGCGCTGGGCATCCTGGTCATCTATAACTGGCTGACCTTTGGCAGCCCGCTGGATAGCGGCTATCTGTATCCGAGTGATTATGAGGAACACAATCTGTGGAGTGAAAATCCGTTAACGGAGGTGCCGGGCGGCGTCTCTACCTGGCTGGCCGGAGGCACATTCCGGGATTTAATCATCACCCTGTTTGTTCACGTCCGGCTGTGGCTGCGGCCGGCCACGTTTGCCTGGCCGTTATGGCCCCTGGCGCTGTGGGGACTGGTGCAGTTGTTACGCCAGCGGCCCATCAAGCCCTCTACCTGGTTCACGGTACTCTGGCTGCTGGCCGCCTATGCTCCCTATGCCGGCGTCGTCTTTTTTGGCGTGACGCGGGCGCTGGCTGTGCCCTATGACCAGGGTTGGGGCTACTTTGTGCCGGCGCGGTATCTGTACCCGTTGTTATGGCCCTTCGTCTGGACCCTGGTTTATCTTTTGTCGCGCTGGCCTGTCCGCTGGAGCTACCTCCTGGTTGGTTTATATGCCCTGGGCAGCGCCTGGCTGTTTCTGGCTACATTGGTTCACTGAATGGAGACCAGGGCCAGCACTTCGCTTAAGCACTGGTTTGGTATTTTTCAGAGTCAGACATTCTGGCAAATCTGTAAACGCCTCATTCCCTACCTTGGGTCAGCGCTCATCCTCTGGCTGCTGCTGCGGCAGATTGGCCTGCAACCTGTCTGGGAGTTGCTGGTGCAGGTGAATGGGTCCCCGTATACACGGGGATGGCTGCTGGCCGGTTTTGGCTGGTATCTGCTCACCAACGTCTGCCGCGCTTATCGTTTTGGCGTGTTACTATCTTTGCCGGGGATGGTAAGGCCCCTGCGTTTAGTCCCTGACATGATTATCCTCAGTTTCCTGAACAATGTGCTGCCAGCGCGCATCGGTGAACTGCTTTTTCCCCTCTGGTTGCAGCGGCGCCACCAGACGCCCATCGGCCAAAGCCTGGCTTTGCTGCTCATCACCCGCCTCTTCGACTTTCTGGCGGTCGCCTTCCTCTTCCTGATATTTGCCTTTCTGGTGCGCGGTTATTTAACGGCCGTGGCCCGGCAAGTCCTCCTGGCTTCTATTGCCATCCTGCTACCCACACTCTTATTATTAGCCACGCTTCCCTGGTTAGGTCAACGAGGGCTGGCGTTTTTTGACTGGCTATTGAGCAGGCTGGGTCTGGCAGATCACCGTTTTAGTCAACGCCTGCGCCACCTAGGAGAACGGGTTGTTACGGCCGTGGTTCAGGTACATCAAGGAAGAACCTATCTCAAGACATTCTTTTGGTCCCTCCTGGCCTGGTTGTGTACCTTCGCCTGGTTTGCCTCCTTCTTACAGGCAATGGCGTTGCCGACACCTTACACTTTTGTCGTCGTAGGCGCCACTTTTGCCGTGTTGGCCAATGCCATCCCTTTCATCACAGTTGGCGGCTTTGGGGCGCATGATGCCGGTTGGGCGTTTGGTTTTAGCCTGTTCGGTATGGAGTGGGAAACGGCCGTAGCCAGTGGCTTTGCCGTGAACGTGTTAACTGTATTGGCCTCGGTCATCAGCAGCGGCGTTTTGGCCCCTTTTTACCTGAGGAAAACCGGTCATTGATCCAACCGGATGCCTTCATTAACTACCTGAGACTGCTGCCGTTGTTAATGATGGGACGCCAACTTATCTGTGCAAAACAGCACACAGTTGGTCAAAACCTAATTGTGCCAATTCAAACTCAACATGGGGAATTGGATGCCGCCCAGCCACCGGGCTGGGGTCATTAACGTACACAAAGGTATCGTCCACCCCAATCACCACTACCACATGGTCTACTGCCTGTGACCAATAAGACAGATCGGCCGTATGCACGCCCGCCAGCACTGGCAACTGGGCTGTCAAATAGCGCCTGATTTCAGCCAGGTTCATATGGCCGATGGTAACCGTGAAACTATCTTTTTCTAATTCTTTGACGTTACGGAAAGGTGTGCCAAACGACCTGGTTCCCAGCCGTTTGACCAGATGAGAATAGGAAAGGGGCAGTCCCAGATAATCCGTCACCATCTGGGCACAGACCGGTAGACAATCAGATTGGGTGCGCTGTGGGTGATGCGAAACGACGAGCAAGGACATCGGCTGCTTGTGTAAGGGAAAGTATCAAAACTGGCGAAGAATCCATCACCCCCGTTTGCGGGTTGACGTGGAGGAAACCTACCCGACCCACATCGCCATAGGCAGGCAAGGTCAGATGAACCGGCACACGCCAGAAGCTGGTGCCCTCTGGGTCTACGACTAACATCGGTGGGCCAGCATGCAACTGGGCACTTATTTCCAGGTGTACATATTGATTAACCTGTTTTCTGGTTTTATCGGCAGAGATGTTGATTTCGATGGTCTGATTGACGCTTAAGGTCACCTTGCCGATTTCATCGGGGAGTTTCCCTTCCAATAAGATACTGTGCTCCATCAACTTCCTCCTGGCAAATTTGCCTCTGGTCAATTTAGCCGGAGCACATTATAGCAGATGCCCAAGGGCTTTGTGAATGTGTGGCATGTTGGCCCCAACGGCAAATGGCCGGATAAAACAAATCTCAAACTTTATGTAAACTTGCCGAGAAACTGAGCAGCACCCTCCTTTGCCAGGCAGGACGACCTTCGGTCGTGAGCGGCGCGGAGCGCAGTGAGAATGGGCTGGTCCAGGCATTATGTCCTGGGTCAGCCCGTTTTGTTTTATTGCCCCAAATTCACACCAAAAGGAGAGGTTTCATTATGTCGTCTGTTTGTACCAAACAGGATCAAGTTTTACTTTACACCGATGGCAGCTGCTTGGGCAATCCCGGACCGGGTGGCTGGTCAGCTATCTTACAGTACGGAGAGCATGAAAAGGAAATGGTTGGCGGCGCCGATCACACAACCAATAACCGCATGGAGTTAACGGCCGTTCTCGAAGGTTTGAAAGCCCTTACACGTCGCTGCCAGGTGACGGTGGTTACAGATAGCCAGTACGTGGCCACCATCCTAAACGGCGGTAAGGCCAAAGCCAATCGTGACCTGGTGCATGAAGTGCGTGTCGAGGCCCGGCGTCACGAGGTCACAGTGCAGCAAGTGCGAGGCCACAGCGGCCATGAAATGAATGAACTGGCGGACCAGTTAGCTTTCACCGAAGCCAATCACCGCAAACAGATGATTGCTGCTGGATGGGGGCCATACTGATGTGTACCGTCGCCAATTTCAAATCATATGGCTCTGTCCAGGCGTTGAACCAGGCCTTTGGCGACCGTTGGGTCTACATCGGCCGGGCCAACAGCTATGCTGGACTGGAGCAATCTCCGCTGGCTAATCCATTCAAGGCCAAAGATTTCGGCGGCCGCGGCCAGACATTACCCCATTATCGGCGTTGGCTGTGGGGGCGCATTCGAGCTGGTGATAAAGCGGTCTTGGATGCGCTTGAGGCCATTGATGACCAAACCGTGCTGATATGTTGGTGTGCCCCGGCCCCTGTCATGGCGATGTGGTCAAAGCAGCGGCCGCTTGGTTGCGCAGCCAGCAGTCTCATAGTCCGGTAGTCGAATAGTCAGTTGTTCACGGCCGTTATCTAAGCGCAGGTAACGGCCGTTTTGCATTTCCATTCCCCCATTTCAACTCAAAAGGAGAGCGTTTCAATGTTTGCACGACGTTTATTCAATCTCGTTTCTCGTCTCATTTTCAGCCGCTGGGCGTGTGGTTACGAAGAACATCATAGTGCCTGCGAGGATGCCTACGCCGCCCACATCGGTCCTCTGCACCTGGAAATCAACCGGTGCTTTGTCCTCGACCATGATGATGCCTTTATTAGTGTCCGCGTTCCCATCCCCACGCGACATGAGCGAGGCTGGCTCTGGGGCAAGCTTCACCTGGGCTATGTGGTCTGCCTGGGCGAAGACGAGATCCGCCAGCCGGGATTCTATGCCTATTGGCAGAAGCCGCTGCCCAAAGCGGTTTACGGGCAGGGCAAAGATAGTCCTGATAACCCCATCCCGTTTTAGTCGTTCAAGGGGGAGCGGTACAGCTTTCCGTTCCCCCAAATACCTTTATCAACCCATTTCAACCATTTCAACCAACTCAACCCAATTCAACAATAGGAGAAAGATGATGACTGTTTTACGATTTGATGACAACCGTGGTGGTTTAGCTTATCCGTTTCTGCCCAATGAGTTAGAGTGGCAAATTGTCTCCCGCCCATTTGGTGACGAAGAATCGCTCGCCAAAATTTTCCAGGCCGATCCCCCCACCCTCCGCTGGGTGAAGGATGACAAGGTACTGGACTTGCACGTTCCCGGTATGGACACCCAGACCTTCCTGGAACGCACCGGCCTGCGACTCTCTATGCACAAAGGCGGCTACGTCTTGAGCAAACGCCTTTCTCGCGTGATGCGGCCGTATCGCTACTGGGGCTTCTTCGGTGATGATGAAGTCACCATAGATTACAACGAATTCTTGGACGGCCGTTTGTGGGACGGTTGCGGCCAAGTCAGCCGGGGATTTATCCAGCGTCTGGCTGACAGTCTGGAACTGGATGAACGCCATCGCCGCGAGCTGCTGCACTGCAATCGCTTTGAGGTGACGACGCTGCATGCCGGCGGCCAGGACAAAGGGCATGTCAATGTGACAGATGACTTGGCCGTAGACTTCATGTTCCCCGCCGGGAGCGCCAAGAAGGAATTAGCATTAGTGGACGGCCGTATCTTCATAGGCCTCAGTCCAATCCACAGCGAAGACCAGATGTGCCTGGACATTCAGAGCATCATCAATCTGCATCCCT
>DAOMOK010000059.1:0-8598 GCA_035444285.1 Chloroflexota bacterium
CCGCAGAAGCAGGCGGTCATTTCGGGCGTTGACCGGCAGTAGGAGGGGGCGTCGCGGCCCTGTTTCTGATTGGTTTGTTCCAGTCGCGTTTCTTTTGTGCCAGTTTGGGGGAGGGAGCGATGTTATCATTTGCAGACAACAATCGCGAGTTTCCTTCTGCCGTTAATCCAACCAGAAACATCAATAGGATGACGCTTTTTGGGTGCAGAGGCAACTACCAGCAATCGCTATCGTGCCGGGTATTGATGACTCATTGGCAGGTTGGATTGACGGGATAGATCGTGGAGAAAATAGAAGCCGTAGAGCGCCAGCGGAAGTATGAACAGGCTCAGCCGCAGCCACGATGCGGTTGTCCCTTCCACTGCATTGCTGGTCAGGTTCAGGTAGCCACCCAGATTCAGGAAGCCATGGAGAAAAACCGCCGGGTAGATGCTGCTGCCCCTCAGCACCAGGGCTGCGAACAAAATGCCCAGCAATGACGCGGTCACCATTCGCCAGAAAACCACGGACAAAGGCTCGCCAGTCAGGTAGATAAGGTGCATGCCGCCAAAATAAAGCGCGGAAACCAGGACGCTTTGGACCAGACCGCGATTTGTACTACCCCAGGTGCGGACGAATCCATGCAAGATCAATCCTCGAAAAGTCGCTTCCTCTAAAAATGCGTGGGCCAGTAGGAAGACGGTTACGAGACCGGTCCACGTCGCATCGGAGAGATTGAAATCAAGAGTCCCGGTCATGGCATAGGCTGACGCCACTATCGCGTAAGCCAGCGCCAGCAGGCTGCTTAACCACATCTGCCAGCGCCCTAACCGCGTAAACCCGGCTGAACGCAACCAGCCCAAACCCGATAGCGCCACGAGCAGAATGAAGGTAGAAAACAGCCGGCCGATGGTGCTGCCGATAAACCAGCCAGGCGTCTCTGCCGGCCAGATTAAACCTACAACAATGGCTGAAATCAGCACCATCAAGACAAAAACGGAGGTGACAACGACACCAAAGAGCAGCGGACGTTGGGCTGCCAGGGAGTTGATCTTATTCACGCCTGTTTTCTCCTTGTTCAACTATGGCGCATCGTCAGAGTTCTTCGACCTGGTCATCATCCAAGCAATTGGGCAAAAAGTACAGCTGGTCCCAAGCCGATGATGAGCCATAGTGACTGCCATCTGCCTAAACTGGCGTGGGGCTTGATAACCTTTGCATGGGGCGGCTGGCGAGGACAATGATTACCCCAGTTGCCACCCAAACGACAGCCATCAGCCATTGCTGTTGCGCCAACGAGATGCCGCCATTGAGGATGACAAAGAAACTTTGTGCGGCATGAAAAATGGTGGTCAGGATAATGTTCCTGCCTCCCCTGATGAAAAACCAGGTGAGAATGATGGACAGTCCGATCAGTTGCAGCATGGTCGGCAGCAGCGGCAGGCCGTTACTGGGCATGCCCGGCAGATGCAGCGCCAGATGAAGCAGACCCCACAGCACGCCGATGACCAGACTGGCAAACAATGCCGTTTGCGTCTTGAGGAGTTTGGGCAACACATAGCCGCGCCAGCCCCACTCCTCCAGGATGCCGGCCAACAAGAAGATCACAGCCAGCATGACGACTTCCGTCACCGTTGTCGGGCGCAGTTGCATGACCGGGATCATCCCTAGCGCCAGGGCCAGCAGGCTGACTGCCAGGCGCATAGCGAAAGCCACTGCCAGGGCAGTTGCCAGCCAACCGAGGCTGATCCGCCACTCGACTAACTTGCGCAACAGGGAACGCACGCCAGAGCGGCCATCGGTGATGGCGGTTAGAAAGATCGCCAGGATAGGAGGAATGCAGACGATAACAAAGGGCAGCACTTCGCGGGGTAATGGCAGGAAATAGGTGGCAAAAGAGAGCAGGATGGCCAGCGCACAGAAGATCGCCACGGCGTACCGATTGATGAGTGAATGGTTGCTGTTCATAAGGGGTATCTCCGGATATTCAATCTTCATCAGACATTGCGTTTACAGAAATCAGAGTCAAACTCAGGTTACTGATCCGGTTGAGCACTCCTTGCAGGGCTGCCTGGTCTGGGAGGGAACCGGAAAGTATGGCATCACCGTCTTCCTGGTTGGAGATGGTCAGGTCTTCAAACCAAGCTGCCAGGGCGTCATCCAGATGACCTTTGACCCGGATTAGATAAAAGGTGGATTTGTCCATTGCCTTTCAAAATTCTTCGCGCCCAAAGCGCCATAGCGCTACGGCCGTCAACACGACTATCCAGACCGTTGTAGCTACCACTGGAACGGGCCAGATGGCTGGTAATGGATTGCCCAGAGCCAATGCTCCCGCAATATCTCCTAGCGGCCAGGGGGTGATAATCAATACTGGGAAGGGAATAAAACCCTTCAGCAACAGGCCGGCCATGATAAAGCCAATCCCAATTCCGGCGATGGGGCCACGGCCGTTGGCGAACGTGCCCAACATCAACGTCAGCGCCAGGTAAAAGGTCACGCCCAGTATCACCAGGACAAGGCCACTCAGGAAAGAGAGCAGGGGCAGCGGCGCGGGAATCAGCGCCCGCATGGTGATGACAAATATGGTGGAGGGGATGAGCACGGCCGTTACTGCAAAACCAACCGCATATGCCACCCATTTAGCGAGAATGAAGCTCGCGCGGGAAGCCGGTTTGGACATGACCCAGGCGGCCGTCCCTGACTGTTTTTCGCCAACAATAGCCCCCTGAACGGTAATCACCACCCCCATCCCAATAGCGCCAACGCTCATAGCCAGGAAAGTTGACACAACTTCCTGTAAGAGTTCTGCGGGCGCCATGGATTCGGTGCGGGCGACGATGGTGGTAATACCATTCAAGATAAAGACCCAGATGAGGGTTTGCACCCACCAGATGCTGGTGTTCCACCAGTGGCCCAACTCCTTGCGCAGCATGTTGCCAAAGCCACCCAGCCGGGGGCGCTCGCGCACCGGGATAAGCCCCTGGCGGGCAGCCAGGATGAGGTCTTGATTGACAGTTGATTTCGTTTGTGTGGTCATATGGTTTACTCCTCACTTACCAGGTTCAGGAACACTTCTTCCAGGTTGTACTGTTTGCGGCCAAAGCTGTGGACACGGGTATCACGGTCTTCCAGAATCAGGCGCAGCATCTGTTCTTCGGCGGCGTCATCGTCGTTTACGCTTACCTGCCAGGTGGTCAGGCCGTTGTGCGCTGCCGCGCTTAGCGACTGCACCCAGGGCTGCCCGGCCACCCGCGCCTGCGCCTGGCTGGCATCTCCCTTAATCGTGACGGCATAAACTGCCGACGCGCCGCCGCCACTCAGGAGTTCCGCAATCGGCGCTTCAGCCACAAGTCGGCCGTGGTTCAAAATAGCCACCCGGTCACTCACCCGCTGCACATCATCGAGGATGTGGGTGGAGTAAAAGATGGTCGTATACTTGCGCAGCGTTTCCATCACGGTCAGCACATCACGCCGGCCTTGGGGATCAAGCGCGGCGGCCGGTTCGTCCAGGATCAACAAGTCTGGGTAATTGACCTGGGCCTGGGCAATGCCCAAACGCTGCCGCTCGCCGCCGGAAAAGCCTTTAATCGCACGGTCGGCTTTGTCTTCCAGACCGGTTAGAAGCAACATTTCTTCGATACGGGCTTCGAGCAAATCCTTTGGGCCGCTATAGAAGAACCGGGCTGTGTAACGCAATGTTTGCCGGGCGGTCATGTGTTCGTAATAACGGGGATCCTGCGCCAGATAACCAACCCTGCGGCGTATGGCCAGACTTTCCCGCGTGATGTCCTGCCCGAAAATCAGCGCCTGCCCCGATGTGGGATGGGTCAATCCCAAAAGCATCTTGATCGCCGTGCTCTTGCCCGCCCCGTTTGGCCCCAAAAAACCGAAGATCGAATTCCGGGGAACTTGCAGGTTGAGTCCCTGTAAGGCATTCACCTCTTTGTACGTTTTACCCAATGCCAGGGTCTGAATGACGTTTCCATTTGCACTGTTCATATCAACCTCTCAACTTGTTACATACGATTGTTATTTGGCTATGACTGGGCGCTCAGCCGCCGCTAAATCTACAGGGGTTTCCGGCTGGCGGCCCAATTCCTTCCCTGTCAGGACAACTAACAGGATGGCCATGCCCACATACGCCAATGCCAGCCACACCACCTGCCTCTCTAAATCTGTCCCTGAGAACAAGAGTTTGAGGAGTCCGCGATCGCCGCTAACAGTGTCAATTGAGACATGCAGCAGCATAGCCATGAAGACGCTCCCGTTGGTGTGATTGAACAGCCAGGTGTTTAGCACCGCTCCGCCGATGATGATCAGGATGGTTGACAGGATCGTGATGACGTTGCCGCCGAGAAAGGTGGGCACATGCCAGATGGCATGTAGTACACCCAGGATCAGGCCAGCTGCAATTGCGGGGCGGTTAACCAACAAACGAGGCAGCGCAAAACCGCGAAAGCCTGGTTCCTCGCCCAGGGCGATCATGAAAAAGGATATGATCAAAATCTCTGCGATGAATCCGGACCATGCCGGCCACTGGATGTTTGTAACTATCGTGGCGCCGGAAAGAACATTCAGCCCGGCCGCGACCAGATAGAGAACTACTGGGGTTAATAACGCGACTGCATACCACTTAAGCCCAACTCGCCAACGTACGATGCGGCTGAAAAAGGTCTTCAACCCGTTCCGGCCATCCACAATAGCTGTAACAAGCACTCCTACGAGGAAAGGGCTGTAGATGAATAAAGCCCAGATATCAGAGGGAAACATTGCCTCCAGGATCCATCCAAGGAACCACGTTGACCAGGCCAGGACCCAGAAGGTAGCCTGGGGGTAACGCTTGATGAATGAGGTGATTGGGTTCATGCCTTTCTCCTTTTGACGACTATCGTTTTTCGCCAACAGTAAACAAACTGACATGGACACCATACCAGTTTGTCGGGTGGAATGTCGCCCACCAGAGGGTGGAATCGGGGGGTGGATTCAGTTTTATCGAATGGGGAGAATTAATCCGATAGCAAACCTAAATCACGGGCGATGGCGATAGCTTCGGTTCGCCGGTTTGTGCCCAGCTTGCTGTACAGATTATTGATGTGGGATTTGACCGTGCTTACGGCAATCACCAATATCTCGGCGATTTCCTGGTTACTGCGACCCGTGGTTATCAGCCGCAAGATGTCCAATTCGCGCTCGCTCAGAGGTTCAGGCAGAGGTTTGCCTCCTGGTTTCTCAGAAGGGATAGGTTGGGAAAAGGCCGCGAGCAATCTGTCCGTGTAAGTGAGGAGGCGGAGCGATTCGCTGGCAACACCGTCGCTGATCCGCTTTTTAACGCGAGATTGATACTCAAGGAGTAATAATCTCACCGGCTCACCCTCATCCAGGAAAGTGCGAACGTATCCTTCCGGCTCAGCCAAAATGAGGGCTTGCTCCAGGCTAATGAGCATAGCGGTGGCGTCGCTTTGAGCCTGGAGCAGTAATGACCGCAGGATCAGGAGTTCAATAAGCTGGCCGCGCCACTGTCCGGCTTCCATGATCACCACCTGGCGATCAAGCATGGCGGCCACTTCGTCAAGAAAGTGCGCCTGGTTTTCATATGGGCTTTGCGCCAGGCGTAAGCGCACCAGTAAAGTTGCCTGCAAATAGCCCAGGGGCGTATTCTCGGGCAGCCAATGACATTCATAGGCCCAGTGGGTGGCCGCGTTCAGATCACCCGATGCTATCCATAGCCGAACTTTGCCTATTTTCAGCAGAGTTCCGGCGCCCGTGTCAGCTACCTGCATCTGCGTGAACCACTGCTCGCCTTGCTGTACGGTCGTCAAAGCGCCATCCCTGTCACCGCGCGCCAG
The DNA here is from genome assembly GCA_035444285.1 of Chloroflexota bacterium. GTDB lineage: Bacteria > Chloroflexota > Anaerolineae > Promineifilales > Promineifilaceae > CAADGU01. The sequence continues at coordinate 5,829 of DAOMOK010000059.1, forward strand.
ATGCACCTGGGCCAGCAAAAGATAACCTTGCGCTAGTAGAAATTGTTCAATCGAACCGCGCAGCCGGTCAACGGCATTCGTCAGCGCCGCGTATGCTCCTTCCAGATCATTGTATTCATAAAGAGCCCGCCCCAGGTGAATATAAATCATACCCATTGCCGGCATGGCCTGCCAACCCTGGCGTTCGGCCATCTGCAATGCCTGCTGGCACAATTGCCGCGCTTGTGCCAAATGCCCCTGCCGGATTTGAATATCGCTCAACGTATCCAGGGCGCCCAAGGCCATGTAAGGCCCGCCTTTTGCCTCTCCCAGGCGCACCGCTTCGGTAAAGGCCCGGCTGGCTGAGGCGACGTCCCCTCTTTGCAAATGGGCTACGCCTATAGTGTACATCGCCCCGGCTTGCAGACCACGCTTGTCGTCCCGGAGGAGGTTGAAAGCGGCCAGCGCCAGTTGCAATGACTGCTCGTGTTCGCGCCGGAAGCGGGCTAATGTGGCCTGGAGCAAGGTTAATTCGCCCACGATTTCAGCCGGCAGATCAGGAGCAGCCAGGGCTGTCTTAGCCTGTGGCCTGGCCAGCCACTCATCCAGAGCCGTGACGTGACCGGTGAGGATCAGGATCCAGCCATAGGCCAGGAGCAGACGGGGTCGGGTATGAATCATCTCTCGTGGCAGCTGTTCAAGCCAGAGGCGAATGAGAAAAATTTTGCTCTCTTGCAACATGGCCATGCTGTATTGCTCAACCAGGATAGCCGCCCGTTCGACATCCGGCGCAGCCAGCGCGTGGCGGATGGCTTCGTCAATCAGCCCCTGCTGTTCGAACCAGGTAGTGGCACGGCCGTGTAATTCAGCTACATCTACCCCCTCTTTTGGGGCCGTGAGAGACAGGCGTTTTTGGAGTACATCAACAAAAAGGTGATGGTAGCGATACCAGACGCCAGCATCATCAAGCGGAGTGATAAAGAGATTGGCATGTTCCAGTTCTTCCAGGATTGTCTGCCCACTAACATCCCCGGTGACCGCATCACACAGTGACCCACATAGGCGGTCTAGAATTGATGTCTGCAACAAGAATTTCAGCTTTTCTGCTGGCTGCTGGTTGATCACTTCATCCGCCAGATAACCCAGGATGTGGCGGTGGCTACCGGAGAAGCCGCGGATGAACCCGGATATATCATCCTGCCCCTGCATGGAAAGCGCCGCAATTTGCAGGCCGGCAATCCAGCCTTCGGTGCGCGCTTCTAGCGCGGCAACTTCCTCACCTGACAGATTGAGACCCATGACCTGATGCAGAAAAATGGCCGTTTCATCCACCGTAAAACGCAGATCATTGGCGCGGAGTTCGGTCAGTTGGTCGCGCGCGCGTAATCGAGAAAGCGGCAGGGACGGGTCTATGCGCGTGGTAATTACCAGGTGCATATTGGCGGGTTGATGTTCAAGCAAGAACTTCAACGCTTCGTGGATAGGCTGGGAATCTATGACATGATAATCATCAAGGACGATGGCAAACCCATCTGGGAATGCGGTAATTTCGTTGATCAAAGCCGTCAGGACAGAAGTGATCGGGATAAGCTGCGGAGATTGCAGGAGGGAGAATGCGCTTTCACCCAGCTCAGGCCGAAGCGCTTGCAGGGATTTGATGAAATAAGCCCAAAATTTGAGCGGGTCATTATCCCCATCGTCGAGCGAAAGCCAGGTGACGCAGCGAGGGCTTTGCGGAATCCACTCGCTTAACAAGGTGGTTTTGCCAAAACCCGGCGGCGCGGCAATGAGGGTGAGCTTCTTATCAACTCCTGTGTTCAGATGATCTACCAGACGTGGGCGAGAAACCAGGCTCTTTCGTGGCCGGGGAATAAAAAGCTTTGTGCTCAGAAGCTCAACCATAGGGACCCCGTTTATACAGGCAAAACGGCCTCAGGGATGACCCTGGCAAAAAGGAGGCGAATTTGATCTGTTGGTGTACCTTTTGTCCGGACGATATACAACCGGGAGCATAACACAAAGTTGGGCCAAACACATCATGGAGATGTGTGCGATTTGCGCCTGCCAACGGCTGGCTGCCAGCGCCAATCACAAACCTAAGCCCGGCAGCCGGTAACGCAGTTCAATGGCATAGGCGCCAACCGGCAGCAGCAGCGCTTGCCGAGCATAATTAGCGGTCAGCAGGGGAGCCGAACGGCCGTTAACAGTCGCCTGCCAGCCCGGCTACGCCCTTTCGCTGATGAGCAGCAGGCCCGGCCGTCAACAACCCCAGGATCTCCTGCTGCCCCTGTGCCACCCAGGGCGCCGCGCTTCAATGCCGCGCTGCTTGACCGTGCCAATGCCAAAAACGCCAAAGTAACGGTTGGCTACCGATACCTGTTCATTCAGACGTGATGGCAGAAAGACCACCCCACGATATACTCCTTCCAGGGCGATGGGCAGGCCGGTGCGGGCTAGAATTTCCGCCTGCAAGGTGGCAAAATCGAGCCCATCATTGATTCCTCAGCAATTCTCATTTTCAGTGAAATTTGGAATTGCTATGATTTTGGCCGCACCAACACCGGCTCGATGGGCCTGTTTTGCTGGTGGCTTTGTGTGGACGCCAACATCGGCGCTGGCAGCGGCAACTGCCAACCCCATTCCTGCACCTGCCGCCAGATTTCGGCTTCATCTACCCCCAATGGCGACAATATGGCGCTGGCTGCCCGCAGCAGCAGGCGAGTATAACGTTCTACATCCACGGCCGTCGCCGCCGGTTCCGCGCCGGGTAAATCCCAGGCCAGCACACCCG
>DAOMOK010000060.1:0-7077 GCA_035444285.1 Chloroflexota bacterium
AATTACACCATTCGTCCCCGAAAAATGGGAGATAGTTTTTAGATGCTTACTAAGTGAAAACTGTATCCTGGCCCTGATGGAGACCACCAAAAACCGGGGGCTACCTCTGGTGAGGGTAATGTTTGGTCGCCCAGTTGATGCTCTCCTGTTTGACACAGGCCATTCTGTGCAAGATTTCCCAACTTGGTTCCACAATTTGCCCCCGTTTTTTGGTGGTCTCCGTCTTCTCAAAACAAAATATTACTGTATAATTGTGTTAGCAATTATTGAGCGTACAATTATACAGGGATGAGGTATCACCATGAAATTCGTCGGGCGAAAACGAGAATTGCAAATCCTGGAAAAACTGCTGCAATCACCACAAGCTGGCCTGCTTATCCTGTACGGCCGTCGCCGGGTAGGGAAAACCTGGCTGGTGACCAATTTCCTGGAACAGCACCAGGATATCCACGCTTTCTATTGGATGGCCACCACACACAACGAAGCGTACCAGCTGCGTGATTTCTCCCAGGCCATCTTGCACCACGACCCGCGCCTGGCGGCTCCCCCCACCCCTGATTTCACCTTTGCCAGTTGGGAAGATGCCCTGAATCATCTAGCCGACATTGTCGTCTTAAATACACAATCACACTTCGTTATTCTGGATGAGTTCACGTATCTGTTACGCAATGAACCGGCGATCAGCAGCGTCTTTCAGAAAGTGTGGGATCATCGCTTTTCAAAAATCCCCCAGCTGAAATTGGTGCTAACCGGTTCCCTGATCGGCATGATGGCCCGCCAGGTCATTTCCTACCAGGCCCCATTATACGGCCGTGCGACATCGCAGATACGCCTGCGACCACTGCCCTACACCGCTTTGACCGAACTGTTCCCAGAGCGCACGGCGGTTGAACGAGTATCTATCTACGGCGTAACAGGCGGTGTGCCAGCTTACCTGGAGTTATTTACCCGGACCGGTGACTTCAAGAGCGCTTTACAGGAACATGGACTAGACGCGGGCAGTATCTTGTTGTCCGATCCCCCCGTCATTCTGTACGAGCAGTTACAGGATCCACAATCCTATGAATCGGTTTTATCGGCCATCGCCGGCGGTTTTCACCAATGGTCAGACATCGCCAGGATGGCCCTGGTGGCGGACACCGCCTTGGGCCATTATCTCAAGGTGCTGCAAGAGTTAGAGATTATTGAAAAACGTGAACCCATCCTTTCCCGGCCCAGTGGTAAGCGGGGTCGGTATTACATGCGAGACTACTTTCTCCGCTTCTATTACCGCTTTATCGTGCCCCAATTGGGCAACATTGCCCGCGATTATCAAGAGGTGGCGGTAGACAGAATTGAAGCTGAACTCCAGCCCTTTCTCGGAACCCATATCTTTGAGGAGTTATGCCAGGAATGGGTGTGGGCGGCGGCCGCGGCCGGACAGCTTGATTTTAGACCTGAAGAAGTAGGCGCTTACTGGCGCGTACATCGTAGTCAGGGGGTGCAACTGGACGTGGTGGCAGCCGCGCCCCGAGAGAAGAAGCTGCTAATCGGGGAAGCTAAATGGAGCCAGGGAACGTTAAGTCGTCGGCTGCTGACCGATCTCATAGCACGCAGCCAGCGCATGCCCCAGGTGGCCGAAGGGTGGACGACACAATATGTGTTGTTCGCCCGCGAAGGCTTTACAGAAGCGCTTCGTGAGGAGGCGCGAGCCCGAAACGCACTTCTGGTATCGTTAGTCCAGCTTGAGCAAACATTGTCAGGCCATTGAACCGGCCAGACTTTTCCCGTCAGGCAAAAGGGCCATGACCTGTATCAGGTCGTGGCCTTTTCTTTTGTTCCACGTCAAGGATGGCTTGCGCGCTGCTGGCTTTGAGAGCTTGCAGCACGGCCGTAAGCCGTTGTTGGTTCAGGTCAATGGTTTCTTTGGTTTCTATAGACAAATGACACGGCCGTTACCCCTGATTCGCACATGCGACAAACGGCCGTCAGTGGCAGCAGGGGATGGTCAAAGGTGGTCAAATGGGACTCTTGTGAGATGGCAACGGCCGTCAAAACTGCGCCATTGGCAGATTTTTATGAAATTTTTCGTTTGACGCTTGTTGCGCTTCTCATTATACTCTTAACTAAAGTTGTGCGGAGCCACCAGCAAGCCAGATGGAGCTGCTCAACTAAAAATAACAGTACATACAATTGATAACCAGACACTTTGTGCATTCCAGGAGGAGGAAACTCGTGCCTAAATCAGTTCGTCGAACCACTGTCCAACTGATCTGTTGGTTTATTTTTATCTTGTCACTGCAATTAGCTATCAGACCTGTTAGTGTATTTGCCGACCCGCCACCTGCCGAGCAATTTGAAATCAATGGGCAACCGGTCACGGCCGTACCCCAACTACAGCAAAGCACCATCGTAACGCCCACCCTTCAGGCAATTATCACGCCAACCCTTACTCTTTCCGAACCGGAAATACAACCCGGCGAAATAGTAACGTTGACTGTAAAGTTGACAAACGTGGGCACGGCCGTTGCTCAACCTTATCACATGACCCTCTATTTGGGGAACGAGCTAACTCCCCTGCCAGACGCCAGCTTGACTTCTGGAACTGAAGCCAACCTTTATACCCTGGCCAGTAACCAAATTGCGCCAGGCGCTTTTCAAGAATGGGCTTTTCCGCTGCAACTGGCGACAACGGCCAATAGTTATCAGGCCGCTTACCTGTATGGCTTTGCGCCAGACACGGTGCTGCCACAACCGATTCGGACCATGACAACGTTACTTGTCACCGGCGGCGCTCTCCCTTTAGCGCCACAGACAGTAGAAGACAAAGGCTGGCTGCCGCGATTCACCGCTCCCACCGCCTCTTTGTTTAGCGGCGCTGCCAGTTACGGCTACGCTTTGGATGCGGTGCCTGGCCGTCGCGGTTTACAGCCACAGCTAAGCCTCAACTATAACTCCCGCAGTACCGATGGCATGGCGGGCACTTTCGCTGCCCACTCCGGCGCTTATGGTGAAGGATGGGAGATGAGCGGTATTCCTTCCATTGTGCGCAATAATGTGGACCATTGCTGGCCTGGTGACTCCAACCAGACCATTTGTGTAGTCAACAGTTTTTCCCTCGTTTTTGGCGGCAGTAGCTACCAACTGGTAAAAACGGGCCAGCAAGAAGAATATGGCGTGTATCAAGCAATGGGCGACCCCACGCTGTATGTTGAACGGCGAAATTATCTAGCAGACAATGGCAGCCCTGATAACGTCACCGGGGAATACTGGGTTGTACGTTCTGCCGACGGTACAGAATACCGCCTAGGTTATAAGGGAGATGCGGAGCAAGTCCTGGCCGTCACCGATCTAGCTGTTTACACGGGACTTGTGCCCAAGATAGCTGTTTACCGTTGGTGGTTAGATCAGGCAAAGGATGTCTATGGGAATGGGATGGTCATCACTTATAAGGATAAGGATGCCTTCGATGTGGGTGATAATCGGCTGCTGGCCAGCGGCTTTTGGGGCTGCGTCGCTGCTGTCTGCCGCGAGGTGGCTACCTACCCGGACAATATTTATTACAACAACCAGACAGCCGGCGTCATGGATAACTGGTTGAGTACGGTGGAATTTTCCTATATATCCAGCCAGTACGTGCCGGTGCAAAACGGCGCCCCCATCTTTGCCACCATGTTGCGCTTAGGTAGTGTGGCGATGAAACATAATGGGCAAAAGGTATGGGATTATGCTTTTGATTACACCCTCTTTGCTACCCATGGCAATAACGCCCGGATTGTATCCCTGGCATATGTTCAACAACGTCATTATGACAACAGTGGCAATCTGATTACCCCAAACCCTCTGCCACCAACAACTTTTGAATATCAGATGTTCAACAACGGGTATGATATTGAATATCCCCGACTAAAGGTGTTGCGGAATGGGTACGGCGGGGTATATGAATTAACGTATGCCCAGATAGATCATGGTGGTGCGCGCAGTCATTACATTACCGACATAAAAGGCTGGGATGACGTGCAACAATTGTATCCGGGGACACCGACCGTGCATTTTGACTACGACTATAACCCGGCCCATGCCTGTTTTGATACCTGGGAACCACTACCCGGTTGTAACACAGGTCCCGGTGATGCCTCAGAGAAACTGGTAGGGTTCTCCACCGCCTTGCTTAAAATAAAAGATGGCAGCGGCACCATCCTCAGCTATACGGTTACAAACTTCCATATCGGTAACGACGTTCTGTGGTTGGGCAAAGAGCAATGGACAGGAACTTACCACCCCAACGGGGTGACACTGTTGAGCGAGACGAGTAAAACTTGGTCAAATATAGACAATAACAACAATTGCTGGAACTATGGGCTATGGTTTGATTACGTTTGTCTTGTTGAAGAACGCAACATCGTCAACTACTACAGCAATCCTATCAAAACGCTGGAAACGTGGCAGCGTTATTACCACGAATATGCTGGCCAAGGCAATCGGCAGTGGGGCAAAGTTACCCGTGCGGACAATTTTTATACAAACTTAAATGGCGAAGCAGTTCTGGAAAACCGGCAAATCACCAGTTATCGTACCAATACAACCAACTGGATCATTGTGCCCTGGGTCACATCCACCCGTCACCCCGATTGGTCAGCTGCTCAAAATACCTTTTATTTGTACGATAACCAGACCGACCCGGATGACCAGGTGATTTCCATTGGTAAGTTAACCATGATGCGCGTGCCCCTGTTGCAAGACTTAGACCCTGGTAATAACGTGCAATATGATACGATAGATACCACCTTTGTTTATGACAGTTACGGCAACCAGACCGGCGTGACGACCTATGAAGACTACGGCCGTATCGGATACACGGCCGTCGGTAACTGGGACATCAATGGCGCTGCCGGTAACGGCAGCACGGCCGTGACCCACAACACCGTCTACATGAATCACGGTTTGCAGGTGCAGTATCAGCGCAATCCCTTGTATCCTACGTTCCCCCAGACCAGCTTCGGCTATCACAGCCGCTTTTACTGGTTGCCCACCAGCGTCACCGATGCCAACGGTCGGGTAACCAGTTATGAATATGACCATGCGGCCCGGCTGACAAAGGTGGCCCGGCCAGGCGACACGTTAGCCAACCCGACCACCCAATATGTTTACACCCTCAATACCACCCCGTTTAAGGTGGAGGCTATTCTTCAACCCAACAATGCCCCTCTGCGGCAGGAAACGGAGCAATTTTATAATGGCTTGGGACAGTTAATACAAACCAGTCAGGTAGGGGCTAACGTAGATGGGGCGGGCGTTAGAGACCTGGTGACTCTGGCCGGTTATGATGCCCTGGGGCGGCAGACCTGCCAGAGCGTTGTCTATGACATGGCGCACAACAGTGGTTACCAGACTGGCGCCGCCTGTACGGCGCAGCCCCATACCGCCACCCATTACAGTGAACGTGGTCGGGTAAACCAGGTCACTTACCCGGATAACACGGCGACCACTATTACATACCGCATCCCTGGCAATTGGAGTGGCATGGTAGGGCGCGGCTTGCAGCAAGATTACATCGTCAACGCCAAGAATGACGTGACGGTAAACAGCTATGACGCCTTTGGCCGGTTGGACTGGGTAGGGCAAAAAGATGATGGCGGGCCCTGTAGCGCTCTCCATGTTACCCTATATGATTACAATACAGTGGGCAACCTGGAACAGGTGACGCGCGGCGGTCAGGTTTGCGGTGATAACTATACACCGGGTACAGTCCTGACAACGATGACCTATGATGGCGCTGGCCGCAAAACCAGCATGACCGACCCCGATATGGGTTACTGGACGTATAAATACGACCCGGCCGGCAGCCTGGTGCGCCAGATCGCCAACCCTGGCGATGAGCAGCAAATTCTCTGCTTTGAATACGATGCGCTCAACCGGTTGGAACAGAAAGGGGTAGGTGATACATCTGACTCCTGCAACATCAACGAAACCCTGGCCAGCTACGAATATGATCCCGCCAACGGCATCGGCCAGTTGCACACCGTCAGTTGGGGGCCAGACCCGACCAGCAATCGCGATGAGTTTTTCTATGACAATCTGGGACGCATGGACAAACAGAGCTGCTGGCTGGATGGAACGCGCTATGATGTGCTCACCACCGGCTTTGACGGTCTGCATCGCCCCCTGACCATGCAATACCCCGACGGCGAAACCATCACCCTCACCTATGACCGCGAGGGGGAGAACAGCCTGAAACTGGGCGCCAGCACTTTCCTGGTGGACAACATCACCTATAACGTCCGCGGCCAGATGATGACCCTCTCCCGCCCCAGCCCGCTGCTGGATACCACATTCAGTTACTATCTGGCCACCGGCACAGATGGCAACAGCAACTTCCGCCTGCAAACCATCCAGCATGGCACCGGCAGCGACGCCTTGCCTGACTTCACCTACCAGTACGACCCGGTGGGCAACATCACCAATCTGGCTACGGCCGTCAGCGGCAGCACGGAACACCAGCATTTCGCGTATGACCACCTCAACCGGCTGGACATCGCCTGCACCTGGAACAGTAGTGCGTGTACGCCGGAACCCGACCTGGCACAGAATCAATATAGCCATAACTACAACTATGACCTGCTGGGCAATATCCATCAGCGCATGGAAAAAGTGGGGAACACTCTAAACACCTACACCTATGATTATGGCGATCAACCTCACGCCGTTACTTCTGTGACCCAAGGAACAGAGATACAAACCTTCACCTATGACGATAATGGTAATATGGAAACCCGCAACGATGAATCCGGCAACTTCCAGCAGGTATTTGACATCGAAAACCGGCTGATAAAGGTAACAAATAATGACACCAACGCCGTCACCCAATTCTTCTACGACGCCAGCGGCCAGCGCGTCAAAACCATCCAGCCGGATGAGACCGTCATCTACTCCCCCTTCCCCAACTACGACGAGGAACACCGGACGCCAGCTTGGGTAGAGATGGCTCCACCTGATGTCAATCTGGCTTCACCCGATGATGGCGACCGCTCACTCAGCACCGGCGACGCCCCCGGTTGGGGACTCAGCCTGAGCCAGGGAACGTCGTGGGCGGCCACC
>DAOMOK010000061.1:0-5004 GCA_035444285.1 Chloroflexota bacterium
GGATCAGCCGGATTCGGCACAATCGTATCCGCGCTGATGAACCGGTTAATATAAGACCGGAAACACGAACCCCCAATCCTCAAGGCGGTTCGGCAGAGCTTGTTGAAAACCTCCATGAGATAGAATGGTTGCTCCTTACTTCAACCAATTTCATCTGATGGAGGTTCACTATGTTCAATGAGATCACCCGCTTTGTCAATTGGCTGCGTCGGCGCAATCCCACGGCCGACACGGCCAAAAGTTACCAGTACCACCTGCACAAATTCATCGAAGTTGTGGGCGACTGTGCCCCCACCGCTGTCACCCTGCACGATATTGACGCCTTCATCGAATTCCAGGCCGACCGCGGCCTGAAAAGCAGTTCTATCAATCGCAGTCTGACGGCCGTTGCCTCCTTCTACCACTTCCTGGCTGATGAAGACCCCACCATCGAATGCCCCGTTCTGCGCCACCGGCACCTGCTGCGTGACCGTCAACGCCTGCCGCGGGCCGTGCCCAGAGGGGAAGTCGAAAAACTGTTTGCTGTGATGGATAACGGCCATTTCGACGCTGCTCAATGCAAGCGGGATCGGGCCATCTTTCTGCTCATGCTCCGCTCTGGCTTGCGTGTCTGCGAAGTGGCCAGCCTCACCTTGCCCGACCTTTTTTTGGAGGAACGCCCGCCGCGTCTGCACATTCACGGTAAAAACGGCCGGGAACGGGCGGTGTACCTCTCGGCGGAAACGGTCACTGCCCTCGCTTGTTACCTGGATGGGCGTCCTCCAGTCCTGCATGAGCTTGTTTTCCTGACCTACGCCGGGCAGGGGATTGGGGTGCGAGGTATCCAAAAACGGCTGCAACAATATCGCCAGGCGGCCGGGGTACACCTGACCGCCCATCAACTGCGGCACAACTTCGCCAACAATCTGGTGCTGGCCGATGTGCCCGTCACGTCCATCCAGAAATTGCTGGGGCATGCCTGGGTGGGCACAACACAAAACTATATTGCCGCCAATGATGCCAAAGTGAAGGCCGACTTTGTCAAAGCGGCCGCCTGGCTGGAGGCGTGGCAATGAGCGAGAGCAGAACCTTTCCCACAACGGCCGCGGTGCGCTATGACCGGGCTTTGCACAAAAGCTTAAAGCTCAACCCACCGCCGCCCGATGTCGCTGTCCCACAACCCACTTTGGCGTGGCCGCCGGAAAATGTGGCCCTGCTGGAGCGGTATCGGGTCTGGTTGGTGGGCATTGGCGCGGCCGAGGCAGTCATCAACCAGCATCGCATCCCCATGGCCGGGCATGTGCTGGGGCTGAACCTCAAACCGCACGGTCAGTTGAATTTGAGAGAAGACTTTGACCAGGCTATGTGCTTTGTTCAAGCCAGGCAGATAGGAGAAGGATGGCAGCGCAACGGCCGTCATTCTCTGGACTGGTTCCACCGTTTTCTCCAAGAGGAGCGTGGCCTGGTTGTCACGGATAAGCCCTTGTTTGGCGATGTTTCGCGGTACCAGACGGGTTTGCCAGAATGGCTCATTGAGCAGTTGACCAAACAGTTGCACATCCGCCAGGCTAACTGGCGGCCGTCCCGGCTGGCGCAGGCCACCTACCAGTTCTGGTACAAATCTACCCAGATTTGGCGCTGGTTTTTTGCCCATACGGAGATTCAGGCAGCCACAGATGTGACCCGCGACCACCTTTTTGCCTATATTGACGAGCAGTTGGTGGCCGGGTACAAAGTCAGTTCCATCAACCACGACCTGCATACCTTTCAAGGTACACTCCGCTTTTTGCAGCAACAGGGGGTTTCTGTACCCCACGCCCTGCTGACCCTCTCTGGTCTCAAAAAGCCCCATTCCCTGCCCCGCTTCTTGACCGATGCCCAGGTTATCGCCCTGCGCGTTGACTTCCGGCAGCGGGTGGAGCAAGCGCAAACAGCGGCGGCGATACGAGATGCCTGCCTTGACCTGGCAGCCTTTTACCTGTTGTGGCAGAGTGGGATGCGGGTCAGTGAGTTGGAGGATTTACGGCTCTCTGACGTAGACATGGCCGCCGAGACGATTCTCATCCGGGAAGCCAAGGGGTTGAAAGACCGGTCAGTTTATCTGACGGAGCGAGTCATTATGGCCATTGAGCAATATCTGGCGGTGCGTGGCCCGGCGTTGAGCGACCATCTCTTCATCTACCGGCACAAACCACTTTCCAAAGACCTGATACGTTGCCGCCTCCAGGCGGCCGGCGAGCGCACGGGGATTAAGGTGACGCCGCACATGCTGCGCCATACGTTTGCCACGCAGTTGGTCAATGCCGGGGCGAAGATAACGACGATTCAGGCATTGTTGGGTCACCAACGGCTCAACACCACCATGACCTATGCCCGTGTGCATGATCAGACGGTGGCCCAGGATTACTACCAGGCCATGACTCTCATTGAAGGAGAGCAGACCACCGTTTTGGCGCCAAACCCGGTCACGGAAAAGGTCTTTACCCTCCTGGACAAGATAGGAGAGGCTGGGCTGAGTGCCGAACAGCGCCAAATTCTGGCTGAAGTGCGCCGCTGTTTACGGCCGTAGACGACAAGCCGAAACCAACTACAGAAGTCGTTGTTAACGAGCAGATGGCATAGCCGCAGGCGGTACTGGCAATATCCCAAAAAATACCAGGGGTGCGGGAGCCTAGCCTTTTCTTTGGTTCTTTCTTTTGGGCAATGCCAAAAGAAAGAACATTGCGAGTGACAAATACGCCTGCAAGTTGAGAGGGAAGTGGCACGGCGAGGGCGCAAGCCACAGCCCACTGAGAATCTCCACCAATAGCAGAGCTCCCACAATAAGTTGATATTCCTAACCAATTCTACTTATCTTGTAACCATACTCCTCTTACCCAATCTAGGTCATCGAATCGCATAACTATTTCCCCTGTTTCCACCTCTATGACAAGGACCTCAGGTGAAACCCAAAGGGCAAAGTAACGGCTATCGGGCGACCAGACAAGCGCCAGTGGTGTGCCTCGGTTTGGTGGAGTTACCTCTTGACTGGTCCAAATTACCTCCTCTGTTTCGATTTCTATAATTAGCTGGCAATATTCTCCATTGGCGCAATTTCCAAAGTAGGCAAGATAACGATTATTAGGCGAGAGAGAAACGACATCGTAATGATCACTATGCCCATCGTCAAGATGGATTGTGGTTTCGGTCCGGGCATTTGTCATGTTGAGTAGATCTCTCGGTTCGGCATAATCACTAAAGACAAAATACTGTCGGTCATGAGACCATGACCAGAACTCTCCAATAGTACCTCGCTCTTTTACGATCTGTTCAGGCCGATCATTGCTGAACCAGAGTTCGTCATTTTCCTCAACAACGGCATAAGTTACAGATGTATCTTGTTCGTTTTCTATCAGACACCACGTTGCGATCTGATTGGTTCTCGGCGAAAATGCTACGATATTACAGTTTCCTTTCCAACCTGGTGGACTTACGATCTGCTTGCTTACTGTATTTATGAGATAAGAATTGACCGGTTCTCTGGCTCCCAAGATTTCGCGGTATGTTTGGAAAAACAAGTATTTATCTACTGCAAGCCACTCAACGTAATAAGTGTTATAACCCGTTTCCGGAACTGTGAGAACCAGTTCGGGAGACCAGAATTCTAGTGGGGTCAGCCAAAGCTCGGAATGGTCGGCTGTTTCTACCCAATAGGTAGCCAACGCTCCAGTGGGTGAAAACCAGGCATTCAGATTTTGCCAATCGTCTTCCTGCTTCAGTATATATCTTATTTGGCTGGTTTCCAGAGACAGGCTGTAAATATATCTTGGCTCGAATGGAGAGTAGGCTCCGAAAATAAATAGGTCGCCATGGACGGGGTAGGGAGTTACTGATGCGACCATCGTTGGGACAACCGTCGCAGTACGGCTGACAGTGGGTGTAGATGTGGAGATCTCTATAGTTGGATGAGGTAGTAATGGACTTGGTGTAGCTTTTGGTGTCGATGTCTTTTGTACTGTCGTCCCCGATAAAACTTCTGTCACATGTGGCGTTTGAATAGTTGATTCTACAGTACTCCCCGACGAACCAATAGAGGGTGTGCAACTAATGAAAATAGCAGCCACGATAAGCAGGCCCATAGCTATTAGAGCATACTGATAAATCACCTTTAGTTTAATCATTGTGAGTTATTAACCTCCAGATTCCGTATCCGCTCCTCATAAGGTGGTGGGATTAAATTGTTAAATATTAGAACCATCGTAGGCCCGTCAATACGGTCAAGGTATAGCTGGTTAGCCACTCCTTGGTCAACAGCAATGGCATTTATACCATCCACATACCAATTAGCCTCCTCATAAGGCCTATGTATGAAATATTTACTACCATGTGTTAGATCGGCGTCACCGCCATTATAAGACCCGATAACCCTGTTAACCGTGATTGAAGTTGTTGTATTTTTGTAAAGAGCATTCCAAGCAGCATCAGCAAATGCCTCTCCTTGCAGTGTGCTTCTTGGAACAGGACCTTCAATATCATAAGGGTTAAGGCCGGATGCGGCGGCTTCAAGACGTGCGCTTGCGTGATATTTTCCTGAACGCAACAGCCCTTCGATTGTTCCATTCCGCTCTGCTTGACTATTGAGAATAGTCCAAGTTACGGCTTCAATTTGTCTCAAATTTTGATCCCCTGTTTCCCAATAAACGATCAAAATGAGCAGCCGAATTTCCCAATCTTGTAGAGTGATTTGTGGGCGAACGGGCCCAGGCCCGCAACCGTCATCCCACGCCTCTACACAGGTTGCCGGTGGTGGCGGAGGTATTGGTGAATCTGGGGTATCATCACACAAACCTAAATCGCAATCTTCCTCCCTGTGGCCAGTGGGATCGGTAAACCGGAGAGGATTGTTTCGCACATACGAGTATCTGTTGAAACTTTGCGGGTTGGCCGGGTCTGGTACAATGGTATCGGGAGAAACCATTCGGTTCGTGTTTGGGCTGTAATAGCGGGCGTTCATGTAGATGAGGCCGATGTTGTTGCTGCCCAGGT
>DAOMOK010000062.1:0-4905 GCA_035444285.1 Chloroflexota bacterium
TTTTGTATTTCTGGCCTTCGTCTGCCCGGCGGCAGCGTGCGCAGGATGACAAGCCATACTGGTTGGACAAACGCGGCTATTAGGCTGTTGCCCATACCTGAACGCGAATGCGCCCACAGACTGGACGGTAGGGGCTGCTTCCCGATGGGGAGTGGCCCCTCTCTCTGGTCGCTACCAGCGAACCGATAGGGCGTGAACGGGCAGGTGTCGTGTCAGGAGCAAGGTATTGGTCAAGCCGCAATGGGCTGGTCGGCCAGCGACTACCCACCCGCCCACCCTGTTTGAACGCCATCGGCGTTCAACCTGGAGGCGTTCCGCCTTCAGGCAACCAGGCCCACCCGCCACCCTGGTTGAGTATGGTTTGTTACGAAATGGGTATCGGATATATAATAATATTAGCTATCCGATACCGATAGGAGCTTTGCCATGTTGGAAACACGTCTGGCGCAGCGAATCCAGACTAAAAAAACACAATTAGATGGGTTACGGCCGTTACCGGCAGCGGCCGTGCGTCGCCTCAACGAACAACTGACCATCGAATGGATTTACAACTCTAATGCCATTGAGGGTAGCACCCTGAGTTTGCGTGAAACCCAATTGATTCTGGAACAAGGGATTACTATTGGCGGCAAGAGCCTGCGTGAACACTTTGAGGTCATCAATCACCAGGAGGCGATCAAGCTGGTGGAGTTGCTGGTGAGTGATCCGGAACCGCTCACAGCCTTTTCTGTACGCCAGTTGCACGCCCTGGTGTTGGCTAAGATTGACGATGAAAATGCGGGGCAGTACCGCACGCTGTCGGTGCGCATTGTGGGCGCAGCCCATGAACCGCCGCCTGCCTGGGACATTCCGGCGCAAATGGCTGATTGGGCCAACTGGTTGCAAGCACAAGCGGGCGTCATGGAGCCGGTAGCCCTGGCGGCGCTGGCGCACCACCAACTGGTAGCGATTCATCCTTTCCTTGATGGCAACGGCCGTACCGCCCGCCTGATCCTGAATCTGATATTGCTGCGCGCCGGCTATCCGCCGGCCATCATCACCCGTGTCAATCGGCGGCAATACTACCGGGTGCTGGCCCAGGCCGATAGGGGGAAGACGGCGCCGCTGGTGAACTTTGTCGGCCGGGCGGTGGAGCGCAGCCTGACCCTCTATCTGGAAGCCTGCACGCCGCAGAGCGCGCCAACGCCGGTAGACGACGAGTGGCTGCCACTGCGGGAGGTGGCCAAACTAACGCCCTACAGCCAGGAGTACCTGAGCTTGCTGGCGCGCACGGGCAAATTAGAGGCAATTAAACACGGCCGTAACTGGGTAACAACACGGCAAGCGCTGGAAACATATTTGCAGTCTGTGGGCAAAACGTGAGGTGTACGTGGGCCAATGCCGTCATCAGGACACAGGTTTTGGTGAAGCCGCAATGGGCTGGTCGGCCAGCGATGACCCAGCCCACCCACCCTGTTTGAACGCCGGTGGCGTTCAACCTGAAGGTGAAGCACCTTCAGCAGCCTGGCCCGCCCTCCTCCCCTTCGATTTGCTCAACTTCGTTGAGCCGCTCAGGGCAAGCTCTTGGTTGGTATGCCAGATGGCGGCGCAAACAGCCATAAGATTATACATATCCAGAGATTATCGGTATGGGGTAGCAAGGGGATTAGATGAGGAGAGCAAGATATACGTATAATGTCGGCGCCAGATGATACGTATCATCTTCCAGTTGACAGCCAGCGACCGGATATTATAATTCTCCCTGATTGCAAGAACAATCATTAAGAAGATTTGCATGATTAACAAACGACAGACTGCTTCGGCTTACCCTTCGGCTGCGCTCAGGGCTTCGGCTCTTAGCACGAGCTTATGTCCAAATCGTCGGCAACGGCGACGCACTATCGAGCGAGCGCAGCTGGTCCTGGCCCAGGCCGAAGACCTGCTCCTTGTTGCCATCTTCTTTATCGTGTTCTTGTACCCCCTTTTGCTAGACCCAACCCTCTTGTTCAACCTGCCTATCTGGTTATGGTGGGTGAAAGGCTTTGCCTGGATCGGCCTGCTGGCCTGGGTCGCTATTCGCCTGCTGGTAGGACTGCCCCTGGCTCCTGCCCAAATCACCGCCGCAACGGTGGCAGCGATGGAACAGGCCGCGCCGGAGAAGGAGCTGGTTTCCTTCACGGTCGCGCCCGTGGAAATCGAATGTACCTTGTTCCCCTGGCGGCAGACACTATTAGTAGTGATCGAGCAAGAAGCCAACACGCAGGCGCAATGGGTTTGGCGGCAACGATGGCGACGGCCGTGCCGCAGGCCACTTTTTGACTCCCCTACCCGGCGACTGATCCCCCCTCCCTCACGTTCGCCAGAAGCCTCCGCTTAAGTTCTCTTCAATTTTGACAGCCCGAACCGGCTGCCGTCGCTGGCGGCCATACGCTGCATGTTTGCCATGCAGCCTGTTTCACATCCCAAAATCTGAGAACTTGCGGAGGTAACTAAATGACCGATATGCCTATTCACGAAAGCCGTCAAGACCGTTACGGCAAGACGGAAAAGAAAACATTAACCCTGACCAACGAAGCCATAGACACTGTCCAGGCCTACGCCGACCGGCACGGCCTCTACTTCAGCGTGGCCATCGAATCGCTGGCCCTGATGGGCTGTGGCCAGGCCACGGCCGAAACCCTACCCCGGCTGGTTGCCAACCTGCTGGAACGTACGCTCAACTGGCAGTTCAATCGCTTTGCCCGGCTGCTCTGCCAGGCTGTCATTGCGGCCGAAGAAGTCAACTACAAGGCAGATATTCTACTGCTGCAAACCATCTGGCGAGAAGCCCGATTAGACCCCCATAACTTTATGGAAAACATGCAGGTCAGCGCTGATCCGCGGGCCAGATTAGATGCGCAGGCGCGGCAGATAAGAGACGAGATGGGCGACAATGCTCATGCGGCGGCTGTGGCCCGTTTGAAGGAAGAGTTAGACGAAAAAGAGATTCTTTTGTCGAAGGAGGTCGTAGATGCAGCCTAGTCAGAAATCCATACCCTTTATCAATGTCCGCACCCAGGAAAACCGGACACCCACCGGCCGACGTACCAGCTCGCCAGCCAGGCGAGCGGCTCTGTACTATGCTTTTGGCCGCGATAAAGAAGCGCACCTGGAAGGACGGCAACGCGGCCAGTGGCTGGGGCCGGACGGCCGTGTCCACACCCAAGAAGAAGTGATGGCCTGGGTGAGAGCCAACGC
This sequence comes from Chloroflexota bacterium, assembly GCA_035444285.1. Lineage (GTDB taxonomy): Bacteria > Chloroflexota > Anaerolineae > Promineifilales > Promineifilaceae > CAADGU01. Next base: position 3,217 of record DAOMOK010000062.1, read on the forward strand.
TCTGGAACATCGTTACACGTTTCAGGGCGTGCTCTCGGCGCCGGAGGGAGAATTGACCGCCGCCGAATTTGGCCGGGCCATGCAAAAAGGGGGCCAGACAGAAGACTGGCGACTGATGGCTCACGAGGACACAAAGCATCGGCACGCCCACGTCCTCTGGTTTGGCGACAAACGCATGGATAAAAAAGCGTTTCTGTCGTGGCAAGCCGACGTTCGCGCCGAACTGGTGCGGCTGGAACAACAACATACTTCGGCTTCGCTGCTTCGACTCCACTCAGCCCAAGTCAGTACAGGTGCCAAGGATCGGGTTGCCCAGCAGGAGATGACGCTTGATACCGGCCAGGCGCGGGCACGCGCCAAGGGTCAGGAGGTAGGGCTGGGATGAACAAGACGGATCACCCTCATCAGTACGGCGAAGGCGCCGAACGGGCCGCCGGGCGGTGCAAGCAAAGTTTTTTTGATGCCAGCCTGCTCTTTCTCATCACCTTTTACGCGCTGGTCTCCCTGGTTATCATCACCGGTGGCCAGCGTGACCTGACCGGCGCCCTGGTGACGGAAGTGGGCGTCATGGTTATTCTCTGGCTATTGCTGACCATTGGCCTGGGGATAGTGTTGCGGCATCTCCTCAATCACTGGTTCGGCGCATTGGCAGAACCGCCGGCTGTGCCAGAGCCACCAGCGCCAGATCGCCTGACCCAATACCTGGCCTTGAAACAGCGCCTTCACGGGCAGTACGAAGCAGAGAACTGGTGGGATCCGAGAGCACAGGCGTTCTGCTATGATTTCCGTATCGTTGAGCTTGACCTGCCACGGTCGGTACATGAAAAAGTAATGGCTTGGGCGCAGGACAGAGATCTTTCGTTCAGTCAGGCGGCCGATGCGCTGCTCACCCGTGGTCTGGCCGATGACCATCTAAACCGAATCACCATTGGTTCCGGCTGGGCAGAATGGCCAAAAGCGGAAGGAGGGCCGCCATGGATGTGAACAACATAGGCGGGGTCACCGTCGGCACCTACGTCAAACAGTGGTGGCAAAACCTGCCGCGGGCGACTAGGAAGCGCTGGTGGATGGTTCTGGGCATCTTTAGTGCCATCTGGTTGGCCGGGGCCATTCACGCGCCATCGGCTGTAGATGGACTGGCGCGCGCCAATTGGCTATTCCGGCTGCTCCTGTCGCTGGGTATGGGCGGCTTTTCCTTCTTGTGGCGATTCTTGAAGAGTACCGGGGCCATTCAGGAAACGATGGACAGTCCCAACCTGCTCTGGCTGCCCCTGTCATTGCTCGTGCCGGGCGTGATTGTCCTATTCCTCTACATCCTCAGCCAGCCGCCGAATCCCCTCTTCGGCATCCAGAAGATGCTGGAGAAAGCGTCCCGCTCCCAGGGGCGGGTGGAAGCGAAAGATGTCAAAGAAAAGCTGGCGATCAAGCGCGGTGTGCCGCTGGTCCAGGTCGGCGAGGGTAAGGCTGGCACTAAGCAAGGCCGAAGTGAAAAGACCCTCATTGGCCTGGATTATGAGCAATCCGAAGGGCACGTTATGGTGGTGGCGCCCACGAGAGCGGGCAAGGGGCTGCACCTGACCGATACGCTGCGCCATTACCCCGGCCCGGCGCTCATCATTGATCCCAAGAGCGAAGTGCGCCGTGCGGCGTAGTAGTGTCCTGCTAGTGGAACTAGCAGAACTAGGGAGT
>DAOMOK010000063.1:0-4833 GCA_035444285.1 Chloroflexota bacterium
AATGTTGATAAAATTTTGGTACAAATCAAACTTGAACCATTACCAAGAATTATGGGTCAGGCCGTTGCCTGTACCTGTACTGTATTTATTACACTGATCCAACTCACCCTTTATTAACCTTTCCTTCAAGATAATGGGGCTTCGGGAATTCACCGGGTTGATGCCTATGAATTCCTAAAGAGCCTCTGTTTGTGGCATGTCCGCATCAGGAGTACGTTATGAGTTTATTTCCTCCGCTAGATGGTTTTGAACCCACCCGCCAGACGTTGCACTTATACAGCCAGGCGGTGGGCGTTGTGCCCCGCGCCCGTGGCATTGCCCATCCCAAATGGTGGCACATTAGCCTGAAGATACGCCCGGATGGGCTGGAGACGGATAATGTGCCTTTGCCAGGCGGCGGCATCCTGACGTTACGGCTGGATTTACGCCAGCACCGGATCGTATTGGAAACGAGCCAGGGTGATGTGCGTTCGTTTAGCATGGCGGCAGGATTGACGGGTACGGAAATGGGGGATGTGGTGATTACGGCCGTTGCCGAATTTGGCCTCACCGGCGACTATGCCCGCGCCAAATTTGTCAGCGATGAGCCACGCAGCTATGACCCTGATCAGGCCAGGCGGTATTTTGACCTGTTGGTGGAAATAGACCGTATTTTCAAAACACACAAGGCTACGCTCAAAGGCGAAACGGGGCCGGTGCAGGTGTGGCCGCATGGTTTTGATCTGGCCTTTGAATGGTTTGGCGCGCGCACTGTCACCCATGAAGAGCATGGCAAAGTGCAGGAATTCCCCGCCCAACTCAACCTCGGTTTTTACCCTGGCAATGCCGATACGCCCCCCTATTTTTATTCCAACCCGTTCCCTTTTGCGGCGGAGCATCTGTTGGATAAACCGTTGCCGGAGGATGCCCGCTGGCATACCGAAGGCTGGCAGGGTACCTGGCTGCCCTATGCCGCGTTGGTGAATGTCGCCAATGCCGAACAGCGGCTGCGGGATTATGCCCAGGCGGTCTATGACCTGGCCGCGCCGACCCTGGCGTAACGCCAGACACAGGGCATTTCTACACTAGTTTCTCAGAGCCTTTTTGCCCTGCGCCTGTCGCTCACCGGCATGTTGCATAGATAATCAGGTTAAGTGATACTACGCCACATACAAGATATGCTATACGGAGAGCATGATGCCTGAACTATCACCTGTCACCCCTTTGTCGCCAGAAAAACTACGCCATTTTTGTGACCCCGCCCAATTTGATTTTGAAACAACGGCCGTCCTCCAACCCCACACCCACATCATCGGCCAGCCTCGCGGCACACGCGCTATTGAATTTGGCATCAGCATTCAGAGCCAGGGCTATAACATCTTTGTCCTGGGCGCCGTCGGCACGGGGCGGGCCACGGCTATTGAACATTTTTTGCGCGAAAAGGCAAACGGCCGTCCATCGCCACCCGATTGGATTTATGTGCATAACTTTGCCGCGCCCCACCAGCCCCGCGCCATCTCTCTGCCTCCCGGTGAAGGCGCCCGCTTTCAGGAGCGCATGGCTAAATTGATCGCCGACATCAGCCAGGATTTGCCGCAGGCGTTTGAAGCCGAGGCCTATCAAAATGCCATCACCGCTATGCAGCAAGAGTTGGAAGAAACGCAAAATAACCTGCTGCAATCAGTGAGTGAACAGGCGGAAAAGGACGGTTTTGCCCTGGTACAAACGCCGTCAGGGTTTGTGATTGCGCCGATGGTGGACGGCCGTCAGGTGTCTCCCCAGGAAATCACCCAGCTCATGCAGCAGTGGACGCCCGGCCAACGCGCCGCCCTAGAAACGGCTCACCAATCCCTGGTAGAAAAACTGGCGGAGGTAATGCACCAGATGCGGCAAATGGAAATGGCAGCGCGGCGGCGTATGAAGGAGATTGACCGGGAAGTGGCGGCAGCGGCCGTGCAGCATCATTTTGTAGACATTCTGGCACGTTATAAAAGTGATGAGGAGATGCAGCTTTACCTGACGGAGCTGCACCAGGATGTGCTGGCTCAAATTGATGATTTTGTGCCGCCGGTGGGCAGCGAAAACACCGAGGAAATTGATTTGCGCCGTTATGAGGTGAATCTGTTTGTGAACAACGGCCGTGCCCAGACCCAGGGCGCGCCCGTCATACGTGACACCAATCCCACCTTTCATGGCCTTTTTGGGCGCATTGAGTATGAATTGCAGGCCGGGTTGGTGGCTACCCATTTCACCAACATTAAATGTGGCAGCCTGCACCAGGCCAATGGTGGTTATCTCATCCTCAACGCCAACGACTTTTTCCGCAATCCCGGCGCATGGGAGGCGCTGAAACGCTCCCTGAAGGACGGCAAAATTTATATTCAGCCGCCCACCATGTTGGAACCGGGACAGGTGATGGCGAAATCATTAGACCCGGAACCGATTCCCCTGGATGTCAAAATCATCTTGTTGGGCAGCCTGCCACTTTATTATTCTTTGTATCAGGGAGATGAGGATTTTGCCCAGTTATATAAGGTGCGCGCCGATTTTGACACGGAGATGCCGCGCAGCCCGGAGACGCTGGCCGAATATGCCAACTTTATTGCCGGGCGTTGTTTGGAGGAGGGATTACACCCATTTGATCGCACGGCCGTTGCCAAAGTGGTTGAGCATGGTTCGCGGCTGGCCGAACATCAACACAAACTCAGCACCCGTTTTGGCGAAGTGGCCGACCTGGTGCGGGAGGCGAGTTATTGGGCAGGGGTGAACGGTCATGCCATCACCACTGCCGCCGACGTGCAGCAGGCGCTCAATGAGCGGATCTACCGCGCCAGCCGCGCTGAAGAATATGCTTTCCAGGAAATGTTGGATGGCGTTATTTTTATCGCAACGGAAGGCAGCGTCATCGGTCAGGTGAATGGCCTGTCGGTCATTGATTTGGGTGATTATGCCTTTGGGCAGCCGGGGCGCATTACCGCCCGCACCTACATGGGGGATGACGGCATTACCCACATTGAGCGGGAAACGGAGATGTCCGGCCCGCTGCACGAAAAAGGGGTGCTGACGCTGCAAGGTTATCTGGGCGGCACCTATGCCCAGGATCAACCGCTCTCACTCAGCGCCAGTATTACTTTTGAGCAAAATTATGCCGGCGTCGAGGGAGACAGCGCCTCTTCAACAGAATTGTTTGCGTTGTTATCCAGCCTCAGCAACATTCCGCTGCGGCAGGATATTGGCGTCACCGGGTCGGTAAACCAACGGGGAGAAATACAGCCTATTGGTGGCGTGAATGAGAAGATCGAGGGCTTTTTCCGCTTGTGCGAAAAGCGGGGATTAACCGGCAGCCAGGGGGCGATGATTCCGGCGAGTAACCTGGATCATTTGATGCTGCATGAGGATGTGGTCACGGCCGTAGCCGCCAACCAGTTCCACATCTGGCCCATCACCACCATTGACCAGGGCATTGAACTGCTGACGGGTGTACCCGCCGGGGAACGCAATGGGGATGGCAGCTATCCGGCCGGCACCGTCCACCACGCCGTACAAACCCGCCTGCGCCGCCTGGCCGAAGAACTGAGTAATTTTGGAGATGGTGGGGAGTAAACCTGTGGTGTTTGCTGCCTGAGACACAAAAGCGTATTCAAACGCATAAGGTAGGAATGAGAACCCGCTTGAGCGGGTTTGTGCATCTTAGACACCGGTTTGCAACCGGTGGCAATGGGTGAGCCTTTCTAAAAGTCAGTTTCCAAACCAAAACATATTGCTGAATGCGCACCGCGATACACGATTACCATTCGATGACTTTCTTCTTCGCTAAAAATGGTAATACATAACTCTTTGTTTCTCGCCTTAAGAGATACTCGATTTATTGTATTAGATGAAACCGCTCGGTAACCTAACTTTTGATACGTATCAATGTAAAAAGACAAAACTTCTTTCTCTGACATTGAGGTCTGGAAGATCACTCCTTCATCAGTCCATCTGACAAGGTCGTTGAACATAACAGAAGGAGGTAAATATATATCTCCTGATGGCAAAGCAGGGGTACTATTTGTATTGTTTTCGGTCAACAATTTCATAAGGGAATGAGGTGGGGCGCGGTCTATTTGAATACGGTAATTGATTGGAATGACTACATTTAACAGCAATAACACGATACCTATTTTTATTACAGGAAGTAAAACGAAAAACGTAGCTAATCGAAAACGATGAACAATACAAGAAATAAGAGCCAGAAATAGAGATAAAAAGATTACGGGTGGATACAGAACTAATCCCCACATATACACAATCTCTTCTGGGGTATCCAACCCGGCTCCCCAAATGACATAATCAAAAGTGCTTGTGCTAAGGTAGGCCCACCAGGGATACAGCGAAAAAAAATATAAGACCGTAGCCCCAATCAGCAAAGGTTGCCATATGGATAACTGGCCCGAATCTGTATGGTTGGGATAAGGAATTTTATCCGACATTTTGGTAAGCCCGCAAAATCAATTGAGTGTGTTAGCATCAACCATTGTCTTAACGGGTAAATACGGCGTCTATTTGGATGTTCACGGCCGTGAACATCCCCACATCAATCGCATCCCCTCCCAGAAAAATCCCGGCCACGCGATAAGTTTCACCGTCTAAAATAAAAACCTCAATCACCTTATTTTCCGGGTCAACAATCCAGTATTCGGCCACACCATAGTGGGCGTAAAGCAGCAGCTTGGTATGCCGGTCATAATGGGCCGTGCCTGGAGAAAGAATCTCGGCCACAAAATCGGGCACACCATCCAGATAGTTTTCACCAACCATCTCTTCTATCCGCTCCTGCCGCACAAACAAAAGGTCGGGTTGCACAAAAACATC
>DAOMOK010000064.1:0-4213 GCA_035444285.1 Chloroflexota bacterium
TTTTGTATTTCTGGCCTTCGTCTGCCCGGCGGCAGCGTGCGCAGGATGACAAGCCGTACTGGTTGGATAAACGCGGATATTAGACGAAAACGTTGGTTTTATTGGTATCGGATAGCCCCTTTAAGGGCACATCCGATACCGATTTGCTTTGGCAACCTCAGTCAGATGCTCAGTGCATCAGGGAAACAACATACCATGACCGCTAAAATAAACCCGGCCTACAAACGGGAATTTGTTCTTCTGAAGTTGCGAAAACCGACAAGGCGAAAGCAAGAATGGATTGAAGATACAGCCAGCCGTTATCGTAATGCAATCGAATATGCTTTGCAGGTAGCTCAAACATGGCAAATCCGAAGTCGGGGCAAATTGCACGCTGCTTGTTATCATGATCTGCGGCAACAATTTGGCCTCACGTCAGATTTGGCTCGCCTGGCGATCAATAAAACGGTCACTTTACTCGCTTCCTACCATGCGTTACAGCAGTCCGACATTGTGCAAAGGGTTTCGTTTCCCCAGATTCGTCGACATCAAGGGATCGGACTGGGGCGCGATTCCTACAAGCTTGTGGCTTGTGAAAAGGGATTTGTGCTGCGTATCTCCACGCAGCATCCCCGGCAGTTCATTTGGTTTCCTCTTCATGTGCCCGACAAATATAAAGAGGTGGCGACCCACGCTTGCGGTGACGCTGAACAATTAATTCGGAATCAAGACTGGTATGTCAGTCTGCCTTTGCGCTTTCCTGAAATTAAGCGTTCTCACGAGGATAATCCCAGTGTTATCGGCATTGACTTGGGTTTGGTACGTTTGGCTACGGTGGTGACGCCGGATAATGTGGTTGTTTTCAAAGGCCGGGCAATTCTCAAGAAACGAGACAAACATATCCGTTTGCGCCAACGATATTGGCAAAAAGGAAGAATGGATTGCGTCAAAGCTTCGGGGCGCAAAGAGCGGTATTAGGTGCGGAATATCAATCATCAGGTAAGCCGACAAATCGTTGATTTGGCTGTTGAGTACCCCCATCCACTCATTGCTTTAGAAAACCTGGACGGTATCGCGCATGAGGTTAAAGGGGTGAAGCAGTTTAGACAGATGATTGGCTCCTGGGCGTTCAAGCAGCTTACCGACATGATCGTATACAAAGCAGCCCGAAAGGGAATTGATGTTATCTTCGTTGACCCGAAAAACACATCAAAAACATGTCATCGCTGTGGGCACTGCGCCAGAGGCAATCGGGTTAATCAGCATCTATTTCGCTGCCAAAAATGTGGTTTGGAAACCAATGCCGATCGCAATGCAGCACACAATATTGCTGCTGCCGGGCTTCGTTCCTGGCAGCAAGGGCGGCTTGGCACCGCCCGGCCAGATCAAGGCCAGACTGGAGACATGGGTCACCGGCCAGATAGGGTCAAGGCTGGCGATGATTCGTCGGTAAACCCTAACCTCGCAAGTTCCTTGTAGGAATCCCCACAGGATGGTGGGGAGGATGCCAACCGCCCGCCCGTTGAAATCCGTAATCGCCCTTACGTTCACTGCCAGATAGACAGAAGCTGAGCCGCGTTACCATAAACCATCTGTCTACTAACTAGAAATCTGTCGTGGTAAAAATGTAATGGGATAAGATCAAGAGACATCCAGTTAGCAGACGGCCGTACAAGGGATGGGGTATTTGATTGTCCAACGCAGGTATTCAGGCCAAGGTACTGTTGAATCCGGAGTGTTCTGGTTGGCGCAGTGATTACCCAGCCCCCCCACCCGGATTGAACGCCTCGGCGTTCAATATGAAGGCTTTGGCCTTCATGAACCAGGCCCACCCCCCGCCCTTTCGGCTGCGCAAAGCTTGCGCTGAACACAGTGAAGTGGCAGGCTCTCACGCTCGCCGCGGGGCAAATAAAAACCGGTCAGCGCCGCTATGAAATGTATATCCGCTAACTGTACACCCGCCCTGGTAAAAATGACGTTGGACAAAGAACAAGAGACGTACAGTTAGCAGACGGCCGTACAGTTGCAATAATAGACAAAATAGACAAACGTTAGTTTGACAAAGCCGCCAACTGTGCGTAGAATGGCCGCGTAATCGCATGGATGCACTAACCTGAGTGCATTCGTTGACACAGACAAAAACAGACCCCAAACATTCCCCCATAACCCTAAAACAGCCGGCATGGCTATGCGCCGGCCAATGTGCTTTCCCTTGCGGGTGGCTGTTGGCCGCGTATCGCTCACGCTGGTTTTGGCGTTTCCCCCTTTCCTTCGAAGACTCAGTGCCTGCGCCGAGCCAGTCGAGGCGACAAGCTTGCTTTCCCAAAAAATCAGGCCAACCAGTTACGTTGGCCCCCAATCAAATCAAGGAGATGATCCATGTCAGAGTTACACGCCCCCCTGGATGATGGTCGCGCACGCCGGCCGGACAAGACCTACTCCAAGCACATCATGCTGACCGAATTCGGCCGGGAGAAGATTGAAGCCTGGGCCAAGGCCAACGGCCTCAACTTCAGCGCCGCCATCGAGACCCTGGCCCTCATGGGCCTGGATGATGAACGCAGTTCTTACGCTATTCCCGCCCTGCGTGCGACGACGCTCCAGGGTATCCGCTTATCCTTTAACCGCATTGCCCGCCTGCTCTCCGACATCGCTATCGAAGCGGCCGCTTCCCGCACCATGTCCGAGGGCATCATGCTGCAACTCATCCGCGAGTTGGCGGCCGAATATCCCGATGACTTCACGGCCATGATGCGCATTTCCCGCGACGGCCGTGACCAGGCCCACACCCAAATCCGCGCTTTCCACGAGGACATCAAGAGCAACGTGGAGCAAGAGGCGATCCGGCGATTGAAGAAGTCGGTATCGCGGGTGCAGGAACTGTTCGCCGGCGACGAAGAGGAGCAGATGCATGGCTAAACGACTGCTGGCACTTGTTCGCGGCGAACGCATCGCCAACAAATCGGCCAAAGGCAAACCCGCTTATGCCCAGATGAAGGGGCTGATGAACTACATCGCTTACGGCCGTTACGAAGACCATCCTTCGTTTGCCCAGGGGACAAGCCCTGACCAGGAAGCCAAACAACGTGGTCTCTGGCTAGACCACACCGGCAAAACCACATCGCACGAAGAGGCTCTGCGCTGGGCCAAAGACAAGGTTCACCAATACGGCTGCGAATACACCTACCAGCTTTTGCTCTCCACCCGCTACGGTGGCCTGGTCGCCGAAGACTTCAACCACGTGCTGCAGCAAGGCAGCGATCTGAGCGGCGTGCGCGAGTGGCGAATGATGGTGCATGAAGACACCGGCAACCAACACGCCCACGTCATCCTGCTGCGCCGGGAGAAGCTGTCCAATGCTCGCTACAAAGAATGGCAGCAGCAGATGCAGGCGGAACTGGAGCAGCTGCAAGCGGAGCGGCGCCAGGAAAGACAATTAGAAACAGAAATAGCCTCCGCATTGGATGCGGAACAACTCCTGGAAGCGGCGCCAGAACTGGCGCGGCCAGAACAGGCGCAGCGCCAGGGATGGGAGATGGAATTATGAATTTAGAAATGGGAGAAATTAAGAACGGTACCTACTTCAAACAGTGGTGGCAGGAGATGCCCGCCGGTCCTAAAAAACGATGGCGGGTTTTCCTGATGGGTTTCAGCCTCTTCTGGCTGGCCGGGGCTGTCTACACACCCACGGCCGTGGCCGGCATCGCCCGGCTGACCGGATTGGCTCGCCTGCTGATGGCCCTGGGCATGGGCGGTTTTGGTTTTCTCTGGGGCGGGTTGAAGGGCCTGGGACTCATCCAGGAAACGGCCCAGGAACCGAACCTGTTCTGGGTCGTCCTGGCCCTGGCCTTGCCCGGCGCTCTCTTTGGCTTTGTCTATATCCTGGACCAGGCCCCCAATCCATTGTTCAACATGCAGAAGATGCTGGGCAAGTTCGCCCGTTCCCAGGGTCGTCTCAAGGATGAGGAGGTGGGGCAGCAGTTGGCTATCCAGCGCGGTGTCCCCTACGCCACCGTCGCCGACGGCAAGAAAAAAGAAGTCAAAGTTGGGCTGGATTACGCCAGCGGTGAAGGGCATGTGTTGGTGTCTGGGCCGACGCGGAGTGGCAAAGGGCTGCACCTGACAGATACCCTGCTCACCTGGCCCGGTCCGGCGCTGGTCGTTGATCCAAAGGGGGAGGTGCGCCGTGCGGCGTAGTAGTGTCCTGCTAGTGGAACTAGCAGAACTAGGGAGT
>DAOMOK010000065.1:0-4156 GCA_035444285.1 Chloroflexota bacterium
GCAACTCGTCCATGATGCGTATTTATATCACAGGTTTTGTACCTGTATAGTTACCTCCGGGTAGAAGTTGTCACACATGCCGGCCAGGATGTGCAGCACGGTCTGCATCGTTTCTGCTTGTGTATGATGAGGTGGAGACAGGCGGCGCAGCACTTCCCACTCCACCGGCCGGGGGGCCACATCCCAGGAGCGGGCCATCATGCCATCCAGCGTGACTTGGGGTGTATCCACCTCTTCATCCAGTTCACTGTCCAGGTCTAGCACCGTGTATCCATTTTCGATGCAGGCCAGGGATTTCCAGCCACCATTTAAGCCGCGCACGTGCACCCAAACATAGTTCTTGAGGGCGGTGCGCACGGCCGTGTAAGCATACCCCCCGGCGGCTTCGGCATGTTCCAGGAAGGTCATCACGGCCGTTTGCTGCATATCTTCCCAATGGCTTTGCCGCACCGCCACCGGCCAGGAGGTTAATGCTTCCCGCACCAGAGCGCCGGCACGGCCGTGCAGTTCGTCTATGTCCCAATCTACCGGCCGGGTTTCGGCCAGTGTCGCCAACTCTGTGTTACAATTGTTCTCGTTCATTTTTTGGTCCTCCTGTGACCAGGAAATGAAAAAGCCGGACAGAGCTCGCTACTCTGTCCGGCTTTGTTCGTTAGAAAGCACGCTGTTAAGCGTATCGGGTCAATACAACGAAATGCCGGGTTCTACGCAAGGCAGGCCCGGCATTTCTGAAACAACTATCTCGTTTGTTATTCCAACTGTTTTCTACATCATCTGTTTCTCCTTATTTCTGTGACGGTTTGAGTAAACGAATGAAGCCAAACAGCCTCACAAAGCCCACGGCCAACGGCCGTCCTGCGTGGCATATCCTGGAGGCTGCTCCTTTTCTCGCCAGTTCTGTCTAGTTTTAGGCTGTATCGCGTTTTCTTGGTGGAGCGTGTGGGATGCGGCCGCCAGGCAGTGGTACGCTAAATGCTTTGCTCGGTGAGCATGGTCACGGCCGTCAAACATCAGGTATACTTGTGGCCGCTCGGAAAGAAACAGACCGCAGTAAGCAGAAGTGCTCATGGACACACACAACCCATGACTTACAACGAAGCTGATACCCGCGCTAACCTCATAGACCCCAAACTCAACATGGCTGGCTGGACACGCAGCCAGGTAACACGTGAGCATTATTACCGGCCCGATTTTGAATACACGGCCGGCCGGGTGGTGCTGCGGGGTGATCGGGCTGAACGCCAACTACCACGGCGGGTAGATTATCTGTTGCGTTATACCGATAGTTTCCCCATTGCGGTAGTTGAGGCCAAAGCTGAGGGTGAATCTGCCCTGAGCGGATTACAGCAGACTAAAGATTATGCCCGCGACTTGGGCGTGGCTTTTGCTTATACGACCAACGGCCGTCACATCATCGAGTGGGATGTGTTCACCAATACTACGCATCATTTAGACCACTTCCCCAGCCCCGATGAATTGTGGGAGCGCTGGCGCATCAACATGGGTTTGGATGAACCACCACATCGTGCTGATTTCGAGCGGCGCATGGGCGAATTACGGCCGATTTACCATGCCAAAGATGCCGCCACCCGCCGCCGCAATCCGCTCCTGTATGCTTATGCGCCGCCGGAAGTTACACGGGGCAAAACACCGCATTACTTCCAGGAAGCGGCTATCAAGGAAGTGTTGTTGCGCATTATGCGCGGGCAGCGACGCATTTTGCTCACAATGGCGACTGGTACTGGCAAGACCTTCACCGCCTTTCAGATTGTGTGGAAACTCATCAAATCTGGCTGGTTGCAGCATAAGAACGACGGCCGTCCCGGACGAGTTCTTTTTCTGGCCGATAGGGTGGTTTTGCGCAACCAGGCTTACAATGCGTTCAGCCCCTTTGCCGGCGGCGCCAGCGACCCCCGCTTTCTGCTTGATGGCAAAAAAAAGCTGAGTTTGAACCGTGACCTGTACTTTGCCATCTATCAAAATTTGTGGAGTGAAGATAATCAGGGAAGGCGCGTATTTGAGCAATTCCCGGCCGATTTCTTTGACCTGATCATCATTGACGAAGCTCACCGCTCTGGTTGGGGTAGTTGGAAAGAAATCCTGGATCACTTTACCAGTGCTATCCATCTGGGGATGACGGCCACGCCGAAGCAAGATGAAAACATTGATACTTATGCCTACTTCTGTGCTGAGGAAGCAGCGATTGAGGCCGAAAATGAGGGAAGCATTCGGCGACCTGCCTACAGTTACAGCCTGGGTCAAGGCATTGAAGATGGTTTCCTGGCCACGTACAAAGTGCATTGGATTCGTACCAACGTGGATAGAGAAGGGCTGAACATTGAGGAAGCGTTGGAACGCGGAGCAGAGGTCTTTGTGCCGGAAGATGTGGAACTGAGGGCTGATTACCAGACGCCGCAATTTGAACGGGCGATTACTTTACCTGATCGTACGGAATTGATGACGGCGCATCTGGCTCAACTGCTGCGCCGTTTTGGGCCGACACAAAAGACGATGGTTTTTTGTGTAGACATGGAACACGCTCAGGAAGTGGCCCGTTTGTTGAACAACCATTTTGCCGATTTGGGTTACGGCGATGATTATGCCGTAGCCATTGTCAGCGAAGAAGGGGAAACAGGGCGGCGGCGTTTGCAGCAGTTTCAGGATAGTGACAAAAAATTGCCGGTGGTGGCGACAACGGCCGAATTACTCTCTACGGGCGTAGATGTCCCTTCTGTCCGTAATATCGTCTTCATGAAAACGCTCAACTCGCCCATTTTGTTTAAGCAGATTGTGGGGCGCGGCACACGCATTGATGAGGATACGGGCAAACTATGGTTCCGCATCATTGATTACACGGGGGCCACCCGTTTGATTGATGAGGCATGGGATAAACCTCCGGTAGCCGAGGATATGGTGCTGAATGACGGCCGTCTCCAAACGGTCGTTCTCACCGGCACCGTCCTGTTGGCAAATACAGAAGATGTCATTCAGGGGGCCAACGTCGCCCTCATAGCTGCGCCCAATGACCAGCGTGGCCCGATTTTGAGCGATGACCAGGGGCAGTTCCGCTTTGAGCGGCTGCCTGCTGGCGAATTGACCCTGATTGCTTCGGGACCAGGGGTGCGTCAACGCCAGATGCAGGTGGTGACAGTAGAGGGGGAAACGACAGTGGTGCAGGTGGAGCTAAAGCTGGCGACGGAGCAAAAGCGGCGCAAGATTGAAGTAACCAATTTGCAAGTGGAAATTGCCGACGAAGCCACTTTTATTGTGGAAGGGCATCATGAGCCGATGACGTTGCAGGAGTACGTTAATTACACGCGGCAAAAGGTGGTGGATTTGACGGGTTCCTGGGAAAAGCTGTTGACCGATTGGCAGGAACCGGAGACACGCGAAGCCCTGGTGGCGCAGTTGACGGGAGCCAGTGTCTATCCCGATGTGTTGACGGAAGTGCTGGATGAATTGGAAGTGGATGAGGTGGATATTTTGGGGCATGTGGCTTATGATCGCGCCCTGCAAACCCGCTATGACCGTACCCTGGCTTTGCGGCAGCGGGAACGGCCGTGGCTGAACAGCTATGACCGGGATGCCCGCGAGGTGATTTATGCTCTCCTGGGCAAATATGAACTAGGTGGCCTGCACCAGATTACCGACCCTCGCATTTTTCGTGTGCCTCCCTTCCGGCAAATGGGCGATGTGCGCGGCGTGATTCGGCGCTTTGGTGGGGATGCCGCCCAATTGCGCCAGACCTTGACAGAAATTCAGCGGCGCTTGTATGCCGCTTAAGCTGTGGCTTAATAGGGAAATGAATGACCAAACAACAGACGAATGAAACGCTGCGCAGTGATATGTGGCGGGCGTGTGATATTTTGCGCCGCGATAATAATGTGGGCGGCATTATGCAATATACGGAGCATCTGGCCTGGCTGCTCTTTCTCAAGTTCTTGGATGAGGAAGAAAAGCGGCGGAGTGGAGAAGCGGCCCTGATGGGTAAAACGTACACGCCGCTGCTGGCAGGTGAATTGGCCTGGAGCCATTGGATAGCCCTGCCCGCCAACGCCATTATCCAATTTGTGCGGGGGACGTTGTTGGACCGGCTGGCGCGGCTTAGTAAGCATCTAAAAACTATCTCCCATTTTTCGGGGACGAATGGTGTAAT
>DAOMOK010000066.1:0-4119 GCA_035444285.1 Chloroflexota bacterium
CACCGGCAGCGACTGGCCTACGTCTACATCCGCCAATCCACCCTGCGCCAGGTCGCCGAACATACCGAGTCCCAAGAGATGCAATACCAGCTCACCACCCGCGCCGCCGCCTGGGGCTGGCCGCCAGAGCGGGTCATCGTCATTGACGAAGACCTGGGCAAATCGGCCATCAGCAGCCAGGAACGCTATGGTTTCCAACGCCTCTTCACCGACGTAGGCACCGGCAAAGTGGGGCTGCTGCTGGTCACCGATGTCTCCCGGCTGGCGCGCAACTGCGCCGACTGGTACCAACTGCTGGACGTGGCCGCCACCAACCACGTCCTGGTGTGCGACAGCGGCGGCGTCTATGACCCGCGTGCCTACGACGACCGGCTGCTGTTGGGGGTCAAGGGCGCCTTCTCCGAAGCGCAGTGGCACATCATGCGCCAACAGATGCAGGCGGCGCGGCTGAACAAGGCCAGGCGCGGCGAATTGGCGCTGCGCCTGCCCATCGGCTACGAACGGCTGCCCAACGGCCAGGTCATCCAGACCGCCGATGCACAAGTGCAGCACAGCATTCACCAGGTGTTCGCCCTCTTCTGGCGGCTGGGCAGCGCCCATGCCGTGCTTGTCTACCTGCATGAATCTGGCCTGCGCCTGCCCCGCCAGCGCCGCAACCTGGTCGGCCAGCCCGTGCTCGTCTGGGACAGACCCAGCTATGGGCAGGTGTACCAGATTCTCAAACTGCCCGCCTATGCCGGGGTGTATGCCTATGGGCAGCGACGACGGGAGCAACTACCGGGTGCGCCCGGCAGTTGTTATGGCGGCCGGCTGCCCCCCGCTGAATGGCTGGTGTTGCGGCCAGACGCCTTTCCCGGCTATATTAGCTGGCAGGAGTATATGGACAACCAGGCACGATTGGCCCAAAACTGGCAGGCGACCCCTTTTGCCGACCCGGACCACCCGGCGGTTAATCAGGGCGTGCGTGCCCAACCCTTCTCCGCCAGAGGCGCGGCGGGCAAGGGGCGGGCGCTGCTGGCGGGCATCGTCATCTGTGGCCGCTGCGGCCGGCCGATGCGGGTGCGCTACCGGGACAAACCGGCCTATGTGTGCGAGGCGGCCAAGAGCCAGTTCAATGAGCCGCGCTGCCAGTTCTTCCCCTATGCCCATGTAGACCAGGCAGTGGTGGCCGCTTTTCTGGAGGCGGCGCAGCCAGCCGCAGCGGCCGCCGCTGCCGCCGCGGTGGCCGAAATGGCCGGGCAGCAGCAGGCGTTAGCGCAGCAATGGGCCCAACAACGGGCACGGGCGGCCTATGACGTGGCGCTGGCGCAGACGCGCTATGAGCAGGTGGACCCACAGTTGCGGTTGGTGGCGGCGGAATTGGAACGGGCGTGGGAGGCGGCATTGCAGGCGCAGGCGCAGTTGCAACAGGAGTGGGCACAGGTGCAGGCGACCCACCTCCAGCCACTTTCCCCGGAGGAAGTGGCGCTGGTGCAGCAGATGGCGGCCGACCTGCCCGCCTTGTGGGCGGCGCAGACGACGACGCTGGCCGACCGCAAGCGGCTGCTGCGCACCCTCATTGCTGATGTGACGCTGGATAGCACCCAGGAGGCGGGCATCAGCCACATCGCTGTGCGCTGGCAGACGGGGGCGGTGACGCCCCTGACGGCCGTGCGCCCACGCCAGGGGCATCCCTCTCAGCCACAGTTGTTAGACCGCGTCCGCGACCTGGCTGCCGCCGGGCAGACGGATGGGCAAATGGCCGCCATTCTCAATGCCGAGGGACTGGTCAGCAGTTGGCATGTGAAGGATGACCCGGCTTATGTGCCCGGCCAGCCGGTGACGTATTGGGACACGGCGCGGGTGCGGCATCTGCGTTACAAACACGGCATTGCTGCCAATCCCACGGCCGGCGGTTTTGTGCCGGCGTTGGCGGCGGCCGAACGGTTGGGCGTTTCTGTCTCGGTGCTGCTGGACTGGTTTCGCCGCGGGCTGCTGCCGGGCCGGCAGGAAAAACCAGGCGCGCCGGTCACCATCCCCCTGGATGAGGCGCTGCTTTACCGGCTGCACGGCCGTGCCCCTCGTGACTTGCCTGAGCGCAGCATACCGCCGCTGGTACCGCTGCCGCAGGCGGCGACCCACTTTAACCTGTCGGCGGCGGAACTGGCTCAGGGGGTACGGCACGGCCGTTTCCTTACCTGGCGGCTGGAACACGGCAGCCATTATCGTTGGTATGTACAAGAAAATGGAACGGAATCCGCACAACCCGCAGATTCCCTACCGATATGAGGTGTATTATGTGTGCGTCATCGGCCGATTCCCCACATAGCTGTAGCGGTTATAGGATTGGGGGTTGGCGGGGTTGGGCACAATGGAATCCGCGCTGATGAAGCGGTTAATATAAGGCACATAATACCGCGCATTCATGTAGATGAGGCCCAGGTCGTTGCTGGACAGATTATTCATCTTATGCCCGGTGAAGCCGCTTTCGGTCAGGAAGGCGGGGTCGCTGCCCCGGTAGCCGCCGAAGGGGAGGAAGCGCGTCATGTCCAGCAAACCCCGGCCGCCGGCAAACAGGCTGGTAACTGGCAGGGCACATGTGGCACGGTCGGAAAACCGGCGTCGTAAAATTGCCGCCCACGCTCTGGCCGCCGTGGAGACGCCGGTATTCTGCCACATGTTGTGCACTGTACCATATGCTAACAGCCGGACAGCCAGCGACGGCAAACAGGATAGTGACTGGCAAGCGAATGTGGCACGGTCAGGAAACCGGCCACAGCGATTCAGGAAGACCTCGCCCCAGCAAGGGGATCGCTTTATGTCAAGCCTCTCCGCAGATGCCTGCTGCCTGTTCACTCTTTCTCCTACTTTTTGGGACTTGACAAAGCTTGTCCGCAGCAGGAGGCGATCACGCTGACCCAGGAAGACCTTGTCACAGCAATGGTTTTTTAAGGATATTTGTCATCTAGCCTGCCTAAAACAAAAGGCAATTCTATGATTTCTCCTGCTTCAACGTTCCGAATTAATTCGTTCAGGTTTTCAGCTATTGGGCCATTAAACTGAATGTTTTGCCAAAAAGCATGTTCAGTTCGAACAACCTGCAAGGGTTTTACTCCAACCTGCTCAAGTACTATTTCTATCTCAGTTGTATATCTTGTTTCACCTATTGTATAAATCATCGTATAAATCGTGCGTTCATCGCTATCAATTTTTGAATTAAGTTCAATTACTTTTACGGTCATGGTCGGTAGTAAACTCCATATCCTCCCCAAGAAGACAAAAAATCATTCACTGTCATCGTGTAGGAGGTTCCAAGCCACGGATCGTTAATTAATAAATTCCCTAAATTATCGTAACCACTAACAACTACTGAATGTTGGACACTTTGTCCACTGACTCTCATATTTGCCATCCATGGCCCTGTACTATTCAATCCGGCGACTGCATCATGGGTATTATTAAATCCTCCACTTACCCATCTACCACTTCCCGTTTCCAATTGATTTAGACCATTTGCAAGCGCATCCACAGATGTTGGTCTTCCAACTAAATCTATAATTGCCTCTTGCGAGGCATTGATCCCATGTCTAGATAATAACATTTGACCACATGCCGAGCTGCAAGAGTCAGGAAACAATTGCTTGATAACAGATGCGTCTATGACCTCACCTAATCTGTTCCAATTCGCCCCTCTAAGAGCACTACCAGCTAGACTTCCTAATTGATTTAATCCTAAGGAGGCTATACATCCGTTAAATCCCCCCGTTAGACAACCATAAGCTGTATCTATACCCTCAGCAACCACTTTCCCGCCACTCAGCAAACCAAAAATAAACATGAATTCGTCGGCGGTGCCGGATACTTTAGTTACTCCACCATGCCATTCATCCAACCAACACCCCGGTGAGCAATTATCATCTGTGGTTAAGCCCGCGTGTGGAATGCTTAAATTCCCAGGATGCTCATTTCCTGGATTTCCTGTATCTACCAAACAGTCGCATCCAGGATCGTAGTACCAGTGCCCGGTTGGATCGATCAAGTTTAGAGGTCGATTCAGCACATAGCTGTACCTGTTATAGGATTGGGGATCAGCCGGATTCGGCACAATCGTATCCGCGCTGATGAACCGGTTAATATAAG
>DAOMOK010000067.1:0-3541 GCA_035444285.1 Chloroflexota bacterium
TTCAGAATAGAAATGCCCTCTGTTTGATCAAAAACAAGGTGTCAGGTCTCCAGAGCGACATTATATTTGAATTCGATGTTTACCATTCGCCCCGCAACCCAGGACGATCAGGCGGCCATCAAAGCCCTTATCCGTGAGGTAGGTATTAACCCTATGGCGCTAGATTGGCGGCGGTTTGTGGTGGCGGAAGATGCGGAAGGCCAGTTTATTGGCTGTGGGCAGGTGAAACCGCACCGGGACGGCAGCCGCGAGTTGGCCTCTATTGCCGTGAAGAAGGTCTGGCGGCGGCAGGGGGTGGCGCGGGCGATCATTGAACAGTTGCAGGGGGCATACGGCCGCCCGCTCTGGCTCACCTGTGTCAACCGGCTGGTTCCTTTTTACGAACCGTTTGGTTTTGTGGAGGTGACCGATCTGAACCAGATGAGCAGTTATTACCGCCGCGCTAAACGGATGATGAGCCTCTTCCTCCTGTTCAGCCGACGGCATGATTATCTGGCGGTGATGGTGTGGGCGGAGCCAGAATGAGTAGGGTGTAGACCGATTTTCTAAATCGGGCAGCGATTTGGAAAATCGCGTTACAGTCTTAACGGAGCAATATGAGTACCTTATCGAACATCATTCGAGAAAACCGTTTTCAGCCGGCAGATGTACCAAAGTTTGCGGACAAGTTGTTTTATGAGGGTAAGCGGCGACGGCCGTACCTGGAACGCTTCTTTGTGCTGCTATTTCTGTCAACGATAATCGCCACGGCCGGTATTTTGGGCGATTCCACCGCTACCGTCATTGGCGCGATGATCGTGGCCCCACTGATGACGCCCATCATGGCTACGGCCGCCTCCCTCATCATGGGCAATATGTCCCGCGCCTTACAAAGTCTGCTGCTGGTGACATCCGGCATGATAGTCGTCATTTTCCTTTCCTGGTTGTGGGGAACCATTCATCCGGGTGTGATTAGCTTTGAGGGGAACAGCCAGATCGTGGGCCGTGTTTCGCCGCGCCTGATTGACCTGATCGCGGCGCTGGCCTCCGGCGCGGCGGGCGCGTTTTGTCTGAGCCGGGATGATATTGCCGATTCGCTGCCAGGCGTGGCCATTGCCATTTCGCTGGTGCCACCGCTGTGTGTGGTGGGCATCTCTGCCTCAGCGGGCGAATGGGATGCGGCCTGGGGGGCGCTGCTGTTGTTTGTGACCAACTTCCTTTCCATTTTATTGGCGGGTGGTGGGGTGTTGGCGCTGTTGGGGCTGAACCAGGCAGCCATGATCGAAGTGCATGGCACGGCACGGCGCAACGCATTTATCGCTATTGCCATTGCCATTTTGTTGGTGGCGGCGCCCCTGACCGCTACTGGCAACAAGGTGGCGCGGGAGGCGCGCACGGAAGTTCTGAGCCGTCGGGCGGCAATGGTCTGGGTGGCGGGCACCGATTATGACGTGCGCCAGATTCGGGTGCTGGGGGACAATGTGTATATTGCGGTTCTGGGAGATGGGGCGCAACGGCCGTTTGACGAACTGGTCACGGCCGTGCAGCAATCGGTGGGCCGACCGGTCATTGTTACCCTGGAAACGGTACCCTCGCAAAAAGCGATCTCGTCCACTACAGATTGAGCGCCACCAGCCATCCGATTACTTTGAGAAATCGGATGGTTGTCCCGAACGATTGAAATCAGGAGATTGAAAGATGCAGGCAATGGTGTTATCCCATCCTGGTGATCTGGAGACGAACCGGTCGCCGTTGCAATTGGTGGAGTGGCCGGATCCGGTTCCGGCCGAGGATGAAATCCTGGTGCAGGTGTCTGTTTGCGGCGTGTGCCACACGGAGTTGGACGAGATTGAGGGTCGAACACCGCCACCTCGTTTGCCGGTGATTTTAGGGCATCAGGTAGTGGGCCGGGTTGTCGCCCCCGGCAGCCGGACACAAGGTGTGCAAATTGGCGACCGGGTAGGGATTGCCTGGATTTACAAAGCCTGTGGCATGTGTTCGTTTTGCCAGGCGGGGCAGGAAAATCTGTGCCCCCATTTCCAGGCCACTGGCCGGGACGCCCACGGCGGTTACGCGGAATATATGGTGGTCAGGCCGGATTTTACCTATCCCATTCCTGACAATCTGGCCGATGTGGCCGCCGCGCCGCTGTTATGCGCCGGGGCCATTGGCTACCGCTCACTGCGGCTGACCGGTTTGCAGGACGGGCAGACTCTGGGACTGACCGGTTTTGGCGCGTCTGGTCATCTGGTTTTGCAGATGGCGCTGTGTTTGTATCCGCACACGGCCGTCTACGTCTTTGCGCGTAGCGAAAAGGAAAGGCGCTTCGCCAGGGAGTTGGGTGCGGCCTGGGCCGGGGATACGCTGGATGAGCCACCGCAGAAGTGTGATGCCATCATTGATACCACCCCGGTCTGGAAGCCAGTAGTGGCGGCGCTGCAAAATCTGACCCCCGGCGGGCGGTTGGTGATCAACGCCATCCGCAAAGAAGAAAAAGACAAGGCAGAACTGCTCAAATTGGATTACTCCAGCCACCTCTGGCTGGAAAAAGAGATCAAGAGTGTGGCCAATATCACCCGCCGGGATGTGCGTGACTTTTTGGCGTTGGCGGCAGACATGAACATCCAACCTGAGGTTGAGGAGTATCCGCTGGAGGAGGCCAACTGGGCGTTGGTGGAACTGAAAAAGGGGCACCTTCGTGGGGCGAAGGTTCTGCGGGTGAAGCCAGAACTCTAAAGGTTCTTGGAAATCCTTAGGGTCTATCACAACCGGGGGCGCATACGGCCGTAGCCGCCTCACAGGTATAGTTCACATCCATGCCCAGGTAGGGGGAGGGGTCGAGCGTATTGGCGAAGTCCAGTTCATTCAGGTAACGGCCGTGCCCATCATCTAGCACAATCGAAAAGTGCAAATGCACCCAAATAGTGCGCGGGGAACTGCCGTTGTAGTCGCCGGTGTAGCCTAATAACGTCCCTTGTGGCACAAATTTCTCCTGTGTGCCTGGTGGAAAGGCGGCGTCAATAAAGCTGTTGCCCGCCTGCCCGGCCATATGCGTGTAATAAAGCCAGATGGCCCGGCCCGGCTGCAGCGGGTCATCGGGGATGCGCTGGATGAGGGCACTGCGCCAGCCATCTTCGCGGGTGATGTAGCCGTCATAAGCAGCATAGACGGGGGTGACGCCGGGCGCGCTGTTGCTAAAAATGTCAATGCCCTGGTGAGGGTTGCGGGCGGAGTATGGCCCGCGGGGGTCATTGTAGAGCAGGCCGATGAAACCGTCCGTAGGCAGGATGAAGGGTGCGCCAGGGCAGGTTTCCCGCTGGACGGTGATGAGTTGGTCACGCACGGCCGTGTCCCCTGCTGCCCATTGCCAGAAAGCCCGGTTACGCGGATCGTCCATACCCCGCCAGAGCGCCACTGCCTGATAGAGCAGGTACAGCAACAGCCCCGTCACCACGATGGCGCTGCCTATCTTTAATTTTTGATGTGGGGGATGCCATATCCAATGGCCTAAGTAAGCATCTAAAAACTATCTCCCATTTTTCGGGGACGAATGGTGTAATTC
>DAOMOK010000068.1:0-3524 GCA_035444285.1 Chloroflexota bacterium
TCCACGGCCGTCGCCGCCGGTTCCGCGCCGGGTAAATCCCAGGCCAGCACACCCGCTGCCTCTCTGGTATAGAGGAAACGCACCCGCTGCCCCGGCCGGACTGTCTTACCGGCCAATGCCAACTGCCCGGCAGCCCGCGCCGCCGGTGAGGGCACGCGGTAGGCGGCCAACTCCCGGCTCAACGTTTGGGAAACCAGCAGGGCCGTCAGTGGTATCTGCCCGTTTTGTAAATCGGCCACTTGCTGGCGCAGCCGCGCCCACACGGCCGGCAGGCAGCTTTCCAAAGGCTGGTCAGGCGGCACGGCCGTCAACAATCCCACGATCTCCTGCTGCCCCTGTGCCACCCAGGGCGCCGTATCCCGCCGCCGCGCTTCAATACCGCGCAGCTTCACCGTGCCATCGCCAAAAACGCCAAAGTAACGGTTGGCTACCGGCACCCGCTCGCCCCGCCGCGATGGCAGAAAAGCCACCCAACGATACACCCCTTCCAGGGCGATGGGCAGGCCGGTGCGGGCCAGGATTTCCGCCTGCAAGGCGGCAAAATCGGCGGGCTGTTTGTGTCCGGTTTGCTGCACCCAGATGCCATCCACGTACATATGCAGCACGGTGAACCCCATCGCCTCGGCCGCCTCTTTAGCCCGCAGCAGCGCCTCACGGCCGTAAGCGGTCACCGCTTCGTGGGATTCAATGCGGCCAAAACGGGCATTCTTGTAACCCAGATAGCCAAAGCAGACGACCAGCAACCATTTAAGGGCATCGGTGCGCGCCTTGAGTGGCCGGTAGCGGCAATCCTGCCGGGTCAGTTGCGCCAACTGCTGCTTGAGGGCGATGCGTTTGGCCAGCAACGGCCGTAACGTTTGCGGCACCAATCCTTCCCGTGTCTGGTCTACCGGAATGCCCAATTCCGGCACAATGGCGGCTTCATTGGCCCCAACGCCCACCGTCTCCGGCGAGATGTTGTAATGCACCATGATGCTGGGATACATGGAGACAAAATCCAACTCGGCCACCTCCCGGTGCAGGCCGGTCAGCGGCTGGTACACCAGGCCGCCCCGGTCGGCGCGGATGAGCTGCCGCGCCGTTTTCCACCCCTCCGCCTGCTGCTTCTGGTAAGGCACGAGCACCCCGCGCCGCAGCGCCGTCACCATCTGCATGGCCGTGATACCCGCCCCTGGCGACTTGCGGGCGATCTCCTGTATCGGCAGCCCCGTCACCCGCGCCTGCTCGAACACTCCTTCCAGGCCGTAATCGCCATAGAGCATGGCGTTTTGCTGGTCTATGTGCAGACGGCCGTACAAATGCACCTGCCGCCCGCGATAGACCACCTGGCCATAGGTAAAGTAGCTGTTTTCGGCCCGCTGCAACGGCCGTCGCCCTTCGTCCCGGTTGGGGTTAAAGGGCACTCCTTCTGTTTCCGCCAGCGCCAATAAGGTGGGAAAGAGCCAGGTGTCACCCCAGCGCGTCAGGATGATGTCCGGGTCATGCCGCTTGAGCGTGGCCTGCAACTGCCGCAGCAGCAAATGGCCTGGCTGCATAGGCATGTGGTTATCGGTGCGGCCGCAGCGCAGCCGTAGCCAGGTAGGTGTGGCCTGAAAAGGTGGTACGTCTGGTTCAATGGTCATCAGGCGCAGCGGCGGGTTAGTTGGTTCCAGCTCCCAGGCCGATTCTAAAACGGCCAATCGGTGGATGTGCCCGGCAGCGTCGGCCTCGATGTCGCTGTAAGCCAGCGGAAACAGCCCCAGCGCCGCGGCCAATCGCAGGCTGAGAGGGATGTCGGCGTCGTAATAATCCAGGTCAGGGAAAACACGGGTTAACGCAGCACATACGGCCGTTTGCTCTCTGGGATACGCCGCCGTGACGGCCAGCACATCCAGCATGCCGCTGAACAACTCTTCCCGCTGCACACGGGCCAGGCGCAGGGTGGGGCAGTGCTGGCGCAGCCAACACCAGGCCGCCCGCAGCCGGGGAAATGGGCCGGCGGCATAAAAGGTGACGGGGAAATCCAGGGTGAAACGCTGGCGACGGCCGTCGGCCAGCAAAAACCAGAGCACGACGCCGGCCTCTGCCTCGTCCCCGGCATACACGTCCAGCAGCCATCCGGGCTGGCTCTCGGCGCTGCCCGACCACTCAGCCATCTACCTGGCGTTTGAGCGCCTCAATTTCCCGCGCCTGTTCCAGCAGCATCGCCAGCAGGATGGCCTCAAAGGGTAGGGCATGGTTGGCCTGGCTGATAGCGGCCGTATGTTTGCGCGCCCCGGCAAAAAGGGCATCAAAGAGAACCTGATCCTGCCGCCGCAACGTGCGCCGGAAGCGGGCGAACGCGGCTTCTTCTTGTTGGATGACCTGGTTGATAGTCTGAACGGTACGGCCCATGATCTGCTCCTTTTGTTATAGGACGCGGATGCACGCGGATGAACGCAGATAGGGATAAAAAGAAAAATCGGCGTCATCGGCGTTATCTGCGTCCCTTTTCCTGCATCCTGCTCTTCAAAATAATGTCAGATTGCGGGCAACTGGGCTTGCCTCGGCCATCTGGATGACATCGGCCACTTCTTGCAGCAGGGACACCAACCCTGAGCGCTCCGGCTGGGGCGGCGGCCGCAGGCTGACAATGACCGGTGCGTCATGGCGCAGGCGGCGCAGATGGTGGCACACCAGCCGCCACAGGCGGAAGCTTTCCGTGACCGGCACACTTTCATCGGTAAAAGTCGCCAGCAAATCTAACGCCAGCAGCGGCACGGCCGTGGCCGGGGTTTGCGTTAGCAAGGCCACCACCTGATAGCAGGTGAAGGCGCGTGCCAGGGTGATACGGCCCAGCGCCGCCTCTAACTGCGGCGTCTGGCGGCGCAGGTGGCGGGCCACCTGGTAGGCGGCAAACTGATTCCCGCCATCTATCACACAGACCGGGCCTTGTTGGGCGAGCACGGCCGTCAGTTCCATCATCGTCTCCCGTGCGCCGCCGGGGGCAATCAGTAAGCCCAGTTTGCCGGACGGTAGTTCGGGTAAGGTCGTTGTCATGTGCCTGACCATAACCAGGAGAGGGGAGGGGGGCAATACGCCAGGGGGATGAAAGTGGGGCGGAATCCGGGTCTAATCCCAGGGGATGAGGCAGATGTAGGGTGGCCGTTCTCTCCGTTTTTCGTGCCGGGTCACACACTGCTCACTGCTTACTGCTCCTGCTCAAAAACCCAGGCCGAAAAATCCCACCCGGCCAGCATTTCGCGTAGCTCTGTTTTGCTGTTGGCTTCAAACTTATGCAGGATGTGGCGCATGTGGGTGCGCACGGTGTTGGGGGAGATGATCATATGGGCGGCAATCTCCTGGTTGGTGTAACCCAGGCAGGCCAGGGCTGCCGTCTGTTGTTCGCGGGGGGTAAGCGCCTGCCAGCGCTGCAAATGGGCCAGCGCCACCAGCCGTTCCGACAGTGCCCGGTGCAGCAGATCATCAATGACGGCATCCAGGGGTTGTCCTTCTTGAGCAGCAACGCGCTCCAAATGGGGCAACAAGAGCGGGGAAATCTCAAT
>DAOMOK010000069.1:0-2813 GCA_035444285.1 Chloroflexota bacterium
CGTCGGTAAGTACGCCGCCAGGCTTGATACTTCTGTAAGGCGTGCTGCTTCCAGCGGTAACGCGGCTGCTGGGTCGCCGGATACTTTAGTGGCAATCGCCTGCCCGGCCAGGCTGTAGGTGCGGCGCTGGATGATGGGGCCGGCCGCAGGGAGATTTTCCAATACGAAGTCGTCAAACGTCAAATGGCCGGCATCCAGGTTAGTTTCCAGCGCAATACGAATCTTGTCAGTCAAAGGAACTGGGGTAAATTCTTCTTGCATCGTCGTGGCGCCGTTAAAGTTGGCCGGGTTTTCCCACAACAAGGCACTGCCAAGTGTTTGCCCGGCCAGATTTTCATACACGGCCCACATCTTCCCACCCTGCCCCAGGACAGCGTCTAGTTCTCCGGTTATCTGTGTCGTGAGCCGATAATCAGTGAGGGGAACAGCAATGATACGGTCACTGTAAGCCGTCAACGTCAGGTTGTCAAATGACAGGAAACCTTTATCTAGCACCACCTCTGTCCCCACCTGAAAGCTGGAGACGTTGGCCGGTGTGGTGAAGTAGCCGGTTATATTCTGGCTGCCATTGAAAACATCATCATTTTGCCACACGTCGTCAATCGTACCATTGCTGTATTGCGGGAACAAACGGCCGTTGTTGCTGCTGTTTAACCGGCCGTTCACCAACCCCTCCTACCCCAAAAAAGCAACGCCACGCCAACAGCCGCCCAGCCTGTGACGGAAAGCAGGCTGGTGACTGGCAGGTACAGGCGGCACGGTTTGGAAAATCGACCACAGCGAGGGGTTTCGTTTGCCCATCGTATGAATCCAATAGTAACCGATTGCCACCGTGTCAAATCTCTGAGGATTATTTGCGAATGATTCAGATCTCTTCCATAACCTATCTCAGCAGCCGGTTTAGTAACAGCTTCCTCTATTTGGTAACATGTAATCTACTTTGACAAATACGAAAGTCTGATATGTTTTTCTCAGCTCCTCGTAATCAATCGCGTGTCGAATGATAGGAGGCGGCTGTCCGACACTAACTTCTAATAATGTATGCTCATCAAGCGCAAGACTCTTAGGCAAGGGATCGCCCCATCCAGGTTCCCATCCCAATTCCTGCAAACTTCTCACATAAGTGTTTAATGCATCTACTTCGGATAACAATGTCCCCAGTATAATATTGTCCCTTGCATAGTAACATGTAACGTTATTACTCGAATGCGAAAAATCAGATGATACGATTCTTATTGTTTGAAAATGATCAAGATCAGGCAATTCCATGGCTGTTATAGCTTGAAGGTTGCGCCTCGCTTGTTGTTTTTGTAACTCGTACGGAATTACATAAACTCCAACAATAAACCCCAACAAAATCACTGCAAAAAGAAAAGTTACAACAAAGAGTTTAGTTAATCGGTTCATATTCACCCCTTCTAACACTTCCTGGCTTTGGACTAGGAGTAGGTTCACCGTTAATGAGAAATGTGGTTAGAAACCAAGAATCTGGTGACGCTATTCCATTAACGGAGTAAAGTATTGTATCGTTTGGGTCACATTCAGTGCAGCAGAAGGCCCATTTACGCTATGAAGAAATGACCTATATGCCATGCCATCCCTATCCTGAAATCGAGCAATGCTTGTAAAGCCTATACCACCAGGAGTTACCCCATCCACTCCATAGCGATATCCGTGCCACATAGCTAAACCATCTTGAAGTGTCCATTGATTTATATCAGCATGGCTTCTTAATGAAGGGTTACCATCTGATCCAAAACGGTAATCCGCTAGCATCCGCACCATGGCGGCTATCGCTTGAACACTAAACTCATCATCAAGCAGTCGGCGAGTCAAAGAGGTTCGACTTTCTCCATCGCTAACACCCAGGCTCATATCGTTCCTATCTGGGTAGTTATCCTCGAAATACTTTGCAACTTCTCGCAAAGTACTCAGGTGCATGTTTCCAACACCGGGACCAATACCACTTCTTACGCGGTCTAGCAGTTCGGAAGCCTGCGGGATGTGGCTGAGAACAGTGTCCATTCGCTGGTCATTTATATCGGTGTCAAACGTAATCTCAGATTGAATAAGACCAACCAAAATTTCTACCGGTATGCCATATTGTCTAGCTGCGCTAACCACAATCTCAAAGTCAGGCCCGGTCCAATAGGGAGGGGGATCGTAACAGACTGTACCGGCACTCCCACATTCGCTATGGCCTGAAGGATCTGTAAGTCCTAGCGGGACAACATCTAAATGAAACCCCTATACCGATAGAAGATCAGCAGGTTGTGCGGATTATACATCCAAATCACCCGCTGACAGGGAAGACGGCCGTCGTCAAACGAGTCAGCCATGCCAGCCACCGCCAGCCCGCCCGCATCCTCATCAGCCACCCCCAAACCGGAACCATCACCATCCCCCAGGCATGGGTTACGCCGGTAGCCGACGAAAAAGCGGCACTGGCAGCGGTGCCCAATACAACGGCCGTACCACCCGTCACCGCCCACACCTTGCTGGTATTGGCTAAACTGGTGCAAAGTATCCAAACCCCTGCCCCAGAGGAGAATTGCCATGCCCAGCCCATTGCCCCCCAAGCAACCACCCCCCAGTCCCATCACCTGGCAGAACCTGCCGCCCGCCCGGCAGCAGGAACTCACCAGCCTGCTGGCCACCCTGCTGCGCCAATATCTGGTCAGCCGGCCACACCCGGCGACCAGCCCCCCAGCCCAAAAGGAGAAACCCCATGAACGAGCATCCCAAAATCCATGAGCAGCACCGGCAGCGACTGGCCTACGTCTACATCCGCCAATCCACCCTGCGCCAGGTCG
>DAOMOK010000070.1:0-2645 GCA_035444285.1 Chloroflexota bacterium
CGACGCCCCCGGTTGGGGACTCAGCCTGAGCCAGGGAACGTCGTGGGCGGCCACCCTGCTGCCTGTGGCCGTAGACGACCTGGCGGCCACCGCCGATGCTGGATTCCCGGCCACCTCCCTCTATACCGGCAGCGGCATCGGCGCGCCGCACACCCCCGGCGGCCAGCCCGTGGCCGCCAATAACCTGGCGCAGGGCGCGGTGCAAAGCCCCGGCCTTGACCTGCTGCCCGGCCGGGAGTACCGGCTGCGCGTCTGGGTAAAAGGCGAATCCACCGGCCAGGTAACCTTCCAACTACTCCCCTATGCCGACCCCTCACTGCGCACCATCATCTGGCCCACCGGCATTGTGCCGCAGCCGCCCGCCATTGACCACGCCTGGCAAGAGATAGATGTGACCTTCGTCCTGCCCGCCAGCAAACTGGAAGAGCCGCCGGCCAGCCATCTGGAACTGGCGGCAGAGCAGCTCAGTGGTTGGGTGGCTTTTGACAACCTGCGCCTGTACGAACTCAACGACGGCAAAGCGGCCTATGGCTTTGAAGGCAGCGGCGGCGAAACCCTTATCTACAGCAGCGGCTTTGAACCGGGGCACGGCTGGCTCAGCCAGCCCGACGCCGCCTTCCCGGCCACCGCTATCTGGAACGGCAATTACGGCCCCGCCGCCCCCCAGGAAGGCAGCCACAGCCTGGTGTTGGGCAACCTGGGGCATGGCGCTTCGCTGACCTCACCCGCTGTCACCGCCCCGGCCGTGGGCAGCCCATTAACCGTGCAAATGCAAATACAGAAAGATTTGAGTCAGGGCGACGGCGTGGCGCTGGTGGTGAACTACTATGATGATGCCGGTCATTTGCTGAATAACAACCCATCACCCATCTGGCATTCCGACCAACTGGCTAACAGCACAGGCTGGCAAACAGTCTCGGCTACGGATACAGTACCGCCGAATGCCATCGCCTTTACCCTTTCCTTCCACGGCAGCTTTTATGATGGCTGGATTGCCTTTAACGATGTCTCTGCCGCCGGCGTCACCTGGGATTTTGACACGCCCACCTGGACGGCGCAGAGCGGCGGCGATTTCCCCGCCGGCGCCGTCTGGCATGGGCCGGTCAATACGTTAGGTTTGCCGGGCCATGTACCCGATTATGGGCAGGTGTATGCCTTCACCAACCGGGCGCGGGCGAGCGCCGTTACCTCCACCTGGTTCGACGTCATCCCCTTCCAGAGTTACCAGATTGACGCCTGGGTACGGGGCCAATTCGCCACTGTGGTGGGCAATGGTAAATTATGGCTGGAGTATGGCAGCGGCAACACCGTTGTGGGACGTGTTGCCATAGGGCCAGCGGTGGGGCTGAATACGACTGCCTGGCAGCCGGTCAGCCAGAACATCACCGTGCCCGCCTATGCCGACCGCTTCCGCCTGGTGGTGGTGGCCGAACGACTGGGCGGCTGGCTGGCCCTGGATGATGTTTCCGTCCTCAATACGACCCAACACGTCTCCTGGGACACCGGAGATTCCTGGGCAGTCAGCCTTGATGCGGGACTGCCTGGCAGCGCGGCCGCCGGTAACAGCTCTTTGACGGCCACACACACCGGCAGCGGCGCTTCGTTAACCTTGCACAACCTGGCCAGCGGTGTGCTGCAAAGCGATCCCATTCCCCTTAGCAGTGGCGTCTATTACCTGAACGGCTGGACAAACTATCGCCTGGCCAGCGGCGGCGCCAGCGCCGCTATCTTGTTGGACAATGGCGCTGTGCTTGAGTTGGGCAAGGTCACATTGGGCAGTGCTGGTTATTGGACGCCATTTACCCTGACGTTTACCGTGCCCACGGCCGTCGCCAGCGCTCAAATCCGCCTGCAAGCCACCGATCTGGATGGCTGGGTGGCCTTTGACGACCTGACGCTCGCCAATGTTTTGGACACCGTCATCTTCGCCGCCACCTTTGAAGACGCCGCCGGTTGGGCCGCGATACCGGACGCGGACTACCCGGCCACCGCCATGGGGCGCGGCGGCGCTGGCCCGGCCACACCCCACAGCGGCGCATACAGCTTCCTCATGGGCAATCTGGCCCAGGCCACGATCACCTCGCCCCGGGTAGACGTGGCCGGATTAGCGCAGCTTAAATTTGGCTTCAAATACCAGACCCAGTTCCCGGCCATGAACGGCGGACAGTTGACCTTCACCGCCAGTTATTATGACGCCCTCGGCCGCCGATTAGTCTCCCATGACCTGTGGTTTACCCAGAACAGCGTCAGCGCCGTCGGTCAGATTTCAGTCACAGATAGCGGCGTGCCGGCGGGCACACAAGAAGTGGAACTGCTGTGGCGGGGCGAGCAGTTCCACGGCAGCATTATCCTGGACGATGTGACCGTCACCCAGCCAGGTAGCAATCAGGTAATCGTCTACTGGGATTTGAACGAAGCGCCGGAGGCATTGGGCTGGTCTAGCAGCAGCCCCGGCGCCTTTCCCGGCAGCGCCGCCTGGTGGCAAGTGACCTATCTGCCCCTGAATATGCAGGAGGGCGATTACCGCCTGTCCAACCAGGCCGGCGGCGTCTGGCAAAGCGGCCTGTTCCCCGCCGCAGCCGGGCAGAGTTACCACCTGCACGCCTACCTGCGCGGGCAGGCCAGCCTGAACGAACCGGCCCAAT
>DAOMOK010000071.1:0-2289 GCA_035444285.1 Chloroflexota bacterium
TTATCATAGGGTTGAGGCTCTTTCTAGAGGTTCAAAAGATATGGGTAATCACCAAAATTAATCGGTTGACGGGCGATGTTTACGAATTTGCTGCATGTGATATGCCTCGTTATAAGGCTGGCCGGTTTGCCACATTTTCCAAATAATCCCGACCCAACGGTTAGCCAGACAACGAAAAGCGCTGTTCTTGTAATGGCCACGCGCTTTGGCTGCCTGGTAATAGGCCGCTGCCCAGTCAGCTTGCTGTACGGAAACCATCGCAAACTGCTGAATCGTGTCACGATAATCCCGGTTACAGGCTTTGCGGAAAAGAATTTGTTTTTTCTTGCCACTCTGTTTGGTGACTGGACAAGTGCCGGCCAGTTGACGAACTGCTTGTGGCGATGGATAACGCTGGCGGTCCTCACCAAACATGGCTAATAGTTTGGGTCGAAGCAATAAACCTGCACCCGGCAGGGAAGCAAAAATGGCCTGATCTGGATGTTGTAGAAAAAGTGTATGTGTCTCCTCTGCAGCTCGCTTCTTCTCTTCAATGAGGGATAAGAGTATGCCAGCTAGAAAAGCGATTTCTCCAGAATATGCTTCAGCCAGAAGCGGGTCAGCTTCTGGTGCTGGCTGTTGCAGAGCTGCATACCAGTTCCGAATCCATGCAGATGGATGACAATGGTGATCCCGACAAAACTTTCTAAATTCGTGAATGCTTAGATCCTGCAGTGTGGCCGCCGTGGGGTAAGCCATCAAAAAGTGCATGGCTATCGGTATTGCCAGCTTACTAAAGGCCCGTAAAGGTTGGGGATAAACACGTAGCAAAATGGCCTCGAGACGATTGGAATGTTGGATCGTCGTCTTGGTCAGATTATCGATATGACTGAGCTTGAGCTTAATCTGGTTGAGGAGGGTGCTATCCGGCCGCCAGGGAGAAAAACGTTGTCGGTCCGTTCGTAACAGGTCAGCTATCAACCGAGCATCAGTGCGGTCAGTGTGAGCGCCACTGGCACTGAATCGGCCCCGGCTGCTGTTGACAACGTTAGGCGCGATTACATACACTTGATACTGGCAGGACAGGAGAAAATCGAAGAGGATGTTGTGATGCGTTTCAATGCCCACCAGACAACACTCTGGCGGCACTGCAAACTTAGCGATTTTCTCCTTCAATTGTTTCAAGTCGAGGGCAGTGTTGTTGATTCGAAATTCAGTGAGAACAGCACCATTGGTTGCCAGAATCGCAACGTCGTAATGTGCCTGGCTCCAATCGATGCCAATTAAAAGTTCTTCCATTTGACACCTCCAAAATTGGATTCACCCATCGCAGGACGCGGGTTTCTGCATTCCTATTAAAGCACTCGTAGTGCGGCAAGCTTTTGACAGTTCTCCCGGTAGACTTGGGGGACGGTCCACCCTGGGCATTCTTGGTGCAGGCGGGCGGGGGGTCCTCTATCCAAGCCGTCGCTAATAAAAGCAGCCAAAAAACAGATGCTTGTTTTCAGCGACCACTGCGTAATATGTGAAGTATAAGTAATAGGCGGGTGGGCATGGCGCCAAAGGCGGCAGCCTTTGGGTGACGGCCAAACGGCCGTCACTGCGGGTGGGTAGGGTGGGAAATAATTTGGCGGTGCAACTCTTTCATTCCCGTGCGACCCACCAAATAAGAGAACCAGACGGCCGTTGTCACCGGCCATCTGGCTCTTCCACAAACTGCTTAACTGGCAAACATGACTTGCCGCGACTTGTCAATATCTCCCAGGCTGCGCCTCGCCCCCAACCCCGCCAGCTTGCGTTCCACCTCAAAACTGGCGGTGTAGAGCCGCTCCTTCGTCAGTTGCCCCAGGCTGCCCAGATGCACCGCCCGGACGATGTTCCGCCCGGCGATACAGCACCCTTTCTGCAACGACGCCTCCATCAATCCCGCCCGTTTGCCCGCATTCCGACTGCGCCGTTTATAGGTGATGGTGTAGATGCCATGCGGGAAGATGATCATCTTGCGCACGGCCGTGTTCAGAAACGCCTGGTCTACCTGCTCAAAATGGGTGATCCGCATCTGCCCCCGAATCTTGATGATCTCCTGGTGCATCGGCGACAAGGCCAGATACGGCAGCAGGTAACGCTTGCGCCAACTCCAGTAGATGTCCCACACCTGGTCGTAGGTTAGCGCGGTGCGTTCCTCGATGTGTTCCCAGGTGTAGCCCCGTGCTAGCATGGTCATGATGAGGGCAGCCCGGTACATCTGCTCCGGGTGTAACTATTCAGGTGTGAGTTGAGGCATGAGGAGCTCGCCTTCAAAGAGGGAAC
>DAOMOK010000072.1:0-2017 GCA_035444285.1 Chloroflexota bacterium
CGTCCTGGAATTCCGGCGGTATTTCGGAAAGTTCCTGGTCAATGTTGAGTTCAAGGTCGTAGTCGAACATGCAGTTCTCCTTGTGTCTGATGTGCGGTGTCGGGTGTCATGTTTCATGTGTGGTGTGCCATGTGGGGCTACCTGACACGTGACACTTAATCACCTGACACTTTTCGCTGTACCGGCAAAAAGATGGGCAGGCGCACGGCAGGCAGTCCTAATACAATGTCGTTATTGGCCTCTCCCACCCTAACCCGCGCTGACCAACCGGGCACAAAGGGCACAATGACACGGGAGATCGCTTCACTGGCCAGGTTGAAGATGGCTTCACCCTGAGCGTTGGTGAAGATGCGGGCGAGGGGCTGCCCCTGGACATTCACCGCCAGGACGCTGACGTTGGCAATGCCTTCGCCAGGGCCGGGCTGCCGGTCGTTGTTGGCGTCGTAGTAAACGAGCAGGCGAATGTGCGTTGTTGGCAAAGTTGTTTGCGACTGCACCCGGCCGATATACTGCACCGTTAGAGAAATATGCCCGGTGGCGGTAATGCTGACCGTCGTCGTCAAAGGCTCGCTCGTCGTTACGGCTGGTGCGGGTGGCATTGGCGGCGCAGGCAGCGGCGCGGGTGACGGCGGCACATTGTGGCAGACAAATTCATACTGGCCGAAGCTGCCGCCGCGGGCTTCGATTTTGACAATGACCGGCTGTTCCGCGACGGCCGTCCAGGTCAGGTAGGAATCTACGCGCCCCACGCTGCGATCATCATTGACACCGATGGCCGCTGAAATACCCACAACGGTTAGGAGCGTATCTACCTGTTCGGTCACGGTCTCACAGGCGTAACGATTGCCTGCTTTGGCGATGAAGGTGAAGTAATCCACGTCACCAGCGCCGATGGTGTAGGTACCGCGCAAACCGGGCGTGACCGGCCGGGCTGTTTCCGGGCTGTCGTTGGGTTCGGCCAGGTCGGGCTGCATCATGGGTGTGGGTGACGGCGTAGGTGTCGGCGTTGGCGTGGCCGTTAAAGTCGGCGCGGCTGTGGGCGTGGCCGTGGGTTCGGTCAAGGCCGTTTCCAGGTCATAAACACCGTCATAAACGGTTGTTTTCTCCACCAGGGCGATATACCAGCCATCGGCCGGGGCCGTAAATATTACCGTCGAACCTACGTCAGATAGAGAGCGATCATCGTTTTCAGCTACCAACTGGCCGCCCCAGTACAGCTTCAAGCGAGTATCCAGCCCACCGTAAACGAAGGTGCTGACACGCACCATCTGGCCGGCTTTGAGATAGCCGGTGAAGTAGTCTACATCCTCGCCAGTCAGGGTCAGGTCCGGCTCAGTTTGCAGGCCAATGGACGTGGCTGAGTTCATGTCGTTGTTCGGTTCAAAACGATCTGGCGGCAATGAACCATTGCCCGTTGGACTGGGCACGGCCGTTGATTGGCCGGGTGTCTCCGATATTTCCGGTGTCAGGGTGATAACTATCGGTGTTGGATTTTGGCCACCACCCTGGGCCTGGGTCTGGCCGGCCAAGGCCACGCACACCAGAAAAGAGCCAAAAATAAGGCCACATAGGATAAAAATCTGTCTAATACGCATCTTCCGCTTTCTCCATGATAATTACTTCTTTTGTGGTTGCTTGGACCGGTACGAATGTCAATCCCACCCATTCATGCGCCGGGGGAGATCCGTTTTGGCCACAAGCCAGGCGCACCAGGTCAGCCTCTACATGGCTAACGCGCACAACCCCACCCTGGGTTACACACGCTTCAATGCCGGTAAACAAGGCTTCTTCTGTCATCGGTCCAGCGCCATCGTTAATAGCATCAGGGTTGACGACTGCGGGGTTATAGAAAAAAGTCATCAAGAGCATTTTTTGTTTCATGCTTGTCTCCTATCCTTCCTGAATTTCCTGAGATGAAACGGCCGTTGTCTGTGGCACCACCAGCACACCCGGCAGAGCGGTCATATCGCCGATAAAATCGCGCACCATCTCCGGCCGGTAACCGCGAGCGGTCAGT
>DAOMOK010000073.1:0-1987 GCA_035444285.1 Chloroflexota bacterium
CGTCCTGGAATTCCGGCGGTATTTCGGAAAGTTCCTGGTCAATGTTGAGTTCAAGATCGTAATCAAACATGGTTTACTCCTCGCCGACGGTCCGGTTTTGGACAGGTAAAAAGACAGGCAGGCGCACGGCCGGCAGGCCCAAGACAATGTCGCTGTTTACTTCCCCTACCCTCACCCGCGCCGACCAGCCGGGCACAAAGGGCACAATGACACGGGAGATCGCTTCACTGGCCAGGTTGAAGATGGCTTCACCCTGAGCGTTGGTGAAGATGCGGGCGATGGGCTGCCCCTGGACATTCACCGCCAAGACGCTGACGTTGGCAATGCCTTCGCCGGGGCCAGGCTGCCGGTCGTTGTTGGCGTCGTAGTAAACGAGCAGGCGGATGTGCGTTGTTGGTGTCGTTATGGGCGGCTGCACCTGGCCGACATGCTGCACCGTGAGAGAAATGCGGCCGGTAGTGGTCAGGCTGGCCGTCGGCGTCAAAGGGTCACGCGCCGTGACGACTGGTGCAGATGGCATTGGTAAGGCCGGTGGCGGCGGCATAGGTGACGGCAGCGCCTGTTGGCAGACAAATTCATACTGGCCGAAGCTGCCGCCGCGGGCTTCGACTTTCACAACGACCGGCTGTTCCGCGACGGCCGTCCAGGTCAGGTGAGAATCCACCCGCCCCACACTGCGGTCGTCGTTGACGCCGATGACTGATGAAATCCCTGCAACGGTTAAGAGCGTGTCTACCTGTTCGGTCACCGTCTCGCAGGCATAACGGCTGCCTGCTTTGGCGATAAAGGTGAAATAATCCACGTCGCCGGCGCCGACGGTGTAGGTACCGCGCAAACCGGGTGTGGCCGGCCAGGCTGTTTCTGGCGTATTGTTCGGCTCAGCCAGGTCGGGCTGCATCATGGGTGTGGGGGATGGCGTAGCGGTCGGGGTGGGCGTGGGCGTTAAAGTCGGCGCCGCTGTGGGCGTGGTTGTGGGTTCGGCCAAAGTTGTT
This sequence comes from Chloroflexota bacterium, assembly GCA_035444285.1. Taxonomy (GTDB): domain Bacteria; phylum Chloroflexota; class Anaerolineae; order Promineifilales; family Promineifilaceae; genus CAADGU01. Next base: position 993 of record DAOMOK010000073.1, read on the forward strand.
TCCAGGTCATAAACACCATCATAAATGGTCACTTTCTCCACCAGAGCCACATACCAGCCGTCGGCCGGGGCCGTAAATATTACCGTCGAGCCTACGTCTGATGGCGAGCGATCATCGTTTTCCGCCGCCAGTTGCCCCTGCCAGTACAGCTTGAGGCGGGTATCCAGCCCCCCGTAAACGAAGGTGCTGGCCCGTATCATCTGGCCGGCTTTGAGATAACCGGTGAAGTAGTCTACGTCGTCGCCAATCAGTGTCAGGCCCCGCTCGGTTTGCCAACTGATCTCGGTAGCTGTATTGGGATCGTCGTTCGGTTCAAAACGATCGGATGACAACGAACCATCACCTGTTGGGCTGGGCACGGCCGTTGGCTCATCAGGTGTTGCCGATAGTTCCGGCGTCAGGGTGATAACTATCGGTGTTGGATTTGGGCCGCCAGCCTGGGCCCGTGTCTGGCCGGCGAAGGCCACCAACACCAGAAAAGAGCCAGAGATGAGGCCACATAGGCTAAAAATCTGTCTAATACGCATCTACCACATCCTCCATGATGATGACTTCCTCTGTGGCTGGCTGGACCGGCACGAATGTCAATCCCACCCATTCATGCGCCGGGGCAGATCCGTTTTGGCCACAGGCCAGGCGCACCAGGTCAGCCTCCACATGGCTAACGCGCACAACCCCACCCTGGGTTACACACGCTTCAATGCTGGCAAACAAGGCCTCTTCGGTGATCGGTCCCGCGCCATCGTTAATCGCATCAAGGCTGACGACGGCGGGGTCATAGAACAAAGTCAATAAGAGCATTCGCTGTTTCATGGCTGCCTCCTTATCCTTCCTGAATTTCCTGAGACGCAACGGTCGTCGAACCAGCAGCGGTGGGGGCAACGGCGGTTGTTCCCACCGCCGTTGTCTGCGGCACCACCAGCACGCCGGGCAAAGCGGCCATATCGCCGATAAAATCGCGCACCATCTCCGGCCGGTAACCGCGAGCGGTCAGT
>DAOMOK010000074.1:0-1876 GCA_035444285.1 Chloroflexota bacterium
CCAGATTGAAATTGTGGCCGAAGGGACGACGGAGGCCGATGCCCGCCAACTGGCTCGCGAACATCACCCGGACGTTCTACTGCTTGGCCTCAATACAATCACCGGCGAGAAGCCATCCGGCACAGCTTTGTCTGTTTGCGATACCATTCGAGGATTGGTGCAGACCTGCCAGGCCAACATCCTCGTCCTGTGCCGGTATGCTCACAATGTGCTGGTACGGGCCGTGATACACGCCGGCGCCAGCGGTTTTATGCTCAAGGACGAAGCGATGAATTCCTGTGCAGCATTGACGCAGGCGATTGTGGATATTGCCAGGAAACAGAAGTTGCTTTTAAGTCCGGCGCTGCATGAGAAATTGTATCCGTATAGTCTGACAATCGAGGAGACGCCCCTGCTAACAAAACGGCGCATAGATTACATGCAGGCGATAGCCGACAACCCGCACCTGACGATCTCCCAGATAGCGGACCTGTTGGGCATTGCCGAGTCTACACTACGCAACAATCTGAGCGCCGTCTTCCGCACCTTGGACACACCCAGTCTCAATGGGGCGTTGGTTGAATGTTTGCGGCTGGGGTTAGTGCAAATCAACTACTGAGGGATCATGTTGTGAGCCGCAGATGTCCTCTATCAAGAACCAGACAGTCAATGGATTATTGCCAGCTAAATTGTGACGGTTTGAAGTCAATCATACTGCCATGATAATAGGGCACAATGGCTAATTCCGGTTCCGCCACCTGATCCAAACGGCCGTTATCCACCGCCGTGATTTCTACATCTAAAGCGCTCAAATTATCTTCTAACTGAGCCAGCGTCCGCGGTCCAATGATGGCGCTGGTAATGCCGGGGCGCTGTATGACCCAGGCCAGAGCCACCTGGCTGGGCGTGCAATTTTTCTCCGCCGCCAGCGCTTCCACTACCGCCAACAGATCATATGCCCGCTCGCTAAAGTGCTGCTGCGTGCGTTTTTGGAAGGGGCCGGTCATATCTCCTTCCAGGCGGCTGTCGCCAGGGATTGCTTCGCCACGCCGATACTTGCCTGTCAAAAAACCACGCGCCAGAGGCGACCAGGGCAAGATGGCCAGGCCATAGGTCTGCGCCAGGGGGACGAGTTCTCGTTCAATGCTGCGATCTAACAGGTGATAGGGCGGCTGCTCACTGATGAAGCGGTTTAAGCCCAATTCTTTAGCCACCCACAACGATTCCAGCACCCGCCATGCCGGAAAGGTGCTGGTGCCGATATAGCGCACCTTGCCGGCCCGAATCAGGTCATCCAGGGCGTGCAGCGTCTCATCAATGGGCGTGTCGGCGCGGGGGCGGTGTATCTGGTAGAGGTCAATATAATCGGTTTGCAGGCGTTTGAGGGAGGCTTCACATTGGGCGATGATATGCCGCCGATTGTTCCCGGCAGCCAGGATGTCATCATCGTCCATACGGCCGTGGACTTTTGTGGCCAGGACAATTTGCTCACGTTTGCCATTACGTTTAAGTGCCTGGCCCACAATCGTTTCACTCTCACCACGGGCATAGACATTGGCCGTGTCTACGAAGTTGATCCCCCTCTCCAGTGCCCTATCAATGATCTCCACCGACTCGGCCTCCGCCGTTTTCCAGCCAAAATTCATACACCCCAGGCAGATTTTACTGACGGGGACGCCGGTGCGTCCTAACAATTGGTACTCCATCCTGTTTCCTCCTTGTTTTGGGTATGCATTGCCACTTTGCGCTTCGATGGACAAGATTATGCGCTCTTGTCCGTCATTCATCAATAAGTGTAGCGAACCCATTATCATGGTGGCAAATGGCAATAAAAAAAACCGCCCGCAGAAGCAGGCGGTCATTTCGGGCGTTGACCGGCAGTAGGAGGGGGCGTCGC